>CAVQCP010000051.1:0-475465 GCA_963710965.1 uncultured Acidobacteriaceae bacterium | reverse complement strand
CTTTCTTCGACTCGTCTCTATTCCTTGGGCGGGTAGCTGCGGAAGATCTTCTGAACAACTTCGTGGATCTTCTTGTCGTGTTTTTCAGGGCTCGCGTTCGCGTCGACCTTGCCGCTCGCCATGCCGCGCCACACCATCACACGGGTACCCGAGTCTACGAGATTAACCACAAGCATACCCATAAGAACATCATGGGAACCGCTCCTCCAATGCAGGTTCCGCAAACCGTCCCTGAAACCCATGCCGCGAATGTCGCGGTCGAAGACAACGCCATAGGAGACCAGTACATCTGGATTCTCTCCGGGGCTGACCTTCGTCAGTCCTTTGGCCGACAGTTGCCCGTCGATGGAGCTGACGATGCTCTGGTTCAGAGATTCGTCCGCCACGCTATGGCCGCTCGCCCAGGCATATGTTTTGAAGTGCGCGAAGTCTGCCTTGCTGTAATCATTGCTGATTTCCTGCGCCGCCGCGGCACCCGTGCCCAGCAGGATGAGAGCTGTTACTGCGATGAATGCGATTCGCATTGCGGTTCCACTCTCCCTTATGCGGACAAGCGTTTCTCTCCGACTTCTTCAAAGCATTTCACCTTCCAAACAGAATCGTTGCTCCTTCGCTCGCCTGATTGTTGAGTTGTTGACTTTGCGGCCCTGGGTGGCAAGATTCCCCCATTTTCGTTTGCCTTTTGGCCGCGTCAGTAGCGCCCCATCTTGGCGGGTGACCTTATCAGGGCGGGCGGCTGCACCTTCTGAGTTCCTGATACGCCAGACTGCGCCTGAATTTGGGCACGCACGCCCATTCCTTGCCCGTGTGTCCGCTCGACAGAAATCTGGCGTGCTCGCAACCAGCTTCGTTAGCGGCTTTTGTTGGCGATTGACGGTGGCAACCGAGATTGCTTGCCCCATGCTGAGCGAGGGGGCAGCACGAGACGCATGAAGGGACTCCGCAGCCAACCAGTTCGGAGCGTCACAAAGCGCACAAAACCCCCGCGGCATACCTCCGTCATTCTGCCCCCGTTTCTGCCCCTCGCCGGATCTCGGGGAGACTTCGAACATGATCACCATTGACACACCACCGGGCGAATTGAACGTACGCATCCTCTCGTCAATTCTCAACCTGGTCTGTCCACAATGCGGCCGAAGAATGTCGGAATACCAATGTGAAGGAAGATGCGGCAGAAACTGGCTTCCAGAATGGGAGTTCGCAAATCGGCGGCGAAAAGCTCTATGTGCCAGCAAGCGTCATCCCATTAGGTAGCGGGACTTGACGGGCGCCTTCAGAGTTCTTCCATTTGGCACCCAAGCCGATCCGCGAGGAAGCGGGCACAGTCGTGATTCCATCTATCGTAGTGAAAGCAGCCAACCCACTGCGATTAAATCTGTCAATGGTGTGTTTGCCCTGACGCTTACGTTTCAACAGCGGTTTTTCAATGCCAACCCAGGTCTGCCCGTATTTGGACAATGCCCGAGTTCAGGCAGGGGCCGTATTCGATGGTGCGGCTGAAACAGACGGTTTTCAGTGATATAGCGCTCGTTGGCGTTGGCATCCGATTTGCCTCCAGACACACAGAAAGCTGGGAGGCTCGGAGTGTTCACGCGTTCAGAAATTTGGTTGGCGGCTCTTGCCGCCCTTGCGTTGGCTCTCTCCTGCACGGCGTGGGGCCAAAGTGTGCAGGTAACCGAGCTACAACCGGGGCGTATCGTGGGTACCGTCACTGATGTCAACAATGACGCGATTCCCCATGCCACTGTCGTTCTCGATGGCTTGGGCACGAATGATCACCGCGAACTCATAACCACTGACATCGGATATTTTGAATTTCAAGACGTCAGGCCAGGAACCCCTTATCAAGTAAATGTTCGTGCACATGGATTTGCAGAGTGGATATCGCCGGTTCTCGTGGCCGAACCAGGGCAATTTAAGATCTTGCCGGACATCCAGCTACGCATTTCGGTCGCAGTCACCGTGGTGCAAGTGACCTACAACCCGGTCGAGGTCGCGACCCAGGAAGTCAAGCTCCAGGAACAGCAACGCGTGTTTGGCTTCATCCCGAATTTCTATGTAGTTTACGATTCGAATGCGGCGCCCCTGACCCCGAAGCTTAAATTCGACCTGGCCTTCAAAACTGCCACTGATGCAGTTACCGCCGTGGGCATCTTGCTTCTTTCTGCTATGCAGCAGGCCGGTGACACGCCGGCTTACGGGCAGGGTTTCAAAGGGTTTAGCAAACGGGTTGGATCCAACTCCGCCGGCGGTTTCAGTGACATCATGATCGGCGGCGCCATTTTGCCATCCCTCTTGCATCAGGATCCGCGTTATTTCTATCAAGGGACGGGCACAACCACGTCTCGAATCCGGCATGCGGTGTTCAACCCATTTGTCTGCAAAGGCGACAACGGAAGGTGGCAGCCCAATTACTCCAGTTTGGGAGGAGATTTGTCATCCTCCGCCATTGCCAATCTTTACTACCCCAAGTCAAATCGGGGAGCGGGAACGACCTTGACGAATTTTGCGATCGACACGGGTGAACGCGTTGTCGCGAGTCTCGCCCAGGAGTTTCTCCTGCGTGGGGTCACCCACAAGGCTGGTCATGCAAAGTAACCGTCGATGAAGCGAGGTTTAAAGTATGTTTTGCGCGGAAATGCTATGGCTCGCTGATCGTCCGGTACTGAAGATGGAGGGCAGGCTTGTCGCCGATTGGGCAGAGGAGGCAAGGCTTCTGGTCACAAAGGAAGTGGTCCCCAAGTCGCTCCTCGTCGACCTCACTGAGTTGAGCTATATCGATCATGCGGGCGAGCAGTTGCTGCAATGGTTGGCTAGTCTCGGAGCAAAGTTCCTGGCCGGCAGTGTGTACACGCTGAGCGTCTGTGAAAACCTGCATCTACCACTTCTACAACCCGCATATTCGCTCCCGGTCCAATAGGATGGGCAACCGTCACTTCGTTGGTCAGCCACTCTCTGGTTTGTTCTTCGTTCATTTGCCCTGCAACGCCGATAGTGCAGACTGCCGATTCTCAGCGACTGCGCTGCATGTCTGCAGTTTTTGGCTTCCCTAGAAAGATTCCGGTGCCGGTCTACACACTAATGCTGGTAATTTTCTTTTGCGATGCCGAGCCGGCGAATTTTGTTTTGCAGCGTTGTACGCTTCAGTCCCAGCCGTTCCGCGGCTCCCCCCTTGCCTGCAATGCGTCCTGACGCTGCTTTCAAAGCATCGATGATTACGCTGCATTCCGCTTGCCGAAAACTTGAACTTGAGCTCGAACTGATGGCAAAACTCGTCTCCAAACATGGGCGCAGCTCTGCCAGCGGCGCTTCTAACTCCTCACCGCGTGTAAAAATCACAGCTCGTTCGACGAAGTTGGCTAATTCCCTGATGTTGCCTTTCCATGGATAGTTCGTCAACCTCTCCATCGCTTGCCGGGATATCGCGTGAATGCGTTTGCCCATCCGTTGAGAATGTTTCGACACAAAATAGTTCACCAGCAGCGGAATGTCTTCGCGCCGTTCCCGCAACGGTGGAATCTCGATCGGGAAGACGTTGAATCGATAGAAAAGATCCTCGCGAAATTTCTCCTCCCGGATCATGCTGGAGAGGTCGCGGTGGGTCGCGGCAATAAGCCGCACGTTGACATGGATCGTCCTTGTGCTTCCCAGTCGTTCGAACTCCTGCTCCTGCACCGCACGTAACAACTTGGGTTGCAATTCCAGACTGATGTCGCCGATCTCATCGAGAAAGAGAGAGCCGCCATCCGCCAGTTCGAAACGCCCCTTTCTTTGCATCAGGGCTCCAGTGAAGGCTCCCTTCTCATGTCCGAAGAACTCGCTCTCCAGCAGTCCCGAAGGAATGGCGGCGCAGTTCATTCGCACAAAATTGCGCGGGCGTCGCGAACTGAGGTTGTGAATGGCCTGTGCGACCAATTCCTTGCCTGTGCCCGTCTCCCCGTGAAGCAGGACGGTCGAATCCGTAGGCGCAACAATCGCGACTTGTTCCAACACCTTCTGGATCGTCCGGCTCTTGCCGATGATGCCTTCGAAGCAGTGCTCGGAGCTAATTTCGCTTTCGAGATGCAGTTGCTGGTCTTCCAGTTCGCTCATTGCGGGAAAGCCGCTTCCTGCAATTCCTTCGATGTCAGTAAAAGCCACGGTCGCGCCCATAATGTCCCCCCTACTTTACACTTGCGGTGATTTGCGAACGGTTGTCCGAAGCCAGTGGCGAGCATACCTGGTCTGCGCTGCCGGGACGCGGCCTTCGAGGCTCAAGCGAATGCTTTCCACGTTGATAGCTGCCATGATGAGAACTTCCCCGAGCGTGAACGCCTGGCAGGTTGCAGCAGTGATGCGAAACATGGCAAATCCTCCGATCTCCGCCGCCCTGGCCAATCGGTTCGAGACATGGCGCGGGATGGCACGGTTGCAGGCTGGGATAGTTTGGAAAGATGGCGTGAAGCAGTCTTCCGGAATCTTCCAGACGCATGAAGCCGCTTTCTGTGGGAATGTACGTCATACTCTGTGCTCCTTCTTCAACCGATTTGGCTTTACCTGAATGGAGAGCCCTCTTGTTTGGTGACGGGGTGATTGTGCTACGTACGCTTGTCCGCGGACAACCCCACATCGAGCGCTAAATCCTCTCTCTACAGCGTGTGCAAGACTTGACTGAGGAGCAGGTGAGACTCGTCGGAAGGGCGGATAACACTCGAAAGGGAGAATCAGTCCGAGGTTTTTCTAGTGGGCGGGTCGATTCGCTTCCATCCGTACAGTCGAGCGTCGAGGGACCAGAAGCCTGGCCCTAACATAGCGATGGCAGCCGCTATCGTTGCCAAAAGCAGGTAAATCCAAGGATCCCCGATTCTCGAGTAGATTTTCCAAAGTTCAATGGCGGCAACGAGCGTCGCGGCCACTGGCGTCCATAGACCCATGAGGAGAAGCATTCCAGCGCCGATGGCTAGCACCGATAGTACAGTCACATTGTTCGAAGGATCGCTGGACAACCGGCTAACTGCTCGCCAGATCAAAGCAATCCCAAGTACGAAGCGCATAAGTAGAAGGCCGGCGCCAGGCCAGCCTTGAGCGAATGTGGAGAATAGACGACGCAAAACAAAGTTTCCCTTTGTAGCACTGTTTAGCTTAGGGAGATTCGCATTCCCTGGAAACCCCAAAGAGGGCGTGGTATCCACTCTTTCGGGTGTTGTGCGGGAGAAGCTTCGCTGGGGCTGCCTCTACACTTCGATGATGCCGCGTTTCAAGCCGATCATGGCAGCGTGGGTCCGGTCGTGGGCGCCTAATTTGGAAAGGATGTTTTTGACCCGCCACTTTACCGTGTCTTCGGTGATGGAAAGCTGGTCCGCGATCTGCTTGTTGGCGTTGCCGGCTGCAATCAGCTTCAGCACGCTGACTTCCGCGGGGTCAGAGCATCGTCGGTAGAGTGGGCAGCGAGTTCGTAGGAAGCTTCCGCAGAAAGCGTTTTTTTTCCGCCGTGGACGGCACGAATCGTGTCCACCAGTTCCTTGTGAAACGTGTTCTTCAGAAGATAACCCTGAGCTCCACTTTTCAGAGCGCGGAGAATCTGAACATCGCCGGTATAAGTGGTCAGCACAATGATTCTTGCATCGGGAAATTCGCCCCGAATGGCAGCCAGTGCATCGAGGCCGTTCATCTCCGGCATTTGCAAATCCATGAGAGTGATATCCGGGCGATGCCTACGAAACTGCTGGATCGCCTCACGGCCGTTTGAGGCTTCTGCCGCCAGCGCCATGTCGGATTGGCTGCCGATCAGTACGGCAATCCCCTGGCGGACCACGGGATGGTCATCGACCACGAGAATCCGAATTGGCAGGTCGGTACTCATGACTCGATCTTCTCTTTCGCGGCTGCGTCTTTCCTGGAAAGCTTTTCAAAGAACCAGAAACGGCGAATAGGTTTCGTGTAGGCCCTCGATGCGGGAATGCTCAGCTCCACCTCCGTGCCAGAGTCTACTTCGCTCCAGATCGCCAACTCACCTCCCACCAGCTTCGCGCGTTCCCGCATGCCATGCAAGCCAAAGTGTCCTTCGCGTCCGTCGGCGCCGAGAACTTCCTGATTAATCCCCCTTCCGTCGTCCCGGATGCGAAGCCTGAAATCTTTCTCATCATAGCGAAGCTCCACTTCGATCTGATTCGCATGCGCGTGCCGAAAGGCATTGCGCAGCGCCTCGGCGGCGATGCGGTAAACCTCGTCCCGCAGAATGGGATGCAGATTCCGTGGGGTCCCTTGCACGGCCACCTGGAATGCAGGGGTGGACTGGTGGGCGTCAGCAGACGCCAGTTCTTCCGTCACCCCGCGAATGGCCATCGCAAGATCATTCTTCTCGACGGTGGACGCTCGCAGCCCTTTCACCGCATCCCTGCCCTCTGTGATGGCTTGCGAAGCCTGATCGACAGCGGCTTCGAGAGTTTCGCGGGCGTCAACCGGATGATCAGGCAACTTGTAAATAGCGGCCTGAAAGCGTGGCAACAGTCCCTGAAAGCTTTGCAGCATTGTGTCGTGCAGGTCACGCGCAATCCGTGTGCGCTCGCTTACCCGCTCTTCCAGACGCATGTTGAACTGTGCCGCCAGTTGCCTGACCCGGAACTCATAGGCAGCCCAGAGCAAGAGCAAAAAAGCCACCACGCACATCGCGCGGAACCAGTTCGTCTGGTAATAAGCAGGCGTGACGGAGAAATCCAGCTTGGCTGCGTTATCGTTCCACACTCCGTCACTGTTGGCTGCCATCACGCGAAATGAATACTTCCCGGGAGGTAAATCCGTATAGAAGGCCTGCCTGCGCGTGCCAGCCTCGTGCCAATCACGGTCATAGTTGTCGAGGCGGTAGCGAAATTTCACCTTCTGTGGAATCAGAAATGTGGGTGAAGTGTAATCAATTTGCAAGTCACGCGGATTCGGGGAGAGCTTGAGGTTGTCAGTCGCTGCGAGTTCCTTTCGGTCAACCAACACTGATTCGATGTATGTTTGCGCCCGTAGTTCTTTCGGCAACAAAATAGAAGGGTCCACCATCTGCACGACCACTCCGCTGGAAAACCAGACACGTCCGTCGGGAGTGGTCGCGGACGCGTTGAAAGAACCGATGTTTGGCTGAGCTCCGTCGAATGCGTCATAGAGACGGTTCTGAACAATGGCACCCGGGTCGGCCCACCAGTGCTGGAGTTCAGCATCTGAAAATTCCACCACGCCGCAACGGGTGTAAAGCCACCACCGCTTCTCTTTGTCCTGAGTGAAAGCGAGCACGAAGTCGCAGGGCAAACCGTTTTTTGTTGTCATCCGCTGCACTTTGTCGTTCCGCCATCCCACCAGTCCGTTCTCGGTACCTACCAGGACGGAGCCATCTGCTTCGGCGACGATTTGCCGATTTAACGAAGAGCTTCTCGGGTCGAGGGTAGCCTTTTTCCCCAGAATGCCGTTGCGAAACAGCAGCAAATCTCCTTTTCCTCTCAGGATCCAAATTCCTCCGTGTGGATCCGGAGCGAGCTTTCCAGGTGGAACTTGTGCCGGCGGCAAAACTTCACGGACCTGGAAATCGCGTATGCGCACCAGTTTGCTCGGCTGGCTTGCACATGCTGCCCAAACATTGCCATCGATGTCCTCGGTCATTGCGATGACCATTCCAAGCGGCTGGTGATCCGGTTCTGGCACACGACGGAATCGCCCATCCTTGAACAGATATAGTCCGTCATCTACCCCCACCCACAGGTTCCCGGCGTGGTCTTCGAGCATGGCGGCGACCTGATTGCCCGGTAGACCGTCACTTCTGCGAATGGATGAGACAGTCCCGTTCTTGATCCGATCCAGAGATCCATCGTTTGCGACCCAGACTGTGCCGTCTCTGCTGGCCAGAATGCCCGCCGCCAAATCCTTTCCCAAGCCTTGCAAGGCTGAAAATGTCGTGACCGCCGGGTCGCGAAAGCTGTCAATTCCGCTCGTGGTTCCGGCCCAGACGATACCCTCCCGGTCTTCAAAAAAATCCCACACGGAATCCCCTGAAAGGCCGTCAGTATGTCCGTAATGCTCCACAGCATTTCCCTGGATACGAAAGACACCTTTTGCATCGGTGCCAACCCAAAGATTGCCATCTCGATCAAACATGATGCTGGAAACCGAAAGCTTGCTTCCATCGAAGGTGGGAGTGACGAAGGGCCTTACCGCGCCATCTTTCACTTGTGCAAGCCCTGGTCCCGTATCCTCCCCACGCGTGCCCACCCAGACAATTCCACCGGGACCTCGCGCCAGGCTAAAGACCTCATTATTTCCGATGTTGTACGTCTCCGAGACACCCGCATGCCAGTGGACGAGGACCTTCTCTCCCCCGAGCCAAAAACCACCGCTTCCGTCAGCCAGTGCAGTATTGATAGTGGAAATGGTTATTCCATCATCTTTTCCGAAACACTTAGCCGCGCGGTCGGTAACATGGCAGAGCGGCGTTTCTGAATCGCGAAGCCCTACCCACAACGAACCGTCAGAATCCTTGCCAATGGCATGAAATCCATGAAGGCCCTTCAACTCGAAGTGAGATGCAACAATGCCATCCTTGAGGTGAACGAGTTGACGTGCGTCCAGCCATAGCCCGCCGTCGTGGTCGGCAAGGATTTGCCCGACCGCTGTCTTTGAGACCTCAGCAGGAAGTCTCCAGGGCAGAAAACGAACGCCATCGAACCTGTACACGTCGCCGGGTAGAGATAAGAACCACAGAAAACCGTCGGTGGTTTGCGTAATCGAAAACATGCCGGCCGGCAGAGACCCATCTTGTGTTCGCCAAGCCGTGTGGATGTACTGGGTGACATGTTTATTGGGATTGAGGCCGTGAGCCGCGGCAGCCGACAACAATAGCCAAGCCAGATATGAGGCAACCGTGTTCGCAATCGCGGCGCGGAGCCATTTGGAACGAAGTAGAAGTGGTCGGCGAAAAGCCATTTCTTGCACCTTTGCAGCCGAGGAGCTTCAGAAACTCTGATCCCCAGTTCAGATCATACTCAATGATGGTCTAGTTCAAGCAGAAATAATACGCTGTGATTCCGATCACATTGTAGCGACCAGGAATGCCTACGGCGTGCTTTTCAATTTCTTGATTTCCTGCATGAACAATGTCCGGAGTCAGAAGCGATCAGCCCAAACCGCTTTGCGTAAGTAGCGCTCCGCTGCTTACCATCCCCGCGTCAGAAGGGTCGGAAGGCCGATCTTGTCTCTCTTAACTCGAACCAAGACAACAATCGATCGGGGTGCCACTTGATGTACTAATCCCTGCAACGGCAAACCGTCTTCCGAAAAATCATAAGGACTCGGCAGGCTGGTGTCCACAACTCTTACCCAATCCTCGGGCCGGCCCTCCTGGATTTGGAAGCGCAGCTCTTGCCAATAGGCATTGATCATCACGTAGATGTCGTCATCATCCTGTGACGCGCCATGCAGACAAAAAGCTAGGCTGCGTGAATCTGGCGACAGATCGACTTCCGGTCCAACGCCGTACCAGGAGATATCCTCGCGCCAGAATCTGCTGCGGCACAGAGAAGGATGCGATTTCCGAAAGGCGATCATGTTTTTGAAAAACCGGAAAATGTCTCGATTCGCGTGAAGCTGGCTCCAATCCAACCAGCTGATTTCGTTATCTTGATTGTAGGGATTATTGTTTCCGAATTGCGTGTTCAGAAATTCATCGCCTCCCCGGAACATCGGAATCCCGTTCGAGAGCAGAAGCAGACTGCAAAAGTTCTTAACCTGTTTCCGGCGCAATGCCAAAACCTCCGCCGGCGCACCCTCGTCTCCTTCAGTTCCGCAGTTCCAACTGTAATTCGTGTCCATGCCGTCTTGATTAGCATGTCCATTTTTCCAGTTGTTTTTCTGGTTGTAGGAAACCAGATCGTAGAGGGTGAAACCGTCGTGGCAATCAATGTAATGCACGGTCTGGAACGCATGATAGGCATGGTCGCGACTGTCGGGAAAAAGATCGTCGCTGCCGTAAATCCGACGCATCAGGTCTGGGATCATCCCCGCGTCGCCTCTCACAAAGCGCCGGACATCGTCCCGATAACGCGCGTTCCATTGCAGCCAAGTTGTGCCCGGAAATCCGCGTCCCAGTTGATAGGCACCGACGTCCCAAGGCTCGGCGATCAGCGCCAATCGCCCCAACTCGGGATCGGCGGCGATTTCACTGAAAATTGGAGCATCCCCCCAGTTGAGTGACCCGTCGGCATTACGGCTGAACACCGAGGCTAGGTCGAAGCGGAATCCATCGATGTGCATCTCATTCTTCCAATACCGCAGGCTATCCATGACCATCTTGCGCACGTGAGGCTGACTGAAATTCAACGTGTTTCCGGTTCCCGAGTAATTGGCGTACGGGTTGGTCGGATCGGGGGACAGCATGTAATAACCTGTGGCGTCCAAGCCCTTGAGGCTATAGGTAGGGCCAGTATGGTCGCCCTCACAGGTGTGGTTGTAAACCACATCGAGCACCACGAAGATCCCGGCTTCGTGCAGAGCCTTCACCATCTTTTTGAATTCGAGATTTTGCTCGTCATCGTCGGCACGCGAGGCATACTGCGCATGCGGTGCGAAGAAGTTCAAAGGCATGTAGCCCCAGTAGTCGCCTTCCTGCGGGTCTCGCTGAAAGATGGGCATCAGTTCGACGACCGTTATGCCCAGATCCTTTAAATACGGGATTTTTTCGATCAAGCCCGCGTATGTCCCGCCGCGCGACGGATGCACGCCAGAATTAGGATTTTTCGTGAAACCCTTCACGTGAAATTCGTAGATGATCGCGTCCGATTCCGGTCGGGGCGGCTTATCTCCCGCCCAATCGAACGTGGTACGACGTGCCGGCAACACTCCCAACGGCGCCCTTCCGGCATTCGCACCGGGCCTCATGGCCCGCCTGCGATCAAAGCTCGGCGGGAAGAAAACGGCCTTGGTGTAAGGATCGACGAGAACTTTTTCTCGATCGAAAGCATTGAGCCCGGAAATGTCCGGTCCGGCCACCGAGTATGCGTAATAGCGGGCATCGCGCATTCGATCCTGCGGAATCCTGCAATGCCAGACCCGCCCCGATTTATTGCGCAGACAGTCGAACTGGAACCTGAGGATTGGCGTTTCCAAGTCGCTCGGCGAATACAGCAGCAAAGTCAAACTCTCAGCGTGTTCGGCATAGATCGCAAAATTAAATGCCTGCTCGTCTTCGATCCATGTGGCCCCAAGCGGTAATGGAAGTCCTTCTGCATGTTCCCACGTACGGCGCCTTTGGCGCGAAACTGCTGATAGGGACGATCGGTTGGATACGCAGTCACCTGGCAGACATTTTGTTCGCCCCTGCATCGTGCGTTACCGCTTGGCTGAGGCGGATAGTTCTTAAAAAGCTTGGTCATCGCCTTCTGCAGGTTCCTGTAATTCGTAAGTTGCATTTGCTTCCCTTGCTCTCGGAAAATCTAGTGGCACGCCGCATCATCTTGGAAGCTACCGCCGCCGAACATCTGCGCCAGGAACTGTCCGCAATGGACCATCTTTTGCGCCTCTTGATTGTCGTTGAGCGCGTTTTCCGACATGGTTAGCTCAGTTGCGCTCAGGGAACTCCGAGCTTCGATAAATCTGTCTGACCAGGCCTGCAAATTGTTGAACTCATTCCTGAGTAACTCGACTCCACGGTGGTCAGAGTCCGTCACTGCTGCGGCTGAGGCCAATGCGACCCTGTCGGCAGCGCGACCCTCGAACGCCATGATTGTGTTTCCTGCCGTGGTATTTCCTACTGGATACCCATTCTGGACGACTGCCTGCAGGGTTCCGCCCCACTCTCTTATCGATGCCATTGCCTCAATCGCCGCTTTCATAAAGGACCGGGAGAAGCGTGCCTTGCCGTCGTCATCCCCGGTGCTCAGCGTACTATCTCCACCAGGCAAAGTCAGAACGATGTGGTCCCCTTCAAAGCTGAGTGATCCCTTAATGATTCGCGCCAAGTGCTCCGCATCGACAAACACGCGCCCATCGGACCGAATGGTGATCGCTTCGCCGGCGTAACCCTGCACGGACAGAGTTTGTTTCTGGCGCTGTTTTTGCGCCACGGCCACGACCACTATTAGCAGACCCATAAACACTATCAAAAGCTTGCACATGCGAAACATTGCATAACCCCCAGTCATGAAACTTACATTCGACCCACAGCCTGCTTTCGTCCGCCACAAATCTCACGTGCTACTTCGGTTGCGCCGTGTACTTTGCCTGAGTGAGCGGAGGCAGCGAGGATTCGACTTGCATATCCATCAACAAGTCGATGCGACGGTCCAATTGAAAGAACTTCGTCACCGTCAATGCTGGAAGCGCCTTGTTGAACTTCTTGAAATACTTTTTCCTTAGCAGTGCCAAACGAGAGTCGTAGTCGAACATCCGTTCCGCCATCTCTTTGGCTTCGGCATCGGTAAGGTTTGGATACTTCGCTGTGTACTCCTTGATCACTTCTACACGCGCATCATCCAATGTGGATCTCTCATGCTCGTATTGCCGATAGATCGGCCAGAATGCCGAGCCATCGGTCTCGTTGAAATCCATCGCTGTGCTAATAAGTGTGGTTCTGTCGGCTTGCAAGCCGGCCCGTACGATTTCGATGGCCGAGTCAATACTGGGCGTCTGGTCTTGAGCGCGGAGGGGGTACGATGCCAATAATGAAACCGTCATCGTGAGCAATAGAAAAGGCCTGGTCATTGTCTGATCTCCTTTTGCCGCTTGCTTCGTGCGTAATCCGCGCGAGCGGCAGCGGCGCAGTACGCTCCGCAGTTTGTTTTGGTGAACATCTGCTCGGAACCAACCGAAGCAGTTACAACCGAATGTATAGGCAAGCCAGGTGCCGAACGCGTCGCGCAATCAAATCATTTCTTTTCTTCTGGTTCGGGAAAAACGAATGACCCGGATGACTGCACGCTGCCCGGGAACGGGCACGCGGACCTCCGTTGGTCACGGAAGGAAGGCTCGGTGTAGGCTCATTGCGGAAATCAGACGATTTGACCTCTTCTGTGGGCTCCGCTGAAAGAAGCGGGAGTTAGGCAGGCGCACCGTGGGACATAGAGTTACAGGCTTCAAATCTGCAAACTGATCAGTGAATTCCGATTTGATCGGCGCTCGGCCCCTCGCCCTTTTTCATCATGAGGACGCAAATGGCCCCCACTCCCGCCCAGAACACCGTGCGCGCACGGCGGCACAATGCGAGCGTCAATCCAGCGCTTCCCGTGACTCCGAACATCTTTGCAATCAGCATATTTCCAGCTTCGTATGTCCCGAGGTTTCCCGGATTCAGCGCGCCCAACAGGTTGATCACCTTGGTTAGGCCTTCCACGACAAAGGCGCCGCCCAGCGCAATCCTTGCTCCCATAAATCGCAGGATGACGTAAACCTCCAGGATTGCCAGAGCGTGCCAAAGCAGATTGAACATCAGCGTGGCCCAGAACGCCTTTGGCGCTTCATCGTGAAAGCTGAGAAGGTTGTGTTCTGCCGAGTCGATAATCGGCTGCTTGCCGCTGACCCAGTTGTGAACCCGAGGTAATCTCCCGATTGCCTTGATTGCGTCGCCCACCAGTGTCCAACGGTGTACAACGGACACAGCCGCCAAGATCAACAGCGATACAAGCACCCCCACCAGGAGCCATGCGTAGGCTCGCCAGGTGCTCGGAAGCGGTGCCAGCAGTAGAGTGGTTGTGATTCCTGAGACAGCGATCAGCGCGGCGGTGAAGCTATGCAGAGCTCCGTCAATTGCGCCGGCGGATAGTGCATTCGATAGCGGCACCGCGCGCCGCAACAGCGATATCCGCGTTGCCTCGCCAACCACCTTTCCAGCGACACCAAATTGCCCGATCCCGTCGGAGATCAACTGCGCGACAAAGCTGCGAGACCAGGAGAGTCGGCTGATGTCGCAGGTAAACGCCTGCCGCCAGGCGCATGTCTTGGTCAATTGCGAGAGTCCTCCCAAGAGGAGAATGAGAGCGAATCCCCAGCCGACTGTTTGCAATTGTTTCCAAACCATCCCGGGGCCGGTTCGAAAGACCAGGTAGCACAACAGTCCGACGCCCAGCGGAGCGGCGAAAAATCGAAGAGCGAACCGGATGACAGATTGAGATTCAGGCTGGCTACCGCCCTCGCGCGCAGCCTCGTGGATCGTTCCCCAATCCTGTGCCTGCTTCTGTTTGCGCGTCTTCGGGGTCAACGCACATTCAACGCCTGATTTAACCGTGCCCACGTCGCTCTCCCCATTCGAATTAGGCCCTGCGCATTTAGGAAGAGCACACGGACAGCCAATCTGGCGTCCTGCTTAAAAGCGTTACTTTCACTTATTTGCATTGGCAAATATGGTTTCGGCGCACAAATACCCAGGGCAGTGCCGCAATGCGGGCAGCGATGGAACGAAACCCACGCCCTCGATTTATATTCACCAGGGAATGCCAATTCCGGTTGGCCTATTGAGTGCACTCTGGGTAACATGTCTACCCAAGGGCGACCTCGATTGGACTTCACACGGTCAATGCTAATGCTGAAGATCCTCAGCGAAACCTCCACAGGACGGTCATAACTATGCGCCACGCCGTGCTTTGGGATATGGATGGAACCCTCGTCGACTCTGCCGAATACCACTGGCAGGCGTGGCGCGATACCATGGCCCACCAGGGTTTTCCGATCACACACCAACAATTCCTCGCCACCTTCGGACAGCGCAACGACTCCATTCTTCGGCAATGGCTGGGCGAAAAGGCGACCGCACCGGTAATCCAGCAGATTGGTGACACGAAAGAAGAGCTCTATCGGCAAATTGTGCGCGCCCGCGGCCTTGCACCTCTTCCCGGCGCCTTGGAGTGGGTGCAATTGCTGCAGCAAAAGGGTTGGAGACAAGCCATCGCATCGGCCGCTCCACGCGCCAACATAGAAACAATCCTTGATGTCTTACAAGCTACCGAGTGCTTTCAAGCCATCGTTTCCGCTGAAGATGTACACCGCGGGAAGCCAGACCCGGAAGTCTTCCTCGTTGCCGCCAGCAAATTAGGGGTTACGCCCGAGCGTTGCATCGTTGTAGAAGACGCCCAGCACGGTGTCGAAGCCGCCCGCGCCGCTGGGATGAGAAGTATCGGCGTGAGCCAGAATGGCGAGCATTTGCCGGCCGACGTTGTGGTGCGATCTCTAATGGTTTTGGATGCGGACGCCTTCGACCGTTTGTTATAGGATCGCGCCTGATTCCTCGGCCATCATATTTCCGTACTCATCTATTTGTGGTCAGGACCGGCCAAGAGCATTGCCAACGATCTCCTGTGCCTCGCATCATTCTCAGATGCGACCCACCGTTGAAGCTCTCAGCATAGATCTCGTATACATTTTCAGTGCCCGAGGGTCGAGCAGCAAACCAGACGGACTTTGCAACTACCTGCAGATCGTCCCCGCGCCTGGCCCACTCCTCTGCTGCAGTCACGGATTCGGAGCGAGCGGTAGACGAGATTGTGGCTCGCCATCGACCAGATGTGTAACCGCCGCAATCAGAAGCCCAACCGACGCTCCAGCCATCAGCATACCGACCATGCTTTCCAGGGGTCCCAAAAGCCGCCATCTCGACGGAAGCAACACATCCCCAAATCCAACTGTCGCATAGCTGCTGGCCGAAAAGTAGAAGGCCGTTTCCCACGAGGGAAAGCAAAGCCATCGATAACCACTCGCCCATAGCAGAATGACGATTCCATGCAGAACAATGACGGCGAGCGCAAGCTGCATAACCAGCACGGCGCAGTGAAGCACTCGCAAACCCTGAGTCTCGGTGGGAATTCGCTTTATCCAAATGATGAGTGCGGCGGCTCCCCCACACTCCACAAATAGCGTAATCAGCACGAGAAGAACGGCGACACTCACTTTTTGCACCAAGATCATCGTTCCGGAGTTCCCCCTCTTAGAATGAATAGTCGCATTACGCCTGCGTAATTCGAATGCCGTCTCCCGCACCCAGGCCATTCGCCTTCGGTGATCTAACAGCGCACAATGTTCTTGCCGTGAATGCCTCTCATTGCATTGCGGGTGTCCACCACCAAGGATGCGTGCTGCGCGATCCAGCGGTAGTCATAATCCGAATGGTCTGTGACAATCAGAACACAGTCGTATTTCTCGGCGTCTTCCACGGGCGTGCATTTCATCTGAAGATCGTAATGCCGGCCTTTGCCGATAAACGGGAAATAGGGATCGTTGTAGCTCACTTGAGCGCCATCCTTCTGCAACAGCTCAATAATGGTCAGCGCTGGAGACTCGCGCAGGTCATCGATGTCCTTTTTGTAAGCCACGCCCAGCACCAGCACTTTAGCGTCTTTTAGAGCCTTGCCTTGTTGCCCCAGCGCTCGGGTGACGCTTTCGACGACGTGATAGGGCATAGAGCTGTTGATGTCTCCAGCCAGTTCGATGAAGCGGGTTTGGAAGTCCCACTCCTTAGCCTTCCATGACAGATAATACGGATCGACGGGAATGCAGTGTCCCCCGAGGCCAGGGCCGGGATAGAAGGGTTGAAAGCCGAACGGCTTGGTGGAGGCGGCTTCGATCACTTCCCAAATGTCCAGTCCCATGCGCAATGACAAAAGCTTCAATTCATTGACTAAGGCGATGTTCACGCAACGGTAAATGTTTTCCAGCAACTTCGTCATCTCCGCGACCGCCGGAGAAGACACTGAAACGGTTCGGTTGAAGATGGTTCCATATAGCGTCGCGGCTAGATCCGAGGTTTGAGAATTCAGTCCCCCTACGACTTTTGGGATGTCACAACGGGCGACTGTTTCATTGCCTGGGTCTTCTCGTTCCGGAGAAAAAGCGACAAAAAATTCATCTTCACCATTCGCGGCAGCGTCGCGGGCAGCCTTCAAACCGCACCCATTACCGGCCTCTAACATCGGAACAAGAACTTCCTCCGTGGTGCCGGGATAGGTCGTACTCTCAAGCACGACCAATTGACCCGCGCGTAAATAGGGTGCTATGGCCCTGGCAGTATCCGTGATAAAGCTGAGATCAGGCTCTCGATATTCGTCCAGAGGAGTGGGCACACAAATAATGATGGCGTCCATCTCTGTCAGGGTCGAGAAATCCGCAGTCGCGGAGAAACCCCGGGAGCGTGCCGCCTCGATCTCTGTAGGCAGGATTCGATAGATGTAGGAGCCGCCCGAGCTAAGGGTTGCGACCTTGCGCCGGTCGATGTCAAAGCCGGTTACTCGAAAATTTGCCTCCGTGTAGAGCAGGGCCAGCGGCAGGCCGACATAACCGAGACCGATTACTCCGATTCGAGCTTGGCGACTATCAATTCTGGTTTTCAGCTCTGAGAACAGGCTGACGGCGTTGGTGTAAGTACTCATACGATAATCTCCTCTTTCAACAAATCGATGCCCACGGCCAGTGAGAATATGAAGATCAGCTGTTGTTAGCTTGGCTGCCTCCGAGGACCCGCTTGATCAGCTCAACTTTGACTACCTTATTTGTTGCTGATCGAGCAGCAACGTTGCAGGTGCCGTTCCAAGCTGGTATTCCCCGCAAGTTATTGAATCGTAGAGGCAAGCGTCAGCGAAATGACATAATGCCCAACTCGGGCAGATGGTCGCTGCCCTTATCTGGGCAATGGGCAACGCTCAGGTTAAGACGCTTCGATCTGATTGAGTCGGAAGGCAGGTCCGTAACAGGGAGGACTGGAAATGCCACTGATCTGCGGTGCCATTTAGGGCGACTTGCCGGATCCCTGCTCAATTCGGTTCATTCATCGTCGACGAGGATGATCTGTCGGAATAGTGACCGCTTCCATCCTAACCTCACGACGCTAGCGGGTTTGATTTGTCCTCCCGAGCCAACGGGAGACCAAGCCGTTCGCAAATGTCCCGGGAGTACGCAGTCTCGGAGACAAACTGTGCTCCGAGTTTCTTGAGGAACGAAAGCACCTTTTCGCCAACCGCGTCGATATACATTACTTCCGCAAGATCAACGATAAGTTTCAACTCGGGGTGGGATCGCGTGACCAGCGCGCGAACCTCTTCAGCCCCCTCACCCGTAAATCGGCCTTCCAATTTGAAGGTCAAAGCACCATCTGATTGCTTTGTATCGACGCGTAGCATGATTCGCCCCTTTAGACTGCCCTAGCACCCATCAGGATCGCTAGCAGAATAGGAAATGCACGTGCCGTTCCTGAGCTCATCACTGTAAGTGGTTGCGACTAAAGCGCATTTTCTCGCGACGCAAGCTGACACCAACGGGCAGTGCCAGCATGCGGGCGCACGCCGTTAGTGAGAGAGGCTTAAGGCGGCTGATTCAGTCACCTCGAACAGGTAGAAATAATAATAATTGAGGATGCAAGCCGGACCGCCAGGAACGTGAACGCGCCTTGTCAGGCCGAATACTCGGCCCGACTGATATTCAGCCGGCGCATCTTGTTCTGCAGGGTAGTCCTCTTGAGCCCGAGGCGGTCGGCCGCTCCTCCTTTGCCGGCTATCTTTCCCGACGAGTATTTCAAAGCGTCGAGGATTGCCTGCCGCTCAGCTTGCTCGAACGTCGAAGCTGCCGAAATCACAGTGCGAACTCCAGATCTCCTCAGCTCGCTGCGCGGCACATTCAGTTCGTCACCTTGCGTAAGAATCACGCAACGCTCGATGAAATTTTCCAGCTCGCGAATGTTTCCTGGCCAATCGGCATTCACCAAAGCCTCCATGGCAGGTTTCGGAACCGAGCGGATCCGCTTCTGCATACGGCGGGACAGGCGCGACACAAAAAAGTGAACCAGGAGTTGTATGTCTTCGCGCCGTTCGCGAAGCGGGGGAATCTCGATGGGAAAAACCCTGAGCCGGTAAAAAAGATCCTCACGAAACTGATTGTTGCGGATCATCGCCTCCAGATCACGATGTGTAGCCGCAATCAAACGGACATCCACCCGAATCGTTTTCGTGCTTCCCAGGCGTTCGAACTCGTGCTCTTGCAGAGCCCGCAGAAGCTTCGGCTGCAAATCCAGACTGATATCGCCAATCTCGTCGAGGAAAAGGCTGCCGTGATCCGACAGCTCGAAGCGCCCTCGCTTTTGCATCAGAGCCCCGGTGAAGGCACCCTTCTCGTGCCCAAAGAGTTCGCTTTCTACGAGTCCCGAAGGAATTGCAGCGCAGTTCAGCCGGACAAATGTGCGATCACGCCGCGGGCTGAGATTATGAATCGCTCGGGCAACGAGTTCCTTGCCCGTGCCGGTCTCGCCATGCAGCAGTACCGAGGAACTGGTGGGGGCCACAATCGCGACCTGCTCCAGCACCTTGCGGATGGCTGCGCTCTTGCCCACGATGTCTTCGAAGTTGTACTCGGATTCAATTTCCGACTCGAGATAAAGGCGTTCTTCTTCCAGACGAGCGGCGGACGCATGCAGGCGTCCGTACGCCAGTGCATTGTCAACTGCGAGCGCAATCTGATTGCTGATTTGTGATAAGAGATCCAGGTCCGCCTGTCCGAAGTTGTTGGGCCGCCGGCTCCCCATTGTGATCAAACCCAAAAGGCCGCTTGCGGTCAGCATCGGGACAATCGCCATCGAGGTGATCGATTCCGCCTTGAGCTTTTGAACAACAAGCGGGGGAAGCCTCTCGATTCCTTCCATCGACAAGAGTTCAGGCACATGGCTGCGCAATCTTTCTTCATAGGTGCCACTCAGTTCGGACCTCTGGATAGCGGTCAATTCCCAACCGTTGCTGCTGGGGAAGTCCACGATGACGCATTCCAGATCCTTCGACTGTTTGTCGATGAGCCAGAATCCGGCGAAGTCGTTTCGAAAATAATTGCGGATGGATGCCGACGCCGACCGGAACAGTTCATTCATGTCCAGCTTGGAAACGACGTAGTTATTGATTTCCAGTAGAAGCCTGAGCCGATCCCGCTCTTTCACCACCTGGCGCTGGTAAAGCTCTGCGCTATCTCTCGCCATCGCGCACTCGAGTGCGACTGCTACGTGCGACGCCATAGCCTGTAGCAGTTTGACATCTTCAGGTACGAAGTCCTGACTTGCCAACTTGGTGACGGCAAGAATTCCATATCGCTTCCGCGAGGTGGACACCGGGAACAGATAGGTGCTTCGTCCGACGACCTCGTGCGCAAAGGGAGCCATCGCCGGATGCTTCGACAGTTCCTCCGAGAACGTCCGGTAGTAAGACTGGCTTCTGCTGGTCGATCACTTCCGCGATCGCACCAGTTCGCTGGAGTTCGGTCCCCACATTGATGGAAGGTGCGTCCGGGGCTCGATCAAATTCGAAAACGTGTAGGCTCCTCCCGTCGTCGCTCAACACGTAAAGTTCAGTTCCATGCAAGGTAGAGATGCTGGACAGAACGCCGCGCAGGCTGTGCAGGACAGCTTTGATCGTCGGCTGATCGGCCACGGCGCTGGACGCCTCCAACAAAGTCTGATATCGATCTTCGGTGACGGTCATGACGTGTACGCCCTCGGCAAGACTTTGACGGTTAAGCGATGGCACTTAAGAATTGCAAAAGCAACCCTTGCGAACACTGGTACGGTCGCCATGCTGCTTCGCCTAGATAGTTGCGCCATAAAGTATCTGCCAATTTACTTACCGCTGCAATCAACCCTCGGATGGCCCGTAAGAATGACCGGGCTGAAGGCATCTGCGGATTGATTTCCTATCGCTCATGCCCCAGCGATGCTGGAATGGTAGAAAGCAGTTTGTGGATAGCAAGTTCCAGAGTACGATTCATCTCGGAGACGACCCCGGATACATTTCGTTGCGACACGCTTCCAACCTCGGAAACAGCGTTGCTCCATACCGTCGTGCCGGTCGCGACTCTTGTGATCTGGGCGGACATTACGACGTCCACCTTGACCCCGGGCTGGTAGTCCACCTCTTCCAGTCTTTCCAATTTGCCGCTGAAAATGTAATCGTTATCCGGGCGTCCTTCATAACTGGAGACCATGGAGAACTGACCGCTGGCGCGTAGATGATCGATCACTGCGCTTGTCACGACTGTTCGCGGATCGGCCGCCCATCGGTGATATTCATAGAAGCCAATTTCCTCCGGCGACGTCCGGAACACAATCGGCCCCTCCCGCAAGTACCCCGGCGCTTGGAATTCTCGTACTGCGATCGACGTGCGGACATTTTCCATGGCGGGCGGATCCGGCGGAGGCGGCAGATTGAGTGTGTAGTAGCTGGGATATCTTATCTTGCCGCCACAGGCAGACAGGCCGGGGAAGATCGCCAGCATCAATGCGAGGGCCATTACAAGGTTTTTCATTCCGATTCTCCTCTCCCAGCCGGCCGATTATTTCGGCACCTGGCGGTCTGTGGGCTGCTTGATGCGAACCAAGCTCCAGGGACGCTGCTTCAATGAATTGGTGAACTGATTCAGGTTGTCAGTCGCATCGCGCAGGTTCTCCACCGTATCGTCGATCTTGTTGTTGTTGGCACGAACCACGGTTTGGATGGACTGCAATAACCCTTTGGCCTGTTCCAATGTGGTCTGGAGCTCGGCCAAGTCTTTCCGTATCGGATCACGTACATCGCTGATCGTGCCATTCACATTTTGAATGGTGTCGTCTGCGTGCTCGCTGACTCTGGCTAGTTGGTCGGTGAGGCGGTCAATCTTTGGGCGCTCGTCCGCGATCAATCGGTCAACGTTGTCGAGAATGGCTTCAACCTTTTTCTGATTCCTCTGTCCGGTCATCGTATCCAGGTTCGCGAGCACATGATTCACGTTTGTGGTGATACCACTAAGTTCCCCCTGCGCCTGTTCAATAATCGTATTTGCGCTGTCGGCAACGGTTGCCAACTTCCCGGCAATCTCATCCAGGCTGGCCGCTTCTTGTGAGGGCACGATAGCGCCTGGAGCAAGCCGCCTGGCATCATTGCTGCCCGTCGTAATGGATAAGGCGGCGCTGTTCATGACGCTGACGAACCCAAGCTTGGCCACTGATTTCTCGTTCAGCGGAGTATCTTTCTTTACTTCCAGGAGAATCTCGATCCGGGTCGGATCCGCATTCCAGGGCCGCACTGCGGTAACTTTCCCGACGTTGATGCCTCCAAATAGAACGGAAGCTCCGGGCTCCAGTCCGCCGGCGTAGCGCAGGTAAGTGCGATAGGGCGCCGCACCACCACTGTACTGCGCGTTCAACAGGTAGATCACGGTAAACGCCAGTACCGCGAAGCAGCTGAGGACAAAAGCGCCCACTTTGGCTTCTGTGCTCATGAGTTTGCCTCCTGACTCTGCACGTATCGTTTGAAGTAAGCGGCAAGCGCCGGCGCATATACCGGGTTCTCGGCTACAGGATTGAAGAACTGCCGCACGCGTGGGTCCTGACTTGCCCTTATTTCATCTTTTGTGCCGACCGCAAGTAATTTTCCATTTGCCAGCATCGCGATCCGGTCGGCAATTCGGAATGCGCTGGTCAGTTCATGAGTGACCACCAGAGCTGTGATTTGAAAAGCCTCCTTCAGAAACACGATGAGTTCGTCCAGCTCCGCCGCCACGATTGGGTCGAGGCCGGCGGAGGGCTCATCCAGCACCAAAATCTCCGGATCCAGCGCAAGGGCCCGCGCCACCGCCGCGCGTTTCCTCATCCCTCCCGACAGTTCCTGCGGATGCAGTTTGCCGAAGTCGGCCAGGCCCACCACGGCCAGCTTCATCCAAACGATCAGGTCGATAATTGAAGGAGACAGAGCGGTGTGTTCCCGCAGGTTGAGTGCGACATTGTCCTCAACCGATAGAGAATTGAACAAGGCCCCGCTTTGAAAGGCTACCCCTATCGAACGGCGGATTTTCGTCAACTCCGCGGCTGAGCAGAGGGTGATATCTGTGCCCTTGATCATGATGCGGCCGGATTTCGGATGTTCAAGACCAAGGATTTGCCGCAACAATGTGCTCTTTCCTGAGCCGCTGCCTCCAAGCAGGACAGTGATCTCCCCCGGCTCGATCTCAAGATTCAAGCCATCGAGTATTCGCCGGCCATCGTATTCCACTACCAGATCGCGCACTGTAATGATCGACATTTATGTTTTCCACACAAAGTAAAAGATCGTAGTGAAGATCGCATCGGCAATGATGACCAGGAAAGTTGATCGCACCACTGCCATCGTTGTGGAGCGGCCGACTGCATCCGGCCCGCCGCGCACACGAAATCCTTCCAGGCATCCCACGTGAGCAATGATGGTTGCAAATGCCACGCTCTTGATCAGCCCGGCAAGCACATCCCGCAACGCAATCGAGGTCAGCACATATCGGAAATAGAGCAGCAGACCGAGATGCGTGCTGAAGAACATAAATAGTCCGCCAGCAAGGATGCCGAAGAAATTCGAGACGATACTGAGACACGGAACAGCCACCAGTGCCGCCAGGTACTTTGGCGCTAATACGAACTCCACCGGTTCGAAGGCCATGACCTTAAGGGCATCGATCTCTTCCGTCACCTTCATGGTGCCGATCTCAGCAGCAAACGAAGAGCCTGAGCGTCCGCTGACTGCCACCGCAGTCAGCAGCGGACCAAGTTCGCGTGTGAAGCCGATTGCGACCAGATCGATGACGTAGTGCAAGGCCCCGAACCGCCGCAGCTCCGATGCCCCTTGCATGGCCAGGATAAATCCGCTGCATATCGCCAGAAGGGCTACCATCGGCAGCGCTTCCACACCGACCTCCAGCATCTGGTGAACCGCTGCATGCCATCGATGCCGGTTTCCAATGAAGGGCAGAGCCGTCCGCATCGCACGCAACGTAGCCCACAGCTGAATGTTCAAGCTGCCAACGTAGTCGAGTTGACTCAGAGTCTCTCTGCCGGCGATTTCGACAAGATTGGCCATCAGACCGCCTCGTCCTCAGATTGGTTCGATCTTCGGATGCTCCCATTGAAGAGCGACAGCATCCCCGTATGTTCAAAGAGGCGGTGCAACCGATCATGCAAGCCCTGCAACCTAAGCTCGATTTTGTTGCTTCGTGCGATCCGTAAGGCTTCGATTAGGGTGGCAACGCCGGAGCTGTCGATATGGGTCACTCCCGACAAATCAATGCTCACCGTCGCGGGATAGGGTGCCCGCAATAATGCGAGAAGTCGCTGGCGTACAGCCGGGGAGGAATCAATATCAATCCGGCCGTACAAGCACGCCAGAGAGCCGTCGTTCCCTACAGCGATGTTGATCCCCGTATCCATGTCGTTGGTATCGTCGCGCAGCAACGGACTCGGTTCCTTCCAGCAGGGTGTTTTCGAGACCTGCAAGTCAGCGAGCAAAATCGGAATCCATGTTCGGGTTCGCAATTTGAGTTCCCGACGCGGGCACTCGCAAGTGCATGGAAATCGCCGTTTTCACCCAGCGGGTAGCCCCTAGGCGGGCACTTAACTGGGACACTGCCCGAATGTGGGCAGATAGAAGCGGATTCATGCGGACTGTTAACACGGGGAGTCGAAACAGTGGTAGGGCGAGCCGTGTCGAGCGCTTGATGCCTTAGTGGCGGCAGGCAGAACACCGAACCCGCCGGTGGAGCAGTCCTCGCATCGAGTTCAGCAGTTTAGCTCGTGCCCGAGCCGCCTGAGCCTTTACTGTTCCGATGGGAAGTCCTAGGGCGCGGGCTGTTTCGCGGACCGAAAGTTGATCCACATATCGTAGCTGGAACGTTTTCCGCAACCTCGGTGATAGTCGTGCCGCTGATTTCATCAACTGCGCCTTCAACTTGGACTTGTGGCACTCATCTTCCGGATTGGGTCGACTGTCCGGCAAAATCTCAAATAGCGGATACTCTTGCTCTTCGCCGATTCGAGAATCGAGAGAAACCTGCATGTTGCGAGCCCGTTTGCGCAGCTGCATTCGGGCACAATTGCAGACGATCGTGGTAAGCCATGTTGAAATCTGCGCTTCTCCCCTGAATTGTTTCAGGTTCTTGTGAGCCGACAGGAGAGCGTCTTGTACGGCATCTTCAGCGTCTTCCACGTTGCCGAGAAGTCGATAGGCGGTCTTATAGAGATATCGCAACCGGTGCGCCAGGATGTCCTGCATCTCCAGACATGCGGCTTCGTAGATGCCTATTCCAACTCCTCCATTCGCCATGACGGATACGCCCTCTTTGGCATTGATTCCTTCGGCAGAAACCCGCTCACGCATTCGATAATTCCGCATTTCAGCGCGCCGAGCGCACACCGTGGTTTGTGGACTTAGAGCGTCTCGTCACCTGATTCGCCCATTCCCACTCTGCCAGCCAGTTCCTGAGGCATCTCCCTTCACATTGGAATTCCGACATCGGTCCGCCGCATTGTGGGCAGACTAAGTTGATGATCGACGAAATGATGCCAGTGTTCGATTCGCCTGGAAGTGTGTCAATAATCCTCATAAGCTCTCCTATCTAAGATCTGACGAGCGAGGGGCAGGATGGCGACAAACACGGAAATGTGCCGCACGGGTCTTCTGCGCTCTGTGGCGCTCCGAACTGGTTGGCTGCGGAGTCCGTTTTACCCAGTGGCTGCACCTCGCTCAACCACGCGGATGCAAGCTCATTGCCGTTCCCCAGGGCAGACTGAAAGGCGATGAACAAGGGCTATTCCGCATCTCCCCGCGGATTTCGAAGCTCTAATCTGTTGCCCAGCAACAGGCACGCGCCCAGATGTGGGCATTGACTTGACACCTCAATTGGCGCTCGGTCGACACACCTGCCAAGCAGGGCAATCTACTTGCGGTTCTATCCGCACTCCAGCGCAGTGGCATGCCGATTGCGACTCATTGCATTTGAAAAATGTCTCCTGACTTGGCGCCGTCATCCTGACGGATCGTCGGAAGGGAAAGTGGAGGAGTGAATATGTGGAAGCAAATAAGTGCAATTGCCCTGTGTCTGCTGACCCTGCCGGCTTTCTGCCAATCGACATCCAAGTATCAGGTGGCCCTCATTACGGAAGTGAGTCCGCATCAAGCTGCAGGAGATCATACGTCCGAGGCCAGCAGCTATGACATCTCTGTCAAAGTAGGCGACAAAATTTACGTCGTACTGTACACGACACCGTTGGGCGAAATCACGCCGAAATACGCAGCCGGACGTGAACTGCTAGTGCTGGTAGGAAACAACACGATTACTTATAACGACATTTTGGGTCGGTCGCTGCAAGTGCCAATAGAAAGCCAGAGGCCCGCTGCAGAGCCTAAGAAATCGAAATAACTCCTGCGGCGGAAATTTGTCGGTGAACCGGACTGCAACGGCAACGCTCGCTTTCACCTCAGCTCCCGTGACCGCGCGACACGCCGCCTCGCCACGATTGTACGGCTACTGCTTTCACGAGTTCTGAGTCGCGCGCGAAAGAGGCGGCAATTTTCTGCTTGAGCTTCACTTCTGCCACAACATCCGGTCGACTTCGAGCGGCAGAGCTTTCGGATGGTAAGGAACAATACGCGGCGTAAAGTCGGTTTCGGGACGGGTCGCCGGAACCATGGTCGAGTAGAGGTAGGCGAACACATTGCCCGGCCGAAATGACTTGCGGGACATCACCTGGCAAACAGGGTCGCCAGTATCTCGAGCCTCCGCAAAGAGCTCGACTCGCACGAAACTCGGGTCAATCCCGGCCAGCGACACCTCAACTTCGAACAGCAGTTCGTTACCTTGCCGAATCACCTTCAGCTGCCCGAAGCGAACGTCCTTCCAGCGCCGGGCGATATCCTGCTGCCACTCAGGGACACTGCTGCCAGCCTTCCCGAGACTTCGAGCACGAGCGTTGTAAGCTGCCGCGGCCGGAAGATAGTGCTGTTCCGTATACTCCCGCACCGCGCGATTCGCGGAAAATGCTGGCGTGAGCCGCGCCATGCTTTCTCGGATGCGCGCAATCCATGTGACCGGCACTCCGTTTTCACCGCGGTCATAAAACTCCGGTGCTATCTTGTGTTCTAACAGGTCGTACAGTGCTTCTGCGTCCGCCCGATCGCCGGCAGCATTGTCAGGGTACTCGTCGCCATTGCCAATGGTCCAGCCTACAGTTGGTGAATATGCTTCTGCCCACCATCCATCGGGGACAGAGAGATTCACGCCTCCGTTCACTAGCACTTTCATCCCGCTCGTGCCGCAAGCCTCCCACGGGCGCTTAGGTGTGTTTATCCACACGTCAACCCCCGCCAACAAATGCTGAGCGAGCAGCATGTCGTAGTCGCTAAGAAACACAACGTGGCGGCGAACGTCTGGGCGACGCGCAAATTCGATCCATTCGCGGACCAACACTTGGCCCGGAATGTCGTGGGGATGCGCTTTCCCGGCCAGAACCAACTGGATTGGTCGCTCAGGATTGGTGAGGATCTGCGCCAGCCGCTCGCGATCGTAAAGCAGAAGCGTGGGTCGCTTGTAAGTAGCGAATCGACGCGCCAGACCCAGCGTCAGCACGTCAGGATCGAGGACTCGGGAAACCTCTTCCATACGTAGTGGCGACGTGTCATGACGGGGCTCCTGACGCAGCGATCGAGCCCGCGCATATTCCACCAGAGCACTCCGCCCGGCATTGCGCATCGCCCAGAGCCGCTGATCGTCGACGGTTCGAAACCGCTCTTCCGTATCGCTTAAATCACTCCGCCAAAGACCTTTCCCGCATAATTCTGTCCAAAGCGTGTCAGCACCGGCAGAATCCCATGTGGGCACGTGGATTCCGTTCGTTACATGGCCAATCGGAACGTCTCCTTCCGGGAATCTATCAAAGAGCGGTTGAAAGAGGCTGCGGCTGACCTTGGCGTGAAGACGGCTCACCGCATTCACTGAACCGCTGCCACGAATGGCGAGGTAAGCCATGTTGAAAGGCTCGGAATGGTCGTCAGGGTTTGCGCGACCTAGTGCGAGGAGTTCATTGATTGTGATTCCCAGGCGGTCCGCAACCTGCGTCAGATATTGACAAGCCAGTTCCGGGGCGAAGCGGTCAAATCCCGCTTCCACCGCTGTATGTGTAGTGAAAACGTTGCCGGCTCGCGTTACCGCCAGGGCATGCTGGAACGGTACTCCGTTTTCCTTCATATAACTGTGAGCGCGTTCGAGCACGGCAAACGCTGCATGGCCCTCATTCAGATGGCATACTTCAGGCTTGATGCCGAGGGCCTCTAGCAGCAGCCATCCTCCGGCTCCAAGTAGCAACTCCTGCTTCAGTCGAAGTTCAGATCCACCGCCGTACAATTCGCTGGTAATGGCACGATCATGCGGAAGATTGGCGGGGTCATTTGTATCCATTAAATAGAGTTTGGCTCGTCCAACCTGAACTTCCCACGTACGAATCCATATCTTGATGCCGGGCAGCGTTACGGCCAGCCTTAGCCAACTTCCATCCGCGGCGCGGACCGGTCGAATGGGCAACTGTCCAGGCTCGTTGACCGGATATAGGGCAAGTTGCTCGCCGCGAGCGTCGATTTCCTGCCGAAAATAGCCCTGTTGATATAAGAGTCCCACCCCCACCACCGGGACACCCAGATCGCTAGCGGCTTTAAGTTGGTCGCCGGCGACATTGCCCAGACCGCCGGAATAAATCGGCAGTGCTTCGCTCAGCATGTACTCCATGCTGAAGTAGGCTACGGTACGAAGGGGAGAATCCGGGTGCGCCTTCTGAAACCACCCAGCTTCGGTATTCTTGGCCTGCGCCTCTGCCAAGAGCTGCTCCAGACGGCCGCGGAATTTGGGATCTTGCACTCTATCGAGCGTCTCTTGCGACACCGACTTCAAGATCAGCCATGGGTTCTCGGTAAGCTCCCAAAGTTCTGGATCGAGTTCCTTCCAGATCTCGTCGGTTGAATGGTTCCAGGACCAGTGCAGGTCGAGCGCGAGTTGTGTCAGTGTCTCAGGGCTTCTAAGCTCTGATGCCATCACGGAATAAGTGAGATTACCCATAGTAGTGTGACCTCTTCCTAAGACGCCGCCGCCGCGCGCTGTTTTGTAAACGCGTAGCGCGAATTCAAGTCTTCATGGATTCGACGTTGTAACTCGCACCGAATCTGGTTAAGCTCAGCGACATCGTCCGCCGTCAATACGGCGCTGCCCGCAAGGATCGTGCAGGCCATTTCGATGAGGGTATTGGTCGGGATGTTAACTAATTCTCCGAGCATCGCGTACCGGATCTGACAAATTGGGATTCGTTGCCCAAGGCTTTATCAGTTGCAAATCGAATGCCAGAGCTGAAGAGTTCCAAACTCCCCCAAAACTCCAAGTCTCTCGTTGAGTAGCATTTTTGCCACAAGACGCGAGTGACGCCTTGAGGGAAGCCATCGCGCACCTGCTAATTCACACCGCAATTTACACACCTCGCCTATCATCGACTGTCTTCCACAAGTCTCAACCGGGGCATGGGCAATACCGATTTCGGTGAATCCCTTTGACCTTATCCGGGCAGTGACCACGACAGGGCAGCTTGAACCGCGCAAGCAGATGACCGTTCTACGTTTAACTCAACGAGTTAGATCGATCGTTCTGTTGGCAGCGAATGTGCACAATACCATTTGCGAACCCGGGGATTTGTTCCAGCAGGAGCTCGATGCTGCTCCAAGAGTGCCTGCAGGGTTTCGATCAAAAGCAAATGCCGGCAGCGCAGAGAATCTACGAATGAGCAAGCAACCCAGAGTATTTGAGGCAGCGAGAGACATGAATACGATCCTGAAAACCAAAAGCGCGCGTGACCCTGAAGTCGAGAACGAATTGAAATATCCGCCAGTGGCGACTTACCGTCGTTCGGAGCGATTGTTACTGCTTCTGTCATTGAGCGTAATCACAGTCCTCTCCGCAGCATTGGTTGGATGCGGGCGTGGCAACGCCGCCATCAAGCTGCCGGATACGGAGGTCCTCGTTGCGCCTCCGGTTCAGCAGGACGTCGCGCTGCACAGGGAATGGGTCGCGGCACTCGATGGCTATGTGAATGCCGAAATCCGCCCCCAGGTATCCGGATACATCATCAGCCAGAACTACAAAGAAGGTTCGGTCGTCCACAAAGGCCAGGTTCTGTTCGAGATCGATCCGCGGCCATTCCAGGCAGCGCTGGACGGCGCCAAGGGAGAACTTGCCCAAGCCGAAGCGCAACTGAGCAAGAGCAGCACTGACGTCGAACGCGATGCGCCGCTCGTCGCACAGAGGGCTATCCCAAAGGAGAAGTTGGATAATGAGATCCAAGCCAAACGCGCCGCGCAGGCCGCTGTCGCATCGGGCAAGGCCGCAGTGGAACGGGCCGAACTCGATCTCGGCTGGACCAAGGTCACCTCTCTCGTCGATGGGGTTGCCGGAATCTGTGAAGTCCAGATGGGAAACCTGGTTGGGCCTACCGTTCGGCTGACCTCCGTTTCGCAGGTTGATCCCATCAAGGTGTATTTTCCGGTTAGCGAACAGGAGTATCTCCGCGCGAGGCACCTTTCCAGCGGGCAGCCGATCGATTTATTCAACAGCTCCCCGGAACTGATCCTCGCCGATGGTACCGTGTATCCGCATCGGGGCAAGGTTCTGCTGACCGACCGGCAAGTGGATAGCAATACCGGCACAATCCGCCTGGTGGCGGCATTTCCCAACCCCGGCAACATTTTGCGTCCTGGTCAGTACGGACGTGTTCGCATCCAGACGAGTTTCAAGAAGAATGCGCTGCTGGTGCCGCAGATTGCAGTCAAAGAACTTCAGGGAGGTTACCAAGTCGCGCTTCTGGGTGCCGACAATAAGGCGATCATTCGTCCGGTCAAGGCGGGCGAGAAGTCAGGAACCATGTGGGTGATCGACGATGGTTTGAAAGCGGATGACCAGGTCATTGTGGAGGGAGTGGAAAAGGTGAAGGATGGAACGCCTGTTGTCCCAAAGCCAGCAACGATTCAGGCGGAGGCACGGTGAGCCATGTCCCCGCGGGTTTATCAGAGATACGTTTCGGTCCGGGCGGGGCTCGCTTGCTCCGGCATTCTTTGCCTCTTCCTAGCCGCAGCTCCCAAACCAGCGAGCGCTCAGTGCGAGGGTCAAATCACTTCGCTGGAGGTCGCAGCGCGTTGCACGGCACGAAGCAGTGTATCCGCGTCCAAAGCGGAGATCGATCCAACCAAACCTTATCGTCTGGAAGAACTGATCGACATTGCGGAAACCAATAATCCGCGGACTCGGATTGCTTGGGAACAGGCCAAGCAGGCGGCAGACCGGCTGGGGATCGCCCGTAGCGATTACTACCCGCACTTGGCAGCTTTGGCTCTTTCTGGAGATGAGCGCGCTATCGAACCATGGCCCAAGCCGCTGGATACGCCGCAGGGGTTCATAAAAATCGAGCTTCCGGTCGTCGAGTCTGGCGTCGAGTTGAAATACAACGTCTACGATTTTGGCAGGCGTGGCGCGAGAGTGGAAGCCAGCAAAGCGATCCGCCTGGCCACCGTTGCGGGATTCCAGCGAACGAATCAGGACATCGCCTTCCGCGTAGTGACTGACTATTTCAACCTCATCACCGCTCAAGAGCGGCTCGAAGCATCCCGCCAGATTGTAAAAACCGCACAGACCACGCAGGATGCCGCCGAGGCTCAGCTTGCCAACGGCAGGTCCACTCTTCCTGATGTGCTGAATGCGCGCGCGGCTGCCGCCCAGGCCGCTTACGATTTGCAAGCCAGTATTGGCGCCGTCGACACGGCCCGCGTCGTGCTGCGGGAGACCATTGGGGTTGAGCCTTCCGACGCCATCCTCGTCGAACAACCAGCCGCCTTGCCTTTGCCGACCGAAGTCGGCGAGTCTACGGCCAACTTGGTGAACATGGCGATGCAACAGCGCCCTGATCTACGCGCGATTTCCGAAAAACTCCGGGCAGCGAACGCGGAGGTCAAGGGCGCGAAATCCGAATATCTGCCCACGATTAATTTCGGTGCCTCTGCCGCTCGAGAACAACTTTGGCCGAGTCTCTATGCGCAGGGGCCCAATCCGTTTGGTTACGCGGACGAAACCGTGTGGAGCGTGGGCATGACGGTCCGCTGGACTATTTTCGACGGCGGAGCGCGCAAGAACGAGCTTCGGCTTGCCCATTCCAGGGGCCGCGAAGCTCAGGATGAAAAACGCGAGAAGGAAGATGCCATCGGGCGTGAAGTGTGGTCTGCCTTTGTGCAGTTCCGAACTGCGGTTCGCCAGCACGAAGCGGCCGAGACACTGCTGACCTCAGCCAGCACTTCCTACGACGCATCGCTGGACGCGTACAGGTATGGCGTGAAGAACTTGGTCGATCTAGTGACCGCCGAAAACCAGCTTGCGCAAGCACGGCTGGCGGTGGTGCAGTCGCGTTCCGCGGTCCGCATCGATGCAGCGAACCTCGACTATGCAACCGGCAACCTGTTGCGCAAGCAGCCAGCCGTGGCTCAGCCGGCAGGAAAACCTTAGAGGAAAAAATGTTCATGCCCCCATTCGGAAAAACGTCGTTACTCTGCCTGGCGGTGCTGGGCTGCATTGGATGCTCGCGGGCACCTTCCATCGAGATCATCGGCTCGTTCTTCCCGGCATGGATGTTTTGCATTATGGCCGCCCTTGTCCTTACCGGCCTGATCCGCCTGGCGCTGGTTCGCTGGAAACTGGAAGAGATGTTCGCTCCCTTGGTTGTCTTCTATCCAAGCTTGGCCGTGGCAATCAGTTGTTGCATATGGTTCGCTTTATTTGCGTAAGTGCGAGGCTGCATCTTGAATAACGATAATCCGCAGATCCGGTCGAGAGGTCTACAGATATGTTTGGGGGCCCTGGCAGTTGCCATCGTTACAGTAGGGGGCGTGCTCTGGCATCTGAGCCGACATCCCCGCACAGATGACGCCAGCGTGCGCGCCAATTACATTCAGTTCGCTCCTGAAGTCAGCGGCCGCCTTGTGACCCTGGCTGTAAAAGATAATGCCTTCGTGCATCGCGGCGATCTCCTGTTTGCCATCGATCCTCGTTCCTACGAATATGTTCTGCGCCAGGCGCTCGCCGATCAGAGCCTTCTGGAAGCCCAGATTGTCGATGCCAAGCGCAGGATTGCAGCCGAGAGCAGTGCTGTCGAAGCGGCCCGGGCAGGACTCAGCGGTTCGCAAACCCAGACCAAAGTCTCCGCCAGCAGCGTAGAAGCCGCGGTGGCCGCAGTGGCCCGGGCGCGGGCGGCCCTCCAGTCCGCCGAGGCAGAGAAGATACTCGCCGCGAGCAACCTGAGGCGCATTGAACCGCTGTTGGCGAAGCAATATGTAACTCCAGAGCAGGTCGACGAAAGCAGAACGAAATCGCGGATCGCGGACCGTAATTACGAAGCATCGCAGTCACTTCTCCAGCAGGCCTTGGCCAACGAGGGCCAGGCGCGATTCGCCCACGAGGAGTCCCAGATATCGGTCGATGCCTCGCGGGCGCGTCTGGAACAAAGCGGGCATGCGGTGGAGCTTCTCGATAGTTTGCTGGCGCAAAGGCCGGCAAAGGCCGCGAAAGTCAACGACGCCCAACTGAATCTGGAACGCTGCACCGTGCACGCGCCCTTTGATGGTTATGTGACCAATCTCAATATCTCCGAAGGGGAATACGCCAAGCCCGGTGTCCCGATTTTCACCCTGATCGACAACCGCACGTGGTATGTGATCTCGAACTACCGCGAATCGGAACTGTACTCCATACGACCGGGGAAGCATGTTGACGTGTACGTGATGAGCCATCCCTCCGAGCGTTTTGACGGTATTGTCGAGAGCCTTGGCTTTGGCGTGGCGCCGGATGATACCCGGCTCAGCAACGGCCTGCCAGATATTGAACACACTCTCAACTGGGTGCACATTGCGGCGCGCTTTCCGGTGCGCATTCGCGTTCAGAACCCCGACCCGGCGTTGTTTCGCATCGGCGAAACAGCGACCACGATCGTGAGATAAGGGCCGTGTCACTTTTCAGCGCCGAAAACGTCTCAGAACTGACTCGCTTTTGGCGGGACATGGCTCCCGTACCCGGCCGGACCGAGGGAACTCTACGCTTCGCACTGGCTTCGGCCCTGGCCACCCTTCTGCTGCTGATCATCCAGCCTGCCGTAGCCTTCATCGCGCCATCGCTCTTCATGTTGTTTCTGGTCTCCCACGATACCCCATTTCATTGCTTCAAGGACCTCTTCACCTGCGTCTCCTTCGCAACGCTGGGGACGGCGTCCGCGCTGATGTTGATAATCGCCACCGGCAACAATCCTGTGGCGAGAGTGGTCGGGGTCGCTGTATTTACATTTCTGGCTACGTTTTTCTTTCGTGCCTCCACCGTTCCGCTCGCCCCCCTTTCGTTCGGATGCCTCGCGTTCATGACCATTTCCCTCTGGGAGAAGGAACTCCGGCCGGAACGAATACTGCACCTTTCTTTATGGCCGATCGGAACTCTGGCCGTAGTCGCCCTTTGCGGGACCGCAGTCGACTACCTGTTCAATCGTAGCGATCCTCTGGTTGCATTGCAGCGTGAGATCAAGGCCCGATGTGCTGCACTTGACCGGCTGTTTGAGTTGTGCGCCACCCGTGAAGAGGCTGAGCAGATTGAGAAACAATCCGCGCTCGTCCGCCGCTTCGCCGTCACCGGCGAAGGGCACATGCACGTTCTCCTGGAGCGCATATCGAAGCGCAATAGCTGCGGCAGTGTGGAATTAAGGGAGCTCACGGCTGTAACTTTGATGTTGGACCGGCTGGTTGTCCTCGCTGCAGCTTTTGCCCTTCACCAAGAGTTTGAGGACGTGGACCCCGCGCGCCTCCGTCTTATTGGACAAGCCATCGTCACCGCCGGAGAAGGCCAACAGGAGAAAGTGAAGGACATCCTCAACCATACGCAGACTCCGCTGCCCGGAGCACTCGATCAGATCGAGAGAACCTTGCGCCACTTTGTAGATTCCACCGACCCGAGTGCGGCAGAACCGGCAAACGGTATGCCAGCTCCATCTTCCAGCCGGTCGTCGAACGACTTCTTCAAGCATCTGCTGGTCCCCGATGCGTTCACCAATTACGACTATTTCATGTATGCGTTGAAACTAAGTGTGTGCGCTGCGATTTGCTATGTGTTTTATAACGGCGTCAAATGGCCCGGGATCTCGACCGCAATATATTTCACGGTGTATTTCACCGGCCTCAGTACGACAGGAGCCAGCAATCGCAAGTTGCTCTTCCGCCTCATCGGTTCAGCCATCGGCGGGCTTATCTTGGGCATCGGCTGCCTGGTATTCGTCTTTCCGAATCTTGAAGGGGTGCACGGCTTCCTGCTGGTCATTGCGGCCCTGGCCTCCATCGGCGCATGGATCGGCGGCAGTTCATACTTTGGCTACATCGGTTTGCAGATTACATATGCCTTCAACCTGATCGCCTTCGAACAGCTCCGCGCACCAGATCAGATGACCCCGGCAAGAGACCGGTGCCTCGGCATTGCAATCGGCTTTCTCGTGATGTTCTTCATTTTCCATCAGGTCCGACCCGAACGTACCGTCGACACCATGCGACGCCTTCTGGCGCACCTGCTTCGTGCAGGGGCCGATCTCGTTCGCCTATTGGATGCGCCACGAGACGCTGCCAGGGATGTCAGCATTGCTACGACTAGAAAACAGATTGCGGCGATGGTTGCGAATCTGCAGAGCTTTGCGGATGTGGTCAAGTTTGAATTTCCGCCCGACCGCGCGGGAGACATGAAACTGAGTAACAAGATCCTCAATGCCGCCACGACTGCGGCAGGCGTGCTTATTAGTGCCGCAACCTGGCCACAGAAACTTGATGAGGATGAGCAGATCACGGAACTGAAAGAGATCCGAAAGGCGCTGCAACGCAGATTGGAACACATGGCGTGTTGGTTGGAGCGACTTTCGGAGGACCAGCAACCGGCGGAGCAGGAAGCTATCCTGGAGAAGCTCCGGAGCCCGCTACCGGTCTCAGTCGTAAAGACCATCGATGGCTATAGAGAGTTGAAGATGGCCTGTGACGACATTGTGCGGGCTGCCGCCTAGCCCATGGCCCGCCTGTCTGCCCACATTCGGGCACTGATCGTTACCGGGCAGCATGGAGCTTCGCGCACATCGTGGTTCTTCCCGCTCTACCAATGGTTTACATCGCGGAATTCATTGGCAGCCAATCTGCATAAACACAAGAGGTCAGCGGTTTAACAACTAGGAATTTTACCTACGCGGAAATCCCGCAAACCGTTCGCGGAGAAGAACCGAGCCATGTCCAAATTCTTTATCAATCGCCCGATCGTCGCCATCGTCATCTCGATTCTGATGGTGATCATTGGTGCGATCACCATCACCAGACTCCCGGTCGCACAGTTTCCTGAGATTGCTCCCCCCGAAATTCGCGTGTGGGCACTATACCCGGGTGCCGATGCCGAGACCATGGAGCGAGCCGTAGCTACGCCCATGGAGCAGCAGATCAATGGCGTGGACAACATGGATTACATGTACTCGCTGAACTCGACCAACAACTCGAGTACGGCTCTCCTCGTCAATTTTGATCTCAAAACTGACCCGAACATGGACCTCCTCCTCACCCAATCACGCCAGCAACTGGCAAACGGCCAGCTTCCGCCCGAGGTCAACCAGATCGGTATCGACGTGAAGAAATCCTTGACCTCGCCGATGATGCTGATCGCCATATATTCGCCAAAGGGCACTCATGACGCAAAGTTCCTGTCGAACTACGCCTACATCAATCTGACCGATCCGATCGCGCGCTCTTACGGTGTAGGTTTGACCCAGGTCTACGGCATCGGGCAGTACGCGATGCGACTGTGGGTAAAACCCGATCGACTGGCAAAGTTGGGTGTCACCGTCAGCGAGGTAGTGAACGCCGTGCAAGCGCAGAACACGGTGAATCCGGCCGGTCAGGTTGGAGGCGAACCGAGCGCAGTAGGCCAGCAATTCACCTACACCGTACGTGCTCAAGGCCGGCTTACGTCGCCGGAAGAATTCGGCGACATCATTGTCCGCGAAGGATCTGACGGTGGAGTAGTGCGCGTCAGAGATGTGGCCACGGTGGACTTAGGCTCGCAGGACTATGGCTGGCAGGCTCGACTCAACGGTCAGCCCGTGGGAGAAATTGGAATCTATCAGTTGCCCGGTTCCAACGCTGTGGAAGCGGCCAAAGGCATTCGCAAGCTCATGGCGAAGGCGAAGGAGAGGTTCCCGGCGGACGTGGATTACGCTGTAACGCTGGATACGACCGATGCCGTGAGGGCAGGTATGGAGGAGATCGTCACGACTCTGGCGATCGCCTTCGTGCTGGTCATCCTGGTCGTCTTTCTGTTCCTGCAAGACTGGCGCGCCACTTTGATTCCAATGCTAGCCGTGCCTGTCTCCCTTGTGGCCACATTCGCGGTGTTTCCGCTTTTCGGCTTTTCCGTCAATACGCTCTCGCTGTTCGGGCTGGTGCTGGCGATTGGTCTGGTGGTGGACGATGCCATCGTCGTGGTCGAAGGTATACAACGCCACATTGAAGAGGGCCTGGCTCCAAAAGATGCGGCTCGCAAGGCCATGGATGAACTGACCGGCCCAGTAGTTGGTATCGCACTGGTCCTCTCGGCCGTGTTTGTGCCAACCGCATTCATTCCCGGAATTACCGGCCGGCTCTATCAGCAATTTGCCTTGACCATCGCCATCTCGGTGATCATTTCAGCGTTTAACGCCCTGACGTTAAGCCCGGCGCTGGGAGCCCTGTTGCTCCGGCCGAAGAAAGAAACTCACGGGCCACTCGCCCGCTTCTTCGCTTGGTTCAATCGTGTGTTTAACAGTGGCACCAATTTTTACTTGCGCATCTCGGGCAGCTTGATTCGAAAGAGCGTGGTGGCCGTAGTGGCGCTCGCGGGTTTCGCGGTTGCCGGTGTCTTCTTCGGGAAAGTACTGCCCTCCAGTTTCCTCCCCGACGAGGATCAGGGCTACATGTATATCCAAATGCAGTTGCCGGAAGCTTCTTCAATTCAGGCCACTCTGGAGGCGACCCGAGCCGTGGAAGAGGTCGTGACATCCACGCCAGGGGTCAAATACTGCGCCAACACTACCGGATTCAGTCTCCTCAGCCTGACGCGTACCAGCTATAACGCGTTCTTTTGGGTGACCCTGGAACCATGGGAGAGCCGCAAGAAAATCGAGGAGCAGTATCAGGCAATTAAGGCCAAATTGAACCTGAAGCTCATTACCCTTCCTCAAGGAACCGTCTTCGCCTTCTCCCCACCGGCAATTCAGGGAGTGGGCACCTCAGGCGGATTTCAGTTCATTCTCGAAGATCGCTCCGGACGCGAATCCGAATTTCTGGTGAACAACCTGAACAAGTTCCTGGAGGCGGCCCGCAAACGGCCCGAAATTGGCATGGTGACTACCACCTACATACCCAGCACGCCGCAAAAGTTCGTGTATGTGGACAAGGAGAAGGTATTAAAGCAGGGTGTCAATCTCAGCGACGTCTATAGCACTCTTCAGACTTTCATGGGCGGGCAGTTCGTCAATTACTTCAACCAATTCGGCCGTACATGGCAGGTGTATGTGGAGGCAGACGCGCCGTACCGCTCCAACCTGGACAACGTAGGACAGTTCTATGTCCGCAACAACCGCGGCGAGATGGTGCCTTTGTCTGCGCTGACCCGATTCGAATCGCGCTACGGCCCGGAATTCAAGATGCGCTTCAACGAATATTCCGCGGCGCAGATCATCGGCAGCGCCGCGCCAGGCTACAGCTCCGATCAGGCCACCGCTGCTCTTGAAGATGTCTTCCACCAAACCATGCCCCCTGAAATGGGATTCGATTACATGGGCATGTCTCGGCAAGAACAGAAAGCACGCGAAGGTATCCCATCTTGGGTGGTCTTCGCGATCTCATTGCTGTTCGTCTTCCTGATCCTTGCCGCACTCTACGAAAGCTGGTCCTTGCCGTTCGGTGTATTGCTGAGCACACCGGTCGCGGTGTTCGGCGCCTTCGGGCTGTTGTGGCTCCGCCGAACCGTACTGAGCATGATCTTCCCAGCCTTTATGGTGCAAATCGAGAACGATGTCTACTCGCAGATCGGGCTTGTCATGCTGATCGGCCTGGCCGCCAAAAACGCAATTCTGATCATCGAATTCGCGAAGAGCAAATATGAAGAAGGCATGCCACTGGTGGATGCCGCATTGCAAGGGGCGAAGCTGAGGTTACGGCCAATTTTAATGACTTCCTTTGCATTCATTCTAGGTTGCGTGCCCCTGTTCATCGCAACCGGCGCCGGTTCTGTCGGCCGGCAAATCATGGGTACCGCCGTTATTGGAGGAATGCTGGCAGCCACTGCCATCGCCATCTTCATCATTCCGGCGCTGTTTGTGCTGGTGGAACGAGTGGCGAATATGGGGAAGCACACCGCCCCCGCAGCGGCAGAAATCCCGGAACCACATCCAATGGAGGCCGATTAACGTGAAAAAAGTAACCGCTCTCTTCATCCTGATTATCTTCATGTGCGGGTGCGCCGTCGGACCCAACTACCGCAGACCGAACGTAGACGTTCCGGATGTGTACCGCGGAGCTCCCTCACTGGAATCGGCACAAAATCAGCCGAGCGCGACGCAACCAGCTTCGCAGCCCGCTGAAACGAACCAGCCTCAGCCAGCGTCGCAGTCTGCCGAGCAATCGTTCGGAGATCAGAAATGGTGGGATGTCTTTCAGGACAAGCAGCTCCAGGAACTGATCCGCACCGCGCTCAAGCAAAACTATGACGTTCGCATTGCGGCGGCGAGGATCCTTGAAGCACAGGCCCAGTTGGGCATTACTCGCGCTGACCAGTTGCCAACAGTTGGTGTCGGGGCGGCTGGTCTAAACGACCGCCTGCCGAGGACGATACTCAACCCCGAAGGGGAAACGAATATTAACGAGGTGAACGCTACCATGGCGTGGGATCTCGACTTCTGGGGAAAGTACCGCCGTGCCACCGAAGCAGCGCGGGCGAATCTGCTGGCCACAGAATGGGCGCAACGGGCAGTGATGAATACATTGGTAAGCAACGTTGCCGCCAGCTACTTCCAGCTTCGTGCCTACGATCTTCAACTTGAGATCTCGCGCCGCACCTTGGCTTACCGCCGGGAATCGCTGCAACTTACCCAAGCGCTCGCAGACGGTGGGGCCGGCACCATGCTCGACGTGCGGCAAGCGGAACAGTTAGTCGCTGTGGCGGCCGAGACTATACCCGACCTGGAGCGGCAGATTCAACAGGAGGAGAATTTCCTCAGTACGTTGCTCGGCAAGAACCCTGGTCCTATTGCACGAGGAATGAAACTCACCGAGCAACCGCATGCGCCGGAGGTTCCGGCTGGCATACCCTCCGCCTTACTGGAGCGTCGGCCTGACATCCGGGCGGCTGAAGCGCAGTTGATGGCGGCCAACGCTCAAATCGGAGTAGCCAAAGCAGCATACTTTCCACAAATCACATTAACAGGCAATAGTGGCTTCTTGAGCTCGTCGCTCACCAGTTTGTTCACCGGCCCGGCTGGATTCTGGAATTTCGGAGGATCTCTGGCCCAGCCCATCTTCGCCGGCGGCAGGATCAAATCCGGAGTCAGGTTGAGCGAGGCGCGCCAGAAGGAATTGGTGCTGACCTATCAGCAGACAATTCAGCAGGCGTTTCGCGGAGTTTCGGATTCGCTCGTGGGATATCAGAAGAGTCGTGAGTTCCGCCAGCATCAGCAAGAGTTGGTGCTCGCGGCACAAGAGGCAGCTCAGCTTTCTGAGCTGCGCTATCGCGGTGGCGCCACCAGCTACCTGGAGGTGCTGACCAACGAGACCAATGCTTTCAACGCCGAATTAGGCTTGGCGCAGGCCCAGTTGAACGAACTCTTGGAACTGGTCGACATCTATAGAAACCTTGGTGGAGGCTGGCAAGTATAGACGTGCTAGCTTGCTTGATGTGCGTTTCGTGCGACCGATTTTCGCATTGGCAATTGGCTTTCAGCCTGGCACGGGCGGCTGTCGCAACGGCGCAAAAGAAACCAAACCGCCTTTCTTGAATGGCCTGCACTTTCTGGTACGGGCTTTTTGTTGGTGTTGAACTGCAACAACGGAGCAGGCGGATGGATAAGCAGATTCGATGGGGCATTCATTCTTCTCGTCTTCGACCGCGTAGGATGAAAGGCGATTGAGTGCATAGGTGCAACTAAGTTCGTAGTGAAGATTCGTAAGCGATACTAGCCCTGCGCTGTTGACTCTACTGAGTTCGGGACTAGGGAATCGGCGCTGTGTATTTCTTGTCTTCGAGGTCGTGCCAGTTGACCGGGACCGAAAGCAGGCGCACGGCGTCATGACGGACGTCCAATATGGCGCGGTCGCTGTTGCCACCGATTACATTGCGCGAACGGCGAATATTCCCACCTAGCCGACTCGTCGGAATCGGTTGCACCTCGGCCTTTCTCGTTGAGGCGCAACGCGTCCGGTTGCGTGCTATCTGCGTGCCATTAAGTCGGCTACCACGGATTATCAACAACTTGGGTGTCATCCGCGGCCCTGTAAGTTATTGAAAATACGTTTTTGAGCGGGTTCGACCCCCACTCGCTTCCGCCAATCTAGGGATCTTAGCGCCAATTCCTGCCATTCAGCTACCCGTACTGCCCCCTCATCCGTCTACGGCCGACGTTCGAACAGGATTGAGACCCTATCGTAGGGGTCGATGGGCTGGGCTTGGAAGCTACTCAACACGAGTGCCGATCATCAGACCGCTTGGTCCGGGCAAGCGAACTCGGTGTACATCCGTGAAGCCTGCGTGGCGCAGCCAACCGGCGAATTCGGCTTCGCTATAGCTGCTGCCAGCTTTTGTTCCTACCAGCATATTCAGCGAGAAGAGAGCCGCTGCGCGGGGCGCGGTCTTGTCCGCTTCCAGAATGAAATCCTGCACCACGATCTGACCTTTCGTAGCCAGCCCAGAGTATGCTCGCTGAAACAGTTCGCGGTTCTGTTGCGGCGAAAACATGTGACAAATCGCGGAGATCAGAATTAGATCATAATTCTCTCCCAGCGGATCGCGCAGCATGTCTCCCACTCGTGGGAGTATGCGGTCCGCAAGCCCGGCTTTCCCGACGTACTGCCGAGCCAGGGGAACCACATCCGCCAGATCCATGAGGTCGGACTGCAGATCCGGGATCGCGCGCGCAAAAGCGATGGAGTATGCACCCGAGCCCCCACCCAAATCCAACATGCGCTTGATCTGGGTGGTCCCAACCGCCTTCACCACTGCGCCGGCACGCTCTTTGGCATTGCGGTCCATCGCTGCGATGAAGGCTTCCACCCAGTTTTCTTCCTCGCGCCCGGTGGGGACTGACGTACCCGCACGTACGCAGTCGGTCAGCTTAGACCATCCCTGCCAAATGTGGGCCGTGTGGATCAGGCCAGGACGCGCGTTGTCGCGCGAGCCCTCGGCAAAGAAGCGTGCGCTTACCGGAGTGTTGCGGAACGTTCCATCGGTTTTTTCGAGCAGTTTCAGGCTAACCAGTGCATGCAGCAGCATCTCTGTAGCTCGGGTATCGGCGTGAATCTTCCGGGCCACGTCTGCGGCGGATGCCCCATCCGCTACCGCGGTGAATATATCCAGTTCCAGCGCGGTAAGCACGGTGCGGCTGGGCATGAAAGCTCGAATCATCTCGTTCAGATCATCCGGAAGAATGCCGGCTTGGTCTTTGGCCTTCACCATGGCTCGATAACGGATGCGATGCTCGATTGCCGCCGCTCTCATCGCCGGCGAATCGCTCCACGCCAGACGCGACACGACTCTGTCGCATTTCAGATGGGAACTTACGATCTCGGGAACATCCTCCTCTTGCACCTTGCGATACCAAATGCCGTCGGGGTAGACGATCATCACGGGCCCGTCATCGCATAAGCCGAAGCAGCCGCAAGTGGTCACCTGCACTTCGTCGTCGAGCCCTTGCGAAGACACTTCGCGCTCCAGCGCTTGCAGTACACCAAGTGATTTGTTTGCAGCACAAGAAACCACACCTTCCGGCTTTTCCTGAGTACAGACAAATACGTGGTGACGGAACGCTTCCATGGGAGACCTCCTGCGGATCATGAGAAGACGAGCTCGCGTTTCAAGCCGAGCGCGCGTTCTGAGCTTTGACTACCTCGAATGTTGTCAGGAGATGCGTGATCCGTCCGTGATTCCAGTCACAGCCTCCAGTATTGCCCGGCTCACCTTGAACAACACACAACGCCTCATCAGGTCCTTCGATGCGCGCCGGCTTCGCGAATTATCCTGACGGTTTATCCTGAAAAGACAGATTGGGCACAATTTCAGGATGACCACCGCAATCATCGGCATTGATTTTGGCACCACCAACAGCTCGATCGCTCTCGCGCAGAGTTCCGCCGAGGTTCAATTCGCCCATTTCTCCGAGCTGGGAAGCAACACCGATTCCTATCGCTCGTTACTGTATCTGGAGCAAGTGAGAGAGCGCGGCCTCAATGCGCTCAAGTCCTGGAGCGGCCCGGCGGGGATCGAACATTACCTTTCAGCCGATGGCAACGGCCGGTTAATGCAATCGCTGAAGTCGTTCCTGAGCAGTCGAAGCCTTCATACGACGGAGGTGTTTGGCCGGCGTCTCACTCTGGTGTCGCTCATTGCCAGAATTCTTCGCGACTTGCGCGAACAGGCCGAAGTTCAATTCGGGGTCAAAGTTACGGCTGCGGTTGTGGGCCGGCCGGTGCAGTTCGTGGGAGCGGAAACTGAGCAGGACAATCAATTTGCCGAGAGCCGGCTGCGGGAGGCATTCCGCGAAGCGGGCTTCGAATCCGTCGAGTTTGAATTCGAGCCGGTGGCCGCCGCTCATTATTACGAGTCCACCCTAGGTCGCGATCAACTGATTCTGATCGGAGATTTCGGCGGCGGCACCAGCGACTTCTCGCTTCTGCGCGTCGGCCCTGCCATTCGGCAGCGGGGAAGGATTGCCGGCGACCTGGTCGGCAACGCCGGCATCGGTTTCGCCGGCGACGCCTTCGATGCCAAGATCATCCGGCATCTGGTAGCTCCGGCCCTGGGCGCGGGATCGCAGATGCGCTCCCTGGATAAGCTTTTGACCGTTCCCGGCTGGGTTTATTCGAAGCTGGAACGCTGGCACCATCTCTCTTTTTTGAAAGCCAGAGATGTGATGGAAATGCTTCGCGGCGTACAGGGCCACGCGCTGGAGCCGCAAAAAATCAAGGCGCTGATCCATCTCATCAAAGAAGACCTGGGATTTCGCCTGCATCGCGCGGTGCAAACAGTCAAATGTGAACTGTCCCACAATCCCGCGGCTACCTTCAAATTTTCGGATGGTTACATCGAGATCGAGGCTGAGGTGGAGCGTGCTGTCTTCGAGAGCTGGATCGCGGAAGAACTTGAAAAAATTCAAGTCGCGGTTGATTCGCTGCTGCTGACCTCGGGCACGCGTTGCACCGACGTGGATGCTGTCTTCCTGACCGGCGGCTCATCGTTTGTTCCAGCCGTCCGGCGCATTTTCGAATCTCGCTTTGGCCTGAACAAAATTCAAGGAGGTCATGAATTTACGTCCGTAGCCCATGGCCTGGCGCTGGAAGGTTATCGCAGGGTGCACAACCTTCCACGAAACGATCGATCCCCAGCTCAGAGTCACAAAGCTTTGCGTAAGAAAGTAGCGACCAAAGGCAAGTCCTAGGAGCCCGGCCTTTGCGCGACCCAATTCTGCCATCCAAGTTCGCCATCAACTACGAAGCTCTGTTGCTTGAGGCGCGCAGGGGAAGCGCGGCCGGCATAGTTACCTATCTTCGCCATGGTCTTCCAGCCATCTGGAGTGATCTCTACATGGCGACCGCTGGACACCAAACCAATCTCGTGCACTTTCCCTTTCGCTCTTTTGAGTACATCTGCGACATCTACTCTGATCTCGAAGCGCTGGGCGAAGTGCCCTACGACCAGACCATCGAGGACCGGGTGGTGGGCGTGCTCGGGACGTCTGCTTCCGCGCCGGAAAAGCGTGACTCAAGCCGCATTCGCGGTTGGGGCGAACCGCCGGAAGAACTGGCCGGCACGGAAAGAGACAAGGGTCATTTTATGGCGCACTGCATCGGCGGCGGACTCGACGTGAACGTCTTCTCCCAGGATCGCCGTTTGAATCGCGGATGGTCGCCTCAGGGAAAGGTTTATCGTCAAATGGAGACCTACTGCTACCGCCAGCCAGGAACTTTCTGTTTCTCCCGACCAATTTATGCGGATGGCTCCAGTGTTCCCCGTTGGCTGGAATTTGGTCTGCTCAAAACCGATCAGACTCTATGGGTTGAGGTCTTCGATAATTAAGCGCAACTGCATTTCAGAAAACTGCCTTCGTGGTCAATGAGAATGGGAATCGAGTAGTGGCTCAGTTTGAATTTCTTTGCGGGCGTCGTCCTGAGCGCAGCCGTTTTTCAGATGGGATGAGACGGCTGGTCTCGCGGAACGAGCATAAGATGCTGTCCGCAGCGCACTCGAAGTGCAAAAGGAGACCAGCCATGAAGAACAATAGCAAAGACAACCTACAAAAGCCGCGACCGGAACAAACCGTGGGGGTGGACTTGGGAGACCGTTTCAGCCACTACTGCGTGTTGAACCGCGACGGAGAAGTGATGGAAGAAGGCCGGATACGGACCAGCGAGGAAGGGTTTCGGCAACACTGGGAAGGAGAAACGCGGCAGCGTGTGGTCATGGAGACCGGGACTCATTCCCCCTGGATCAGCCGTCTGCTGGAGAGTTTGGGTCACGAGGTGATCGTGGCCAACGCCCGCAAGCTGCGGGCCATCAGCCAAAACGAATCCAAAAACGATCGTCAGGATGCGGAGATGCTGGCGCGGCTGGGGTATAGTGACCCGAAATTATTGCGGCCCATCCGGCATCGCAGCGTGGAGCGGCAACGCGATTTGAATCTGCTGCGCGTACGGGACACCTTGGTGCGGGCGCGCACCATGCTGATCAACGCGGCGCGCGGATTAGTCAAGAGCGCGGGCGGACGTTTGCCGAAAGCCTCCTCGGAAAGCTTTGCCGCCAAGGGGAGGGCGGCGGTGCCGGCCGAGTTAGCCCCGGCCACGCAACCGTTGTTCGAGCAGATCACCGCCTTGACGGCACAGATCCGGGGACTGGACCGGACGATCGAAAAACTCTCGGAGCGTTATCCGGAGATCCCTATTTTACGCACCGTGCCCGGAGTAGGGCCGGTGATCGCAGCCGCCTATGTCCTGACCTTGGACGGCGTAGAGGCCGTGCAACACAGCCGGTCGGTAGGCGCGTTTCTGGGCTTGCGTCCTCGGCAGGGCCAGTCGGGCGACTGCGATCCGGAACTCAACATCAGCAAGACGGGGAACATCTACCTGCGCCGTCTGCTGGTGCAAGCGGCGCACTATGTGCTGGGACGATTCGGGCCGGACTCGGCGCTGCGTCGTTGGGGACTGAAGCTGGCCGCGGGAGGACAACGCGCCAAGAAACGCGCCGTGGTGGCGGTGGCCCGTAAACTCGCGGTGCTACTGCATCACCTGTGGCGGACGGGACAGAACTATCGACCCTTTCCCCAGGCCATCTCGACCCCGGAAAGCGCGCCCGCATCGTAAGAACAGAGTTTTTGCAGGCAGCAGAGTTTTTGCACGTAATTAGGTCACGGGGAGTCAGCCACGGTTTTGCTAAGTTCATTGCCAATCCGAGTTCCGGCGACTGCGAGCTCCGCCTCGGCCCTCCAAGGCCGGTTTTCAGAGAGCAGCGCCAATTCATCAGTTTCGGACACCAACATGCACCGCGCCCCACAACGGCGCACTCGAGTGCGGATAGAAGCCCCGTGATGAATGAACCCGCGAACCAGGCAAAACCAAAAAACAAACCGCCGCCAAAGGGAAAATCAAACCCCAAATCTTTTCTCTTGACCCACACCAGCCGTCTCATAGAAGGCAGAGCGAAGAGCCTGCCCTGAGCGAAGTCGAAGGGATCTCCCCCGCCGCACCTGCCTTTGTCTAAGGGAGATCCCTCCCCCGGCTGAACTGCGCCGGGCTTCGGGATGACGCCCCTCAAACAGGGACAGATTCAAAACTGACCTACTACCGGATCGCCCGAGGAGGAAAGATGTTTGGCTGCGGCTTCGGGCGATACCGGGTTATAGAAAAAGCCTGACCCCCATTCGAAGCCGGTCATGCGGGCAATTTGCGGCAGAATTTCCAAGTGCCAATGAAAGTCGTCTTCAATCGTTTTCCAGTATCCCGGTCTCTTTCGCAGGAACGGTCTGTCCTGAATGGAGAGATTGTAAGGTGGACCGCCCAAAGTTCTATTCAACTTCTGCAGAAGGTCCGAGAGTATTTGCGACAGACTCTGAATCTGATTCTCGTCCACATGGCTGAACCCGCTCTGGTGCGTTTTGGGGAATACCGCGATCTCAAACGGAAAGCGTGAGGCGAACGGGGCCAAGGCGACGAAATGTTCATTTTCAGCGATCACACGCTTTTTTCCTCGAAGTTCCTGTGCCAGCACGTCGCAGTAAATGCATCGCTCCTTCACCGAAAAATACTCGCGAGCGAGGTTGAGCTTGGTTTTAATGGCGATCGGCGTCACCGCGAGGGCAATCAATTGCGAAATCGAATGGCTGATGGTGTGGGCTCCCGCTTCTTCGCCCTGATTTTTGAAGATCAGCACGTACCGTATTCGCTGGTCGCCTTCCAGATCCTGGATTCGCTGCTTGCAGGCACGAATCACATCCGAAACTTCCTGCACGCTAAGCTCATGCAGGCCGCGATCATGTTGCGGAGTTTCGACGATGATTTCGTGTGCGCCAATGCCATTCATCAGATCGTGAATGCCCTCGCCCCTCCGTCCTAGTTCTCCTTCGATCCCCAGCCGTGGAACCGAATTCGGTACCACCCGCACCGACCAGCCGGGCGTGTTGGGAAGCGAACCAGCCTTGCGAATGGCAAACACTTCCGCGGGAGTCGAAGCTTCGTTCCCTTCACAGAATGGACACGCAGCCGCTGCCCGCACGAATTTGTTGAAGTGAAAGTCCGAGGGGCGCACCGTGCCGCTCTCTGCAATCAATACCCAGCGATCGGTAAAGACATCCTTCCGCATCTGAGTCATAACAAGCTCCGCTCCAAGTCTAGAAGACTTTGGGCATACTGATAAACTGGACAAGTTCGCTGCAAGGCATGGCGGTGGGTTTCTTCAAGAAACAGGGGCTTCGCGTACCCTTACAAAATCCTCCAGGGACTCGGCTCTGACGATTACACCAACTTAGAGGAGTACAAGATCCAGCGACGCGCAGGGGAAACGCGCGAGCCAGGTAGAGGCCTGGCCGCCAGCCTACTCGGCCTCGGCGCTCCATGTATTCAGCTGGCGCTGAATGATCTCGTAGCAGTCGCAGGCTGCAGATTCCAGCTTCGGCCGGCTTAGAATCGTCACGTTGCCGCGGGTATAGGTGATCATGCCTGCCTTCTGCAGCAGACTCGCGGCCACGCTCACGCTGGATCGGCGCGTTCCCAGCATCTGGCCCAGAAACTCCTGGGTCAAGGGAAGCTCTTCCGAATCGATCCGGTCCTGGCTCATCAGCAGCCATCGCGCCAGCCGCTCCTCCACGTCATGCAGCCGGTTGCAGGCGGCAATCTGTGTGGATTGCATCGCCAGCCGTTGGGCGAAGCGTTGCAGTTCCACTTCCAGATGCTTCAAGGACGGCAAGAGGTGCCGCAGAATCTCTACGTCTACTCTATACGCGGTGCCGTCGCCCTGGGTGATGGCGCGGGTGGGGCTGCTGCGGAATCCGGCGATAATCGGAATACCGACGAAACCTTCTTTGCCGACCAAACCGACTTCCACGCTCTTCCCATCCGGCTGCACGCAGAGAATGGATTGCAACCCTGTATTTACGAAGTACGCGGATTTGATCTGGTCCCCGGCTTCATGCAGCACGGTATGAAGCTTCAACCGCACGAACTCCAGCTTGGGGAAGAGTTGTTGCAATTCGCTGGCGGGCAACCGGAGCAAAATTTCATTGGCTAAAATGTTGCCGTTTCCGTCTGTCTTGCGGTCTTTCAATGGTCTCTTCGTAGGAGAGATGGAATCTCTTTTTGCCATAACGGATCCTTTGCGTCAGTCTGATTTCGCAAGGACCCGCTCCCCATCGCAATTGGCGGAAAGGTGCTAGAAGAGACAATCCAACACTACTCTCTTTCCTTTTTTTCTGCCTGAAAAGAAAGGTTTTAGGTTTGGTTCGATTTGTCTGAAAGTGGACTCACTGTGTGCGCTAGCGTACAGTCTTTGCTGTATTGTTCTTGCCCCAGAAAAAGTCTAAAGTTAGAGTCAACCTTTCCCTGTTGCCATTCGCCGTCCCGTTTGCCAGGACCCCGGCGGCCGCCGCCCAAGGCCGGAGATGGCATGGCTCATAAAATTCTGATCGTAGACGATAATCCCCAAATCCGGGTTGCACTGCGCTCGTCCCTCGAAGACAAGGGCGAGTGGCGGGTTTGCGGGGAAGCGGAAAACGGCAAAGAGGCGATCGCAAAAGTCAGCGAACTCAATCCCGATATTGTGATCCTCGATTTGCAGATGCCCGTCATGAATGGATTGGAGGCCGGGAAAGAAATTACTCGCATTGCCCCCGGCATTCCGCTCTTGATGTTTACCATGCACCGCAGCCCCGAGTTGATCCGCCTGGCGAATGCCGCCGGCATTGATCACGTCATCTCGAAATGCGAAGGTACGGCTGAGCTGATCGCCGCCGTCCAGAGCATCCTTGCCGCCCATCCCCCTCCCAGCCAACCCCGCCGCGCCGCGCGCTAGGAGCCGGCCGCGACCTTTTGCTTACTCCGGCCTTTTCTCCCGAATGTGATAAACCAGATAAGCTACGACTCCGAGATTGATCACTAGCAAGCCAACCTTTGCCACACTCGCATGCCGGTGGATTTCATAAATCTCAATGGGCACTAAAGAGGTCGTGATAATGACCGTGAGCCATTCCCCCCATCGTTTCAGCAGCCACAAACCTGTGCCTTCGGCAAGAAACAGCGCCGCATAAACAAAACTCGCCAAACCCAATTTCTTGATTTGCCCGGGACTCAAATGCGCCGCCCTCGCCAAGGCCAAATTAAGGAAATGCGATCCCGGGTCGAGCCCGAGTCGTTCAATCCAGTGCTCGATGACACTAGCCACGTCCTTGTGCATCAGCCGAAACGCCCCCACTCCAACCGCAATTAAGGTCGAGGCCTTAAGAAATTTGAATACCGCAATCAGCCGCAGCATGCGGTCATGAGACGATTTCATGCACGCCATTATGCCTGAAGCGGTATGGGACGGCGCCCTTGACTGTCCTGAGGATTTACCAGTCGCAACTCCTATCCTCAGTTATGGCGTGACCTGAAAATCTCTGTTGCTCGTGAGTGTGCCCTTTGGCGTAGTCACCACAATTGGCCCGGTGCTCGCACCTGTCGAAACCGCGGCTGTAATTTCTGTCTTCGAAAGCATTTTGAACGTAGCTTTGACTCCATTGAATGTGACGCTACTGGCGCCGGTCATGTTCGTGCCCAAAATGATCACTGACGATCCCACCGCACCTGAAGCATTCACCGTTTCCACGAACGCCGGAAGTCCCACCGACAGCCGATATGCGATTCCGTGATTGTTAAGCCCGCCTTCACCGGTCAGTCCGTAGAAATTTCCATCCGTGGCCTGTATGGGAGTGTCAGGGTACAATCCGTCCGCGCAATGCTCGCCTCCTTTGGGGCAAAACGTATGAAGCGTCGTCAGCACACCCGCCGAAGTTAGTTTGAAGAGCGTGCCGATAGCATACGAGCCGCCGCCATAGTAGGTTGCGCCATAAAAATTTCCATCGGTGCCCTGAATCACGCCTGCGGGAAGATATCCGTCAGCGCAGTCCGTTAGCGCGCAGAAGTTGTAGAGCGTTGTGAGCGCGCCCGCCGTGGTGATTTTGAAAACGGTACCGTAAGTGGGCGAATCGGCCTTATAAGTTCCTCCGTAGAGGGTAACTCCGTACAGGTTTCCATCTGCCCCTTGAATCAGGCTCCCTCTTGGCACATATCCATCGGTGCAATTGAGTTGCTGGCAAAAGTTGTAGAGAGTTGTAAGCGTGCCTTCGGACGTGATCTTGAAAATTGTGCCGCAGCCGCCGTCGTAAGTGCAGTTGGCCGCCACGCCGCCGCTTTGGGTTGTGCCGTAGAAACTTCCATCGGTAGCCTGCAGCAATCCGCCAAGTGGGGAATTACCCTCGGTCGAGGCAAAGCTGTGCAGCGTCGTCAGCGTTCCCCCCGTTGTCAGGGAAAATACCGTTCCGAGGTTATACAAGCCGCCAGAGTAAGTGACGCCGTACAGGTTGCTATCGCTGCCCTGAATCAGAGGAGACAAGTAGTTTGGGTCAGCTCCGTCATCGCAAGCCACCTCCGAGCAGAAACTGTAAATCGTACTCAACCCACTTTGCGGGTTAAGCTGCACGATGGTGCCACCGTAGTAGCTGCCATAGTGGCTATATCGATACGCGCCGTCGCCGCCCTCGTACGTTGTGCCGTAAAAGTTGCCGTCGGTCGCCAGCACAAGCCCGGTGTACGGCTTTTCGCCAGTACAGTAGTTTGTGGTACAGGAGTAATCGAAAAGTGAGAACGCGCCCGTGGGCGTCATCTTGAATCCAAAACCATTCGTCGGCCACGGGCCAAGCTGTGTCGTGCCATAGAAATTGCCATCGGTTCCCTGCGCTAGCGGAGGGTTCGGATATTCCCCGTTACCGTTGCCGAAATCGGCAATCGAAGTAAACGTAGTTGCTGTCGGAACAGTGGCCTTCACATCGCGAGAATTCTGCGCCTCACTGACAGCAACCTGACATAGTAGAACCACGATAGTCGTGGCAGAGTATGCGAAAAGCCGTTGCACCCCCATAAATCCCCCCAATCCGTAGCCAAGAGTCATAATCGATGTCGGGGAACTCGTCAATGTGAAGAAATTTGCATACTGTCAAGTTGCGGAGGGTTGGATGGGGCCGACCTACAAGATTCAGGGACGAGCGTACCTGGACAGGTTTCTAAATTTCCCTGCTGAAGCCGCCCAAAACTGTGGGAGAATGGCCTCGTGGGCGCCGAAATTCAGTCCTTAGGGAGTTCTCTTCAAAAAACTGAGAACTGAGAACCGGCAACTGGAAACTGGTATCTGTGTAACGGTCGGAGGGTCTATATGTCCTACCGAAAGGCTGTCCTGCTTGTTCTCGTTGTAATCTTCTCTGCTGCGGCCATCGCGCAAGTTTCGCACCCCGAGCAAGTGCAGATCGCGCCGCCTCTGGTGCGTGCCGTCGATCCTCCCGCCGCCGATGCTAGTGCCGCCGATCTGGAAAAGCAAGGCGACCAGTTGCGCATGGAGAAACTTTATCTCGATGCGCTGGATTACTATCACGCCGCGCTGGCCAAGAAGCCAAATGACGCGCACGTGCTGAATAAGATTGGCGTCACCGAGCTCCTGCTCGAGCGCTACAAAGAAGCGCGCAAGTCATTCGAGAAGTCGATCCATGCCGATCGCGGCTATCCCGACGCCTACAACAATCTTGGCGTGATTTTCTACAAAGCAAAAAAATACGGAACCGCCATCAAAGACTACGAGAAAGCGATCGCCAAAGACGGCGACTCGGCCTCCTTTTATAGCAATCTCGGCGCCGCCTACTTCGCCAAACGCGATTTCGACGCCGGCATGAAGGCTTATCAGCACGCCATGCAGATCGATCCCGACGTATTTTTGCGCTCTTCGCGCGTCGGCGTGCAGGCGCAACTGCCCAGCCCCGAAGACCGGGCGCGTTATGACTACACGGTGGCGAAGCTCTACGCCAAGATGGGATTACCCGAGCAATCGCTCGAATATCTGCGCAAGGCGATGGAACTTGGCTACAAGGACTTGAAAAATGTCTACAAAGACGTTGAGTTCAGCGAGTTGAGAAAGAGTCCGCGCTTCGCCGAATTAATGTCCACTAAGACCGTAGCCATCTCGGATTAGGATTAAACAGTATCGGCGGGTCAAAATAGAGAATTACAAAGTTTTACAATTTTAGACGGAACTTCATCTCCGCCTCAGGTTTAATAACTTCAATTGCTCCTGAAAACAACAGGGTGAGTAAGGAGAACATAGCCCATCGGATGCTGACCCGAGCACGCCCCAAGCAAGCCTCCGATGGGCTTTTTGTGTGGATCCTTCAGTATTCGTTTGGGCTACAATGGAATCGTGCCTCTTTGTCCTGCAAATACAGACTCCAGTAGATTAACCGAATTCGCGATTGACGCGTCCTTTGCGATGATGGCAACAGACGAAGACTATCAGAGGGATTCCACCGATCTCGCGCGTGAGTTCGAGCCAAGCGATCTCGAAGTCTTCCACTTCGTGGAATAGCCACCCATAGAGTAGCGCCGGCATCTTGCCGGCTGTGCCGAAATTCTGCCCTAACGGGCATCCCGGCCTTGGTTCGACAGCGGTCCGGCCCTGACTCATAGGCGAGCGATCCATAAGATCGGAAAATGCCGCCCGAGTTTATCGAAGTCGTGATCAGAAGTCACTAGCGTGGCTTGCCGCTGCAATGCAAGGGCGGCCGCGATGCAATCCACATAAGGGATTTTATGCACGGCTTTCAGTTCGCCTGCCTTCAGAGATTGTAGGAGATCAACCGGGACGATCTGGATCGGCAGATGGGATAGGCTGGCGACAGCTTGACGAGCTTTTTCCTCGCCTTCCCTTTGCCATGTGAGGTAATAAACCTCGCCCAGGTTCAGCACTGACATAAAGAGCTGCACTTGCTGGCTGCGTGCGTCCGTCACCAATTGCTCAAACTTGCCGGCGCCGGCGCCGTCTTGCAAATAGTGAACGGCCGCGCTTGCGTCCAGCACAAAGCTCTTCATGGCAGTTTCTCGATCCGATGGTCGCGCTCGCGGTCTTCCAGGAGCGAATAATCGCCCTTTAAGGAACCACGCAGGCTGCGAACAAACTGATCGGTGATGGGCAGCAGCACGACGCGTTCCTTGTCGCGATAGATGCTGAGGCAGGAGCCCTCTTTGAGGCCGAGTTCCTGCTGCAACCAATCTGGCAGGACCACAGTTCCGCCGTGACCCACAAAGGCCGTTGCGGAGCGCATCTCGTCGAAGCCTCTAAAAGCTGTGGTTGGAATTTGTGGAAGCTGCGGCAAGGTGTCTCTGCCGCCCGGTTGGGAGGCGGACGCGGGATGGGGCGAGCCTTTAGAATAAATCTTGTCATACCAATCGACCAGCGGTTGGTATTCAGCAGGAAGCTCGGTCCGGTCCGGGCGGATTTTTCCACCTTCGCGATCCGGATGAAATGGGTCGCCCGGTTTGAAAAGGCGCCTGCGGCCCCGTGTTGTCTCCAGTAAGATGCGATGACGAAGGGGATTCGGGGATTTATTCGCGACGCAGTGCTTCGAGATAAAGACCTGAAGTCCCGGTCTAAAACCCTGGACGAGTTTTTCCCCGGTGGCCTTTTCGATGATTTCGTGCCCGGAGAAGTCGAGCGCTTTTGAGTTTTCGCGGTGCAGTAGGGCTGTGGCCAGCCAAACGGAATCTGCAAGGGTCATATATTCAGTCCTCCAAGAGTGAATATACATTAATTCTTACATTCACTCAAGATAACGTCGAAGAGGCGAATATTTTACGAAACTCCAAGTTCCTTTTATACTATTCAGATGTCGTCTCCTCCTGCATCACTAGCGTGGGCTCACCCGCTCGTGGCGGAATGGTTCGTGCAGCGTTTCGGCACTCCCACTGAGCCGCAGGAGCAAGGCTGGCCGCACATTCTCGCCGGACGCACCACGCTCATTTCCGCGCCCACCGGATCCGGCAAAACTCTCGCCGCATTTCTGGCATGCATCGACCGTCTGGTGCGGAAAGCCCTGGCTGGGGATCTCGCCGACCGTACCGAAGTCCTCTACATTTCACCGCTGAAGGCGCTGGGCAACGACATCCAGAAAAACCTGGAAGTTCCTCTCGGTGAAATTCTGGCGATGGCCGGCGAGCGTGGCTTGCTCATGCCGGAGATTCGCACCGCCGTTCGCACCGGCGACACGCTCATGCCCGAGCGGCGCGCCATGTTGAAGCGGCCGCCGCATATTCTGGTGACCACTCCGGAATCTCTCTACATTCTTCTCACCGCCGATAAGAGCCGCGCCATTCTGCGCGATGTCGAGACCGTAATCGTCGACGAAATCCACGCCGTCGCCGATGACAAGCGCGGAGCGCATCTCACCCTATCGCTGGAACGTTTGGAGGCGCTGACCTACAAGCCTCCGGTGCGCATCGGCCTTTCCGCTACCCAGAAGCCGATCGAGGAGGTCGCACACTTTCTCACCGGCGCGCGCCCCGATCCCATCATCGTCAATGTCGGGCACAAGCGCCAACTCGACATGGCGGTTGAAGTTCCGTCGATGCCGCTGGGTCCGGTGGCCTCGAACGAGATGTGGGACGAAGTCTACAACCGCTTGGTCACGCTGGTGGAGCAGCACCGCTCGACCCTGGTCTTCGTGAATACGCGGCGCATGGCCGAACGCGTCGCCCATCAACTCGGCGAGCGCATCGGAGAAGACAATGTGGCAGCGCACCACGGCAGCTTGTCGCGTAAGTTGCGGCTTGCGGCCGAGAAGAAGCTGAAAGAAGGCCAGGTTCGCGTGTTGGTGGCCACGGCATCGCTCGAACTTGGCATCGATATCGGCACCGTCGACTTGGTCGTTCAGATCAATTCTCCGCGAGCCATTGCGGTGACGTTGCAGCGCATAGGACGCTCGGGCCACTGGCGCGGCGCCATTCCCAAGGGACGACTGTTCGCGACCACTCGCGATGATCTTCTCGAGTGTGCGGCTTTAGTCTGGGCGATCCGGCAGGGTGATCTGGACCGGCTGATGATTCCAGAGTCGCCGCTGGATGTGCTGGCGCAGCAAATCGTAGCCGCTTGTGCCGCGGAAGAGTGGGGCGAGGAAGATATGTTCGCGCTGGTGCGGCGAGCCTATCCGTATCGCAATCTGGAACGGGCGACCTTCGATTCGATTCTCGAGATGTTGGCCGAGGGCATCGCCGCGCGGCGCGGGCGTTACGGCGCTTACCTTCATCGCGATCGGGTGAATGGAAAGCTGCGGGCACGGCGCGGAGCGCGGCTGGCCGCGATCACCAGCGGGGGCGCGATCCCTGACAATTCCCTTTACGCTGTAGTCGCCGAGCCCGATGGCCTGGTCGTGGGCACGGTCGATGAAGATTTTGCCGTGGAGAGCAATCGCGGCGACATCATGCTGCTGGGAAATACTTCATGGATGATTCGCCGCATCGAAACCAATTCCGGCCGCATGCTGGTGCAGGATGCCCATGGCGCGCCGCCCAGCGTGCCCTTCTGGCGAGGCGAAGCTCCAGCGCGTACCCAGGAACTTTCACAGCACATCGGAATTCTGCGCCAGAAAATCAGCGAAACGCTGCCGCACACTTCTCCGGTTGGATTTTCGGCAACGCAGCCTGACGTAGCGCAGGCGGTGCGCTGGTTGAAAGAAGAATGTGGTCTCGATGATTCGGGTGCGGAGCAGGCGATCGAATACGTGTTGCAGGGGCGCGCCGTGCTGGGTGCGGTTCCGACGCAAAACACCGTGATTGCCGAGCGCTTCTTCGATGAAGGCGGCGGCATGCAGTTAGTCATCCACGCACCCTTCGGGGGACGCATTAATAAAGCGTGGGGACTCTCGCTCCGCAAGCGCTTCTGCGTCGGATTCAATTTCGAGTTGCAGGCGGCGGCCACCGATAACGGCCTGAATATCGCGCTGGCCGAGCAGCACAGTTTTTCCCTGGCCGACGTTTTCAAATTCCTGCAGGCCGCCACCGTGCAGCCGCTTCTGGAGCAGGCGGCACTCGATTCTCCGATATTTGCGACGCGCTGGCGCTGGGATGCGAACCGGGCGCTGGCCCTGTTGCGCTTTCAAAACGGAAAGAAAGTCCCACCGCAGATTCAGCGCATGCGCTCCGACGATCTGCTCGCCTCGGTTTTTCCGGACGCGGCCGCGTGTTTCGAGAACATCGAGGGCGCGCGCAAAATTCCCGATCATCCCCTGGTGAGCGAGGTGATGAAAGATGTCCTCACCGAGGCGATGGATATTGATGGATTGAAGTCCGTGCTGAGCGGCCTGGCAGATGGAAGCATTCGCTGCATCGCGGTCGACACGCCCGTGCCGTCGCAGTTTTCGCATGAGATTCTGAATGCGAATCCCTACGCCTATCTGGATGACGCGCCCTTGGAAGAACGTCGAGCGCGTGCCGTGCAGATGCGGCGAATGCTCCCCGAATCCGTTCTTGAAGAAGTGGGCGGCCTCGACCCGGCGGCGATTGCGCAGGTGCGCGAAGAGGCGTGGCCGGATGTGCGCGATGCGGATGAGTTGCACGATGTGATGCATACGCTGGTAGCGCTGCCGGAATCGGCAGTCGATTTCGGGGCAGGTCAGTGGAGATTTTATTTCGATCGACTGGTCTCGGAAGGACGCGCCGCGTCGGCCGTCTCGAACGAGCGCACTTATTGGGTAGCCGCGGAACGAGCGAAGGCTTTCTCGATGTTGTTCCCGGATGCGCGCTTCGAGCCGGCGTTGGCCGAAGTGGATGGCGCCGTTCCTTCGCGCGAGGATGCCTTGCTGACGCTGGTTACAGGATGGATGTCGCACTCCGGTCCGGTCACGGCATCGCAGTTGGGCGAGAGTTTGGGGATTGCGGCATCTGAGATTTCCGGCGCCTTGTTGCGGATGGAAGCCAGCGGCACTGTGCTCCGGGGAAATTTCACCGGCGCTGCCTCGCGGGCATCGGTGCCCGCTCCCCACAGTCAAAATCTAGAAGGTCAAGAGCCGGAGCCGGAATGGTGCGAGCGACGGTTGCTGGCTCGCATTCACCGGCTTACGGTTGCGACTTTGCGCAAGCAGATCGAACCGGTCACGGCGGCACAGTTTATGCAGTGGCTGTTGCAATGGCAGCATGTAGCTCCGGGAACACAGGTTTCCGGCGAGCGCGGCACGCTTGAAGTGCTGCGCCAGTTGCAAGGATTCGAAATTCCGGCGAATGCCTGGGAGCGGCAGGTGCTGGTTCGCCGCGTGACTGACTATGATCCCAAGTGGCTCGACCAGCTTTGTCTGACTGGCGCGGTGGGCTGGGGAAGGCTTTCACCGCATCCCGCGACCTTGGATTACTCGACGGCAAATCGCGCCCCGGGCGAGGCTGCTCCGCGCCAGCGGCGCGTGATTCCGACCAGCGTTGCGCCCATCACCTTTTTTGTACGCGAGGATGCCGACTGGATGATCCCGCGCCATCCCGGAGCCGAGCTTTCCGAAAATAACGGGTTGAGTCACGGAGCGCAGAAGGTGCTGGAATTTCTGCGGCAGCGGGGCGCGTCGTTTTTTGCCGACATTGTTCGCGGCACAGAAAAGCTGAAGGCAGAAATCGAAACCGCGCTGTGGGAACTGGTGGCGGCCGGGCTGGTGACCGCCGATGGCTTCGATAATCTGCGTTCCCTGATCGATCCCAAGCGGCGCGCCGGACAAGGCAGCGGCCGGGCGATGCGCCCACGCCACAATGCCGGGCGGTGGGCATTGCTGCACGCGGAAGAAGTGGTCGAACGCCCGCGCGCCATTGAAGCTGCCTGCTGGATGCTGCTGCGGCGTCACGGCATCGTGGTTCGCGATGTGCTCGCGCGGGAGGCCAACCTGCCTCCGTGGCGCGAGTTGCTGATGGGGTTCCGCCGGCTGGAAGACCGCGGCGAGATTCGCGGCGGCCGTTTCGTCGACGGATTTTTAGGCGAACAGTTTGCGCTCCCGGTCGCGGTGGAGTCGGTGCGGGCATTGCGTAAGCTCGACGCCGGCCACGGGTCGATCACGCTGTCCGCTGCCGATCCATTGAATCTGGTTGGAATCCTGGTTCCCGGGGAGCGCGTGCCTGCGATTTCCGGAAACAGCGTTACCTATCGTGACGGTATTGCGGTAGTGATGCCTGTGGCCACCCTCCCGGCCGGGGATGAAGCCGTTGCCAGTTAGCGGTCGCTATCGTGGGTTTGCGTGTTCATGATTTGAGTATTATCTCATTGGTACCCTCCCCCCCCCTCCCCCCCAACCGTGATCTTGAAAACAACGGAGTTAGCAAACTTTCGTCTGTAAAATACGTCTTCTAAAGGACTTAGATACTAAAATCCGTGAAACAAAGGACTTAGAGCCGGGCAAACTGGTCGCGACCAGATCGACATAGCTATAACGATGATTTCTCAATTAGCCTGTGGATAACAAGGTCAGATGTCACAATGTGGGATTATTTTTTGGGGGATGTTTGGGCAGGTCAGCGGGTTTACCGGCTTGGGAGCCGCATAACAGGAACGCGGCAATTTCGCTGTGACCGGCGAACATACCAGGGAGAGTTTGCCGTAGCCCACCCGTGAAAAGCCATGGGTGGGGCAACCCGTGTCGTGTTAGAGTACGGCTGGGCCAGCCCCCCAACGCCTGAATTTTGGGTCGCATTTACTCTGCGCGCGCGCCGGTTGGCGGTGACGGCTCCCGAAGGCGACCAACGGCTGATTCAACAAACATTGCACCCAATTCCAATAGCCCGTAAGGGGTAGTCGTAACCTGCGCCACAACTGTTTGGGACGTGGTGCCAACGATGAGCCCTTGAGATTCGAGACGAATGAGTGCGCTATGGACGTTGAAGAAGCTCAACGGCTGGTTCTCAGTGAGGAATTGCGTATCCTTCCATATTTGGAATACCGCATGGATCCAGTCTGCTTCGCTAGCCGCTGCACGCGATGGATCCAAACCAACGATTTCTCTGTACCTCGAAATCAATGGCAATTGCGTAGAATATATGGCACGAAGCACAAGAACGTCGGTATCGGTTAGGATCTCCGCAATGCGTATAAACTCAGCCAGTTGTTGTTGTTTGAGTTCTCTTTCCTCGTCACCTTGAGGCCACTGCAAAGCTCCATTTAGTAGGATCTGCCCAATTCGTTCGATTTTGGTTCGATCGGCAGTCCTTTGAGTCGCCCCTAGCGCTTGCCGGAGTAACGAGGAACCTTGAATATCGGCCACCAAGCGTTCAAAACGCTGCAAGTCACGCCGAAATTCGTCGAGTAGTCTGTCTCGAAACCCGAGTTCATCGATGATTACCTTAGCGAGTTCCACAAGTCCCTCATCAGGCCCTTTAGCCAACAGATTCGCTGCCTCGCTGAACGGCTTGGTCACCGCCGAAATTCCAGGCACTGTCGTCGACCACTTCAAAGCCGCAACGATATACCTCGTCGGCTTCCCGGAAGCAAAAAGTTCCTCGTAGCTGTATTCCGCAACCAGCGCCTCGATAGGAGAGGAAAACATATTCTCACTCACAAATCCGCTACCTCCGTTAATTTTTCCGAGTGAATTGTAGACTTCTTGTTGCTGACACACCATCCCCATCCCGATATTCCGATCATCAGATTTGAGATGGAAAGTTGGTCACACGCCCTCCTACAACTGGCGCTCGCGACGAGACAGAAAAAATCGGCGGAATACGAACTCGCACTCCGCCGAAAATGTAGGCCGCTCATCTACAGAGCCGCTTTGCCGATCTTTTTCTTTACTTCTGTGTTCGTGTCCTTGACTCGTTTCTTGGCAAGTTCCGCTGCCACGAGTTTGTAAAGTTTGTCAGTATCTATGCGGTGTAAGCGTACGGTTGTGGCCGTCTCGACAACCTCATAAGTGAGAGCCATGCTCACGAAGTGGACGCTTCGAATAGGTGTCCACTTGGAGCGGAGATGGACCCTTCCCAGCAAGTAGCAGTCATTCCCAGAGACAAACAGAGTCTGGTCGGGCCCGTGCGGCAGCGGCGCAGTATCGCGGAGAAGCGGGGGATCGTCGAAGAGACGTTGGTGGAAGGCGCGTCGGTGGCGAGGGTGGCGCGGGCGCATGGAGTGAACGCGAACCAGGTGTTTGGCTGGCGTCGGCTCTACCAGGCGGGAAGACTTGGGGAGCAGAAGGCGGGGATGAAGTTGTTGCCGGTTCGGGTGACTGAGAGTTTGCCCGCACCGAGCGCGGTCGAGCATGCGGTCGCCGATCTTGCGAAAACGCAACCCAGCGCGATTCACATCGAACTGCGGCAGGCGCAGGTGCGCATCGAAGGCAGCGCCGATCCCGCCTTGGTACGCGTGTTGCTGGAGTGCCTGCGGGGATGATCGGGCCACCGACGAACACGCGAGTTTGGATCGCAGCCGGGGTGACGGACCTGCGACGGGGCTTTGCCAGCACGGGATCGATGTAACTAGGAGGGGATTTTGTGGTGACCGGTGAACATACCAGGGAGAGTTTGCCGTAGCCCACCCGTGAAAAGCCACGGTGGGGCAACCCGTGTCGTGGTGAAGTACGGCTGGCCAGCCCCCACCCACTGTGTTGCCAATACCAGCGAGATCAAAAGCCTGGGCCACCCGTCGACCGCGGCGGTCCGATAATTGGAGGCTGGGGCTTCCAAATAGGCGCGCGCCCTAAAGTCACGGCGGTTCTGGTCGAAGGTATTTCAAGAGGATCGACCATGAGTCTCAAGGCAAAGTTCTGGGTAATGATCGCGGTCTCTACCTGCGGGTTGCTAGCGGTAGCCTCTTTTTGGATTCAGAGCGAGCATTCCGGTCTGCTTACGCAGAAACTACAGCAAACGAAACAACTGGTCGAGGTGCCCTACTCCCTTATCGAGCAGCAATACCAGTTGGAGGCAGCAGGAAAAATCAGCCGGGCGGAGGCTCAACGAGGGGCGATTGCAGCCATCCGGCCGATGCGATACGAAGGCAACAACTACTACTGGATTAATGACGAGCATCCGACGATGATCCTGCATCCGCTGAAGCCCGAGCTCGAAGGCACCGATCTTACGTCATTCAAAGACCCTGCCGGAAAGGCCCTCTTTGTTGACGCGGTCAAGGCAGCGCGAGCCTCCGATGGCGGCTACGTCTACTATCTCTGGCCAAAGCCCGGCAAGGAGCAGCCGGTCGCCAAGCTCTCCTTCGTCAAGCGGTTCGCCCCGTGGGGCTGGGTAATTGGAACAGGGATCTACATTGATGACGTGGATTCGGCCTGGCGGCAAAGCGCTCTGACTGCGGCTGGCTTTGCCCTGGTTTGCCTGTTGCCGCTGGTGGTTGTGTCGATGGCTACCTCGCGCTCGACCTTCATTCGGTTAAGCGATATGGTCGAGCGCTTCAAGGATGTGGCCGAGGGCGAGGGCGACCTGACCAAACGGATTCCGATTACCACCCACGATGAGATCGGAGAACTGGCGAAATGGTTCAACGTGTTTCTGGACAAGCTGCAGGACATGATCAAGTCCATATCGACGGCGTCTCACCAGGTCGGCGGCGCCAGCAACGATGTCTCCAACACCAGCCAGCGGATTTCCGCCAATTCGCAGGAAACTTCCGCCCAGGCCAATGTGGTTTCCAGTATCGCCGAGCAGGTCAGCCAGAACCTGCAGACCGTGGCGACGGGCGCGGAAGAGATGGGCGCCAGCATTAAGGAAATTGCTAAGAATGCCACCGAGGCTGCGAGGGTGGCAACCTCCGCTGTCAAGGTCGCCGAAGCCACCACTGCAACGGTGGCCAAGCTCGGGGAATCCTCGGCCGAGATCGGCCAGGTGGTCAAAGTCATCACTGCGATCGCGCAGCAGACTAACTTGCTCGCCCTCAACGCCACCATCGAAGCGGCGCGCGCGGGTGAGGCGGGCAAAGGTTTTGCAGTGGTGGCCAATGAAGTGAAGGAGCTGGCCAAAGAAACCGCTAAAGCCACCGAAGATATCAGCCGCAAGATCGAAGCGATTCAGACCGACACCAAAGCCGCAGTGGAAGCCATCGCATCGATCAGCGGGGTGATCGACCAGGTCAACGATTTCTCGAACACCATTGCCACAGCGGTGGAGGAGCAGAACGCAACCACCAACGAGATGAGCCGGAACGTGAGCGAGGCGGCGCGGGGCAGCGGCGAAATCACCAGCAACATTGCGGGAGTGGCGCAGGCAGCGGAGAGCACGGCGCGGGGAGCAACCGATACACAAAACGCAGCCCAGCTGTTGGTACAAATGTCCGGGCAGCTGCGCGAGTTGGTCGAACAGTTCAGAGTGGGCGCAGATCAGCGGGGCGGTGGCCGTTCAAGCGCGGCCGCCAGATCTCTTGACTTTACTTTGGTCAAGACGGCCCACCGCAGTTGGCGGCTCAAGCTCCGCAGCTTTTTGGACGGCCACGAAAGCCTCACGGCCGAACGGCTCTCTTCCCACCGCGATTGTGATCTGGGCAAGTGGCTGTACGGCGACGGAGGCGCAGCCTACGGCCACCTAGCTGAATTTCAGGAACTGGAGGGAAAACACAAGCAGATGCACAGCATTGTAAAGGAAGTTGTCGAACTGAAACACGCAGGGAAAGGCACACAGGCCGAGCAGAGGTACTCGATGGTTTGCCACTCTGCCGACGAAGTTGTCGCCCTGCTTGACCAAGTGGAGACCCAGGTCGAGCAATCCCACACGCAGGGCCGGGCTGTGGCCGCGGGGCGCTAGCAGCGATGTTTGGATTCGAGGCTCGCATGATGGTTGAGATAGCATCGAGGACCCTGTCTGGAAAGCAATGAAGTTGTGGGTGTTGAAAAAGTCCGTCACCGGGTTTTCGAAAACCGTCCGCCGCGGATGAAGCCGTCGCCAGTTAAGTTATGATGGCGAGCGATGGACGAGGTTGAGAAAAAAGTATTCCGTTTTGGCGTCTTTGAAGCCGACACGGGCAGCGGCGAACTGCGCAAGTCGGGCATGCGGCTGCGCATGCAGGAAAAGCCTTTTCAGGTCCTGATCTTGCTCCTGAGCCATCCCGGGGAAGTGGTAACTCGGGAAGAAATATGCCAGAAGCTTTGGGCGTCGGACACTTTCGTCGATTTTGATCACAGCCTCAACACGATCATCAATAAAATTCGCGAAGGGCTAGGAGATTCGGCGGCGAATCCGCGATTCATCGAAACCTTGGCCAAACGGGGCTATCGCTTTCTCGTTCCCGTGGAAACGGCAACCCCTAGCACCGGGGACTTTAGAAACAAGGCCGACCCCGGCGCAGCACCACAAGAATCTTCCCACGCATCGATTTTTCACCTGACCCGTCAAGAGGAATTGCCGGCCGTATCGCAGGCTTACGTGCGCTCTCTCTTTCTTCTAATTCAAATCATGTACCTGAGTTTCTACGTTATCGCCTTGGCACGGCTGCCGGTCGTAGAAGACTTGCTGGAACGTGCGCTGGGCGGGCGTCCGGTGGCGATCGTCGTCCTGATTGCGTCAGCGGGAGTCGGCATTCCGGTCCGCTTATATCTGCTCTCGGCCATGTCGTTCGGCATCAAGGATCTCAGCGCCAAGTTCGGCCGGCTCTTTCCGGGCCTGCTGGCTCTGGATGAACTATGGGCGCTTTCTCCCTTTTTGCTGGCGCCGCAGATTGGATTGGGCTTGGCGCTCGGCGTCACCGCAGCTCTGATTTACCTGCCATTCGCGCAGCGCGCCTTGGTGCTGATGCGCGAACGCAGCCGCGCGGCTTAATGAAGGGCGCAATTGCCAGCGGATAATTTCTTATCCGGCTGTCCTCGACCGGAATCCTTTGAACTTGCCAGGAAAACCCATCGATCACTGGCCAGAAAATTCGCCACAAAGCAGGTGGAAATAACTGCCAAATTCGCAGGCAGGACGGGCAGACCCAGTCTTCCTACCAGCAATCGCATCAGCAGCAGATTGCCAATCAGCGAGATCATGCCATTGCTCAGGTGAAAGCGAAACAGAGCCGCGATCGAATTGCGCGTCTTTCGGGAGGGTCGATCGCTCCAGGTAAAGCGCTGGTGCCACAGAAAATTCTGCAGCACGGCGCATTCGACGGCCAGTGCCGTCGCCAGCAGATAATTCAGCTTCATCGCAACCAGTGCCGCCAGCGCGACCAGTTGTACGCCAATGCCGATTCCACCGACGAGTGAAAATTTCGCCAGGCGGAAATAACGTACGTGGCTCAACGGATCTTCTCCTGTTGGTAGAGTGCCGCCGTGTGCCGGATGGTCGAGATAATGAGCATCGTGCTCATGCCGAGGATAGCGATGAGTCCTCCCAAATCAAACAAAAGGACTCGCCGATTAAAGAGGCCAACGGTTGGATTTCTGAGTAGCGCGAGGTTCCCCACGGCGAGCAGAATGCGAATTTCAGTCGGACCAAATATCCAATAGGAGAGTCGAAACTTTCCCAGCGTGTAAGTGGCGAGGTAGCTTTCAATAGAGAGCATCAGAAAGGCGATCAACATGCCAAAAGCGATGACTGGATGCACGTAGCCTGACAGAGCCAGGCCTGCAATCAGGAAGAAGGCGGCAATGGTGTCGCTGATGTGGTCGACGTAAAATCCGTAGCGGGGGCGCTGCCGGTTTCGAATCCTGGCGAGCGTGCCGTCGAGACTGTCGCCAAGCCAGTTAAGCGCGATGCAGGCGACGCCAACGATGAGCATATCCGCATTCAACCGGGAGAGCGCGTAACAGATTCCAACAAAACACTGGGAAACGAAGCCGAGCAGGGTTAAATGGTCGGAGTTAATCCATGCCGGCGTACGTTCGGCCAGCCAGATGAGTATTTGTTTTTCTGCTGGGGCGACCAGGCTTTCCTGCAAGCGCGTGGCTCCTACGAATGGTTGCGGTGAATCTCCTGAAATGGTGAACGATGCCGACATGTGGGCTCTCCTGCGCGGTACGAATCTGACCGATTTCGGATAGCGAGGGCAATGCACGGGGGCTCAGCCGGTTCTCAATAAAATGTCAACGGCTAAATCATTGAATGAGAAAGAGATGGAATGGCGAATCGAGGGAGGGACTCTCCAGATATTTGGAGATAGATTAGCGCGCTAGCCCCTGCGACGCATTTCGCCCTAGCTGACGCCCCACCCGGGCTGGCGCCCGCGAAGACACCGCGATAGCCTGCCGGTCGTTTGCGCCCGCACCTGCACTGTGCTAACGTCCCATTAATTCCGCGTATCTCGGCGTATCACTTATAGGAGGATCATGATCGGCATCATTTTTCTCGTACTTCTGGTCATCATTGCCGTGGTGCTGGTTGGGATGTACAACAGCCTGGTGCAACTGCGGGTGCGCTGTGATTCGGCGTGGTCCGACATTGATGTGCAGTTGAAGCGGCGGCATGACTTGATCCCGAACCTGGTCGAGACGGTGAAAGGTTACGCGGCCCACGAAAAAGGCACCTTCGAAAATATCGCCAAGTTTCGTTCGCAGGCGATGCAGGCCACTACGCCGGAAGGCAAGGCGGTGGCCGAAAATCAATTGACCGGCGCGCTGAAGAGCTTGTTCGCCGTGGCGGAGAATTATCCCGAGCTGAAGGCTTCGGAAGAGTTTACGCAATTGCAGGGATCACTCAGCCAGACGGAAGATTCGATTCAGAATGCGCGGCGTTATTACAACGCGGTGGTGCGGGATTTGAATACGAAAATTCAATCGTTCCCTACCAACATTCTTGCCGGAATGTTTAACTTTACTCCACGGCAATTCTTCGAGACCACGGAAACGGACCGCGAGCCGGTCGCGGTAAAGTTCTAGGAAATTTGCGATTCGGTAATCGAGGAATTGTAATTTGAAAATATCGAGAGCGATTGCTTCTCTCATTTTCGCGCTGCTCATTTTCGCGCTGCTCGTTTTCGCGCCGCTCGTTTGCCCGCTGGCGGCAAGCGCGCAGGCCAAATCCTGGCGTATCAAAGATTTTCAAGACACCATCACCGTTAACCCGGATGGCAGCGCTTTGGTCAACGAGACCATTATGCTGGAATTTGTCGGCCCGTGGCACGGCATTCATCGCACCATTCCCATTGAGTATCCCGGACCGAACGGAACGAACTACCAATTGTTCGTCGATGTCACCGGCATCACCGACGAGAATGGCGCCAAGCTGAAATATGATTCCTCGACCTCGGGCGCTTACCGTGATTTAAAAATCTACATCCCCAACGCAGTCGATGCCACGCGCACCGTGAACATTGCTTATCGGGTGCGCAACGGGACGCGCTTCTTCGATCAATACGACGAGTTTTATTGGAACGTGACGGGTAACGATTGGCCGGTGCCGATCGATCACGCCGCGGCCAGCCTGAACTTTCCACCCGAAGCCAATGGATCGCTGCGGGCGCAGGCCTTTACCGGGGTCTACGGATCGACCGAGCGCAACGCCAGCGCGCAAATAGAGGGCGCAAACGTCGAAGTTGAAACCAACAACCCGCTGCCCATGCGCGGCGGCCTGACCGTCGATGTCTACATTCCAAAAGGGATTCTCAAAGAGCCCAGCGGCTTTACCAAGCTGCTTTGGTTTATCGGCAGCAATCCTGCGGTGTTTTTGCCGCTGGTCACGCTCGCCGTTATGTTCGCGCTCTGGTGGTATGCGGGACGCGACCCCGATCCGGGGATGTCAGTGGCTCCGATGTATGAGCCGCCCGCGGGATTTTCTCCCGCCGAGACCGGGACTTTGCTGACTGACAGCATTCATCCCCGGGATATTACATCGACGATCGTCGATCTTGCCGTGCGCGGATACATCAAGATTGAAGAGACCGATGAGAAAGGCCTGCTCTTTCACAGCAAGGATTACGTTTTTCATCTCATCAAACCGATGGACCAATGGTCGGACAAAGATCTGGCGCCGCACGAGCGCGTGATGTTGGCCAACATTTTTCTGGCGGGAACCGATACACGGCTCTCCAGCCTCAAGAACCGCTTCTACACGGCAATCCCGGCGATTCGCACCGATATCATGTCGGCGCTGAAACAGAAGGGAGTTTACCGGCTCGATCCCGAGTCCGCGAATGGATACAGCATTGGCGCCGCGGTGGGCATTCTGATTGTCTTCGCATTGATTCAATACACCGGCGGGATGAACTTTTTCAGCTCCATCCCAGTGCTCGTGGTCAGCGTGCTGCTCTCGGCCGTGATCTGGTGGCTGTTTGCCCGGGTGATGACGGCGAAAACTCTCAAGGGCGCGCGGGTTCATATTGCCGTGCTGGGATTTCAGGAGTTCATGAATCGCGTGGACGCCGACCGGTTGAAAACGATGCCTCCCGATACATTCGAAAAATTCCTGCCCTACGCGATGGCGCTCGGTGTGGAGCACCACTGGGCGCAGGCGTTTGCCGGGATCGTGCGAGATGCGCCATCGTGGTACGTCGCCCCCGCCGGATATGGATATGGCACCGGCATGATGTTTAATCCAATTCTGTTTTCGTCGTCGATGCACGGCATGGCCACGGATATGCACCAGGTATTTGTGTCGGCTCCGCGCGCCAGTTCCACGGGATCAGGTTGGGGCGGTGGTGGCGGATTCGGCGGTGGCGGAGGATTTTCCGGGGGCGGATTTGGCGGCGGAGGCGGAGGCGCGTTCTAGAGGCATCGGCGTCAGAAAAACCTCAACCACTGAGGACACAGAGGAACCACAGAGTGACGCAGGCAAACCTGGTGCGCCCGGAGAGACTCGAACTTGAGGCGTTTTGCGGGCGTGAGCGGAGCGGGAGCCCGCAGCCGAAATCCTGAGCTGGGTTTAGGCGAAGGATCCGGCCGAATGGTGCGCCCGGAGAGACTCGAACTCCCAACCCTCTGCTCCGAAGGCAGATGCTCTATCCAGTTGAGCTACGGGCGCGGCCCAGAGTGCATTTTACGGCAAATCCCGCGATCGCACCCAAGATGTTTTCCGAAGAATGGATGGAAAAGCGAGGTGCCGCTCCGGTGGCTGAGAAGGTCACTCCATCTCAAAGCTCAAATAGGTCAGTCCATCGGAGCGCTCCACCTGAATGACCACCGGATCGCCGGTTTTCAAATCGCGAACCGCGGCTCGCAGCGCGGCCAAATCCGGAATTGGAATGGTGTTGAGCGCGTGGATTAGGTCGCCGGTTTGCAGGCCGGTGTCGGGCATGATGAGGTCGGCGGCGCGGCCGATGACGACCACTCCGGAAGAAATCCGCAGAGGGCCGAGTTGCTCGAGCAATTCGGGGCTGAGATCGACAGCAAGAACGCCGATGCGCGCCACCAGACTCTTCGCGGGATCGGCGGCGTCGAAGAGTTGATCCATTTGGTCGCGATGTTCGATGGCGGGCACGTAGAGAGTTTTTCTCTGATCGCCGCGCAGGATTTCGAGGGTCAACACTTTATCCAGGCGGTGAAGGTAAAGCGCCGAAGAAAGTTGCGGCAGAGTTTCGACGCGGCGGTCGTCGGCGGTGAGAACGATGTCTTGTACCTGCAAACCGGCAGCGGCGGCGGGGCCGTTGGGTTTAACGTCGGCGATGAGGACTCCCCAGGGTTGGGCAAGCTTTAATCCCTCCGCCAAGGTGGGCGTGATTTCCTGCGCCACCGCGCCAATCTCCACACGGTGAACGTGGCCATATTTTCGCAGTTGGTGATAGACAAAATCGACGATACGCGCGGGAATGGCGAAGCCAAGCCCTTCACTACCCCCTCCCTGCGAAAGAATAAAAGTGTTGATGCCGAGCACCGAGCCGTTCATGTCCACCAGCGGTCCCCCGCTGTTGCCGGGGTTGATGGGCGCGTCGGTTTGAATATAGGTGAGCGGCTTGTCCGGATCGGCCTGGCGGGCGACCGCACTGACCACGCCCATGGTCACGGAATTTTGCAGACCTTCAGGGCTGCCGATGGCGAAGACCATCTGGCCGACACGCGGACGTTCCTGGGAGAGCAGCGGAAGCGTGGGTAAATCTTTCTCGTCGATCTTAAGCAGGGCGAGATCGGTTTCTTTGTGAACTCCAATCAGCCGCGCTTCGAGCACATGGCGTTTGCCCAAGGCGGTGCGTCCGTTGTCGTTGGGCAGCGGTAAAGCGACGCGAATGCGCTGCGCGTTCTCAACTACGTGGGCGTTGGTGAGGATGTACCCGTTGGAATCGACGATCACTCCGGCGCCCACGGCATGCTGGCGCACGATCAAAGCAGTCTGGGAACGGCTTTCTTCGTGCAACGGGCCGTAGGCCGTAACCAGAATCTGCACCACCGCCGGGCAAACCTTAGCGGCAAGACCCTCCAGAGCGTTGTTGATTTGCAGAAGAGCGGCAGATGCAGCCGCCGATTCGTCCGGTTTGGGTTGCGTCTTGGGCGCGGGTATGGACTGTGCCTGCTGATCTTTTCCTGCTGTTTCTTGTGCCGATGTTTCTTGCGCCGTCTTTCGGGAGTTTCCCGAACTCTGCCCCGAACTCTGCCCCGAACTCAGCGAGGATGGCTGCTGGGCGACCGTGTACGTGGCAGTGACGAGAACGAGAATCAGGACTCGTATCAGAACGAGCTGGCGGCGGATCGCTGGCAGGCGAGAGAAAAAGCGGTTAACCATAAGTCGCTCTCCGAGCGGAAAAGGCTCCTTCTAAACGGTACCATGCGGGCCGATTCCCAGTGCAAAGCTGCATTGGATGCCCGGGCCCCGCCTCTCCGCTCGCGCGCTCTGATCGAATTTCGCATCCGCTGCGAAGCGCTCCCCGCTGCCTCTCAGGGCCGCTCAAGGGGGGAATCTAAGTTCTACCCTTAACTAATTCACAATCAGGCTTTTATCGGATTGGCATCCGTGATATAACCCACCCTGAGTAGAAAAATGGGCGAACAGGCCGCTAGGGGCGTATTCTGATGGCATTGGCTACGTTTGGCGAGAATCGAACCGATGGATCCGTTCGGGGAGATGAGCCCACGAGAACAGGAGGCACTGTGCCTGAAGCACGGACCGGAAAACGATTTCCGCTGGAACTGCCGATCAAGGTACATAAAGAAGGTACCGGCGCAGATACTGCGGGAACTACAGGAAATTTGAGCGCGGCCGGAGTCTACATTCGCGCCGACGCGTCGCTGGAAATTGGTTCGCCAGTGGAATTCGAGATCACGCTTCCCCCCGACATGACCGGTGGACAGGAAAACGTCGTGATTCAGTGTAAGGGGCGCGTGGTCCGCACCGATCCCACCGGAACCAGCGAAGACGGCAAGGGTGTGGCGTGCGTGATTGACTCGTACGAGTTCGTCAGAAACGGGTAACAGGAATTGCTGATTTCTGATGGTTGATGCAAGCTCGGTTTTGCAGCTCTGGTTTTAAAATCAACCATCAGCCATCAACCATCGGATATCAAGAACTAGCAGAGCTGAAATTTGGAGCGTCGATAACATGCTCAAACTGATATTGGCCGATAATCAGGCAATCTTCCGCGCCGGAATCGCCAAGGTACTGGCGGTGGAAGACGAGATGCGCATTGTAGCGCAGGCTCAGACGCCAGAGCAGATGTTCATGGCTCTGGACAAATTCCGCGCCGCAGTTCTGGTCGTGGCGGCAGGCTTTCATAACGATTTCGCGGCGATCGCGCTGGCCGCCAACAAAGCTAAGACGCGCGTGGTAGTGCTCGCCGACACGGGGGAAAGCGCGCAGCGTCACACCGCCAACGGCGCCCACGGCGTGGTCTACCGCAACGTTACCAGCGCCGCGCTGGTGGATTGTGTCCGCAAAGTGGCGCGTGGCGAAACCTGGGTACAGGATGTCGCCGTCCCCAGCGAGTTAACCGAGAACGATATGGTCGGTTTGCGCGTGCGCGATCGCCTCACCGCCAAAGAGCTGCGCATCGTGGCGCTCATCGTGCAGGGTTACAAGAACAAAGAAATCGCCACCCAGCTGGGCACGACCGAGCAGGTCATCAAAAACTATCTGCGCAACGTGTACGATAAGATTGGCGTCTCCGACCGACTGGAGCTGGCCCTGTTCACCATCCATCACCGGATTCTGAACGAAGCGGCGGCGGCGACAACGGTGGCCGCCCCGCCTCCGGCTCCTGCGGGAGTCATGCCATAGAGCCTAGGATTTTGTCGTGAAGGCCGCCCGCGGGCGGCCTTTTTCGTTGAACCCTCCTTGGGGTTGGTAAAGCCGTTTAATACAAAGAGCGGTAAATGCAGAAATTGTTCTCGCTGTTTCGGCAAATCTCCGTTAAACAGCCGAGTCGGGTGCCTATTGGCCGATTTAGCTAGCTAAACGACCCAAGACCGCGCACGGAAAAGCGGACATGACGATTCTTGAACAGAGCTCGTCCGTTGGTCATTGATTGTGCTGGGTTCTGGTGCTTTTTTGCTTGCCAAGGCACGGTACTAAGCATCGCCCGGCACACTTCTCGCACGCTGTTAGGGTGGGTAGCAACCATTGATCAATCGGATTTGAAGAAGTCAACTGATGGAATGTCAGTCGAAATCACTTTCCACAAGCCGACCTAACATTACTGAACAGGTAATGCTCGTAACAATTGCCACGGGGCGCGCTCTGCGTCGTCGTCTTTGCGGTAGTCGGTCTCTACGAGAGCGGCCGTCAGATTTTCATATTTCTCTATACCTCGCACTACCCTCGCGCAGGCTGCGTAGAGCGAGCGGTCCGGGTGCCGAGAAAAACCAGCGGGACTGCGATTAGATAAATGACGACCACCGAGAGCCAGATGGCTCCCGGCCATTGCTTCTGGACGACAAAGTAGAAGGTTGAAAATGCCAGCGGGCCGAAGATGGAGGCCAGGCTTACGGCTGATGTCATCACGCCCTGCAACTGGCCTTGGCGAGCCGGATCAACCAGGCGGGTGGCCAAGGACTGAAACGCTGGTGTACCGATGTCGCCGAGAGCGAAGATCGGCATTATAGCGAACACGATCCAGCCTTGGTTGGCGAAGGCCATGGCGACAAGAGCGATACAGGCGCAGGCAATCCCGACAACAACGGTCCTGCGGTCGCCGAGCAGTTTGGTAGCCGGGCCGGGCAGGAGTGCCTGCACCAGTGTGTGGCAGACACCGAACGTGCCCAGCGAAAGGCCGATCCAGAGACCACTCCACTGGAAGGTATCGAAGCCCCACAACGCCCAGCAGGTGCCGTATGCCTCTCCGGTGGCGCTTAAGATGAAAAACACGAGGATGATAGGCAGAAGCCCCTTCATCGAGAAGACCCAACCAAGCGGTCGAAACGGGTTGAGCGCTGCCAGATCGATCTTCTGGCGGCCCGGTGTGCGAGACTCCGGCAGGATAAACAAAGCCAGTAGGAGATTGCAGGCGTTGAGCACGGCGGCGGCGATGAAAGGGAGTCGCAGCCAGTAGTCGCCGAGCAGTCCGCCGAGAACCGGCCCGATGATGAAGCCGATGCCAAACATGGCGTTGAATAGGCCGAAGCGACGGACTCGCTTGTCCTCGGGCGAAATGTCGGTGATGTAGGCCGTTGCCACGGAGACGTTCGCGCTGGTCAGGCCTGCAAGGGCACGGCCGAGTAGCAGCATCCAGAGCTGCGGGGCGAACGCCATCACGACATAATTGATGGCCGCACCCGCTAGAGAAATGAGTAGCACGGGACGCCTGCCGAGGTTGTCGCTCAAAGCGCCGAGCACGGGTGCGAACATAAACTGCATGACCGCATAGAGCGCGATCATTATCCCGATATAGGGCGCGATATGCCGGGTGTGCGTTACCTCCTCAAGAAGTCGCGGAAGAATAGGGAAGATGAGGCCAATTCCTACGGCGTCGAGGCCGATTGCGGCGAAGATAACGACAAGGGGTTTGTTCATCGTGGAGCTCATGCGATGGAAATAATGAGCTTGCCCGTAACGTGCCCCTTTGCGCTGACTTCCTGCGCCTCTCGAGTTTGATCGAGAGTAAAAGTCTGTTCCACACGCAAACGAAAAAGACCCTCGGAACAAAGCCGAGCCACGTCGGCCAATACCCGCTCGAGATCTTTCGAAGGCCCGTAAGAAAACTTCGCCCCGTGCTGCGGAGCCGAGAAATCGGCGACGGAAAGAATGTGCGAAGGATCGCCGACGATTTCGATCAACTCCGGAATGATCCCCGAGCCGGCGAGGTCGAGGGCTGCGTCCACGCCCTGTGGCGCGAGTTTCCTCACCCGTTCCGCGAGGCCCGGTCCGTATGTCGTCGGAATGGCGCCTAGCCCGCGCAAATAGTCATGTTTTCGCGCGCTCGCGGTACCGATTACAGTAATTCCGCGAAGCCGCGCGAATTGGAGAACAGCCGAACCAATCCCGCCTGCGGCCCCACTCACCAGAAGTGTCTCACCGGATCTCACGCCCACTTCGTCAAGGGCGCGCGTCGCCGTGTCGGCGATCACCGGAAGTCCACCAGCAACTTCGAACGACAGATTATCCGGCTTGTGAGCCCAGTGTGTGAGGACCGCATATTGGGCCATGGCCATCGCGTTTTCACCGCAGCCGAAGACGGCGTCTCCGACTGCAGTGTTGGAAATGCCAGAGCCAACCTCGTCCACGATGCCCGACGCCTCGACGCCGAGACCCGAGGGAAATGTAATCTCCTCGAAATCGCGGTATTGTCCGGCTAGACGTTTCCAGTCCGAGGGATTGACGCCGGCGGCCCGGACTGCGATCCGCACCTGACCGGGGCCAGCATGTGGCTCATCGACCTCGACGACCTGCAGGACTTTCGGGCTTCCATATTCACTGAATTGAACTGCTTTCATGAAGATCTCCATTTACATATACTGCATACCAATATAGACTCAGTACATATTGAATTCAAGGATACATATCAATGCCATCCGACCGCCGAACCCGTAAGCGCCTCGCCACCCGACAAGGCATTTCGAATGCTGCCACGCGCCTCTTCTTCGATCGGGGCTTCGATCATGTGACGGTGGACGATATCGCGGCCGCCGCCGATGTTGGACGGATGACGGTGTTCAACCACTTCCCCCGCAAGGAGGACATGTTCTTTGATCGCGACGAAGAGGGACGCGAGATCCTGCGCGAAACTTTGCGGCAGCGCGATCCCCGCGTCACTCCGATCGAGACGCTACGCCTGCTCGCTCATCGACTGGTGGCGGAACAGAGCCCTCTCCTCGAATTTTCTGCTGCTAGCCAAGGCTTCATTAGGACGATCGAGGGCAGCGAAACCCTCAAGGCCCGGGCTCGGGCGATACGTGACGAACTCGCGCAAGTCGTAACGACGGCGCTATCCGAATGCGTAGGTCGAAAACCTACCGATCCCGACGCTCATCTGGCGGCCGGTCTGCTCTTGGCGACGTGGACCGTGGCCCTTATCCTGGCTCACCGGACCTTTCGACAAAGGCGAAATGCAGCGCAAGCGAAAGCCGCCTTTCTCGCCATCGTTGATAAGGGAACCATCGGCCTAAAAGCCGCAATGGCGGGCACGCCTTACGCGTGAGCATAGGTTGGATAAGTAATGAGAAAAGCGCTTCTGGGAACTGTCCGACCAACATACTTCCTTCCGGGGACTATTAAGATGCACACGACCGAAACACCACTCAATGACCAACGGTCAAAACGTGCTATGGCTTGGTAACAACAAAACTCCCGTCGCATCTCGCCGTCAACGGCATTCTGCGCCGAAGCCGTGGCCCTGGCCAGAAATAACACGACCGGCGGTCCCCGACTGGGCAGTGACCGCCGGCTTGGTGTTGCGATTCGAACCGTGGCGCGGTTACCTATTGGTGAGGATCCACCGTCACCGTCACCGCCGGGTATTGTGAATCCGAATTGCTGCCCGTATGGTTGGCGTCCCCTCCATAGCTGGCGGTGATCGTGCGCGTCCCTGTGGTGACGAACGTCAGCTTGCAGCTTCCGGTCCCGGTGTTCTTATTGAGAGTCCCGGAACACACTTCCCCGGTGGTTGCGGTCAGGGTGACGGAGGCCGTCGGCTCGTAGGTCGTCGTCACTCCGAAATCGAGGGTCGCGGTGGCGACGCCATCGGCGTTCATGTACACGGTTGGGCTGGAAGAAGTAATCGTCGCGGTCGTGGAAGCCTGAGAAACCGCGAGCGGCACCGTTGACACGACCGCCTTACAATTTTCGACCACGGCAGGCTCAGATCGGGGATGTGGCCCATTCGCGGCCAAGGCGGAACTTACCCACAAGCTTCTCCAATTCGGTGGCTAGGTTCGACAATTCTACGCAGGATTTGGCCGACTGTTCTGCGCCGGAGGCGGACTGGGAAATTGACTCGCTTATCTCAGCCAGGTTGGAATTGATCTCTTCGGTGGCGGCCGACTGCTGCACCGCGGCCGTCGCGATTTGTGCAATCATTCCGCCAACATGTTGCGCTTGACCGACGATTTCTTTCAAAGACTCACCCGCCTTACTCGTGATATCGACTCCCTCTTCGACACGTTTGCTCTCCACTTCCATGTCCTGTACGGCGCCGCGAGTCTCGGCTTGAACTGCGGCGATCATGTCGGCAATTTCTTTGGTAGCCTTCGTCGTACGTTCCGCCAGCTTTCGCACCTCGTCGGCCACCACCGCAAATCCCCGACCGTGCTCTCCTGCACGGGCTGCTTCAATGGCTGCATTCAAGGCAAGCAAGTTCGTTTGATCTGCGATTTCGTCAATAACATTAACGACTTTCCCGATGCGTTCGGAACTCTTACCGAGTTCCTCGATCTTCATCGAGGTACCGCGAACGGATAGCGCGACTTCGCTGACGGTGGTCAGCGTTGCATCTACGATTTCGCCGCCACCCTCTGCCGTCCGCGCGGCTTTCCCCGCGGAATCCGCAGCCAGACTGGAATTGTCTGAAATCTCGCGGACGGTCGCTGCCATCTCCTGCATGGCAGTTGCCACCTGGGTTACTTTGTCTCGCTGCGTTTCTGCGCCCGCGGCAGATTGAGTCGTATGGGCCGAAATCTCTACCGTGGCAGCGGCCAAGCGCTCGGCGGTGGATTTAACCTCCGCAATCGCACGCCCAAGATTATTCTTCATCAGGTTGAGCGCGGCAGCCGTCTGACCCATCTCGTCCTGGGAATGCACTGGTATGTCTGCTACCTGTAAATCATTATCGGCAATGCTACGGGCCAGCGAGAGCGCGGCTTTGAGCGGGCCGATAAGCAAACGGCGGATTAACAGACTAACGGCCAGAGAGCTGATTATCACAGTCGTCAGGCTAATCAGGAAAATGGCAATCGCGTTACTTCGCTGGTCGGCGGCAAGTACATCCAGCGGCGCCGTGACCGAAAACAGCGCATCCAGATGCCGAGTGCCGAAATTGCCCTGCGTGACATGGGTTTCGTCTTCGGCCTTCCAATCGCTATGGCACGCCTGGCAATCCTTGGAAACGGTCACCGGTCGCGCATAGCGCAAAAAATCGTGCCCATTCACATGGATGCGCTCCGTGAACTGCATCAATTCCGCATGCGATTCCAAAGCCGCAAAGGCTCGATTTTCGAAGTCGTCCGCTATGTCGGCCGGATTATTCGGAGAGCGCGCAGGCTTGCGAAAAGTGTAGCCTTCTTTTTGGGCGTACCGCTCAGCTACTTCCCAGGGGTGGTTGCCTTGGCCTTCTCCCAAGCGGGACCCGCCCGCCAGATCAGTGAGCATGCGCAATTTGTCGTTGAAGGCTCGTTCTGCCTGGACAGTTACTCGGCTTTGGGTAATCCAAAAACTCAAGCCGGAAGCCACTAAGAGTGCAAGTATGGTCAAAGTGACTATTTTAAAGGCTAGGCTGCGGAAGTTAAAAAATGCGCGGAAACGAATGAGCATTGGCAAAGGTCCTATATATCGAGTCACTGCATGTGGCTCCTCGCCAAAGGCGTCGGACCACGCATAACGAGCAGATTTATGCATGTACTTAATCGGCAAGAGCACACCTTTCCTTCAGGACCGAGGGATCCATGGCCGGAAGTGGGATTCAAGTGCTCGAAGGGTGCTCGGCTGCAGGTCGGCGTCGTTTGCCCACTGGATCAAAGCTGGGGGCAAGATAGAAAATTGCCAGGCGTCAGACGCGCTCAGGCGTCGTAGTTGTCATGAACCGGATCCACGTCAATTGGCAGTCGGCGCTCCCCGCAGTCGCCAGTTTCGGTATCCACAAACGCAATTTGTTGGAAGCCCGAATGGGGCAGAGTCCTTGTCTTTGGTGAAGGGAAAAGAAACACACAGCTGGGATCAAACAAAGACAAGCAGGTAGAAGATAGAAGAGGTAGAGAGTTAAGGAGAATTTAATAACAACTACCTTGAATTTGTTTCTCCCCGGCCCCCGCCCTCCATGGTGACACTGACTGCGGCTAGTAGAGCCTCACGCAAAGCAACTCGTAGGCACGACCAGTAATCCTTTGTAACGCGCCCTTTTCAGACTTCCTCCCTCCCACAAGAGTCATGCTCCTTTCCATTGACATTCAGCCGCACTGGCCCTCGTCAGCAAAGGTCTCCGTACTCGACCGTAGCCACCAATCTTTGCCTCTGCCAAGTCCAGTTGAAGATGTTCGCTGGGCGGCACAATTCGTACGGCATCTGTCGGCGGCTTGCGGTGGCGATCTCTTGTTTGGGGGTGACGGTCCTCACAGACAGAGTTGCAACCCGACAGTTAGCCTTGGGACGTTGAAACCCCCTAATCCCACAGCCGGCAGACTTGAAGACGAAGTTTCGCCTCCCCCACGCGAATTGTCTTCTTATAAGATCGGGCTTAAATCTTTTGAAACGTTACCTGGACTCGCTGCAGATCGCGAGTTGGGATCCTCCCTATATAAAGATTTGGCCGAGCTTCGGCAGTTATTCAACAAGCTTGGCGCGACGTTGTGTAAGACTCACCGTTTGAGGCTCGACGCTTGGCAGATTGCCGTTTTGATGCACTCTCTTAGGTTGATGGCCAAGGAAGCTAAGCGGCCCGCACCTTGGCGAAAGTGGATACATCCTCCGAATGCCTGGAGCCGGTCCAGTTCCCGGGCGTACTTGCCGAGCACGCCTTTCGAAATACCCTGATTTCCGCGTCCAGCGAAAATGCTTAGACAACCGCAGCGTTTACAAAACTTATTCCCGGCGTATTTGCGGCCTGAATGCCGTACAAAGATCGTGATAACTGGAGCGGTGTTCATTTTGCTGCCCCTCTACCGCTAGAGGATGGTGGCGCAAAATCAGCACAAAATCTAACGCTCTTTTACTGGCCGCAAAAATACCCGCTATTTATGCGGGTTTCGGCGAGATATTTACTGGAGGCGCGGGTCGGAATCGAACCGACGCATAAAGGTTTTGCAGACCTCTCCCTTACCACTTGGGTACCGCGCCCAGCGTGAAATATTATGCTCTATTACGTTAGCGTCTGGAGCCGAAAAAGTCCAACCCGGAAATTCCTGGAAGGCCAAGTTTAGAGTCTTCCGGGCCCCCTGAAATCATTGGTTAGTATGCAAAATTCTTCATCTTGCGGCGCATTAAAACCTGATGTAACCTCCCCAGCATGCCGTTCCTCATCCTCCCCACTTTATAGAGGAACGCTCCGTCCTTAAGGGGGACCTTCATGAAATTCAGGAATTCTGTGGAAGCGTTGAGTGTGCGTCCAAGCGCGACGCGCGGCACATCAAACTGCAACTTGAAATGGACGATGTTCGCGGCCGCATTCGTGCTCTGCGCGGCAGCATTGGCCGGCGCACAAGATGTTGCTCCGACCGCGACGGTCTCTACGGTCTACAACTTTGCGGGGGGAACTACGGGCAGCGCCAATCCGTGGTATGTCACGCTGGTGCAGGGTACCGATGGCGATCTTTACGGAACCACCTACAACGGCGGCAGCGCGAGCGCCGGCACAGCCTTCAAGGTGACGACATCCGGTACCTACACGTTGCTTCACAGTTTCGCCAACACGGCAACCGATGGCGGGTATCCCTCGGGTGGCCTCACGCTGGGCAGCAATGGCAATTTCTACGGCACCACGCAGCAGGGAGGCAGTCAAAGCCAGGGCGTTGTCTTCCAGATGACCAGTTCCGGCACCATCACCATTTTGCACAATTTCAATGCTGGCGTGGATGGCGCATTCCCCTGGGGCCCTCCAATTCTCGCCTCGGACGGCAACTTGTACGGAACCGCCAGCGGCGGCGCGGGCGCCTTCGGATTGGTTTACAAAGTGACGACCTCGGGCACCTACACCACGGTCTACAAATTCAGTGAAGCCGATGGCTACTATCCTATGGCTTCGCCCACGCAGGGTATTGACGGAGATCTCTATATCCCGGTCGCGCTGGGTGGTTCGGAATATTGCGGCACCATCGTCAAGATTACGACCGCTGGTGTGCTGGTCTCCTCCTATTCGTTCCCCTGCGACGCGGGTGGGTCGTTCCCCATCGGGCCGCTGGTGCAAGACGCCAATACGAATTTCTTCAGCACGACACAGAATGGCGGCACCAACGGGGAGGGAACGATTTACAAGGTCACTCCCACCATGGCCGTAACCATATTGCACAGCTTTGGCGCGACCTTTGGCGATGGGGAATATCCTAGCGCCGGTTTAGCACTCGGGACTGACGGCAAGTATTACGGCTCGGCTGCGGAAGGTGGCACCTACGATGACGGAATCCTGTTCAACACCAATAAGACCGGATTCTACACTGACCTTTATAGCTTCAATAACAGCGCGAACCTGATGCAGATGTCCCCTTTGTCGCCGCCGGTGGAATACACGACGGGCCTGCTTTATGGGGTGACCGAGTACGGCGGCACTACCAACCAGGGAATTGTCTACAGCTTGAACAACGGACTGACGGCGTTCGTGAATTCGCCTTTGTTCAGCGGCAAAGAGGGAAGCAGCGTTTTGATCCTGGGCACTCACCTGACTGGCACCAGTATGGTGACCTTCAACGGCGTGCCTGCAAGCTTCGAAGTGAAATCCGATACGCACATGACGGCCGCCGTTCCCCCCGGAGCGACTTCTGGATACATTGAGGTCACTACTCCTTCGGGCGTGGTGAAGAGCCGGAAGCTGTTTGTGGTGCGAAAGTAATCTTTCGGATTCTTCCAGGAGGAATGGCAGCATGGTGCGCAAAGGCTCTTCTCTAGCTATAGGTGTCTTCGCAGCATGCTTAGCCGCGGTGTTGGCTGGTGTGCCTGCGCTGGCCGGCGACGTTCTCACCTATCACAACGACATCGCCCGCACCGGGCAGAACCTGAACGAGACCATCCTCACCACCAGTAACGTGAATTCGGCGGGCTTCGGCAAACTTTTCACTATGGCGGTGGACAGCAAAGTCGATGCCCAACCGCTTTACGCGTCATCCGTGACCATTGCCGGAGCCACCCACAATGTGGTTTATGTGGTTACCGAAAACGACAGCGTCTATGCCTTCGATGCCGATGCCGGCGCGCAATTGTGGAAGGTTTCTGTCTTTCTGCCGGGAGAAACAGCGGCCGCCATCGCGCCCCTCAATTGCGGTCAGATTGGCCCCACGATCGGCGTCACGTCTACGCCGGTAATCGATCGCAGCAGCGGCCCCGATGGAACCATTTATCTAGTGGCCATGAGCGAGGATGCATCGGGAAACTACTATCAGCGCTTGCACGCGCTCGATATGACTACCGGTCTTGAGGAATTCGGCGGACCGACCACGATCGAGGCGCAATATCCCGGAAATGGCCCTTACAGTAAGGGCGGAGAAGTAATCTTCGATCCGCAGCAGTATGCGGAGCGCGCCGGGCTGCTCCTGCTGAATGGCGTGATTTACATGGGGTGGAGTTCGCACTGCGACAATCCGCCCTACACCGGCTGGCTCATGGGATACAGCGAGAGCACGCTGGCTCAGACTTCGGTGATCAATTTGACACCGAACGGCGTGGAAGGATCGATCTGGCAGAGCGGTGCCGCGCCGGCATCCGATGGAAGCAGCATCTTCGTTCTCGATGCCAATGGAACCTTCGACACCACCTTGAACGCGTCGGGTTTTCCCACGCTCGGGGATTATGGAAACGCGTTCTTAAAAGTTTCCACGACCAGCGGGCTGGCGGTGGCCGATTACTTCGCGTTGTTTAATACCGTGCAGCAGTCAGAGAAAGATCAGGACTTCGGTTCGGGAGGCGCGCTGCTGCTTCCTGCCGAAGTCGATGCTCATGGCATCACGCGTAACCTGGCGGTGGGCGCGGGAAAAGATGGGAACATCTACGTGGTTAATCAGACCAATATGGGCAAGTACAACTCCAAAACCGACGCCATCTACCAGGTAATTAAAGGCGCCTTGGGTTCTGGCATGTGGGCCATGCCGGCTTATTTCAACGGCAGCGTCTATTTTGGACCGCAGGCGGGTACGCTAAAGCAATTCACTTTCTCCGAGGCCAAGCTTTCAAGCAAATCGGTTTCGGCGACTTCCGAGACTTTTGCATATCCGGGGACGATTCCGAGCATCTCAGCCAACGGCACGACGAATGGAATCGTGTGGGCGATTGAGCACTCGAGTCCTTCCGTGCTTCATGCCTACGATGCATCCAACCTGGCGACTGAGCTTTATAACTCGAGTCAAGCGGCCAAGAATCGCGACCACTTTGGCGCGGCCTCGCACTTTGGTGTGCCGATGATTAACAACGGCAAAGTCTATGTGGGGACCAGCGACAGCGTGGCCGTATTTGGGTTGCTCAGCGCGAAGTAAGGTAAACAGGTTTTCCACTGAAACGTTGCCACTGCATTTACAATAAAAGTGATGAGTTCTACAACCAGCCGGCCACGCCCCTCCGGCGTCAAGCGGATAGACGCCATCATAGAAGCTCAATTTGAGCTTTTTGGCGTACTCAAGAAGCAAGACGGCTGGCACATCGCCCATTGCCCGCCGCTGGACATAACCACGCAGGGCCGTACCGAGGATGAAGCTAAGAAAAACCTCATTGAGGCATGTGAGCTTTTTGTAACTAGTTGCTTCGAACGAGGGACATTCGAACAGGCGCTTCGAGAGCTCGGTTGGCACGTTGTCGCTGGAAACGTAGTGCCCGATGCGCGCAAGGCGCAAAAAACATCGCGACAGCGCAGATCCCGCGAGTTTCGCTTTCCGGTCCCGGTTCCGTTTGGCTTCGAGAAGGCCGCGGAATGTCCCGCTTAACGCCACTCCCGTGGAACAAGCTAGTTTGCGTTTTCCAACAGCTGGGATACAAAATCGCCGGACAGCGGGGCAGCCACATCAAGATGGAAAAGCCCGGCGTTGCCCGCCCACTCATCATCCCAAGATACGGCGAAGTCGGGCGGGACATCATCACCAATCTGATACGTACCGCCGGGATTACCCGAGATGCATTCTTTGCCCTGTTAGATAACTGCTAGGGCATTTTCGTCCTCAGGGGCACGTCAGCTGAGCGGTGCCGAACGGCTTCAAAGTCCATCCCTGATTTACTCCGGGCGGAGGCCCACTCGGCTGCCCTGCCAGGACCATAAAAGTTCCCGTCGCTCCGGGTGTGCACTGCGCCAGGCCACCGACAACGTAAGCTTGCGTCGGCAATTCGCCGCCGCAAACGCCGGGACTCAAGGCTATGCACCAGGTGGTTGTTGCCGTGATATCGCCGCTGGTCGGCATGGTGCTGTAAGTGCCCGTGGCGCTGAACTGAGCCGGCGAAGTGCCAGCCGCCGGACTAATGCTCACCGCTTGCAGGGAATGGTTGTTACCGCTCCCGCACGCGAGCACGCCACAGGCCAGCAGAATAAGGCTGAGGAAGAAGAGAACGCCGCCGGGAAAACGGAGCCGAGGTTTCATCGAACCTCCTAAAACTGGCCGAGAATCCTGGAAGAAAATCTGGAGCGGGAGACGGGATTTGAACCCGCGACTTCGACCTTGGCAAGGTCGCACTCTACCACTGAGTTACTCCCGCTCAGCCTGATTATTTTACATGATCCGGCTTTCTCGGGGCCAGTGGGTGGAAATGAATCTAGGCTCCGTTGGTTCAGTGTCCGGCGGTGACTTCGCGAGCCCAGACCATGGCTTTCCAGTGGCACTCATTCACAAAGCTTTCCGCCAGCTTCATCTGTCCGCAGAGTTCGGAAAATCGTGGCCAGTTGGCCAATTCATGGCAAAGCATCAGTTGATACACAGGATCCAGCTTGCTTTCCTGGCGGAGCAGAACCGCTCGGGTTTCGTGCTCCAGCGCAATCCCCTCCAGGATTACGCCCATCGGCATCTCCAGAATCGCATCCATCATAGAAAGCAGGCCCATCAGAAAAAGATCGCTATCTCCATGAGGAATACTGGCTCCGGCCAATTCACAAAATCGGGCTCGCACTAATGCGGAAAGCACCAGATCGGAGGGTTTGTTTTGTCCCGCGCCCAGCGCTGCCACCAGGCGCACCCAGCGCCGCACCTCGCGATCTCCCAGGATGGACAGCCCATGCCGGATGGAATGGATCTCGGCGCTAAAACAAAAAGCGGCCGAATTCAGATAGCGCAAGAGGCGGTAGCAGAGCGACGCTTCTCCCTTGATGATGTCCTCAATCTCGCGGACGTTGATCTCATCATGCGAAATCGCCTGCAGCAGACGCAAGTAGTTCACCTTGTTTCTCGGAATCTCGCGGGCATGCAGAACTTCCGGGCGGCGGAAGTAATAACCCTGGAAATAGTAGAAACCGTTTCCCCGGCAAACCGCAAATTCCTCGCGAGTTTCTACTTTCTCGGCCAGCATCAGGCAAGTCGGGCTGCCGAAACGGTTGACCAGCGTCGCCTGCTCCTCGGGCGAGGAGGCCCTTAAATCCACCTTAATGAAATCGGCGAATTGAACCAGCTCCACGCGGGGATCGTCGGCCACGTAGTCATCCAGCGCTATCGGGTAGCCCGCCAGCTTCAGCCGCACGCAGGCCGCTTTTACCAGGTCGTCGACCGGAACCGATTCGAGAATTTCGACCACCACCTGGCCCGGCGGCAGCAGCGTGACGTAATCTCTCAACAACGTTTCCCGGGTACAGTTGATAAAGGCCCGCCGGCCATCGCAGAGAACGTCCAGCCCCATCAGGATCGAAGTATCCAGCGTGCTGCGCGACGCCGCGTCCGCGTCGGTATCGCGAAAGTAGTCCTCGAGTCCATCTCGAAACAACAGTTCGTATCCGAAAACCTTTTCGTTGCTATCGAGGATGGGCTGACGAGCCACATACACCTGAGGTGGAGTTGCCGGACGCGTGGGTGCGGAAGAGGCTGCCACAAGTTGTTCTATCGGCAGCGGGCGGGATGAACTTTAGCGGCATAGGAGGCCGGCCACCGATCTTCACCGCTGCACCAGCATTCATCCACTGGCTCGCTTCTATTTTGATCCACTTCTATTTTGATCCGTGATCGTTCGCGTAAATCGGTGGCGATTTTTTAGTGGATCGCCCACTGCGGATCTTCCTCTGGCTTCACGATGTGCCCGTCCCGCATGTGGATGATTCGGTCGCCGAAGGCCGCGGCCTCCGGGTTGTGTGTAATCATCAGCACCGTCTGCCCCAGCTCCTGGTTCGACTGCCGCAACATCTTTAGAACAATATTCGAGTTCTCCGAGTCCAGATTTCCCGTGGGCTCATCGGCCAGCACTACGGCGGGTTGATTGACCAAAGCGCGCGCCAGCGCAACCCGCTGTTGCTCGCCCCCGGAAAGTTCCGAGGGCCGGTGCTGGAGCCGCTTGGTGAGGCCGAGCAGATCGCAAATCCGCAGGAAGAACACAGGATCGCGGTCGCCCTTGCCGGAGATTTCCTGCGCAATCGCAATGTTGGACTGCGCATCGAGCGTCGGCAGTAAATTAAATTTCTGGAATACGAATCCGATCTTGCGCTTGCGCATGCGGGTGCGCTCCGCATCGGACAGGCTTGCAATGTCATCTCCATCGAGAACGACCTTGCCGGAATCTGCGTGGGTCAGCCCGCCCAGCAGGTAGAAGAGCGTGGATTTTCCGCTGCCCGAGGGTCCCACCACAGTGACAAATTCTCCCTTTTGCACGCTGAAAGAGATGCCACGCAGCGCAGGCACATCCACCTTTCCCACGCGATAAGTTTTGTGCAAATCAATAGCTTCGATGAATGCGCCCATCAACTTCGAGTTTACACGAGGGGAGGAATTGCCCCACGCCGGTAAATCAACCCTGGGTAGCCTCGGGCCGATCAGAAGCGCGCAGCTTACCCGATGGGTGTAGAAGTTGGGGACTGCGGTCTGTGTACATCGTCGACGATGCAGCGAGGCGGGTTACGATCACTCGAGTCGCACATCGCCGCGAAGTCTACGAGTAAGGTTATTACGCCACGCCAATCTCCCGCGGCAGCGTCCGCATCCGCTCCGCCATTCTTTTTGGTCCGCGCTTGCGCACCAGCAATAATCGGATGCGCTCCAGCAGATCGGCCGGCGCATACATCCCGCGGGCCAGAAATACATCCGCCTGCGAGTCGTGATCGTAGACGCGGGCCTTGCTGGAAATCAGAATGGCCGGCGTCTGCGGCGAAAGACTCTTGATCGCCGCGATCAGCTGCGGGCCATCCAGGCCGGGCATGGCCATATCGGCAACCACCAGATCGACTCCGCCTAGCTTGAAGCGATCCAGCGCCTCTTCGCCGCGAGAATAGCTGGCGACGCGATAGCCCCGGGTTTCCAGCATGATTTTTCGATAGGAAAGGGATTGTTCGTTATCGTCAACACATAGGATCGTGCGTTTGGGTTTCATCACCGCCTGCTTCCGCTGATTTCCAATCACCGCCGTCCAGCAGAAGTTTTCTCAGTTCGCGAAGAATATTAGAGCGAACCGATGCTAACGGTTGGCGCGCGGCCTGTAAAGTAGCGTCGAAGCAAATGGCAGCTTCCGGCTATTGACTTTTATGGAGTGATGAAAAACCTGATTCCAGGCTGCTCCCACGCGATCGGCTAAAGAAAAAATTCGCCGCGCATAATCTCAACCGAGTGCCCTCCAACCCGCACGTTAACTACGCGGTTATTGCTTCGATTGTCCTGACAGGAGGCTCGCACAAAAATGCGGCTCGGTCGCTTCATTTCGAGCCCTTGTTCGATCAGCACGCGCTCATCGGGCCGGGCTATGCTGTGCGCCACCATCCAGGCCGCCGCACAACCGGCCGCCGATCCCGTCGCCGGGTCTTCCCCGTTGTAGAAAAGCATGCGGGCATGCAGGCGCGCCTCGTGATCGACCGTCTCGCGGCAAACGAAATAAAAAAACCTCCCCTGCGTCCTGGCCAGATATTCCGCGGCACCGTTCAAATCGAGCTGCAACTGCTGCAGGCTGGCCAGAGATTTCAGCGGAGCGATGGTGAAGGGCACTCCGGTCGAAACCGTTTGTATGGGCAGCGACTCGTCGAAATTCTCCGCCGGAACTCCCGTGGCGTGAGCGACCGCTTGGCGATCGTGTTGCATGCCAAAGGTCGGATCTACCTGGGTCATCTCGCCGAAGGTCTCCTCGTCTCCGCCCTGCTCGAAGGTCACCGGAACCTTGCCCACGTTCAGTTCGAGCACGATTTTTGGCGGGCCGGGCTTTTCTATTGCGGACTTTTCTCCTGGGTTCTTTGCCATCTCCAGCCCCCGCAGCGCGAAAGCCGTGCCCAGCGTGGGATGCCCGGCGAAGGGCAATTCCTCCTGCACCGTGAAAATCCGCACCCGAATCCCCCGCTCCCGCTCAATCGCAGGGTCGCGAGGCAGAATGAAGGTAGTCTCCGACAGATTCATTTCCTTGGCGATCCCCTGCATCTCGCCCTCCGTCAATCCGCGGCCATCGAGAAACACTGCCAGAGAATTACCTTCCAGAGGACGCGAGGAAAAAACGTCCCACTGTTGCATGGAAAAACGCCGAGGTGATTGGGTCATATAAAGTGAAGCGCCAGCCGTTCGTAGGACTGGCCAGCCGGCTTGTCTCTGCCGCCGAACCCTGGCTACACAGCACTGGATTAAGGATGCCGGCTTCCGCCTCCGCGATGCAGGAAAACTATTTTCCTGCGTTGACATCTGGCGTCGGTGGAGTAAGCTGCTTAGGTCGCGGAGCCTGGGTCGCTGAAAGGCGCGCCCCAGGCTGAACCAGGCCAGATGGGAGGTTTCGGAAAATGTCGCGCGGGCGCTCCATGAGAAGGATTTGGCGTACCATCCGCCGTCAGGTTGCAGAGAAGCAACCCGATCACCCTCTGATTACGCGCCGATCTATGTTGAAGACTTCGGGCTTGGCGCTGGGCGGGCTGTTTCTCGGCAGCCGAGCCATCGCGCAAACCTGGCGCGGAGCCTGGGCGCCGCCCCGTATCGGAATTGTCGGCGCGGGCATCGCCGGCCTTACCGCGGCCTTGATCCTGCAAGATCACGGCTTGCCTTGCGCCCTTTACGAATCCTCCGGAAGAATCGGGGGACGGATGCACTCCAATCACAACTTCTGGCAAGAGGGTCAAACCAGCGAGTGGTGCGGCGAGTTTATCGACAGCGATCACGTCCTGATCCGCACCCTGGCGCGGCGCTTCGGCCTCACCATATCGGATGTGGTCGCGGCCGAGCCGCCCAACTCGCAGGACACCAGCTATTTCGGCGACTACTACACCGACGAGCAACTGGCGCACGACATGGAGGCGGTCACTCCGATCCTCGCCGAGCAAAATAATGCCATCGGGCCGGTCGTGCTGTACAACGACTACAACCGCGCCGGATATTTCTTCGATCACCTCAGCGCCTACGATTGGATCGAAGCCTATGTTCCCGGCGGGCACGGGTCGCGCCTGGGGCAATACCTCGATGTTGCTGCGGTGACCGAAGAGGGATTGAATACCGCCCAGCAGAGTTCTCTCAATTTGATTTTTCCCCTCAACTCCGACGAGCGCTACCATATCGCGAACGGCAACCAGCAACTGCCTTGGCTGATCTCGCAGAGTCTTGCTGCCGGCACGATCCAACCTGGCTGGCGAATGACGACCATTGTCGCCAATAGCAATCAAACCGTAACTCTGAACTTCGACACCGCTTCGGGCGAACAGTCGGCCACATTCGATTACGTGATTCTTGCCCTCCCGTTCAGCGTGCTGCGCGGCCTTGATTTCAGCCAGGCGCAATTCGACGCTCTAAAACAGGCCGCGATCGGCCAACTGGGTTACGGAACGAATTCCAAACTCGTCTTGCAATTTGACGATCGTTATTGGAACGGCCGCGGCGCCTGGCCCGGTATCGGCGACGGATTCATTCAAACCGATTTGCCGTTTCAAAGCACTTGGGATAGTAGCCGCGCCCAGTCCGGCGCAGATGGCTTGCTGACCAACTATACGGGGGGAACGAACGGAGCCGCGTACCGGCCGGCGAGCCCGTACACCACGAGCAAGAGTTCACCGCTGACGGCCCGCTATGCCAGCCAATTTCTGGAGCAGTTGGAAGTCGTTTGGCCGGGGGTGAGTGCGCACTACAACGGATTGGCCGCGCTCAGCTTCCCCACCGGCGATCCGAATCTGCTCGGCAGTTATAGCTCTTATAAGGTGGGCCAGTACACGCTGTTCGCTGGCTACGAACCGGTTCCCCAGGGACGAATTCATTTTGCCGGCGAGCACACTTCGTATAATTTTCAAGGCTTCATGGAAGGCGGCGCCGAGTCTGGCCTGCGCGCCGCCGGCGAAATCATTGCCGCCGCTTCTGGCTCAAGCACTTCAACCTCGCCAGGGGGAGACGATGTGGGTAGGCTCTACCCACGCAGGAGAATTGTTTGACCCTTTTGCAGTTGACTCTTAGAATGAGGGATTGGACAAAGGGCGCGGTTTCAGTGGTCGTGTCCGTTTCAGCGGTCATGTCCAAAGAAGCGAGAGTTCGTTCCGGCGACCAGTCCTCTCGTTGCGTCTTCCCCAGTGGCGGCGTAGCTCAGGTGGTTAGAGCGACGGTCTCATAATCCGTAGGTCAGTGGTTCGAGTCCACTCGCCGCCACCAGATTCCATCGAGACCATCCAAACATCCGCATTCCGCGGCGACGTCCAGTCGTCCCTCCGTTTTGGATTCCTCGACGAGGCAGATTCCTGCATGTTTGGGCAGAAAGCGTTCTGGGCTGCTTTCGGGCATGGCACAGCCGCTTGTGATATGCGTCACTGCAAAGGGGTTTCCCGCAGCGCAGAATGCACGCTGGTCCGCTAGTACCCGTGCACTCTCCGGAGGCTTTTCATGAGCACTGTCACCGTCGACAAACGAGAGAATATTTCCAATCTGTTGGCCATGGATGAGGAATATCCGGCGCCAGCGATTGTCGCCCAGAATGCCATCCAGAAGGACTGGCTGGAAGAGTGCGCCCGTGCGCGCAAGGATCCAGAGTTCTTTTGGGCGGAATACGCGGAGCGATTTGTATGGTCCCGGAAGTGGGATCGCGTGCTGGAGTGGGATGGAGTACATCACAAATGGTTTACCGGTGGGAAGACAAACATCACCGTGAATGCGCTCGACCGGCACGCGCATTCCGACCGGTGTAACCGCGCCGCCTTCATCTGGCTGGGAGAAGATGGCAGCGAACGCATCGTGACCTACGGACAGCTTTATCGCCTGGTTTGCCGCTTTGCCAACGGGTTGAAATCGTTGGGAGTGGTCAAGGGCGATCGCATCGTGATTTATATGCCTTTGACGATTGAAGGCGCCGTAGCCATGCTGGCCTGCGCACGGCTGGGGGCGATTCATTCGGTGGTATATGCGGGGCTGGGACACACCGCCTTGCGCGATCGAATTGTCGATGCCGAGGCCAAGATCGTGATTGCGGGGGACGTGGGATACCGGCGCGGCAAGACAGTTTCCCTTAAAGCTATAGTCGATGACGCGGTCGATGGGCTGGAGTGCGTGCAGAAAGTTGTGGTGTACTCGCGCGCGAAGGCGGAAATCACGGCTCCGCGCGAAATCGATTTCAACGACCTGTTGAAGTTTCCGCCGGAGTGTCCGGCGGAGGAGATGGATGCGGAAGATCCGCTATTTCTGCTCTACACCTCAGGTTCAACCGGAAAGCCCAAGGGCGTGTTACACGTGCACGGCGGCTACATGGTGGGGACGACCTACCATCTGGCAAGCTATTTCGATGTGGGCGAGCGCGATATTTTCTGGTGTACCTCCGACATTGGCTGGGTAGTGGGACATTCCTATATCGTCTACGCGCCGCTCTGTGCGGGCGTGACCACGCTGTTCCGCGAGGGAGCGATCGACTATCCGAATCCGGGCGTGGCCTGGGAGATTGTGGAACGGTACGGCGTAACCAAGATGTTCACCGCACCGACAGCGTTACGCATGTTCATGCGATTCGGGGATAGCTATCCGGCGGCACACGACCTCAGCACCTTGCGCGTGATTGCGTGCGCGGGCGAGCCCCTGAATCCTGAAGCCTGGCGCTGGGCGCAGACTCATCTTGCTGGAGATGGCAAGTGGGGCTATGTGGTTGACAACTGGTGGCAAACCGAGCTGGGTGGGCCGACGCTGGGAACGCCGCCATCGATGGCGATGCGTCCGGGAAAAGTGGGAGTGGCCGTGCCTGGCGCGGAGGCTGATGTGCTGGATGAGAATGGCAATTCGGCTCCCGCCGGCGTGGGAGGCCGCCTGGTACTGAAGCGTCCGTTCCCCCACATGCTACGCACGGTGTGGCGCGACCCGGCGCGATACGAGCGCGATTGGCAGGTCATCCCGGGATGTTATGTGACCGGTGACGTAGCCATGAAGGACAAAGACGGATACATCGCCGTGCTCGGCCGCTACGACGACGTGCTGAACGTGGCCGGACATCGTATTGGCACAGCCGAGGTGGAGAGCGCCCTGGTATCGCATCCCGCAGTGGCCGAGGCAGCGGCGATCGGAGTGCCGGATGCGTTAAAGGGCGAATCGATCAAAGCCTTCGTGCAGGTGCGAAATGACCATGTGGCCTCCGATGCGCTTGCCGCAGCGCTGATTGAACACGTGCGCAAGGAGCTGGGGCCGATTGCGACCCCATCCTCGCTGGAGTTTGTAGCGTCTTTACCAAAGACGCGGTCGGGGAAAATCCTGCGACGTTTCCTTAAAGCTAAGGAAGCTGGGCTCGACGCGGGCGATGTCTCGACGATGGAGGGTTAGGCTGACGCCGCGCGGTCTATTCCAAGTAAATGAGGTCGTTCGGGCGGGAGACAAAAGACTGCGGCACCTTCGTGCCAGGGAGTGGCACTCAAAGGCTATTTTGCATTTAACCTTCCCGATCTATGCTCCTTCTTGAGCAGCACTTGGGGGAGGGCTGATCAACAAACGTCCCGTTGACTCAAACTGAGTCTGGGGCGTTTTGTTTTGTGCGCAAGTTTTTCGTCCTGGCAAAGCGTACCGCAGGGGCTGAAGCCCAATTCATTCAGGCTCGTGCTTGCGGCGCGCCTGAAGCCGCACCCTTTCAAAGCCTCGGACTTATGACCGCAACATGTACAGTACAGCACCACTAGGAGCCCGCAATCAGTTCCACGCCGAGCGTGGCCAAAGCGACATCTTCATTTGAGGAAAGCCCGCTCACCGCGACTGCGCCGACAACTTCGCCCTCCTTCCAGACCGGCAGGCCGCCGCCCCAGCCAACATAGCCAGGGTCGCCGTAATAGGCGATGTCGTGCCCTTTCTCCGGATGCTTGACCTTGTCGCCGATCTCCCGGGTGGGCTTGCGCTCCCGAGCCGCCGTCCAGGCCTTATTCATGGCGATGCGTATGGATGACACAGGGGCGCCGTCCATACGAGCCAAGCATATGAGATCCCCGTGGGCGTCAGCGACCGCCACAGAGGCCGCTTTTTGCATCTGTAAGGCCTTCGCGACGATGAGGTCAACGGCGCGGCGACCTTCGAAGTAATCGAGGGTATGGAGGGTGCGCATATTTAAGAGTCGTCTCCAAAACGAATGCTGGCCATCGCTGGCCAGCATTTCGAGTTTCACAAGATTGGGTCTGGGCCGGGAACAAGTTCCCGGCCCAGAGGTTTCTAGAACACAAACTTCAGGGCAAACTGAACCAAGCGTTCGGGTGAGGCTACACCGGCTCCTACGGTAGTCGAAATTACACCGAAATTGTTGGCGAGTGGCCCTGTCGGAGTTCCATTGAAACCGGTTCCCGGCACACTGAAGTACGGGTGATTGAACAGGTTGAAGAATTCCGTCCGGAACTCAATGCCTAGTCTTTCGTTGACCTTAGTCCGCTTAAAGACAGCGAAGTCGAAATTATCAATTCCTGGGCCGCGAAGGACCGGATCCACACGAGCTTCGGTTCCGAACCCCCACTGTGGAGGAGGCGCAAAGCAATTGGTGTTGAACCAGTTGGTGATGTGGCCACCGCCAGCTTTCAAGTCGCAACCGGGGACGACATCGGGACGGACGTTGGCGACGCCAAGATTGGCGCCCTCCAAAGCGGTGCTCGTCCCCCCCCAGCTGATCTTCAGCGGGAAGCCGCGCTGGAAGGTAGTGATACCATCGATGCCCCAGCCGGAAACGGCGCCGTTGGCGATGCCACTAAGATTGCTTGCGAATGCCTTGCCGCGGCCAAAGGGAAGGTCGAGAACGTAGCTGATCACCAGCCTCTGAGAGATGTCCTGCGAGGAGAGGGACCGTTCTCCCTTCAAGTTATTCCAATCCTGAACCGATCCGACGCCGCCAGTGTTGCCCTCGAGCCAGCTGGTCAAGGTGTCGGTATTGCTCATCAGCTTAGCGTTGGTGTATGCCACGAGCAGGGTACCACCACCCTGGAATCTCCGGGTCACGCTAGCCTGCAGGGAATTGTAATTGCTGCTGCAGCAGCCGTAACCGTTCAGATTCAACCCATTGTACTCGGGGTACGGCCGGTCGTACTGTCCCTGGTGGATCAGCGGGGTTGCGGTGGGGTTCAGCGCGGTATTCGGTGAAGTTAGAACATTTGGGACCATAGTGCCGATTGTGGGAGTTGCCGCAGGGTTAGCAGCGTATTGCGCGGCAGCCTGCGCTACGAAGGAATCCGCAATTTGGTCGACATTCGTCTGATATTGCTGCAGGTGCACACCATGGGAACCGGCATACGCGACGTCCGCAAAGAACCCAGCCGGCAGTTGGCGCTGTATGTCGAGATTCCATTGCTCGACGTATCCGTACTTTGGACCCTCATTACTCTTTCCGTAATACGGAGCGAGCCCAGGGCTGCCGTTTGCGGCTACGAAACTGGACAGAGTCGGGGCTGCATTCCGCCCCGGGGGCGCTAGGATTCCAGCATTGCCAAAGGGACCTGATTGCGTGCAGACCAGTCCGTCAGGTCCAATCGGCCCGACCACTGGCGTTCCAGTTGGCCCGGTAAACCCATTTAAGGTGAACCCGCAGGAGGCGCCGTCCAAAGTGGACGCCGGAGTGATATAGCCGTCGGTCGAGGCCGTGAAGTCGGTCGCGGCAAGATTAATCACGTCGTTGTCCGGATTGAGAGCGAACGAGACATAGTTTGGAATGAAGAAAACGCCGTAACCGACACGAACAACCGTCTTTTGGTCAGGGGAGTAGACAAGGCCAATTCGTGGAGAAAATGCCTTTTTATCGAGCGGCAGGTTATTAGGCGTCGAATTGGGTCCTGACTTCACGTACATCGCATCTCCGGGACAGGGTGATCCAGCCGTTCCGTTACAGCCAGTCACAGTTGCGTTGGTCGCGGCGGGATCCCAGTAGGACAACCGGTTGTAGGCTTCCGACCAGGTTCCGGGTAGTTCATAGCGGAGGCCCAGGCTGGCGGTGAACTTCGGCGCCACATGCCAGGTATCTTCAGCGTACAAGGCTCGGTAGGTTTGCTTGCCTTGGGTTTGCGCTGGCACCTGCGCTATACCTTCGCTCTGGTTTCCGGCGAACGTACCCTGATTCAATCCCAAACCGAGCAGGAAGTCAGCGAATGCAAATCCCGAGCCGTCCGTTGCGGTGGGAGTAGAGGATGTCCAGTTTCCCTGAAATCCGAAAGCGCCGCTGGCGATGTTGGTTTGGAAATAATTGTCCAATCCAAGTTCGTATTGGCCGCCAACCTGAATGGTGTGCTTGCCACGGATCATCGTGAGTTCAGGACTTAGGTTGTACTGCGTGTTGTGATCCCCGATGGCACTGTTGCCTTGGGTGTGGCCAACGTCATTGTACAGGTTAGTTTCCGGGGTCGGTGGAGTCCGCATGGAAGCCGGGGGGGTATTATAAGTTGACGGCCAGCCCAGAGTGGTTAGATCGAAGCCATTCAGAAGAGGAGTACGGCCGTAGACGAACCGGCTAGCCGCAAGGTTCACGTCGAGGATCGTGGTTGGTGTAAAGGTATGGTTTATGCCGATAGCGAGCGCCTTGGTGTGGTAGAGCTCGGCGCACCGATCCAGGCACAGGCCAGTTCCTAGCGGATTCACGGCCAAGTCAGTTAATCCGAAATAGGCAAATCTGCCGAATACATGGGTGCTGCTGCCGACGTTCTGATCGCCACGCGCCACGAACTCGTTGGTGTTCCCGCCAGCCGGAGCCGCACTCAAGTAATTGGCGGACGTGCCGGGTAGGTTGGCCCCGGGGTAGTATTTGGCCAGCAAATCGCCGCCCGCCGTGCTCCACTCGGTGGAGGGAATTATGTTTCCCGCATAAGGCACTCGATTTCCAGCGGCATCGGTACTGAAAGGATCATAAATCTGACCTGCGGCCACTCCGCAAGTAGCGATTCCATCTACAACTGGTCCAGTGAACCCGCCCGGACATAGCGCCGAGAAATTACCGGTCGTCATCCCCGCCGCTGGAACGCTTGTGGTAAAAGGCTGCCCTGTTCTTTGGCGGTATTGCTCCCAGCTGACATAAAAGAAGGTCTTGTCTTTGATGACTGGTCCGCCCACCTGGAAGCCATACTGGTTCTGAGTCCACGGTGGAGCGGTGTTGGACTTGCCGGCTGAGATTTCATCGGCTTTGTTGAAGTACTCGTTGGCATTCAGGACTTTATTGCGGAAATATTCGTAAGCCGATCCGTGCCAGTTATTGCTACCGGATTTCGTGCTGAGGTTCACGACGCCGCCCGAGAACTTACCCCATTCGGCACCCTGATCGCTATACTGAACCTTAAACTCGCCGACTGAATCCTGGGTGGGAATGATAATGGGAAGATTGATGTAGCCGATGTTCAGGGGTTGACCATCCAGGTACTCCGCGCCCTGATTGGCGAAGGATCCGCCGACCTGATAGTTGCCCCAACTGAAGGGGTTCTGGCCTACCGGCGAGCCGCCGGAGCCGCCTTGCGCGACGGCGGCAGGAGAAACGGTGATCAAATTGAAGATGTTGCGGCCGTTCAGAGGAAGTTCGTCGGCCTTGCGCTCTTCGACCACCTGGCCGAGTGCCGAGGATTCAGTTTGCAACAGCGGCGTCTCGGAAGTCACTTCGACGATCTGGCTGACTTCGCCGACCTGCAGTCCGACATCGACGTGCGTATCCTGCTGCACTTCGACCGTCACATTCCGCACGAAGTGCTTAAAGCCCTGTTTTTCCACGTCAATGCGATATTGACCGGCGAACAGGTTCACGAAGGTAAAAAGTCCGTCAGCGCCGCTGGACTGCGTGCGCTTCTCCGATGTGCCCAGGTTCGTCAGGGTCACAGCGGCATCGGTGACAGAGGCTCCGCTGGAATCTTTGACCGATCCAGCGACAGATCCATAAGTGCTTTGTCCGTATAAAGAGGCAGAGGCAAAAATTATCATGCCCAGGGAAACTAGCAGAGTCCACAAAATGCGACGTGGCATAGAGAATCTCTTTCCGAAGCAAACTACGTAAAATTTTGTCAAACTCTAGTGGCCCGAATTCTTGTCTAGCCGGATGACCGTTGTCAAGAAGAAAATAGTAGATTCCTACTAGAGTAATCGTTAACCCTCCCGGAAAATGGTGTATGCTTCGGCTAAATGACCGCAACCATGACGGATATTGCCCGAGCCGTAAAGGTTTCTGTAGTCACCGTATCGAAGGTTTTGCGGAATCAAGGGAGAATCAGCGACGCCACCCGGAAGCGAGTTTTGCGCGAGGCGAAGCGGCTGCATTATCAGACGAATTGGGTGGCGCGGAGTTTGGTGACGCGCCGAACTTACACCATTGGCTTACTGCTGCCGGAGTTCGCCCATCCCTTCTTTGCCGAGATTGCCCGAGTCGTGGCGCATAGCGTTCGTCCCCACGGTTATCATGTGGTGATTTCCTCTTTTGAAGAAGACCCCGAGCTGGAGGCGAGCGAAATGGATTGCCTGCTGGGGCGGCAGGTGGATGGATTAATCATCGCCTCCGCACAGCCGGAACGGCGTCTGGAGATGTTTAAGCGGCTGCAGGGGACGAAAACGCCCTATGTTTTGATTGACCGTCCCATTCTAGGCCTGCGAGCTTGTTACGTAGGCGCTGACAATCAGGCGATTGGCCGACTGGCGACCGAGCACTTGATCGCGCGTGGCTGCCAGAGGATTGGGCATTTGCGTGGTCCCGAAATGGGAATCGCGGCCGCAAGACTGGAGGGATACCGTCGTGCGCTATCGCGCGCTGGCTTGCGCCGGGCCTCTGGTTACGTCGTCGAAGGCGGCCATGGCGACGCCACAGCTTACGAAGGGATGCGGATCATGTTGAAGGTTTCGCCTCCGCCGGACGGAGTTTTCTGTTACAGCGATCCGGTTGCCATCGGAGCCATGCGGGCCATTACCGACGCAGGTTTTCGACTTCCGCAGGATATCGCAGTGGTTGGAGCGGGCAACGTTCACTATAGTGACGCGCTGGCGGTGCCGCTTACCTCGGTAGACCAGGGCACCTGCCAAATCGGAGAGATCGCTTCCAAACTTCTTTTGGAGAGGATTGCGACTAAGACCTATATGCGGCCCAAGAAAATATTGATTCCACCCACTCTGGTGGAACGCGCATCGACGCGGCGGGCAGCCTAACGTTGCCGGAAAAGTGAGAACACAGTCGCCCGCTCTCGCGGTATGCTGGTCACGAAGGAATTCCGGATTTGGTCAATACTCTCTTTCGGGCATCGTGTATTTTGGCTTTGCTTCTGGGGGCAGCCGCTCCGAGCGCGCCTGTTTTCAACGTCATCCTGCCCAAGGGCTTGGATTTCGTACTTGAGAACTCTCCCACTCCGGCAAAATATCTGATCGAAACCATGCCCGGAGGCGTGGCTCTGCTGGATTACAACAACGACGGCCTGCTGGACATTTTTCTGGTCAACGGTGGGCTGGTCACCAACCCGGCGCAATCGCCGGACAACTTCAATCGTCATGATCCGCGCTACTGGAACCGGCTCTACCGGCAAAACAAAGATGGCAGTTTTACCGACGTGACCAAAGAAGCGGGACTGTCCAATGCCGGCGATGGGAACTACGGCATGGGCGTCGCCGTCGGCGATTATGACAACGATGGATTTCCCGACATCTTTGTGACCAGCTACGGAAGGAACATCCTCTATCACAACAATGGCGACGGAACGTTCACGGATGTGACGGACAAAGCCGGAGTGGCGGGCGGGGGATGGTCGGTTTCCGCTGGATTTTTCGACTACGATAACGACGGCAAGCTCGATCTGTTTGTCACCCGCTATATGGATTGGGACACCAAACACAATAAAGATTGCGGGGGCAACTATCATACTTATTGTCCGCCGGAAGAGTTCCCATCCACCACCAACATCCTCTACCACAACAACGGCGACGGAACCTTCACGGATGTGAGCAAGAAGTCAGGCATCACCGCTAAAAAGGGCCGAGCCCTGGGAGTAGCCTTCGCCGACTATGATGGCGACGGATTCACTGACATCTTTGTTTCTAATGACGGCATGCAGCAGTATCTCTATCACAACAACGGGAACGGAACCTTTACCGAAGTAGGTATGGAAGCGGGAGTCGCGCTTTCCGAAGATGGACGCCGGCTCTCCGGCATGGGAACCGTCTTTCAAGACTATGACAACGACGGAAAGCCGGATGTGATTGTGACGGAGTTGCCCCGCGAAATTTACGGTGTGTATCACAACGACGGTGATGGTTCGTTCACCTACCGCAGCCTGGAAACGGGGCTCGGCCTGCTCTCCAGCGGAAGCTCCGGCTGGGGAGTCGGGCTGGAAGATTTTCACAATAACGGAAAGAAGGACCTATTTGTGGCCCAGGGTCACGTGCTCGACAATGTGGAGCAGATCGATCCTTCGCTGCATTATCTCGAACCGCCTTTGCTAGCGGCAAATAATGATGGGCGCTTCGAGCGTATCGAATCCGGAAGCACAATCCCGGTGGCGGCTCGAGGGGCGGCTTTCGGAGATCTGAATAATGACGGATGGCAGGACGTTGTGATGACCACTCTGGGCGGACATCCGCAGGTCTTCATGAATAAGGGCGGCAAGCTGCACTGGCTTACGATTACTTTGCGCGGCACGCGCAGCAATCGTGACGGTTACGGCGCCCGCGTGCAGGTGAACGGGGAGACACGCTTTGCAACCTCCGCCGGAAGTTATCTTTCCTCCAGCGACAAACGCCTGCACTTCGGCTTGGGCACGGCGGAGAAGGCAGAGGTTGACGTCAAATGGCCGTCCGGAATTCATCAGACTCTAAAAGATGTTCACGCCGATCAGTTTCTCGAAGTGCGTGAACCGGAGAAACCTTGACCCACGCACTGTTGTTTTTCTACCTCGCGCTGCAAACCGCGTCTCCCCAGGTTGCTCAGCACATGCAAGCGGGAATCTCCGCCGACAAAGAACGGAAGTTCGACGTTGCCATCACAGAATTCAAGAAGGCGACGGAGATCGATCCGAAATACGTCGATGGTTTCGTCAGTCTGGGCCAGGCGTATATGGAGAGTGGTGATTACGGGGCAGCCATCCCGCCCCTGAAGCATGCTTTGGAATTGAATGCTGACTTTGTTCCGGCTCACCAGTTGCTGGGCTATGCCCTTCTCTCCCAGGGTTATGCCAGCGAGGCGCTTCCCCACTTGCAACGCGGGACAGACAAGACTGCATTGGGAATTGCAGAAATACAGACCGAACACTTGCCGGAAGCAGTGGCAGACATACAGGCGGCGCTGGCGACGCGGCCGAACGATCCGGATTTACTTTATTACCTGGGTCGGGCTGCCGGACTGCTGGCCAAACAATCGATCGATACTCTGCTGGCGGCCTATCCGGATTCCGCCCGCGCCCACCAGGCGATGGCGGAGAACTACTTCGTGCTACGGCGCATGCCCGACGCGGAAAGCGAATACCGCGCGGCCTTGAAGCAGCGCCCGAACCTGCCAGAAGCTCACCTTGCCCTGGGCGAGGTTTATGCCGGCGCCTTTAAATGGCCGCAAGCGGAAGAAGAGTTCCGCTTGCAGGTGAAGTCGCAGCCGGGAAACCCCGAAGCCGCTTATCGCCTGGGCGAAGCGATGCTGGAGCAGGGAAAAGTGCACGAAGCGCGCGAGGAACTGAAGCGCGCCGATCATTTGCTGCCTGACATGCCAGAAGTTTTGTATTCCCTGGGGAAAGCGGCTTCGCTGGAAGGAGATGTGGCGACTGCCGAACAAGAGTGGACGAAACTTCTTTCCATTGAGCAGCAGAGTTCGCTGGCGGCGCAGGCGCACTTCGGGCTGGCGGGAATCTATCGCAAGCAGGGAAAGAAGGCTGATGCGCAGCGCGAAATCAAAGCGTTTGAAGAGCTGCAGAGTTCGCCTCAGGCGCAGCCTTCTGGACAACAGGATTCTCAAAAATAGCTTGCGGTCGCTGCTGACTGTCATGCTGCTGACTGTCGTCCCGAGCGGAGCGAGGGATCCTGGTGTTTGTTTGTTCGGGTGCAGCAATACTGGCGGCGCAAGCAAAAACCAAGGTCCCTCGCCTCGTTCGGGAAGACAAACATTTCATAATGGCGCTTTAGCGTACAGTCGTTACAGAAATTCTAAGGAGCACCGATATGGAACTGATGCGGCTTGCATTTCTGCGCAGTCTGTCTACGATCCTGTTTCATTCCGTTGGACTTGTACTGGTATGTTCTTTCGTCGTTGTACCTATGAAAGCGGCCGAACCTTCCTCGCAAAATATCGATTCCGGCTGGCAATTCCGCGCCGTGACCAACGTGGATTTAGCCGACGCCAAGCAATGGCATGCGGCGCAGGTACCGGGCGTGGTGCAAACCGATCTGCTGAACAACAAGCTCATTCCTGATCCCTTCGATAAGGACAACGAATTCCGTCTGCAATGGATCGGCTTGGCCGATTGGGAATATCAGACCACGTTTCAAGTGGACGCGGCCACCATGGCGCGCGAGCATATCGACCTGGTTTTTACCGGGCTCGACACGTTTGCCGATGTCTATCTCAACGGCCAGCAGATTCTGCACGCCGACAATATGTTCCGGAAGTGGCGAGTGCCCGCGAAGGCGCAACTGAAAGCCGGGCCCAATACGCTCCGCATCGTTTTTCATTCCGCGATCGAGAGCATGATTCCCTACGTGAAGTCGCTGCCTTACATTCTGCCGTCGATCTCGAGTCACAATTACGGGAACGAAGAGAACATCGCCACCGCGCCTTACACGCGCAAGGCTCCTTACAACTACGGTTGGGATTGGGGGCCACGCTTCATGACCGAGGGAGTCTGGCAGCCGATTCGTCTGGAAGCCTGGGACGCGGTGCGCATCGAGAATTTTCATATCCATCAAATGAGCATCAACTCGAGCCTGGCGAATGTGAATGCCGAGCTTGAGATTGAAGCCAGTAAGCCCACGACCGCCACTCTGACCTTGGCTCACGATGAACTGTCGGGGCCACAAACGGCCGATGGCACGCAAACGCTGCAACTCAATGCCGGCACGAATCACATTTCGGTTCCGCTGCGAATCGCCTCGCCGAAGCTGTGGTATCCCGTGGGATACGGCGCGCAGAACCGCTATGGCTTTTCCGCTTCCATCAAAATCGGGCGGGATACTGCGGCTCACGCGGAAACTAAGACTGGGCTGCGTTCGATTGAGCTGCGCCGCGTGGCCGACGAATGGGGAAAAAGTTTCGAGTTTGTGGTGAACGGAATTTTAGTGTTCGCCAAGGGCGCGGATGTGATTCCGTTCGACAGCTTCCCCAACCGCGTGACGCCGGAAATTCATCGCAACATCCTGCAAGCGGCTCGCGATGCGCACATGAATATGGTTCGCGAGTGGGGCGGCGGATACTACGAGTCGGATGATTTTTACGACATCTGCGACGAGCTCGGAATTATGGTCTGGCAGGAATTCATGTTCGGCGGCGACATGATTCCCGGCGATGTGGCCTTTCAGGAAAACGTTCGCCAGGAATCGATCGATCAGATCAAGCGGCTGCGCGATCATCCCAGCATCGTGATCTGGTGTGGAAATAATGAAGTCGAAACGGGCTGGTGGCATTGGGGCGACCGGCAGGAATTTAAAGCTTCGATCTCGCCCGACACGCGCGACTGGGTCTGGCAGAATTACGTGATTATGTTCGCCGACATTCTGAAGAGTTCGGTCACGAAATACGCCGACCCCACGCCCTACACGCCGAGCTCACCCAGCGCCAACTTCGAGGAGATTCCTGACAATCAGCACAACGGCGATATGCACTACTGGCAGGTCTGGCATGCGCAGGCGCCGGCTTCGGACTATACCAAACAATTTCCCCGCTTCATGACCGAGTATGGATTTCAGTCGTTCCCCGAGATGCGCACGATTGAGACATTCGCCAAGCCTTCGGACTACGACATCCGCTCGACCGTCATGCAGGCGCATCAGAAAAACAAAGGTGGCAATGAGCGCATTTTGACGTACATGCTGCGCGAGTACCGCCAGCCCAGGGACTTCCAATCGTTCGTTTATCTGAGCCAGGTGCAGCAGGCGGAGATCATCAAGATCGGCGCCGAGCATTTGCGCCGGCAACGCCCGCGCACCATGGGCTCGCTCTACTGGCAGTTGAATGATTGCTGGCCGGTGGCATCGTGGGCCAGCATCGATTATTACGGACGCTGGAAGGCGTTGCACTATTACGCGCGGCGTTTTTACGACGACGTGCTGATCTCGCCGTTCCTGCATGACGACAAGGTGGATGTCTATGTGGTGTCGGACAAGTTGCAGCCACTTTCCGGAACGGTGCACATGCGGCTGCTCGATTTCTCGGGAAATTCGTTGCTGGAGCAAACCAAAGAAATTCAGATTCCAGCGCAGTCGAGTGCGATTTATTTCACGGTCGACAAAGCGGAGATGGCAGCCAAAGGCGATCCGCATCAGACTTTTCTCGTATTTGACTTAGAAGTCGGCGGGAAGAAAGTCTCGCGCAATCTGATTTTCTTCGACGTGACGCACGACCTGCAACTGCCGATTGCGCCGAAGATTGAGACCTCTTTCGGAAAAGATGGTGCGGATACAACCGTCACCGTGCGATCGGCGAAGCTGGCGCGGGGAGTGTATTTATCTTTCGGCAACCTCGATTTTCAGGCCTCGGATAATTATTTCGATCTGCTTCCCGGCGAAGCCGTTACGCTGCATTTGAAGTCTGCCGCAACGCCTGAGCAGATTCAGGCCTCGTTAAAAGTCATGTCTTTGACGGAGGCTTACACTCCGCAGTAATGGCCGCGGAAATTCAAATCTTTACCACAGAGAACACAGAGGAACACAGTGTGATACGGCTTAGGTCTAAAAACCTATCACCCTAAGCGCCAGCATGTCTTTCGCTGTTCGGTTTCGAGCCGCTCAGCGCGAAGAACAAGATGTACAGATAGCAGATCACGGGCAGGAAGAAGGCGTGATGAATGCCGACCTTGTCGGCGATCGCGCCTTGCGCCAGCGGGATAATCGCCCCGCCGACGATCGCCATGATCATCACTCCGGAGCCGTCTCCGGTCAGTGGACCCAGTTCCGCGACGCCGAGCGTGAAGATGCTCGGGAACATGATCGAGTTGAAAAAACCGACCAGGATGATGCTGTACATGGCGAGGTGACCGGTAGTCAACATCGAAGTCGCCACCAGCGCGGCGGCGCACACGGCGCAGATGCCGAGCAGCCGCCCGGTGTTCAGCTTCTGAAGCAGCCCTGATCCGATGAAGCGGCCGACCATGGCTCCGCCCCAATAAAAGGCAACAAAACTGGCCGCGACCTTTTCGGTGAGTCCGCCAATCTCCGGCTGGGTAAAATAATTCACCAGAAAACTTCCGATCGCTACTTCGGCGCCGACGTAAACAAAAATTCCGATCGCGCCGAAAATTAGATTCGGATGGCGCCAGATCGAGTCATTTACTTTTTCTCCGACCTTGTGTTGCGCCTGAGGAATTTTCGGCAACTTGAAACTGCCGATCGCTACCGCCAGAATTACCAGCGCGATTCCCAGACCGATGTACGGCGTCTTCACCGTCGCCGCTTCGTGAAGACGGTAGGCCTGGAGAGCTTCGGGAGCCATGGCGCGAATTTCTTCCATGGCTTTTGGAGCGGAGCTGAGAATCAGAAGGCCCCCGAAAAAAGGCGCAAGAAAAGTGCCCAGCGAATTAAAGGCCTGGGTCAGATTGAGGCGGCTGGAAGCGGTTCGGGCGGGCCCGAGCACCGTGACGTAAGGGTTCGCGGCAACTTGCAGAAGAGTGATACCGGCCGCCAATACGATAAGAGCCATCAAAAATAACGGGTAGGATGGAACGCTGGCCGCCGGCACGAAAAGGAATGCGCCCAGGCCCATGGTGAGCAGGCCCACCACCATCGACTTCTGATAGCCGATCCAGTCCACCATCTTCGCGGAAGGAATCGAGAAAAGAAAATATGCGCCGAAGAAAGCGAACTGGATGAGCATGACCCGCGTGTAGTTCAGGTCGAAAATCGACTTCAGATGAGGAACAAGAATGTCGTTCAGGCAGGTCAGGAATCCCCACATAAAAAACAATGTGGTCACGATCGCGAGCGGCCCGGTATAAGATGACGACGAATCGGAAGAAACGGTGGTTGAACTATTCGGGGTGACTATAGCCATGTTTGCGGCTCCGCCTCTCTACTGCAAGGGTCTTCACTGCACGACCATCGGCATCATAGCATCGCGGAGATGCGAAGGTAATCGGCGCGGGCGTGTAAAAGTCGTTACGCCTTCGTGGTTCGATCCAGAACTGGCGGGGCGCGGCGTAAGATAGTGGCGTGAAAGAAACCTGGCGCTGGTTTGGCCCACAAGATAAAGTCTCACTTGATCACATCAAGCAGGCAGGGGCGACTGGGGTGGTTACGGCACTGCACCATCTTTATCGCGGCGAGGCTTGGCCGCCGGAAGATGTTCTCAAACGCAAGGCGGAAATCGAAGCGGCCGGGCTCGTGTGGTCGGTGGTCGAAAGCATTCCCGTACACAATTCCATCAAGTTGCAGACCGGGCCCTTTCGGCAATTCACCGATGCGTGGAAGGATTCGCTGGCGGCGCTTGCGCGGGCGGGCGTGAAGATCGTCTGCTACAACTTCATGCCGATCGTGGATTGGACTCGAACTGACTTGCGCTGGCAGCTGCCGAGCACAGGGTATGCGCTGCGTTTCGATGTCCTCGATTTTGCGGCGTACGATTTGTTTCTTCTGCAACGGCCGGGAGCCGGAGAACAATATTCCGCGGAACGCATCGCTGAGGCGCGAGCACGATACGAAGCGATGTCCGAAAAACGGCGCGAGGAACTGGAGCGAACGATTATTGCGGGACTGCCGGGAGCCGAGGCATCGCACAGCCGCTCTGCCATGCAAAAGCTGCTGGCGGAATACGCGGGCGTCACCGCAGAGGATCTGCGCGTTCATCTCATTGCATTTCTGCGGGAGGTCGTACCGGTCGCGGCGGAACTTGGAGTTCGGCTGGCGATTCACCCCGATGATCCGCCATGGTCATTGTTCGGATTGCCGCGAGTGGTTTCGACGGCCGAGGATGCGCGCGCCATCCTCGCGACCGTGAACGTCCCAGAAAACGGACTGACTTTCTGCGTCGGATCCTACGGATCACGCGCCGACAATGATCTGCTCGCCATGGTGCGCGAATTTGCCGCGCGGATTCACTTCGCGCATCTCCGGCAAGTAACCATCGAAGCCAACGGTTCGTTCTACGAAGCCGATCACCTGCAGGGCAGTTCCGACATGGTGGGCGTGATCTGCGCGTTGTTGAAAGAAGAGGCACACCGGAGGAAGCAGAACCGGGCGGATCACGAAATCCCAATGCGGCCGGATCACGGGCACTTGTTGGCGGACGATATTTCCCGGGCGGTGAATCCGGGATACTCTCTGGTTGGCAGGCTGAAGGGATTGGCCGAGTTGCGCGGAGTTGTTCAAGGGTTGAAGTATGGAATGCCGGAGTTAGCGAACTAAATTGCAGCCCACCCATTCTTCGAAACAAGAAATCATGAGGAGCAAGAGCTGATGAGAGAGTTCGAAAACAAGGTTGCCATCGTAACGGGTACGACGGGAATCGGCCGCGCTATTGCGAAGCGGCTCGCTGCCGGCGGATGCGCGGTGGTGGCGTGCGGCATCGAATCCGCCGCCAACCAGGAATTGCAGCAACAAGCCGACGCTGCCGGTTTGAAGTTGCGGGTCAAACATTGCGATGTGGCGCAGCCGCAGCAGGTTCAGGCGGTGATCGCCAAAACCGTTGCCCAGCACGGCAGGCTCGACATCATCGCCAATGCCGCGGCGATCCATCCTTTCGGCAATGTGCTTGAGACTGATCCTGAAACCTGGAATCGCTGCATGCTGATCAATGTGGGGAGCATTTTTTTAATGGCGCACTTCGGCGTGCCCGAGATGAAAAAAACCGGGGGAGGGTCGATGGTGAATCTTTCCTCCGTGCAAGGTTATGCCTGCCAGCGCGGAGTTGTGGCGTACGCCGCTTCGAAGGGCGCGGTGCACAGCCTGACGCGGGCGTTGGCCCTCGACCACGCCGCCGATCATATTCGCGTGAACTCGATCAGCCCGGGCTCCATTCGCACACCCATGCTGGCCAGCTCGGCCGCACATTTTGTACCGGATCTGGAACAGGAAGCAGTGTTTGAGCGCTTCGGCGCGGCTCATCCTCTGGGACGAATTGGAACGCCGGAAGAAGTCGCGGAGCTGGCCGCATTCCTGGTATCTGACAAAGCGGGATTCTGTACGGGCGGGGACTACCTGATCGATGGTGGGTTGCTGGCGGGGATCGCAGTGCAATGAGGATCGTCGGGGATCCGATTTGTATTGCTCCCACCGGCGATGTGTGCGGCGAAGGAGTAGTCTGGCACCCGGAGCACAAGGCGGTTTACTGGGCCGATATTAACCGCTTTCTGGTCCATCGTTTCACTCCCTCGGATTCGTGCGTCCGCACCTGGTTCTTTGATGAGCCGGTGACGGCCCTTACATTGACGGATCGAAACCACGTGCTCGCCGTCGTTTTAGGATCGCGCGTCATTCTGTGGGAGCCGGATACAGATGTTCGCCACGATCCTATTTTTGTGCTCGAGGGATGGCCCAAAGTTCGCTTGAACGATGCCCGCGTGGACCCGCTGGGCGCGCTGTGGATCGGTTCCATGCGCAACAACGTGAACGCCGACGGATCGGCCGGACCAGCCGGTGGAGAGGAGGGTGTGCTCCTGCGCCTTAAGCCCAATGGCGACTTCAAGATCTGGCGAAAGAATATTGGAATCGAAAACACGCTGGCATGGAGCCCCGATCACAAACGTTTTTATTTCGGCGACACCCCCGCCAACACGATATGGGTGTGTGATTATGACGCCGCCTCGGGCGACATCGAGAACGAACGGCCATTCTTCCAAGGTTTTGCCAGGGGATTGCCCGATGGATCGACCGTCGACGCGGAAGGCTATCTTTGGAATTGCCGTTTCTTTGGAAATTGCATCGTTCGAGTCGCGCCCGATGGATCGATCGATCGGGTGGTTGAGATGCCCGTGAAAAATATCACCACCTGCACATTTGGCGGCCCCGATCGCAGGACTCTCTACGTCACCACCGCCCGGGCCGAAGCGCCCGCGGGTGACCGGCTGGCCGGGGGATTGTATGCGCTTGCGACGGAAGTCGCGGGAGTTGCGGAAAATCTGTTTCGAGTTTTTGGAAGCGAAAGCGTGGGCCAAAAATAAGGACCGGGCATGAATACCCGGTCCAAAGACTTCAACTTGCTTTTTTTTACACTGGCGGTGGCGGCGTTTCGACGCCCCGACGCCGGGACGGCGGCGCTACTTTCGCTGCCCCCTGGGCGCAGGCATGCGGCTCTGCAAATGCTGTTGCTGTTGCAGGTGGCGTTGTTGCAGCTGCTGCGTCTGTTGCTGGTGCTGTTGTTCCACCCTCTGCGTTTCCTCTGGGCTGGCTCGCCGCTGCGTCAGTTGTTGATGTTCTCGATCCTGCTGCTGCTGAAGTTTTTGCCGGTCCCTATCCTGCTGCTGAGCGAGCTTGTCCTGCTGCCTCTGGTACTTCTGGTCCGCCTTCGCGTCGCCGCTATTGACAGTGGGACGTTCCATGGGCGGAAGCTCCTTGGGATGAACCGCGGTCCCACCCGCCGTCCCTCCTCGATTCGGAGGATGGTAGGGAGCGCCCGCTTCCCTGGCCGCGACTACATTGCCTTTGAAATCGCCAGCCCTTTCGGTGGCAGCGATCGGAGGCCGGCCTCCATTCGCCGAGGCGCGAAGCTGCGGGTTACTGCGAGCTTCTTGAATATGCTGCATCTGGGATGACACCGGGCCTACGTGGCGCCCGTTCGCCGCCGCTTCCTCTTGCGGCGTGGGACGCGCTTCGATGCCGCCATGGCCTCCGTTGAAACTGACACGGTTTTCGCTGACGTTCTCGATTCGCGTGTTGTAAACGTTGTGCACGATGGTTTCATTCACATTGAGCACGGCGCGGTTATAGAAGAAGTGTCCACCCTCCCAACGGCCGCCGCCGAAGCCAACGCCGAAATAGCCGAATCCATAGTTGATGCCGCCGTAGAAACCGACCTCCGGCCCCCACCAACCCTCGTGCCAGAGAAATGCATCGCCGCCCCAACCCCACCAGCCTGGAGTCCAGAGATAACCAACTTCAGGCGCCAGCACCCAGGTGCCCGGCACCCAGTAGTAATCGGCAGCGTCGTCATCCCAATACCAATAACCCGGCACCCACATGTAACCATCGCCGGGACAAACGGGCTGTTCATAGACCGGAATCGCCGGTGGACCAAAGGTGATTGCCACCCTGAATTGACCGAATGAAGCTGTCGAAAAAGCTGCCACCAAAAAGCCGAGCACCAAGACGCGGCTCGACAGCGAACGGAGAGCTGAACTGATGTGCATTTTGCTTCCTCTCGCCGGTCATCCTTCGCTCTCCCGGTACTGATTTACGGCTGCGGGTTGCGCGGAGTGACCGGCTAGACCTTCTCGTCTACAAACAAAATCATAACCGAGAGACACTCATCATGCCCGTGCGCCGGAAGCACAGCTAGCGCGAGAAACCGTCCTGGAACAAGAAAGATGGGACAAACGAGGTGCATAAAATCGCATTTCGGCCAATCGGGAGCTAGCGGATTAAGCCGTGGCTGCGTAGCTCACGTGTTCGGCCAGCGTCGCGTGTTCGGCCAATGTCGCGGCTTCGTGGGCTCCAGTGTGGCGAAGCACCTCGCGAGCCCATAGCGTTTTGGCGTGTTCCGCACAAGAGACGTACACCAAAACCCCGAGGTGGTCGAGTTGATCTTCGAAGCGCTCGGCGTCCTCCAGCGAAAAGCCAAGGCCCACCAGAGTTTTGGCTTTCCCGCACAGCGAAGGCGCATTTTTGGCGACCATCAGGGCATGAAAGTAGGCTTGAGAACGGATAAAGAAACCTACGGTCGGAATCAGCACGGCGCCGAATTCTGACAGCCACCCGATGGTTCCGGCGGTCGAGCGATCGGCTCCCTTCTCGGTATTGAAAATGCTGGCGCCACGAACCTGGGACGCGATCGGATGGTCTGGCGGAAGCACCATGCAAATATCTTCGTTGTCGAAACCGGCTTGATTGAGGCTGCGCACGATCTCGGGCAGGGCGCTGTTATGAGGGAAAATACCGTACGCCGCGATTGCGTTCGTTGCCATAGGAAAGCTCCAGAGCGCGGTTCCAGGGTTCTGAATTTCGGCTAGCGGGAAACGATAAAAAACGCTTCGGGGATACCAACTCCCTGTAAAGTACGCGCTTCCTCCGCCCACGAAACTCGGGTAAATCATGTAGATGCGCAAAAGTTCTTGCCGTAGTTACGGGCAGGTAAATTTAGCGCAATTTAACGTAAAGTTCCGCCATCGATGGCGGCGAAAAGGTAAAGTTACGTCAAGTTCGATGGGAAGAGCAACATGATTAAATTGGAGGGCATCGAACGTGCCTGGTGAATTGTTGGTTGCAGAACCGAGAATGAATGCGTCTCTTCTTATGAGGCGGATCGTATGACACAGGCCCGAGCAATTTCCCGGCTGCGTCTGCGGTCTCGGCGCCGCTTCAACGGCATGATGGTTTTGGCGTGATCGACTCGCCCAAACCGGCATGTGGCGCGCGCTTTTTCCCGCTATGGGCCAGGTATTCAATTTTGTCACGTAGGTAAGCGCGCTCGCATAGCATCGCGGTCGGCATTGTATTCCATACTGATACCAGTTTCCGAAGGATATAATTCCTCGATGATTTGGGGCCGAAAAGGAGATTCCTTTTGACCGTCGAGACCAACCAGCATCCCATCACCGACCGAACTCGCCAGCTTCCCCCGCACGATTCGGATCGCCGGCACAATGTTTGGTGGATCGTCGCCGGTGTCGCGTTGTTGCTGGCGCTTGTGCTTGGATTTGTATTTTGGCGGCATGAGGACGACAGTCAGAAAAAGGCCCCGGCTGGACCACCCAAGGTTGCCATCACGACGGCAACGGTCACCAAAGGCAACATTGGCGTTTATCTTGATTCCATTGGCACGGTCACGCCCGTCTTTACGGACTCAATTACCGCGGAAGTCACGGGACTGGTCACTGCGGTGCACTTCAAGGAAGGCCAACTGGTCAAGAAGGGCGACTCGCTGGTGGAGATCGATTCGCGTCCCTACCGCGCGAACCTGTTGCAGGCGCAAGGCGCGCTGGAGCGAGACCAGAACGTGCTCGCCCAGGCACAGATGGATCTGGAACGCTATCGCGCCGCCTGGGCTAAGAACGCGATACAAAAGCAGCTTCTTGACGACCAGGAAAAAATCGTTCTTCAGGATCAGGGCACGGTCAAGAACGATGAAGGGACGGTTCAATACGACCAGGTGCAGGTCGACTTCTGCCACATCACAGCGCCCATAACGGGGCGGCTTGGTCTGCGGCTGGTGGATCCAGGCAACGTGGTGCAAGCCGCTGGGACCGTAACCCTCGCCGTGATCACGCAAGAGGATCCGATCACCATCGTGTTCACGATTCCAGAAGACAATCTGGGCGCGGTGACGGCGCGGCTGCGAAAAAAAGCAACCCTCACGGTCGATGCCTATGACCGAACGGCGCAGACTAAGATTGCAACCGGCAAGCTGATCACAGTCGACAATCAGATCGACACCACCACCGGAACTGTAAAAGGCCGAGCCACCTTCCCCAATAAAAATGACGCGCTCTTCCCCAATCAGTTTGTGAATACGCGGCTTCTGGTGAATACGCTCCAAGGTGTCACTCTGGTTACGGCTGCGGCCGTGCAACAAAATGGCCAGCAATCGTTCGTTTACGTGATTCAAAACAATGTCGCGCACATGCGCATGGTGAAAACCGGAGTCACCGACGCGGGCATTACGCAGGTCGAAGGCATCAATCCTGGCGACGTTGTCGCCACCAGCAGCTTCGACAAGTTGCAGGACAACATTGCGGTCAATATTGCGAACTCGAATAAACCCGGTACAACGCAACCGGCTTCTGGCACGCCGGCCGCAGCCGGAACGCCCGGGAGCAGCGCCCCGTGAGTCCTTCGCGACCGTTTATCTTGCGGCCGGTGGCGACTTCGCTACTCATGGCCGCAATCCTTCTGGTGGGTATCGTGGGCTATACCCAACTGGCGGTCTCCGCCTTGCCGGAGGTCGATTACCCGACGATTCAGGTGCTGACGTTTTATCCCGGTGCGAGCCCGTCGGTGATGGCGACCACGGTCACTGCGCCTTTGGAGCGCCAATTCGGCGAACTGCAAGGCTTAAGCCAGATGACTTCGACCAGTTCCGGCGGCACCTCGGTCATCGTGCTCCAGTTCGCGCTGACGCTGAACATTGATGTGGCGGAAGAAGAAGTGCAATCTGCCATCAATGCGTCGCAAAGTTATCTACCCTCAGTTCTGCCCGCGCCGCCAATCTATAGCAAGACAAATCCCGCGGATGCTCCTGTGCTCACGCTGGGTATCACGTCGGATGCGATGCCGCTCTCCCAAGTCGAAGATCTCGTAGACACGCGGCTCGCGCCCAAGATTTCGCAATTGAGCGGAGTCGGTTTGGTGACGATCAGCGGCGGTCAGAAGCCGGCGGTCCGCATTCAAGCGAATCCTACGGCGCTGTCGTCTTATGGCCTCAACATGGAGGATTTGCGCTCCGCACTGACGCAGGCGAGCGTGAACGCGGCCAAGGGAAACTTCGACGGCCCCCAGCAGGATTATCAGATCGATGCCAACGATCAACTGGTCACCAGCGATGATTACAAGAATGTCGTGGTCGCCTACCGCAATGGCGCGCCGGTGATGCTCACCGATGTGGCGCAGGTGGTGAATGGCGTCGAAAATAAATTTCAGGCTGCGTGGATGAATCAAACGCCGGCGGTCATTTTGAACGTGCAACGCCAGCCGGGAGCCAACACCATCAGTGTGGTCAAGAGCATCAAGCTGCTGCTGCCACAGCTGCAAGCCAATCTGCCTACCGGCATTCAGGTGACGACGCTTACCGATCTCACTACGTCGATCGAAGCGTCGGTGTCGGACGTGAAATTCGAATTGATGTTGACGGTCGGCCTGGTTGTGCTCGTCATTTTCATTTTCTTGCGCAGCCTTTACGCCACGATTATTCCGAGCGTGGCCGTGCCGCTTTCCTTGATTGGCACCTTCGCCGCGATGTACCTGCTCAACTACAGCCTGGACAACCTATCGCTGATGGCCCTCACCATCTCGACCGGCTTCGTGGTCGACGATGCCATCGTCATGATTGAAAACATCTCGCGCTACATCGAGATGGGCGACCCTCCCATGGAGGCAGCGCTCAAAGGAGCGGAGCAGATTGGCTTCACCATCCTGTCGCTGACTGTTTCGCTAATTGCTGTGTTAATTCCGTTGTTGTTCATGGGCGATGTGGTCGGGCGATTATTCCGCGAATTCGCGGTCACGCTTGCGGTCACGATTGTGATTTCGGCGGTGGTTTCGTTGACCCTCACGCCCATGATGAGCGCGCGCATTCTGCGGCATGAGCCCAAGGAAAAGCAAGGCCGGATCTATAAGATTTCCGAGCACGTTTTCGAAAGCATGATCGCGTTTTATGGCCGCACCCTGAAGGTTGTTCTTCGTTTTCAGACGATCACTCTGCTGGTGGCGCTGGCTACGCTGCTGCTTACGGTTTTTCTTTACATCATCATCCCGAAGGGTTTTTTCCCGGTGCAGGATACGGGTGTGATCCAGGGCATCACGCAAGCGCCCCCGGCGATTGCCTCGGCAGCGATGGCGGAGAAGCAGCAGGAACTGGCAAAAGTTATCCTCGCCGATCCGGCGGTGGAAAGCCTCTCCTCATTCATCGGCGCGGATGGCACCAATACAACGACCAACAGCGGGCGAATGTCGATCAACCTCAAGCCCATCGGGCAGCGCAGCCTGAGCGCCTCGGATGTGATACGCCGGCTCACTTCGAAGCTGAACCAGGTGCAAGGCATCGAGCTGTTCATGCAACCCGTGCAAAACATCTCGGTGGATGATCGCGTCAGCCGCACGCAATATCAATACACGCTGGAAGATCCCGATGCCAACGAACTGAATGATTGGACAAACCGCTTCGTCAACCGGTTGAAGAAATTGTCGGAGTTGGAAGACGTAGCCACCGATCAGCAGCCCGGCGGCCTGGCGGTTTACCTCGACATTGACCGCGTGACCGCTTCGCGTTTCGGGATCGCGCCAACGACCATCGATAACACGCTGTACGACGCTTTTGGCCAGCGCCAGATCAGCACCATGTACACGCAGGTCAATCAGTATCACGTGATTCTGGAGAGTCAGCCGCAGTTTCAACTCGACCCCAACAAGCTGAATCACCTTTTCATCCAGTCCAATGCCTCCTCGGGCGCAACCGGAGCCGGGGCTGCAACTTCGTTCGCATCTTCCGGATCGTCATCCGCGGGATCGAACGCGCTAACCTCCTCGACGGTTTATACCCCGTCGGCGAATACGCTGGTCCCTCCGGTCAACGCGCTGGCGCCCACGACTTCGACCTCGTCAACTACGAATCATGGGGTGAACTCCGCCGGTACGACCAGTTCAACCATGAGCAACGCGGTGCCGTTGAGCGCATTCTCACATTTCGAGAAAACGACAGAAGCGTTATCGATCAGCCATCAGGGACAGTTTCCCGCCATCACGGTGTCGTTCAATCTGGCGCCCAACGCCGCACTGGGCGAGGCGATCACGGCTGTCGACAAAGTGCAAAAGGACATGCACATGCCCGCCAGCCTGCAGGCGGGCTTTCAGGGCACTGCGGCTTCGTTCACCAATTCGTTATCCAACGAGCCTTTGCTCATTCTGGCCGCGCTGGTCACCGTCTATATTGTGCTCGGAGTTCTGTACGAAAGCTTCATCCATCCGGTTACGATTCTGTCGACGCTGCCGTCCGCGGGGGTGGGCGCGTTTCTGGCGTTGATTATTTTTCACCAGGACTTGAGCGTGGTGGCCATCATCGGCATCGTCCTGTTGATCGGTATCGTGAAAAAGAATGGCATCATGATGGTCGACTTCGCGCTGGAAGGCGAGCGCCAACATGGAAAAACGGCGACCGACGCGATTTATGAGGCGTGCCTGCTGCGTTTCCGTCCCATCATGATGACCACCATGGCAGCGCTGCTGGGCGGGCTGCCGCTGGCGTTGGGCACGGGCTTCGGCTCCGAATTGCGCCGGCCTCTCGGTATCGCGATGGTAGGCGGCCTGCTCCTCAGCCAGGTTCTCACGCTCTATACCACCCCGGTCATCTACATTTTCTTCGACAATCTGGCAGAGCGCTTCGGCAGCAAACCGAAAAAGACTGAGCCGGGAGCAACCGAACCGGCGGGACCGGCATGAACATCTCCGCCCCATTTATTCATCGGCCCGTAGCCACCACGCTGCTCACGGTGGCGATCGCGCTGACGGGTGCAATTGCGTTTCAGGTGCTACCGGTGGCGCCGCTGCCGGAGGTTGATTTTCCTACCATCTCGGTCGGCGCCGGTTTGCCGGGAGGCAGCGCCGACATCATGGCGTCCTCGGTCGCGACTCCGCTGGAGCGGCAGTTCGGCCACATCGCCGGCGTAACCGAGATGACCTCCTCCAGCACGCTGGGCAGCACTTCAATCACAATTCAGTTCGACCTGAGCCGCGACATTGATGGCGCGGCCCGCGACGTGGAAGCCGCCATTAACGCCGCCAGAACTTATCTGCCCGCGAACCTTCCGGGCAATCCGACCTATCGCAAGGTCAATCCCGCGGATGCCCCGATCATGATTCTAGGTTTGACGTCGGACAAGTTCGGTCCGGCCAAACTGTATGACGAAGCTTCCACCGTCATGGAACAGAAGTTGTCGCAGATTTCGGGCGTGGGCCAGGTCAGCGTGGGAGGCGGCGCACTGCCTTCCGTGCGCGTTGATGCGAACCCCACAAAACTGGCCAGCTATGGCCTCACCATGGCCAATCTGCAGTCCGTGTTGAGCCTGCAAAATGCTGATTTGGCGAAGGGCCAGATCACCGACGGCACGACGACTGCTGACATTCTTGACAACGATCAGATCTCGCAAGCTGCAGATTACAAGCCGCTGGTCATTGGTTATCACAACGGAGCCGCCATTCATCTCTCCGACGTGGCCGAGGTTACCGACTCGGTACAAAATATTCGCACTGCCGGCTATTTGAACGGCAAGCGCGCGGTTACGGTCATCATCTTCCGCCAGCCCGGCGCGAACATCATCGCAACCGTCGATCGCATTATCAGTCAGTTGCCCTCGATCCAAGCGTCCATCCCGCTCGGCATCGATACCACCATCGTTCTCGATCGCACCACAACCATCCGCGCCTCCGTGAGCGATGTGGAAAGAACGCTGATCATTTCCATCGCTCTGGTCATCCTGGTTGTGTTTGTCTTTCTGCGGAACGGCCGCGCTACGCTGATTCCGGCTGTGGCGGTGCCGGTATCGCTGATCGGCACGTTCGCCGTGATGTATCTGTTTGGCTACAGCATCGACAACTTATCGCTCATGGCGATGACCATTGCGACCGGATTCGTAGTGGATGATGCCATCGTGGTCATGGAGAATATCTCGCGTCATCTGGAAGCGGGCATGAGGCCATTCGACGCCGCTTTGAAAGGCGCGCAGGAAATCGGCTTCACCGTTTTCACCATTAGCATTTCGCTGATTGCTGTCTTCATTCCCCTGTTGATGATGGGAGGCATTGTTGGCCGCCTTTTTCGCGAGTTTGCTGTAACTCTTTCCACATCCGTTTTTGTTTCGATGATCATCTCGCTGACCACGACGCCGATGATGTGCGCGTACCTCCTGAAAGATGAGCGTCATGCCAAACATGGCCGTCTCTACATGGCCAGCGAAAACTTCTTCGATGGGATGCTGTCGCTGTATCGGGTCACGCTCGAATGGGTGCTCAAACATCCGACGCCTACGCTGATCGTGCTCTTTGTGACCATCGCGCTCAACGTGGTGGTGATCATCAAAATACCAAAGGGATTTTTCCCAACCGAGGACACGGGGGCGATCGTTGGCGCCGTGCGCGGGCCACAGGACGCCTCTTTCCCAGCGATGGACGATTCCATTCGCAAGCTTGGCGCGGTCGTCAAGAACGATCGCGCGGTGCAGAATGTGATCGCCTTCACCGGCGGCGGGGGCGCGACCAACACCGGCTTCCTCTATGTCGCGCTCAAGCCGCTAGCAGATCGTAAATCGACCGCAACCGAGATCATCAACCGCGTGCGCCCGCAAATGGCGCGCCTCCCGGTGGCTTCCGGTTTCTTGCAATCCGTGCAAGATCTCCGCATCGGTGGAAGATCCAGCAATGCGATGTATCAGTACACGATCCAATCGGACAGCGAAAAAGAGCTCACGACCTGGGGTCCCATCATCCTGAATCAGATGCAGCATCTGCCCGGCTTTCAGGATGTGAGTTCGGACCAGCAGAATGGCGGGCTCGACGAGTTGCTGACTTACGATCGCACCTCTGCGGCCAAACTCGGCCTCACCGCGCAAGCCTTGGACAGCGCGCTGTACAGCGCGTTCGGGCAATCCGAAGTATCGATCATTTACACGCAGTTGAACCAGTATTATGTGGTGCTTGAAGTGGCCCCGCAGTATTGGCAGAGCCCCGAGGGTTTGAAAGACATTTATCTTCAATCGAGCGGCCACTATGTTCCGCTAGCAGCCGTGGCCAGAGGTCAGGCGAACAACACCCCTCTGGCCGTGAACCACACCGGACTCTTCCCTTCCGTCACCGTGTCGTTTAATTTGGCGCCGAATGTTTCGTTGAGCGACGCCACGCTGGCCATCGCACAGATGAAGAAGAAAGTGGGGGCGCCTTCCACGCTGACTGGCTTTTTTGCCGGCACGCTGCTGGCTTACCAGCAATCGCTGGACACGGAGCCTATCCTGATTTTGACGGCCTTGCTCGCGGTCTACATTGTGCTTGGCATTTTGTATGAGAGCCTGGTGCACCCTCTCACCATCATTTCGACACTGCCATCAGCCAGTGTGGGCGCCATGCTGGCGTTAATGCTCTTCAAAACCGATCTGAACATTATTTCGATCATTGGGATTGTGTTGCTGATCGGGATCGTAAAAAAGAACGCCATCATGATGATCGACTTTGCGCTGCAAGCCGAGCGCGAAGAGGGGAAGACTCCCCTGGAATCCATTTTTGAAGCTTGCATGTTGAGGTTTCGTCCAATTCTCATGACGACTATGGCCGCGCTGTTGGGAGCTTTGCCGCTGGCGCTGGGAACGGGAACCGGATATGAACTCCGGCGCCCGCTGGGGATCACGATCGTCGGCGGTTTGATCTTGAGTCAATTGCTTACGCTTTACACCACGCCGGTCGTCTATCTGGAGTTCGACCGGTTGAGGTTGCGATTGCAAGGACAGCGGCGCGATCCGGTAACCGGAAAATGGAAGCCGGCGGACGCGATGGAGTGAGATGTGCATTGTGAGAGTAAAAGCTTATGACTAACTTTCGGCGAAGAATAACCCGCAGCGCAAAGTGGGTTTGTGCGGCTGTTTTGCTGCCGATTTTATCGGGTTGCGTGGTCGGGCCGAAATATCATGCGCCGTCCACCCCGGGTCCGCCAGCTTATCGGGAGACGCCAGGGCAGGGTAATGTAACGGGAGACTGGACCGTGGCGCAGCCTGCCGATGCCAAGCTGCGGGGTAAGTGGTGGGAGATTTTTAACGATGCCGAATTAAATGCGCTCGAAGAACAACTGGACATCAACAATCAGAACATCAAGCAATATTTCGAGAACTACATGGCAGCGCGCGCTCTCGTGCGTGAGGCGCGGGCACAATATTTTCCGACGTTATCGGCCGCGCCTTCGGTCAGCCATTCGCGATCGTCAGCCAACCTCGGCGGCGGAAGTACCGCCAGCACTACGGCCACGCAACAACTGCAAAGCACATCGTACTCTTTGCCGCTCGAGGCTTCCTGGGCTCCGGACCTATGGGGTAAGGTTCGCAATACAGTGCGTCAGGCCCAGTATTCGGCGCAAGTCAGCGCGGCTGATGTGGAAAACGAACGCCTGACCGAGCAAGCCAGCCTGGCGGAATATTTCTTTGAGATTCGCGGTCAGGACAAGTTGCAGAAAATTTATAACGATACCGTGGAGGCCGACCAGAAGCTATACGATCTCACCAAATCGCTTTATGAGGCCGGCATCGATGATCAAATCGCGGTGGTCGAAGCCGAGACTACGTTACGCGGCGCGCAGGCGGGAGCAACCAATGTCGCGATTGCGCGAGCCCAATACGATCACGCGATCGCCATGCTGATCGGCAAGCCTGCCTCAAGTTTTTCAGTTCCTGTGAAGCCGATGACGGTTGCTCCGCCGCCGATTCCGGTGGGCGTGCCTTCGGAATTGCTCGAGCGCAGGCCGGATGTCGCCGCCGCTGAGCGCGCCATGGCCGCGGCCAATGCATCGATCGGGATCGCATATGCGGCGTATTATCCCAATCTCACCCTCACCGGAGAAGCTGGTTTCGAAAGCTCAGCTTTTCATAATTTGCTCTCGTGGCCCAGCCGCTTCTGGTCGGTGGGAGCATCGTTTCCCGAAACCATCTTCGATGCCGGCTTGCGCCGCGCCACGGTGCAACAATATGTCGCCACGTACAATGCCGATCTGGCGGCTTACCGGCAAACCGTATTGAACGCATTTCAGCAGGTGGAAGACGGTCTCGCTGAGGTTCGGCTTCTTTCCAGGGAAATCCAGCAGGAACAGGAGGCGGTGAACTCCGCCGAACTGCAAGTCAAGCTCGAGCAAAGCCGCTACGAAACTGGAATCGATCCCTACATCGACCTGCTCATTGCGCAGACCACGTTGCTGGGCGACCAGCAAACGCTGAACAACCTGCAGGTCGATCAGATGACTTACGCGGTGGCGCTGATTGAGAGTCTGGGTGGCGGATGGGATCGCTCGCAGTTGCCGGAGACGCAACAGGTGACCAGCAAACCGCCATCGTCGGATACGGCCATCCAACAGTAACGACTCAGTTGAAGGCAATCCGAGATCGCGAAAAACATGCAAGCTATGAAGCGGCGGAATCCCGAACCATCATGAAGCAGCGTCCACACCAGCGCGGAATCGCCGTTCTCTACGAAGACGAGGCTGTGATTGCCATCAATAAACCGGCGGGGCTTCCCGCCGTGCCTGTGCCCGGCTCAGATACGCCTTCCGCGTGGTCACTGCTTTCAGCAGAGCTGAGAGGGAAGAAACAACGCGCTTTTGTGGTTCATCGCATTGACCGTTTTACCTCTGGAATACTTCTTTTCGCAAAAACCGAGCGCGACCGGGATGCACTAGTGAAACAGTTCATCGCTCACACACCGGTGAGGCAGTATCTCGCTGTCGTGCGTGGACATCTCGCCACCAAAGATGGAAGGCTGGTTCACCACTTGCGACGCGAAGGAATGTTTCAGAAGTTGAGCTCGGAGCGGGACTCGCAAGCGGCTTGCGCGGAGCTTCGGTTTGTTGTCGAACGTCGACTTCGGTCCGCATCGCTCGTCCGGGTTACGCTGACGACGGGATTGCAAAATCAGATCCGGGTGCAGTTTTCGGCGATCGGACATCCAGTCATCGGCGACAGAAAATATCATCCCGCGGAAGCATCGGAGCGGCGCATCGCTCGCGTCGCTCTGCACGCGGCGCATCTGGAGTTTATTCATCCCCGATCGAGTGAAAGTATTTCTATCAATAGCGAACTGCCGCCGGACTTCCAGGCGCTACTGCGTGCCTTGTCCTCGCCAGCAAACCGGCGCCGCTAGCCTGATTTGGCGCGGGTAGCGCCAACGGATCCGAGCCCTCTTTTTTGCAGGTATCGGTAGCCGGGATTCGATTTTCAGTAGACAGAGCCTTCACAACCATAAGCCACGCAACAAAGAACGCCAGAAACACAAAGCTTAATCCTGTGTGCCGGCATTTCAGTTCCGTAGAGCTGCACCATTCCTCTGTGGTTTCGTAACTCCGTTCCGGTTAAATGTTTTGCGTAGGCAATCTATCCTCGCTGCAATTGCGAAATCTCGGCATGCAAATGCGTTCCACTGGACTTTGCTTTCATCATCTGCGCAGCCAGATCGAGAATGCGAGCGACCGCATCGGAGGGACTCACACCACGCGAATGAATATTGGAAATCAGATTCCGGTCAGCGTCGGTATGCGCCCGCTGCGGCCGATACGCCATGTACGCGGACAAACTCTCGGCCGTCGCCAAACCGGGGCGCTCGCCGATCAAAAGGACGGCCACGGAAGGCGTGAGCAACTCTCCAATCTGATTCAGAATTCCCACGCGGCAATAGCGAACCACAAATATTTGTCCGACCGTCCAGCCCCGCGCCTTGGCGCCTTCGCGAAGAGTAGGCAACAGCTTTGGAACCTGGGTGAATACTGCCGTGACCGAAAGACCGTCTCCAATGGCGATCTGCAAATCGGAGCGCCCGGGGCAGCCTTTCAGCAATTCCCGTCGCGAGTGCTCGGAAAAAATCCGGCCCAGATTTGGCTTTAAAAGATATTCGTCCTTGGAACTCGCAGCCGTCGTAACTTCGAAGAGTCCCCACTCCTTTAAGAATTCAGGATCAAACTGTTTTTCCAGATCCAGTTCGGTACGAACCGCATCGCGCGCCGCAGCGTGGGCTTCCCGTAAATCGATCTGTGTCGATGTTCGATACGCCGTCCCGACGCGGCCCTCAAGCAGGCGCGCCGGAGTGCGAGCCCGAATCTTGCGGATAACTTCAGGCCAGTCGTTGTCGCGAGAGTCGCGGGGCTTCAGAAAGTTCTCTTGGTCCATGGTTGGTTCTTCTCAGCGCACTCCGCAGCCGTTTCCTGGGGATGCCATCGATCAGGAGTTTTACAGCGCAGACTCCAGCCCCTGCATGAGTTGCCGGCGCACCGGCGCATCCAGGGTCACGGCTTCGTCATCGCGATAAATTCCCATCCTCTGCAGCCAATCGAGAAATTCTGGCGCCGGCCGCAGCTTAAACATTCGACGCATGGCAAGTGCGTCGTGATAGCTGGTCGATTGATAATTCAACATCACGTCGTCGCCGCACGGCACGCCCATAAAATAATTGCAGCCCGCAGCCGTGAGCAGAACCAGAAGAGTATCTGCCGAATTGTGATCGGCAGCCGCGTGATTGGTGAAACAAACGTCGCAGCCCATGGGCAGACCCAGCAACTTTCCCATAAAATGGTCTTCCAACCCGGCGCGGATGATCTGCCGTTCATCGTACAGATATTCGGGCCCAATAAATCCGACAACACTGTTTACCAGGAAAGGATCGAAGGCCCGCGCCACGCCATAAGCCCGCGCCTCCAGCGTCAGTTGATCGACTCCATCATGCGCCTCAGCCGAGAGCGCGCTGCCCTGCCCGGTTTCGAAGTACATCACGTTTTCGCCCTTCCAGGGCACATCGCGCCGGCGGTGGTGGTCCAGCACTGCCTCGCGTCCTTCCCGCAACAGGTTGAGCGTAATTCCAAAGCTGCGATTTGCCGCTTCCGTGCCCGCCACCGACTGAAAGAGCAAATCCACCGGCGCACCTTGCTTCAAGGCCGCAAGTTGCGTGGTGATGTGTGCGAGACAACAGCCTTGCGTGGGAATCTTGTAGATCTCGATTAACCGCGCGATGGCTTCCAGGATCGCCCGCACCTGATGAACTGAATCGTCGCCGGATTCACACCGATCACTGCATCTCCGCATCCATAGAGCAACCCCTCAAAGGCCGAAAGCAAAATACCGCCCACGTCGTCCGCCGGATGATTCGGCTGTACCCGGATTCCCAGCACGCCTGGCTCGCCCATCGTGTTGCGGCAGCGCGTAACGTTGCGAATCTTGGCTGCGGCCAGAATCAGGTCTTTGTTGCTCATGATTTTGGCCACGGCGGCGGCCATCTCGGGAGTGATGCCCCAGTGCACGTACTTGAGATCATCCGCAGTGGTCTGATCGTCAAGAATAAATTCGCGAAACTCTCCGACCGTCATGCTCTTGACCGGACGAAACGCTTCCTCATCGTAGGTCTCGGCAATCAGACGGCTCACATCATCTTCATCAGGATCGATGAGCGGCTGTTGAAGAATCGTGGACAGCGGCAAATCGGCCAGCTTGTGCTTCGCCGCAACGCGTTCGCGCTCCGAGCCGGCAGCCAACCCCGCCAGTTGATCGCCGGACTTCTCCTCATTCGCCTTGGCAAACAATTCGCGGAGATGGGAAGACGAGAACTCGGCGGACATAGGTGCTAGGTTAACATTCGGGCGTGGCCGTCGCCGGTTCGAGATAAAATGCTGCAATGCGCATTGGAGTCTTCACCCCGCTGCTCTCGCAATTGCCGCTGGCCGCAGTTCTCAAAAAATTGAAAGCTTTGCAAATCGATACAGTTGAACTCGGCACCGGCAATTATCCCGGCGATTCGCATTGCCAGCTATCCATGCTCGAAGATGCAGCTGCGCTGGCCGAATTTCAGAAGACCCTCGCTGATCACGGCGCCAGCATCAGCGCCTTGAGTTGTCACGGCAACTCTCTGCATCCTGACCAAGCCCGTGCCCAGCGCGACCGCGAGGTGAGCCGCAAGACTATTTTGCTGGCGGAAAAGCTCGGGATTTCAGTGGTCGTGGATTTTTCCGGATGCCCCGGCGATTCGCCGAACGCGACCGCTCCCAACTGGGTGACATGTCCATGGCCTCCAGATTATCTGAAGGTTCTCGATTGGCAATGGAACGAAGTGGTCGCGCCTTACTGGATCGAGCACGCCAAGTTCGCCGAAGACCATGGCGTGAAGATCGCCATTGAAATGCATCCCGGTTTTGTTGTCTACAGCCCGGAGACAATGCTTAGGCTGCGGTCGATCGCCGGAACCGGTGTGGGTTGCAACTTCGATCCCAGCCATCTTTTCTGGCAGAGCATCGATCCCATTGCCGCGATTCGCGTCCTGCGAGAGGCGATTTTTCATGTGCACGCCAAAGACACACAAATCTATTCGACAAATCTGCCGCGCACCGGCGTGCTCGATACCAAGCCCTACACCGACGAACGCGAACGCAGTTGGATCTTTCGCACCTGCGGCTATGGCCACGGCGCGGAGTGGTGGACGGAATTTATTTCGACGCTACGCATGTTCGGTTACGACTCCGTACTCTCGATCGAGCACGAAGACAGTTTGTTGTCGCCGGAAGAGGGGCTGACGAAAGCCGCGAATTTTCTCAATTCCATCGTAATCCGCGAGCAGCCGGGCGCAGCGTGGTGGGTCTGACACTGGTGCAATCCATAAAGAGAGAATGATGAAACCAATCAGAACGGCAATCATTGGCAGCGGCTTCATGGGACGCGTACATCTGGAAGCGGTGCGACGAGTTGAATTCGTCGAGGCAACTGCAATCGCCGGCAGAAACGCCGAAGCGGCTCAGAAGCTGGGGGCGGGTTTCGCTGTTCCCATAATTACGGCGGACTATCGCGAGATCCTGCGCGATCCCGCGATCGATGCGGTTCACGTCTGCACCCCCAACGCGCAGCACTTCTCCATGGCAAAGGAGGCCCTTCTCGCCGGCAAACACGTCCTCTGCGAAAAGCCCTTGGCGACCAGCGTGAGAGAAGGGGAAGAACTGGTCGCGCTCGCCGCGCAAAAAGGCTTGCGCAATTGCGTCTGCCACAACCTGCGTGATTATCCGATGGCGCAGCAGATGCGCGGCCTGCGCGAGGCTGGCGATCTGGGCGATATTCTCGTCGTGCAGGGAACCTATTCCCAGGACTGGCTGCTCTACGATACCGACTGGAACTGGCGCGTTGATGGCAAAACCGGCGGCCCTTCGCGCTGCATGGCCGATATTGGCTCCCACTGGTTCGACATGGCGGAACACGTAACCGGACTGCGCGTGAGTTCGCTATGCGCCGACCTGCAGACGTTTCACCGCACGCGCAAGCAGCCGAAACATTCGGTAGAAACTTTCTCGAACAAGCAACTGGAGGCGGAGGATTATATTGAAACGCCAGTCGACACGGAGGATTTCGGCGCGGTGATCTTCCGCATGGGCGAACGCGCTCGCGGCAGCGTGGTCGCGAGCCAGGTTTCCGCCGGACGCAAGAACCGCCTCAGCATCGAGATCTATGGGACGAAGTCATCGGTCGCGTGGGATCAGGAACGGCCCGACGAGCTTTGGGCCGGGCATCGCGATCATGCGAATCAGATTCTTATAAAAGATCCGTCATTGCTCAAGCCAGCGGCGCGAAGCTATGCGGATCTTCCTGGCGGCCATAGTGAAGGTTATGACGATACGTTCAAACAGGTGTTCCGGCGTTTCTATGCGTCCATCGGCGATCCGACGAAAGATGCCGAGTATCCGCAATTCGTCGATGGGCTTCGGCAATTGAGGATCCTCAATGCTGTGCTGGAAAGTAATCGCACACGCGGATGGGTCGATGTAGCAGTGGAAATAACGCGCAGTTAACTGGTCTCCCCGAAAGGAAAACTGCTACATGCTGATTCTCGCCGCCATTGTCGCATTCTTTCTCTACGGCATGATCGCCGCCATGCTGGGGACGATTCTGCCCGAGTTGTCCGATCGCTTTCATCTTTCACCCAGCCAGAATGGCACCATCGCTTTCGCGCAGGCGCTGGGGCTGATTATCGCTTCGGTAGCCGTCGGCCCGTTGCTGGACTATGAAGGCAAGAAAATCGGTATCGTGCTGGGCCTCGGCTTGATCTCCGTAGCACTGTTCGCGCTGCCGCGCTCGGCCAGCTTTCGCAGCGTTATTACGCTCCTGTTTGTGTTGGGAATCGGCAGCGGCATTCTGGTGACGGCAGCAAATTCGCTGGTCAGTGATGTAAGTGAATCTCACCGCGGAGCCGCGCTTAACCTGGTCAACCTCTTTTTTGGGCTTGGTGCCCTGGCCACGCCATTCGTCGCGGCGAATCTCTTCAAGCGAAATTGGGTTCGCCTCTGTTACACGATCGCCGCGCTCACTGTGGTTGCGTTCGCAATAGAAGCCGTCACGCATATGCCTGCTCCAAACCGTACCGGGCGGTTCACGTTTTCCGATACGTCGTCTGTGCTGTCGCAGCCTTTGCTCTGGCTCATCGGGCTATTCCTTTTTCTCTACATCACTTGCGAGGTGGGAGTCTGGAACTGGCTGGTGCAGCATCTGATCGCGCAGGGCGTTCCGCGGGCGCGAGCGCTGAATATTCTTTCGCTCGGATTCGCTCTCGGCCTGCTGATTGGACGGGCCGCGATCTTGCCAGTGCTCATTCATGTGCCCGCAATCACCGTCACCTTGACGGGATCGATTGCCATGGCAGTCACGACCTTCCTGATGTTGCGGACCAAAAATGCATTTATGGCCGCTGCGCTGGTATTTCTCGCCGGGCTCTCGATGGCTCCGGTTTTTCCCACCACTTTGGCGATTGTGGGCGATGCCTTTCCGCACGCCAGCGGGACTGCGATTGGATTCGTGATCACTTGCGGATGGGTGGGGCTGGCGGTCACTTCGCGCATCATCGGCGCCATTGCCGGTGGCGACCCGCTGCGGCTGAAAAAAGCGCTGCTGGTGATCCCTGCTTCGGCTGTGCTTATGGTTGGATTGGATCTTGCGATCCGCAACATGCTGCCCTAAGCGCGCTACCCCTTGAAGGCTTTCATATAGTCCGCGTCGACCTTGAGCGCTTCCATTTCCGGCATATCAAACTCTTCCTGCTCAATAAAAGCGTGCTTGATCTCCGCTTTTTTCGCAGCTTCAAAGATGGGGTGGTAGTCGATGGTGCCGTGACCGAGTTCGGTGGAGGGCGGCGCGTTGGCGGGTGTTACCGACGGCGTCATTTTGAAATCTTTTACGTGCAACATGCAAATGCGCGTGGAATAGCGTTTCAGCAACTCGGCGGGATTTTGGCCCGCGATCACGGCCCAGCCGCAGTCCAGTTCGAAAGCTACTTTCGTAGGATCGGTTCTGCGCATCAATTCGTCGTAAAACATGACTCCGTTTTCCTGGCGGAATTCCGGCGTGTGATTGTGGTAGGCGAAGTGCATGCCGGCGGTCTTTACTTTTTCTCCAATCTGATTGAACTGATCAGCGTTCCAGCGCCAATCTTCGAGCGTCATCAACTCGCGAGAGGCGCGGAAGTCGAGGCCCTTCACCTTTGCCGGGTCTTTGAACCAGGGCGCGGCACAGACGATATAGTTCAGGCCCAGGTCTTTGCCGAACTGAATGGTTTCGTCTACTTTTGGCAAAAGAGCTTGCAACGAATAATGCGCGCTCACACAATGCAAACCCGCATTTTGCATCGCCTGCTTCACTTCGCTTGGACTGTGGCCAAAGAAGCCAGCAGCTTCAATCTCCTGGAAGCCAAGCGCGGCGATCTGATGCAGGGTTCCATCGTAATCTTTCGGCAGAACGTCGCGCACGGAGTAAAGCTGCAATCCCAGCGGTAAGCCGAGAGGATTCGCCATCAGGCTGGGGAGGTTGCTCCAAATGGTTGCGGCAACGGCTGATGCGGATGCGGTCTTTACGAATGTCCGGCGCGAAATTCTTTGCATGATTGCTCCCTTAATTTGAAAACGTTCCTAGCGCTAGCGGCATCTTTATCCGCGGATCGTCTTGCTGGCTTCATCCCAGGTTGCGGTTGTGTTCTTGAAGTAGGAGTAGTTTGCGAGATGGCAGCCGATGGCGGCATGATTGCCGAAGACTTCATTTTCGACCACCGGCTTGCGGGTGCGCACGGCTTCGAAGAAAACGGCTTCGTGGGCGGAGACATCGCTGTAGCCGGGAGGCGCGGTGAAGGTTTCGGCTTCGAAGGGTTGGTAGTCATTGGGAGCGGGCTTGGGATGCTCCGCGTCCCACTGGGCTTGATACTGTTTGCGCAGGCGCGTGGGCCAGCCTTTGACGGAATAAGTTTCTGGCTTGGGCGTGATGTCTTGTGGGGTGAAGGTCAGAGTTTGGTTGATGACTTCCATGGTGCCCTTGGTGCCGTAGAAGCGGATGGGCTCGCCGCCGGCGTTGTTGAGATTGCAGCGCAGCGCGACGCGGAATTTCGGATAATCGTAGAGAGTTTCGATGAGATCGGGAAAGTCGCGTCCATCCTTCCAGCGAAAGAGGCCGCCGGTGGTTCGGGCTCGCTGCGGAGCTTCGTTGGTTCCGGAGATGAAATAAATTCCAGACAGCAAATGGACGAAGAGATCTCCAGCAAGGCCTTCGCCGTAGTCGGAGAAACAGCGCCAGCGGAAGAAGCGCGCGGCATCGAAGGGACGCCTGGGAGCGCCGGCCAGGAATTCGTTCCAGTCGATGGTCTGCTCGCTGGCGTCGGGAGGAATGGGATAGACCCAGGCGCCGCTGGGCGAGTTGCGATCGGAAGAACCTTCGATATAAAAAACTTCGCCGAGCGCGCCCGCGGCATAAAGCTCGCGGGCTTTCGCATAGACGATGGAACTGACGCGCTGGCTGCCGATCTGGGTAATGCGATTGTGCTTGTGCGCAGCTTCGACCATGGCGAATCCGTCTTCGACGTTGTGCGACATGGGTTTTTCGCAGTAGACATCTTTACCGGCGGCGCAGGCGTCGACAAAGATGCGGCGATGCTGGTGGTCGGGGACCGCAACGATCACGGCGTCGACGTCTTTGCGGTCGAGGATTTCTTTGTAATTGCGCGTGACCGGAACCTGTTTCTGGACGGCCTCTTGCGCGGCCTCGTGACGGCTGTCGTAAAGATCGCAGACGGCGACGCATTCCACGCCAGGAACGTCGAGCGAGGCAGTGAGCAATTCGCAGCCTCGGGTTCCCGTTCCGATGGAGGCGAAGCGCACGCGATCACTGGGCGCGACGGCGCGGCCCGCACCCCAGAGAGCCGTAGGTTCGAGGAGGGTTGTCTTGATTACTGCTCCGGCAGCTACGGAAGTTGCGCCCAGGCGCATGAAGGTACGGCGGGTCAGGGAGGTCATTATTCCTCGGTTCTGAGTTTTGGGGATCGCTTAACGAGTCATGATACCGCTTTCCTGAGTCGCGAGTGGTCTTGATGCGAGGAAAATCCGGCACCCAGAAGTCACTGAGGAGCACACAACCTCTACGTCTCCCCTCCCAGTGATCCGCTGCGATTAGGAGCTAGCCCGCAGTCCGGTCATGGAACCGATTTTGATGCGGAAGAAGAGCGGGTTGATTGTGTCGGTGCCTTGTTTGAGCTGGCGTGCGGCCATCGCGTTCAGCCACCACTGGTATCGACTGGATAAGAGTTTGCGAGCGTGTTCGCGTTCTTCGGCAAATTCGGGATCGGGCAATTCCTCATAGGTGCCCATGGCGATCACGCTGGCCCAGTTCGATTGATCGGCAATTTCGTCGACTTGAAGACAGACTTTGGGGTTGGCGTGCATCCACTCAGTTTTTTGGCCAAAGGTGGAGAGGACGTAGGCGAAGTCGGGTTCGTAGGCAAAATAAATCGGAACCACGTAAGGCTGGTCGTTGAACGAGCAGGCTAGTCTTCCGAGGGAAGCGCCGGCTAGAAATGCACGGCAATCTTTCTGGTTCATCTCACTGAGCGGCACGGGTTAGGTTCCTTTCCACAACTGGCATTATGGGTTCATTCTACGACGTTGCAGCCTGCAGTCTTCGTCCAAGCAGCGGCGCCCTGAGTTTCGGTACGGCGAGTTTCGGCGTGGGCAGGATTATTGGTCGTCGTACTCGCGCGGGACGTCATCTTCCAGGACTTCTTTGGTTCTAACTTCGCCGACGTTGGGGTCGGCGGCATTCTCAACGCCGCTTACGGCGCCGGCTTCGAATGATTGCCCCTCGGCAGCGAGCTCTTCAACGCTTTCGCTGTCGACATCTTCCTTGCGCGACAAGCCTTGGGTATCACCAGACTGCACATCTGCGTCGGGCGTGCGTGTACGGGCGGCTCGAGCTTTCTGATTGGGTTTGCGCTTCATAAATTCCTCTTTTCCGTTCAGGTGGTTTGGTTCTAAGAACAGCAGAATTGCTTACGCGACGAGCACGATTTTGCCGATGCCTCCGGCTTCGGCTTCGGTATCGGCGCGGCGGATCTCGGAGAGTTTGAATTGTTTGCGAATGGGCATGGAGAATTTTCCCGTGGCCACGTCGTAGGCAAGTTGTTCGAGCCGGGCTGAATCGGAGCGTGCGAAAACTTGTTGCACGCGGATGTCGCGTCCTTTCGCCGCGTCAGGGGCGCCCACAACCGTTGCCAGCACGCCGTTCTTCCGGATATGCGGGATGATTTTTGCGATGACGTCTTGGCCTACGGTGTCGGCGACAGCGTCGAGCTCTTGCAGCGCGGCGATTTCGGAATCGTCGTCCAGGGCCACGATGCTGGCGGCTCCCAAGCCTTCGGCGTCCTTCTTCTGTTCCGACTTGACCCCTGCGATGACATGCGCGCCATGCTGCTTGGCGACATGCACGGCGGTGCGGCCGACGCCGCCGAGAGCGCCGGTGACTAAAACCGTTTCTCCGGATCTGGGGCGCACCCCGTCTTCGATCAGTTGTGCCCCCGTGGTAACCACGAGGGGAAGCGCGGCAGCCTTTTCGAAGCTCAGATTGGCGGGAATGGGCGCAAGATCTTCCGCTTTGCACACGACGTATTCGGCGTAAGTGTGACTGACCATCCCCATGACACGGTCGCCGACCTTGCGGGCTTTCACACCATCGCCGAGAGCCACCACTTCACCGGCAAGATCGCGGCCAAGAATCGCGGGAAATGTCAACGGCATCCACTCCTTCAAATCTCCGCGACGGAGCTTCCAATCGATGGGATTGATGCTGGTGGCGAACATTTTGATTAAGACTTCGCCCGGGCCTGGCTTAAGATCGGGTGCGTCGCCGTAGATGAGTTGATTCACGTCGCCGTAGTCGCGAACGAGGATGGCTTTCATGATGATTTCCTCCTGAATGTGTGATGATTGGCAGCTCGGGTTACGGAGTTCGTGAAGATCCTGGCTTGCTGGCGGCAGTTCGCGCCGACTTCTTTGCGTTCGCCATCGCCTCAGCATCTTTCGTTTTGGAATCCAGCTTCTTCTCCTGCCGGATGATCTGGGCTTCGTTCGCATTCTTCCACTTGGAATTCTCTCGCCTGGTATGGGGCATGGTTTGACTCCTACAGGCTTTGATGTCGCCAAGACCGGATTCGGAACACTACTTTTTTGGCCGAAGGCAGCTCTCCTGAGCTGGCGGCTCAGCGATCAGGAGTGGGGTGCGAGGGTGGGGCCGCTAACCGGAGATCAAAAGCCGTAATTTTTCTTGCGGAGCGCGTTCTTGTATTGGTCGCGAGCTTTCTTGGCGGCAAGTTCTGCATCGTGAACCTTCAGGCCCGCGTCATCCCACAGCTCCATTTGTTTCATGGAGTGGTCGGGCGTGGCGAGGGACTCTTCCGTCTGGATGGCCTCGACCCACCGGTCGACGGCCTGTTTGTAGTTGCTGAGGAGTTGATCGAAGTCTGGAGTTTCCATGACGGCCAATGTAGGCTCGACTTCTGGCGGCGTCAATGCAAGGCGCGCGGTTTTCACGAAAGATTTATATTGCAGAGCTCTGCCCTGGCGGAGGACTGGCGAAGGCGTCGGTCGCCACAGTGATCTCGGGTACTCGGGCGGCACCTGCCACCTTTACGGTAGTGGCTGAAAAGTGCGTTGGTGTTTTATGCAGTGGCAGCGCGTTTTTTGGCTTTGTCGTCTCTGTGCTTGCGGTATAGCTGTTTCGCTTTGCTTTTCTCGCTGAGCGGACAATTGATATTCCTGGTCAGGTGCTCAAAGTGGGCAGATGTGCCAGATTCAGCCCTGACGGGCTGTCTGCAATAGCTACAGAGAAACAGGCCAGAAGTGAAGTCGCCCGATTTCTTTAGCAGTTCTCTCAGACGTAAGGCGGTCTTAATTGTCAGTAGGCATTCTTTCGTGCTTGGCGCTTTCATTTCCATAGGACGCCTCGATTCAGAAGGGAAAAGCCCCAACGTCACTTGGGGCCTAGCTCCGGTACGGTTTTCGGGCAGGGCCGGGGAAGTCTCAAGGATGCGGTCAGCTTGGGAAAGCAGGTTCTTGAGGGCCGTGAGTTCGCTTCGATTCGATCCCATGCCATGACGATACGGCGGCCATCCGCGAAAAGCAACGGCTCAAAGTTTTCCACCAACGCACTTTTCAGCCACTACCCACCACCTTTACTTACTACTTGACATAGGAAGGAAGGTTTTATAACATCATTAAACCGACCGACCGGTCGGTTTTTAGTTATCAGGTTATGGCATGAGAGGAGCAACTCCGGTGGCCACTATTTTTTATGAGCACGATGCGAATCCGAATGCCCTGAAGGGCAAGACTATCGCCATCCTGGGCTATGGCAGCCAGGGACATGCGCAGGCGCAGAATTTGCGCGACAGCGGCCACAAGGTGATTGTGGGGCTGGAGGCGAGTCGTCCGAGCGCCGCGCAGGCCCGAGCCGACGGCATGGTTGTGGTCGAACCGGCTGAGGCGGCAAAGCGGGCGGATTGGATCCACGTGCTCACCCCCGATGAGACGCAGGCGGCGGTGTATGAAAAGTACATCCAGCCCTATCTGCATCCGGGAAAGATTCTGGGCTTCTCCCACGGATTCAGCATTCATTTCAAAACCATCGTCCCGCCGGCCGATGTGGACGTCGTGATGATCGCTCCGAAATCTCCGGGGCATCTGGTGCGCCGGGTTTACACCGAAGGGCGCGGTGTGCCGTCGCTGATTGCCATTCAGCAGGATGCCAGCAAGCGGGCGCACGAATTTGCTTTGGCTTACGCGCATGGCATCGGATCGACGCGCGCCGGCGTGCTGCAAACTACCTTCCGCGAAGAGACCGAAAGCGATTTGTTTGGCGAGCAGGCGGTGCTGTGCGGCGGGCTGACATCGCTGATCAAGAAGGGTTTCGAAACCCTGGTCGAGGCGGGTTATGCGCCGGAGATCGCTTACTTCGAATGTCTGCACGAGATGAAGTTGATCGTCGATTTGATTTATGAAGGCGGCCTGAGCCGGATGCGGCATTCGATCTCGAACACGGCTGAGTATGGCGACCTGACGCGGGGCGAAAAAGTTGTAGGCGATGCCACGCGCGCGGCCATGAAGAAGACGCTGGCCGACATTCAGGACGGGACTTTCGCGCGCGAGTGGATCAAAGAGAACAAAGACGGCGGCTATCACTTTGCTGAATTGCGCCACCAGGAACAACTGCATCCCATTGAGATTGTGGGCGCGCAGTTGCGCGGAATGATGAGTTGGCTGCCGGGGCAGAAGAAAAAACCGGAAATCCCGAAAGAAGAGAGCACGCAGACGGTGATTGCTTAGAGCGGCATGACCGCCGCGGTGGCGGAAATGCCTCGCGTGGCGAGTGGCAGTGCTGGCGGGTATGGGAAAAATGATCCGAGGAGCTGAAATCGTTTTGCGGTGCTTGCGGGCCGAAGGGGTTGACCTGGTGTTCGGGTACCCCGGGGGCGCGATCATGCCGTTGTATGACGCACTAGATGGAAGCGGCATTCGGCACGTACTCACGCGGCACGAGCAAGGCGCGGCATTTGCGGCCGAAGGCTACGCGCGGGTCACCGGCAACGTGGGCGTGGCCATCGCGACCAGCGGCCCGGGCGCGACCAACCTGGTCACGGGCATTGCCGACGCGAAAATGGATTCGGTACCGCTGGTTTGCATCACGGGACAGGTGCGCTCTCCCCTGATTGGCTCGGATGCGTTTCAGGAGACTGACGTTTTCGGCCTGACCTTGTCTTTAACGAAATGGAGCCGGCTGGTTCGAAGCATTGATGAGATTGCGGAGGTGATTGCCGAAGGATTTCATTGGGCGCGCAGCGGACGTCCGGGGCCGGTGCTCATCGATATTCCGACCGACATTCTTAAAGCAAAGAAGGAATTTTCCGGGCCGGTGCGGTTCACTCCCCATGGGCGCGCTGCCGATGCGCATGCCGATGGAGCTTTTTCCGACACGATCGTGGCCCTGCTGCAGCGTTCAGAGCGTCCCGTCGCGCTGGTGGGCGCGGGGGCAAAGCTTTCGGGGGCGATTCCGCAGTTGCGGCAACTGCTTGACGACCTGAATGTTCCGACGTTTGCCACGGTCCATGGACTGGGCGCCGTACCGCCCGAGTCTCCTTATTACTTGGGCATGGTGGGCATGCACGGGACGCGCGCGGCCAATACCGCGCTGCACGAAACCGATTTGCTGATGGTATTTGGAGCGCGGCTCGATGATCGCGTGACCGGCGAGCCGACGCGTTTTGCTCCACATGCGAAGATCGTTCATTTCGAAATCGACCCGGCGCAACTGGATCGAGTGCGGGCTTGCGACTTGCCCGTGATCGGAAATCTTGCGGATACGATTCCGGCCCTTCACGCGGAACTGCGGCACGCTTCCCTTCCCGACTGGAGTTCGTGGCGCGCCCTGGCCTGTGGACCCGAGCGCGCGGAGGCTGACCCGCGAGGTTTGGCGCAGCCCACGATGCGTTTTCTCGATGAGCTTTTCAGCCGCCTGCCGCAAGATGCCGTCATCATCGCCGATGTCGGGCAGCACCAGATGTGGGCGGCGCAACGGTACCGATCTTCCTCGCCGCGCGGATTCATTACGTCGGGAGGATTAGGAGCGATGGGCTTCGCGCTTCCGGCCGCGGTGGGCGTGCAGCTGGCGAAGCCGGAAACTTGCGTGTTGTGCGTCTCAGGCGACGGCGGATTTCAGATGAACATTCAGGAATTGGCGACCGTTCATCGACTGGGGTTGCCCATCAAGATGGTGATCGTCGACAACAAATATCTGGGCATGGTGCGGCAGTGGCAGCAGCTTTTTTATGAACGCAACTATGCGGAAACTGATTTGAGCGACAATCCGGATTTCGTGGAGATTGCGAAGGCTTACAAGATTCACGCATCGCGGCTGAATGAGGCTGCCATGGCCGAGTTTCCCGTATCGAATGAGACGGGAGATTTGATTGACAGTTTCCTGCGCTCGAAGGCGCCGGAGTTGCTGGTATTTGATTGCCATCCCGAGGCGAACGTTTATCCCATGGTTCCGGCGGGCGCGGCGCTGTCAGAGATGGTGTATGAGGATTGAGTAATTTTGAAATTTGGTAATTGGGTAATTCGAATACGGTGCGTTGCCCGGCGAGACGCCGGCGCTACCAAGGGAGAACTAAAATGCAGGTTTTTCACATCCGGTATCGGAATTCGCAGGGCGCGTTAATGCGCATTCTTAATGCGGTTTCACGACGAGGGCTCGATCTGAGTTCGGTGCACGCGGAATACGCCGGCCAGGATCATCTGGCCACGATGCTGCTGGATGTCTCGCAGAAGCAGGTCGGCCAGCTCTACCGCGAATGGAATGCGATTGTGGATGTGATCCATGTGCATTCGAGCACGGCATTGCACGAATCGATGTGGTCGCCGCTGCCGCCGCTCTCGGCCGGAGCCGGCGAGCAGTCGACGCATGCAGCGTCGGCGTAGTCAGAGATTGGCATGTCAGCAGCATGATGTCTCCCTGGGTAGCATCATGCTTTGGGGAACTTGCGATGGCGGTGCGTCCTCTGGGCAAGCGCACTGGCCGCGGGTTCCCCGTTTTTGTAGGCGCGCGCCGATTGGCGACGCTGCCCTGTTCGATTCCATGTCATCGCGAGTCCATGTCCTCCCGAGTCCATGTCATTCCGAGCGTAGCGAGGGATCTTGGTTTCTGCCAGCGCCACCCGGGTGCCAGCACAAGTAAAACACCATGGTCCCTCGCTTCGCTCGGGATGACAACATAATTTCTCGAGACGACAGCCTTATTTCTTGAGACGACAACGTGATTTCTCGGGATGACAGCGCGATTTAACGTTCGTAATGTAATCTTCCAATATGGATCTCAAGCATCGCAGTCGCGGCATCACGGAAGGGCGCGATCGGGCAGCGGCGCGCGCCATGTTCAAGGCCATTGGCTTTACCGATGAGGATCTGCGCAAACCGCTGATCGGCGTGGCCAATACGTGGATCGAAACCATGCCCTGCAACTTTCATTTGCGGCGGCTCTCGGCCAAAGTGAAAGAAGGAATTCGCGCTGCCGGAGGCACTCCCATGGAGTTCAACACCATCGCGATTTCCGACGGCGAAACCATGGGAACGGAAGGCATGCGAGCGTCTCTGGTAAGCCGCGAGGTGATCGCCGATTCGATTGAACTGGTCTGCCGCGGGCAAATGTTCGACGCGGTGGTGTGCGTGGTGGGATGCGATAAGACAATTCCCGCGGCGGCCATGGCGTTGGCGCGCATGGATCTTCCCGGGTTGGTGTTTTATGGCGGAACCATCGCGGCGGGAAGTTATCGCGGTAAGGATGTCACCATTCAGGATGTATTCGAAGCTGTTGGCGCCAACGCGGCCGGCAAGATTACAGATCAGGAGTTGCACGACCTGGAAAATGCCGCCTGCCCCGGCGCCGGCGCCTGTGGCGGCCAATACACCGCGAATACGATGTCAACCGTGATGGAGATGATCGGGCTCTCTCCGATGGGCTTCAACAGCGTGCCAGCGATGGATGGGGCGAAGGATCAGGCGGCTTTCGATTGCGGCGGCGTGGTGATGAATCTGCTGCAAGAAGGAATTCGACCCCGCGAGATTCTGACGCGCGACGCCTTTGAAAATGCGATTGCCGCGGTCGCGGCGACGGGAGGATCGACCAACGCCGTTCTGCATCTGCTGGCGATTGCGCGCGAAGCCGAAGTCAGTCTGGAGATTGATGATTTTCAAACCGTGAGTGAGCGCACTCCTTTGTTGGCCGATCTGAAACCTTCAGGAAGATTTGTGGCGGCGGACATGCACGTGGCCGGAGGCATCCGGCTGCTGGCAAAAAGACTATTGGACGGCAACTATCTTCGTCCTGAGGCGAAGACGGTAACCGGACTTTCCATTGCGGCCGAGGCCAGGAGTGCTTCGGAAAATCCGGGGCAGGAAGTGATTGCGCCATTGGATAAACCACTCAAGAGAACGGGAGGGCTCGTCATCTTCAAGGGAAATATCGCGCCGGAAGGCTGCGTGGCGAAGATCAGCGGGCATGAGCGCTTGAAGCATCGCGGACCGGCACGGGTCTTCGAGTCGGAAGAGGACGCGATGGCTGCGGTCACGGGAAAACAGATTAAGGCTGGCGATGTTGTGGTGATACGCAACGAAGGTCCCAAGGGTGGTCCGGGGATGCGCGAGATGCTGAGCGTGACCGCTGCGATCGTGGGTGAGGGATTGGGAGCGTCCGTGGCGCTGTTAACCGACGGCCGTTTCAGCGGCGCGACGCGCGGACTGATGGCCGGCCACGTTTCTCCGGAAGCGGCGCTGGGCGGGCCAATCGCGGCGGTGCGCGATGGAGATACGATACGATTCGATGTTCGCGAGCGCGTTCTCGAAGTCGAGATCGCCGACGAACTCCTGCGCCAGCGGATGAAGGAATGGAAACCGCCGCAGCCCCGCTATCCTACGGGCGTGTTTGCGAAGTATGCGGCGTTGGTATCGTCGGCCTCGCAAGGAGCGATCACGCGGCCTCCGAAATAAAGCAGCGCCCTCGCTGTTCTTGTGCTGGACCCAGCAAACTGGGACTCTACCCCAAGCAGCTTCGCGAAACGAGCCGCAAGAGTGCGCGGCAATAGTATTTTCGCGGCCCCAAAGTTACCGCAGATTCATCTTTGGTAATCTCGACAGCCTCAACCGTGTTAGAGCATCCTCAGTTGTGATTCCGATCACATGAGCCGGTGACGGTCTTCCCCTGCCGGAATCAAGATCCATCGCGACCACGAGTGCTGCCTGCTGCCAGGCGGGGCCCTGTCAGCATTGCCCGGAAAACATCGGGTGCAAGCCGTGGGCTGCGGAAAGAGAACGTCCGAAATTTCTAACCCTCCGCCGCACAACGACCGGGGATAAGGCTCGTATGTGGCGATGGGACAGTCAGGGGAAGTTATGAAGAGACTGATTACTGTTTGTTGCCTGCTGTTCTTGACTCTTGCGGCCAACCGCTTTGCCGCTTCTCAGACCAGCTATCAAGTCATTTCCGTAACCGATGGCGGAACGATTTCCGGCAGCGTCAAGTGGGCGGGGCCGGTACCACACTTGCAAGACTTTCCCGTCACCAAGGATCCGCAGATCTGCGACCTGGATGGAAAAAAGACGACCAGCCTGGATCGCCTAATTCTAGGCCCCGAAGGCGGCGTGGCGAATACCATCGTCTACCTCAAAAATATTTCGGCAGGGAAAGCGCTGGAGCTTCCCGCGCAGCGGCGTCACCTCGACCAGCACCACTGCCGCTACATCCCTCATATTCTGCTGGTGCCGCAGAATGGAGAGTTGCAGATGCAAAGCTCGGACGCGACCCTGCACACCATTCATATGGATGGAGCGGCAAGTTTCAACTTGCCATTCCCCTTTCCCAATCAGGTGAATTCCCGCACCATGTCCACGCCTGGGCTGGTGAATCTTCGCTGCAACGGCGGGCATGTCTGGATGAACGCCGAAATGATGGTGGTGGCGCATCCTTATTATGCGGTCACCGACGAGAGCGGACGCTTCGAGCTAACCAACGTTCCCCCGGGCACCTATGAGATTGTCGCTTGGCATGAAGGCTGGGGACTTGCGGGCAAGGAACAAGCCTTCGATGTGCTGACGGAGCGCACAGTGCAGCGTCCGGTTTTCACGGAGCCAAAGACGTGGGTGAAATCGGTTACCGTGGGAGCAAATGGATCCAGCACGGTTAATTTTCTGATTGGAAATAAATAAGGAGTGAGCAGCCTACCAGTCCTGGTTGGAGTTGGCGCCGTCGTCTTCTTCACTGGGGAATTCGGATTGGTCGCGGGTCTGATTGCGTTTGCGGTAGACCACGAAAACCAGGCCGATCGAGCCCAGGGTAGGTGGAACGACCAGGACGAGAATCCCGCTCTTTAATGCCTGAATCATGCGCTGGCCTGAGGATGCCGCCTGGGTGTAACACAGGGCGCAGCTTTGGGCGTGGGCGGAACCTGGCGATAATAGAAGGAGCAGGGCTATCGCCGCAAGCGCCACGATCCACATTGGTTTCGACTGCTTCATCAATCCTCGGGTGTACTTCAGAAGCTAAAGCCGAATCATAACCTAATTCTCATCGTCGCGCTGAATCGCAGCGCCCAACCGCTGTGCCACTTAAAAACAAAAACCAACCCAACTATTGCGAAAAACTCTAGTGCGCCCAAGGCACGCCATTGGTCAAGCGGAAGGCATCGGACCAGCTATATTGCAGTCCAAGAATCACGGCCACGGTCAAAACCAGCACAAACCAGCGCAGCCCGCGATTGTCCGCCAAATGCATGAAAAACAAAAGCGCCATGCCGCCCTCGATGCAGGCGACAATCAGCATCCGCTCGATCATTTGGGATGCGGTGATGTTCTGATAAGCGATAACGAACTGAAGTCCTGCGAGCGCGAGCAGGCAGACGTAGACGATCAGGTCTTTGGTCATTCCAGAGTTGTGCTGTGTGTCGGCATTCGCCATTTCGATTTGCTCCGTCTTCCTCTTCTCGCTTCTAGTGAGCTAAATTCAACAGGTACATCAGGGGCACCACAAACATCCAGACCAGATCAACGAAGTGCCAGTAGAGTCCGGTGACTTCGAGATCGTCGGCCTTGTAGCGTCCGCCCATGTAGCGAATTCCAACCGCCAGCAGAGCCACAATGCCCCCGGTAACGTGCAGCAGGTGCAGGCCGGTGATGCTGAAAAAGCAGGCGCCGAATAGCGGCGTTCCCCACGGATTGTGGAAGAGCGAAACGCCCTTATCGAACAACTCAAACCATTCGCGAATGTGCAGGACGGCGAAAGCGATGCCGAGCACAGCGGTGATCATGGTCCAGCGGAATGCCTTGGATTTGTCGCCCGCCTGCGCCGACCGTACGGCAAAGATCATGGTGAGGCTGCTGGTGAGAAGAATGAACGTCATCAAAGCGACGTTGGTGATGCTGTTAAAAGGTCGCGGCCAATCGGGAGTGGCGTTGCGGGTGAATCCATAAGCCACCAGACAACCGGCAAAGGTCGCGGTGTCTGCGATGATGAACAGCCACATCGCCATCTTCTTGGCGGGGACCCGGAATGCGGGTTCGGCCAGCGTCGCGGTTGCGTCTGACCGTGACGCCATCGCGCTGATTGACATTTCGGCTTGGCTCAAATTTCCTCCTGGCTTATTACAAGGTCCTCGGGAACAAAATTCCCACTTCGCTTAGGGCCCTCATCGGCACGGCTGACCGTGCCTCGATACGAATCTTGTAGTTTGAACCACTTGCTACTGTGCTGCGAATCCTTCTACAGCTTCAACCAAAGCAGAATCAGCAAATACACCCACAAGACGCCCATAAAATGCCAGTAGCGCGAGGTGGCGTCCAGCGTGGTGCGCTTCAGCGTGGCATGATTAAACTTCGAGAGCACGCGAACCAGGCCGCCCAGGCCGCCGAGCAGGTGCAGCGCGTGCGCTACCGTCAACACATAAAAGAACGAATAGCTGATGTTGGTCGCTAATCTAAAGCCTTCGGAACGGAGTTGCATCCAGGCAAAAGTCTGTCCGGTAACGAAGAGCAGTCCCAATCCGAGGGTGAGATAGAGCCAGCGAGCGGGACTTGCTGCCGGCGTGCCACCGCGCTGTAAGCTGCTCATGAAAGCAGGCGCGCGGCGCCGGGCCATTTCGAGCGTGATACTGCTGGCAATGATGACGAGCGTATTCAGATAAAGCACCGGGGGCAGCGGGAAATGCTGCCAATCCGCCGCCGAACCCTGACGAACCACCAGCGCGCTGGTGAAGGCGGCGAAGGTCATAGCGATGCTCGCCAGCCCTACCCAAATGCCGGTGCTGGCGGGCGGAGGAGAGTTGCTCTTTACCTTTCGGAGATCTCCGCCGGGAGGAATGAGATTGCGGCCGCCGCCCGAGCCATGGCTGGGCAAGCGTTCGATATCGATGGTCGGCGGTGGCTGAACTACGGTTGCCATACTGCGAAGTCTCCTCTGGGATTCGATCCCTCAGGGGCTAAAGCCCCGTCATCATCGCTTCCTAATGGCACGGCTAAAGCCGTGCCCTTCCCAAACCTTGCCCCACCCAAACCTCGCCCTTTCCAAACCCGTGCGCGAAATATCAGTCCCCCTTCACTTCTCTTCATCCGGGCTATGCACCGCCTCGGACGAAGTTTGCAGGATGTAGTCGGCACTGGCGCCTTCTACGCTGTATTGATAAGGATCGTGGTAAACCACCGGCAGTTTGTCGCCGAAATTGTTATGCGGCGGCGGCGTAGCCGTGCTCCACTCCAAAGACGTTCCTTCCCACGGATTGTCATTCGGAGCAGGCGCGCCCCAGAAGCGGCTGTGAATCAGATTGTAAATAAAGATCAATTGCGCGAGGCCGGTGAACAGAGCCGCGACGGTAATGAACTTATGCACCGGGATCAGCGGGATCAGATAGTCGTCGGTGAAGGCCTGATAGCGGCGGACGTTGCCGGCAATGCCAAGATAATGGAAGGGCATAAAGATGGCATACGCTCCCACGAAACTCATCCAGAAATGGATCCGACCCAAAGTCTCGTTCATCATGCGCCCGGTCATCTTGGGGAACCAGAAGTAGGTTCCAGCGAAGATTCCGAACATGGCCGCGACGCCCATCACGAGGTGGAAGTGGCCCACCACAAAATAGGTAGCGTGCAGCATGATGTCGATGGAAGGCTGCGCCAAGAAGAAGCCGCTAACCCCGCCGGCGATAAACATCGAGATGAAACCGAGCGAGAACAGTGAAGCGGAGTTGATGCGCAACTTCGAGCCGTAAAGACTGCCCAGCCAGATCAGCACGACGATGGTCGAAGGAATGGTAATGACTAGTGTAGGGAAGGAGAAGGCCAGCGCGGAAACTGGGTTCATGCCGCTCACGAACATGTGGTGGCCATACACCATGTAGCTGAGCACTGCCAGCGCTCCCATGGAGTAGATCAGAACGCGATGGCTCAGCATGGGTTTGCGCATGTTGGTAATGAGAATGTGCGAAACGATGCCCATGCCAGGCACAATGGCGATGTAGACCTCGGGATGCCCGAAGAACCAGAACAAGTGTTGCCACAGCAGAGTCGATCCGCCGGAGTGCGGCAGGACCTGGTCGTTCATCACGAGGTTCGAAGCCACAAAGAAACTGGTTCCCGCCACGTGATCGAGGATGAGCAGGATGCAGGCCGGCATCAGCACGGCAAAAGCGGTCAATCCCATGACCGAGGTGATGAACCAACCCCAGGCACTGAGTGGAAGGCGCATCAACGACATGCCGCGGCAGCGCATGTCGAGCGTGGTGGTAATGAAGTTCAGCGAGCCGAACAACTGGCCGATACAGAAGATGGCGATGGAAGCGGCCCACAAAACCACTCCCCAACCTTCGCCAGGACCACCGACCGGTCCTACCGCGCTCAGCGGCGCATATTGGGTCCAGCCGCCAAGCGTAGGTCCATCCGGTACGAAGAACGCGGCCACCAGCACCAGGAAACCGGTGAAGGTGACCCAGAACGACATCATATTGAAATGGGGGAAGGGCATGTCTTCCGCGCCCGTCTGAATGGGCAGGAAGAAATTACCGAAGGCGGCGAAAGGAGCAGTAGTGAGCACGAAGAAGACCATGATGGTGCCGTGCATGGTCATCAGTTGCAGATAGTATTCCGGCGTGAGCACGTCGCCGGGAGCGCCGGTCTTCGACAGAAAGTGCAAGCCCGGAATGGCGTAGCTGCCCCAGCCCAAATGGATACGCATGATCCAGGAAAGCACCATGCCGACGACGGCCGCCATCAGTGCCAGCGCGTAATACTGCTTGCCGATGACTTTGTGGTCGATGCTGAAGACGTGCTTCCGGATAAAGCTGGTGGGCTCGCCATGAGTCGCCGCATGAGCGGACATATCGTGCATTTGTGATCACCCTAAAAAGAACGTTATTCAATGGCGCGGCTGAAGTCGCGCCCCTGCAAAAACCCTACTGCAATGCCGCCTGCTGTTTAATCCAGGCGTCGTAGTCTTCCTGGGACATCACTTCCAGATACGCCTTCATGTTGTAGTGGCCCAGTCCGCACAACTGCGTACAGACAATTTCATACTTACCGATCTTCGTTGCGGTGAAATGGATGGTGACATCCAGGCCGGGAACGAAATCCTGCTGCACACGCAGCTCGGGGACATAAAAAGAGTGGCCCACATCCTTTGAGTGCATCAGCAGGTGAATCTCGCGGTTGACGGGAATGGCCATTTCCGCAGTCACGATGTCGTCCTTGGAATCCTGATCGTTCGTGGTATCCAAACCATAGAAGTTGGCGTTGGCTTCGCTGATCAGGTTGGGATGAATCGGACCGAATTTTCCGTCAGGACCTGGATACCGGAAATAAAAAGCGAACTGACCGGCCTGCGCCTGGACGGGCAGCGCATTGGCCGCCGGAGCGCTTAGATACTGGCTGGCCCAGACCTTGGTACCAAACACCCCCAAAGCCAACACCTCAGTGCCGACCAACAGAAATGCAGCAATCACCAACCCCGTCGCCCCGCCGGGAAAACTCTTTACTTTGGCACCCGGCGTGGGATTGGAGAATTTCCAGATGAAGAAGGCGAGCAGAATCTGGGAAGCCAGAAAAGAGATGCCTGCCTCGAGCATGGTGTCGGCGTACTGTTCATCGATCAGGTGACCATGGACCGAAATGTCCTGCGGCATGGGCCACATGTGCATCACAATGGGAACCGCCGAGGCAATTGCGATCACCACGATCGTCACCGCGAATAACTTCGCCATATAAACTTTCACCTTTGGCCAGAAAAGCGGCCGTACTGCGGAATCGGTCTCCGACGCTACAGCAGTAAATTATTCGAAGCGACTACTTCGCCTTGAAGGTGAAGTCAGCCTTGCCGGCGCCGCCGGCGGCCACGGTAACCTTCGCCGTCTGGGTGCCAGCCGCCTCGTGCCACGCGGTTACGGTGTAGCTCCCCGGTGGAACACCATTGATGGTGTAGTTGCCGTTCTCGTCACTGGTTGCGTAGGGCCCTTTCACGACTGCAAAATAACCATGCATCCAGGGATGGATATTGCACTTCACTTCAATCATCTCCGGAGCCTTCCAGCTCTTCTCGACCGGAGGCGCACCGGGAGGCTGCGACTGGTTCCACGGAATGTTGCCGGTCATCGGATTGGGATTGGGGTGAATGTTGTGCGCGGTCTGATCGCTGGTCGTAACCTTGAAGGTCTCGTTCACATCCATGGCCAACACATGGGGCGTGTACACGCAGTTCTTCTGGTCGAATACTGGGACAGCAGTGGTTGCCGTCGCGGGTCCGCTGTAGCCTTCGGACAAGTACAGCACAACGTTCTGCAATCCTCCGCTGGAACCGACCACATAGGTTTCCAGCTTCGCGGGATCGCTGGCATGCGCCTTCGAGCAATAGGGATCCTTCGACATATCGATCCCCTTCATGTGGGGAGCGGGGCCGTCGAGTTTCACGGTGCCAGTGATTTTGCCTTCGCCAGCCGCGCTAACGCTCCGATTGGAAGCCAGGAGAAGCACAGCGCAACATACGAGAACCATCAACGGCGTAACTGCCAAAAATTTCTTCATAGGTATCTCTCTCTTCAAAAGACTTAGAAGCTCCCAGACTGTGAAGCCAAACCTTCAGTTTCGTTTACCGCGACTTTTACGCCTACTGCGAAGGTGCCGGCGCATTTGGATCTACGGGCGTAAGACCTAGCTGCTTGGCAATGGCCCTTTCCTTGCTCGGCTGTGCCATGAAGGTGCGCAGGTAGAAGACCAAGTCCCATGCCTCATCGGGCTTGATGTTGTCGGCAAACGAAGGCATCGGAGTGCCATCCAGGCCCGTCATAAAGATCCGATAGATGTCCTTATCGGTATCGCCGCACTTGGGTCGAGTGCCGTCGGTAAAATTGAAGGGCGCAATCGGACGGCCGAGGTCATCGGCAAGCGTCGAGGCGGATGGACCATTGGCCTGACCAGCCACGCCATGACACTTCCAGCACTGCACCCGGGCGAAAACGTCGCGGCCAGCCTTGATGCGCTCAGGCGTGACCTCGGGTTCGGGCGGAATGACGATCGGCTCACCCGGCTTCTCCCCCCCCGAGAAACGCGGCGAGAAGTGCTTCACCCAGGCCACGAGATCGACCTTTTGCTGTTTCGTGAATGTATTCCAGATCGGCATGTTGGAGCGATCAAAGCCACGGCCGATGGCATCGAAAAGATCCTGGTCGGTGGGGAGAGTGCCGGTCGGAGTGGAGCGGCACTTGAAAATTCCCAACTGGAAATTCCGCGGCTTGGGGAACAGAGGCGGCTCCATCCAGTTCGCGTTCTCCCCGTTGCCATCGCCCAGATCTCCGTGGCAGCCTACGCAATATCTGCGATAGTCGGCGGCAGCGTCTTTGGCATGGCCGGTCAAGTTCCCCACGTGAGCTTCCGTGCCCAGGGTTTTTTGCAAGTCCGTCATAGTGAGCTGCGCCCGCAAAGCTAGCGGCATCGCCAAACATGCTGCCGCAGCCATCAAGAGCGACAATTTTTGTAATCCTGTACGCATGTCCATCCCTCTCTAACAAAATCGACGGCTTTAGAAATCGAAGTCGAAACCCATCAGTAGTTCGCTGGTGTTGATGTTGTTACTTCCCAAGCCAACCAGTGGGCCGGTGCCATCCTGATGCAGCCAGTTGTATTCGTTATGCCAGGCGAAACCGGCCCGGCTCGTCATAAACGGGTTGTAGCGGAAGCCAACCGTGTAGGTGGAAATGTTGCCCAGGTCCGAAGGCGAAGGCCCGGACGCATATCCTGCGCCGTTTGCCTGCTGCGACATTCGGATGGTTTCGAAACGCCCGATAAAGATCAGTTGCGGGCTGTAAACATAGTGAGGCTCGACGAGCACTCCGTTCCAGGTCGGATTCTTCGAACCGGGAGGAAGTGTAGTTCCGGTCGTGTTGTTCAAGGTGGCGACGCCGTCGATTAGATCGCCGTAACCCTGCCCGAACCAGGCGCTATCCTCGCCGTGCTGAGTCACAACTGTGACGTCGGCATGCTGGCCGAAGTAGAACTGGCCTACGAAGCCCTCGCGGCTGAAGGTTTTGTTGCCGATCGCGGCGGGACCGGTGCCGTTCTGGCCGCCGAAGAGTGCGCCGCCCTGCGTCAACCAGGTGGTCGGCGCCTCTCCGACCATGGCGTAGAAGCCGACGCGCTCGACCCCTAACTTGCCCGCGTCGAAGGCTTGGCTGCCCGTAAAGAATCCAGTGTAGGCGTTCCCGTAGCTAAGCCCGACGGTGCCGTCGTTGGAGCTCAACAATGCGGCGGAATACCGAGTGCGGTCATCCGCGGAGTGACCCATCACTTCGAGACCGAGCTGGTTGTCTCCCATCTGACCGAAGATGTTGCCATCGCCCACCGGGACGAAGTGATAAAGCTGGTAAATGCCACCGTTGCCGGTCAGGGTCAAGATACGCTTTTCAGAAAGCAGGTTGTCGAGCTCGAACTTGCCCAGCTTCACGTTCAACCAAGGGCTGCCGAAGAGGTTATCCAACCGAGCCATAACCGTCTCGAAGTGGAAGGAGGCCGTATTGTCGGAGGATGGCAGCACATAAAACGAGAAGTTCTTCTCCAGGACGCCGCCCGTGTGAAAATCGAGGCCACTCAGGTCGAAGCCGGAAGAGGTAACGCGCTGGATTGCCGTTCCTGTAATCAGGGAACCGCCGGCTCCATTCGAGCCGTAGGTGTCAATCGGAACTTTGCCGACGCTTACGCGGTGCCAGATGGGCGTGATGCGGAAGGTGACCGGCCAGTAACCGGGATTCTGCCAGATCGGCGAATCGCGGTCGTTCATCAGCTGGTAGCCGTTGTCTTTAAATTTTTGTCCAAAGTAATTCAGCATCGGCCAGGACTCATGGCAGGCGGAGCAGCGCAAGCCGTACTTTCGGGCGAAGGCCGGCAGTGCATTTGCGGGCGGGCTGCACGTAAGCACCAGGAATGCCAGAAGCAGAGCAAGAGACAGCAGCGATGTTGCTGGATGAAATACTTTGCGAAGATGCATTCGCGTCTTGGCGTGCATGACCAGACTCCTTGGCACCAATCGAATCAGTATCTTTAATTTGTTAAGAACCCGCGTCCCCACAAGAGCGCGGTGAGTTGAAACCGAGGCTAGGAATGCGAACCCGGCACTCCGCCTCCAGTGAGGGCCTCGAACCGTAGGTCCTACCACTGTACCGGAATGGAATCCTAATACGGGAAATCGGGAAAGTGCAAGAGGGATTTTACAAATTTTTTACAATTTACCTCGTAAAGTGTGCTTGTTGAAAATTTCTACACTCAGTCCAAGCTACCCATCGCCGTTTGTTATCCCGATCGCGCGTCCAATGAATGCTCCACCTTTCTAATGCATTTGTTACTTGCCGGTCGCAGCTATGTACGGTTCCAGTCAGATCTTCGGCCGCGTTCCGAAGTTGACAGTTTGTCCCCATCGTACGAGACTCTGGAATCGGGGACATATTCCAAGTGGATTGGCAGTTGACGAGTCAAAATCAGGGGATCGCTAGGGCAGTAAAGCGCGCGGTGGCAGCGTTGCTCGTGCTTGTGGCCGCGGCGGGTTCACTCTCCGCGCGCGAAAAAGAGAAGCTGTCTTACGGCGAGGGTTTGATCGTAAATGTTCCGCTGCCGGAAGCTGAAGTAGAGCAAGTGGTCGCCGATGTCGCGCAGAATGGCATCATCCGGGGAACCAAAGAATACAACAGAGACGAGTACGTTTCGGGCGCAAAGGCCGCCAGTTCGACGCGAGCTTTTCCGCCATGGAACGATCCGGGGAAGGTGTTCTACAAAGTACGCGAGCACGCCATCGATCCTCGCAACTTTAAAGACGGTGGCGATGTAGGCACTCTGGCGGTGCGCTACGTATTATTGCCGCAAACCGAAAAGAACACGGTGCTGCGCATCGATGCAGTCTTTGAGGAAGACTTCCGGCACACCATTCATCCCTCCAGCGGGTCGGTCGAGAGCGCCGAGTGCAAAGACATTCAGGAGCACCTCGACGCCATCGAGGTGATGAAGAAACAGAATCTGGAGGCGGAAAAAGAAGGGCAGGAACTGCGCGCTCGAAAGCAGAGGGACCCGCGAACCTATGCTCCGGCGGATGTGGATCCGGCGCCCACCTCGCCACCGGCCGGCGCTCCCGTGAAAAATTCTGATTTTACGCAAGCGCAGGACGGAGAGCGTCCTTCCGATCAATTTTCATCTTCGCGGCAAACTCTCGACGACCAGGCTCGTCTCGATCAGAGTCAATCTCCACCGAGCCAGATTACGCAACCTCTGCCGGCGCAAAATCTCGCAGAGCACGTGAAAGATCTACGCAAGCAGGTCGAGCGACTGGTGAAGGCTCCCGGCGCTCCGCTGAAGTCAGCGCCATTTCACACCGCCAGCACGCTGCAATCTCTAAGCAGCGGCGCGGAGGTGCTCATACTGATTTCCACGCCATATTGGTATGGCGTGGAGACGCACGAGGGACAGCACGGATGGATCATGCGCGATCAACTGGAGGAGCCATGACGCGGCGGGCGGGATTTGGAGTGGCTCTGCTGGGACAGGCCTTCTTCAGAGCCGCGAGCGCGCGCTTTTTGTTGATGCTGATCGCGGGCTGCGTCTGCTCGCCGCAATCGAGCCCGGCGCAGGACAATGGCAGCGAGCGCACTTTCCCGCAGTCCAAAACCACGGTAGAAAAGGCGCTGAAGGAGATGCAGTCCGCCATGGCGGGACATCTTCCCGTGCTGGCCGGATTCGCGGTTGCGGGAGATCATCCACTTGACCGCTACCAGCGCGGCTTCTACCAGGCTAAATTTCAGGTGAGTGCGGCGCCCTCTGGCGGATCGATCGTCAGGGTGAGCGTAGAAGTCACCGCGTGGTATGCCGATCCTGCGGGAACTCATTCCGGATATCAGGCGCTACCCTCGAATGGACGGCTGGAGTCCGATCTGCTCGATCAACTGGCCGATCAACTCTCCGGCAAAAGCGCGCAGGCAGGAACCGGCTCGGCCGTGGTGGCTGCGCACAAGCCTTTTCCTTCAGAGCAAAGAGCCACTCCCGGCCAAGGTGCGTCCAAAGCGCTGGCTTCGACACAATCTGCTTCCACACCATCCGCTTCCACGCAATCTGGTTCCAAAAATTCTGGGTCAGCACAACCAGATTCGCAGTCCCCCGCACCCAGTCAACCGGATACGGGGCAGGCCATGCAGGCGTCTAACGCCTCCGAACCCGCGGTTTCGGCGCCCGTCCCCCAGCTCCCGGATACGCGTGGAAAGTTTTCTTCGTCGCTGGCGCAGAGTCTGGCTGAGCCGGAAAAGTCTCAGGCCGGAAAGAAAGAGGCACTCGATGAAGATCCGAATCTGCGCGCGGAAGCGGAGAGCCTGGAAGAGATTCTCAAAAATCAGGCACATCCCGCGAATTTGGTGGCCGTGAAGAAAAACGGCACGCCGGTGGTGGAAACGGCAAGCTTGACCGCGAAAGCTCTGTTCCTGGCCAGCGCGCACGATGAATTCGAGATGCTGGATTTCAATCGCGACTGGGTTCATGTGCGCATTTCCGGGCTGTCGCGCGGTTGGATCTGGCGTAACAGCCTGGAAATGCCGGGAAGCGTGCCGGACAGCGACCTGCCGCCGAGTCCGGTGCCCGTGGCGGCGGAGCTGTTCCATGTGACCCGCGAAGAGACTGCGGTTTTCCCCGGAGACTGGGCACCCTTGCGGGGGAAGAGCGTGAGAATTGTTTCCGTGGAAAAAATTAACGACAATGATAAAGGGGAGACAGGGGCGCGGCTGAGACTGGAGTTCGCCAAGTCGGTGCTCGACAAGGACTACGCTGAACTGGCGCAAAAGACGCAAGAACTGGCCGGCATTGTGGTAATCTTCGATGCGGTGGATGGCGGGATGATTGCCGCTACTTCGCCATCGCTGAAGCTATGGAAAGCGGGCAAATTGTCGGACGCCGCTTTGTGGCACCAATGCTTTTTTGATCCGCCGGAAACCTTTAACGAATCCGGGAGTTCGGGCTCTCAGTGAGAACAAGCTGCGGAATTTGGACTTGACTTTCAGAGCCCATAAGAGTACTCATGCAATCCAGTGTCTGCGGCAGTCTTGTGGGGACTGTCCGGCTCGTCGCGTCAGTCCAATCTACGCGCGAGAATAATTTTAGGATGCCGTACCCGAGATACCGATCGACCAATTTCCATGAGCACGATGACCCAGAGCACGATCACCCAGAGAATGATCACCCAGAGAACGATGACCCAACCAATGGTGGCATTTCGTAGACAGGCAACGTCTTTGCTGCGCGACTATGCCGAATTGATGAAGCTGCGCGTAACCACTCTGATCGTGATGACGGCGTGGTGTGGCTATTACTTTGGCGCGCAAAAAGCGGGCGTCTCGTCCCTTTGCTGGGGGCTATTCCATGCTCTCCTGGGAATTGGCCTGGTTTCCAGTGGGACCGCGGCGCTGAACGAAGTGATGGAGTACAAAGTTGATGCCAATATGCGCCGCACCGCGCAGCGTCCGTTGCCGACCGGCCGGATGAGCTTGCTGCACGCCACTTTGGCGGGATTGTTGGCCACGATCGGTGGCTCGATTTACCTTGCCTATTTAACCAATCCGCTGACCGGGCTGCTGACTCTGCTCACTTCCGTGGTATATCTTGCAGCTTATACGCCGCTGAAGCGGGTTTCGCCCATCTGCACATTCGTGGGTGCTTTTCCTGGAGCGATGCCTGGAGTTCTGGGTTGGACCGCGGTTCGCGGCCATCTCGAGTGGGGCACCTTAATTCTGTTTGCGATTCTTTTCGTGTGGCAGTTCCCCCACTTTTTTTCCATCGCTTGGCTCTATCGCGAAGATTACGCCAGCGGCGGAATCCGCATGCTTCCCGTGGTGGAGGAAGATGGACGCTCGACCGCGCACCGCATCCTCGCCTATTCGCTGATTCTTATTCCGCTTAGCGCCCTGCCTACGATTTTTGGGATGGCGGGAAAGATCTATCTGGTGGGAGCAATTGTTCTGAGCATTGCGCTTTTTTATTTTGGCGCGCGCTTGGCCCTTACCAAATTACCCGTCACCAGTCCACGCTCGAAAATGCTGGCTCGGCATGTTCTGCAAGCCACGGTCATTTATCTGCCTCTGCTGTTCGCCCTGATGATGGGTAACTCGACGCGGCCGTAGCTTCGCGATCGTCACCCTCGGCAGCGTCCGGAATGTCCTTGGGGGCTGGCTCAGCTTTTCGTAATCCGATTTTTTCCGTCCCGTTCCGAAACTGTGGGTGCCCCGTCCTCGCGTTTTTGGCGAGGGCGGGTACGATGCTGCCGGATGACAGGGCACCGCTTGAGTGCGACTCTCAGTGTACGATGTTTCAGCCGTAACATCGTACGTACAAATGCGTCAGGACGCAATGTTCCGGTGGGAACATTGTATGTACAAAGCTGTCATCACGTTATGTTCCGAACGGAACATTGTATGTACAAGTAGGGGACTGGCCCAGCCGTACTCAAACACGGAACAGGGTGCCCCACCCGTGGCAGTTTCACGGGTGGGCTGCGATGCCGATGGAATCAGGAGATTTTTCGGATGCGAAGTTCGGCTTTCAGGGTCTCATTGACCAAAACTGGGCCGCGCTCCCCATAGGCGTAATGTCGGAAGCTGCAAAGCATTTCTGTCCGGGCACCCGTTTCGGCGCGAAGCTCCCGTAGCGGCCGATGGGCGAAGGCTTTTCAAGGCCGCCAGCACCGCGGTGTAGGTTGGTCGGCATTGGAACGATGGAACAGGAACGCGCCGATTTCGCTGTGACCGATGAACATGCGACGGTGAACGCGCCAGGGAGGGTTCGCAGTAGCCCACCCGTGAAAACGCCACGGGTGGGGCATCCCGTGCACTCCAAGTGATTCCATCGCTCCCAATGACAAACTCACTAGAACGTCGTGGCCACGGTAAAGCGGAAGGTCTTTCGCGGCTCGCGCAGCAGGAAGTCTGGGGAGTAGGTTTGTTTGGCCAGTTGGTAGGTATAGGCTCCGGCCGGGGTTAAGAAACAGCCCTTGGGCCCGCAGGTTTGCGGGAACATGCTGGGCGTAATCGGAATCGGCGGAGTCGCTGGGTTATCGAGTCGCAGCGGATTGTAGGCCCAGTAAATGCGGAAGGGCGCGTTGATCACGGGGAGAAAAACCTGGAGCTCCAGTCCAGTGGACATCCTCGGGCGCCAGTTGGTTTGTCCCAGCACATGGAGGTATTGCGATGGTGCTGGGTTCAAGACGCTGCCCAGGGCGCAGGTATTCGTGGTCGCGGTCTGCAACAGCTCGGGGCACCCGACGGGCGTACCCACAACCTGCTCGTATTGATCGTGCGCGATCTGTAACTGCGACTTGCGCACCACGGGATCGATGCCCGCGTCCATAAAGGGCGCAATCGCGACCGGCCCCACGATGGTTATGCGGTATTCCAGGTTGGTTACGATGCTCAGGTCTCCGCCCGGGAAGGTGATCTGGTCGATCGGAATCGGCACCGTGACGCAATTGGATTGCAAAGCGGATAGCGCGGGATTGCAGGGAAAAGCCGCGTTCACCGGGATCGGGTTGTTATCGCGATTTCTCAGGACAATCGACCCGACGCTAGGCAGGAAGGCCACTGGAGAGACGGAACGAATATCGAAGCCGCGAAGATCGTTCTCGCCACCCATGTAAGCACGCTGGAAGGGTGGCGCGACCAGCCCCCCATAGCCGGTGATGAACGAACCCTGGAAGTTGAAGCCGATGGCATTGCGCCGCTTCTGCACCGGAATGAAACGCTTGTAGAGAACGATGGGCCGCACCGAGCGGATGGTTCCGCCTAATCCCGCCAGTTCGGCGCCCACCGTGAACTGTTTTCCGTTGTGGGGAGAAATCGGACTGTCGATCGTGCTGAAAGAGAAGTTGGGAAAGATCTTGCTGGTAATAATGCCGTCCAGAGCAACGGGGCCGGAAACTCCGCGGAAAGCCAGGAACTCGAACAAATTCTTCGATGCGGTACTGAGCGCCTCCAGGGAAGACCGGTCGAAGGAATAGGTGACCCCGACGCGCTTAAACGAGTGGTGCACTGCATAGTTCAGCGAGGTGGTAAATCCGGCGCTCGACTGTGTGTAGTTCTGCAGATTCTGCACCACAGCGTTGGGCAAGCTCAGGTTCTGGCCGCTGAAAATGGACAATTGCCGGGCCTGATCGAATTTGGTCTTGTTGTAATAAACGTTGAAGCCGAACTGCAAGGGGCGATCAAACAAGTAAGGCTGAGTAAAGCCAAAACGGATGCTCTTGGCCAGATTGCCCAGGCTGGCTTGCACCGAAAGGGTTTCGCCGAGACCGAGGAAATTATTGGTGGCGTAGTTGATGCCGATGAAGGCTCCTTCCAGTCCGCTCACGCCGCCGTTCAGGCCGATACTGTTCTTGCCTTTCTCATGAACTTTCAGCGTGAGGTCGACCAGTCCGTCCTTTTCGTCGAGAGTGCGTACTGTGATATTGGGATCGTCAGGCTTCAACTGGTCGAAATAACCCAACTGATTCAGGCGCAGCAAACTCAACTCCCACAGCCGAGAGTTGTAGATGTTGCCTTCTTCGAGAGCGATTTCGCGGCGGATCACCTTGTCACGCGTGGTGGTGTTGCCCTGGAACTCGATGCGGCGAACGTAGAATTGCTTGCCTTCGTCAACGTCAATATCGAGAAAGATCAGCTTTTTCTCGTCGTCAAACCTGGTGTCGGGAATGGATGTGAAATTGATATAGCCCAGTTCGCCATACGCCTTGCGCAGATTTTCGATGCCCTTGCCGACTTTTTCCTTGTCGAAGATGTCCCCGTCCTTGATGGGGAAAAGATTGCGCAGCGCTTTCACGTTCTGCACCGCTTTGTTGTTCTTGAAGGTGATGCCGCCCAGAGTGTAGCGCTCGCCTTCGTCGATCGGTATGGTGATGTCGACTGATTTGCCGGCGCCGCCCTGGATCAGCGGGATATGCCAGCCCGTGTGTCCGGTATCGTGAATCTGGGTCTTGACCTCGCCCGTGTTCATCTTGAAGTAGCCGCGATTCTGGTACTCGTTGCGCACGCGCTCCGTGTCTTCTTCCAGTTTGGTGGCGTCGTAAGTTCTGGCGAAGATATTTTCCAGAAAAATGGAGTGCGGAATGCCGATCGGCCGCAAGTTCTTCATCGCGTAACGCAGCACTCGCGCCTTTACGTTCTTGTTGCCTTCAAACTTGATCCTGCCGACTTTAACCTTGGGCCCTTCCTTGATGACGAAGGTGATGCCGATCGCGGCTGGCGGAATCTGGCGGATTTCGGTGCGCACCGTCGAGAACTGGCGTCCGTGCTCGGCCAGCAGGCCTTTGATGGTGACTTCGGCCTTCTTCACCTTGGTGGGGTCGTATTGACTCTCCACCGACAGGCCGACTTTGGCCTCTTTGAAGCGATCCAGCACATCGCTGGTGGAAACCGAACTCAGGCCCACGTAGTTGATCTCGCGGATGGTCGGCTTCTCCTTCACTGTGACAATCAGGCGCCAGCCCTTGGGAGTCTGTTCACGGCTGAAACGGATGTCCTCGAAGTAGCCGGTATTCCACAGCGAATTGAAATCGCGCTCCAGCGCAGCCTGATCATAAATATCGCCAGGTTTGGTGAAAATTCGAGCTTTGATGGTGTCGGCGGGAATTCTACGATTGCCCTGAACATTGATCTCCGAGATCACATCGCTTTGCGCCCAGGGAGACGGGGCGGCCACGAGGAGCAGCGCAAAAATGATGGCGAGGGCACGCCCATATCCCTTCATGCTCCGGCAAAGCCGTGCGAATGAAGAAGATGGAAGGGGAACCGCGCCGAAGGAACCGTGGCTGCGCCCGGGCACAGCACTATCTCGATGAGAGCAAAAATGAATTGCTACTACCTCAGACCGTGGGATGTAGGAAAACGATCATTATACGACAACAATGGTTAAGGATTGGTGGCGAGTGGTCAGCAAAGCAAATGGGAGCCAGTCCGTCTCCAGGTTCTCCGTGAGAAAATTCACTGCTGATTTCGCACGTCCGAAGATTAACACTAGCCACGACTCACTAGCCACTCACCACGGATTGACTCCACTTCAACCAAGACGGAATAAAACGTGGCGGAGTTGCCCAGATCGGAAAGTTTTTCTGAGGTAAGGACGTTGATGTTGCGCGATCCGGGACTAAGTTTTGCCCAATTCAGCCGGGCCGCGACTACGCCAGGCCGCACCGCGCCATCGACTCGGGCCTGCAGGAAAATTTCGCCGCGTCCGTTGTACACTCTCACCGTCTCGCCATTGGCGATGCCGCGCGCTTGCGCATCGACAGAATGCATCTCGAGCAGATTCGTCTCTTCCATCTGTTGCACCGAGGGCTGATTGGAAAATGTCGAGTTAAGAAAGTTGTCCGCTTTGCGCGCGAGCAGCTCCAGCGGGAAAGTTTGCTGGTCGGCACCGCTGCGCGATTCTGCCGAAGGAATGAACTCGGCGACCGGGTCAAGGCCTTGCGCCTTAATGGCCTCGCTGTAAAGCTCAGCTTTGCCCGAAGGCGTGCGGAAATTTCCCTGAGCGAAAGGAAGAAACGGAGTGGCCGAGCTCGAACCGGTAGCGCCATCCGGAAGCAGAGGGCCGGAAGCAGAAAAGTTCAACCGCACCTGATTTTCTCGTTCCAAGCGTTGGCGCGTGATGCCTTGCAGCCACGGATTGCTGGAAGCGAGCGCCTGGTCGATCAGCTCATCGACGCTGTCGCCGAAACCTGTGTCGTCGAATCCCATGCGCCTGGCTAGCGCGCGGAAGAGCTCCACATTCGATCGACACTCGCCCAGCGGCGCAATCGCCTGCTGCGAAACCTGCAAGTAGTAATGCCCATAGGCGGCCTGCAGGTCCTTGTGCTCGAAAAACGTGGTCGCGGGCAGAACGATGTCGGCGTAGTCGGTAGTGTCGGTGAAGAATTGCTCGTGCACCACGGTAAACAAATCCTCACGCTTCAGCCCGCGCACCACTTCATTATGATTGGGACAAACCGCCGCCGGATTTGAACTGTAGACGAACAAGGCTTTGACCGGAGGATGGTTCAGCGTGTTCAGCGCTTTGCCCAGTTCGACCATGTTGATGGTTCGCGGCGTGTGATCCAGACGGTCAGCTTTCAAATCGGGTCGTGCCAGCGCGTCTTTGTTCAAGCCAAACGACCCGCTGGTCGACAACTGCAGGCCGCCACCGACTTGCTTCCACGATCCGATAATGCAGGGCAGCATCGCAATCGCGCGCGTGGCCATGCCCCCGCCCTCGGAGCGCTGTACGCCGTAATTCAGACGAATCACGGAGGGCCGCGCGGTCGCATATTCGCGCGCCAGCTTGCGAATATCGTCGGCAGCAATGCCCGTCCATTGCGCGACGCGCTCTGGCGGATACGTTTTCACTTTCTCGCAAAGCTCATCGAAGCCCAGGGTGTACTTCGCAACGTAATCGGCATCGTGCAAGCCTTCGCTGATGATGACATGCATCATGGCCAAGGCGAGCGCGCCATCGGTGCCGGGATTAATAGGGAGATACCAATCCGCGCAAGCCGCGGTGCGCGTGCGGTAGGGATCGATCACCACCAGCTTCGCGCCCTTGCGCCGCGCCTCGACGATGAACGGCCACAGGTGAACATTGTTACCGTGAATGTTCGACGCCCACGCGATGATGTAGCGCGAATGGGCGAATTGCTCGGGCTCGGTGCCGAGTTTCACACCCAGCACAGAGAGCAGCCCAGCTTCGCCTGCGGCTGAGCAAATTGCGCGCTCCAGTTGCGACGCGCCGAGGCGGCCGAAAAATCGGCGATCCATGGAAGCGCTGTTCAGCGCGCCCAGGGTCCCGCCGTAGGAGTACGGCAGAATCGCCTCGCTGCCAAATTCGGCGATGATGGCGCGAAAGCGTGTGGCGATTTCATCCAGCGCCTCCTCCCAACTAATGCGCTGCCAGGTAGCGCTGGCGTCCGGTGCTCGGGTGGGGACGGACGCCTTCGTCCGTCCAGCGAGCGAAGTGAGCCCCGCCACGGGACCCTTCGGAGTGACTCGTCGCATCGGATACAGCACCCGATCCGGCGAATAGACCCGATCTAGATACTTCGCGACCTTGGCGCACAAAAACCCGCGAGTCATAGGATGAGCGGGGTCGCCCTGAATCTTCGTGGCGCGCCCGTCCTCCACGGTAATCAAAACCCCGCAAGCATCCGGACAATCATGCGGACAAGCGGCATGGACAACCTTCTTCGACATTGCTTTATTATATGGGCGTTCCGCCGCCAGCAGCTTCGAAGGGTGTCAGTGAACCGCGACGGGAACTCTGAAGAGCGAACTAGAACCCGCCAGGATTAAGCATCCTCATCATCGTCCGCGGTGTCCTCCGGCTTAGGCTCTCCGCTCGCGTCCTTTTCTCCGGTCAGCATTAAGGCCTGGATCCTGTTGAATAATCTTGCGTCCTCGCGTTTGAGTGGCATGCGCTCAATATGGGGTCGTGCGCTGTTAGCCGCGGTCGGCATTGCCGAGATGAGAATGGCTTCAACCTCGTCTCTATGTCCTGGATCGGCGATCTCGAAGGCTGAGAAGTAGTTCCAGAAGTTGTAGCGCCTCCAGTTCGGCTTGAGTGCGTGGCTGCTCAAGCGTCTGATGAGTTTGTTCCCAGTCTTGCCGATATAGTAAGGCTGGTCTTCCCGGTACAGAACGTAGACGCCAGGCTCGCCCAAGGCTTTCTTGAGGACCTCTCTCCCCTCTTTCATATGAAAAAGGGCGCGGGGCCACATGCGAATGATGTGCTGAGTTTTCCAATCGCGGTTCATTTGCTTCACTCCTGATCTCGCGCCGGAGAGCGGGGCCGCGGGAGCCGCTACTTTATCTCCATCACTTCTTTTTCCTTGCTCTTGCTCATCTCTTCCATCCTCTTGATTTCGTCGTCGGTGAGCTTCTGGATTTCGTCGAGCGAGCGTTTCTCTTCGTCCTCGGTGATCTTCTTGTCTTTCATCGCCTTCTTGATGGCGTCGTTGCCGTCGCGGCGTATGTTGCGCACGGCGGTGCGGTGCTCTTCGAGAACTTTATGCAGATGCTTCACCATGTCCTGCCGGCGTTCTTGGGTGAGGGCGGGCACGGGTACGCGGATCATCTTGCCATCGTTCATGGGATTCAATCCCAGTTCGGCGGAGCGGATGGCTTTTTCGATCGCTCCCATCTGCGACGCATCGAAGGGCTGCACCGTGATCATTTGCGGCTCGGGTGCATGCACCTGGGCGATCTGATTCAGCGGCATCTGCGAGCCATAGTAATCGACACTGACGCTATCGAGCATGTGCACATTGGCGCGGCCGGTGCGCGTTGCCGCCATCGCTTTGCGGAAGTCTTCGACGGCTTTTTCCATCCGCGTCTTGAGTTGTACGTAGGTTTCTTTCAGGCCGGCAATCGCGGCCATGGTGGGTGGGGCCATTTCAGTTGCTCCGTAAATTATGGGATGAAGACCTTGCATTATAAACGAAGCGGATCAGAGAAGATCAGGATGGTGCTTCTCCAGCCACTCCTGTACGCGCGCACGCAAGTCTCGCGCCAGAACAGTCATTTCCGACGCTTCCTGCTCGGAGACTGCCCCGGATTGCTCGTAGGCACTGAGGTTGCGCTTCTTGCGAAAACGGTCGAACTGAGTGATCAACCTGGCTTCCAGGCCAATCGTGAATCCCAGCGACTCGATCCCGTAGTAGTGATGCGAAACCTGGGTGGAAATCCGGAAGCCGGCCGCGGCCAAAGCCGCTGTCGCCGTACGCAGCGCGCTGTTATAGGCAATGATGAGGCGCCACTCCGCGGCAAGAGTCTCGATCTGGGCGTTGGCCAAATCGCGGTCGGCCACTGCCAAAAGACTCGCGATCTCCTGAGGACTGGTCTTATGCTCCCGTATCCAGCCCTGCGCCAACCAGTTCTGCAAGCTCACTCTCGTCTCCTACCAGGAACAGTTTCGTGCCTCGCAGTACGCTTGTAACGAAATGATGTTTTTGCAAAACTTTTTCGTGGAACTCAGCGACCGGGTACACGGTGGGGTTGACCTCCCGTGCCAACTTCTTCTGGGCAGGAGTCAAGGCCTCGACAACCTCGCCGAAAGAAGCATCGCCAATTACAAACACGTCCACGTCGCTGCCGCGATGCTGTTCTGCCCGCGCCATTGAGCCGTAGATGAATGCAATCTTGATCCTACCCCTTAGGGAAGCCAGAGCCCGGGCAAGAATTTCAACTCCGCCAACCGTCTTGGCGACCATGCCCTTGATCTCGGCAAAGATTGGGCAGTCAGGGTTTGCCTGGTAATACACATGCCGGTCCCTGACCGTGCGTCTTAGAATTCCTGCGCGTTCCAAGTGCCTTAGTTCACGCTGCACAGAACCCTGCCCTGAAGCTGCTGCGCGGACAATTTCGCGAACGTAGAAGGATTCGTCCGGATGACTGTAGAGAAGGCCTAAGACAGCGTTGCGCGTTCTTCCAAAGAGCGCAGCCGAAGCGTTCCCAAGGGGTGGGCTCAGAGACCACGTACCCATGATAGGTACGATTGTACCTCATTTGAGTACATCATCAAAACTCATTTGAATCAGGCGCCTACTCTCGACCCGATTTTCTCTCCGCTGACCACGCGCCGAATATTTCCATGCTGATTGAGATTGAAAACGATGATGGGAAGGTTGTTGTCTTTGCACAGGCTGATGGCGGTGGAATCCATCACTTTCAAGCCCAGCTTCAGAACATCCATATAAGTGATGTTTTCGAATTTCTTGGCGTCCTTCACCTTCATCGGATCGGCGTCGTAAATGCCATCGACTTTGGTGGCCTTGAGGATTACGTCGGCCTTGATCTCCATGGCGCGAAGCGAGGCGGCGGTGTCGGTCGAGAAGTAAGGATTGCCGGTGCCGCCGGCAAAAATCACGACGCGTCCTTTTTCCAGATGGCGGATGGCGCGACGGCGAATAAAAGGCTCGGCCACCTGGTTCATCTCGATGGCGGTCTGCACGCGAGTGTAGACACTTTGCTTCTCCAGCGCGTCTTGCAGCGCGAGCGCGTTGATCACGGTGGCCAGCATTCCCATGTGATCGGCGGAAACCCGGTCCATGTCGCGGGCCTGGTCGGCCACACCACGAAAGAAGTTGCCGCCGCCCACGACGATGGCGAGTTGCGCTCCGAGTTTGTGAACGTCAGCCAACTCGGCCGCGATTTCGTGAATCCGCGCAGTATCGATACCGAAACCCTGATTTGCGGCCAGGGCTTCTCCGGAAAGCTTGAGCAGAACGCGTTTGAAGACAGCGGTCATAAAAGCAATTGCCAGTTCCCAGTTGCCAGTCTGCGGCGATTCGATTCTTGGGTGGCGCAGCGCTTCAGCGGCTGCGCTAAACATTGCCCGCATCGGCGGCTTCAGCCGCTGAGGTGCTTTAGGCTGTACAGCTTGTGCAACACAAAAAAAGGCGCCCCGCAGGGCGCCCGGATTACTCTGCTTTCTGTTCTGTGGGCTTGGTCACGGCGACGGTCTCGCCCGCATCGCCCACCTTGAAGCGCGCGAAGCGGCGGACGCTGATGTTCTCGCCCAGCTTGCCGATCTTAGCCGCGATGAGTTGGGAGATGGACACGGTCTGGTCCTTGATGAAGGGCTGCTCCAGCAGGCAAACCTCCTCATAGAACTTCTCCATCTTGCCGTTGACCATTTTCTCCGCAATGTTTGCCGGCTTGCCGCTGGCAATCGCCTGCGCCAGAAAAATGTCTTTCTCGCGCGCGAAGTCGGCCGCGGTGACATCCTCTTTGCGGACGTACTTCGGATCGCTGGCCGCGATGTGCATGGCGATATCGTGCGCCAGCTCCTTGAAGTCGTCGGTGCGCGCCACGAAATCGCTCTCGCAGTTCACCTCGACCAGCACGCCGATCTTGCCGCCGGCGTGAATGTAGCTGGTCACCGAGCCTTCGCTGGTTACGCGCGTCGCCTTCTTGGCCGCCACGGAAACACCCTTCTTGCGCAGGATCACGACCGCCTGCTCCAGGTCACCCTTGGCTTCGGTCAGGGCCTGTTTGCAATCCATCATGGGAGCTCCGGTCTTTTCCCGGAGTTCTTTTACTTGTGCTGCGGAAATATTTGCCATAGCAGTGCTCATTGATTGAGATTCCTTATGAACTGTGCTTTCGTGTCAAGATTTCAGAGTTTCAGGGTTTCAATGACAGAGTCGTCGTAAGGCGCGCGCGAACTCGGGTTGAAACTTTGAAACCTGCTCCTTACAGACTTTGACCCGCGCCGGGGACTTTCTAAACATGACCCGCGCGGGTCTGAATTTCCACTGCCCGGTTATGATTGACCTCACGGGCTCAAGCCCCAATCTTTGGCGGTTCTTTCCGGCACGCCTGAAGCCGTGCCCTACCCGAACCATTCCAGCCGTGCCCTTCCTAAAACCATCCCGGCTTGCCTTCTGGCCAATGACCACTAGCCACTGAACCCTGCTCTTAAACCGTCTGGCTCTCCACGTGCGGCACTTCGGCTTCTTCGTTGGCCACCGGCTTTTTCACCGTGCCCGGACCCAGCACTTCTTCCATGCTGATGTCTTCGCCGATTTCGTCGCTGGCCTGGTGGCCAAGATCGGCGAGATCGGAGGCCGCCGCAGCTTCCTGGGCGCGCAGCTCGCCGGCCGCAGCCGCCGCTTCGGCCTGCTGCGCCGCGAGTGCATGAGCTTGCTCGGTCGCAGCCGTCATGTCGGCAACTTGCTTGTCGGTCATCAACTGCGAGCCTTCGGCAATTGAATCCGAAATCTTCGAGGTGAAGAGGCGAATCGCGCGCAACGCATCATCGTTGCCCGGAATCACGTAATCCACTTCGCTGGGGTCGCAATTGGTATCGACCACGGCGACCACGGGAATGCCCAGCTTGCGCGCCTCGCGCACTGCGATCTGCTCTTTGTTCGAATCGATAACGAAGATCGCATCCGGCAACCGGCTCATGTTCTTGATTCCCGCCAGGTTGGCCTGCAGATGCTTGCGCTCGCGTTCTAGCTTGATCACTTCTTTTTTCGGCAGCAGCTCGTAGCGGCCATCGGTGGCCATCTCGTCGAGCTCTTTCAGCCGCTTGACCGACTTCTGCACCGTCACCCAGTTGGTGAGCAGGCCGCCCAGCCAGCGCTGGTTGATATAGAAGCCGCCGCACTTGGTGGCCTCTTCGGCGATGGCATCCTGCGCCTGGCGCTTGGTTCCCACGAACAGCACAATTTTGCCGTCGGCCGCCAGATCCTGTACAAATTTCGACGCCTCTTTGAACATCTTCAGCGTCTTCTGCAAATCGATGATGTAGATACCATTGCGCTCTCCGAAGATGTATTCCTTCATCTTGGGATTCCAGCGCTTCGTCTGATGCCCGAAGTGAACACCCGCTTCGAGCAACTCCTTCATGGTGATAGTAGCCAATGAACCTCCTTATTTAGTCTGCATCGGGTTTACCGCAGTTGTCAGTAGCCAGCCGCCAGTTGCCAGTGAGACCCACTGGGAACTGACTACTGGCAACCGGCGGCCGCTCTTCCCGATTGCCATTCCCGTCCCCGCGCCGCGAGGCTCGGGAAGAATTGAACACCAAAATCAGTGGCCAGTAATCAGTCGCCAGTGGCCAGTAAACCCTCAATCCATTGCCATTCCGAGCGAAGCGAAGAATCTTGGTTTTGCTCGCTACTCGGTACTAGCGCTTGCTGAACTGGAAGCGCTTGCGAGCGCCCTTCTGTCCGTACTTCTTGCGCTCTTTGCCGCGGGAGTCACGCGTGACCATACCTTCGGACTTCAGCTTGCCGCGCAGCTCGGCATTGAACTCCATCAAGGCCCGCGCGATACCCAGCTTCACCGCATCGGCCTGGCCGCGCACTCCGCCGCCCAGCACGCTGGCGACAATGTTGAACGAAGCCGCCGAGTCGGTGGTGGCCAACGGAGCCTTCGCCGCCGAACGCTGCGCTGGAGTCACAAAATACTCTTCGAAAGCGCGGCCGTTCACCTTGAAATCGCCGCTGCCCGGACGCAGATACACCCGCGCAATCGCCCGCTTCCGCCGTCCCGTTCCGTAATATTGAACCAATTCCGCCATTTAACTTTTAGCTCCTAGCTCTTAGCTTCCAGCTCCAACCACCGGAAGCGAGCATTCCTCATTCAAAACTCTGTCATCCAAACTCGGTCATCCTGAGCCAAGGCGTTTTTCAGCCGTCGCGCAGGATCTCAATCACATCGAACACGTCCCGCCGAAATCTACGCCCGTACTTCCAACTTCAATTCCTGCGGCTTCTGCGCCTCGTGCGGATGCTTCTCGCCGCGGTACACATTCAGCTTTGAAAGCATGTGCGCCGCCAGCTTGTTCTTGGGCAGCATGCGCTTCACCGCATCTTCAATGATCTGCTCCGGCTTGCGCGCCAAACGCTTGCGATAATCCTCGGTGCGCAGACCGCCGGGATAGCCGGTGTAATGGTGATACTGCTTCTGCTCCGACTTCATGCCGGTGGTTCTGATTTTTTCGGCATTGACCACAATCACGTGATCCCCGGTGTCGAGGAACGGCGTGTACTGCGGATTCTCTTTGCCCATAAGGATGCGCGCCACTTGCGAAGCCAGACGACCGAGCGTCTGCCCATCCGCATCCACGACGTACCACTTGCGCACAATTTCCCCCGGTGAAGGGAAATACGTTGACATCTGAGTTCTCCCAGAATGAAAAAAATTGCGAAACGCGATTGAAAATAACAAACGCGATTGAAGTAACCAAGAAGACCGCTCGTTGATTCCCCGGCGAGGACGCCAGACCATCAGGCGGGCAACCGCGAGACTTCCCAAAGCTTTAAAGATACCGTAGAGACTTAAGGCTTGTCAACGGCGAGTTGAGGTGGGTGGTGTCTTAACCCAGTGTTGCTAGGAAAACGCTTTTGTCACTTCTTGCCCCCGAAGCCCCTAATGGTGAAATAGAGGCCGACGATAGCCAGCACCGCGTAGATAACGATCTTGGTGATTTGTTGGGCTCGATACGCGGTCTGTGCGGGATCGGCCATCGGGCAATCAGTCTACACCGGGAAGAAGGCATAGCAATGGGAAAATCAGTCAGGAATTCCAAAGCGAATCATCGTTCAGCTTCGCCTTGTAGGACTCGATTGTCAAAAGCGCTTGATCGATTGACTCTTTGCTGGGCTTCAATAAGCGCTCGTAGTGCGACTCAATCAAAAGTGCTCGTTTGGGGTCTTGGGAAGCGGTCGCCAGGTAGATCGCGTGTCCCCGCGTGAATGCTTCGTTTACAGTTGGGAGAAGCCTACCAAGAATATCCAAGGTCTCACTCAGCATCTGTCGCAGATTCTTTTCGTTCATGTGACGAGTTCTCCTTCGCGTGCGGCAAGGCCTACGCCGCTTTTAGCAGTTCCGCAATCGACCAAACGTGGTGGTTCTGTCTTAAATAGCCGTAGTATGACTATTTTCGCATCAACAGGATCACAAGGTAGATCAGCGGCAACGGACTGACAGCCTTGATGAAAACGCTTCCGAGTTCGATGAGGCCAAGCCACGGCGGAGTGATGGATGAGTACCAGTTTCCGCTGAGTTCATCGGCGGCAAAGAGAAAGTAGGAAAGCGCAGCAGATTCCAACCTTCAGCCAATAGTGCTTTGTCGGCATGACCATTAAAACTAGAACGGAAACTCAACTATTTCGGCTTGATGAAGCTCTTGTGGTCCGTCGAAGTGGAGCTTATGACCGAGTTCACACAGGGCCGTCTCCGAAAAATACCAGTCTTTGGGCAAGATCGTTGGTCTCCACTTTCCCGTTGCGGTTCCCGCTAGCGTATGGATTATTTTTGGAGCTTCGCAGCGCACTCCATCACATTCGACGGGTATGCGAACAAGGACACGTTCGCCCCTTAGAAATGGGTCCAACGTACCAATTGGCATCTCTTGGAGTTCTTGTGCGGAATAAGCGGACACGAAGCCGCAGTAGGGACATGCAAACACTGCTCTCCGACTTACCTTGGCTGTCTCCCGAAAATCTCCATCTGTTTCTACTGGGTTGGGACGCGGGATTTCGATGCCATGCACACGAGGGCACCTTAGAAAATAGAGACGATATGCAAGTGCTGAGTTCATCTGCTTACCCGGACGGCGTCAATTCTATGCCGCGTTCAGCAGTACCGCAATCGACCAGACGTGATCGGTTAGCCCCGCTTCCATCGCGGGAGTAACGCGTAAAGAACCATGAACACGACAGAAATTGTAATGCGCGAAGTGCAAGGCGACAGCGGCCCTCAGGTGCGACAGCTTCTTGCTGAACGCACTGGTCAAGCGCGTAAATCGCCGCATCGCCATTCGCATGGTCAAGTTCTGCCGTTCCGCGAAAGACGTGCTGATGTGATCAGGGTCGGGATCGCCTTGTCGGACTTTGGATATAACCTCAACTGCCCGGCGGCGGCCGCCCCATCCTAGAAAAATTTCTTCAGCAATTCCATATGCACTTGCTCCCTGGCGATAGCCTGGCCAATGCGCTGCATATTCGGGATCTGATCCGCCGCATCCATCTCGCGGACCTTCACTGGATCAATGTCGTTGAGTTGCAGATTGTCCAGCCGTTGGCGCGTCAGGCCCACGGTGATTCTCTGGTAGGTGACCAGCTTCGTCGCCCCCAGCCGATCTCCAACCCGGCTCAGGGCATCGTCACTGGGAACTCCGGATGCCGCTCCGGAAGAGACTGCTTCCGACATCGCTGAGGGCACGGCCGGCGGCCGCTGCCCGATCAAGTGCATGAGCACATTCTGCTGCAGATTGGCCTCGTTCATCATCTCTTTCACCACATATCTTCCCCAATCGATCAACTCATAATGCGCCGCCTGGCCCTCCGCGATCGTCGAGGAATTAAATCCTGTGCCCAGCGACAGCAGTAGAAGCTGATCGGTCCCCATGGGCCAGCCGTGTCCATAGGCGGGGATGGTCGCCTCCAAGAAAACCTGAAATGCAGGATTGTTGTAACTGCTCACCCCGCCGTCAATAAATTCGTAAGTCTGCGATTTACCCGTGCCGTCGGGAATCGACATGCTTGCCGGAGGAAAGTACGTGGGCGCGGCCGAACTGCAACGCACAATCTGCCACAGCGGCAATCCGGAGTTCTGCTGGAAGAATCGATTCCTGGGATTGTTGGTAAAGAACCAGTCGTTGCCGAGAGTGGCATTTTTGGCAACAATCATAATCTGAGCGTGCAGTTGGTCGCTGCCCAGGCTGGTCGAGGCTCCCAGTACATCTCGCAGCTTATTCTCCAGCGGCCCGCTGGGATAGCTATGCCAGAAGCGAACCGGAAGGAACGATTTAGTAAAAATCTGCGGACCGAAGTTCAGGTAGAAATCGCGAAGCTCCGTGGCCTTCAATCCCAGCGCGATGCCGGCGGCTAGAATCGCGCCCGTGCTGGTGCCTCCGATCAAATCAAAGCGGTTGCAAAGCGGCTCGTCCTTGCCCGTCAGCTGGTTGAGCTGTTGTTCGATCCGAATCAGCGCCTCCGCTGGAATCAGACCCAGCAAGCCTCCACCATCAATTGAGAGTAACCGCTTCGGTCGATTTGCAGGAACAGGAGTTACAGAAGTTCCGGACATAGGTGCACCTCCGTAGGCGCACAGCATACATCCAGGACCAGCAGGAGGGAAAGAATAGAATTGAGTTAGCCGAAGCTATGCAGTTCAAAGATGCATGTGTAAGTGCAGATAGATGTTGACCAATACGCCTTGAGCTAGAGGCCGAGCGAATATCTATTCGTAAGCCAAAGCCTCAATCGGATCCTTCTGCGCCGCTTTAAACGCGGGATACAGCGCGCCCAAAATCGCCCCTGCCAGGGCTAGCACGGTTGCGCGCAGCACCCACTCATTGCTCCAGAAAAGCCGCAGCGTCGGCTTTTCGATCAAAATCACGCGCCGCGTCACGATACTGACTACGATCCCGACCACGATTCCTGCAATTGCCAGCAATGCCGTCTCGCGCAACACAGCGTTCACGATGTAGAGCTTCGACGCGCCCAGCGACTTCAAAATTCCAATCTCTCGGGTACGCTCCATGATGGCCGTATACATGGATTGAAAAATCACCAAAAAGCCGATGATCATCGAGATGGCCACGACGATGCGGATCGAAGTCTCGAAACCCGGCAAGTTCTCCGGCGTCATCATCGACAGATATTCCTGCATGGAGCGCACGGAGTAGTTCTCCATGCCGGGAATCTGTTTGATCTCATTGACTACCGCGCCGGCGCTGGCGGGGTCGTCGAGTTTCAGATAGAAGACGGATGCGTGGTCGGGCGCGCCGATTAGATCCTGCATGGTCGCCAGTGAGACAAACTTGCGCGCCCCCTTACCATGCTCGACAATGCCACAAATTCGAAAATCGTGATCCAGAATTTTGACCGTGCCTCCCACCTGGGAGTGATTGGTCCCGGCAAAATAGTCGTCGACGATCACGTCGTAGGCGCCCTGAAAGCCACCTCCGGAGAGGAATCGGAAAGACGGGGAGATGCTGTTATAGCTGTCAAAGTCAATGCCGTAGATAATTTCCAGCGAGGGCTTGGTGCTCAGCTCCCAAATTACCGGAGCGGCCACCACCACATGCGGCAACTGCTTCAGCTTGGGGCCGATTTTGACCGGCACCGGCGCCCCACTCACTCCCACCAAGGCCGACGCTCCCGGCGCCTGCACCATCACGTCGGCGCCCACCCCGACCTGGCTAGCTTTGGATCCGTTGAGTTGTCCGTAGAAAAACGAAACGATCAGGAGAATCAAGATAACTTCCAGCGCGACCGCACTGACGCTGATCAGCGACCGCATGGGCCGCTGCACCAGGTTGGCGACTACCATTTTGTTCATCATAGATTGTTCGTCGTGCTGAAAGGCCGAAGCTCAAACGCTTGTCTTCCAATCGCTTGTCTTCCCGAGCGAAGCGAGGGATCTTGGTTCTTGCCTGCGCTGCCTGTGTTGCCGCTTCATGCCAACACCAAGATCCCTCGCTGCGCTCGGAATCACGTTTCGTTGGGGCCACTAAGGCCGGTTGTTCGCGCTCGCGGCGGGCGCGTTCCCGGCGCTGGATTGCCTGTGATCCAGATGGATCACCTCCGCTCCCGGCGGCTGCTCGAGGGCGAACTGCTCATCCTTCAACGGCTTGTTGATCTCCACCTTCAACATATTCAGGGTGATGTCGTACTCTTCCTGCGGCCGGTAGATTTCGATGCGTGAGGGGAAATTCACGCCGTCGTAATCCTTATAGTTGGCATAGCGGGCGTCGGTAGAGAGATTGCCCTTTTCGTCGTAAATGAACTCCTCGTGCGGCTTAAGATCGACCCGGCTGAAAACGATCTTGCGCGCCAAACGGCCCCCCACTTCGCCTTCTTTGCGAATCACGATCAGCTCATAGTCAGGCTGGAGAACGCGATGGCCTTTGGTGTCATGCAAGATCTCGTAATTGTTTTCCAGCACCGCAATCTCTTGTTCGCGATCGATGGCCCGGATGAGCAGCGCGTCGTAGATATCCTTGGGGCGGATATTCTCCATGGGCTGGTTCGGATCGTGGGTCTGCACATCGTTGCTGCCAATCACAAACCGGTTCTTAGGAGGAATCGACAGCTTGAACTGTTGACCATCGCTCACCATGTCGAAGGCTGTGGTGCGGACGATGGGCAGCAATCCGATCATGTGCAGCATGGCCGGCTTCCGCGCCAGCACATAGCCCCGAATCTCTTTGTAATCGGTTTCGTGGCCTTTTTTGGGGCCGCCGACGGTGGTATCGATATCCACGGTCGCCTGTAGCGACTGGATCGTCTCGGCCTGATTGTTGACCAGGTCAATCAGATCCAACTGAGACGCTTCCTTCAGCGGAGCCTTGGAATAGGTCTCTTCCACCGGCCGCGTGTGAAATAAACAAGCGGTCGTGGGCATAACAGCCAGTAGTAGAAAGAACGTCCAAAAGGGCGAGCTACGTCTCATGAAGTATCTGATGACTCCTGGAACATTTGAGTATACCGCGATGGAAAGGGTGCAGAATCAGTGTTTCGTGGTTCGTGGTCGTGAAGCAAAATTCGCTGAGAAGAAAGCGCGCGAACGCTCGCCAGCGGGCAATCCTAGCGACGGGCATGAATCGGCCGACACTCTGACACGCTCCCAGTTGGAAAAAGGCCTCGCCAATTGAGCGAGTAAGGAGTAGGCTGTTGCCCTCCCCCTAACGGAGAATGCCGTATGAACGGACGAAGGTGGTTTATTGTCTGGGTGCTTTGCTGTGCTATTTCACCCTTTGCATTCGCTCAGGGCGCGGAGCCTTACCATGTCAAGTCAGACGTGCTCGGCGAAACCATGGCAACGTTTAGGCAAAATCATCGAGACGAAGCGCTGGACTGCCCGAATCTCCCATCGCCTCCGGCACCTGTTGGAGTGCGATTTTGCCAAACGATGACGACCGCGCGACCTGTTCTGCCCAGTCTTTCGCCTGGTTTTACGAACGAGCCGTTGACGTATGCTGGGGAGCAAGCCTATGGACGTTTTGCCTGGTTTGATGATGAGATCCTGTACAAGATCGTCTACCTGTTCGATTTTTCGTCCCACGAAATCGAGTTCTACTACGATCGGCTGTTGCAGCCGCTCACTGAGCACTTCGGCAAGCCGAATGAAGTAAAAGAGTTGGATTTTCCGAACCTGACAGGCTCGAATGTAAAGAACCACGTAGCCATCTGGAGGAATGAAGTCTCCACCATCAGGCTGGAGCAATTTGCGGACGGCGCTTCGGACTCGCACAGCACTCAACTAATATTTTCCTTGGACAAACTGGCAGACGATGCAGCCCAGAGACAGTACAAGGCAAGGCACGCTAAATCGGACATGTAGGGACGCGGAAGCTAGCCACCCTTCCTGTTCTGTGCAAGCCACCGCATCTTGAAGCCTTCATCTTCTAACTGCTTCACGAGCAAGGCGAGTTTCTCTCTGTCATGTGCCACGGCGCGATTGGGCATTTTACGTTTGGCTGCGTCGCTGAGTGCCTCAACAGTTAGGTCCTCGACTGATACGTCGAAATCTATCCCCGTAGACGCACCGTGTACTTCCTCATAAAAAAGTCGTTTCAGCGCATCCATTTCTTCTTTCTCTTCTGCCGAGAGATCAACTCGGGACATTAGCTGTCCCCAACGCGTGCGATCAGAATCGCTGAGCATTTATCTTCCCCTTGCGGTCATTTTATCCTCTTCATTCCCCGTCGCCAAGCAGACGATGGATAAAATGGGCGGAATCATAAAATGAGCCCGACCAGAGCAGCCGCGATCCTTGCACTCGTCGTTACAGAGTCCCGCGAACCACTATCCACGATTCACCACCCGCTGCCGTACCAAAGTCAGCTACGCCCATGCTTTCTTCTTCATCTAAACTGCCAAGGTGCGCACTGTTTTCTGGGTCGTTGTTTTTGCGGTTTTTGCTGCCGCGGGGTGGTTCGCCTGGGCGCTACTCGTGCCGGTGCAGCCGGCGCCGCAGACTTTTGTAATGTTGCGGCCGGGATATTCCACGCGCCACATCGCCTCTGAACTGAAGTCTGCGGGCGTCATTCGCAGTGAAGATGCGTTTATTTTTTGGCATTACCTGCGTCACCGCCGCTCGCTGAAGGCTGGCGAATACCTCTTCGAGAAGCCCGCAAACACCCTCGACGTGCAGGGCCGTCTCGGCCGCGGCGACGTTTACTTTCATACCGTCGTCGTACCCGAAGGCTTCACCATGTTCGATATTGCCCGAGCGGTTGAGGCCGCCGGACTGGGGCCAGCGCAAGACTTCCTCAAGGTGGCCCAGACGGACACTTCTTTAATCTCGGATATCGCGCCTCATGCGCCTTCACTCGAGGGTTTTCTCTTTCCAGACACCTATCAATTCAGCCGCATGATGGCGATGCATGAGATGGCGGCGGCCATGGTGCGGCAGTTTCGCGAAGTCGGGCGCCAGATCGGATTAATTCCGCCCACCGCCGGAGGAGAGCTTGAAATAGCGAAAAGACCCTCGGCTATGCCTGAAGTCGTGGCCGACACAGACGTTGAAAAAACCGTGATCATCGCCTCGATCATCGAGAAGGAAACGGCGGTCCCGGACGAGCGGCCGCTAGTCGCCAGCGTTTACTATAACCGGCTGGCAAAGAACATCGCGCTCGACGCCGACCCCAGCGTGATCTATGCCGAGCTCCTGGCCGGCACGTACACGGGCGCCTTGCATCATGACGACATGCAGTTCCCTTCCCGCTATAACACCTATAAGCATCCCGGACTTCCACCCGGGCCGATCGGCAATCCCGGACAAAGCGCGCTCGCGGCGGCTATGCATCCCGCGCCGAGTGACTATTATTATTTCGTGGCTGACGCCGAGGGGCACCACCGCTTCGCCCACACCATCGAAGAACACAATAAGAATGTTGCGGCCTACCGGCGGGCTGTGCGGGGAAAGTAAAACGCACGCGGCCTTGGACTTGTCATCCCGCCCTTGGATTGTCATCCCGAGCGAGGCGAGGGATCATGGTTTTTGCCAAAGGCGGAATTGTGGCGGCATAGGCAAGAACCAAGGTCCCTCGCGTTGCTCGGGATGACAAAACAGGGGGAATCGGGCGCCCGGCATCCGGAATCTGCTTACCCCAGCCGGAGCCCTTCCCCGTCTATTCGAAAGCCGAAGCCGGAAGCGGGATGCCGGTTTTATCGTCCGTCGGCCGGAAGCCGCTGTTGATCCATCCATCCCTGCAAGATCAACACCGCAGCCATACGATCGACCGCCTTGGCTCGCTTCTCGATCGACAATTCGGTCTCGCGCAACAACCGGTTCGCTTCCGCCGAGGTCAACCGCTCGTCCCACAGATGCACCGGCAGGCGAAAGCGTTTGCGCAGTTCTCCAGCAAAGACCTGCATTTTGTCGGACTGAATGCCTTCGGCACCGCTCATGCGCAGGGGCAGGCCGACCACGATCTGGCGCACATCATGTTCTCGAATCAGCTGTTCCAGGGCTGCCAGATCATGGCGTTTGTTGCGGCGTTGCAAGGTGTCCAGGCCCTGGGCGGTGATGCCCAGCGGATCGGAGACCGCAATCCCGATTCGCCTGGAGCCTACGTCCAAACCGAGGATTCGTCCTTCGGGCCGAAGACTTTGGCTAATGCTCACGCCGCGATTATAAGCTTTGCGCCCACGCTACCTAGACTCAAACTAGCCCACTACCAAGTCGCGCGCCTATGGTTGCTTTTGGGTTCATTTCGGGATAATATAAAGAAAGTAGTTCTTCTCCCCGTTAGACTCTTGTTCCTGCCTGGGTGCCTTTATGAGTGGTGCGGACCTGAATTTTCACATCGGCGACAAGGTCGTCTATCCCAATCACGGGGTGGGGGTTATCGAACAAATCAGCAGCCGTTCGATCGGCACGACCATCGAAAAGTTCTATCTCCTCAACATTAAAGCCAGCAGCCTCAAGGTCATGGTGCCGTGCAACAACGCCGGCAGCGTGGGCATTCGGCGAGTCGTCCGCAATGGCGAAGTGCAGAAGATTCTGGATTTTCTTGCCGTCGCCGACGACCTGAGCCCCTCCGACTGGAAAGACCGGTTCAAGGAAAACTCCGACCGCATGCGGACCGGCTCGCTCTACGAAGTCGCCGGAGTTCTGAAGAGCCTGATTGCTCTGCATCAGGCTAAACCACTTTCCTTCCGCGAAAAAAAGATGCTGGAACGTGCCCGCTACTTGCTGGTGAGCGAGATCGCCATGTCGCGCAACTGCGAAGAAACCAAGATTGAAGAGCTGCTCACCCTGGCGCTCGCCAAGTGCAACCTGCGCTTCCCCGAGGCCTCAGAATTTCAGGCCTGAATGGAATCGTCTCGGGAAGCCAGCCGCTAATCCACCATCAAGCCATCAGCAAGCAACCATTTCACCCCGAGCCCTCACGCTTCCTCGCGTAGAACTTCCGCACCTTGCTGCGATTTCCGCATAGCTTCATGCTGCACCAGCGGCGATGATGATTCTTGCTGGTGTCGAGAAATAACCACTGGCAGGTTGACGACGAACAGGCGCGCACCAGTCCCACATCCGTGGATGCCAGCAGATCTGCGGCGGCGCGGGCGATGGGCCATAGCACACCTGCAAAAGAAGAGGTGAGGTCGTCAAAGCGCCAGTCGAAGCGCCCATCCTGCGATACGAGCCGCGAGTGCAGCGCTGCTTCGTGAACATTCTGGTTGAGAATGTCGATAGCCGCTTGGGGCCCAGAGCTCCTTATTATTACTGCCGAAAATATTTCGTGCAGCGCTTCGCGAAGCTCGCGGGCGTGACGCAGGGCTCGTTCGGCCTCTTCTAGTTTGAGGTGCGCGTTCTCGATCAGACAATCAAATTGCGGAATGGTTAGAATGCCGGCCTCCTGGCCGAACTTCCCCAGGTCGCGACACGTCTTCAGCAATTCCTTTGGCTTCTCCGTCGGACGATCGTCGAGCGTGTTGACGAAGTCTAAGCACACGTTTCCCGCAATCATTTCGAACACCGGAGTGTCGGCTGCCATCATGCGAAAGATCGCTGTACGTTTCCTGCTTTTATTGTATAACCATCAAAATGTATTTGACAAGTTACGGAGTAAACCGATAGCATCTGCCTAACCTGTTAACGTTTGTTAATAGGTTATTTATCCGGAAGTAGTCTTAACCATGAAACACGCTCAGCCCAATCGGATTCTGGCCATGATTGACGATGCAAGAAGGACCAAGACGACTACGATGAGAGGCAGACCCGTGACTGTTCCAAGCACAAGATCCGCACAGGCCAGAAGCTACGGCATCAAGCTGGCGCTAGCTTTCGTAGCGATTTATGTCATCTGGGGATCGACTTATCTGGCGATCCGGTACGCCGTGGAAACGATTCCTCCGCTGGTAGCGGCCGGACTCCGGCACTCGGTGGCGGGAGCGATCATGCTGGCTTGGGCCTGGTGGCGCGGCTTTCGGCCGACGCGGCAGCAGTGGGTCGCGGGGCTCGCGCTGGGAGCTCTCTTCTTTTTATTCGGACACGGATCGCTGCACTGGGCGGAAAAATATGTCGACTCCGGCTTAGCCGCATTGCTGGTTGCGACCGAACCGATGTTCATTCTGGTGCTGGGATGGATGATGGGCCGGCAAAAGATCAACCGGATGAGCGCGCTGGGCTTGGCTTTGGGCGTGGCCGGCGTGGCCATGCTGACCGGATTCGAGCTCACGATGAAAGGTTCGAGCCTGTGGGGCCTGCTGGCCATCCTGTTCGGTTCGTTTTCCTGGGCACTGGGCGTAGTGGTTTCGCCGCAGCTTAAGTTGCCGGAGGACGCGCTGGGCCGAACCGCACTGCCCACAATTTGCGGCGCGGCCATGTTGTTGATAGCGGCCGAAGTTTCGGGCGAATTCCATCAAACGCATTGGGCGAGCATCTCGATGCGCTCTCTGCTGGGCTTGGGATATCTGATCGTGTTCGGCTCGGTCGTCGCCTTCACCTCGTACGTTTGGTTACTGCAGCGGGTTTCCCCAACTCTGGTGGCGACCCACACGTATGCGAATCCGGTGGTCGCGGTGATCCTGGGATGGCTGCTGGTGCACGAGCCTTTATCGCTGCGAGTAGTGCTGGCGTCGGTGGCAATTCTGGGAGCGATTGTGCTGATCCGGCGGGGGGAACAAGCGGCGGTGATCCAACCGGCGGTGTTCATTCCACAAAGGGCGGGAACAAAAAATTCGCAGGAGTGCGCCTAGGAATTCTGCCTGGCAGGACGCCCGGCGGGGCAAACTGTCACCTGCCGGGCCGTCGCCTGAGCGGATCCCAAGGCGTGCACTTGTTCCACCAGCCGGTCAGCTTTTTACCGGGCGCGCAAAAATTTTCCCGAGGTCGCGTCGATGATGCCGATACCCTTGGAGTCGCTTTGGGAGGTGCCATACATCACCGCCCACACCAGCTGCTTGCTCTTGTGGTCCCAATCCAGAGCATAGAGTACGGGCTGTTGCGGGTTCTTCTGGAGTAGCTTTTCCCCTCCATTTTTCTGGGCGATTTCAAATGCCTTATCGGAATCGACCATGAGAAGAAGCGACTGGAAGACGGCTTGTGACATCTCCGGCGAGGTGGGGCTTTCGGGGCTGCCGGTCACGCCCGTCGCAGGCTCGTCATTCAGACGGCTGCCGGAGCAAGCAAACGATCGCCAGGTACCGCGCCCGGGAGATATATACATGGCGCGCCAGACCGTGGCTTTTCCATCCTGGCCCGTACTTTCGGAATTGAGTTCAGACTCCAGGTGCACCGGGGTCGCATCGGGCTGCCAACGAGCCGCCGCGCCGGCGGTCTGCGACAGGCAGTTTTTGCCGGTAAAGAGCATGGGCTCCTTTTTCGCAACCGGGGCGGAAGCTGCTGGCTGCGGCTTAGGGTTCGAACCGCACCCCATGAGAATCAGACCAGACAGAAGGGTGACAGCAAAACTTGCTACTGGGATGGCTCGCATAGATCTACCTCCGTTTTCGAGCAAGACGAATCGCTGAACCGATCCTAGACCGCAGGAAAAGGGATATCTGTGATGTAGCTCACAGGGGTGAGTAATCGGCGGCTACTCACGGGCTTGGCGAGTAGGTCAACCAGGTTTAAGCAGATTTCCCGGGACGCGCCATACAGTCTCCTGATCCGAATATTGTTTTCCCCCGCCAACGTTTCTCGGATTATAATCATTCTCATCCAACAACAAGGCTAATCTGGTGCAAACCTCGCACGCACAATTTCGCGAACTGGCTTGGAAGTGCGGCTTAGCGGCTACGCACCAGAGGCAGGTCATTTACGAGGCGATCGTCGCTACGCCGGGACATTATTCGGCGGAGCAGGTTTTCGCCGACGTGCGCAAACGCATTCCGTCCATCTCGCTGGCTACCGTCTATAACAACCTCAAGCTGTTTGTGGAGCACGGGCTGCTGCGCGAAGTGAGTCCTCACGCTTCCACGCTGATGGTGGAAGGCAATCTTGAACCGCATCATCACCTCGTCTGCACCCGCTGCAAAGCGGTGCAGGATGTTGAAGGTGATTTCATCAACTATAAGAAGCTGTCGCAGCAGGCGCCGCGCGGCTTCGATTTGACCCAGCCGCTGGTGGAAGTCTTCGGAATCTGCCGGCAATGCAGTGCCAAAGCGTAAATCCAATTTCATAAGCGAAAAGAGGAAATCATGTCTGAAGAGAAACAAGTACTCGCCGGCGTGCCCGGCCCCGGTAATACCGAACCAGAAGGATCACCCGAATCCAAATGCCCAGTCATGAGCGGCAGGCAAACCCTTGCCGGAGGCTGGTCGAATGCGGAATGGTGGCCCAATCAACTGAACTTGAAGGTGCTGCACCAGCACTCCGATTTGTCCAATCCTATGGGCGAGGAGTTTGACTACGCGAAAGAATTCAAGAGCCTCGACCTGAATGCCGTAATCAAAGACCTGCATGCCTTGATGACCGACTCGCAGGAGTGGTGGCCGGCCGACTTTGGCCACTACGGTGGACTCTTCATTCGCATGGCCTGGCACAGTGCGGGCACCTATCGCATCCACGACGGACGCGGCGGCGCGGGTTCTGGTCAACAACGGTTTGCTCCTCTCAACAGCTGGCCCGACAACGTCAACCTCGACAAGGCTCGACGATTGCTCTGGCCCATCAAGCAGAAATATGGCAAGAAGATTTCCTGGGCCGACCTGATGATTCTCACCGGCAATGTTGCGCTCGAATCGATGGGCTTCAAAACCTTCGGTTTCGCCGGCGGCCGCGCGGATGTCTGGGAGCCCGAAGAGTACGTCTACTGGGGGCCTGAAACCGAGTGGCTGGGCGACAAGCGTTACAAAGGCGAGCGCGAGCTGGAGAATCCTCTGGGCGCGGTGCAGATGGGATTGATTTACGTGAATCCGGAAGGTCCCAACGGCAATCCCGATCCAGTGGCTGCCGCGAAAGACATCCGCGAAACCTTCGCCCGCATGGCGATGAATGACGAAGAAACGGTTGCGCTGATTGCCGGCGGCCATACCTTCGGCAAGACGCACGGCGCTGCCGATCCTAAGATTTATGTAGGCCGCGAACCCGAGGGCGCTGGCATCGAGGAGCAAGGGCTCGGCTGGAAGAACAGCTACGGCAGTGGCTATGGCGACCAGACGATCAGCAGTGGCCTCGAAGTCACCTGGACTACTACGCCTACAAAGTGGAGCAACAACTTCTTCGATAACCTTTTCAACTACGAGTGGGAACTGACGAAGAGCCCGGCTGGCGCAAACCAGTGGACTCCGAAAAATGGCAAAGGCGCTGGCACGGTGCCCGATGCGCAGGACCCGAATAAGAAGCATGCGCCATCGATGCTGACCACCGATCTGGCGCTGCGCTTCGACCCGGCGTACGAAAAAATCTCGCGGCGCTTTCACCAGCATCCGCAAGAGTTCGCCGACGCCTTCGCCAAAGCGTGGTACAAGCTGACGCACCGCGACATGGGGCCGATTTCGCGCTACCTTGGCCCGCTGGTTCCGAAGGAGCAACTGCTCTGGCAAGATCCGGTTCCGGCAGTGGATCATCCACTGATCGGAGAAAAAGAGATTGCGGCTCTGAAGGCGAAGATCCTCGCCTCTGGACTGTCGATCTCGCAACTGGTGACGACGGCCTGGGCGTCGGCGGCGAGCTTCCGCGGTTCCGACAAGCGCGGAGGAGCCAATGGCGCGCGCATTCGGCTCGCGCCGCAAAAGGATTGGGACGTGAACCAGCCGGCCGAACTAGCCAAGGTTCTCGCGAAGCTGGAGGCGATCCAACAGGAGTTCAACAGCTCGTCCTCCAACGCGGGCAAGAAAGTTTCGCTGGCGGATTTGATCGTTCTCGGCGGCTGCGCGGCGGTTGAAGTGGCTGCGAAAAAAGCCGGGACCGACGTGAAGGTTCCGTTCTCGCCGGGGCGCACCGACGCTTCGCAGGAACAGACCGATGCGCACTCGTTCGCTCCACTCGAGCCCACGGCGGACGGCTTCCGCAACTATCTGCGCGTTGGTCAGCACAAACGGGCGGAAGAATTGCTGCTCGATAAGGCGGAGTTGCTCAACCTGAGTGCTCCGGAGATGACGGTTCTCATCGGCGGCATGCGCGCGCTGAATGCGAACTACCGGCAATCCAAAAACGGAGTCTTGACCAATCAACCAGAGGCGCTGACGAATGATTTCTTCGTCAACCTGCTCAGCATGAATACGGTGTGGAAGCCCTCGACAACTGCCGAAGGCGTGTACGAAGGGACGGATCGCAAAACGGGCGAGCTCAAGTGGACCGCAACGCGCGTCGATCTGATCTTCGGCTCCCACTCGCAACTTCGCGCTCTCGCCGAAGTCTACGCATGCAGCGACTCGAAAGCGAAGTTTGTAAAAGACTTCGTGGCAGCGTGGAGCAAAGTGATGAACGCAGACCGTTACGACCTCGCTCCCAAGTTGACCGGGGTGAAAACAAAGGAAGAGGAGAAACTGGTTCCAGCAGACTGAAGTAGGTTTTGATAGGAAACCTAAAGGGCGAGCCGAAAGGCTCGCCCTTTTTTTCTGGGACGAAGCCTCGAAAGCAGGGGAAATCAAAATAATCAGGGAATGTTGCCGGTTTTGTGGTGAAAATGGAGGGTGAATTTGCGGTTTGCAGCGTGTGGAAATCGCGTAAGTCGTTTGTTATCAATGCTAGTTTATCATTTTATTACCCCTCCCCCCACCCCCTCGGTTGTTTAGAATCAGTGGGTTAGGTGTATGTACAGGGGGTAAAATCGTCATACCAAAGGAGTTACATACTAAGCTCCGTGAAACAAAGGGTTTAGGTGGGTCATGTTGCACGGGGGTCTGATTGTCGCGGAGCATTCCTGGTGCGGCAAGGCTAGGAGCCTCAATCGGAATGGTGCCAACAAAAGTGGGCCGGACCACCGTGGCCCAGCCGTGAAAGTGCCACGGCTGGGGCATCCTTTGTCGTGCTAGATTACGGCTGGGCCAGCCCCCTGGGGCATCCTTTGTCGTGCTAGATTACGGCTGGGCCAGCCCCCGGTGCTGTAAAGCAGGGTTCGAAGATAGACCTTCGGAGAACGATCAACTGACCCATCAGCCCCGAAGTAGATGGCTGTGGGCCGCGTCATTCGGACCGTCCCGCGTCGGAACAAGGTCAGCCATGCGGTGACCACTGAGATAGTCAACGCCAGGATTGACACGACGATGCTGATCGGCTGCAACAACGCTGGGTCCGTGACGCCAAGAGTGTAGCGATGTTTCAAGCCTAACAGGACAGGCTTAAAAATCAACAAGTTCGCCTGCGCGAACTTCAGGTTGCTGTACAGCAACCTGATCGGCAGCATTTTTCCTCTAGCTGTTCTGGTTTCAACAGGTTCGCGCACGGTAACTGAAAGTTACCGTGCAGCACCCTTTCAGGGGTGACGTGTCACCCCTCCTCCCGACGCCGTAGGCGGCGCGCTTTTGACCTTAACCTGAAACCGGCCTTGGGAGCACCACGTCACCCCCGGACGGCCAGCCGGACACAGCCAGGACCGCTTCTCACTCGGAGCTACTTTCCGGGACCCCGGCTTTCACCCGCTCGTACACAGCGGCAAGTAAGGCACCCTCTTTAGTCAGTCGCGAGTCGCGCGCCTTTGATGCAGCTTGCTCCGCGGCATGCCGCTCGTCCTCGCAGCTAAGCACACCGTTCCCGCCACTACTCAAGAATGTGATTCGCCTAGAACCGGCCAGAACGCAGTAGGGATTTCCCCATCCATCGACGCGGTCCTCTTGTGGGACCCCGGTCAGAGAGATGCTGCTTATCATCACTCCCTCAACTTGGGGATTGATGGCAGCACTCTTGAATATTTTACTGGCGTGTAACCAGGTCATCACAAGAATGTACTGTTGGTGAGCAAGTCCTGGATCGTTTCGATACTGGTCAAGGACCGGTTTCGACACATCCTGAGCGAGATCGGGAGCCAACACCTTAGCCGACAACGAACCAACCAGCACTTCTGTGGCTCCGCGCATCGGCATTGTCCTCAGACCCCTGCTCAGCCTCGACATTTGCCAATAAAGGAATCCCGCAACCAGCGCTATGATCGTGACGATCCATAGGACTGAACGCACTCGTGTTGTCATGTTGTTAGGACCCTCCAGTCACGGCACTGCAACCAACAAGCATTTGACCCAATTGCGCTACAGATTGAAGGAGGCTTGCGGTGTTGGCGAGGCTCGAATTCTGGTTGAACTGGTTAAGCAAGTAACCCGATGATGTCTGCGACGAACTCAGCGGAAGTCCAAGGACCGCCCTAGTCCCGTTTACCTGCGTGAAAGCCCCGCTGTTGTAAGTGGCGGACGAAATGTAGGCTCCGAAGAAACCCGCTGAATAGTAGATTGGATTGTTTACGCCGACGCTCAACGCTCCGTTTTGTTCCAGTCCCACACCAACGATAGTGTTTGGAGCGATCGTAACCGGCCCGGATGTATACGGGTAGGAACCCGTCAGTGGAATTCCGACAGCCGTTATCACGCCATTAGCGTTCGATTGAACTCTGTAATTCCCGGGGAGAAGGACCGCCTTTCCAGCACAGGAGACTTTGGTCCCGTTGTTTGCGGCTTATCACCTCCCTCCCATGCGCCGCAATGCCACGACGATGCCATAGATTACGAGCAGATTTGCACCGAGTCCTATGACACGCGGAGCAACCGGCTTTTGACCAATCTGTAGGACGCCATGGACGAGAAGAAGAGCAAGAACAATTATTGCTAGGCGCGCCACCCAAATCCACACAAGCCCAGTTGTTGCCTGTTGATCTTCTCCGCCACTTTCTGAGGGGCGAGTAAATTCCCGTAGGCGTCTAGATCTGAATAGCATCACCACAATCACAAAGGCGGCTACGCATAATGCGCCAAGTCCACCCCCCAAACCCCGAGGAGAAAGATGTCCGATCGCAAATTCGTGCGTAAGTGCGAGTGCGAGCACGACGAAGCACGCCGAAAATACGAGTGTTATCGTAAATAAATTTCTTAGAGTCAACCGCTAATCTCCTGATTTATGGAATCGGCATGACCGCACGGAATGGCTGGTTAGGGCAATTATATACTTGCCAGACCATGACTCCAAGCCTAAACTCGAAGGGCCGTGACAGGGCTTAAGTACCAACTCGCTCAAACCTTTCGTCCCGTTCCTGCGAAAAACATTGCGATGGCTGCAAACATCAGACCGAGAACCACGAATCCGATAAGGTCATCTTGCCGCATCCATTCTTCGTTCTGCATGACCGCTGGATGCGTCGTGCTCTGGTAAAAGTTGTGATTCCATTCTCGCATCACACTGTTGTCGTGATGATCGTTGATAGCCCATGCGCCAAGAATCAGCGCAAACAGCAGGGTAAGTGCTGCGGCTAACTTCATGATTCTTTCTCCTTGCGCTTATTGCAGGCTTGCTAGTTCTCGCATTGTCGGTTCGTCCCAGACGATTAGCTTATGAAATACGCCTTGCAACCTTCGGAGTTCCACACGCCCGCCAGTCTTAATATATTCAAAGGCCATTTCTTTACTGATGCTGGCGACCATATCCGCCATCTGGAGCGGCGGAGTGTGTTTGTCATCTTGATGGCTCAAGCCGCCGAGTGTGTCTTGAATCGCGACATTCTTGGCCTTAAATCCCGCATAAGCATCAGAGTAGTTGCGAGCATTGTCGGTGTCATCGCAGACAAAAGCGATCCTGTTGTCTCTATCTTTTTTCCCGCGTGGGAGTTTATCTCTAGCGAGTAGGGCCGATTCCCGCATGACGGTTTGCGAGGCTGCGATAAATGGATCGGGATTAAGTTTTTCGGACAATTCGTATTCTTCCACGAGTTTGCGATACATAGGCAACGGAACCGCGCACGCGAGTCCAAGAATTGGAACTCTCTTTATGATTGCTTCCAATTCATCGCGTATGGCCCGTGCGGCCGCGCGGCCCGTAGGTTTTGGGTAGTTGTCCTCATCGTGGAATCGCTCAAATTCCTCTTCGAGTCGGTTGTATTCTGACGATTTGAAGTAACTCATCCCGTGATGCCGCAAGCAAATATTCCACTTGCGCGACAATTCATTCCACTGCTTCTGAGTGCCGATCAATGCGCCAGCAACCATTACGATTTCCTGCTTCTCGTCGGCACTGTCGTCGATGTATGTCCGATAGAGCATTGCTAAATAATCATCTGCCGAAAGACCAAGCAGGGATACCAATTCTCTCAGGCTAATTCCAGGTTGACTCGCACACACCACTGCTGTACCCTCGTTTCCAGAGGGTTGCAGTGAGCAAGCCATCACGCCCCGCCGCTCCCGCGAAGAATGAGCAGGGCGCACACTGGCGATTAGCACAGGCTGCGATTATACGGCATGAAACCGCACTCCGAAATGCTGGAAGGCCCGGAAGCCGCAACGCGGTTTGTCGATGCACTGAAAACAGTTCTCACTGTGCCGAAAAGCTCCGTGCCGAACCCCTTCTCTAAACCAAAGCCTTCCCGCACCAAGAGAAAAAAGCCAGCCGCCCGGAAGGGTTAACCAACTTTTCGCTTTCCTCTTCTCTGCCTTTTTAGTTGATCGGGAGTGTGCTCATATCCCTATCCCGTCCGGTGAGGTGTTCGTAGGTGAGTCGCTTGCCCGTAATCTGGGAGAGGGCTAAGCGGAAGCGGTCGTAATCGTCCATGTCCTTGCGATAGTTGTAGCGGAAGGTTTGCTCATCTAAGTAACGAAATAGATGGAATGGTTCGACGCTGACATAGGTTCCGCTGATTCCACGCTTCAGGAGTGACCAGAAATTTTCCAGACCGTTAGTGTGAACCTTGCCATCCACGTATTGCACCGCATGATCCACAACCTTGTGCGCGTAGTCGCTCTCCAGCCCCTGATAGGAAAGCAGCGCGTCAGTGTACAGCGCCGATCCCGCTTCGACATGCTTTTTCACTTCCGCTTGCAGCGCATGGCGCTTGCGGTTTGGGACTACAGTTGCGCGAACTTTGCCGCCGCGTTCCAAGATGCCCATAACGGCGGTCTTGTCTTTGGTGCCAGTTCCGGTAATCCGGCGACGGCGCTGGGCAACGTGCATGTTCCTCGCTTTTCCGCCGATGAAAGTTTCATCCGCTTCGACTTCGCCAGAGAGCAATCCGAATCCGCCCTCGGTCAAAGCGAAGCGTAAACGGTGCGCCATGAACCACGCGGTCTTTTGAGTCACTCCCAGATCGCGTGCCAGTTCGCAAGAGCTAATCCCATTCTTGCAGTTCACGACGAGCCACAGAGCGGGAAGCCACTTGTCCAGACCGAGCGGAGATTCCTCAAAAACGGTTCCAGTCTTGAGCGAGAACTTTGGTTTCGGATGCCCGGTGTAGCACTTCCACACGCGGGGCTTGGCAAGGTAGGTGACTTTCTCGGAACCGCACTCCGGGCATTTCACTTTGCCATCAGGCCAGCGAAGCTGCATCATCAGAGCTTTGCAGTTCTCGGAATCGCTAAAGTGAAGGATTGCTTGCTGGAGTGTTTTTATGCTTTCCATGCCCTAAATATAAGGCTTTTCTCGCGGTCTGTCAAGTATATAATTACCCTGGTTAGTGGCAATTTACCTCATTAACGCCCATTAAACTCAGCGCTGCGTCAACTCCATTTGCAATTGTTTCAGAGACGCCTTCAGAGTTTACTGCACCTGCACCGAGCGTAAATGCACTCTCAAAGCTTGCAAAAGTGGCCGCCGTCTCCGGGTTGCCAGTGGCGACCAATGTAGTAACACCAGTTATCGGCCCTGACGCAATATCTCCCACCTGCTGTATCTGTCCGCCAGTCGAGAAATCCCCTGAAATCGCTGAATAGAGCTGCCCAACACCACTCAACACCTGTCCTTGGGAACTGACTACGCCGTAGCCAGCGGCAAATGTAGCGCCAAGGCTTAGACCGCCGGTCTCAGGAGCACCGGCAACGCCAAGCAATCCAACTCCCGCTGCCCCCGCGGTTTTCAGCTCCCCTAATCCAACGTTGATTACCCCCTGAATTCCTTTTACGATCCGTGGTCCAAGACAGTTCGGTTTCGTTCCGTTGTTTGCGTCGGGGCCGCTTGGATCCATTTGGGCGTTGACCTGAATTACCAAGGTCAAGCTCGATGGCAAGCTCCATCGTTCTGCGAAGTCTAGGTTGGCTTGGTCGCTCCAATCAGCAATTAGGCCCCAATCGGGAGGGGCACCTTCAAACCAATTCCCGCCTGCGTCTCCACAGGCGCTGGCAGAGCCCGTCTTGGGATCATCGCCGGAATCGTAACTGCCATCATCCCAAACGCAGAACAAGCCGCTGGGATCGGTGCTATTGAGCGGGTTCGTCACATAGGCATACTGATTCCACCCCGCCCCCGCCGGGTCGGGAGAGAGCCAGCGCCCTTGCTGCGAACCTTGCAATTCCCGATTCGGCGTGTTGTACATGCCGGAGAGGACATCCTGCAGGTCGCCCGTAAACATCTCGTATTCGGTCGAGGTCGAGCCAAACATATCGTAAATCTCCCCATACGGAGCGTAGGCTTGATCGCTGCTCACCGTATGGTTATGAACCGCCGAGGAAACGCGGGCGTTGCCCAACCAGTCTTTGTGCTCATAATAGAATGACGCTATGTCGCCATTCAGTACGGCCGTGCCGCCTCCCGGCGCTGGCCAGTAGCCGTACTTGATCGTCGAGCCATTCATATAGGCGGTCTTGCCTAATTGTGTATACCAGATTTCCGTGTAGCTGGAGCTTTTGTCGATCTCCACGGTGCGACCAAAGGCGTCATCGACAAGACACTCGGCGGGTGGCCCGGCCTTCCGTGTTTTCCCTTCCCGTTCCGGAACAGTGGGTGCCCCGTCCCTTCGACTCCGAAGGGGCGGGAGGCGATGCTGCGTGTGCTATTTGATTTTGTTGTGGACAGGTGATCAAACCCACTGGGCGCCGGCATTTCCGACTCCCGCCCCTTCGCGAAAAACGCGAAGGAACGGGGCACCCTCTCTGTTGCTAGTGCCCGCAAGATTAAAAGCCTGGGCCACCCGCCTTCGTCTTCGCTTTCTCTCGTGACATGCGTTCTCCTTTTCGAGAACTGTCACCATTATCTCTGTCTCAGTCTTGGGGTGCACTCCACGGGACGTTCCCCGTTTTCCAGAACCTAGAAATAGGGGCCAGTCCCGTCTGCCCCCAGACTCCCTCCGACAAATTCTCCTCCCCCGAATTTTTTAGAACAGAATCGCGGCCAACCGCCATCCCGTGCCGCGTTAGGGTCCGGCTGCGCCAGCCCCCATAAGACGCGACAAGGACGGGGCAACCGTCCCCGGGTTTATGGCGCGGAGATCTGCAAGGGCAGATCGCGGGAGGAACCTCCGATGTGCATTTCCTTCTTCACGGCCCGCACCCATTTATGATCGGCAACTGACCAGTATTCGAAGCTGCGCGCGGGGACGTGCAGGACTACATCTTTGGTCTCGCCCGGCGATAGAGTGACGCGGTCAAATGCGGCGAGAGTGCGTACCGCGAACTGCACTCCGGCGGGAGGGTTCGAAGGCGCGTCAAGATAAAGCTGCGGAACTTCATCACCTTTCACGCTGCCCGTATTCTTCACGCGCACTGAGACGTTGACGCCGCCATGCGCCACGGCCGAAGCTTTGGCATCCGAATAGGCGAAGGTGGTGTAGGAAAGTCCGTAGCCGAAAGGAAAGAGCGGCTCAATTTTCTGTTTGTCGAACCAGCGGTAGCCGATGTCGACACCTTCGGAGAAGGTGGTTTTATGGTCGACGCCAGCGGCCGAACGCTCCGGGTGCGCGGGATCGGTGGCAGGGTAATCCTCGAGCCGCTTGGCCCAGGTGAAGGGAAGACGGCCGGCGGGATTGGCATGGCCCAGCAACACGTCGGCTGTAGACCATCCACCTTCATCGCCCGGCCACCACATTTGCAGGACGGCCTTTACTTTGCTTAGCCAGGGCAGCGCGACCGGTTGGCTGACGTTCAATACAACAATCGTGTTGGGATTGACGGCGGCAATCTCTTCCACCAGTCGATCTTGTTTTCCGGGAAGAGTGAAGACTGGCTTGCCACGGGTCCAGAGAAAGACGATGGCGGTGTGGGCGTTTTTCGCGGCGTCGATGGCTGCGGCATGATCACGCTGGCGCTGCTCGGGCGTGAGCCAATTCAAGCGAATTTGCTCGGGCTGGTTCGAAGTGTCGCCGCTTGACTCGACCACAAGCTGATGCTGACCCGCCGTCAGATGCAGCGAACGGCGCACGTTGTCGAGTCCATCGATGGTGGGGAAGGCATTGTCTTGGGTGGCATATTGGATATCGCCATGCACTGTGCCTTTCACGGCGCCGGTGCGGGCGACCTCCTTGCCATCGATCTTCAGAATGCTTCGCGCTCCTAACACCTGAAGGTAAAGCCAGTATTCGCCCTCGCTGGGAACGGTCAGAACTCCACGCCAGGTCTGCGCGCCGCTCGCGGGCAGCGACTTTTCGTTGGAGTGGGTGAAGTTCAGTTGCGGGTCCACGCTGGTGTGGCCGGAGGCATCGGTGCGAAGCAGGCCAGGTTTGCCGTCATGCGAGAGCAACGCAGGCTCGACGGGAACTCCCGTCATATCGTCATCGACGGCCCAGGTGATGTGTGGGTTACTGCTCTGCGCTTCTTTCTTCAAAGCTTCCAGCGGTCCGATCTGGCGTTCTGTAAGGCCTCCTGAGCGCTCGCCAAAAGTTCCGATGGCATCGACCTGGCCAGCGCCGGGTCCGATCAGCGCGAGAGAATTCAGGTCGGCAGGTTTCAGAGGAAGAATACCCTGCTCATTTTTCAGGAGCACGGCTGCATCGTCCGCAGTCGTGCGAATCACAGCCGCGTTCGCCTCGATGTCTTGGGGCGTCACATTGTGCTTCTGCTTGCCATCGAGATAGCCGAAGCGATCCATTTCATAGAGGACGCGCCGCGCCGCTTGCGTGATGGTCGCCTCGGTGACTTTTCCATCGCGCAGGGCATCGCGCATGGAGCTGTGGTCGTTATCTTTGGGGAACGCGTCGAGATCCATGGGCGGTTTGTTTGGCTCTTCTGGAATTGTGCCGCCGAGCATGCCCGCAAGGGCCGCTTCGTTTGGCTTGGTAGTTGGACCGTTATCCGCCGCGGAAGTCTGAAAGAAGCTGTTGATCATTCCTTTGAATGGGCTGTCAGGCGAGGGAGTGCCCGGCATCTCCATGTCCAACCCTTGATTGATAAAAAGCACGCTATGCACGGCGCCCCAATCGGAGGTAACGAAACCTTTGAAGCCGAGTTCGCCTTTGAGAATGGTTTTCAGTGTGTCGGCATTGTCGCAGGCAAAGCGACCGTTCACCCGGTTATACGAACACATTATCGAAGAAACTCCGGCATGAACCGCGTCGATAAAAGGCGCGACGTATACCTCGTGAAGAGTCTGCTGATCGACGAAGACGTTGTAAGAGTTGGTGTCGTAAGCGACGTAGTGCTTGGCCTGGGCCATAACGTGCTGCGACTGAATGCCGCGTATTTCGGCAGCGCCCATGGCGCCGGTGAGCATGGGGTCTTCGCCAAAGGTGTTGTAACCGCGGGAGAAGGTGATGTCGCGATCGATATTAATGAAGGGCTGAAGGGCGACATCGATGCCGAGGGAGCGCGCCTCGCGCCCGATGACCACGCCATTCTCTTCCGCATCCTTCGTGCTGAAGGTGGCGGCGACGGCCATGGTGGCCGGTTCGGCCTGGGCGGGAATGCGGGTCAGCAAACCGGGAGGGCCGTCGGCAAAACGGAGCGAAGGAATGTGAAGCCGCGGCACGCCGGGCAGATATCCCGCCTGCCCCTGGTAGATGGAAGGATCTTCGACGCCGCCGCGAATGAGATCCATTTTCTCTTCTAAGGTAAGCTGCCGCAAAAGGTCATCGATTCGAGCTTCATTTGCCTTTTCTGCGGGAACGGCCTGCGCGAAAGCGGCCGCGCTCAAACTGGCAAGACACAAAAACATCGCAACGAATCTTTCCGGGAAAAACCATCTGCTCATAAGAATTCACCTTTCAGGGCCACCCAGCGAAAAATCATACGCTCTTTCAATCTATTGTCGGAGGATCTCCGAGGCTCGCCATCGTTGAAGGACTTAACGGCACGACTGAAGTCGTGCCCTTCCCAAAACCTGACCCAATCGGAGTTTTCAGCAGCCTGACAGCTTTCAGCGTCAAGCCCAAAGCGCATTATCCTGGCGCAATCTGGCGATGTCCTTGGTTGGCGCATTTCCAAAAAAGCGGCTGTATTCGCGGCTGAACTGGGAAGCACTCAGATAGCCGACGTGCTGGCTGGCCGCGCCCGCGTCCATCATTGCCGACAACATGAGACGCCTCGCCTCTTGCAGGCGCAGCACTTTTTGGTAATGCAACGGGCTCATAGACGTGACCGACTTAAAGTGCTCGTGGAACGAGGAAACACTCATGTGCACCAGGCTGGCGAGATCTTCGACCTTCGTGGGCTGAGAGAAGTTAGCGCGCAGCCAGGAAATGGCCTTCGCCACTCGATCCACGCTGGATTCGGCAAATCCCATTTGCGCCACGCGGGCACCGATCGGGCTACGCAGCAGGCGGATCAGAATTTCATCCACGATCAGAGGGCCGACGAGTTCGGCGTCGCCGGGCTGGCTCAGGCACTCCATCAGCCGGGTGGCGGCGTTGACGATGCTGGCCTCGGCGGGAGTGATATAAACCGCACTTCTTTCCTGCACCGGAGGCAGGCCGTGAGGCCATACTTTCAACACCAGTTCGGCAATTTTATGGGGGTCGAGATCCAGCTTGAAACTCAGGTAGGGTTCGGAAGGGCTGGCCTGCGTGACCTGCGCAGCCACCGGCAGAGCTACCGAGAAAACGATCATGCGCGATGCGTCGTACTCATAAACTTCGGGTCCGACGATGACGCTCTTCGCGCCTTGGGCGAGGATGCACAACGAAGGCAAGCGCAGAGCGTGCACGCACTCTCCGTTAATGCGCGAAAAGCGGCTAGCGGTTACGCCGGGAACCGGCAGCTCAAAGATGCCGTCGTGCGGGGCGTAGGCGGCAAGCAAGCGCGCTAGCTTCGAGGTGTCGGGCGGGCCTGATTTCACCAGCTTATCTCTTCGCCACGAAGACACGATTTTGCCGTTAGTTTTCACGAGCGCCGCATACCTCCAATTCAATCGTTACTGCTTCGATCATGACTGCGGTTATCTCATCGAGGCGATGACAGCCACGTCCAACTTTGAATAATACTTTTTCACGTCTGCGGCGCCATACTTGCCGCGGAATTTCTCGACCACAGATTTCACCTGGTGGGCATCCGTGGTGGGAACAACTTCTAATTCAGCTTGCGCGCCTCCCGCTTCGATCTTGATCAGCGGCTTCTTCAGCACGTTCTGGTACCACTGCGTATCCGAGCCCTTCACCGGCAACAAGTACAGGGTCTGATCTTCCAATACGAACCACACAGGAACCGTAATGGCGCGTCCTGACTTTCTGCCGGTGACGGTGATTTCAATTTCATTGGATTGGGAGAGGCGATCTTGCAAATCATTGGTTTGAGTTGGCATGTGCACTCCTTCTGGAAACTACGTTTTATCCTTCGAAAACAGTTCTTTCGCAATCAGGATGGCGGTCATGGCGCTGGGCCAACCTGCATAAAACGCGAGATGGGTGATGGCCTCGATCAGTTCCTGCTCTTGCACTCCATTTTCTACCGCTCTGCCGAGATGAAAGCGCAACTGGTCGGGACGATTCAGCGCAATCAGCGCCGCCACCGTGATGAGACTGCGGTCGCGCTTGGATAATTCCTTGCGCTCCCAGATATCGTCGAAGAGCACCTGGTCGGTCAGTTCGACCAGCTTGGGGGAGAAGTTGCCGATCAGTTTTTCGGCGGAGTTAGATTTTTTGTTCATGATCGTTTCCTCTATTTCGGCTGTGCCTTTAGTCAGTAATGTTCCCAGGTAACCGACCAGTGTTCATCGGGGCGGGTTGATTTAATGATTAAGTGTCCGTCAGAAAATTGGAAAACGCGCGGAAGGTCTTTGCCCACCAGCGCCCGGGTGACGGAGCCCTGCACGTGATGGGTTACGGTGTGCGCCTGTTCATTTACGTCGTAACTGCCGAAGGATGCTTCGTAACCATTTTGAACATAGTCATTCGACAGGTTGGATTCGGAATCTGGAAGCATGAGTTGCACCGAGACGTGTCCGTCGGACGTGTAGACCAGCATACCTTTGCGATCGGTGATGTGACGCAATTTTCCGTCAGCAATTGGTTCTTCCATCGAAGCCAGGCGCCATGCGCCGATCAGCTTTGCTTTGGCGGAAGGTTCGCCGGCTTTGCTTTCTGCAGACCGGCCGAGTGAGGTTCCAGCGGCAGCAATTATCCCAGCTAAGGTCCATCTCAGTAAAGCTTTCATGCTCAATTCCTCTCTGACGAGCGCATCGCAGCGGGATAGCGCGGAGATCCTGCTAGGGCTAATCGCTTTCATCCTGATGTGGATCTTATCGTGCTCTGGACGAACGACTAGCGTCAACGCGGAATTTTCGGCTTCTCCACGTCTTAAGCTTATGGCACGCGCATCAATTAACCTACAGTGCTCACTGTATCGAAGTGTCCTGGGCCGACACATAAAATTCCTCCAGCGCCAAGAAATGTCTTAATGAACTAATGTCCCTGGGAAAAAAGCAAATGCAAAAAAGGAGAATCACGTGATCAAGAAATTTGGAAGAACCGCAGTGACAGCAATTGTGGTGGCAGCGCTCTCCTGGTTTGTCGCCGCCCCCATCGCCCATGCCGACGACCGCTCTAGATGTCAGCATGCCGTTGAAAAAGCGGAAGCCAACCTGGACCGCGCGATTCATGACCACGGCGACCACAGCCGCGAGGCCGACGGCCGCCGCCGCGATCTGAATGCCGAACGCCAGCGTTGCTGGGACAAATATCATCAGTGGTGGAACGGAAGAGAACACCGCTGGGAGACCGAGCAAAACTGGGACCGGCCGTAGCACTTGCGGTCAAGCATTTTCCCCGCCCGTCGACTTATGCGGCGCGGGGATTTTTCTTGCCAGATGGGGTTGGAACTCCCCTGGAATAGTCTGGGACAGATGCCTCAGTTACAGTGCTGCCGCGTTGCTCTGCCCATCCCTGAAGTTCTCCAGCAGTGAACCTTCGTCACATAAACTCGTAGCTGATCCCTCAAGTACACCCGTCGCGCTGCCGATGAAGCCTAATAGCCCTTTCTCGCCTCGGAGGCCGAATGTTTCCCTTTGCCGCGTGCCCGCAGCGTCGCAAGTTTTCATGCTCCGCTCTAACAATTCTCTTATCCTTACTATGCCTGCATTTTTCCCGATCGGCCCAAGCGCAAGACGACCCGCCGAGCCCGCTGTTCGTACAAGCACCTTTCGCGGAGCCCAAAGATCGCATCACCAGCTTCATCGACGACGATCACCGGATTACCCTCCGCGGCAACACCCACCCACTCGCGCTGGCGCACTATGACATCGGTCCAGTCCAGCCTGATTTCCCCATGGACCACATGCTGCTCACGCTCCTGCCCGATTCCGAGCAGCAAGACATTCTCGCTCAACTGCTCGACGCACAACACGACCCCGAGTCTCCCTACTATCACCAGTGGCTGACGCCGGAGCAGTTTGGCGAACGCTTCGGCGCCAGCGAGTCCGATGTTGCCCAGGTGGCGGGCTGGCTCGCCGGGCACGGCATGCAAGTGGAAGAAGTCATGGCAGGCCGCCGCTCCATAATTTTCAGCGGCACCGCGGCGCAAGTCGATTCGGCATTCGGCACTGCGATTCATATTTACAAAATCAACAACGATGAAGTTCGCTACGCCAATGCGAAAGACCCTTCGATCCCCGCCGCGCTGGCCCAAGTCGTCGGTGGTGTGGTATCGCTGCACAATTTTCGTAGTGAGCCCCAGCACGCGCCGCTCTTGAAACCATCGCCCGAGTTCACCAGCGGCGGCACTTACTATCTCGCTCCCGAAGATTTTGCCACCATTTACGACCTGACGCCGCTCTACCAGCAATCGATCAATGGTGGCGGACAATCGGTTGCGATTGTCGCCCGCTCTAACATCAAGCTCGCAGACATCACCCAGTTCCGCAGTTTCTTCGGCCTGCCTGCCAACAATCCTCAAATCATCGTCAACGGCGCAGATCCCGGAATAGTCAGTTTCAACGAAGAGACCGAAGCCGATCTTGATGTCGAATGGTCCGGAGCGGTCGCCAAAAACGCGAGCATCAAATTTGTGGTTTCGAAGTCGACCAATTCCAGCGACGGGGTTGATCTCTCGGCCCAATACATCGTTAATAACAATCTTGCTGCCATCATGAGCACGAGCTTCGGCTTGTGCGAAGCCGCGCTCGGTTCCTCGGGCAACAGCTTCCTCAATGCTCTTTGGCAACAGGCCGCGGCGCAGGGCATCACGGTCTTGGTTGCCGCGGGAGATAGCGGGGCCGCCGGGTGCGATTCCGCATCTGCCGCAACGGCCACGCATGGACGCGCCGTCAATGGGCTCTGCTCTACGCCTTACAGTATTTGCGTCGGGGGCACGGAGTTCAACGATAAAAGTCATTCCTCGCTCTACTGGTCGACATCGAACGCGCCGGGCACGCAGAGTTCGGCCCTAAGCTACATTCCAGAAGTGGTGTGGAACGAGAGCGGACCCGGTGAAGGCCTTTGGTCCACCGGCGGCGGAGCAAGCACGCTCTACGCCAAGCCCTCGTGGCAAGCCGGCACGGGCGTGGCCGCAGACGGCAAGCGCGATGTTCCCGATGTCGCACTCACGGCCGCTGGGCACGATGGTTATCTGATCTTTCAGGAAGGCTCTCTCTACGTTGTGGGAGGCACCTCTGCCGCTTCGCCAGCCTTCGCAGGAATCATGGCGCTCGCGGTGCAGCATGCCGCCACGCGACAGGGGAACGCCGACACGGTGTTTTACTCGTTGGCCACGAAGCAGCACGCCGGGGGAGCTTCGGTTTTCCACGATATCGTCAGCGGCAATAACAGCGTCCCCGGACAAACCGGTTTCACTGCTGCGCAGGGCTACGATCAAGCCAGCGGACTCGGCTCCATTGATGCGTCGGTTCTAGTCAATCACTGGGGTGACGCTACTCCGCCGGCGCCTGCAGCGTTTCAAGCGAAGCTCTCGGCCAACTTGCTCGCGGTGACCGCCGGATCAAATAAAAGCGTCACTCTCACGGTGACCGTGAGCGGCGGCTTCGACACCCCGGTTGGCTTCTCAATCACAGGATTGCCGAGCGGCGTGTCTGCGACGTTCACTCCGGCCACGTTGCCCGCTCCCGGCTCCGGCACCAGCACGCTTAAACTGACGGCGACAAGCAGCGCCAAACCGGGGACATATTCCATCGTAGTGTCAGCGGCCAGCGGCAAATTCCCTACGCAGAAGTTGCCGCTCTCCGTCTCAGTTGCGCGAAAACTCTAACGGTAAGGATCGTTTTCACCGGCGGCGCATTCATCCCGAGCGGAGCCGTTGTTCGGGCGGAGAGAGGGATCTCTTCGCCCCCAACGCCGGTGCGCGCGAGGTCTCTCGTCCCGCTAAAAAGCGCGGGACTTCGAGATGACGCCGCGGGCGGGCGAACCTGCAGACTGAGACAATCCCAGATTTTGCGCATCCCGCGGTACTGTTGACGCATCTTATTTTGGGCGCATATCATGGTTGTTTCGCCTGATCTCACCGACGGCTCCAAGGGGAGCCGTCGAGGACTTTTGAAGTGACACTTATGGATAAGAAGAAGCTAGAAGCTTTCAAGAAACGGCTTGAGACCCGGCAGCAGGATCTGCGCCGTACGGTTTCCCGCACCCAAGCGGACGGCCGCTCCGCCGACGAAGATACCGCGCAGGATATTGCCGACCGCGCCGCCAGCTCCTACACCAAAGAGTTTCTGTTCAGCCAGAGCAACAACGATCGCCAACTCCTGCAGATGGTAGAGCGCGCTTTGCTGCGAATTCGCGAAGGCAGCTTCGGTGAGTGCATCCACTGTGGCAAAGAGATCAACGCCAAACGTCTCGAGGCGGTGCCTTGGACGCGTCACTGCATCGAGTGCCAGGAGAAACTAGAACAGGGTTTGCTGGAAGAAGCTCAGCACTAGCGAGCCGCGTCGACATTTTTGTAGCGCCGTTGTGGCTAATCTCTTGAGTTGCCTTTTGACGCCGTCATTTTCCGGCTGCTAGACTAGTGGTTTGCCCCACCAATCGGAGTCCTCGATAGAGACTCATCAGACTGAGACTGGAAGGTAGTCGTGCGCGCACAAACTCGCCATCAACTGAAACAGGACGCATTCAGCCGGGTCACCATTGGAGCTGCCGAGAAAACCGCTCATTGGAGCGTTGAACACCAGAACACTCTCATCATCGCAGTTGTTGCCGTGGTAGTGATCGCCGCTGCCGTCGGGGGCGGATGGTACTACTTGAGCACGCAGGATGAAAAGGCGAGCTTCGATCTATCGCAGGCGGTGCGCACCCTCGACACTGAGCTTCGCCCGGCAGGAACACCCGCCCAGCCGGATATCCCCAGCTTTGCCTCGGCGAAAGAGCGAGCCGATGCCGCGCGCAAGCAGTTCCAGGCGATCGTCAACAATTATCCGCACACCCGCACCGCCGATATGGCACGTTACTTCCTGGGCGTAACCGCAACCAGCGCCGGCGACAACCCAGCCGCAGAAGGCTATTTCAAAGAAGTCGCAGAGCATGCCAATAAAGAACTGGCTTCCATGGCGAAGCTGGCGTTGGCCGAAATCTACGGAAACAGCAACCGGACCAAAGATGCAGTAGCCCTCTTCCAGCAACTCATCGATCATCCCACCGCTTCAGTCAGCAAAGCGACCGCACAACTGGAACTGGCTGAGCTTTACCAGAGCAGCAACCAGCCACTCGACGCCAAACGTCTCTACGAGCAAATCAAGAAAGAAAATTCCGGGCAGGAAGCAGTCCAGCTGGCCACGCAAAAACTAGCGGAACTGAAATAGCGGCGGAGCGGCGACTGCACAGAACCAGCTCCTGGGAACAGCGGGAAAGCCGAAGCGGACTTCACAACCACCGCTCACCTTCTATAATCCCACCATGAGCCTCATCGAACAAATCCAGCAAGACATCACCGCCGCCATGAAGGCGCGCGAAGAGCAGCGGCTCTCCACGCTGCGCATGGTGAAAAGCGCGCTGCAAAACCGCAAAATCGAAAAGATGGCGCCGCTCGACGAAAAAGAATCGCAGGCCGTCCTGAACACGCTGATCAAACAGCGCAAAGATTCCGTCGAACAATTCACCAAGGGCGGACGCCAGGAAATGGCCGACAAAGAAGCCGCTGAGATCCTGGTCATCGAAAGCTATCTGCCCAAAGCCGCGGGAGACGACGAAATCATCGCCGGAGTGCGACTGGTGATCTCAGAGATGGCCACGCCGCCCACGATGAAAGATATGGGCACGGTCATGAAGAACGTGATGGCCCGCTTCACCGCGGCAGGCATGCGCGTCGATGGCAAAGTAGTCAGCGAAGCGGTCAAGCGGGAGTTGGCGGGAAAGTAGGAATGCTCAGATGGGGACGGCCGCCCTCGGCTGTCCGCTCGAAGCGACGGCATAAAGTCGATCTGATTCGTTCCGTCTTCATTTACTTCTCTGCCACTCCCGGTAGGCCTCACTCTTAGAAATCCCCCGCTCTTTCGCCACTTTCTTGAGTGCCGACTTCTCATCGATTTTCTCTTCTGCCATGATTTGGTCGATTCTTTGACGAACAGAAATCCGGGCGGACGGGGCGTCCGCTGCCACAAGAGTCTCGTCGGCCTTCCCGATGAGAAGGGTGATCTCGCCTTTCACCGCGTCGCGCGCCTGCAAAATCTCTAACAGCTCGCTCGCCCGACCGCGCAAGAATTCTTCGTGAAGTTTGGTGACCTCGCGCGCAAGCACAACATGCCGGTCTGCTCCCAAGACCTCGACGACATCCAGCAGTGCTTCCACAACCCGATGCGGAGCTTCATAGAAAACCTGGGTGCGGGGAGAACTTCTAATCGCCTCGAGCGCGGCTTGGCGTTCGCCACGCTTCGCGGGAAGGAAGCCGCTGAAGCGAAACGAATCGGTGGGGAGTCCACTGGCTACAAGCGCAGCCAGAAATGCCGACGCCCCGGGAATCGGCACCACCGGCACATGATGCCGAATGGCCAGCGAAATCAGACGGAATCCAGGATCGGAAATTCCCGGCATGCCGGCATCGGTTACCAGAGCCACGCTCGCTCCGTCTTGCAGGTCCTTGACCAGTTCGGCCGCGCGCGTCATCTCGTTGTGCTCGTGATAGCTGGTAGTGCGCGTGGTGATGCCGTAATGATTGAGCAACTTCTGCGTCTGCCGCGTGTCTTCGCAGGCAATCACGTCGACTTCTTTCAGCACCCGCACGGCGCGGAGCGTGATGTCTTCCAGGTTGCCGATGGGCGTGCCGACGAGATAAAGCGCCGGACCCGTCCGGGTGGAACTTTGCGAAAGGTTTTGTTTCGGGGCGGATTCGTAGTTGGAATCCTTCATGGGCGGAGTCTACCACCGTGACGCCCCCCAATCGTCCCATAACCGAGGCAACTGCGCAGTTATATTAGGAAAACGTCGCACGCCCGAATTGACGCGACCGAAGCACCGCCCCTAGAATCAATATGCCAAGATTCATTTTGCAATTTCGGAGCCCATGCCCCTTTACGAATACGAGTGCGAGAAGTGCGGTCACCGCTTCGAGAAAATCCAGAAATTCTCCGACAAGATGGTCAAGAAGTGCCCGGAGTGCGGCGGCAAAGTGGAGCAGATGATCTCCGCTCCCGCGGTCCAGTTCAAAGGCTCGGGCTGGTACGTCACCGACTACGCCAACAAGTCGCACGCGCCTTCGTCCGATAGCGGCGACTCGAAGAAGGACGGGAAATCGAAGTCGGAGAGCTCGGCGAAAGAAAGCTCCCCCGACAAGGAGTCTTCTTCGAAAGAGATATCCAGCAAAGAGAGTTCGAAGGAAGGTTCGAAGGAAAGCTCGCCCAAGGATACGAAAAATCGGGTCAGTTCGTCGCGGAAACCCGACAAGCGCAAGTGATTCACCGCGCTCACCGGGGCAGTTTTCAGCAAACTCCGCGATAAGTCGAACTCTTATTTCAATTCCCGCTCAAAGTGCTGCTCAATCATGTTGAACAAATGATCGCGCGCCTCGCTTCCGGCGATGCTGTGCGTCTTATTGGGATAAATCATCAACCGAAATTGCTTGCCCGCCTTGATGAGCGCGTCGATCATCTGCTCACTGTTCTGGAAGTGGACATTGTCGTCGCCGGTGCCGTGCACCAGCAGTAGCTCGCCGTGCAGCTGCGCCGCGTCTTTGATCACATCCGATTCTGCATAGCCCGCTTGATCTTCTTTGAGCTGGCCCATTAAACGCTCGGTGTAAATCGTGTCGTAATTGATCTGATTGGTAACCGGGGCAACCGCCACTCCCGCGCGGAAGCGCTCCGAATGCGTCATCGCATAGAGCGTCATCGAGCCGCCATTCGACCATCCCCAGATGCCGATGCGGTCTTTATCGAGTTGCGGATATTTTGCCAGCAGCTGATCGAGCGCGGTCAATTGATCTTTCAACTCGACCGCTCCAAACTCGTGTCGGATTGCCGTCAGAAACTTCCGATCGCGCCCCGGCGTCCCGCGATTGTCGACAGAAAAAATAGCGAAGCCCTGGCGCGCGAGAATTTCATCGAACGGGTCGGGGGGAAATTTGAGCACAGTTTGCGCGGCGGGCCCGCCGTAGATGTTCACGATCAGCGGAACCTTGCCGCCGGCCGGCGCATGCGGAGGCAGCAATAAACGCCCATACAGCGTCGTCGTCCCGTCGGCCGCTTTGAACTCCATATAGGTGGGCGCGCGCAAGCCATACTCTTTAATCTCGTCGCGCCCCTCCCAGACCGGCGCGCAGCCGCCCCCAGCCCTACAGAGCGTTATCTTTGGCGAAGTCGCAGGCCCCATGAATGTCTGCTCATAATGTTTGCCGTCATCGGAAAATAACGCATCGGAGATTCCCTCCCCTTGCGTCACCTGCTGAAAGCCGGTTCCATCCAGCTGGACCGAATAGATATGCTGTTGCCGCGGATCATCTTTATTGGCTGCGAAATAAACCACGCCGGCAGCTTCATCCACACCCTCAACTCCCAGCACCTCGAAGTCCCCATGCGTCAGTTGCCGCTCCAGCTTGGCCTCCGCTTCCATCGGGTTCGGCTGAGCGAAGCTGTAGAAGTAAAGGTGCATGTTGCCATCGCGCCAGCTCGGCCAGATAAATCCATTGGCGGAATGCAGAAAGCGAGGCTCGGTGTGATCGAAGTCGATCCACGCGCCGGGAGTAGTTTCGGTCAAAACCACGCGCGACTTCCCTGTCTTCGCATCGATGAAATACAGCTCCGCCTTATCCTGGTCACGGTTCTCGACCTCGGCCCAGATCACTCCATCGCGGACCCAGCCAAAGCGCGGAATATAAGTTTCTTCATCGCCGGTAAGCGAGATCCAGCGCACCTTGCCTTTGTCCGCGTCCACCACTCCCAACTTCACCACCGGATTGGGGTCTCCCACTTGCGGATACTTTTCGTTGTCGACTGTGGGATGCGTCGGCAGTAAATTCACCAGCGGATACGTGGGCACTCGAGTCTCATCCATGTGCAAAAACACAATTTCTTTGCTGTCGGGCGACCAGAAATAATTGCTGCGTACGTTCAACTCTTCGGCGTAGACCCAATCGATCTCCCCGTTCAACAGATCGTTCCCGGTGTCTTTCGTGAGCTGCTTCTCGGCATTTCCGCTCACGGGACGCACATACAAATTGTGCTTGCGCACATAAGAAACGTGCTTCCCGTCCGGAGAAAACTTGGGATCCACACCAGGATCGGGGGCCGAGGTAAACTGCACACCCGTATTCGTGCCCAGATCGTAAAGCCACAACTGTCCCTGCGAGTCGAAAATGATGTGCGCCGAATCCGGCGCCCACAGGTAGGCCGCGACATGGTAACGCGTGAGCCGCTCTTTCTCGCGCTCGTCTTTCACTTTGTTCACATCAGGATCGAGCGACCCCAGCTTCGCGGCGCTGACCAGAACTTTTTTCTCGCCCGTCGCGGCATCCACATACCACAGTTCGCCGTGTTCGCCCTCATCATCGCGTTGCACAAATGTGAGCTTCGTTCCATCCGGACTCCACTCCAGAGTTTCCGGCCCACGCCCGGTCAATCCTCCCGGAGCAAAGATCGCCTCAACCGTGAGCGGCTTTAGCTTTTCCGGCCCGGCAACCTGTCCAAAAAGGACGGGAAGCGAAAGAGCGCAAAAAGACACAGCGACGGCAGAGATCAGGCCAATTTTTTTCACGAATCAACCCCAAAAGAGAAAGTAGAAAATCCTGAAGCGAATGAAAGAGTGTACACCCGTATGAACGTTGGGGGACGGCCGCCTCGGCTGTCTGGCAAGCGAAGCGAGCCACAGCGAGATACTCTGAGGAAACGGATGCTCAGGTCGCCCGGCGACCGAAGCGAGCGAAATCGAATCCGTGCCCAGGCGGGCGTACAATATTTTTGTGCCAGCCCGTAACCAGCACGATGCCTCCAATAAGCACCGCCGGCACGCGGCGTACGCCACCGAAACCTTCGGCCTGCTCTTTATTGCCTTCCTGATTCTCGTGGTGATTCTGATTCGCTATTGGCATGTTATCCACTGGAGCTGGCGCTGACGGTGGTTGCAGCGCATCCGCTTGTAGTCGTGCTCGGCCCCACTGCGAGTGGCAAAACCGCACTTTCGCTGGCGCTGGCCGATCGCTTCGCCGGCGAAATCGTCAACTGCGATTCCGTCGCCATGGTTCGCGAGTTCGATATCGGAACCGCCAAGCCCACCGCAGCCGAACGGGCTCGCGCCCCTCATCACTTGCTCGATTGCATCGCGCCCAACAGCCATATCACCGCTGGCGAATATGCGCGCCAAGCGCGGCAAGTGCTCGACGAAATCAAAGCCCGCCAGCACCTACCTATCGTCGTCGGAGGCACCGGACTCTATCTCCGCGCCCTGCTCGAAGGACTTTTTCCGGGCCCGCAGCGCTCCGAAGAACTGCGTGAGCGCCTGCGCGAACGAGCCTCCCGCTGCGGCTCCCATCATCTGCACAAAATCCTGCACCGTCTGGATCCGCCAGCCGCCGAAAAAATTCACCCCAACGACACTCCCAAGCTGATCCGCGCCATCGAAGTCTGTCTCACCTCGAAAAACAAGATGACCGATCTCTGGCGGCAAGGCCGCGATTCCCTTCAGGGCTTTCGCATTCTGCGCCTCGGGCTCGATCCCGACCGCCAAGCTCTTTATGTCCGCATCAACCAACGCGCCCAAGACATGTTCGAAGACGGCCTGATCGACGAAACAAAAACTCTGCTCAATAAATACGGCAGCGCCGCTACAGCACTGTCATCCCTGGGATACAAACAGGCCGCTCAATTCCTTCGCGGAGAACTCACCCGCGAGCAAGCCATTCAATCCGCTCAGCAAGCCCACCGCAACTACGCCAAGCGCCAACTGACCTGGTTCCGGCGCGAGCCAGAAGTCCACTGGCTGCAAGGCTTCGGCGACGATGCCAACATTCAGCAACAAGCGGGAGATCAACTCGCAATCATCGAGGCCAACCACCTCTGAGCGGGTCCTGGAAAACTGGGGTTGGAAAGCCCAAATCTTTTACCACGGAGGGCACGGAGGGACACAGGGTAGATCGAGACCCGGCAGCTTCTGCTATCGTCTCCCCATGCACCGAACTCTTGTCTTTTTACTTTGCGCCGTCGCACTCACAACCCCGGCGGCCGCCAAAGAAAAACCTAGATACCAACGCCTGGGACCTATCCACCTCACTCCCGCCGGCGAAAAGTGGGCGGAAAAAACTCTCCGCAAACTGACCCTCGAAGAGAAAGTCGGCCAGGTTTTCATGATCTGGTGCCGCGCGAGTTTTCTCAACGTCGAAAATCCCGAATACCTCCAACTCCTCGATGCCATGCAGAAGTATCACGTGGGCAACTTCGCTATGACCGTCCATGTGGACGGACCCTACCTTCTGCGCAGCGAACCCTACGAAGCCGCCGAACTGCTCAACCGCCTGCAATCGAACTCAAAACTTCCTCTGCTCTTTGCGGCCGATTTCGAACGCGGCGTCGCCATGCGTCTTATGGGCACCACAGTTTTTCCCCATGCCATGGCCTTCGGCGCCGATGGCAAACTCGAAGATGCCGAGAGCTTCGGACGCATCACTGCCCAGGAATCCCGCGCGATCGGCATCCACTGGAATTTCTTTCCCGACGCCGACGTCAACTCGAATCCCATAAATCCCATCATCAACACTCGCTCCTTCGGCGAAGACCCCCAGCAGGTCGGCGATCTGGTTGCGGCCTACATCAAAGGCGCGCACGCAGGCGGGATGCTGGTCACGGCCAAACATTTTCCGGGACACGGCGACACCGCCACCGACTCCCATCTTGGCGTGGCCAGCGTCAACGTCAACCGCGCCCACCTCGATTCGATCGAACTCCCGCCCTTTCGCCAGGCCATCGCCGCCGGGGTCGATTCCATCATGGTCGCGCACGTCACCGTCCCCGCGCTCGATCCCGATCCCAACCACGTCGCCACAATCTCACCCGCCATCGTCGATCGCCTCTTGAAAAAGCAACTGGACTTCAAAGGCATCGTCGTCACCGACGCCCTCGACATGGCCGGCCTTACTCATCTTTTTGCCAACGATATCGGACGCGCCGCCGTCGAAGCCTTCAAGGCGGGCAACGACCTCCTGATCATCCCCGCGGACTTTCCCGCCTCCTACAAAGCCATGATCCAGGCCGTTCATTCCGGCGAAATCTCACGCGCACGCCTGGATCACTCCGTCCTCAAGATCTTGAAAGCTAAAGCTTCTCTGGGCCTGAACGAGGCCCGCCTGGTCGATATCGACCATATCGCTGACGTAGTCGGCACACCGCAGAACATCGCCTCTGGCCAGCAGGTCGCCGACGCCGCCGTGACCCTGGTCCGCGATAACGGCAAGGTTCTACCTCTCAAGTCCAAGGGAACCGCCAAGCCCGGCCTTCCGTATACAACACCAGAGCAGACCAACAATCAGACAGTTGCTGTTCTGTTCTCCGACGACGTGCGCACGGATTCCGGTCGCGCCTTTGACCGCGAATTTCGCGCCCGAGTCCCTGCCGCCCGCGTCTTGTATGTCGATCCGCGTATCGCGGCAGGAATGTCCGATGAGGTGCTCAAGGCCGTGGACCAAGCGCAAAACGTAGTCGCCGCGGTCTATGTAATCCCGACGGCGGGGAAAATCGGCAATACCGTCGCCATGGCCGACGCCACCGGCGCGCTGCTGCAGCAGGTGCTCGATCGCGCCGCCGAAAAGACAGCGGTCATCGCCATGGGCAACCCGTACCTGGCCTCGAGTTTCCCCAAGATCGAGACTTACATGTGCACATTTTCCAACGCGAGCGTGTCCGAGGCCGCCGCCGTCAAAGCTTTATTTGGAGAGATCCCCATCCGCGGCCATCTCCCGGTAAGCATTCCCAACGTCGCGCAACGCGGCTTCGGAATTGACAGGCCGGCGCAAGCCGCAGATGGAGGTCATCATGCGCAGAACTAGATCAATCGCAAGCGTCGCCACACAGGCTTCGGTAAGACTCGCCGCCATCGCCACCGGTATAGCAGCATTACTCCTCGTGGCCGCGTGCAGCGTCAACGTGAAGAAAGAAGCTAACGGCGAGGACAAGCAGGTCGATATCAACTCGCCCTTCGGCGGCATTCATGTCAACAAGCAAGCCGACGCGACCGAGACCGGGCTCGCTGTCTACCCGGGTGCGCGGCTGCGCGAAAGGGATTCCGACGGCAGCGACAAGAGCGCCAACGTAAACATCTCGGGGTTCGGTTACGGAATCAAGGTGGTTGCGCTCGAGTACGAATCCGATGACCCGCCCGCCAAGGTTCTCGCCTTCTACCGCGACCAGCTTAAGAAGTACGGCAACAACGTGCTTGAATGCCACAGCTCAGGTCTGAACCTTGACATGAAAATGGATTCGCACGACTCCGGCTCGAACGACCTCAATTGCGGCAAGGAACAAGGCAACAATATCGAACTCAAAGCGGGCAGAAAAGACGATCAGCACATCGTCGAAGTCGAGTCGCGCGCAAAAGGCTCGAAATTCTCGCTCGTCTACGTTCGCACTCACGGCAAAGACGCCGAGATTTGAAAACGGAATGGGCATGCTCAGATGGCATGCTCAGAATTCGGGATTTCGAGCTGACCCACAGTCGAAAGGGACGACAGAACTTCGCGGAACCCAAGGAGAACTATGCATCGCTCAACCCTACTGCTGACTATCCTGGCATCAACCCTCTGCCTCACCACCGTAACCTTTGCTCAGGACAACGACAAATCCTTCGACGTCCGCAGCTCTGTCGGCGACATGCACATGGGCAAAGACGCCGACGCCCAAGCCGCCGGCTTCCCCGCCTATCCTGGCGCCCGCATCAAGGTGGAAAAGGACAACGATCCGCTCAACTTCGGAATCCTCACCGAAGCCTTCGGTTTCAAAATCGTGGTCGTGAAATACGAATCCGACGATCCCCCTGCCAAAGTTCTAGCGTTCTACCGCGACAAGCTGAAGAAATACGGCAAGGTCCTCGAATGCCACGGCACGCACGACGGCAAGGGTGTCGATCTCAACGATAGCGATGATGACACGAACAAATCGAAGGAGTTGAAATGCGAAGACGACAATAAAGGTCCCATCAACGAACTGAAAGTCGGAAGCCAAAACAACCAGCACATCGTCGCCATTGAATCTCCGGAAAGCCAGAAAGGCTCAACCTTTGCCCTGGTCTACGTCCACGCCCACGGCAAACAGGGTGACATCTAATCGATACACGTAGGGATAGCCGGGCTCGGGGAACGACTCGCCTAGGGAGCCCGGCTCGGCGGCCACCGCGCGAAGCGAGGTCCGCTCCGGATCGCCCGCAGCGCGACCACTCGATTCTTGCGCCCCTGACTCCGCCTGCGATACCTTCAATCTAGCCCCGGCTTCCACTCCCGATGGACCACCCCTGCCACAAATGCGGCCACAGTAGCGAAGATGGCAAAGCCTTCTGCTCGGAGTGCGGCGCGCCCCAGATTCGTGTAATCCTGCCCGAACCAGCCGTGCCGGCTCCCGCCGCGATTCCGGGCTCTGTAGCAGCGGCAGAAAATCCTTTGGGCCTAAGTTATCCCCTCCAGTCCGCCAATCCCTTGCCGTCCGGCGCACTCCAAGCCCTTCAGCCCTGCGCGCTAGCCGCAGGAATATCCATCCTGCTGATGTTCCTGGGACTAAACCCCTTCGTGACCGTTCTAGTGGGAGGATTTCTAGCCGTAACCTTCTCTCGCCGCCGCAACCAACTCCCAATCCCAATCGGCTCCGGCGTCCGTGTCGGCGCCCTCACCGGCCTATTTCTCTTCGCCTTATCCGCTATCGTCGAACTGCTGGCCGTGGTGTTTCTTCATAAAGGATCCGAGATTCGCGGCGCGATGATGGACAAAATTCAGCAAGCCGCCTCCCGCTACCCCGGCCCTGAAGTTCAACCTTTTCTCGATTTCGTGAGATCTCCCAACGGCTTTACCATCATGCTGATCACGTCTCTGATTTTCGGCCTTCTGGCTTTCGTCGCCCTGGGAAGCATCGGCGGGGCCATAGCGGCATCCCTGCTGGGCCGGAAACCTCGCCCTTAACAATCTTGTCAGCCTGGGCGAAGTGTGTGCTGGTGGGGCGAAGCATGGGCGGGCGGCCCGTGCCATGTTCGAGTATGCCTGGGCCCCCCCGGTGATTACGACCGTGTCAGCGGTCTTTTCCGCCACGGCTTTTCCACTCACTTGTGGGAGGGATGAACCCTAAGAAGACCAGTCCGACAAGGCCCAAGATCAACACGCTATATTCGCCGTAAGCTGCGTTCCACGGGACCGCCGCAACAATCCAGGCAGCCAGTACGACCCAAAGAATCGGAGCGTAAAGACACAGGTTCCGCATGCCTGTTCTCACAGACCATGCGGCAATTGGCGTCATGAGTAGCGCAATGATCGTGCTAGTGATAAGAGCGACAGGAACTACGCCCGGAAGCCGAAGCGTGCTGAACAACAGCCGACCTGGCGCACAGGCAGCAAATAGCAGTCCCAGAGTCACTGAGTAAATCCAGCTCATTCCTGCTGCCAACAGTACTCTATTCAGCATGCTCATTTTCGACACCAACCGGACACAGGTTTTCGGCGTTCCCCTACCACGCTCAATGCTTTGTATGAGTTCTCACAGTGGGGTTGTTCCCCAGAACCCATGTTGGTGGCCCACCTTCAATAATGTTTGCATGCACCATTCCGACTGAGGGTGCTCCATCCTTGCGCTTTTTGCAAGAGCCTGCCCCTTCGACGAAACCGAAGGAACGGGGCACGCGATTTATTGCTAACGCCAACGGGCTTAAAGGCCTGAGCCAACCGTCCATCCCACCCGTCAAACTGCGACGCGTGGGGCAGCCTCTGTCGCGGCACCGCACGGATTCAGCACTTGATGCGAGCGACCGCCGGAGGCACCCTGGCTGCGCTCGGACGGACGGACGCGTCTGCCCTATATGGGAATTGCCGATGACCTTTATTCGTTCATTTCTCTTGACATCTCGTTCGGCGCGAGCATAATGCATCAATCCCACTTAGGGTTTGATCGGGAGGGGCTCGCTAAAGTTCGAGAGCCAAAGGAGGGCTTATGAGCGTGCTGGAGCTTTGTGACCGCGAAATCGCGTCGGTTCCACTCGATGCCACGGTAGCCGACGCCATCCATAAAATGCTCGACCATCACGTTGGCGCGGTCGCGATCGTCGACTCCGAATATCGGGTTGCAGGAATTTTTACCGAGCGGGACGTGCTGCGTAAAATGGCACTCAGCGGCACCGATCCGAAGATTACGCCGGTGCGCGAGTTGATGACCACGCCGGTGGAGATGGCCACGCGCCGTACCGGGCCAGGCGAGGCGCTCACCACCATGTTGGAACGCCACTTCCGCCATCTGCCGGTGGCCGACGATCATGGCAAGCTGCTGGGCATCTGCTCCATTCGCAACTTGCTGGAGTGGCGCGTCGAAGACCTAAGCCGCGAGCTGGAGTCGCTGGAGCAGTATGTTTCGAATGACGGGCCTGGGGGTTAAAGCGAGTTTCAGGCCGCCTTCGTAATCTTGTCGCTTCCTGGTCAAGAGCAGCCCACCCGTGAAACGGCCACGGGTGGGGCATCCAGCTTGTCGTAGACTAGGCGAAATGCACCGGCTGGGCCAGCCCGCCACAAGACTCTCACCCTCATCCCGAAAGCCTCGTCATCCCGACCGAAGCGTCCAGACCCGAGGGGAGGGACGCGCACTCGAGGGACCTGCTTTTTAGCAGTGCTCGACCCCACCCCGCACACTTGTACATACAATGTTCCGTTCGGAACATAGTGTGATGACAGCTTTGTACATACAATGTTCCCACCGGAACATAGCGTCCTGACACATGTGTACGTACGATGTTCCGGCTGAAAGTGAGCTCGGCGGTTTGGGCTCGTTGACTAGAATCGCTCCGCGTTCGCCGTAGGCGTAGCCGAGCAGAGTACGGCGCTAGCTCCGCGCTCGCTCCGTAATCCAATCGGTCCAGAAGGCATCGGCTCCGCTGGCCAGCAGCGGAATATCATCCAGCACTGCATCTACAAAGTTTTCGATCATCGGGATGTGCACGTTGGCGTGGACGGGAAGACTCTCTCGCCCGCCCGGATAGATCAGGTCCGGACCATTCAGCGGACTCAACTCCATTTCACCTTCGGTGCCGCGGATGCGGCATTCATCGCGTTTAACTTTCGAATGCCAGCGCACATCGACAATGCCGCGCACGCCGCCCGCGTAGTCGATCATCACCGTGGCATTGTCTTCCACCTCGAGCCGATGCACGGCATTGGAAATGTAGCCGGTGGCGCGTTGGGGTTGGCCGAAGAGAAAATTCAGCACATCAATGCGGTGGGAAGCAATGTCGAAAAGCGGTCCTCCGCCGGCTTGGGCGGGATCGAGCAGCCAACTGCGATGGCCCGGCATCTCTTCGCGCCACTCGTGACAAGTAAGCTCGGCAAGAAACGGTCGCCCGATTGCGCCGGCGTTTAATAGTTGTTTTGCGCGCTGGACTTTGGGATAGGCTCGGCGATAGTAGGCTACGCCGAATTTGCGGTTGCATTCTTCGGAGGTCTGCACCATGGTGAGTGCCTCGGCCTCGTTCATGGCCATCGGCTTCTCGCACAGCACATGCTTGCCGGCGCGAAGCGATGCTAGAGTCTGCGGCGCGTGCAGAAACACAGGCGTAGCCACATAAACCACGTCGATCGCAGGATCGGCGAGGGCTTCGTCGAGAGTGGGCCAAGTGCGCGCGTTAAAGGGAGCGGCCTTCGCCGCATCCCTTGTAACCAGGCCGTACAAGCGGCTTCTGGGTTCGGCTTGAATGGCGGGGATGACGCGGCGGGTGGCGATATCGCCGATTCCGATTACGATCCAATTCAGCATAGATGAAAGCAAAAAGCGGTCGAGCTGCGGTCGACGGAGGACTTCAAAGCGGGTTCCTCCACTGCGCCGTCGCTGTCGCTCCGGCTTCGGTCGGAATGACAACGATGCAGCGTATGAACGGAATCAAAAAGGCCGGCCTGCGCCGGCCTTCCTCATCAACCTTGAACCGAAACCTACTTTTTGGGGGCGATGGCGTCTTTAGCGGCCTTGGCGACGCGGAATTTGACCACGGTCTTGGCCTTGATCTGAATGGGCTCGCCGGTTTGCGGATTGCGTCCGACGCGGGCCTTGCGGTGCGCTTTCACCAACCGGCCGAGGCCGGGTACAACGAATACGCCGTTCTTCTTGGTTTCTTTTACCGCGACATCGGCGAGTTGCTCGAGGAAGCCAGCCACCTGCTTGTTGGGGAGTTCAGTTTTTTCCGCCAGATAGCGGACGAGTTGCGTCTTGGTTAAACCTGCTGCCATTGAGTTTTCTCCTTGAAAAAAAATGAATTAAATTCCAGTCGGGAATTGATGTTATATCAGTGCCCCTGTGGAAAACAGCCTTATTCTACGCGGGTTCCCGACTGATAACACGCAAAAAAGCGCGTCTTCACAAGGTTTTTGCGACCAAGTATCCCGAAAATGGCCAAAACACCGCTCTGGGGAGGGGCGAACCGCAATTCGTTACCGATGAAGACGACCGGCGTCCATGGACTTCAATGCCATAATGATAGCGAGGAGAATTTCTATTGAGTTGCGCGATCTGCGAGATTCGCAAGGAAAAACGCTTCTGTCCGGCAATTCACGGACGCATTTGCCCGCAATGTTGCGGCGAGCAGCGCGAGGTGACGCTGGATTGTCCCAGCGACTGCCCGTATCTGCGGCAGGCGAGAGAGCACGAAAAGCCGCGTTCGGCCGAGGAGTTCGCCAGCGCAGCGCTGTTTCCGCAGATAGAGATTTCAGAGCAATTCACTTACGAGCGCGAGCACTTGCTGATGGGCCTTACCTATGGACTGGCCCAGGCGGCGCATGCGGATCGCGGCCTGAATGACCGCGATCTCATCGCCGCGCTTACGGCCTTGTGCATGCGCTACGAGCGGCTGCTAAATTCTGGCTTGCATTATGAGGAGCCGCTGACCGGCACCGCGCAATATGCGGTCGGGGCGCGGGTGGAAGAGATGATGAAGGAGTTCCGCGAGGCGGAGCAGAAACAGTTGGGATATTCCACGTTGCGCGATGCCGACACGCTGAAGGCTCTAGTATTCATGCTGCGACTGGCGCACGCGCGCACTTCGGGTCGCCCGAAGTCGCGGGCGTTTATGGATTTTCTGTTCGCCCAGTTTCCGGAAAAGAAGTCGGCGGTGCTGGCTCCGTCGGAAGCGGGTGGGCGCATCATCGTGCCCTAGCGGGCTGCTAAAAAACTCAAATTGCTTGCTGGAAGCACACTCAGCGGCTAAACAGGCTGAAAACTCGTTGGCTGATGCCGAAAGCAGCCCGCAGGCGCTGAAGCGCGGTTGGTTTTGAGGGGCTTAACGGCACGACTGAACGTCGTGCCCTTCCCGATTCTGCGGGCGTTTGAGTTTTTCCGCGGCCTGCGAGATCAATGGTTGCTTGCTGGTTGTTGATTGACTTGCCATGGCGTTTGACGGTGGTTCGGCGCAACGCTCTTTAATCGGCAATCAGCGATCGGCCATCAGCAATCGGCAATCGGCAATTGCTGCGGCCATTTGACAAGGCGCAATCCCCTGCTAAACAGCCTGCCCACCAGCCAAATCACGTTCCCGCGCGGTTTAGCCGATAGTTCTTAGCGAACCTCTCGTTCTACCAGGGGACTTGTCTGGAGTAATCGGCCGGAATGGCACTCGCCCATATGGAATGGATTTCGGCAGCTACCGCGCTCCAGCCTCATTCCTATCGTCGTGCATGTTCTCTCTGCCGGCGGCTACTCCTTTTTGCTCTCGCGCTGCAGAGTTGCCCCAGCCTTGCTCAAGATGTGCTCGTCCTGGTGGGCTCCGGATCAACCGCTCCAGCGGTTTTCTATTCCCGCTGGGAACAAGAATACAACAAGCGCAACCGCCAACTTCAGGTGCGATACCTTCCATCCAGCACCGACGAGGGGATCAGTCTGGTCGCTCTCGGAGTGAGCGATTTTGGCGCGGGAGAGGCTCGGCTCACAGACAAGGAGCGAATCGATAACGGGTTACTCGAACTACCGGTCGCGGTCGCCGCCGTCGTCCCCATCTACAACCTCCCCGACGTTCACCAGGATCTTCGCCTTTCGGGCGAGGTGCTGGCCGAAATATACCTGGGTGAGGTAAGGAACTGGAATGCGCCGCAGATCGCGAAACTCAATCCGGAGCTTGTCTTGCCGAATCTCCCCATCGAAGTCATCAACCGGTCGGCCGGACGAGGATCTAACTATATTTTCACGGAGTTTCTCTCTAAAGTGAATTTACGGTTCCGCATGCAAGTTCGAGTCTCCGCATCACCGAAGTGGCCCATTGGCGAGTCTGCGGAACGCAGTGCCGACATGGTCGGCATGGTGAAAAACACAGTTGGATCCATCGGCTATGTCGAGTATCACTATGCTGTGCGCACCGCTGTCCAGCAGGCTGCAGTCCTCAACCCCGCCGGTCAGTTTGTTTCCGCATCGGTTCAGACCATAGGCGCAGCTTGCAACGCCGTGGAAGCACCGCAACAACATGGTTTCTCCACCTCTTTAACCAACGCCCCCGGGATGGCTTCTTATCCCGTCACCGGTTTCACCTGGCTCTACGTGCGAAACAAATCCACCGACGCGGCTCGCACCCTTGCGTTGAAGGAATTCCTAAACTGGATATACGGGGAGGGCCAGCAGTTTTCCACTGAGGAAGACTATCCCGTGCTGCCTTCTCCTCTGCTTGCCAACCTGAGAAAAACAGTCAATGCCGTCTATGACAGGCAACTCGCAACCAGCAGAGAATCGCCCAGCAGGCCATTAGTCGTTACCCGTTGATCGCCCTGAGACGCGGCGAACCTCTTGCCCCGGCGGCAAGGCATCCTGAAGTTCTCGAATTGTTTTCTTCAAGAGCGGGTGGACGAGTTCCGGCGCAATTTCCGCCAGGGGCTCCAGCACAAAGCGCCGGTCTTGCATCGCAGGATGCGGGATGGTCAACTCCACCGAATCGACGATCGCCGCATTGAATAGAAGGATATCGATGTCAATCGATCTTGGGCCTTTGTTCTGCAGCCGGCGGCGGCCCATTTGCTGTTCGATGGCGAGGAGAGCAGTCATTAATTCCGGCGGAGTTTTTTGGGTCTCAAGGGCGACGACGCAGTTCAGGAACCAGGGCTGTTGGGTGAACTCAACGGGCTCGGTCGCATAGAACGAAGATACTGCGACGACGCAGCCCACTGCGGGCAGGTGAGCTATGGCGGCGCACAGTTGCGCCTGGCGGTCGCCGACATTCGACCCTAGAGAAAGGTAGGCTAGGTGGGGCATGGGCCGGAGATAGTTTCAGGCTTTTGGGGGCTGGATTCTAGTGGAAAGTTGCAGTGGGTTGGGGCTCCCTTCCGTCGGTCACGGATGGTCTTGGATTCTCGCGGATTTACAAAACGATTTGGGGTAAAGATGCTGTGCCGACAACGATGAACTGGCGCTGGCCTTTGGTCACTTTCAGGGGCTTTCGGACGAAGGCTAAAATCGTAGGATGACGTTGGAGTCGCTAATTCTGAGCCACGATCTCGAGACGGTGCGGGTTTTACGTCCGGCGCTGGAGAAGTTGTCGATCGAAGTGGAGATCTGCCAGGAAGCAAGGGCGGCAACGGAAATTCTTATCGCGGAAAAATTTGATGCCATCATCGTGGACTGCGACGACGTAAAAGGCGGGCTGGAAGTTTTGCAGGGGATTCGGGCCACGCCCAGCAACCGAAACTCCGTGGCGTTTGCCATTCTGAACGGCAAGAAGACGACGACGCACGAAGCTTTCGGGATGGGCGTGAATTTCGTTCTGCAAAAGCCAGTCACAACTGTGAATGCTGTCCGCTGTTTTCACGCAGCGCTGGGTTTTATGGAGCGCGAGAAGCGACGCTATTACCGGTATCCGGTGAAGATGCTGGTCAAAGCTGTGCTGGGGGATCGAGAGATCAAGGCGACCAGCACGAATATCAGCGAAGGCGGCATCGCCCTGATGTTGCATCAGGCGCTGCCGAAGAGCGCGTCGCCGCGGGTGCAGTTCACGCTGCCTGGAACCGGACAGAACATGGATCTAGAGACAGTTGTGGCGTGGGCTGACATCAAAGGGCATGTGGGCCTGAGATTTATGAATTTGCCGGAGAGTTCGCAGCAATTTCTGGAGAGCTGGCTCAACCAGCAGATCGGGAATCCCACTCCAGCCTCCCCGGACTCGCCCTCAACCGGGTCGCCCGAAACGATTCAATAACCTGCCGGCATTTTTCCTGATCCTCGCGCATCTCGCAGGTATTCAGGTATTCAGTTTGCAATTTGCGCCGCCATTCCAACATGGCATTCTGGTGCGATAGGGAGAATCTTGCCATGCTGCCTACCGCCTACCGCATCGATCGCGTGCAGAAAACTTTGCGCTGGTTTGAAGAAGATATGCCGCTGCTCAATATGCGGGTAAAAGACTTGTCGGCGGAACGGCAACGGTCGGCGCGGCAATTCGCGGAAGCGTTGGTCATGCAAACTCGCGCCGAGTTGCAACGATTGCTGGAAGAACGGCCTGAGTCTGGCAACCTTGGCGAGACACCTTGCGAGCCGGCGGACTGAACGAGTCGCGACTTCAACCACTGTGCAAATTCCTTCATCTTGACAGCCAAAAATAGGGCGAACTAGGATTCTGGCTCCTCCCCGCGTGAGAGAAATCTTACGTTCTGCTAATTGAACGCGGCAGTCCTTTTGCCGAATCAATTACCCTTTCCGTCCGACAAAGGTAGCTGCTTCCATTCGACTGAAAAGGAGATTTGCATGCCTGCCAAGAAATTTTCTCTCGCACTCACCCTGGGGTTGGCGGGTTTTTTCACCGCGTTTTTGTCCGAGACCCCGGCCGCCGCGCAGACCGAGACTCTCCTGCACACCTTCACGACCGCAAGGACCGACGGCGCGACACCGCGCGCCGGACTCATTTTCGACGACGCCGGAAATCTTTACGGCACGACGTGCAAAGGCGGGAGCGATAACGCCGGAACGATCTATGAGCTGACGCCCAACGGCAGCGGAGGCTGGAATTTTTCCCTGCTCTATAGTTTCTCGCCCAAACCTAAGTACAACATCGATGAGATTTCTGGGTTGACCTTCGACAAGGCCGGCAACGTCTACGGCACGACATCGATTGGCGGTGATTTTAATAACGGGCGGATCTTCGAGCTGAGTCCCCAGGCGGGGGGCGCGTGGAGTGAAACCGTGCTGCATAACTTCCAACAGAACGGCAAGGATGGTTTCTACCCAACCGGAGGCGTCACCATCGACTCCCTGGGCAACCTGTACGGAACCTCCTATTACGGCGGTATGGGAACCTGCCAGTTCGACAGCTGCGGGGTGGTTTATGAACTGGCCTTCAAAGCCGGACATTGGGTCGAGCAGATTCTCTATAACTTTCAGAATAATGGGACAGACGGGAGCTACCCCAACTCCGGCGTGGTTTTCGACACCGAAGGCAATCTGTACGGCACAACCGCCGGTGGCGGAACTTACGGGGATGGTGCCGTCTACGAGTTATCTCGCGCCGAGGGCGGAGGCTGGACTGAGAGAACTGTGCACAGCTTCGGCGCCACTGGCGACACTGGTTTCCCCAGCGGGTTGATTTTCAACGGCGGCAATCTCTATGGAGCAACCGCCGACGGCGGCACTTTCGCCGGAAATGTTTACCGGCTAACTCCAACCGGCGGCGGAGCCTGGAGCGAGCAGATTCTTTATAGCTTTCCCTACAACTTCGGCGGTGGAACTCCCCAGCTGCCCGGCGGTATTGCGATGGACTCGGCGGGTAATATCTACGGGATCGGGGTGGAAGGTGGAGCCAACCTCGATGGCGCGGTCTTTGAACTGTCCCCGCAATCTGGCACGTATTCGGAGACGACTCTCTATAACTTCGTGGGCGCACCCAACGGTGCGTCCCCGGCGGGTAACTTGACTGTAGACAGTCACGGAAATGTTTACGGTGTGACCCAGTACGGAGGCACCATCACCGTGGGTACCGTCTACGAAGTCACGCCGTGAAGGTCGTCCTCAGATGAGAGATCGACGATCAAAGACAGAAACGGTTTGCCTTAGTCACTTGGCTACGTTCGGCGACCTCAAGGGTCCTCAAGTTCAACGCAAGGAGATTTGCATGCCTGCCAAGAGATTTTCTCTCGCACTCAACCTGGGGTTGGCGTTTCTTTTCACCGCGTTTTTTTCCGGGACGCCGGTGGCCGCGCAGACGGAAACAATCCTGCACACTTTTACGAACGCGAAGAACGACGGCGGTTATCCCCGCGCGGGGCTCATTTTCGACAAGGCCGGCAATCTTTACGGCACGACCAGCGAAGGCGGCAGCGCCAACGGTGGAACCGTTTACGAGTTGAAGCCGAATGGCAGCGGGGGATGGGGGCTGAGCGTGATTTACAGCTTTCCCTACGACCCGAAGTATGGCGCCGACCTGGTTTCCGGCGTGATATTCGCCAACGGCGGCAATCTCTATGGCACGACGCCGCTGGGCGGTAGTTTCAATGATGGCCGGGTATTCGAGTTGGTTCCGAAGACAGGCGGGGGCTGGAGCGAGCAACTGTTGCACAACTTTGGGCAGAGCGGTACAGACGGTATCCGCCCCAACGGCGTGATCGCCGATGCCGCCGGCAATTTGTATGGCACAACTGTCTACGGCGGCTCGGAGAAGTGCTTCATCATTAACTGCGGCACGGTCTTCGAAATGACGCAAAAAGACGGACACTGGATCGAGCAGATTCTGTACAACTTTCAGGAGAACGGCACGGACGGAACGAATCCGTACTTCGGTTTAGTTCTCGACAATGAGGGCAATCTCTACGGCACCACCGAATACGGCGGCACTTACGGGCAAGGCACGGTCTTCGAATTGTCGCCGGCTGCGGGGGGCGTATGGACTGAGCAAGTGATCCACAGCTTCGGCGCAAGCGGCGACGGCGGCTATGGTCAAGGTTTGATTTTCAACGGCGGGAATTTGTATGGAGCGACGTCCAACGGCGGCAGCGGCGCGGGAAATGTGTTTGAGTTAACGCCCACCGGCGGCGGAGCCTGGAGCGAGCAGATTCTATATACCTTTCCGTACAACTTCGGGGGTAATACTCCCGAGTTGCCGGTCGGGATTGCGATGGACGCGGCGGGCAATATTTATGGTCTGGCGGCATCGGGCGGGACCGGACAGAACGGCGCAGTGTTTGAATTGAGGCCGCAGGCGGGCGGAACGTGGGCCGAGACTACGCTGTATAACTTTGACTACTACGCCAGCGGGGATATTGATGGCGCGGAGCCCATCGGCAACCCGGTTTTGGATACCCACGGAAATATTTACGGCGTGACGGGCTATGGCGGCAGTGACAACGCCGGTACCGTTTTCGAGATTACGCCGTAGCCAAGGTGTAATTAAGCAAACGACCCCAGGGGATTTCAAAAAAGAATTTAAGGAGACGTCTTTATGGCCACCAGAAAGTCTACTTGCCTACCGGTCGCGACGTTGGCGATCTTGACCTTCACGTTGATTGCATTGAGCACGAGCATGGCGGCGCAGGACGGAGAGAATATTTATTTCGAGTTCAGCACCACCGGCCCCATCGGCTACGCCCCCATCGCGGGCATCACCTTCGACAAAGGCGGCGAGGTTTGGGGCGCCACCACCCTGGGCGGATTCGGTAACGTCGGCACAATATTCAAAATCAACAATGCACACGGGGGACGCTGGAGCGATGCCATCCCGGTTCACTCCTTCGCCGGCGGCGCGAAAGACGGCGCAGCTCCTTGGGGCGGAGTGACTCTCACCAGCGCCGACCCTTTCACCGGACCTTATTATGCCTGGGGAACGACCTTCGAGGGCGGCGCCCACGGTGCAGGCATTGTCTATGAGCTCATTCCTCCGGCGAGCGGATCGGGCTATACAGAAAAAGTCCTGCACGACTTCAAACGCAGCGCGTTGGACGGCGGCAATCCCACCAACAGCGTCTCCATTGACGCCAGTGGCAACGTTTATGGCACTGCGACCACCGGCGGCAGCCATGATGGGGGAATCGTTTTCGAACTGTCACCATCCACCGGCGGCACCTGGATCGAAACCATCCTGCACAACTTCGATAACAATGGCACCGACGGCGCCAATCCCTATAGCGCGCTGACCTTCGACAGCGCGGGCAACTTGTATGGAACAACCGCCAATGGTGGCTCCTCCGGCTGCGGCATCGTTTTCGAATTGACTCCTGGCTCCGGCGGGGCGCCATGGACCGAAACCATTTTGCACAGCTTCAGCAACTCGACCTCGGACGGCTGTACGCCTTACGCCGGAATTGCGTTGGACAACTTTGGCACCTATTACGGAACCACCAACCGGGGTGGCACTTACGGTTTCGGCACCATCTACAACCTTACGCAATCGGGCGGCGTTTGGACCGAGTCCGTCTTGCACAATTTTTCCGGAGTAGACGACGGCGCTTACCCCGGTTATGGAACGCCAATCGTTAGCTACTTTGGCTATCCCAGGGGCACAACCATTGGCGGAGGCGCAGGGGTGGGAACGATTTACTACACGGGCGAGGGCGCAGGAGGAGTTTTCACGACCTACGATTGGCATAGCTTCGAGGCCGATGGCGTCGACGGCTACACTCCCTACGGCGCGCTGGCCACGGATGTTTTCGGCAATCCCTACGGCACCACCAGCGCCGGTGGGGCGGGTGGCGGCGGGATTATTTATGGGATGACGAGGTTCTAGGGAAAGGGCCAGCAGCTAAGGATCGCCCGCATCCTCGATGATTTCGTTGTTGGGGGGCACGGCCTTTGAAGTTATGCCGTAGGTCGGCCGCGATTGCGTTTCACTAAGTATTTCTGATCGATAAGGGCTAAACTCCCATGCGGAACAGAACTCTCCTGTTAATCGCGACGTTGGCGATCCTCAGCACGACTTTGCTTATTGTCCCCAACCACGTAGCCGCTCAGCAAGAAACCGTATTGCACAGCTTTGCGCGAAGCTCGGCTAGTTTGGGTCTTAATCCGTGGGCGGGCGTAATTCGCGACAAGGCCGGCAATCTTTACGGCACTGCGATGGATGGAGGTGACTTCGACTACGACGGCGTGGTGTTTGAACTCGTCCGCCAGAAAGACGGCACATACGTCGAAAAAATTCTGAACACCCTCAGCAGCATGGTAGACGGTTCCTCGCCCATGGGTAATTTGGTTTTCGATGCGTCGGGCAACCTTTACGGCACGACCGCCGCCGGCGGTGGCACAGCATTCGAATTGACGCCGCAGGAGGATGGAAGCTGGGACGAACAGCTTCTGATTGCACTCAGTTACTCCGGATCCGAATTCGGGGGCCCGGCTGCTGGCCTGGCCCTCGGCGCCGACGGCAATCTTTATGGCACAACCTATGAGGACGGTTATTCTTGCTTACCCGGCTGCGGCTCCATCTTCGAACTGGTGCGACCTCCTGCCGGCCAAGCGTGGAAGTTCAAGACTCTATACAACTTCTACAGCAACGAAAACGGAAGCTACCCGTCGGGACAGTTGGTCCTGGATTCGATGGGAAATCTCTATGGAACCACCCAGGGTGGAGGTGCCGGCGGCACTGCATTCGAATTAGCCTTTTCCTCTGACGACACGTGGACCTATAAGGTGATTCATAGCTTCGGCGACGGCCAGGATGGCATGTACCCGTACGGCGGCTTAGTTTTCGACGACGCGGGCAATCTCTACGGCACAACCAACCAGGGCGGCACTGAAGGCCGCGGCACAGTGTTTCGCCTGTCGCCCGCTCCAGATGGAAGCTGGACCGAGACAGTCTTGTTCCACTTTCGCGACCGGACCGGCGGAACCTATCCGGCCTACGAGACGCTGGCACTCGATGCTGCGGGGAATCTTTACGGCACGACCAGCAGCGGCGGTACCTACAACTGTGGAACTGTGTTCAAGCTTGCACCGGGTGCCTCAGCACCGTGGCAAGAGACGATTCTGCAAAACCTCGACTGTGCGAATGGGAGATTCCCTATGTCCGGCGTGGTCCTCGACGAGGCAGGCAATCTCTATGGCACAACCAACTCCGGTGGCGCTGGCGACGAGGGCACGGTGTTTGAGGTCACACCCTAACGGCAGGTACTCTGGCGGAGAAGCAGGTTCCTCCACTGCGCCGTCGCTGGCGCTCCGGCTTCGGTCGGAATGACGAGGGAGTAAAGTGCCAGCCCTCGAGCCGGGCTTCGCCCGGCGGACAGCCGAGGGCGGCTGTCTCCACATAAGCTGGGGTTGCTACAGGGACGATCCAGCCGAAGCTTGTGCGGCGTAGTGGTGCGCAGCGTGGTCCTCTTCTTCCGGTTGGGTCACTTCTTCCCACAGGGTTTTGTCGCGGAGGATGCGGGAGACTAGGGCGGTGTGCATGGCGTGGCCGGCGCGGTCGGCTACGATTCTTCCCAAGATCGGTTTTCCCAGCAGAGCTAAATCGCCAACCAGATCGAGAACCTTGTGCCTGACGAACTCGTCGGGGAAGCGCAGCGGGCCATTTTCCACTCCGTCGCGGGTGAGGACGATGCAGTTTTCGCGGGAGGCGCCACGGATCAATCCCATATTGCGCATGGCTTTTTCGTCTTCGCGGGAGCCAAAGGTGCGGGCGGCTGCGATCTTGCGCACATAGCTTCCGTTGGAAAGCTCGACCTCGAAAGTTTCTTTCCCGATGAGCGGGTGCGGGAAGTTGATCGCGTAGGAAACGGAATAACTATGGGCGGGGTAGACCGAAATGAATTTGTTGCCCTCGCGCATTTCGACTTCGCGCAGAATTTTCAAATATTTGCGCGGTCGCCGCTGCTTGCGCAGTCCAGCCTTCTGAATCAGTTCCACAAACGGAAGCGCGCTGCCATCGAGGATGGGCAGTTCGAGATTGTCGAGTTCGACGATGGCGTTGTCGACTCCCATGCCCACGAAGGCGGAGAGCAAGTGCTCGGTTGTGGAGATGAGCACGCCTTTTTTCATCAGGCTGGTGGCGTAGCTGACGCGGGCCACGTTGCGACTGACCGCTTCGATTTCGAATCCATCAAGATCGATGCGATGAAAAACAATTCCTGTTCCGGGAGGCGCGGGCACGATGCGCATCGAGACTGGTGCACCGCTGTGCAGGCCTACTCCACTGCATTCCACGGCTGAGCGGACTGTTTGCTCTTGAGTCAAAAGGTTGGGTATGGGTACCGGGTAACAGACAGATTACAGCCGTGTTAACAATCCGCGATGTGGTAAAAAAGCCACACTGCGTGGTTGGGCGAGGCGGGCGGCGTCCGTGCCACGGCCGAAATCGTCGTCTAAGGCTAGGCTAATCAGCCACTTACGGTCCAAAACGGGAAGGCCGGCGAGAACCGGAATCCTATTGTTACTTTTGGTGTTTGCCTTCCGCTTTGATGGGATTGTAGCCGGAATTGGGATCGAACATCGCCTCATCGACGCCCTGGTTATATTTCACTGCGCTCAAGAAGCGCTGGCTCTGCATGTCTCCGTTGAAGTAGCGGGTGAATCCCCAGGGGGTCATCACGCCCTGCACCGGGCGGTAGTTGTCGTAGATTTCTTCCTCGGTGTTGCGTTCTTTATCTACCGGATCGCGCCAGCTATAGGTCTTCTTAAGTGGAAGATGGCTGTCGACATCGAGAAAAATGCTTACGGATTCGTCCTTGGCATTGATCAGCGTGACTTGCTGCGCGGCCAGATTGCCGGCGAGAGCGGTCCCTTCATAAAACAGAGCTACGGTGGAATCGTTGATCCAGGTGCGAAGCATGGTTTCCAGGGAGAATCGGCGGCGGCGCAGGTAGTCATCGAGATCCTTTTTCTCGATCTCGTGGGCGCCCTTGTAGGTGATTTCGTAACCTTTGTTGCCGAAGTAGACGGCGGATACATCCTTTTCCTTGGTCAGGTCGATGCGCTCTTTGTCGGGAAATTGCACGTAGCGCCAGAAGAGCGTGCCGGTGCTGGTGGGGCGACCGTGGTAGAAGCTGTAGGTGCGTCCCTCTTGCTCGATGTCGTGGATGTTCAGATAGGCGTCGCCGCCGAGGGCCAGGATGGCCTGTTCGAGTAAAGCGCGGGCCTGGCGGGCGTTTTCGTCGTCATTCCTTCCATTTTTTGGAGGTTCAGCCTTGGCGGCGGCGGGGATTGGATCGGCGGGAGAATGCGCCGGCGGGGGTGGGGACGGAACGAGCGCTTGAGCTGCGGCGGGGATCCCTTGGTAGAGCGCAGCCGCTGCGATCGCGAAAAATAGAAAAGATTTCATTCAGCCGTTAGTGAGATGCCCTATGAGGAATTGTAGCTGCTTTGGAGGTTGGATGCGGGCAGGCTAACCGACGAGGACGGCGCCGCCGTTTACGTTGAAGATTTCTCCGGTAATGAAGCCAGCGTGTTCGGTGCAGAGGAATAAGACGGGGGCGGCGATTTCTTCGGGCTTGCCTACGCGGCCTAGCGGGATGGTGCTGCGAATCTTGTCACCGGTCTTGGAATCGTTCAGCGCGGGCCGAGACATATCGGTATCGACCCAGCCGGGGGCTACACAGTTTACGTAGATTCCTGAGGGGGCGAGTTCGGCGGCCAGGCTTTTGGTGAGGCTGATGATCGCCCCTTTGCTGGCGGAATAATCGCAATGGAAGGCCTCGCCGCGCTGGCCGCTAGTGGAACTGATGAGGACGATGTGTCCGGTGGTGACATGGGTGCGGGGCTGCGATTTCATTTGGGCGACGGCGTATTTGGCCAGGCCGAAAACGGCGTTGAGGTTGACGGAAAGCGTGGAGTCCCATTGCTCGTCGGACATTTTCTCCACCGACACATCTTCGGCGGGCCAGACGCCGTGGTTGGCGACGAGGATGTCGAGGCGTCCGAAATGCGCGACTGTGGAGGCAATTAGGGCAGAGGCAGATTCGGAGCCGTTGAGGTCGCTGGCGATGGCGTGGCAGTTCTCTACGCCGCAGTGTTTGGCCAGAGCTTCGGCGCGACAACTTGCGAGGTGATAGCTGAATGCCACTTTCGCGCCGGCGGCGACGAACATGCGGACGGTAGCGGCTCCAATGCCGCGGGAGCCTCCGGTGATGAGGGCGACTTCGCCGGTGAGGGATAGGGGGATGGACATGGCAGACAGTTTCCAGTTTCTGGCTTCCAGATGCAAGTCGCGGAGGAATCTCGCCCCTTCGGCGAGCTCAGGCTCTTGCGGCAGCAGCCCCGTCACTCTGCCGCGACGTAAGCCTCGGCCTCAATCTCCACCACGATCTCCGGCGAGATCAGCGCGCTCACCTGCACCATCGAAGTCGCGGGACGTATCTCGCCAAAAAACTCCCCGTGCGCTCGTCCAATCTTCTCCCACTCTGCAATGTTGGTGACATACATTCTCGTCCGCACCACGTCTTTCATGGTCGCGCCAGCTTTCTGCAACGCGCTCTCAATATTCTTCAAAGTCTGTACCGCCTGCGCGTACGAGTCGCCGACGCCAACAATTTTTCCATCGGCTGCAGTGGCAGTAGTGCCCGATACATGGACATGCGGTCCGATCTTCACCGCACGAGAGTAACCTACGATTGGCTCCCAAGATGTTCCGCTGGAGATGTTTTTTCTTTGCATTTGCGTGATTTCCCTCATGAGGGATTCTAATCTGCTCTCAAACCTTAGCAATCAGCAGCCGAAACGAGCATGTGCCAACAAAAAGCGGCCACAACCTTGCAAGTGTTTGCATACCTCTAAATTATTAATGAAACTGATAGGTCGCAGAAGCAAAAGTCACTTGCTTTCGTGATGGAACTGAGATAACTAAGTACGCAACAAGTATTGAAAGCCTTTAAGAAAAGTCTTCAGGGGGCCCAAAGACGAATGATTCCAGAATCGCATCCACTGTGCAAGCTGTTTCAAGAATTGGTTGGACGACATTACGCCGAAGAAATTGGCATCCGCGATCCGCAGGTGGTCGCTTACGTGGCGCATCTGCTCACCGAATTTTGTGAGACCGATCAACTGTTCAAGATTCATGACGCAGCCGATCGCCCGCTTACCGATCTCGGCGAAATGCTGCTCGAGTCCGACCCGGTCTACGGTCGCGCTCCATCATTCGATCGCGAGCGTCAAGTGCGCAAACATATCGGCGACTACGCCTTGTTCTGCGCCGGAATGTTTCCCGAAAGCATCAATCACTTCCGCTTGCGCCGCCAACGCCTGGAGAGTTTTGTCGAGTGGATGAAGGCCGGCAAAGAAAGCTACTACATCGTCTCCAAGTTCGAGCACTTCGAATACACGCACGTGGCTCCGCTCTTCGCTCAACTGGCGCACGAATTCGAAGGCTGCGTCTATGGCCTCAACATGGTGAAAAACGACTTGCAGGAAATGCAGCATCCGATCATGCGCCATAGCGGAGAGCTGTCGATGTAAGAGACCCGCGTGGCGACAGCCGCACTTTGCCTTCGCCCTGTCGAAAATCCTCTCGCCGGGTCGTCCTGCTTTCGCAGTTACTAAGCCCCCTCCGGATTTGACTCGACTTGCTTTAGTCGGCTAGCCTCAAGTGTCGCCCTTACTGACGCTTTCTATCCTGCATGCGATTCCGGCACAAATTATTGATCTGGCCGCTGATGGCGGCATGCGTGGCCCTTGTCCCGGAATTTGCAGCGGCTTCGGTCAGTCCCGAGCATGCCAGGCACGGGATGGTGGTCAGCGTTCACGAGTTGGCTTCGCGCGCCGGAGTGGAGATGATGCAAGCTGGCGGCAATGCCATAGACGCAGCGGTAGCTACGGGATTCGCGCTGGCAGTGGTGCACCCCCCGGCGGGAAATCTGGGCGGCGGCGGATTCATGCTGATCCGGATGGCCGACGGCAAGACGCACTTTCTCGACTACCGCGAAAAGGCTCCGGCGGCGGCCACGGCGAATATGTATCTGGACGCGCAGGGCAAGGTTATTCCGGGCGCGACCGAGTTTGGATACAAGGCGATTGGCGTCCCGGGTTCGGTGGCGGGCATGGTTTATGCCGAGCAGAAGTATGGCAAGCTAGGGCTGAAGCGAGTGATGGCACCTGCGATCCGGCTGGCGCGCGAAGGGTTCGCGTTGACGTGGGGAGAGGCGCACGAGCTTCAGTACGATCGTCATTTGGGCGATTATCCCGAGTCGCGCCGAATTTTTCAGCGGGATGGAAATTACTACCAGCCGGGCGAAACCTTCCGCCAGCCTGACCTGGCGCGGACTTTGGAGCGGATCGCCGCCAAGCCGAACGATTTTTATCACGGAGCCCTGGCGCGAGAACTGGCGGCTGCCATGCAGAAGGGCGGAGGGCTAATCACCGCTGACGATTTAGCGCATTATGAAGTGAAAGAGCGCGAGCCGGTTCGCGGGACTTATCGCGGATATGAGATCATCAGCGCACCGCCGCCTTCCTCCGGAGGAACGGTTCTAATCGAGTCGCTGAATATCCTTGAGGGATACGATCTGGCCAAAATGGAGGACCGGTCGGCAAAGTCGATTCATTTCACCATCGAGGCTTTCCGGCGGGCGTTTTTCGATCGAGCCGAATTTATGGGCGATCCGGATTTTGCGAAGATTCCGGTGTCGCAGCTCATTGACAAGAAATATGCCGCGGCCTGGAGAGATTCGATTGAGGTTGCGCGCGCCACGCCGAGCAGCGAACTGAAGCGTCCTGCGGTTTTCAGCGAGTTGGAACAATACGCGGCTGCGCCTGGGGCCGCGATGGCGGATCACGAAGCGCCACATACGACTCATTATTCTGTGGTGGATGCCGAGGGAAACGCAGTTGCAGTGACCACGACGCTGAATGGTTGGTTCGGATCGCGCGTGACGGCGAACGGGCTGGGATTTTTGATGAATGACGAGATGGATGATTTCACGGCCAAGCCGGGCGTGCCGAATTCTGATGGACTGATTCAGGGTACGGCGAATGCGATTGCGCCCGGGAAGCGGCCGCTCTCGTCGATGACTCCGACGATCGTAGTGAAGGATGGGAAGACGGTGATGGTGCTGGGTTCGCCGGGCAGTTCGAAGATCATCACCACGGTGGCAAATGTGTTGATGGGCGTCGTGGATTACGGAATGAACATTCAGGAGGCGGTGAACGCTCCGCGCTTCCATAATCAGTGGATGCCCGACGTGTTGCATGTGGAACAATGGTTCTCGCCGGACACGGTGCAGTTTTTGGAGAAGATGGGATACCACGTGGAGATGGGACTGAACGATGAGGAAATGGTTTCGCCCTATTGGAGCGACGCGGAATGCATCGCAGTTGATCCGAAAAGCGGCGACCGGCTGGGAGCCAGCGACTATCGAAACGGTGGCAAGGCAGTAGGATACTAGGATGATTGATCGATGATGGTTGATTGCCGATGGGGAATCGATCGCAGCGAAATTTGGTAATCAGCGATTAGAAATCAGAATCAGCAATTCGTGACAAGGGATCCAGGGCATGTTGAAAGCGGTATCAACCTATTTATACGTACGCGAGCGGCTGCATCCAGGGATTCTGGACGGGCTGACGCGCAATGGCGTTCAGGCGATCGAGATATTTGCGGCGCGGCAGCACTTCGATTACGCCAACCGCAAGTCGCACGTGAAGGAAATTGCGGAGTGGTTTCGCGGTAGCGGCATTCCGCTGAACTCGGTGCACTCTCCGCTCTACTCCGATTACGAGTGGGGGCGGGCCGGCGCCCCTCCGATAAACGTCGCCTCTACCGATCGAGCCGGGCTGGTGGAAGCCATGGACGAGGTGAAGCGCGCGCTCGAAATTGCCGAACAGATTCCATTTCGTTTTCTAATCCAGCACCTGGGCGTGCCCAACGAGAGCTTCAGCGAGAAGAAAATGGAATCGGCGATGACTTCGATCGAGCACCTGCGAGCGTTTGCCAAACCGCTGGGGGTGCGAATTTTGTTGGAGAATATTCCGAACGAACTTTCTACTCCAGAACGATTGTTGGAGATGATCCATACCGCACATTTTGACGACGTCGGAATCTGTTTCGATCTCGGACACGCCAACATGATGAATTCGGTGGCGGAGTCTTTTGAAATTTTGCGGAAGTACGTTTGCTCGACCCACGTTCACGACAATGACGGCGTGCAGGACACCCATTTGTGGCCAGGACAGGGAAAAATTGCCTGGCGGGAGGCGATGGAGTTATTGCGCTCAGCGCCCCAGACGCCGGCTTTGATGTTGGAAGTGGCGGAGGATGAGAATGTGAATCCGCTGGAGAAAGTCAAAGCTACGTTCGAGATGCTGGAAGGAATCTGACCAGGTCTGACTGTGTTGTGTTTTCAGATTACTAAATTTCTGAATTACTGAATTTACAAACTTCTTATGTCTTCTCCCATTACTACGATCGCCGAAATTGGAAAACACGAAGGCCAGCCGGTGACGCTTCGCGGCTGGCTATATAACTTGCGGGAGAGCGGGAAACTGCTGTTTCCGCAGTTTCGCGACGGCTCGGGCGTGATTCAGGGTGTGGTGCCGAAGAATGCGGTCACGCCCGAAGTGTTCGAGGCCATCAAAACGCTGACCCAGGAATCGAGTGTGATCGTCGAGGGGAAGGTTCGCGCCGATAAGCGCGCCCCCGGCGGATACGAGCTTGACGTGGTGAATGTACAGGTGGTGCAGCGAGTGCCGGAGAGCGATCCGTATCCGATCACGCCGAAAGAGCACGGCACCGAGTTCCTGATGGAGCACCGGCATCTGTGGGTTCGCTCGCAGCGGCAGGCGTCGATTCTGCGGGTGCGCGCGGAAATCGTGAAGGCTGTGCGCGATTTTTTTGATGAGCGCGGCTTCACGCTGACCGATCCACCGATTCTGACTCCCGCGGCTTGCGAAGGCACGAGCACGCTTTTCCCTGTCGATTATTTTGAGGAGCAAGCATACCTGACGCAATCGGGCCAGCTCTACATCGAAGCGACGGCGATGGCTCTGGGCAAAGTGTATTCGTTCGGCCCGACATTTCGCGCGGAGAAATCGAAGACGCGGCGGCACCTCACCGAATTTTGGATGGTCGAGCCGGAGATTGCTTATGGCCAGCTCGACGATCTGATGGATTTGGCCGAGGGCCTGATCAGTTTTGTAGTGAAGCGGTGCCTGGAGCGGCGGCAGGCGGACCTGCAAGGGATCGGGCGCGATATTTCGAAACTCGAAAAGATTGTGCCGCCCTTTCCGCGAATTAGTTATGACGATGCAGTAAAAAATCTTCAGGAAGGGTATGCCAAAGGCGCGTTGGAGGCTAAGTTCGAGTGGGGAGGGGATTTGGGATCTCCCGATGAGACTTATTTGTCAGCGCAGTTTGACAAGCCAGTGATGGTGCATCGCTATCCGGCGAAGGTGAAGGCTTTTTATATGGAACCCGATCCGCAGCGCCCGGAGTTGGCGTTGTGTGTGGACGTGCTGGCGCCGGAAGGCTATGGCGAAATTATCGGCGGCTCGCAGCGTATGGCCTCCTACGAATTGCTGGTGCAGCGCATCCGTGAGCACGGATTGCCGGAAGAGGCCTTCCAGTGGTATCTCGACCTGCGCAAGTACGGCAGCGTGCCGCACGGCGGTTTTGGTATGGGGATTGAGCGCGCTGTGGCGTGGATCTGCGGACTGGAGCATGTACGGGAGACCATTCCGTTTCCGCGGATGCTGCACCGATTGTACCCGTGAGAATTTTGGCAATTGGGTAATTTGTAATTGGGTAATTTAAGAGGTGCTGTGGGTTGGGTTTTCAATTACTAAATTGCCAAATTACACTACTCAATCCTTATGACAACGATAAACACCACTAACATTGCTCCTAAAAAGATTCGGGTGATCGGCGTGCCTCTAGATTTGGGACAGTCGCGGCGCGGCGTAGACATGGGTCCCTCGGCGGTGCGTGTGGCTGGGCTTGAGGCGCGGCTCGAAGCCTTGGGACATGAAGTGGAAGATGGCGGCAACGTGGCGGTCGCCATTCCGGAGCAGAAAAAAGAGGGCGACACGCACGCCAAGTATTTGAAGGAAATTACGGCCACTTGCACCAAGCACGCGGACCTTGTCCTGAAAACACTAGAAGCGGGGAAGATTCCGATATCGCTGGGCGGCGATCACTCGATGGCGGCGGGCACGGTTGCGGGAGTTGCGGAATATTACCGGCGGCAGAGTCAGCGTGTCGGGCTGATCTGGATCGACGCGCACACGGACATCAATACGCCGGAGACTTCGCCGAGCGGCAATGTGCATGGGATGCCGCTGGCCGCGCTGATGGGGATTGGTCCACCGGAGCTGGCGAACATTTTTGAATTTTCTCCTAAAGTGAAGCCTGAAAATTGCGTACTGGTGGGGGTTCGCGACATCGATGCGATTGAAAAGGAAAATGTACGACGCGCCGGCATTGGGGTTTTTACCATGCGCGATATCGATGAGCGTGGCATGCGCACGGTGATGGAAGAAGCGCTGCGTATGGCAGGACGCGGTACCGCGGGTTATCACATCTCGCTCGACATGGATTGGATCGATCCCGAGGATGCACCCGGCGTCGGCACTCCAGTGCGCGGCGGGGCGACGTATCGCGAAGCGCATCTTGCGATGGAGATTATTGCCGACCACGGGCGGATGCTGAGTTTCGAAATCGTGGAAGTGAATCCGGTAATCGATGAACACAATCAGACGGCCGATTTGGCGGTGGAATTAGCGCTCTCGGCGTTTGGAAAAAAGATTTTGTAGGATGGACGCGGAGGCAGAAGATGAATACTCGATTTCGCCCTGTACTGCTGGCTGCGATTTTGCTTGCGCTGGCCACTTTTGCACAATCGCAAGCCGGTCTGCCGGAAGATAAAGTAACGTCCGTTTTCGGCCAGAACATGATTTACTTCGAGGCGGGGCAGGGACCGACCGTCATTTTGCTGCATGGCCTGGGCGCCGTCAAAGAAATATGGCTGGGCAATTTTGGAGCGGTGGCGGCGAAGTATCACGTTTACGCCATCGATCAAATTGGGTTCGGGCACTCCGACAAGCCTCTCCTGGAGTATCGGATCGCGACCTTCAGCGATTTTCTTTATGGCTTCATGCAGTCGCAAAACATTACGAAGGCGAGTCTTATCGGCAACTCGATGGGCGGGTGGGTCGCGCTGGATTTTGCCACGCAACATCCCGAGATGGTCGACAGGTTGGTTCTGGTCGACTCGGCAGGACTTTCGTTCCTAGCGCCTCCGCTTGCCATTGATCTGAATCCGGCGTCGCTGGCCGCAACCCGCAAAATGCTGGAAGCGATTTTTTATAACAAAGCATTCGTAACTGATGCCTCGGTGCAAAGAATCTTTGCCGACCACATGCGGCACAACGACGGCTACACCATACAAACCACGCTGGCCGGGATCCTGGCGGGAAAGCAGTTTGAGGACGCGAAGCTGAGCACCATCCACGCCCCCACGCTGATTGTCTGGGGGCACGACGACGAACTGCTTCCTCCGGTTTACGGTGACAAGCTGCACGACGGCATCGCTGGTTCGAGGCTGGTGACGTTTGATCGATGCGGGCACGTGCCACAGCTCGAAAAGGCCGCAGAATTCAATCAGGCGGTTCTAGAATTCTTGGAGAAGTAATCTCGATCAGGTAGTGCGTGAAAGGTTATGGAAAAGCTTCGAGTAGGAATTCTTTTTGGGGGGCGCAGCGGCGAGCACGAGGTTTCTCTGCTCTCGGCGGCGTCGGTGCTCAGCGCAATCGATAAAGAAAAATACGATGTCGTGCCGATTGGCATCACCAAAGAAGGCCGCTGGCTCACTGCGGCGGATGCCGAGAACCTGCTTCAAGGCAAGCTGATCATTGAGCCGCGGCACCTGCGCGCGGGCGATCCTGAAATAACGCAGGCTGCGGCCGTGCTCGCCCAGGGAGAATCGGTGGTGGTGCCGCCGGAGCCGGTGCATCGGCAGAGCGGGCTGGTTCCGTTCCAGACCGATGCGACGCTTTTGCGGCGAGCCAGCGATCGCGCGATTAATGTGGATGTCATTTTCCCGGTGCTGCACGGGACCTTCGGTGAGGATGGAACCATTCAGGGTTTGCTCGAATTGGCCGACATCGCCTATGTGGGCGCGGGTGTGCTGGGCTCGGCGGCGGGCATGGACAAGGATGTGATGAAGTCCTTGTTTATTGCGGCCGGACTGCCGATCGTGAAGCACGTTACGATTCTGCGCAGGGCTTGGGAGAAAGATGCGCAGAAAGTTGAGAAGTTTGTGGCCAGCAAGTTGAAGTATCCGGTATTTGTGAAGCCTGCGAATCTAGGATCGTCCGTGGGCATCAGCAAGGCGCACAGCCGCAAGGAGCTAGGCCCGGCGATTGAAGAGGCAGCCCGCTTCGATGGCAAAATTGTGATCGAGCAGGGGGTGGGCGGAAATAAGAACAAGGCGCGCGAGATCGAATGCTCGGTGCTGGGGAATGATGAACCGGTGGCATCCATGCCCGGTGAAATTGTACCTGTCAAAGAGTTCTACGACTACAACGCAAAGTATTTGGATGAAGGTTCCGAGTTAATTATTCCGGCGAAGCTGACGAAAGCGGAGATCAAGAAAGTGCAGGAGCTGGCAGTACACTCGTTCAAAGCGGTGGACTGCGCGGGGCTGGCGCGCGTGGATTTTCTGATGGATCCGGCTACGCGGAAGATTTACGTGAACGAAATTAACACGATGCCCGGCTTCACCGCGATCAGCATGTATCCTAAGCTGTGGGCGGCTTCTGGGCTGGAATATCCGGATCTAATCGACCGGCTGATTCAGCTGGGCATGGAGCGGCACGCGGATAAGAAGAAAAATCAATACAGCCGGTAGAGCCGGGTGCGTACGATTACGGCGGCGTAAAAAGCTATGTCGGGTACTCGCTTGCAATATTTGACGGCGAACGACTGGACCTTGATCGCGGCCAAGGCGGTGCGAAGAACTTATAAGCTAGGCGAGGAGATTATCCGCCAGGGCGATTTAATGGATAGCATTTTCATAATTCGACGAGGCGAGGTGGCAGTCGAACTGTCGGCTGCAGATTCCACAGCTACGGTGGCGAAGCTCGGTACAGGGGACATTTGCGGCGAGATCGGCTTTCTGGAAAGAGGCCGGGCCACAGCGGCAGTGATTGCCAAGGATGAAGAGGTGGAAGCGGATGAAATCAACGCGGGTGAACTGCGGGAGCTTTTTGAGGCCTTTCCCCGGCTGGCTTCCCGCTTCTATCTCTCGCTTGCCCTGATGCTGGCACAAAGGCTGAAAGAAACTTCCCGAGAATTGGTGCGGGTGACGGCGGTTGGCAAACGGCGGCTGAGCTAGCAGGATGCGGAAAAACTCGATTCACAGCGTCTATACAAAGCGCAGTTAGTGGATTCGATTGCGCCCTGAGTGCATGACGTACTCTAAGCTGTCCTCAGCGTGCATCTTAAGTGCAGGGTCTTGGCGAAGCTGTTCAAGTGTCGTAACCGCTCGCGTGAAGTCGCACGTGCCGTGCACAACAGCAATGTTGCCCAGTACGATCGCCGCTCCACGCCGAGCAGATTCGCCGGGGTGCGTGGCAAACTTGAAGCACCACTCTTCAACCCACTGCGGCGGTTCCGTGTAAAAGGCCGCGATGAGTGCGTGCAGAATGCGTTCCGGGTCGTCGGTTGCGAACTCGGCTTCGAGTTCTTCGCGGGACATCTCTGGGGGCTGCTGGTAGATCAGGTCCTTTGGCATCTGCCCCATTTTACTGTCGATGAACCGGCTGTCGCACCCTTCCGAGTCATGGTTTCGAGAACACCAACGCATGTACCAGAAAACTCTCTTGTTTCCACAACACAACCTGATAAGAAGAGGGTATGCGCGGAAAAGATGAGCAACAATTGGATGCGTTCAGCTATGTCAGCCCCGAACAGCGAGTTCCTCAAGATCACCCCTTGCGTCCTCTTCGTGCGATGGCCGATGAGGCATTAAAGGGTTCACCGGACATTCCTAAGAGCTCCTGACCGCGAAAGGGCGCTGAGAACTGCCGCTGAGATCGCGGAGTGATTACTTCTCCGTCGAATATCGACTACGGTGCTCCGGCCTTCGCCATGAAACTAGCCTGATCCGCCTTCATCTTCTTCAGGCCTTCCAGCGGAAGATAAATCATGTGTCCGGCATCGTAAGTCGTATAAGAAATGTTGTCGCGATACTTCTGCGGCAGGTTAAGGTGATCGATGGCGTAATTCGCCGCGAAATACGGCGTGGCCAGGTCGTAATAACCTTCCATCACCAGAATTTTCAGATAGGGATTTTTCACGATAGCCTGGCGCATGGCGGAAGCCGTGTCCGGGAACCCTTGAATCGCCGATCCCCAATCCCATTTCCCGAAGCCGGCATTCGGCGCCATCACATGATAGGGCATGTCGGTTTTGTATCCTAGTTCGGAGCGCACATAGTTATTGAATACGGATGTAAAGGGGGGCTGCGTCGCAGAGCCGGTGGGATCGTAAAACGGGGTGTCGAGCAGGCCGTTGGGATCGGGGCCAGTGTAACGGCCATCGAGGCGTCCGACGCGCAGTTTCTGATCGATCAGCAAATAGTGCGTGAACTTGGAAACATTAATGCGCAGGTTGGCTTCGTCGACGATTTCCTTGGTTAGTCCAGTGTAGTGCGCGAGTTGCTCGACGATTTTGCCGTGCTCCTGCGGGGTGAGCGCGTCTCCCTTCGCCAGTGCCAGAGCGTAGTCGTTGGCGGCCCATCGTTCCGCTTCCTGGCGAGCACGGTTCATATCCTGCGCAAGATCGGGCGCAAGTTTGTGATGATAGCCCGCGATCATGGTGAACGATGGGACCAGAAAAATGTAAGGCTGATCGTTGGTGTTGGTCTCTTCGAGAGTTTCGAAATTCAACACGCTGGAAAGCAGGGTGATGCCGTTAAAAGAGATGCCGCGATCGGCCAGGTATCCGGCAATTCCGGCGGCGCGGGTGGTGCCGTAGCTTTCGCCAAGAATGAAGAGCGGCGAAGCCCAGCGTTCGTTGCGCGTGATGTAGAGGCGAATGAATTCGCTGAAAGCTTCGATGTCCCCTTTCACGCCCCAGAACTTCTTCATGGTCTCGGAATCGGCGGCGCGGCTGAACCCCGTGCCAATGGCGTCGATCAGCACCAGATCGCTTTTATCGAGCAGAGTGTAGGGATTGTCCTCCATACGATAAGGCGCGGGCGGCATGAATCCATCGGACTGCAGCACCACGCGCTTGGGACCGAGGGCTCCCATGTGCAACCAGATCGAAGCGGAGCCGGGGCCACCGTTGAAGGCGAAGGTTAGGGGGCGCTTGGCGGCGTCCTGGCCATCGAGCGTGTAGGCGACATAAAACATCTCGGCTTCAATTTTGCCGTCGTCGCGTTTGATGGGAAAACGTCCGGTGCTGGCGGTGTACTTCAGCAGCTTTCCCTCGATGGTGATCTGATGATGCGTCTCCACCGGAGCAGCCTCGGTCATGTCGAAGTGTTCGTCTTTGTCTTTTTCTTTATCGGACGAAGCGGGCGGTGCGGAGGGCCTTTGCTCGGGCGCTTCAGGCTTCGACGGGCTCGTAGCGGACTCGGTGGAGGTTGGCGTGGCCGGCTGCTTTTTTTGATTTTGCGACTTTGGGGAAGCAGTCTGTTGCGCGAAAGAGCCGGTGATGAGAAGACAGGCAGTGACGAACGCGGAGAAAAGCGATCTCATGATGGAGTCTCGTTTAAGGCAAGAATTGTACACCGGAATATTGAGCGCTTGGTTTCCAGAACACCGCAGGCGTTCTTACGATTGCTTGACTGCGGCAAACGCCAGCCTCGCCGCCGCGATCGTCTGCTGAATATCTTCTTCGGTGTGAGTCGCACCTAAGAATGCGGCCTCATATTGCGATGGCGGCAGGTAGACTCCGTTGTCGAGCATGGCGCGAAAGAATTTGCCGAATGCCGCAGTGTCGGATTTCGATGCCGAATCCCAGTCCGTTACCGGACCTGTGGTAAAGAACCAGGTAAACATCGAACCCACACGGTTGTAGCAGAGCGCCACGCCCGCATCCTGGGCAGCGGTCGCAACTCCCTCCACCAATTTTCCACTTAACTTATCGAGGCTGGGATAAATTTCCTGCTGGTGGTCCCGCAGATGCTTCACCATCGCACATCCCGCCGCCATGGCGAGCGGATTGCCCGACAGGGTTCCCGCCTGGTACATGGGACCGAGCGGCGCCACCAGGTTCATGATGTCGTTCAACCCTCCATACGCACCCACGGGCAAACCGCCGCCAATGATTTTGCCCAAAGTGGTCAGGTCGGGGCGGATATTGTAGAGTTCCTGCGCTCCGCCGAAGGCCACGCGAAATCCGGTCATCACTTCATCAAAAATCAGCACCGATTTTTCGCGTTCGGTGATCAGGCGCAAGGCGACAAGATAGTCGTCCGCCGCGGGAACGCATCCCATGTTTCCCACGATCGGCTCGACGATCACACAGGCGATCTGATGCTTGAATTTCTGGAACGCATGTTCGACCGCGCCAATGTTGTTAAAGGGAAGAGCCAGGGTGAATTGGGTGAACTCCTCGGGGACTCCCGCCGACCCTGGGATTCCCAGCGTGGCCACGCCCGACCCCGCCTTGACCAGAAGGAAATCAGAGTGCCCATGGTAACAGCCTTCAAATTTCACAATGTACTTGCGTTTTGTGTAGGCGCGCGCGAGGCGAATCGCCGACATCGTGGCTTCGGTGCCAGAACTGACGAATCGAATCTTCTGCATCGATGGAAAGGCGGCCAGGACAAGTTCCGCCAGATCGGCCTCCGCCGGGGTGGACGCTCCAAAACTCGTGCCGTTGCAGGCTGCGCTCACGATAGCGTCGAGCACGTTGGGCGCGGCATGACCCAGAATCATCGGCCCCCACGATCCCACGTAGTCGATGTATTCATTTTCATCGGCATCCCAAAGGTGCGAGCCTTTGCCGCGCACGATGAATGGCGGATCGCCGCCGACCGAGCCAAACGCGCGCACCGGCGAATTCACTCCGCCGGGAATCATGCTTTCCGCGCGCAGCTGCAAACGGCGGGACTGCTCAATTTTTCGGACTGTGGTGGAAGGCATTCCTGGCTCCCGCACAAAGATCTCGACCTCAAAATAGCACTGACTACTATAGCAGTGCGGTCGCCGACAAATTCATCAGATATTTACTTTCTTGCCATCATCTTGCAACATGTTCGCGCTACCTTAGTCTCATCACGTTGCCCTTCTAACCGGGAGGGTTCCAAGGACAGCTTCGGGGGCTCCGAGCTGTCCTTACTTATTTTTGGCTGGCTCGCGCCCCGGTTACTTCAAATACGCCCGCACCAACCCAATCAGATCTTCCCCCAATTCTTCGGGGAATTCCATTTCGCGCTCCGGATTCATCATATGCAGGCGGATATGATCTTCCAGAATTTCGGCCATCAACCCGTTGACGCCGCCACGAATTGCAGCCAGCAGCATGAGGATGTCGGCGCATTCATCGCCCGCGGTGAGTGCTCTCTCCACGGCGGCAAACTGGCCGCGGATCCGCTTGATGCGAAACAACAGCTTCTGTTTTTCTTTTGAATTTACCGGAATCTTATCCTGCATTTTTCTTCTTCTCCGCTGTTTCAGCTTGCCACTACCCTAGGGGGGTATGCTATAACAAAAGCTGGCACGAAGTCCAGAAGGCAATGGCCCAACGTTTGCAAGAGGGATGAACTCGGTACAGCTTTCGTTCGAGGCGGCACTCCCCGGCCTTTAACATTCGTTTAATAAATGCTACGTACGCTTGACGGGCCGTATAACATTCCGAAGCTAGATGGCTTGTGCGTGCGAAGCGGGAATGGATTAACTGTGGTTAACGCATCATGATAAATTAAGATTAATTGGTTTGGAACGCGATGAATGTCACAATTGGGGTGACATCAGGTACCTGGCCCGGTCGGCACTTTCCCCTGCAGCGTGATTGTGAAATTGAAATTCGGCAATATTAACCGGAGTGCGACTTCGCTTCCGTTCGGCTGCAGAAAAGCCGCACGACCGGGCATCCCTACGATGTGCGCTTTCTCCTTCCCGGCCTGGTTGGCGATCATGGCGATCATCTGCGCCTTTCCGGCGTCTGGGCAGCAACCCGACGCGCCCTCTGCCGCCAAGTCTGGCGCCACGCAAGCCGATCCTGCTGGCCCGCTGGATCCCGTGTCCGACGAATCCGTCGAGACGATGTTTCCACATTTTAAGGACAATCGGTTTTGGCTCTCCGGGCAGGCTAATTTTATTTTCCAAACTCATCCCCCTTTTTCTGCGGCCTATAGCGGGCCGCATAGTTTGAGCCCGGATTACGAAAAAGCCACGTCGCGCGTGCTGACACTCTACACCGGGGTTCGGCTCAACAACTCCGCCGAAGTTCTTGTGGATATCGAAGAGGCGGGCGGAAACGCGCTTACCCTGGGATTTGGGCTCGCCGGTAATACCGATCTCGACATCGTGCGCAATCCTTTGCTCAGCAAGGCGCCATATCTGGGCCGAGCCATGATCCACAAGGTTTTTGCGCTGAGCAAAGACAAAGTCGAAAACGATCGCAACTTTCTTTCGCTCTTTGAAGAGCTTCCGCGCCGCCGGATCGAGCTTCGCTTCGGCAAATTTAGCATGCCGGATTTCTTCGATGTGAACTCGGTCGGTTCCGACACGCATTTTCAATTCATTAACTGGACCAGCGATAACAACGGCGCCTGGGATTACGCCGCCGACACGCGTGGCTATACGGTCGGCGTTACGGCCGATTACGAAGACCGCAATTGGGGATTCCGTTTCGCCGAAGCCTTAATGCCGAAGGTTGCGAACGGTATCGACCTTGTTTGGAAGCCGTGGCAGGTACATGCCGAGACTTATGAGTACGAACTGCGCCGCGGATTGTTTCCGAAGAAGGCTGGCGTCGTCCGGCTTTTGGCCTACACGAACTACGCCAATATGGGTATCTATCGCGATGCCATTGCCGATTTTGAAGCTGGCCTTACGCCGGTCCCGGAAATCACTTACCATCCCTGGCACGTAACCCGCAAATTCGGATTGGGCGTGAACCTCGAGCAGAACCTCACCCGTTACCTGACCGCATTCGCGCGATTCGGTTGGGACAATGGCAAGACCGAGTCGTTCGCCTATACGGAAGTCGATCAAACCTTCGTAGAAGGCGTGGGAGCACAAGGTGCGTGGTGGCGTCGCAAACAAGACCGGGCCGGCATTGACTTCATCTCGAACGCAATCTGCAAAGATCACCAAACCTACCTCGCCGATGGAGGACTGGGCTTCTTGCTCGGCGATGGCGGCCTGAATTACGGCCGCGAGAATATTGTGGAGGCGTACTATACGGTTCACGCGTGGCGCGGCATCTACTTTGCGCCCGGCCTGCAACACATCAACAATCCGGGATACAACCGCGACCGCGGGCCGGTGCTGGTGCCATCCTTCCGGGCCCACGTGGAGTTCTAGAAGGCCTACTTTTCCACCTTCACACCCTTCCAAAAGGCCACATAATTCTTGATCTGCCGGGCTGCATCCTTGGGCTCGGGATAGTACCAGGCTGCGCCTGGATTACGTTTGCCGTTCACTTCCACATCGTAGTAACTCGCCGTGCCCTTCCACGGACAGACGGTGTGCGCCTCGCTGGGCTTGAAATATTGCTGGCGAATTGCATCGGGTGGAAAATATTGATTGCCTTCTACCTCGACCGTTGCATTGCTTTCGGCGAGCACCGCGCCTTCCCACATTGCTTTTGCCATAATGCCCTTATAGATTCGTAACTAACTCGCCGGGTTCAGAAGTTGAGGGCAGATGGCAGAAACTCTAGCCAAATCGCATTGCAACGGCCACTCTATGGTCACCGCTTTGGAGCGTGTGCTGGTCTGTTCGCCCCGCAGTGCCGGATGGGACAGACCGGAGAAGGCCGCCCGCTGGCGTGATCTCGGCTTCCGCCACGCCCCTGATTTCGAGACGGCCCAGGCTCAACACGATGTGCTCTGCCAGCAACTCACGGCTGCGGGGGCGGAAGTGATCGAACTCTCGCCGTCTGACGAATTTTCGCTCGATGCTGTGTATACGCATGACGCTTCTTTGCCTACGGATTTCGGCCTCATCGTGCTGCGCGCCGGCAAACTGAACCGCATGGCCGAAGGCCAGCAACACAAGGCCTTTTGTGGGGAGCTGGGAATTCCAACATTGAGCGAGATTATTGATCCTGGCACCACTGAAGCGGGAGACATGGTGTGGCTCGACTCGAAAACTCTGCTCATTGGCCACGGCTACCGCACGAACCTCGCAGGTATTCGACAGATGCGTGAGATCCTGACGCCGCATGGAGTAGAGGTTCTGAAAGCTCCGTTACCTTATGGCGCGGGACCGGCCGAGTGCCTTCATCTGATGTCGTTGATCAGCCTGCTCGACGAGCACACGGCGCTGGTTGATTTGCCATGGCTAGCAGTCGAGACTGTAGAACTCCTCAAGTCCCGCGGATACAAATTCATCGCGATTGAAGCGGCAGAGCGCGAGACACTAGCCTGCAACGTGCTCGCACTGGGGAATAAACGCTTGCTCGCGATCGAAGAAAATCACCAGACAAATACTCGACTGAGTGCTGCGGGCTTCGAGGTTCGCACCTTCCCCGGTTCTGAACTCTGCATCAACGGCGGGGCCGGGCCGACCTGCCTGACGCGGCCACTGCTGCGGGGGTAAGGAGCGGCCGGCAGATAAGTTTGGGTTGATGTGGCCTCGCTTCGCTACCGAACGGCGAATCCGCCGTTCCCACGTAGTCTCGCATCGCCACAACCTTATAATCTTTGTCCGCCAAGACCTCCGCGTGCGATCCTGCTAAAATAATCGTGCATGCTTCTTCCCTTCGTTCGCGAACTCTTCGCGGACGTAGAAATGCTTCCCGCCTTCGCGCGTGTAGCCTCCCACCTGAAGGAGGGCACGGGGCGCATTCGTGTCTCTGGCCTCACGCCCACCGCGAAAGCCCTGCTGCTGGTGCTTTTCCAGCGCACAGCCGCGCGGCCGCTCATTTTTGTTGTCAACGACAATCGAACCGTTGAAGACTTTCTTCCGGTATTTCGCGGTTTCTGTGAATTAACCGGCGCGTGCGATCCGGACTCCGTGATCTCGCTTCCCGCGCGAGACGTGCTCCCTTACCAGAATCTTTCCCCGCACCCGGAACTTCAGGAAGAACGCGCTACCGCTCTCTGGAAAATTGCGACCGGCGCGGCATCGATTGTGATCTCGCCGGTGGCCGCTACTGCCATTCGTCTCTACTCCAGAGACTACTATGCCGGACTGGCTCGAACCATACGCCGCGGCGAGTCTTTTGATCTCGAGGGTTTGCTCGCTCACCTCAACACGGTGGGCTACACTTCGGCGGATGTAGTCGAAATGCCCGGCCAGTACGCGGTTCGCGGCGGCATTCTTGATGTGTACTCGCCAGAAGCAGACCGCCCGCTACGCATCGAGTTTTTCGGGGATGAAGCGGATTCCATCCGGAAATTCGATCCTACTTCGCAACGATCGTCCAATCCAGTGGACGAGGCTGTGCTCCTGCCGCTCACCGAAACGCCAGTCAGCGAACACCTGCTCGGGGCCATTCACACTCGGCTGAGCGGAAAGCGCATCACGGGCAATGAAGAGACTGTAGAAGCCGCCATCCTCGCCGGCGGAGTCAATGTCTTTCCCGGTTGGGAGTTTTATTCGCCAGTTGCCGGAGCGGAGAGCAGCATCTTCGATCTGCTTCCGCACGCCGAGATACTGCTTGACGAACCGGATGACCTGAAGCAGGAATTCGACCGCTTCTGGACTCGCGTGACCGAAGTTCACGAGCGCAGCGGCGTGGGCAATCTGGTCCGCCCTGAAGATCTCTATTTGCCGCCGGACCATTGGTGGCCAAAAACTGCGGCCCTACCCGGAGCAAATATCGAACACCTGGGCATCACACGCGGTCCGGATGAGGAAGTCGTAGAGTTTATTACCCAGCCATCGCCACGCTTTCACGGCGCGGTGCCTTCGATGCTGGAGGAAGTACAAAAGCTCAATGCGGCCGGCAAACGCGTGCTTCTGGCAGTTCCCAATGTTGGGGAGGTCGAGCGGCTTGCCGACGTGTTCACGGAGTACAACGTCTCGTTCAAGCTGGGAACCCGCACCCGCGGCGGCGAAAGCTATGCCGACGAAACCAGTTACTTCGCGGGCGAGGTTTTTACCACCACGCTGGCCACGGCTTACGTTCCCGACGGCGTTCTGTTGCCGCAGGCGAATCTTGCCATCTTCGGCTCGCGCGATCTGTTCGACGAATCGGAATCGGTCGCGTTGCGGCCGCAGCGATCGAAATCTAAAGTTTCCGCCTTTCTGTCGGACTTTCGCGACCTCCAAGTCGGAGATTACGTAGTCCACGTCGAGCACGGAATCGGGCAATACCAGGGACTAAAAGAGATCAACCACGGCGACGGCCCTGCCGAATTCATGCTGCTCGAATTCGCCGAAGCCGCGCGACTTTATGTTCCGCTGACGCGTCTCGATCTGGTGCAGAAATACCGTTCCTCTGAAGGAGCGAAGCCGGGGCTGAGTCATCTGGGCACGCAGTCCTGGTCCAAAACGAAAGCACGCGTGCGCAAGGCCATGAAAGATATGGCCGATGAACTTTTGAAGCTTTATGCCGAGCGCAAAACGGCCGTGGGACATGCTTTTCCGCCCGCCAATGAATGGTTCCGAGAGTTTGAAGATGCCTTCGAATTCAACGAGACCGAAGATCAGGCCAATGCCATTAAAGATGTGATCCGCGACATGGAGTCCACTCAGCCCATGGACCGTCTGCTGTGCGGTGACGTTGGGTACGGCAAAACCGAAGTGGCCATGCGCGCGGCTTTCAAGGCGATCAGCGACAACAAACAGGTCGCCGTGCTCGCGCCCACTACCGTGCTCGCCTTTCAGCATTTTGAAACTTTCAAGCAGCGCTTTGCGCCGTTTCCGGTCACGATCGAAATGATCAGCCGCTTCCGCAATGCGAAGCAGCAAAAAGACATTCTGCAAAAAACCGAAGCTGGAAAAATCGACATCCTGATTGGCACGCACCGCATTCTTTCAAAAGACCTGAAGTTCTCGGATCTCGGCCTGCTCATTGTCGATGAAGAACAGCGCTTCGGGGTCCGCCACAAAGAACGGATCAAGCAAATGCGCAAGCAAGTGGACGTGCTCACCATGTCGGCCACGCCCATTCCACGCACATTGCACATGTCGCTGGTCGGCCTGCGCGACATGAGTGTAATCGAGACTCCGCCTAAAGACCGCATGGCGATTCAGACGGTCGTCGCCAGTTGGGACGAAAAGCTGGTGCAGTCGGCGATGGAGCAGGAACTTGAGCGCGGCGGCCAGATTTATTTCGTGCACAACCGGGTCGACACGATCTGGGAGATCGCCGCAAAACTTCAGACGCTGGTGCCAAAATCTAGAATCATCGTGGGCCACGGACAAATGTCGGAAGGCGAACTGGAAAAAGTGATGATGAAATTCATGCATCACGAAGCCGACATTCTGGTCTCCACCACGATTATCGAAAACGGTCTTGACATCCCGCTGTGCAACACGATTTTGATCAACCGCGCAGATCGGCTCGGACTTTCCGAGCTTTACCAGCTTCGCGGAAGGGTGGGGCGGTCCAATCGCCGTGCCTACGCTTATCTGCTGCTTCCGGCGGAAGTCGAACTCACGCCCATCGCGCGCCGGCGCCTGGCCGCGCTGAAAGAATTTTCCGACCTGGGCGCCGGATTTAAGATCGCCGCCCTCGATCTTGAGCTCCGGGGCGCGGGGAACATGCTGGGAGGCGAGCAGAGCGGACATATCGAGGCCATCGGCTTTGAACTGTACACGCAGATGTTAGAACGTGCAGTCAGAGAGATGAAGGGCGAGGCTGCGCCGGATGAAGCTGAAACGCAGCTCAATCTCGGACTCAACATTCGCATTCCTGCGGATTATGTTCCCGAAGAAAACCAGCGCCTGCAAATGTATAAGCGCGTCGCACGCGTCGAAACTGAATCGCAATTAACCGACGTAGCCGCCGAGATGCAAGACCGCTACGGGCCGCCTCCGCCCGCCGTTCGCAATTTGCTCGATTACGCATCGCTGAAATTGTTGTGTATGAAAGTCGGAGTGAACGGCATCGAACGCAAACGCGATTCAGTGGCGGTAAAGTTTCAGCAGAACGCCGCAGTCGATCCTGAACAACTGGCGCGATTCGTCTCCACCCAGCGCGGGGCGCATTTCACGCCGGATGGCATGTTGAAGTTTCCCCTGAAAGCGGCGGCGGCGGACGAAGTGCTGCGGGCATTACGTAAAGTTCTGGCACAGTTGGCCAGTGCCGGTACCCCACTCGACCTTAAGGCCGACACTGCGGCTCACTGACAATAGTGGTTTCCAACGGTTCTGGCGATCAGTTTCAAATTCGCGGAGTCGCCAGCGCTAAAGGTCACCATTTACAATTGTCCAGCAACTGCAATCGCAGCCCGCACAGCTGACAACGAACGACTGCCTTATGACCATGAAAGTCCGTAAAGCCGTATTCCCTGCCGCAGGATTGGGCACACGCTTTTTGCCCGCAACCAAGGCGCAGCCCAAAGAAATGCTTCCGCTTGTCGATAAGCCGATTATTCAATACGGCGTGGAAGAGGCCATGGCTTCGGGCTGCAATCAGATCCTGATCATTACCGGGCGCGGCAAGCAAGCGATCGAAGACCATTTCGACGTGAGTTACGAACTGGAAACCATGCTCGAGCAGCGCAAGAAAACCGATCTGCTGCAGATTGTGCGTTCGATCTCCGACATGATTTATGTCGCGTATGTTCGCCAGAAAGAAGCTCTCGGCCTGGGCCATGCCGTGCTGATGGCGCGCGAAATGGTGGGCAACGAACCTTTTGCCGTGCTGCTCGCAGACGACGTGATTGACGCCAAAGTTCCCTGCCTCAAGCAAATGGTGGATGTTTTCGACGAGAGGCAATGCTCGGTGATTGCAACCCAAATCGTGGAAGGCAAGATGATTTCTTCTTACGGGGTGCTGGATGTCAAACCTGTGGAGAGCCGCTTCGGCGATCGCCTCTTTGAAATCAAGAATATGGTCGAGAAACCCAAGCCGGAAGACGCCCCCTCAAACCTGGCGATTATTGGGCGCTATATTCTCACCCCGGCTATCTTTGATTGTCTGGCTGAAACCCCGACTGGCGCCGGAGGCGAACTGCAGCTCACCGACGGCATGCGCCTACTGCTGCAAAAAGAAAAAATGTACGCCTACGTTTACGAAGGACGGCGCCACGATACCGGAGACAAATTAGGTTTTCTCAAGGCCACCGTAGAATTCGCCCTGAAGCGAGAGGATCTGGGTCAGCCCTTCCGCGAATACCTTAAGGGGCTGAAACTATGAAGCTGCAGCTCTCTCGATCCAGGTAAGGCTTCGCCGCGGCTCGTCCCTGCATCTAAGTATTGAGAGCGTCTTCGCACTTTGCGCAAAGTTGTAAGTTCGCATTGCAACGAAGAGGAGGCGGCCATGAATAAGTTTACTTTTTCGTTCAGTACTGTGCTGGGACTGATCATCTGGGTTTGGGCAGTCCCCTTCCTTTCTGCGCAAACCTCGCCATCCGACGGAATTCCGGTACATACGGTAGTAACGGTTGAAGCTCGACACGGTTCGAACCCTCCGGCCATCAACCGGGAGGATGTGATGGTAACTGAAGGCCGTGATCGCGACCCGGTCACGGAATGGGCTCCGGCTCAGGGAGATCATGCCGCTTTGGAGTTCTTCATCCTAATCGATGACTCGTCCAACGTGACGCTGGGCACGCAACTCGACGATTTGCGGAAGTTCATTGAGGGCCAGCCACCCACCGCGAAAATCGGAATCGCCTACATGCAGAACGGTATGGCGCTGGTCTTGCAAAATCTCACGTCGAATCACGAGCAGGCGGCAAAGTCGCTGCGCCTTCCGTTAGGCAGAGGTTCGGGCGAAGCCAGCCCGTATTTTTCCCTCAGCGATCTGGTCAAGCGCTGGCCGGCGAGTTCGGCGCGTCGCGAGATACTGATGGTTTCCAACGGCATTGATCTTTATTACGGGCAAGCGGATTTGCTGGATCCGTATCTCGACGCGGGGATCCACGACGCCGAACGCGCAGGTATCGTGGTCTCTGCGATTTATACGCCTGCGGCCGGCCATCTCGGGCATAGCTACTGGCTGGACTATTGGGGTCAACTTTACCTGGCGCAACTGGCGGAGAAGACCGGAGGGGAATCCTATTACATCGGCTTTACTGGCGCGCCGGTAACATTCGTTCCTTATCTGGAAGATGTGGCGCAGCGGTTGGACCATCAATATTTTCTGACATTTTTGGCCAAGCCGCCGAAGAAGTCCGGCTTCCAACGAGTGAAGATCAGAACTGAAGTTTCGAATGCGGACCTAGTCGGACCGCAAGAGGTTTGGGTTCCGGCAAACTAAAACCATCGATTGGAGTCGGGCGGGCGTGGCGAGGCCTTGTATTTACGCTGAGGCCCTGTATTTACAGGGATCCTTTCAGTTTTTTCGACTTCTCTTCGACGCCTCGCGCCAATTTCTCCTTGTGCGCCTCAAGCTTCTTGGCGACAGATGCATCTCCCAAACCAATCATCTGCGCGGCGAGGATTCCCGCATTGGTTGCCCCGGGCTTTCCGATGGCAACGGTGGCCACTGGAATCCCGGCCGGCATCTGTACTGTAGCCAGCAAAGAGTCCATGCCCTGCAGGGACGTCGAAGGAATCGGGACGCCGATCACGGGCAGCGTAGTATGCGCTGCGATGACTCCGGCCAGATGCGCCGCGCCGCCGGCTCCGGCAATAATGACCTGAATACCGCGCCCCGCGGCCTTTCGCGCGAAGTCAGCGGTGCGATCGGGAGAGCGGTGCGCAGAAGTTACGTCCATCTCATAAGCGATGCCGAAATCGTCGAGGGCTTTCCCCGCCTCGCGCATAATCTCGAGATCGGAATCACTGCCCATTACAATCGAAACCAGTGTCTTGCCCATTTATTTTCTTCCCTTCTCGTCTTCCCTCTCTCGTCTTCCCTCTTCATTTAGCCATGCGGGGTGCGCCGCGACGATTTATCCAGACCAATGTATCTTTCCATCGATCTGGGTTTTAGGGTCTATCCGTTCAGTGTTTTTTTAACGCCCGAACCGCAATATCTTTTCGATAATGCGCCCCATCGAAACGAATTTTCTCGCAAGCTTGATAAGCCCGATCCACCGCTGTCTGCAAATCCGCGGCGCGAGCGGAAACTCCAAGAACGCGGCCACCGGCAGTATAGTAAGCTGCGTTACGTTTCACTGTCCCTGCATGAAAGACCTGAACGCCATCAATCGCGCCGACGTCGTTGAGTCCGGTAATCTGCTTTCCCATCTCGAATGCTCCCGGATACCCTTGGGAAGCCATGACCACGCACACTGAAGCATCCTGGGACCAGCGAAAATCTCCTTCACTCACTCGGCCTTGAATGGATGCTTCCAGCGCATCCACTAGATCGCTTTCCAGCCGCATCAGGATCGGCTGCGTCTCGGGATCGCCAAACCGGCAATTGAATTCCAACACCATCGGACCGCGCGCCGTCATCATCAGACCGCAGTAAAGCACGCCTTTAAACTCGGCTCCTTCTGACTTCATGCCGGCGACGACTGGTTTCGCAATGCGATTCACCAGCCAGTCGCGCATCTTGTCGTCGATGATTGCAGGGGTGGAGTAAGCGCCCATTCCGCCAGTGTTGGGGCCAGTGTCGCCATCGCCGACGCGCTTGTGATCCTGAGCCGCAACCAGAGGTGCAACCCGCTCGCCGTCGCTCAGTACGAGGAAGGAAAGCTCGTCCCCCTGTAAACATTCTTCGAGCACGACGCGCGCACCCGCCGCGCCCACCATCTTGCCGCTCAACATTTCCGCCGCAACCGCGGCAGCTTCGTCCTTGCTGGCAGTGATCACCACGCCCTTGCCGGCGGCTAATCCATCCGCTTTCACCACCACCGGTGCATGAAAGTGCACGAGCGCGGCGCCCACCTCCTCCACGGAGTCGCAAACCGCGTAGGACGCCGTGGGAATGTGGTGACGATGCAAGAATTCTTTCGCGAAGCTTTTGCTGGATTCGAGTTGGGCTGCTGCCCTGGTTGGTCCGAATACGGGCCAGCCGCGGCGTGTGAATTCATCCACTACGCCGAGCATCAGCGGCAGCTCAGGACCGACGACGGTCAAATCCGGACGCAACTGCTGGCCGAGAGCGACGATGGAATCAAGATTCTTCAGGTCAACTGCCAGGCATTCCGCGTGATCGGCGATGCCGCCGTTGCCCGGCGCACAGAAAATCTTGGATACACGCGAAGATTGCCGCAGCTTCCAAACCAGCGCGTGCTCGCGTCCCCCGCTGCCTAGAACCAGAACTTTCATAAAGGGAAACTCAAGGTTAGGACAGAGCCAAATTGCTGTCAAACGCGAGGATCATGGCGTAGTGGCTCAGTTTGAATTTCTTTGCGGGGGTGTTCCTGACGGCAGCCGCTTCTCAGGCGGACGAAGAGCCTGCCCTGACTGAAGTCGAAGGGATCTCCCCCTACCGCACATGCCTATGTCTCTGGGAGATCCCTCACCCGGCTGAACTGCGCCGGGTTTCGGGATGACGCCACCTCAATCAGCGCAGATTCAAACTGAGCCACGTTAATCAGCCATCAGAACTCAATCATCAGCAATTAACTGTGCTTAACTCCATCGTATAATTACGAGAGTGATCACTGTCTCCAAAGAGGATTACCTTAAGGCCATCCTTGAGGCCGAGACTGAAGGCGAAGCAGTCATTTCCGCGCGGCTGGCCGAGTGGTTAAAGGTTTCGGCGCCAGCGGTAACCATGGCTGTGCGCAGGCTCAAGAAGGATGGCCTGGTACGGGTGCCCGCCGATGGCCACGTACGCCTTACCGCCGCGGGCCGCAAGATTGCCCGCAAACTCACACTGCGTCACCATCTCATCGAGCGGATGTTAACGGAACTGTTCGGCATGGAGTGGTGGAAAGTGCACGACGAAGCCGAGAGATTAGAGCACGCCGTGTCTCCTGATTTTGAAGCCAAACTACTTGCCAAACTCGGCAAGAAAGGCATTTGCCCTCACGGCAACCTGAGTGAGATGGAAAGCCCGGCCAGCCGCCGCCATCGCGGATTACTTCTGCTTGCCGACGCCGCTTCGGGCACGGCCTACGCGGTCAGCGGCATCTACGAGCGCGACCGGCGACTGCTGGAATTCCTCGAGGCGCGGGGCATTCGGCCGGGTGCCAAACTTCGGCTGCTGGAGCGCAATTACGATCAGACTCTAACTCTATCGACGACGGCGGGAAATGTTTCGCTGGGGCGAGCCGCGGCCGAAAGAGTCTGGGTCTCTGCCACCGACCCCCATCCTACCCGTTGAATGTGAAGATACGAACTCTCCGGTGCTAGTGGTGAGCGCATGGAAAGTGATCGTCGCTGGGCTCAGGATGACGCCGGTTCAGGTGGCTTGCGGACGATACGGGCTGTGGCTTGCAGATGACGTGTGAGCTTAACCATAGTTTATTCCCTCGTGTATACTTACGCTAATCTCCGCCGGGGCACTTTCAATCGGACTGCCCTTTGAGACATTGCCGATGAATCCTTTCGCCGCCGACGAAACCGTAGTCATTACTCACGAAGATGTGGACCGCGCCCACGACCGCGTCCGCGTCTCAGACGCTCGCGCCGGACATGGCATTTCCTCGAACCTGCGCCTTCTGTGGCTGCTGGTTGGCCCGGGCGTTCTGGTCATGCTGGGCGAAAACGATGGCCCCAGCATGCTGTCTTACGCCGCGACCGGCGCCAAGTTCGGCATCGGCTTTTTTCTCCCATTCGTCGCCCTCACTTTTTGCATGGCAATCGTAGTTCAGGAAATGACCGTCCGACTGGGCGCTGCGACCCATCGTGGCCATGCCGAACTCATCTTTGAACGCTTCGGGCCATTCTGGGGATGGTTCTCCATGATCGACCTCGGCATCGGCAACTTCCTCACTCTCATCACCGAGTTCATCGCGGTCCGCGCTGGCCTCGGCTTCTTCGGAGTTCCGCCCTGGTTAGCCGTCCTCATCGCGCTGGTCATTCTTTACGCGGCGCTCATGAGCCATCGCTACTGGACTTGGGAGCGGATCACCCTTGCCGCCGCGGCGTTGAATTTAATTTTCATCCCGGTCGCACTCATGACTCACCCGCACTGGGGTGCGGTCACGCACGCATTCTTCACCTGGCAACCACGTCCTGGTTTCAATCGAGACACGCTGCTGATCGTCCTCGCCGACATTGGCGCAACCGTGACTCCGTGGATGCTCTTCTTTCAGCAAAGCGCTACCGTGGACAAGGGGATGACGACGAAGGATATCCGCTTTGGACGAATCGATACTGTGCTGGGAGCCGCACTCGCGGCGGCCGCAGCCATCGCGACCATCCTGTGTACGGCCCCGTTATTCACGCATCGGATGGCGGCCGACAATTTCCAGGCGGCCGAATTCGCCCAGGCGCTTCAGCCCATCATCGGACGGTTGGGGGCATCGCTGTTCGCGCTGGGTATGGTTGAGGCCGGCATCGTAGCTGCGATCACCATCTCCACCTCTTCCGCCTACGCTTTTGGAGAAGTGACTCACAGCCCGCACAGCCTCAACCTGCCCATGGGCGAAGGCAAATCGTTTTACGCGGTGCTTTCGCTATGCGCCATCGCGGCGGCCGCGATCGTGCTCATCCCCGGTCTGCCGCTGGTCTATGTGGTTTTGGTAGTGAATGTGGTGGCAGTGCTGGCCATGCCGCCGGCGCTAGTTTTTCTTTACATGCTGGTCAACGACAAAGAAATCATGGGAGATCTGGTGAGCCCGTTGTGGGCCAACGTCTTTTCCGGATTCGTGGTTTTGCTTTTAACGGCCGCGGGCATCCTCTTCGGCATCAGCATCATCGCGCCGAGACTTTTCACCGCGCTCGGAGGAACCTAAGACTGTGTCAGGGATTTCTGGATTGATGAATTGCGTTGAGTTGAATTGCTTTGAAGAGGCGCGTCCTGCAGACGTGCCGGAAACGGCTCAGAGGAGTTGCGGCTATCGCCGCTGAGGTTGAAGATGACCAAGCAACCCGCACCCCCATCACTCTCCGACCAAACGTGGGTTCTATCTACACTGGAACACGATCAGCTGGCGAAGGCGAAGAAGCATTACATCCCCCGCCGTCAACTGAAAGGAGCCGAACTCGCAATCCTCTGGTCGCTCCGTATCTATTTGCTGTTCATGATGGCAGTTGTCGCCTACCAAGTCTGGATCGCCGCGCGCTAACAGGAAGACCCATCTGGACAGCCGGTCCGCTATCCAGCGAGCACTGCTAGCCGTTTTTAAGATACGGCGTGTGATGCTCCCCTACGCATTCCGCGCAAAAAGGACTAAACTTTGTAAGTTCGTTTATTCTCAAGCCCGCTGATGCAGCCCAGGCCCTCGCGGCATCGGATCAGGAAGGCCATCATCATGTCTCTCAATACTTTTAACTCCCGCTCTGCTCTCAAAGTCGGCAGCAAAGAGTACGAAATCTATCGTCTCGACGCGCTCGACAAGCAAGGCATTTCGACGAAACATCTTCCTTTCTCTTTGCGCATTTTGCTGGAAAATCTTTTGCGCACGGAAGATGGCCGCAACGTCACCCAGAATGAAGTGCGCGCGCTGGCCGGCTGGAATAAAAATTCGAAGCCGGATCAAGAAATCGCGTTCACGCCGAGCCGGGTGCTGCTGCAGGATTTCACCGGGGTTCCCTGTGTGGTCGATCTGGCGGCGATGCGCGATGCCATGAAAAATCTGGGGGGGGATCCTGCGCTGATCAATCCGCTGCAACCGGTTGAACTGGTGATTGACCATTCGGTGCAGGTCGACGAGTTCGGCACCAGCAGCGCCTTCGACATGAACGCGCTGCTCGAATTCCAGCGCAATAAAGAGCGCTATTCGTTCCTGCGGTGGGGGCAAACCGGATTCCGCAATTTGGCGATTGTGCCGCCGGACACCGGTATCGTTCACCAGGTCAATCTCGAATACCTGGCACGGGTGGTGTTCGTCCACGAAGCAACCGGCAAACGGACGGCTTATCCGGACACATTGGTTGGCACCGACAGCCACACCACGATGATCAACGGGCTGGGCGTGCTGGGATGGGGAGTTGGCGGAATTGAGGCCGAAGCGGCGATGCTGGGACAGCCGGTTTCCATGCTGATTCCGCTGGTTGTCGGGGTGAAGCTTACCGGGCGGTTGCGTGAGGGAGCTACCGCTACCGATCTCGTTCTTACGATTACCGAGATGTTGCGCAAGCACGGTGTAGTAGGGAAATTTGTGGAGTACTTTGGGCCGGGATTGCGCGATCTGCCGCTGGCGGATCGCGCGACCATTGCGAACATGTCGCCGGAATATGGAGCGACGTGCGGCATCTTCCCAGTGGACAAAGAAAGCTTGAAGTATCTGAAGCTCAGCGGACGGACGGCGGAACAGGTTGCTCTAGTCGAAGCTTATTGCCGGGAGCAGGGATTGTTCCACGACGAGAAGACTGGGGAAGCGGAATATTCAGAATTGCTGGCGCTCGATCTGGACACGGTTGAGCCCAGCCTGGCGGGGCCGAAGCGTCCGCAGGATCGAGTGGTGCTGTCGCAGGCGGGGGAATCTTTTAATAAGGCGTTGCCGTTGCTGATCAAGCCGAAGTCTGCGGCGAAGGCTGCGGCTACCGCCCCAGTAGCGGCGAAATCGCGGTGGGAGGCGGAAGGGGGCAGTCCTACGGCGGTGGGAGTGGAAGATCCGAACGTGCACGAGCACGTTGCGGCCAGCGTGAGGAACTCGCTCAAACACGGCAGCGTTGTCATTGCCGCGATCACGTCTTGCACAAACACCTCGAATCCGTCGGTGATGATCGGGGCGGGAATCGTAGCGAAGAAGGCCGTCGAAAAGGGTCTGTCGGTTCCAGCATGGGTGAAGACTTCACTGGCTCCCGGATCGAAGGTGGTGCGCGATTATCTGGAGAATGCGGGACTGATGCCTTATCTGGAAAAATTGAAGTTCCACATCGTGGGCTATGGATGCACTACTTGCATCGGTAACTCCGGGCCGCTTCCCGAAGAAGTTTCCAAGGCAATCGAAGAGAACGATCTGGTGGTCGCTTCGGTGCTTTCTGGCAATCGAAACTTTGAGGGACGCATCAACTCGGAGGTTCGCGCCAATTATTTAATGTCGCCGCCGCTGGTGGTTGCCTTTGCGCTAGCTGGACGCATCGACACCGATCTACGCAAAGATCCGATCGGCAAGGGCAGGGATGGCAAGCCGGTTTATCTCGCCGACATTTGGCCAACGCAGCGCGAAGTCGAAGAGGCGGTCGAGCATTCGGTTACGGCCGAAATGTTCTCGAAGAGCTATGCCGAGGTATTTGCTGGGGACGAGCGCTGGCGCGGGCTTTCGGTCCCCAAGGGTCAGACGTATGCGTGGGAGAAGGATTCCACCTACATCCGGCGCGCGCCGTATTTCGATGGCATGAAGATTCAGCCGTCGGCGGTTCAGGAGATCAAGGGTGCGCGCGTGTTGGCAGTGCTCGGCGACAGCGTCACCACGGACCACATCTCTCCCGCGGGATCGATCAAGAAAGACAGTCCAGCCGGAAAATATTTGCAGGAGCACGGCGTCCAGCCTGCGGATTTCAATTCTTATGGCTCGCGCCGCGGCAATCACGAAGTGATGGTCCGCGGAACCTTTGCCAATGTTCGGCTGCGCAACAAACTGGTCTCGACCGAAGGCGGGTTTACGCGACACTTGCCGACCCATACCGAGATGTCGATCTTCGATGCTTCGCAGAAATATCAGGCGGAAGGCACGCCGCTGATTATTCTGGCGGGCAAAGAGTATGGGTCGGGATCGTCGCGCGACTGGGCGGCGAAAGGTCCGCGTCTGCTGGGCGTGGACGCGGTCATCGCGGAAAGTTACGAACGGATTCACCGCTCGAACCTGGTGGGAATGGGAGTTCTGCCGCTGCAATTCCCCACGGGACAGAATGCCGAATCGCTCAAGCTGACTGGCGAAGAAGTGTTCGAGATCGCCGGCATCCGCGACGTAGTGGAACATTTTGCGGCGGGGCGAACGGTAAAAGTTCGCGCGACGGCGAATGGCAAGACTACGGAGTTCGAGGCACTGGTGCGCATCGATACTCCGCAGGAAGCTTTGTATTACGCAAATGGCGGGATTTTGCAGTATGTGCTGCGGCAGTTGTTGGCGGGGAAGCCGAGCCCGCAGACGGTAGGAGTGTAAGTTTCCTAATTTCGAGATGTCATTCCGAATCGCCGCGAAGCTGGGGTGAGGAACCTGCTGTTAACTCCAACTGCCCCGAAGCAGGTTGCTGGACGAAACGCAAATTGACACACCTGCGCCTACAAATCAATTGCTTCGGCGCGAACGATGGGGTAGCCTGTTACGCATCGCTGGAGGCGCGCGATGAGAATGTTCTGGATCGTCACTCTGTGTCTTCTTTTTAGCGTTCCCGCCTGGACGCAGACAGCCGACACCCAATCTTCGACCGAACCTGCCTCGGAAGACGACGTGATCCTCTATTTCCGGACCATGCATTCCCACGACATGATGCAAAGAATGATGGAAGTGCAGTCCAAGTCGATGCAGCAGTTGATGCGCGATCAGCTTTCCCAGAAAGATAGCGTCCCGTCAAACTTCGACACCATTTGGAAAAAAGTGATGGATGACTTCATCAAGAATGCGCCCGTCGACGAGATGACTCAGGCGATGATTCCGGCGTATCAACAGCATTTCACCAAGGGCGACATCCAGGCCATGAATGCGTTTTATTCGTCACCGGTCGGGCAAAAGGTTTTACAGGAGCTGCCCGAGGTAACGCAGGAAGGCATGCAAGCAGCAGTGCCCATTTTGAGCAAGTACCTTGGGGAGTGGAAGGACCGGATGGCGCAAGAATTTAAAGATTTGGAGAAGGGCACGCCGGCTACGTCTGCTCCGCCCGCGCAGAATTAAGCGGACTTTTTTCTCTCACAATTGGTTTGTGTGAGCCAGCTTTCGGTGCGCCTCTGTATGCGTGTGCGCGTGAGAGTGTCCGCGCCATACGTGGTAAAATCTGTGAAAGTACTTGCTTTCGAGATCTCCCTGAAAGCCCGGTTTCTACGAGATTATCTTGATCGAACTGGCACCTTCGATTCTTTCCGCGGACTTTGCCCGTCTGGGCGAGCAGGTGCGGACTGCGTGTGAAGGCGGCGCAAGTGTGATCCATGTGGATATTATGGATGGGCACTTTGTGCCGAATCTCACGATTGGGCCGCCGGTAGTGAAGTCGTTGCGCAAGGTTACGGATTTGCCACTCGATTGCCACTTGATGATCGAAAATCCGGATGAATTCATTCCGGCGTTCGCCGACGCGGGCGCGGATTGGATCTCGGTGCATCAAGAAGCGGTCCGGCATTTGAACCGCACCTTGCATCTGATCAAGAGCCACGATTGTCAGGCCGGGGTGGTGATTAATCCGGCGACGCCTGTGGATGTGCTCTCCGAGGTGCTCGACATTGTGGATTATGTGCTGGTGATGTCGGTAAATCCGGGCTTTGGCGGGCAGAAATTTATTGCGTCGACTTTGCACAAGATGCGGCGATTAGCGGAGATTCGCAGCCAACGCGGGCTGAATTACCGCATCGAAGTAGATGGCGGCGTGGCGCATGACACGGTGGGCGATGTGGTTCGAGCGGGCGGGGAAATTCTGGTGGCAGGCAACGCCGTGTTCGGAAGTGGCGATCCAAGAAAGAATGCCGAAGAGTTGCTGAAAGCGGCAACCGAGGCGGCGCTTCAGAAAGTCTAGATTCGATTGCCAGGCGCCGATTTCCAATTTTCGATCGATTAAGCGCCCGAGCGATTTCCACCCGGCAATTAGAAGTTGGCAATTCAGTTTCGAGGTCCTATGTTCCGTCGAAATACATGCATCGCGTTGCTGGCCATGCTGTTGTTGATCACGGCGGCTTGCTCCAACAAGAAAGCCGTGAATCCGCTGGCCAATGTGGGTTCGAAGCAGCCTGACAAAGTGCTGTTCGACAAGGCCATGGACGCCATGAAGCACAACCGCTTCGACGTGGCGCGCATGACGCTGCAAACGCTGATCAATACCTATCCGGACTCGGAGTATATCGCGCGAGCCAAACTGGCGGTAGGCGATTCCTGGTACGCAGAAGGCGGAACGGCTTCGCTGGCGCAGGCGGAACAGGAATACCGCGATTTTGAAACCTTCTTCCCCAACATGCCAGAGGCGGCTGAGGCCCAGTTAAAGATCGCCAACATCCAATACCAGCAGATGGAGAAGGCGGACCGCGACTACACCCATGCGAAACGGGCTGAGGATGAATACCGGAACCTGATCATGCAGTATCCGGACAATCCGAAACTGGTGAAAGAAGGAAAAGAGCGCTTGCTCGAGGTGCAGGAAGTTCTGGCCGACCGCGAGTTTGGCATTGGCCGCTTCTATTATCTGCGCGGTTCGTATCCGGCTTCGATTGCGCGGCTCAAGTCGCTGGTAGAGAAATATCCGCTTTACAGCCAGGCGGATCAGGCGCTTTATCTTCTGGGACAAAACTATGAAGGTAAGATGGCGCAATTGCGGGCGCGGCCGATTTGCAAGGCGTTTAACACGCCGCCGGGATGCGTTGGGCGCGAGGCCGATAAGGCGAAGATGATGGAGGAGTGGACCAAGGAGGCGACCGCGGCTTATTCGCAGATCATCACGCGCTACCCAGTGATGGATTACAGCGATTACGCGAAGAAGCGGTTGGCGGCGCTGCATCAACCAATCCCGCGGCCGACGAAAGCGGCCGTGGCCCAAAACCGAGCCGAAGTGGACAGCCGGCGCGAAGCCACTCCGGCGGAACGGGTGATGAGCTTTGTAAAAAAAGGGCCGGACGTGAGTCAAGCCGCCAAAGTCGGCGATCCGAATTTGGTGGACCCCGCCCCGGTGGCGGCGCGCGACGAAGTGCAGCGCGAGATGCGTGAGATCATGGGGGCTCCTGCGGGCGAGCATGGCTTGACCGTGGAGACGGTGAAGGATGGCAACGGCGCTCCGGCAGCCAATGAAGCGGCACCGCGTTCGGACGCGCCGCCGCCGGCTGCAGCGAATGCAAGTCCGTTCGGCAGGCTGAATATTGCGGCCGATCCGAACGAGCTTACACCGACAGCCCCAGCGGCCGCGGCCGCGGGCCCGGCGGATCCAAACGAATTGAAGCCGACCACTGCAACCGCCGACGCGCCGGTTGCGCCGCCGGTGCAGGTCAACGAAATTCAGCAGGCGCCCGCGTCTCCCTCCGGCGGCGCTAGCGCGAGTTCCAGTTCGACCTCACAACTGGCCACGGACCAGGATGTTTCGAGCAGCAAGAAGAAGAAAAAGAAGGGCTTGAAAAAAGTGCTCGCGTTTTAGAGTGATGCACCGCAGCGGGCTTCCTCCAACAAAGCATGTTCGCGGGAGGGTTCCTTTGGAGAACCACAATTAAGTAAAGATGGGCGCTTCCGCCGCGCGGTAGGTGTTGACCGCTTGTAACCAGGTAACACCCCATCGGATCATTGACTTACGTCGACAGGCAGGTTACCTTCGCGTTATCTCCCATCAGAGGAAATTGAGTGGCCCGGAAGATATTGCTTGCCGATGACAGCGTGACCGCCCAAAATATGGGGCGCAAAATCCTCAGCGATGCGGGTTACGAGGTAATTGCAGTCAACAACGGCTCGGCCGCGCTGAAGAAAATCGCTGAACTCAAGCCCGACCTGGTCATTCTCGACGTTTATATGCCGGGCTATAGTGGCCTGGAAGTTTGCCAGAGACTGAAGGACGTACAGGATACGGCACGAATTCCGGTGCTGTTGACGGTCGGTAAGTTGGAGCCGTTCAAGCCGGAAGAAGCTCAGCGCGTGCGCGCCGAAGGTTATATCGTCAAGCCCTTTGAGGCCAGCGAACTGTTGAGCGCCTTGTCGAAGCTGGAAGATAAAGTTGTGCCGCGCGCCGAACCTTCCCGGCCCGGTCGTTTTGCGCGAGCGATCGCTTCCGTGGAGGCGGCCAGCCGTGGCCGCAAAAGCGAACCGCCGGTGGACCGCAGAAGTGAAAGCCGGATTGGATTTCCCCATGAAAAAACAGCTCCTGAGGAAGCAATTCCGGACGAAAGCTCTTTCTACAATCCCATGAACCGGGATCTCCGCACGGTGGTGGAAACCACTGCGGAGAGGACCACTCGGCAGGCTGAAGAAAAGGCTTCGCCGCCTGCTAAGACGCCCGAGATGAGTGTGGATCTGGCGGCGCTAGCTCCAGAAGGTTTGCCGCACAGCGTGACGCCAGAAGAGGTATTCGCGATTGCGGCCGCAGCGGCCCAGATTCAGATGGCTGAGGGAGCATTTACGGAAGAGCAACGGGCGCCTGAAGCGCATAGTGAATTTCAGGTGGCTGCAGCCGAGTATTCTGGGACCGCCACGTCGGCAGTATCGATTTCTGAAGTTCCAAGCACTGACGTGGCTGATTCCGGGAGTCGCGTTGCCGAGGCTTCGCCTCCTCAGAGCGCGATCCCTGAAGCGGCCGGCTTTGAGAGCGCCCGCGAGACAGGGAGTGAGACAAGTTTCGGATCAGTGGCAGAAGATGAGCCTGTGACTATGGCAGCCACTGCCGAATCAGTGTTGTCAGACAATTCAGGTTCAGCGCGATGGACGGCGGTTCCGGTTGCGCTCGAAGGCGACGAGGCCACGGTTTCGCTTGAGCAGGAAATGCAGAAGGCTTACGCGATTTCTGCCCTGGGCGACTCCTCGCCTGAAGGCGTAGCGCAAGAGCAGGCTGCGTCCGTTGAAAATCCTGTCGCCGCGGCGATGGAAACGGAAGTGGAAACTCCTGCGGCGGTTGCGATTTTGAATTCTGAAGCAGAGACAGTTCCACTAGTTGTCCTCGACGCGGAATCAACCGGATCTGCGGACCAGCCCGCTACACAACTGGAGCCTGTCTTAGACGCCGTTTCGCTCATCGCTGAGGAAGCAAATCATATTCAGGAAACGGCTGGGAATGAACCGGCAAACGTATCAATGCAGGCTCCCGAAGCCGAATTGAGCTCTTCGCCGGCAGGCGAACTGGCTGAGCCCAATCGATCTGAATTGCTCGTCGAAGAAGTTGTGAGTTCCGGAGTAGACAGCCCACCCGCAGGGCAGCCAGAGGCCGGCACTCCTTACGCACAGAGTGAGCAGGAACAGGCCGAGCACGAGAGTGTGGACGTTGCTACGGCTAAGGCAGTCGCGGAGAGCGAGGCGCTGGTGCCGACTGTGCTAGAGGAAGTGGCAACGGAAAGCAGTCTGGATGCTGATGCCGTAAAGAGCACGGCGGCGGCATGGGCGACCTGGCGTCAGATTCGCGATACCGGCAAGAGTAACGAACCAGTGCAACCGCAATCAGAGAAAGAAGAGCCACCCGCCTGGAGCCAGGCCGAGGTCGAAGCCGTCCAGAGCAACGAAGTTGCGCCAGGGATCGAACTCCAGCCAAGTGAAGTCCAGCCAAGCGAACTCCAGCCAAGTGAAGTCCAATCCAGCGAACCTAAGCCCGACGCGCAGTTCCGAGAAATCAAAGCGCCAGCAGCTGCAGAGATGTCTGCCTGGGCCGTCGCTGCCGGGGCTGAACAAAGTCCGCAGGAAGCATCCAGCATGACATCTGATAACAGTGCTGAGGTGGCAAGCATCGTCGACAGTGTGTTGGCGGATCTTCGGCCCAAACTCATGGCGGAGATCGCGCGGAAGATGGCAGAGAAGAAGTAGCGTGTGCTTCACTGACTGTGTATATCTAATTCGGCAACACTCTCGCCCGAAACCCCCTTCCCGTTTGACGGGGTGGAAGGAGAGGACGGCAAAACTGCCACACCCCCACCAGGACCACAGCCATAGGCCGGGGCCCGCCCGCGCGCAGGGCAAAGGCTGCGCTGCCTGCTGCTCGCTACGTAGTAAACCTCTGAGCGATCTGTCTGACTTCTCGAATCAGCGTGCCGAATTCCCGAGTGAATTTCGAAGCATCTTTGTCCTTCTCATACGTGCTCAGCGCAGAAATCCAGCGGTCACGCGTTTTGAGTTTCAGCAGTTCGTCGGATATGAAAAGCATCCGATAAAAGATTCCCAAGGAGTCTTTGTGTGCCTGCTCTTGCTCGCGCATTTCGCGTTCATCGTGTGGACCGTAGAGGCCTGGAACAGATGACGGAGCATAGAACTTGAGAAACACAGAATAGGTATTCGACATGACAGTGATCAATTCGCGGCATTCTTGTTTCGCGTTATCGTAGGTCCAGTGCCTCTTTTGCCCTCTCGATGCCAATTCATTCCCATACCGGACACCTATAAGTGGACCTAGCGCACCCCAAATCCCAAGGATAATAGTCGCCCAGACGAAGGGGTCTTGCATTGTCTTCTCCTTGACGAATCCGCACGGACTACCGCCCTAAGCCTCATCACGCATTCGGTCCTGTTTTGCTCGCTCGTCCTGCATCGCTGCAAAGCGATCCCACGATTCGGCGATCCTTTCGAGCATCGCCCTGGTACGCGGCCATGCCCCCGCTTTCTTCGACCAATCGCGAAACTGTTCTGCAATGTCACGTTCCCGACTGCCGCCACCGTAGAGAGCACGCGCGTGAGGTCGTCCGGCTATATTGAAACGTTCGGTGTCGATTCCGGTCTCCAAGTGGGTTGACGACACCTCTTCGATCAAATCTCGCACAACTCTGTGCGGCCAAGCCCCATCTGGATCGGGCGGCGCGTATGCCAGCAGGTGGCCGATAAACTCGTCCGCGATCTCTGATCGGTCGTCTTCCTTGGCAATCGCGCGCACCACTTCTATCCACGCCGACAAAATTTCCGCGTCAATCTGGCCATCATGCACTCCCGGTACAGCGGTGAACTCGCTCAGGAGACGGTAGGCTGCTCGTGCTGTAGCTTGCTGCGCTTCTGTTGGTTCTGGAACTTCTCGGGTGTGAGGCTTGAAAGCATCGTGTATCAACGATGCGAAGAATGTTGGGTCTTCCGCCATTACGCGATGCAGCGTCAACTGTCGGTCGCGGTATCCGAACAGAGGAAGATACGCGTACTCACGCTTAGCGATCTCAGTAATGGGTACTTCTGTCCGTTGCTGAAGCGCTCCTAGAATTTGCTCAATTTCAAAGACGAAATTGCTGTTGATCTCTTGGCGAGAAGCATTCAACTCCCTTATAGCGGAGTCCAGAATTTCGAATAGAGTCTCACTCGACAAGTCGCCAACATTCAGAGCAAATGCGTGTATCGCAGCAGTTGCGCGACCTACCTTGATATAGCTTTTCGCGACCATCTCTGCGTCCTCTGCACTCAGGCCGCGAGGAGCCCACGGTCTCTTACGCTCCCAATAGATGCGGCTGACATCACCTCCCAACGAGGTCACAAAGTCCCAAGTAGTACGCTTGTCTTGCCAATTAATTACTAGATTTGCGAATTGCAAATCCGTCCAAGAGCGTTCTCGCTTCCACGAGCTAATCTGATCATGCCACGCTTTGCCCATCTGTCGCTCCGCTTCGGCACTCAACACACTCGCGAATAATGCCAAGCGATCGGTTTTGTCCATCGCTGCGTCTACGAGCGTTCGAAATTCTTGAAGTGTCGTGAGAACTGCCCCGCAAGCGGTTCCCACAAGCTCCGGGTGCTTCGCTGCACTGGCGAGATCAAGAAGCAAACTTAAGCTGCCAGTTTTGAGAAGATCGCGAATCGTGCTCTCACGAGTTTTTTCTGGCAGGTCGTAGGGCCATTCGGCCTCTTCAGGCATCGCAGGGTTCCATTCATCGAAGAGCCAAACAATCCGAGCAATGGGATCAGCAGGTTCAAAAGCGACTAATAATCGCTGGAACGGTTCTAGGTCTTCCGCCCTCAGCGCCCATGCAGCGTTTGGGAATGCCTTGTGGTGGGCGACGAAGCTTCTCAGGGCCGTCCAAATGACCGCTCGCTTCTCACCATCCAATCGCGCTGCTAAGCGCTCCAGAAGTTCGGCTGCGCGAACTCTCTGCGCTTCCTCAAATTGCGAGATTTCTTTGATCAGTTGGACCCATCGTTCGGGATTCTCTCCCGCTAGGGACATCGCACGTTCGACGATTCCACGCCGTCCGTCTGCCACAAGGCCGTATGTAAGGGTTTCACGCTGTGATGCTCCCGCTTCTAGATAACGCGGTTTCGCGGTCGGAAATGCAACTTCATGTAAGCCGGGCAGAAGTTTCATTAACAACTGCCATCCGATTTCCGGTTCCTTCGCAATGATTTGATCCAAAGCGGCCAAGCGCTGAACCAAATTTGCATTTGTGCCCGGATGCCACGGCAACAGAATCTCGCGGAGGCTATTCAACGGGCGGTTGGTCAATTTCCCACCGGGATCAACGCGCGCAAGCTCTGCGAGTATTAGGGCTGAATCCGGCAAATACTTCGGGTCCCATGCTAAAGCTTCCAGTGCCCACAACAGCCCGGTGTGGGGACTGCGCGAAAGAAACGGGTCTTTGTCCTGAAATATTGGTGCGAGGGTCTTACCATCGCCCCCGAGCATCTGCCCGAGGGCCAGCAACAAAGGGCGTGGGGCTGCCTCCATGAGGATCGGCAATTCCTCATAAAGACTCGCCATCCGCCGATAGTCGGTCGCCAGACCGGGAAGTTCAGCGATCAATTGGTTCACAAACTGATCAGGAGCAACTCCAGTGTTAGTCACACCGAGTGGACCGTGCAAAATCGCAACTATGCGTAACGTTCTTGCGACTCCATCTCGTAGCCACTTGGAATGTTGGAAGTTCTTTCCGTAGATTTCACCGTACAATCGCTCAGAATCCGGAAGATCAAGACGAGGGTCTGTCTCGCTGAATACGGTGGTAGCAACAGCGCGAAGCCTTTCGAAATCTCTTCGACTGATTAGGTGCCCGAGATATTTAAAAGCGTCGATGGGAGCGCGCACCTGCCAAGCATCACCTTCTTTGATGAGTGGTGAATCTTCCTTTCGAAGGAACGGAAGTAGTTTGTCCTCATATTCGGAATAATCGGCGACACCCGCAAGTCCCGCAATCACGCGCTTGTCGTGATCCAACTTATCGCTCCAACTTCCTGCCAACAGTGCCGGGATCAGATCACGATCTCCCGCCCAATGCGGCTTTCGGGCTACGGCGCTCGGAATCTGCCTACCAAGGATCGTCACACTGCGCCCGCATTTCAACGCCAAACTCCTAGCCTCATCCTCCGACAAGCCCATCGTCTGAAGCGCTGTTGCAAGCCCCAGAACACTCTGTTGCTCCAAAAGCGTCCCACTGCCCGAGACAGGATTGTCGCGACCAATTGGAACGATAACCAAGTTGCGTTGAGAGAGCGTCCCAGCGATGTCGTGCGCATCAGGCCCTAATAGCAGGATCAGATTCTTCAAATGCCCAAGCTGCCGCGCGCTTTCCGACGTGTCGATTATCAAGGTGCGGTCTTCAATGAAACGGCGCACGTCAGGTTCCGCCTTTCGAATCGCTGCGACCGCGAACGCGACAACCTCATCAGTAGAATCGCCTTGCCAAACGCAACTCGTCGGGCCGGTCCTCATCTGACTGAGAATGGTGTTCATCTGGTCGGTCCGATCAGCCAACAAAACATCCTCCGTGAGATCCGGCTTGAACTGCTTTGCATATTCGTCCCAGAGTTGATCCGTGCAGTGGACTCCGATGGTCGGCATCAACCCCAGGTCTCGTGCTAAGCGCAGCGCAACGGCGGGGCAGAGGTAAAGCCAATCCTCCAGAGCAATTGCGTCGAACGCTTTAACATCTTTCCATTTCTTTTGATACAGTTTGTTTTTTGCCCAACTCTCGCAGTCTTTCCAACGTCGCGGTGTGACGAAAACGAACGTGGCATTAAGCTTGTCAACGGGCTCCGATTTCTTCAGGCGGGCTTCATAGTCTTCGTCAGCTTTGGTTTCCACCCCCGCGCTTGTTCCAAATTCCCAACCCGATTCTCCCGCGGGAATGTAGGGTGGCGCTCCAGTCGAAATCAGATGACCGTCCCAGCCGTGCATTTGAGAGGAATCGCCTGTCAGAAACCTGATTGAACTAATGTCCGCTGCCGAGGCCCGAATTAGGTCGGAAACGAGTTGCAGAATGTCACTTCGCGAAGCGATTGTGCCGGCCCAGAGTTCTAAGTCTTGAGCTGTGATCCACTTCACGAATGTCCCTCCCGCTCATTCTCGAAGGTTGTGCCCCCAGATGATAACAACCTAGCAGGCTGCTGAAAAACTACTCCCCATGCACAGGCAGGTGTGTTACCAAGAAGCATGCGAGGAGCGGACGAGCAGCAGAGCAAGATATTTAGTTACTTGTCGCCGGAGGCGCGGGTGCGGGAGGACCATCCGCTGCGCGCTATCCGAGCCATGGTCGACGAGGTACTGGCGCGGTTATCGCGGCAGTTTGACGCGATGTATGCCAGTGTGGGGCGGCCCTCGATTGCGCCGGAGAAGTTACTGCGGGCGCAGTTGCTGCAGATGCTGTACACCATCCGCAGCGAGCGACTGCTGATGGAGGAGATGGATTACAACCTTTTGTTCCGCTGGTTTGTGGGACTGAACGCGGACGATCCGGTGTGGGACGCGACGGTGTTCACCAAGAACCGCGACCGGCTGCTGCAGGCCGATGTGGCCAAGCAGTTCTTGGCGCAGGTGGTGGAACAGGCGCGAGACCGGGGGCTGACTTCGGACGAACACTTCACGGTGGACGGGACGCTGCTGGAGGCTTGGGCGGGTGCGAAAAGTTTTCAGTCGAAGGCAAAGAAAGATCCGCCGCCGGGCGACGATCCAGACCACGATGCGGGCAATCCGACGGTGAACTTTCACGGCGAGACGCGGAGCAATGAAACCCACGCCTCGAAGACCGATCGCGAGTCACAACTGGCGCGCAAAGGCGCCGGGAAAGAGGCGAAGTTGAGTTACAGCGGCCATCTGCTGGTAGAAAACCGGAACGGACTGATCGTAGATGCGGAGGGATTCCAGGCCAATGGCACGGCGGAGCGCGATGCGGCCCTGCTGATGCTGGAGAGAGTTCCGGGCACGAAACCGGTGACCGTGGGCGGGGACAAGGGGTTCGATACGCGTGAGTTTGTGGCGGAGTGCCGCAACCTGCGGGTGACGCCGCACGTGGCGCAAAATCACGCGCGGCGGGGAGGCAGCGCTATTGATGCGCGCACCACGCGGCACGCGGGATACAAAGTCAGCCAGCGGAAACGAAAGCGCATTGAAGAATGCTTCGGCTGGCTGAAGACGATTGCAGGACTACGGAAGGTGCGGCACCGCGGAGTGTGTAAGGTGGACTGGATCTTCACCTTCGCTTGTGCCGCCTATAACCTGGTGCGGATGCGAAATCTGGCGGCCGCAGTTCCGGCAGTGTAAGCCGGGGCCGACGTGTGTCTGTAACCGCATCGAGTTAGAACCAAAGGTCACACCAGCACCGGAAATCAACCCGTTCGACATCATCCACGATGAACAACAGAAAGAAAACACGCTGCGGATCAATTTTTCAGCAGCCTGCTAGAGGTTTGGAGAGTTCAGGACCGCTCAAATCACCACCGCTTCCCGGTACTCGCCAAATACTCGCCGCATGGCGTCAGAGATCTCGCCCACGGTGGCGTAAGCCTCGACTGCAGCCAGAATGCGGGGCATCACGTTTTCGCCGGAGCGGGCTGCGTCTTCCACGGCTTGCACTGCGGATTGCCACGGTCCGGCGTCACGACGTGCCCGCAGCGCGCGCAGGCGTTCGATCTGTTTCGGCTCCAGCGAGGGATCGATTCTCTGAATCGGAATCGGCTTTTCCTCGTCCAGGTGGAAGCGGTTGACGCCTACGACAATCGCTGCTTCGCGATCCACAGCCTGCTGATATTCATAGGCGGCGTTTTGGATTTCCTGCTGCGGATATCCGCGCTCGATGGCTCGCAGCATTCCGCCCATGACTTCGATCTTTCCTAAATACTCGGCCGCACGGGTTTCGATCTGGCTGGTCAAGGACTCGATGTAATACGAACCGGCCAGGGGATCGATGGTTTGCGGCGCGCCGGACTCGTAGGCAATCACCTGCTGGGTGCGCAACGCGATGCGCGCCGCCTGCTCCGTAGGCAAGGCCAGCGCCTCATCAAACGAGTTGGTGTGCAGCGACTGGGTTCCCCCCATCACGGCGGCGAGGGCTTGAATCGCAGTGCGCACGATGTTGTTCTCCGGTTGCTGCGCCGTGAGTGTGGAACCGGCGGTCTGGGTATGAAAGCGCAACATCCACGAGCGTGGATTTTTCGCCTTAAAATGCTGGCGCATGATGCGCGCCCACATGCGGCGGGCGGCGCGGAACTTGGCGACTTCTTCCAGAAAATTGCTGTGGGCGTTGAAAAAGAAAGAAAGGCGCGGGGCAAACTGATCGACCTCCAGCCCGGCGTCGATCGCCGCTTGCACGTAGGCCATTCCGTTGCCCAGCGTGAATGCGACTTCTTGTACAGCGGTCGACCCCGCCTCACGCATGTGATAGCCGGAGATCGAAATCGTGTTCCACTCGGGCACATTTTCTTTCGCCCAGGCAAACATGTCGGTGATCACGCGCATGGCCTGATGCGGCGGATAGATATAGGTGCCGCGCGCGATATATTCCTTAAGCACATCGTTTTGCACGGTGCCCGAGAGCTGGCGAATGTCGGCGCCCTGGCGGCGCGCCACGGCGACGTACAGCGCCAAAAGGATCGAAGCCGTTGCATTGATGGTCATCGATGTAGAAATTTTAATCAGTTCGATGCCGGCGAAGAGGCGCTCCATATCTTCGATGGAATCAATGGCCACGCCCACCTTGCCGACTTCGCCGGCGGCGAGGGCGTGGTCGGAGTCCATGCCGATCTGGGTGGGCAAATCGAAGGCCACGGAGAGGCCAGTGGTTCCGTTGGCCAGCAGATACTTGTAGCGTTGGTTGGAGGCTTCGGCATCGCCCATACCCGCGTATTGGCGCATGGTCCAGAGGCGGCCGCGGTACATGGTGGCCTGCACGCCGCGGGTGAAGGGATATTCGCCGGGATATCCGACTTCACTCTCGTAGTCGGTGCCTTTGAGATCGGCGGGGGTGTAGAGCGGGTTTACCGGAATGTGCGAAGAAGTTTCGATCTCGGTCGACGAGTGTTCTGCCGCAGTTTTAGTTTTGTTGGCCATGGCTGCATCTCTTTCCTGCCCCCACCATCATCAGCCCCAGAAAGCCTAGAATAAACCTTACACCTGAAAGTCCTTTGTCACCGTGCTGCGCCTTTGCCTTTTTGCCGCACGCGCCAGAACGAACTGACGCCAAACCATGCGAAGGTCAGGGTGAAACAAATTGCAATTGCCACCCGGCTGACGCCCGCGTGCCCGGCCCGATATTTCACGTACTCGTGAGCTGCGCCCACGCCGCCGCTGGCCGCCATCAGCAAGAAAACAAGGCCGGTAACCTCGAGCCACAACTGGTGCAGGATGCGCCCGAAGGAGCGCGCAGTGGCCGACACGGCGCTGACCAGCGCCCGCCCGAGGCGGCTGCGTTGCGTCTGTTGCGATGCCGCACGCGCCACAGCGCCCAGGTTTTGGAGAAAAGAAACCTTGCTCACGGCTCGATTTTAACAGCCCTTGGGGCTACAATGTCCCAAACCTGTCTCCGCTCAAAACCGTTTTCCGGCGGCGGGCATCTAAAGGCAGTAGTCAGGTCGAGAGACGAAAAGAGCGATCGGGGGGCACGTGGATAATCAACTCAAGCAACTCATGAAGGAACTGGGCGAGGCCATCAACGAATCGCTCTCCGATTCCGAGCAGATTTCTGAGGTTGTCTCCCGCATCAAAGAAGGCGGATACGACATTTTTCTGGTCCTCGAAGCTACTATTGGCGTGAGCAAGCAAGGCGAGAAGTCTACCGACAAGACTTCCCTGGTCACCACTCTCTCCACCAATCCTGAATTCAAGGTCAACGATCAGGATCTGAAGTTCCTTAAATCTCTGCGCATCAAGATCGAAGAAGATAAAGAAAAATAAGTTTTCCCGGCTACAGCGGAGCTAGACAACTTTCCTACGACTTTGGTGTTCCTTAGGGGTGAATTCTCCCCGCGGAGTCTTCCATGCCGAACTCACTGCTGCGATTGCTTGCCTTGGGGTTGTTGTTCGCCTGCACCTGCGCGCTCTGCCAGACTAATTCACCGTCAAAGGGTCCGTTGATTGTGGGAGGGGACAGCCACGTGGTTGTCATGGAATATGAGGCGTGGTTTGGCCCGGATGCGGTGACATTTCAGGGCACTGCCGCCAAGCCGTTGCTGCAATCGCGGGACATGCAGGCGGTTGGAGGAGGTTATGACAGCGCGGATCCCGCGGTAATCCAGCGGCACGTGGCGTGGATGGAGCACATGGGCATCGACGCAGCCATCGCCGACCTCAGCAACAATGCCAGCTGCATCTTCAACAGCGAGTGGTTTGCCAAAAAATGGCTTCCGTACTGCAGCCCGCCGTTTCGCGTATACAACCGGAATATTCGCGACAATACCGGCAATCTGTTTCCGGCGTGGACCCAGCTCGGCACCGCACTGGGACTGATTCCATTGTTGGACGGCGGCGACTCGACCGTGCTGTTTCCCGATATCGATGGCAAGAATGCGTTGGAAAAAGAAATTGATTATTTTGGCGGCCTGTTTCAGAAGTATCCCGATCGCCCGGTGATTTACGAGGGCAAGCCGCTGATGGTGATTTTTCTGGGTGCGGCGCAGGATCCCTGTCCGAACGATCATCCGTTATGGTTTGAGATCCGAGAATTTCTTCATCGCCATCCCGAAATCGAAGGCAAGTACACCTTCCGCATGATGGCGGGATATCTGGACAGTCAGCCTTACCTCTGGCTGAAGCAAGGCAAGGCAGATGGTCCGAATGAAGTCAAGCCTGAACTCGGTTTCTGGAGCTGGGTGGATCGCCTGAATACCTCCTGCACCCTGCCCTATTGCCCCTACTATCCTTCTTACAACCAGGTGGGCGCGCGCGCGGAGAACCTCACCGTCTCGATTGCCACTGCCGGGCAGTATGGCTGGGGGTGTCCGAACGAGAATGCGCTGCCTTACTGTCCTGACGATGCGCTGCGCTATGGCGAGGATAATTCTTACGCCACTTCTTATGGCACTCTCGACGGGTTCATGACTTACGCGCGACAGCTGCAACCCATCTTTCTGATCATTCATCAGTTCAACGAATTCGTGCCGCCCGATGAAGGATTCGACGCGAACACTGACGATGATACCGAACCGGCAAATCTCTGGGGATTTGGCGCCATGGAGGCGGTGAGGGCGCAGGTGGGCAGGTATCGTCAAAGCGCTGCCACCACAAAGCTATTTTGACGGTTTTTTTACGAGCCAATGACAATCTCGTGACAACCGCACCGCCTGCCGAAGAGGTCCAATACAACTTCGCCATCGCCCGCTATTTATCACAATAGCTCGAACCCTCGGCATCAACCTCACACCTCCGGCGCAAGCCGGAGGTTTTTTATTTCGGATTCGAGGTCTCTATGCTATAGTTTCGCTCTTCAGCGTCATCCCCCGGCGCTGGGCTCCTTCTACGATCCACTTCCCTCTGGAGAAGTTTTATGTTTACTTTCGCCCGCTCGACCCAAGCATTAGGCGCGGCTGCGGTACTTACAGCAGTCCTTATGTTTGCTACCGGCGCGTTAGGCTCGACGCCGAAAGAAGCGATCCTGTACAGCTTTCAGGGGGGCGACGACGGCTCGAATCCCGTCTCCGGTCTGGTAGCCGACCAAAGCGGCAATCTTTATGGCACGACCACGTACGGTGGCTCGGGACCTTGCACCGATACCTTCGGGATCGTGATCGGCTGCGGCACGGTCTTTGAGCTGGTCAAGCCCACCCGACCCGGTGGCGCGTGGAAGGAAATCAGGCTCTACAACTTCGAAGGGCCAAGCGGCACGACTGGCACTGGCTTCCCGATGGCAGGCGTGGTCTTCGACTCCTCCGGAAATCTTTATGGAACGACGTTCGGAGGGACCGGCGCCCCTTACAATGCCGACTTGGGCACCGTATTCAAATTGAGCCCTCCGACGACGAGTGAGGAGACCACGGGGAAGGAATGGACCAAAACCACACTCCATGCCTTTATCGGCGGACCCGATGGAGCCAATCCCCGTTCTGGGGTAATCTTCGATAAAAACGGCAACATCTATGGCAGCACCAGCAGCGGCGCCCCCATCTGCGCGGGAACAGTGTTCCGCCTCGTCCCGCCCTCGGGCAATCAGAAAGAATGGACAGAGACGGTGCTATACGCCTTCAGCGGAGGCGATGACGGGCAAAATCCGGCCGGCATCGTCTTGGACTCGCAAGGCAACATCTACGGCACAACTTCCGAGGGCGGCGGCTTCAGCGTAGGCGGAGACATCTACTCAAACACGTGGATCGGAGGTGGCACCATATTCGAACTGACACCGCCGAAAGCCAGCAACAAACCGTGGAACGAAACCCAGCTCTTTCTGTTTCCCCCGTGCGACCTATACGGTGAGGCCTCCGGAGGATATTGCGGCACGAGCGACCTGCCCGTGGCAGGTCTGGTCTTCGATTCCGCGGGAAACCTCTATGGCACAAGCGAACTGGGCGCACCGTACGATGAGTGCATCGAAGACAACTTCATCTGCGCCGGCAACGGTACCATTTTTCAACTCGCGCGTCCGACCGCAGCAGGCGGCTCGTGGACGCAGAATATTCTCTATACTTTCGGCACCTCTGCTGGCGACGGAGCATATCCCATGGACAACTTGATTTCCGATCACGCCGGAAATCTTTATGGAACTCTGGCGGATGGTTGCAGTACACAGCCCTTCGTGCCTTATTGCTACTACAGCGGAGCCGGTCAAGTGGTTGAACTTTCGCCCTCGATCGAGGGCGGCGACTGGACGGAGACTGTCCTCTATAGCTTCATAGGAGGCGACGACGGTTCCACCCCGATGGCGGGGTTGCTGTTGAGCGGAACGTCCTTATATTCGACAACGGAATACGGCGGCACTGGAAACTGTCCTCATACGGAGTCTCAGCCCACCGGGTGCGGGACCGTCTTCGCCATCGTGAATTACTAACCGGAGATTTTTTGCAGGGAGCATCATGAAAAACATTCTGACGATTGCATACGTAACCCGCATCGTGCTCACCGCCGCCGCATTCTGTTCCGTCGCCTATGCCCAGGAGCAGGTCATTTTTGCGTTGGGGACGTACAACCAAGGTGGTGATCCTACTTACGCCAGCCCGATCACTGACTCGGCCGGAAATTTGTACGTCGAACTGAATTACACCGAGAATAATGATCCATGGTCGCTGATCTTTAAGCTGGCTCCGCCTATCATTCCGAACGGGCAATGGTCGGTCGCCTCTGCATCGGTCGTGGACGGTGCATTGAACGCTGGGTTGCTAGTTGACAGCACGAATAATTTCTATGGAACCGCCTCCGGAGCAGACGGACAATTTGCGTTCAAAATCTCTTCAACTGGGACAGTCACCAACCTCTATACTTTTGCGGAAAACTATTTTCTTCCCGCCAGCACGCTGGTCATGGACGCCTCGGGAAATCTTTACGGAGCATCGGCCAATTATGGTTCGATCTTTGAACTCCAACCGCCCGCTTCCGGCCAGACAACCTGGACGGAAAAGACGATCTACACGTTATCTTCGCCCAATTCTTATCCAACAGGCGTGGTTCTCGACGAAAAAGGAAACCTTTATGGTATTGCGTTGAACAACGTCACCCTTGGCCTCGGAGTCGTGTTTGAACTGAGTCCCCCAAGTTCGGGAAACGGTTCCTGGACGGAGCAAACTATCTATACCTTCCCGGCGGGAGAAATCAAGCCGAAAGCCATGAAGCCGAAGGGCGTCAAGCCCAAGGGTTACGCCGGAATCATCATCAACACTCTAACCATCGATGGTTCTGGAAATTTGTACGGTACAACCTACACCGGCGGATCGTCGGGCAACGGTTCCGTCTTCGAACTTAGTCCCCCGAGTTCGGGCGGTTCGTGGACCTACAACACACTCTACTCATTTGCCGGAATTCCAGACGGCTCCAGCCCCGGAGGAAACGTCACCCTCGGCGAGAACGGTGTCATTTACGGCACAACTGTCCTGGGAGGTCCCATCACAGCTTGGGGTGGAGGCGGAATTGGTTTGGGAACCATCTGGGAGTTGACGCCTCCCAAGCAAATCGGCGGAAGCTGGACGGAAAAAATCCTCCGCAACTTCACCGGAGGCTTCGATGGAGCATTCCCCTTCACGGCGCCGATCCCGGGTCCGTTCGGGAGGCTCTACGGCGTGACTGCAACCGGCGGAAACGGTGGCGCAGGGGGCGGCGGACCCTGCGATCCTCTCGGCCTGGGATACAGCATCGGCTGCGGTGTCGTCTACCAAGTGGATGTGCCTTAATCAACTCGCCCGCCAACCCCTGCGGCTGTGCTACCATCTACTGTTTTCCAGGCTCGTCCTCATGAAAGACACGCTCGGAGTCCTGCTGGCTGGTGGCGCTGGAGAACGGCTCTATCCTTTAACCCGGGACCGGGCCAAGCCCGCCGTCACCTTCGGCGGAATGTACCGCATCATCGATATCACACTCTCCAACTGCCTGAACTCTGACTTGCGCCGCATCTACATTCTGACCCAATACAAGGCGCTGTCGCTGAACCGGCATATTCGCGAAGGCTGGAATATTTTAGGGCGGGAGGTGGGTGAGTTCGTCGAGGTGCTTCCGCCGATGAAGCGGGTGAGCGATCAGTGGTACCAGGGTACGGCGGACGCGGTATACCAAAACATCTATTCCATCGGCTCGGAGCAGCCGAAGTACGTTTTGATTCTGGGCGGCGACCACATTTACAAAATGGATTACGGCAAGATGCAGAAGCAGCATCAGGATTCTGCCGCTGACATAACGCTGGCCACCATCCAGATCGATCCGGAGGAGACAACGCGCTTCGGTGTAGTCGATGTCGACAAAGATGGGCGCATTAATGGCTTCGAAGAGAAGCCGAAAGAGACCCAGCTGCGCTCGCCATGGAATCCCAACAAAGTTGCCGGATCGATGGGCATCTATCTATTCAACGCCGACGTTCTCATTCCGGTGCTCTTGAAGGATGCCGAGGACCCAAATTCCTCGCATGATTTCGGTAAAGACATTCTGCCCAAGATGGTGAGCGACTACCGCGTCTTCGCCTACGACTTCATCGACGAAAATAAAAAAGAGGCGCTGTACTGGCGGGATGTGGGGACGCTCGAGGCCTACTATGAAGCCAACATGGATATCATTTCGGTCTCGCCCATCTTCAATCTTTACGATCAGGAGTGGCCGATTCGAACGCACCAGCGGCAGTATCCGCCGGCGAAGTTTGTATTTGCCGAGAAAGAGCGCATGGGCACGGCGCTCGATTCCATCGTGTCGAATGGCTGCATCGTATCCGGAGGCACGGTGAAGAATTCGATTCTCTCGCCCGACGTGCGAGTGAATTCTTACTGTGAAGTCGAATCTTCGATTCTGTTCTCACACGTGGCGGTGGGACGCCATTGCCGCATCCGGCGCTGCATCATCGACCGCAACGTTCACCTGCCGGAAGGTACAACGATTGGCTACGATACCGAAGCCGACCGTTCCCGGTACTTTGTGACGGATAGCGGCATCACGGTGGTAACCCGGGATTACTCGCTTTTTGAAAACCCGGTCACGGTGGATTACTTTACCAGCGAGTAGCACCCGCGCACTCCAGGCACGTCCCCGGGGCGGCGGGACCACCCCAAAAACGAGCCAACTCCAAACGCAGCGCGTTCTCCAGCGGGAATGTGAAGTTCTCCGTAACACGGCTGTAACACCCCAGAAATATAAATTTGGTAGTCTGTTCTGCCTCCGTGGACATGGTTCGGATTGATCACGATCGAGATACTAAGGAAAAACTTTCGCTATGTATAAAAGGTACGCAGGGCTATTTGCATTCGTATGTTTGCCTCTGGGATTCTTGCTGGGCTGCGGCAGCAGCAATAGCAGTTCGAGTTCGACATCGGCTCCGACGCAAGCGGAAGCCATCGGCATCACGGCAAGCGGCGGGACGGCGCAAAGCGCAGCCGGGGGCAAACCGTTTGCCGCGCCGCTTGCGGCGACTGTGACCACGAATGGAGTGGCGACGGGGGGCGAAACCGTGACCTTCACTGCCCCGGCCTCGGGCGCGAGCGGAACTTTCGCCAATGGAAGCACCACTGAAACCGACGCGACAAATAATGACGGCGTTGCCAAGTCTTCGACTTTCACGGCGAATTCGGTGGCCGGGGCGTACACCGTGACCGCGACGGTAGCTGGAGTATCGACGCCGGTGACTTTCAACCTTACGAATATCTCCACGACTCCTTATGCGTTTTATATGAGCGGGGAGGACTCGAACGGCGCGTTTTATGCGCTGGCGGGTGCAATTGCAGTGGACCCCAACGGCAACGTACTGGGCGGAGAGCAGGACTACAATGATGGCGTCGGAATTACTTCTCCCCAGCCGAAGGGGGACCAAATCACCGGCGGAACGCTGACGGTAAGCGCCACGACGGGTCAGGGCACGCTTACCCTGAACACGAACAACACAAACCTGGGAGTGAATGCGGATGGGGTCGAGATTTTCGGCGTGCAGTTCGTTAATTACAACCACGCGCTCATCACCCAATTCGATGGATTCGCCACTTCCAGCGGCAGCCTCGATTTACAAACGCTGGGAACTCCGGCTGCGGTCGGCAACGGAGGTTATGCGTTTGCCCTCTCCGGAATTGACGCTGGGGACGATCCGCTAGGCTTTGGCGGAGTATTTTCGCTGAACGGCGGCGCCATCTCGAACGGCGTTCTTGACATCAATGATTCCTTTAGCACAGGGCTTCCGGCGGTGACAGGAACGGCTTTCACGGGCACGGTCTCATCCCCGGATGCATACGGGAGAGGCACGATTACAGGAATCAAGATCCCTCAAAGCCCGGTTACGCTCAACTACTACATCGTCGGGCCGGAGGCGCTGCGCATCATTAATGTCAACGGTAGTAGCACGGCAATTGGCTCAGCCTTCGGCCAAGGCTCGACCAATGGAGCGGCCAATACCTTCACAAGCGCATCGCTGGGGCAGTCGGTATTTACGGTGGCAGGCAACTACAGCAATTCCAACGATTCTCCTTTCGCGGCCGTCGGCCAGTTCACCACCGACACGGCGTCTTCCAGCTTTAGCGGCGTGGGGGATGACAGTGAACCCAACAATTTCGGGCCGGACGGCGTGGTTTTTAAGGCTGCGGAGAGCATTTCGGGCACCTATTCCATCGCTAGCAATGGATATGGCAGCTTCAATCTGAAAACCAACGCCAACTCCGGCCAAGGTCTGGGAGACATAACCACTCTCGGAATTTACCTGACCGATCCACTTCTGAATCTAAGCGATCCCAATAGTTCGACTGGAGGGGGCGGAGCTCTCATTGTCGACCTGGATTCGGGAGTTCCGCTCACCGGAACCCAAACATTCATCCCGTTAGCTGGCGGCATTGGTGTTATGGTCCCGCAAACCGACGTTTCCTCCAGCGACTTCGCTGGCAATTACGCTGCTGGATGGCAAATTTTCAACTACATGGAATGTTTCTGCGAGTTCGACATGGTAGCCCAGGGAACCATGGTCGCGGACGGCACTCTGACTTTGAACGGGCTGGTAAGCGACCCGGAGCAGGCGCTGAGCTCCTTCACCGGCGGAGCAACCGAGAGTTCCGGCGACACTTTTACGGGAACCCCGCTTGCGGATGTGAACAATCCGGGCCGCTACACCATGACCAAGGCCGGGAGTTCGATTGCTTCCGTCATCGACGGCGCAACCATCACGCCTAACTTTCAGTCGATCGTCTATCAGGCGAGCGGCGGACAATCATTCTGGCTCGGTTGGGACCAGTACGATGACGAAAGTTCGCACAATGGCGCGCCTGAGTACGTATGGCTCGGCCCGATTGAGCAACAGAATCTGACCGCACTACCAGCGGCGAAGGGGCGGGCGGCGAAGAGCAACACGAAACACTAATTCGGTCGCATCGTCTTTCACTTGTGGAAGTGTCGCCGCTTCGTTGCGCCACTTGGCTGCGTCCACTTCGTTGCGTCCACTTCGCTGCGCCGTTCCTCCGCTCGGTTTCAGACTATCTCTCAAGTTTCCGGCGAATCAAGAAGGCAAACATCGGTGCCATTTCGCGGTTGACGCTGACCCAGAGCGCGCACATAATCCTGCCATCCTTTTTTCCAACGCAACTCTGAGGATTCCGCCGGGTTCGTTTCTTGTAATCCGCGGCGTGAGATCTGCATGCGCGGGCCGATCCGGCACGAGTTTCCCAACTAACCATACGAAGTTCTGAGGAGCGAATCATGAGAGGCACTCGATTCACGAAATCCACTCGCCTGATCGCAGGGCTGATTTCCGGCCTGTTGTTCGCGATCGCAGCTTTACCACTGGTAGCACAACCGGTACGCCAATTGCACCCGTTTTACGACAGCTCTAAAGAAGTCACACTTAAGGGCACTGTGTCGAGTCTGATCGATAAAGCCTCGGCGGGGACCATGATAGGACCGCACCTTCTTCTGGCAACCAGCTCGGGTGAAGTCGATGCGAGCTTAGGAAAATTCGCGTTGCGCGGCAAGAACACTTTTTCCGTTGCCCCAGGGCAGCAAGTGGAAGTGACCGGGGTCTTGAAGATGATTCGGGATAAACAGGTCTTCGTGGCTCGTCTGGTCAAAGTCGACGGCCGGGTCTATACCCTGCGCACAAAGAACGGAGTGCCTATGTCATCGCATTCGCACGGGCGCGCCAGCCAGAAGAGCGCGCTGAAGGGAGAATCACTATGAGCCGGAAGACCTATTCGAATATTCTCGCGCCCATCGCCGGTTTTCTAGCCCTTTCTGCTCTGGCTTTCCTGTCGGCTTGCAGCAGCAGCAGCAGCCACACAACGACGACCACGACTCCGACGATTGCGATCTCTGCGACCAGCGGGGGCGGCCAAAGCGCCGCCGTGAACGCTGCTTTCGGAGCTCAGCTGGCAGCGACGGTGACGTCCAACGGATCTCCGGCCAGCGGGGTCTCGGTAACCTTCACGGCCCCGTCGTCGGGCGCGAGCGGCACGTTCGCGACCTCGCCGGCGGCGGCTACCGATACCGAAATGACGAACTCCAGCGGCGTAGCCACATCGCAGATATTTACGGCGAATGCTACCGCCGGTAGTTACAGTGTGACGGCCACAACCTCCGGCGCGGCAACGCCTGCCAGCTTCGCCTTAACCAACACGTCGGCCGCGGCGACCTCGGCCACCTACGTGTACTACCTCAGTGGCATGGATCAATTCAATTCCGATGTAAACTATTACGCCGTCGCGGGCGCGGTCACTCTGGACACCAATGGCGACGTCATTGCCGGCGAGCAGGACTACAACGACGCGTTTGGTAACACCTCACCGGGCGAACCGAATACGCCCGATACGATCAGCGCCGCTGCGAGTGCGTTGGTTGTGGATCCCACGACGGGTTTAGGAACCCTCACCCTGACCTCAAGCAACACAAATGTTGGCGTGGGCGGCGTGGAAACCTTCGCCATACAATTTGTAAACGCAAACCATGCGCTGATCACGCAATTCGATGGGACGGCAACTTCCAGCGGCAGTCTCGATCTGCAAACCGCCACTGGTGCACCCGGAAACTTCGCCTTCGCCATCACCGGAATCAATCCGGATTACGACTCGGTAGCGTATGGGGGCGTTTTCACCACGAGCACCGGCGGCTCGGTTACGGGCACGATCGACGTCAACGATTCCGATGGCGGCGTGGTAACCGGAACCCCGTTTAGCGCCAGTTCGGGAACGACGGACGGCTTTGGCCGGACCGTTGTCACCGGCGTTTCCAACGTGAGTTTCGACAGCCCCGTTACGTTCGTCTCCTACATCGTCGGCCCGGAAGCGCTGCGAATCATTGATGTGGACACGACGGACTCAGCGGTGGGCTCAGCCTTCGGACAAGGTTCAACCACGTTCACCAACGCGTCATTGGGAAGCTCCGTATTCAACCTGCTTGGCCAGTGGAGCGACGTATACGGAACCCTAGGTCAGTTCGCTACGGACAGCAACGGCAATATCACCGCTGGCATTGCGGACGACAACGAACTGGATAATGGAGTGCAGCAGGAAGGTTCGTCGATTGCGGGCAGCACCTATGACCTGCTAAGCAGCGGGATCAGCGGGTACGGCACCATGACCCTGACCGGAAACGGCGACATTATCTCGCTGGGGTTGTACATGACGGACCCAGCTCTTAATCTCAACGATCCGAACAACACGACTACCGACGTTGGCGGCGCGTTGGTGATCGACCTCGACGCTGGCCTCCCAGGAGGCATGGGAGTTGTAACCCCGCAAACCGACACTACTGCTACGGACTTCAACGGAAACTATGCCGCTGGATTCCAAAACGAGAACGACTTCAGCTCCTGCACCGATTGCGAGCTTGATATGGTCGGGCCGTTCACTGTGACGAGTGGGACGCTGAGCACGGCAACGATCGGCGCCGACGATAGCGATCCGTTCGGCACCTTGAACGGCACGGCGGCGGAGAGCACCGGGGATACATTCAGTTCGACTCCGACCGCTGTAGCTCCTGGCTACTTCTCGATGTCAAATGCCAGTTCTAACCCGCTGGCGGCTACGATCGGCGGATTGTCAGGGTCATTCCAGGTTGACATCTATCAAGCCAGCGGGACTATGCTGTACTGGCTCAACTGGGATACTTCGAGTGAATTCCTCGGGCCTATCGAGGCACAAGGTTCATTTACCGGAGCTCCGTTTGCAAAAAAGCCGGCCGCCAAAGCGAAGCCGAAAACCCAAACCACTAAAGGATCCGGGAGACACTTCAACTGATCTTTCGGGTAAGAGCTCTACTCGGTGGCGCACTTCGGTGCGCCACCTTTTTTATTGTTATGGGGCGCTGGTGGGGACGGCGCGGAAGACGACGATTTGGTTCGAAGTAGTGGTCACGGTTTGGGTGTAGGTGGAGCTCGTCGCCGTGAACGTGATTTTGCTGGTGGCCTGGCCGGAGTTGGCGTTGAAATTCTCAGTGGGTACGGCTAGCGCCGCGCCCGAACCTGTGCCCGACACTGAGGAAAACTCGTACTCGTACAGGTTGTAGGAGACGCCGGGAGTGAGTCCGCTGACCGTGGCTTCGAGGACGAAATTGGTCATCCAGGAACTGGGAGGGGTGTTGGTACAGCTCGCCCCCCAGACGCTGGCGCCGATCATGGGATTTTCATAGTCGTATCCGGCGATGGGATCTTGCGGATTGGTGCTGCCGTTGGTTTCGGTCGGTCCGACGATGGTGAGCGCGACCGGCAGGGTCTCGGACGAGAGATCGATGGGGCCGGAGACGGAGAAGCCGTAGTTGTGCGGGCCGGTGATCGCGACCGTGTTGTAGCCATTGCCTCCGGTGTAGGTGTGGATGGTTGTATTGCCGGGAATGATGATCGAATAGCCTTGCGCATGCTTGCCATTAGCTCCGGCGCGGGTGTTGGCCAGCGATGCAAAAGTGTAGCCGAAGATGTAGGGCGTGCAGTCGGTAGTGTTGGAGCCGGCGCCGGGAGGAATCGCCGGGTTCGAAGTGAACTTGGTGCCGGCGAGGGTGTAGACGCCGTGGTCGTCGAAGTAGACGACATCGTCGGAATAATAAGTGGGATCGGTGGGTGAGTGGTTGGTGCCGATCTTGATGACGGCGACTTCGTGATCGTATTGCGGGTCGGTGCCTCCGTTGAGCAGGACGGCGAGGGTGACCTGATCGCCGTCGATCACCTGCTGCTTCACCCAGGACATGTATTGCCGGTAGCCGGTCATGCCGGTGGATTGGTCCGAGTAGTCGAAGGTGGTGCCGTTCAGGCGCGAATTGGAGAGGCAGAGGGCGGCGTTGGCGTAGGTGTTGGGTCCGCTGACGCCCGTGTTGGGGTCTTCGATGAGCAGTTGCGCATTGTAGTTGACCTGGTTCTTGTGGGCGGCGCAAGCGCCGTTGACGCCAGATTGCGACAGGCCGGTGCCGCAGATTAAGCGGGCATTGAATTGCGACATCCACTGGCCATTGTTGAGGCCGGCTTCCATCATGGAAACTTCGCCGCAGTAGCCGTCATTGTTCTCCCATTGGTAAAAGGGTTTGAGGGGCTGGCGAGGCTCGATGTAATAAGTAGTGGCGGGCGGCGGGGTGGTGCCGTCCACTAAGGTTTGAGTGCAGTTGGCTTCGGAGGCGGGAGAGTTGGAGGCTGAGACGAGTAATATCGCCAAAAGCAGAGCCAGAGTCGTAGAGTGCTTTTTCATCGTCTAATCCTGTGAAATGTGAGTCATTATAATCCCGATTCGCGGCGCGGCTGGGACGTTTTGCCGTAGGCTAGAATTGGAGGGGAGTTCAGGAAAAAGATCTTTTGGGGAGCGATGAATCATGGAGAAAGCTACATTTGCCGCCGGATGTTTCTGGGGAGTGGAAGCGACGTTTCGCGCCATGCCGGGAGTGAAGTCCACGCGCGTGGGCTATACCGGCGGGAAGACGGAAAATCCGACCTATAAAGAAGTCTGCACCGACCGCACCGGGCACGCCGAGGCGGTGGAAGTGGAGTACGATCCGGCGCAGGTGCGCTACAGCGATCTGCTGAAAGTTTTCTGGGAGAATCACGACCCTACGCAGCTGAACCGACAGGGGCCGGATTGGGGTACTCAATACCGGACGGCGATTTTCTATCACTCGCCGGAGCAGCAGAAAGAGGCGCTGGCTTCGAAAGAGGCGCTGGAAAAGGCGCATCGTTTTTCGAAGCCGATTGTGACCCAGATTGTTCCCGCGGTGACGTTTTATCCTGCAGAGGACTATCACCAGCAGTATCTGGAGAAGCGCGGGATGGCGAGTTGCCACGTCAAGAGCTAGGGCGATGGTTCATGGTTGGTCTGGAGAACCAGGCCGGCCCGGGAAGCGCGAAAGTGCGCTGGAAGCGCAGGGCAGGAAACTATCACGTGCGGCTTAGCTATTCATTCGCTAATCAAGGGAAGGGTGAAGGGCGGCGGGCGGGAGTTGCGGCTTGAAGAAGAAGAGCAGCAAGAAACCGGCAATGTAAAACGGCAGGCTCTGCTGAAAGCTGCAGCCCAGCAGGCGCAGCCCCCAGCCAAACAGAGCCAGAAGCTCGCACAAGGCGTAGGTGGTCAGGCAACCGCTTTTCCAGTGACGCAGCATGATCTCATCTTCGGGGTGGGCACCCAGGGTTTCGGCGGAGCGCAAGACCAGAGTGCGCCGGACTACGAAGATGACGCCGACCAGCGCCACACCCGCAGTGGTGAAAATGTAGCTGAGCGTGGGATCGACCGCTCTGGCGCCGGAGCCTATGACTTCTCCCGCGACCGCACAAAAGACCACGCTGGCCAGCAGCATCCACTGCACAATGCGGAGTGCTCTTAGGGTCCCACCCATTGCAGGATATTGTCGCGCTAATTGGGTAAAACGGGTAGAGATAGTCAGAGCGGGAACCCGACTGGGCAATATCGTTTCGCTACATTAGTGGCGGCCGGGAATCGGTATTCCCGGACGCAGCCGGAAAAAGATCTGGAACGACACTGGGTACTGGCCATAGGCCGCATCGAGAATGGCGGGCTTGGAGTACACGGTAAAATCCGCTCCCAGACCCAGTTGCCAGGCATGATTTTGCCGCAGATCGCGAACGCCGCCGAAGGTGTAGGCTCCAATGCGGTAGGCGGGATGGGTAGCAGCCTGGGGAAATAATTCGTCTTTATCCACCAGTTCCAGGCGGGTAAACAAATAATCGCGCCGCAAGAAATTCAGGGTGGACTCGAGCAGGTAGCCGTTCAGGTTGACGCCGTCGGAGAGTTTGTGAACGCGTCCCCAGACCAGCGAGGTTGCCCAATTGCCCAGGGTGAGGGGATGATCATAGGCGAGCGAGGCGGTTTGCCGCCATTGGCTGCCGGGCTCGAGCGCTTCCGGATTTTCCAATCGGCCAATGCTGTATTGCGCGCTCCAGTCGCGGGCCGGAGCGAAGCTCACCCGAGCGGAGTAGGAATCGAGCGCGGCGGGCTGAATGCTCCAGCGCTCTTCGTTGGGCTCATGGCCGTTAAAGGCGGAGGCCTCGAGTTTGACGCGGTCCATCGAGCCGCGGCCAAGGATCAATCCGGTAGTAACCACGCCGAAGCTGGTGTGGGTGGAATCCTGCAAGTGGTGGCTGAGCGGGGCCATGGGCAGTTCGGCCGCGGAGGCGCGGTGAAGGAAGGTGACGGGGCCCAGCGCAGGCTCGGCGGAGGGCCCGCCGTAGAGTTCCCAGGTGAGCTTGCCGGAAAGCGGCAACCGATAAAGCGCCGAAAGCTCGGCGAACACGTTGTGGGGATGCTGATGATCGACCAGCGGCTCGCCATGATAAGTCTCCCCAGTCTGAAACAGTTCCGGGAAGCCGGGATGGGGCGAGGTGAGCGACTCGGCTGAGAACATCTGGCGCAGGAGAAGGGTTCCATGGCCGAGGGTGTGCTGCTCCATGAACATGGCCCAATTCACTGACTCGGCTTTACCTTCGCCGCGCGGGCCGCCCTGCTGGTTGTAGTCGGCAAAGATGACGCCATGCGCCATCAATTGCCAGCCGCCGCGCATGAGCATCCATTCGTGGGAAGGAACGGAGGGGGGCTCCCAGGCTGTGCCGGAGCCCTGATGGGGCGAGGGCAGCTGCGAACTGGTCTGGGTTGCCATGTTCATTCCCGGCATGTTCGTTCCCGGCATGGAGCTTTCTTGCGCGGGAGCCGGAGGGGGAAAAAATAACGCAGCCGGGATCATTGCCGCAAAGAGCGTGAACACGCGAAAGACACCCGTAGCCACAACCACCTCATTTCCGCCAAATAAAAAAACGAAACAAAAGAAAAACAGGAAGACAACGTGCGCCAGGGAGCGCACGACTGCATGGCAGCGATTGGGTGTGATTTAGATTCTGAGAACGTCGACGCCGGGCGGAGCGCCCAACCTCGTGACCGCAGTGGTTCGATGGCTTCCGGTCGGGCGTGCGATCAAGGAAATCGTGATCCTCGCGAGGGGTTGCATTGCGGGATGCAGAGAAGAAATTATGGGGACTAAGGCCAAAGCCCGGCCACTGGAGCAACAACGATACGTGGGTTGCGGGAGCGAGTGCGCACGATCATGATGGCAGCGCAACGCGGGGGCCAGCGAGGCAGCGGCAGGAACTACGCAAAAAAGTCCAGGCGTAGCCACAAAGAGTGCACTCAACAGCAACAGTGTAACGAGTTGGCGGATTCGCGGGCGCACGAGTTATGTTCCGGTGATCTTCACGCGCAATTCTTCGGGCAGGCGCTCGCGAATTTCGGGAGGCAAACGGTCGTGCACGCGGCGGGCGCCTTCTTTGGCGGCATCGAGAACGGTAACGGGAGCCGGCGTGGCCACGGCGACCACCAGCCAGATCAGCGCGGAGAGGGCAAAGCCGGCGAGGGCGGCAATCTCTAACCAGAAAGCGTGGCGGGGGCCGAAGTGGCGGATGACGCCGAAGGCGAGCAGAAACACGCCCGCGGAAATCGAAGCCAGGGCGATCAGGCTTACATCAATGATGCGGTGGATTTTCTGGCGCGCGCGGCAGGATTCACACTCCACAAAATGGCTTTCATAGTCCTCGCGCATCTCCGGCGCCAGGCCGGAAATATCGTAACGCCAGCCCGCCAAAATCTTGCCTACAATGGGATCGATGCACTGCTGACTCATAGAAAAGATTACGCCATTGAGTGATGAGCGATTAGGTTTTCCATTTGCGAATCCGCTCAAGCTCCCAATTTCTACAGCTGGATGGGCAGCAAAACCTGGTTCTGCACCGCCACCAGCACCTGGCTCTGGAACAAACGGCCACGCTCCGCCAACGCCTGTTCTGCCTCTCTCCGGGCAATTTCCGGATGATTGTTCTGTTCAGAGAGATGCGCCAGCACGACAAAGGCTGCACTATTATCATAGTCTCCGGTGAAGAAATGCGCGAGTTTCGCGTTGGAGAGATGGCCGACGTTGCTGGCGACGCGCTGCTTCACCGACCAGGGATAGGAGCCGCCGCGCAGCATTTCGACGTCGTGATTCGATTCCATGATCAGAATGTCGGAGGCGCGCAGGTGATCGCGAACGTTGGCGGGAAGGTAGCCCAGATCGGTGGCGACACTCACCTTCGTGCCTTCCACGCGGAAGGTGAAGCCGACCGGGTCGGCGGCGTCATGGGGGATGGTGAAAGGTTGCACCTCGATATCGCCCACCAGAAAACGATGGCCGGACTCGAAGCGCTCAAATTTTTCCAGTTGCGGCCGTTCGCCCTTCTGGTTGCGCAGGGCCCGCGACCAAGCCTGGTGCGTCGCCCCGGTCATAAACACGGGAATACGCAGCTTTTTGGCCAGCGTAGCCAGCCCATAGACGTGATCGGAGTGCTCGTGAGTGATGAGAATGGCTGACAGGGATTGGGGATCTTCGCCCAGCACCTTCATGCGCTTGAAGGTCTCGCGGCAGGAGATGCCGGCATCCACCAGAATGCGTGTGCTGGCGCTGGCCACGAAGGCGCAATTTCCCCGGCTGCCGCTGGCCAGCATCGAAACCTTTACACACATGCAGGGAGCATACGCGCAGGACCCTGTGGATTGCGAGTAACTTTCTGGTTATCCGATACCTTGGGGGCGGAAGGTCGGGATCGGGGCGTTGGGCTTCCGGGATGGGGAATTTCAATGGCACCGCCCCCATGTGCGCCGAAAGCCGATGTGCGCCGAAGCCGGAGGCCGCATTTCCGGCCTTACTTCAACCCGACACCGTAGTAGTAGGTATAGGGCGCGTAACCTGCAATCGGAAGGGCGGTCTGAAAACTGGAGAAGATCACCGCGTTACTCTGAAACTGGACGAAGACATCCTGCTGCACTCCTCCGGTGGACATGCGGAAGGTGAACATGCCGAACAACGGATCGGAGAGCGTGTTCTCCGTACCATCATAGAGGTAGGGAGTGTCAGCTACAGCGGCGAGCGTGCCGGTTGCGAGCGTATTGCCCTCGCTGTCGCTAATCGTCATCCCCCCACTGGAGGAAATTGTGATGCTGCCCTGGCCCTCGGATGGGGTGCCGGTCTCGACATTGCCCTGGCCGGTTTGGGCGTTCGACTTCTCGTAGTAGACGGCGGCGTAGGTTCCGGCGTTGGTTGGGTTGAAGGTTTTTACGGAAGCCTTGGGCAAACTGAGAATGGTGCCACTGGCGGTATCGACCACGAAGAATCCGCTGGGCGTACCGAAGGCGTAGTCGGAACCCTGGCCTTCATTGATGGTGAAAAAGTTTCCGGAAGGATCTTCAGTCACGCTGGAAGCGGCCACGCTGCCTCCGTTGAAGAGGCTCTGGCTGAACACTCCGAAGGGCCAGTAGCCGTCATGCTGTGCGTTGCCTTGAGCGTCGATGGTGATCGTACCCACCTCCAACCCGCCAGCGGCAGTGCGGAACTGAATGTAATTGAAGCCTTGTCCGGCGAAGGTATTAATCGAGGATGGAACACTCTCGACGGCCGTGATCAACGCCTGGGTATTCTTGTTGGGGCCGGCATTGGCGGCCTCGATCATCATCACGAAGCCCGGCACTTCGTAGCCCGCCAGCAGGTTGCCGTGGGGATCGGCAATGGTGTAAGAACCGTCGGAGTTGACGGTATAGGGAGCCGTTCCGGTTTCTCGATTAGTGTAGTTTTTGTAGGTAATGGTTTGCGCGGTCGAGTCGATCGAGATGGTTAAGAAATCTCCAACCGACGCGGTGGCATTGTAGGAGCGCACTGCAGTTTGGTATGTGCCTGGTTGTGGAGTGTGACTACAACCGGCAAAGAAAAGAATAGCAGCCAGCAGGATCGGCTTTACAGTCCTCATCGGAATTTCCCCCCTGAGAACTAGAGATCGGCATGGGCTAGGGAAAGCTTTAGACGGCTGCAATCACCAAAGTAATCGGGGGCGGCGCACCTTAGTTCTCTTCAATAGGTTCTCTTCAATAAGTTCTCTTTAGTGTTCGTCAAAGCGAAGAAAATCCGGGATGGATTTCGGAACGAATGCTGGTCGAACGACGGCGGGGGAAATTCCCGGCGGTTACCCACCGCTCCTCAATTTCTCGATTACATTGCGTACCACCGCGCCGCCATAGGCACCCGCGGTCCCGGGCAAGGCAGTGAGAAACGATCCATAGATCTGACCGTGCGTAGGTTTGACGGTCATCACAAGGTAAGCGGCGAGTTCGGCGACCGGGATGAAGGTCACGACGACGACGACCCAGCGCCAGGGCCAGCGCGGGCGCAGCATTCCGAGCAGCATACAGGCCATCAGCACCAACAGCGCGGTGAAGAGCAGGTCATTGACGGCGACATCGACGCATCCGATGGAGATGCCGCAGAGGGCAGCGAGCAGGTAGAAACCTGCATCGCTGTGATTCCCCACTGGTTTGTGAGTCTTTTGCGAAATAGCTCCTCGCCATCGCCTGGACGGGCGGCGCAACGTCAAAAGCCCTTCACCACAGAGACACGGAGACACGGAGAAGAGCGATTTTCATTTCTCTGGAGTTCTCTGTGCCTCTGTGCCTCTGTGGTGAATGATCTTCCTCCTCCGTCAGCGATCAATACTTATAAAATCCCTGCCCCGTCTTTCTTCCCAGCCAACCCGCATCGACCATCTTGATGAGGAGTGGACAGGGGCGGTATTTGGGATCGCCGAGGCCATCGAGCATCACACGCATGATGTCGAGGCAGACATCGAGGCCAATAAAATCAGCCAGGGTGAGCGGGCCCATGGGATGCGCCATGCCCAGTTTAAAGACTTCGTCGACTGCTTCAGGCGTGGCGACGCCCTCCATCACGGCGTACATGGCTTCGTTGAGCAGCGGCATGAGCACGCGGTTGGAGACGAAGCCAGGGGCATCGTTGACTTCCACGGGAGTCTTTCCGAGCTTTACGGCCAGATCGCGAGTCTCGGAAAATGTTTCCTGCGAGGTGGCGAGGCCGCGAATCACCTCGACCAGCTTCATCACCGGCACAGGATTGAAGAAGTGCATTCCGATTATTTTTTCGGGACGCCGGGTGAGCGCGGCCAGTTTGGTGATCGAGATCGACGAAGTGTTCGAGGCCAGAATCACCTCGGGCCGGGCCAGCCGGTCGAGATGGTGAAAAATCTCGGCCTTGATTTCGAGCTTCTCGGTCGCAGCTTCGACGATGAAGTCGCACTCGGCCAAACGGATGCGCTCGGTCACGGTCTCAATGTTCTTTAATGCGGCGGCCTTGTCGGCCTCGGTAATCTTGTTCTTGGCGACTTCCCGGTCCAAATTTTTGGTGATGGTGGACATGCCATGATCGAGAAAGCGTTGCTCGATGTCGCACAGAAGTACGGAATAACCGCTACGGGCAAAGACGTGGGCAATGCCGTTGCCCATGGTACCGGCGCCGATCACGCCTACCTGCTTGATTTCCATGATGGCCTCGTGGGAGAACTTTCGAGTTTAGCATCACGTGAACGCGCTGAAGCGCGGTTGGTGTTGAAGGACTCAAACAGCACGACTGAACGTCGTGCCCTTCCCTAAACCTGACCCAATCGGGGACACTCCGGAGCGGGAGCCTGCGACCTTCAGCGGGTGTAAACTATCTAAACCAAGCCGCAATCTTTCGAAAGGATCTCCCCCATGGCAACCATTGAAGCCGCCGTACGGCCGCGCCCGTTATCATCCCAATTTCATCCTCATCAAGGTCCGTTCATCAACGAGCCATTTTACGATTTCCGCCACGAAGAGAATGCGCGCAAGATGCGCGCCGCCATCGAGCGGGTTCGCGGACAACTGGGCCGCGAGTATGACCTCATCATCGGCGGCCAGCGCGTCAAGACTACCGACAAGATCAAGTCGCTGAATCCATCCCGCCCGTCGGAAATCGTCGGCATCCACCAGAAAGCGGGCAAAGAACACGTCGAACCGGCGATGCAGGCTGCGTTGAAGGCATTTGCAACCTGGAAAAATACTTCGGTCGAAGAGCGCGCCGGACTTCTCTTCCGCGCCGCCGACCTGATGCGCCAGCGCAAAATGGATTTCATGGCCTGGCTGGTTTTCGAAGTCAGCAAAAACTGGGGCGAGGCCGATGCCGACATCTCCGAAACCATCGACTTCTGCGAGTTCTACGCCCGCGAAGCGCTGCGCTTTGCCAAAGCGGAAACGCCAGTGCAACTGCCGGGCGAGCACGACGCGTTGAAATATATTCCGCTGGGCGTGGGGGCGGTCATTCCTCCGTGGAATTTTCCTTGCGCCATCATGGCGGGCATGACTGTGGCCTCGATCGTCAGCGGGAACACGGTGATCCTGAAGCCTTCGAGCGATTCGCCGACGATTGCGGCGAAGTTTGTCGAACTGCTGGAAGAGGTGGGCGTGCCGGAGGGAGTGGTCAATTTTTGTCCCGGCTCGGGCGCCAGCTTTGGCGACGCCGTGGTTGCGCATCCGAAGACGCGGTACATCGCTTTTACGGGCTCGCGCGAAGTTGGGCTGCACATCAACAAAGTGGCCGCCACGCAAGCTCCCGGCCAGATCTGGATCAAGCGCACCATCCTCGAAATGGGCGGGAAGGACGCCATCATCGTCGACGCGGATGCCGATATCGATGCCGCCGTCGAAGGTGTCGCGCAGGCTGCATTCGGCTTCCAAGGACAGAAATGCTCGGCGTGCTCGCGGGCGATCGTCGATGAGCGGGTTTACGACAAATTTCTCGATCAACTCAAAGCGCGGGTGGAAAAGATTACGGTAGGCGACCCAGCCGAAAACACCGGCATGGGCGCGGTGATCAACGAAGGCTCGATGAAGACGATTTTTGAGTACATCGAGCAGGGCAAGAAAGATGGACGACTCGTCACCGGCGGAGAGCGCGCCACGGAAGCGGGGGAAGGCTATTACATCCGGCCCACGGTGATCGCCGACATTCCCGCGGGATCGAAACTGGAGCAGGAAGAAATCTTCGGACCGGTGCTGGCGGTGATTAAGGCTCGCGGATTCGATAATGCTTTGGAGATTGCCAACGACACCGAGTTCGGCCTGACCGGCGCGATTTATAGCAAATCGCGCGACAAGATCGATCGCGCGATTCGCGACTTCCACGTAGGCAATCTTTACATCAACCGCAAATGCACCGGAGCGATGGTGGGTGCGCATCCCTTCGGCGGCTTCAACATGTCGGGAACAGATTCGAAGTCCGGCGGGCCGGATTATCTGTATCTGTTCACCCAGGCCAAGTCAGTCGCGGAAAAGCTGAGCTAACTACGCGAGTTAATGTGGGGACAGCCCGCCCTCGGCTGTCCCTTGTCTCAGTTCCATGCCTGGGGGGTAATGGTAATATTTGACGGTCGTGCGTTTCCAGTACCATTCCGCGCGGTCTTCTGGCTTGCTCTTCTTCTGCCGTACACCGTCGCGTTAGCAATCTACATTCTTGCGAGTTACGGCAAAATCTCCCTAAAACGATTTAAGGCATAGCTTGCGGCGCTGAGGGACTTCGCGGTTCTGATCATGAGCAATCAGGCCGGAGGCGATACCTCCAAGGCTTGATGAGACGGCGGGAGCTCTGATTGGATATTTCTCCAAGCAAAAACAGTGATTCCGCGCAAAAACACTGATTCCGCGTCAGTCAACTTGAACCGATCTACAGGATTCACCCCATAAACACCATCGGGGTATCCGGCATCCTAGGTTAGCGGCTGGGACATCTTATCGAAGTGAAAAGTGTTATGCGACAGAAATCATATTTTCCGAGGGTAGTAGCTGCTCTGCGAGAAACACTCCGGTATCTGGAGGAAAGTAGTTTTTACCAAGACGAAGCCAGACTCCGTCAACTGAAGGCTGCGCTGGTGCGTGCGATCGCAGAGCAGGACATTCGCGGGGAATCTCTGGCCTCTTAAACTGGGGACGAAGTGAGCGCGATTGGCCGCTCCCATTTTGAGACTCCAAACGGTAATCGGCGAAAAAAGAGCCTAATTGGTTAATTACAAACGGCGGGGGTTCGTTGCAAGATGACTATGGGCCGAACCTAGGAACGAGATCCACGGAGTTTGCCCATGCTGTTTATCGTGCGCCTTACCGACGGTGACTGCGTGATCGCCATGGCGGCAGATGAGCGCAGCGCCGGTGAATCGGCGCTGAAGCTCAGTTTGGACCACGCGGCTGAGATCGCAACCATTCGCCCGCTGGAAAGCTTTGCGGTTCAGTTGACTCCTACAGAAAATGGAAGTCTCGAGGCGATTCATTGGGACGACGCTACGATCGAAAGCATCCTAGCTCACGAATATCCTCTGCTGAACGAAGCTTACCGGCAAGCCAACCATGAGCCGTTGATGGCCTCGGCACAAAAGATAGATGAGTCTTCGCTCTCGCAACTGCACGCCGCGTATCAACGGAATCTGGAGAAGATCCGCGAGGGGTTGGGGCGCGAGTTGCAAAGGCCGGTCGAGCAACTGGTGAACAAGTCGAAAGCGGCCCGGCGGTAATGGGTGGCCGCCTCGGGGGCTGAAGCTCCGACGGACTATGGACGTTTCTCGCAGCGTTAGAACGCTGCACCCAAAGTCAGAGTTGTTTGTTGTAAGCGCTGCTCAGGCGGGCATTTCTACGCTGGTGAATCGCCTGCACTCCGCGAGCAATTTCTCCTGCTTCTGCGGATCGCGCGCGGCCGGCAGCGGCGCCCGGGGGCGCATATGAAAAAAGTATTCACCGGTAACCTTGGCCTGCGGATCGTCGCTGACGGCGAGCCAGACTTGGGTGCGATGGCCCTCGTCTAAATTATCGGGAGCACTGGGGCCGCCCATCTTGGTCGCCACCCAACCGGGCTCCAGGGCATTCGAAAAAACCTCCGGCCACCGCCGAGCTACGGCGAAGGCCAACATTACGTCGTGAAGTTTCGTATCGGAATAGGCTTGTTCGCCATGCCACCGCCGATTTTCCCAGGCCAGGTCCTGCAAGCTGGCATCGCCATTCTGGTGGAGACCGGAGCTCACGTAAACCAAACGCTGCGGGCGCTTGATCAGCGCGGTCAAAATATAAGGTGCGAGGGTATTCACGGCGAAGTAGTGAGGCAGGCCGTCTGGGGTGAGAATTTTTCGCGGATCGCGATAGCCGAGTCCGGCGTTATGGATGACCGCGTCAAAACTGCCGAGTTGATTGACCTGATCGGCCAGGTTGCGGGTTTGCGCGATGCTGGTGAGATCGCCGATCAATACTGTCTCTGCTCCGGGAACGGCGGACATGGCTTGTTCCGCTCGCTGCTGGTTGCGTGCGTGGAGAACGACTCCATGCCCTTGCTCGAGCAATAACTGTGCGGCCATTCTGCCAAGACCGTCGGAGGAACCGGTGATGAATACGCGTGCCATATCAAATTCTTTCCTGGGGTGAGATCAGCTTGCCGCGAAACCGAGATCCCTCGCTGCGCTCGGGACGACAATGCTTTCGGGTGACAATCTTTTGTAATGAGTTTAGGTTTGTTGGGGTACGGGAACTGGCCTGGGATTTCTTTCCGCAAACTGCCATTGGTGCCAGTAAGGATAAACCGCCGTCACGTCACTTGCGGCATCCAGTTTGGCGACCTGCTGGGGAGTGAGGTTCCATCCCACGGCGGCCAGGTTCTGCCGCAATTGCTCTTCGTTGCGAGCACCCATGATCACTGTCGAAATCGAAGGACGCTGCAATAGCCAGTTCAGCGCGACCTGGGGCACGGTCTTGCCAGTTTCGTTGGCCACGGCGTCGAGCGCGTCAACCACGTTATAAAGATATTCATCGTTCACTTGCGGACCCATCTGCGCCGTCTTGTGCAAGCGGCTTTCTGCGGGCCAAGGCTTGCCGCGGCGGATCTTTCCGGTAAGGCGGCCCCAGCCCAGCGGACTCCACACCAGAGCGCCAACACCCTGATCGAGCGCCAAGGGCATCAGCTCCCATTCATACTCGCGGCCCACCAGCGAGTAATACACCTGATGGCCGACGTAGCGCTCCCATCCGTAACGGTCGGCGACGGCGAGCGACTTCATCAAGTGCCAGCCGGAAAAATTCGAGCAGGCGAGGTAGCGCACCTTGCCGCTCACCACCAGTTGATTGAGCGTGCTCATCACTTCTTCGACAGATGGCAGCGCGTCAAAACCGTGGAGATGATAGATGTCGATGTAATCCGTGCCCAGCCGGCGCAAGCTGTCCTCGCAGGCGCGAATCACGTGATAGCGCGAGGAGCCCTGATCGTTCGGTCCCTCTCCCATTTTGAAGGTGGTTTTGGTGGAGATCAAAACCTGATCGCGGCGTCCGGCAATGGCCTTGCCCAGAATTGTTTCCGACAGGCCGTTCGAATAAACGTCCGCCGTATCGAAGAGATGGACGCCGGCTTCGAGGCAAACGTCGACCAACCGCGTGGCCTCTTTGACGTTGCTGTCTCCCCAGGCCTTAAAGAATTCGTTTCCCCCGCCAAATGTTCCCGTGCCGAAACTCAGTACGGGTACTTTCAAACCAGAGCGTCCCAGCGTTCGGTATTCCATGGCAAATAGATGATACAAGCAAAAAGAACGATGCGGGACGAGATGAAAAACATACGTATTGAAGCGGTAAGAGAGGTGGTTCCCAGCTTTGCAAAACACGCAAAGCTGGGGCATCCATTTTCTTACCAGCGTAGAGGGAAGCTAAGAGTGGGCCGCGCTGCCGACCGAGTTCAAATCAACGATGATCTCGGGCGGAAGTTGCAACTCGGCCGCTTTGAGATTCTCGCGCAGGTGTTCGAGTGATGAGGTCCCGGGAATCAGCAGGATGTTAGGCGAGCGTTGCAGGAGCCAGGCTAACGCGATCTGCATGGGGGTGGCGCCGATGGAGGCTGCGGCTTGGTCGAGCTTCGACGACTGCAACGGAGTGAAGCCACCGAGGGGGAAAAACGGCACGTAGGCAATGCCTTGCTTGGCCAAGTCATCGATGAAAGCATCGTCGCCACGCTGCGCGACGTTGTACAGGTTCTGCACGCAGACGATCTCGGTGATCTTTTGACCTTCTGTGAACTGCTTGGGACTGATGTTGCTGAGCCCAAGATGACGAATCAATCCCTGACGCTTCAGTTCCGCCAGTGCCGTCAATGGTTCTTCAATCGATTCATCTGTAGGCGCCAGCATGCCACCGACGCGCAGGTTCACTACATCGAGTTGTTCGAGACCGAGGTTGCGGAGATTGTCATGAACGCCATCGATCAGTTCTTGTGGAGAAAGGGCGTGCGGCCAGGATTTATCTGGGGCGCGGCGGGCTCCCAGCTTGGTGACGATGATCAAGCCATCCGGATAAGGATGAAGCGCGCGTTTGATGATCTGGTTGGTTACATGCGGGCCATAATAGTCGCTGGTGTCGATGTGATTGACGCCGGAAGCAACTGCTTCGCGCAGAACGGCGACGGCGGCGTCGACATCGGGCGGCGGTCCCCAAACTTGAGGGCCGGTAAGTTTCATGGCGCCGTAGCCCATGCGGTTTAGAGTGATCGATGTCTTCGGTAGCGTAAAGATGCCGCCAAGAGTTGTCTGTGCAATCATTCTTTTCTCCTGTAATTACAAAATATGTTTAGCGAGTGTGCGCGCGTTCAAGCCGCATAGGGAGTTGCTGCCGCGCTTACGCGACCTGCGAGCCGCGACAAAACCTTGAGTGTGACTAGCCTCCATTGGCCGGCTGAAGCCAACGGGTCATTCGTTGCCAGGTCATCGATTGCCATCAATTCGTCCAGCCAGTCTTGGGCGGAGATCTCCGCCTGTTCTGACCCGAACAAATCGGTGATCGCGTGAAAAAAAGCCGCTAACTCCCGCTCGGCTGTTGCCGCCAGTTCGCCGCAATTCAGGCTGTTCCATCCTTTATCCAGTGCGATCGGATTCATGTGTCCGAACCTCCAAGAGATACCTACGATGACGGTTCAGCCCGCGGAATATTGCATTTTTTCGAGATCGGAAATCAGCCCAGGCCCGGTGGGATGCCATCCCAAGCGTTGCTGGGTCTGCGCGCTGGAACCTTGCAGGTCGATGCTCACGAAGCGCTCGAGAAATCCGAAATGAACGGCCGCTTCCTCGGCAGACATGGCGACCACCGGAACTTTCAAGCCTCGGCCAATGATTTCAGCGATGTCGCGGAGCGGCACTCCTTCTTCAGCGACAGCGTGATACCTGACACCCGCTTCCCGCTTTTCGAGAGCCAGCCGGTAGAGACGGGCAGCGTCGAGGACGTGCACCGCGGCCCAGCGGTTGTGCCCCTGGCCCAGATATGCTGAAACTCCTTTTTGACGCGCTACATTGATCAGGTAGGTGACGAGGCCCTGCTTGAGCGTGTTGTGGACCTGGGGAAGGCGCACCACCGATGCGTTCACACCCTGTGCCTGCATTGCGGCAGCCGTCGCTTCCGAAGCGCGAGGATAGGAGGCGGAGACGGGGACCGGCGGATCGTCCTCAGTTGCAGGACGGCCTTGAGCCAGCACCGCCAGACCACCAGTGACGAGCAGCGGGCGGTCGGAGCCCTGGAGCGCGGAGCCGAGCGCCTCGATGGCGTGCTTATCCATCTCGCAATTTTCCGCGAACTTCGACCAGTCGTGGTTGAAGGCAGTGTGGATTACGCCCTCAGACTGGGCAGCGCCGCTGCGCAGGCCTTCCAGGTCATCAAGGTCGCCCCGTTGGACTTGGGCGCCGGCTGCGGTAAGTGCTTTTGCTCCCGCTTCCGAGCGAGCAAGACCAGTCACTTGATGTCCGGCGGTGATTAATTCTTTAACGAGGGCAGAGCCGATAAAACCGGTTGCTCCGGTTACGAATACACGCATGTTTTCCTCTCTTAATGTAGCGCCGCAGTCTTGAAGGCTGCGCGGCCGAAAGGGCCGCGGGACAGCCGGCCGGAGGCGGCGCTACGGTCAGTTGTCTTAATTGCTGTTCCCGTGATTAGATGAAGGAAGCTTCAGGTTAGGAATTCGCATTTGAATCATTCTTCCGCTGGCCTCTTTGAGCCCCGCAAATCGCCGGTGCAAGCGCGTTCGGCGGCAAGCGTGGATGCCATTCTGCAAGCGACCATTCAGGTTTTGCTGAAGGTTGGGAAAGAACGGCTGACCACGACCAGAGTGGCGGCGCGAGCCGGAGTTTCGGTGGGAACGTTGTACCAATATTTTCCCAACAAGCGAGCGCTCTTGCAGGCGGCTTTGAAACGCCATCTAGAACAAGTGGTCGAGGCAGTGGAACGGACCTGCCAGGAGCAAGCTGGGAATAGTCTTGTGCCCATGGCGGAAGCCCTGATCAGCGCATTTCTCGCGGCTAAGATGAAAAATGCAAAGATGAGTGCGGCGCTATACTCGGTGAGCTCTGACGTGGACGGAGCACGAATCGTGCAGCAGGTTGGAGTGCGAATCAACCGGGCGGTGGTGCGAATGCTGGCGTCGGCGCGCGAGCCGCTGAACAAAGACCCTGAACTGGTGGCTTCGATGCTGCAGAGTGCGATGACTGGAGTTGTGCGCGGATTGCTGGAATCGCCCTCGCCGGAGAAATTTGAAGTCGTGCGGCAGGAACTGATTCTCTTCGCGAGCGCGTACCTGGAGGCTTGCTCGAGGTTGCCGGCAGCTCGGTGAAAAGATTGACCAGGCTGGGTTAGGAACTGGATGCCTGCGGCATAGCTGATGTCGGATAGTCAGCAGGTCCATGTCAGCAGGGCAACCGCTAGCGATCCGCTTCAGCAGATTCGCGGCAGTTGATCTCCCGCGAGCATGTCCACAACGCGGGTGGTGCCGAGGGGGGTTCGCATGGTGACTAGTCCGGGGTGAGTATCTTTGATTGTGCCGATGATTTGCGCGGCGGACCCTAAGGGATGGCGGCGCATCGCTTGCAGCACTGCTTCAGCTGCCTGGGGCGCCACGATGGCAATCAGCTTGCCTTCGTTGGCTACATATAAGGGATCGAGGCCCAACAGTTCGCAGGCCCCTCGAACTTGTTCGCGCACAGGAATTGTGCTTTCTTCCAATTCAATTCCGACCCGCGACTGTTGTGCGATTTCATTCAGGGTGCTCGAAACGCCGCCGCGAGTGGGGTCGCGCATGCAGCGGATTTCGCGACTCGCGGCCAGCATGGCGGCCACCAGCGTGTGCAATGCAGCGCTGTCACTTTGTATCTGGGTTTCGAATTCCAGTCCTTCGCGCTGCGCCAGAATGGCGATGCCATGATCGCCGATGAAGCCGCTGAGGAGGACCTGGTCGCCGGGGCGGGCGCGGTCGGCAGAGAGATCGATGCCGTCCGGGACCAGACCAATTCCGGTGGTGTTGATGAACAGGCCGTCACCTTTGCCTTTTTCCACTACCTTGGTATCGCCGGTGACGACTTGCACGCCCGCGGCATCGGCGGCCAGATGCATGGAATTCACCACGCGGCGGAGTTCCTCGATCGAAAAACCTTCTTCGATGATGAACGCGGCGCTTAGAAATAATGGAGTGGCGCCGCCCATGGCGAGATCGTTGACGGTACCGTACACCGCGAGCGAGCCGATATCGCCGCCGGGAAAAAACAGGGGCTTCACTACGAAGGAGTCGGTAGTGATGGCCAGCCGCTGGCCGTTCACATTGACGATGGCTTGATCATCGAGCCGAGCCAAGGCGGGATTGCGCAGCGCGGGTAAAAAGATATCACGGACCAATTCGGCGCTCAGTTTGCCGCCGCTGCCGTGTCCCAGCAGGACCGTATCTTTGGCTGGAAGCGGCGTCGGACAAGTGAACTCGGCGATGGTCTTGGTTGACATTTACTTTTCCTGAGCGGCATTGCCGGGAGATGGCAAATGCCAGCGGTAATGGTAATAGGCGGCGCACGCGCCTTCGCTCGAAACCATGGGCGCGCCCAAGGGATTCTCGGGCGTACAGCGCATGCCGAAGGCGGGACAGTCGGTGGGCTTTTTGAGTCCTTGCAAAACCTGTGCGCTGATGCATTCGGCGGGTTCGTCCACGGTAAATTCGCCGAGATCGAAAATGCGGTTGGCGTCGTAGGCCGCGTAGTCTTCGCGCAAGCGCAGCCCACTTTGCGGGATGGGGCCAATGCCGCGCCACTTCTGATCTGCCACTTCAAAAACTTCCGCCATGATCTTCTGCGCCGGAACATTTCCTTGATAGCTCACCGATCGCACATACTGATTTTCCAGCCTGGCCTCGCCGGCTTCGAGTTGGCGCACCAGCATGAGGATGGCTTCGAAAAGATCGACGGGCTCGAATCCGCCGACCACAATGGGCACGCGAAAATCGTAAACCAGGTCTTCGTAATCTTTGCATCCTACGACGGTGCAGACGTGACCGGGCGCGATGAAGGCCTGCACGCGATTGGTTTGCGAAACCATCAAAGCGCGAATGGCAGGTGGTACCAGAACGTGGGAAACCAGCATGGAGAAGTTGGTCAGACCTTCGCGCTTGGCCTGCCACGGCGCCATGGCGTTGGCTGGGGCGGTCGTTTCGAAACCGATGGCGAGGAATACGACTTTACGGTCGGGGTTGGCGCGGGCGATCTTTAACGCCTCGAGCGGTGAGTAGGCGATGCGAACGTCTGCGCCCTGGGCCTTGGCGCGAAACAAATCGGAACGGGAGCCGGGGACGCGCAACATGTCTCCGTAAGAAACCAGGATCACATCCGGGCGCAGCGCCAGTGCGATGGCTTTGTCGACGGTTTCCAGCGGCGTGACGCAGACGGGGCATCCCGGGCCATGCACCAGTTCGATTCCTGGCGGCAGGAGTTCGTCGATGCCGTAGCGCATGATGGTGTGGGTCTGGCCGCCACAGATCTCCATCAGGACCCAGGGACGCGTGGTGCGCTGCGCGATCTCAGCGGCAAGGGCGCGGGCGATGCGCGCGTCGCGGTATTCGTCGAGGTATTTCATTCCGCCTCGGGAAGCGGCCCCAACTCGCCTTCGAGCATGTCTAGTTCTTGCAGGAGTTTGTAGGTTCGATCGGCTTCCTCCTCATCGACGCGACTGATGGCGAAGCCGACGTGGACCATCACGTAATCGCCTAACCCGGCTTCAGGAACGAAGTCGAGCGAGACTTGGCGGACGATGCCGCCAAATTGCACGCGGGCGGCGCGCAATCCGCCCTGCTCTTGAACTTCGAGGATTTTTCCTGGAATTGCCAGGCACACGGCGGTTCTCTCCGGATTCAGTAGAGCATTGGGGAGTTACAGGGTCTGTGATGCAGATCACAGTGGAGACGATGCCAGGCGGGGAAGGCAGTTCTACAGCGCCGGAGCCTAATAGTGATGAATTTCTTGGCGGGCGTTTATCCTGAGCGCAGCCGCTTTTCAGGCAAAGCGAAGATCCTGCCCTGAGCGCAGTAGAAGGAATCTCCCCCACCGCACATGCCTTGTCTACGGAGATCCCTCACCCGGCTGAACTGAGCCGGGTTTCGGGATGACTCACCCCCAAACTTGGGATAGATTCAAACTTACCCACTACCCAGAGCCTGCATTCGTGACTTTTCCGCAGCCTGTGACGCCGCGCCCTTCAACGAACGCGCGGAATGGAATCTTGCTTAGACACCGGCTGTTGCTCCCACCAGATGCCGGTTTCAAGCGGCACTGCGCGCTTTTGGAAATCGAATCCGAGCCGAGCAAGCTCTCCCAGCACCGCTTCTATGGCCTTATCCACCGCGCGGCTGACGGCTTCGCTGAGGGAATCGCCGGGCTCGTAGGATTTTCCTACCAGACCCACGAGCAGCACATGCTCCGGGCTGGCACCCAACATTTCGGCGGACAGGAGGCACTCGGAGAGCGCCGGGGAGTGGGGATCGAGGCGCTGGGCCGGGGTTTCGCGGACGATGTCGGCTTTGCGATAGAGCACGATCGTGCCGGGAGGAGTTGCGGCAAGCTCCGGGCTGGCGACGGAATCCACGAGGATGAGCGCGTTCAATCCTACGATCTGGTGAACCAGATCGAGGGCCGGGGTGCCCAGGTCGACGACTTCGACGTTGTCTGCGAAGCGGTATTGCGACTCGAGCAGGCGCACCACGTAGGGTCCGACGCCATCATCGCCCAAGAGGACGTTGCCCATGCCGCCGATGAGCGCGCGCTTCACAGGATTTTCGCCACTCCGATTTTGCGTCCCGCAGGATCGAAGGCGTGACAGGCGCAGGCCATGCAGGGATCGAACGAGTGTACGGTGCGCAGAACTTCCAGCGGCTCCTCTGGCCGGGCCAGCGGCGTATTCAGCAGCGAGGCTTCGTAAGGACCGTGGTTTCCGGCCTGATCGCGCGGGCTGGCGTTCCAGGTGGAGGGAACGACTGCCTGGTAATTTTTGATCTTCTGATCTTTGATCACAATCCAGTGGGAGAGGGTTCCGCGCGGAGCTTCGTGGGTTCCCACACCTTCGCTGTTAGAAAATACCGGCGCGTTCCACACGTTGTAGTCACCCTTGGAAATATTCTCGACCAGCAAATCGAGGTGTTTCTGGGCGAGATCGGCCAGCATGCAGGCGCGAATGGCGCGGGCAGCGTGACGGCCGAGGGTGGAATGAAGGGCGGCGGGGGTGGCGTGGACTCCGCCGATGGCTGCGACTTTCTCGATCGCCAGGTTGGCGTACTTTTGCGTCAGGGGATGGCCTTGCGCATAACCAATCAAAACCTGCGCCAAGGGCCCGACCTGCATGGGCTCGCCGTTGAAGCGGGGAGCTTTCACCCAGGAATATTTCTGATCGCCGTTCCAGCCGGTGAACTCGGGTTCGGTTTCGCCCTTCCAGGGATGCAAGGGTTTGTCGCCCTGATAATAGGCGTGAATCACATCTTCGGTGACCGACTCGCGGAAGACCGGATCAGCGGCCGTCTGGAACTTCTTCACGCCGGCAAGGTCGCCGCCGCGGATGTAACCGCCGGGCAGCTCGAAGCTGGTGCCGCGGCTATCGAGCGGCAGGTCGGGCACCGCGAGATAGTTGCGCACGCCGCTACCGATCTTGAACCACTCGGGATACATGGCCGCTATGGCGCATACGTCGACAAAATAAACCTGCTGCACAAATTGGATGACATCTGTCAGCAGGGTGCGGATCAGTTCCAACTTCTCCATGTTGAGGGCGGATTGGTTATCGAGATCGATTGCGTTGGCGACTCCGCCGACGGTCAGGTTCTGAATATGCGGCGTCTTGGTGCCGAGAATTCCGACGACTTGCAGGGCTTTGCGCTGATATTCGAGCGCCTGCATGTAGTGCGAGAAGGCGAGCAGATTGACGTCCGGCGAGAGGCGCATGGCGGGATGGCCCCAATAGCCGTTCTGGAAGATGCCCAATTGCCCGCTGCCGGCCACGGCAATGACTTTATCCTGCGCGGCTTTGAGCTCGTTGCGCGAGTTTCGGGTCCAGGGCGAAAGGCTCTCGGCCAGCTTCGAGGTCGCGGCGGGGTCGGCCTTGGGAATCTGCAACACGTCGACCCAATCGAGGGCCGAGAGCTGGTAGAAGTGCACGATGTGGTCGTGCAAGGCATGCGCGATCAGAATCAGGTTGCGAATGTACTGCGCGTTGGGGGGAATCTCCAGCTTCAGCGCATCTTCCACGGAGCGCACGCTGGCCATGGCATGGACGGTGGTGCATACTCCGCAAAAACGCTGGGTGAACAACCACGCATCGCGGGGATCGCGACCGCGCAGGATCTTCTCAATGCCGCGCCACATGGTGCACGAAGCCCAGGCGTTGGTAACCGCGTAGTTGTCGACCTCCACGTCAATGCGGAGGTGGCCTTCAATTCGAGTGATGGGATCAATGGTGATGCGCTGTGCCATAGGAACCTGCCGTTAGTCGTTAGCTGATGTCGCTTCGATTTTTTCGTCTTCGCCGAAGTGCCCGTATTTGAAATAGCCCGTCCACCGGATGTAAGGACGCCGGAAGCGGAAATAGCTGGCCATGTCATGCCACTCGCGCAGGGGCGCAGGGAGAATGGCGAAGCGTTTCACGGCGAGCAGGAAACCTGCGATGCCGAGGGAAATGAATCCGAGAGAAACCAGAACTTCGATGGTCGCCGGAAAGTAAAGCGCCTCGGGATTGGGGCGGAAAGCCAGAGTGGTGGGTGCGAAGCGATAGATCATCCCTCCGAAGGAGCTGAGAAGGTAGCCGATGAACATCTTTTGCGGATCCTGGTTCTTCACGGAGCGGAAGAGCAGCCAGCCCCCGCCAGCGGTCAGCACGACTTCCAGCCAGAAAACGCCGGCGAATCGATCGAAATGAAATGCCGTGCCCAGCACGCCGCGGAAAATAATGTCGAGCAGGCGCAGAGCCAGCCAGCCAAAGATCAGCCAGCCGGTAATACGCGCCGCCTCATCCAGGACTTCCCTATCCATGGGGCGCTTCCATACGAGGCAGCAGAGCATGGTGGTTCCGGCGACGCAGCCGAACGACATGAAGCAGGCGGCGCCTAGATAAAGCAAGGGCAGCCACGGGGTTTGCCACAGGGGATGAACGCGCTCGCCGGCCAGCAGCATCAACGCGCCCAAGGACGACTGGTGCATTCCTGGCAGGAGGTAGGCTGCTGCGATAATCCAGGGAAAGAAGTAATGCAGCTTTTTTTCCAGGCGCTCTACGCCGGGGCGCAGGCGGGAATCGAAATACCACAGGCGCTCCAGTACGGGCGGAATGTTCTCGATCGCCAGCGGGATCATGGCGTAGATCGACATGCAGATGGCTACTTCGGCGAGGGGGGAATGCATGTTCCAGCGCCACGGGAAAACGATCCAATAAAAGTTCCATGGACGTCCGGCGTCGATGCCCAGCAGAAGAAGTCCGCAGGCATAGGCCAGGAAGCTGGTCAGCAAGGCCATTCGCATCAGGGTGTGCATTCGTTTGCGGCGGAAAACCCAGGCAGCGATGCCTACGGCAAAGGCGCCGGAGCCCAGCGCAGTCAGCACCATCAGGTTGAAGGTCTTCCAGATGCCCCAGCCAAAGGCATCATTCATCCCACTGACTGGGCCCAAGCCGGCCAACTCGCGGTAGGCGCTGAGCGCGAAAGCAATCAGCACCAGCACGCAGAGGCCGATAAAGAATTTGTTGACCACCGGGAAGCCGTAGACCGGGACATTCCGTTCCCAGCGATTGCTGTTTAGATCACGATCCATATCGGTGGTGACGCGGCCCATCGTTGTACTCATAGTTGCGCCCTCAGTCCGGTTTCTTTCTCGTGTTCGTGGGCTTCTTCCTCATAGCCTTTCAGGCTCTTGCGAATGACTTGCACCAGGCCGGCATAGAGAATTGCGGGAAGAGCGAAGTACTGGTAGAAGCGGCGTTGCCAGCGGAGAGTTCTGGCGGGTACGGACTCTGTACCCAGCTCCGGCAGGCCTAATTTTTCAAAGGGAACCCGGGATAGATAGAGCGCCTGGGTGCCACCGTTGTCGACCTCGCCATAGACGCGGTTCTCGAAATAGCGCCCGGGATTTTTCCGGATGCGCTCTTTGGCGTCGAGCAGCAACACCGTGCGCGGACCGAAGACCACAGCGCCCGTGGGACACACGCTAGTGCATCCCGGCGTCAGTCCTCGATCGAGGCGGTCGGTGCACAGCTCGCATTTGGTAACGCGCGGGTTGTAGCCTACCCACTGGAATCTAGGTATGTGGTAGGGACAGGTGATGGTGCAATAGCGGCAGCCGATGCATTTAGTGGCGTCCCATTTGACGATGCCGCTCTCCTTATCTTTATGGAGGGCCTGGAACGGGCATCCGGCGGCGCAGGCTGGATCGAGGCAATGCATGCATTGCCGCTTGGCAAAGGAGAAGGCCGACCCATCTTCCGGCTTGTAGAGTTTAATCACGTTGCGGGTCTGGTCGTTCAAATCGGAAGGCGCCTGATGCAAACCATCGCCGCGAATGTCGGGGGGCGTATCGTTCGCTTCGGCGCAGGCGGCGACGCAGGCTTTGCAGCCGATGCATATGGTCGCGTCGTAAAGCAGGCCCACCGCGGCGGTGGGCATGGAAGTGGTTTCGGCCTGCAGCGCCGGACTGCCAACGCTGACCGCCACGGCGGCTGGGACTCCAACCTTGGCGATGCCGGTAATCAGTTCTCGCCGTGTGATGGCCACGTTAGACCTCTTTCCTATCTTTCTTCGCGGCGTCGACGCCGTTAGCCTTTTCGGCCTGCGCGCGATCGGCGGCGATGCGCACCGCTCCTGCCTCCTGGCTGCTTTGGAAGCGCTGGGAGGCGACCCAGGCCGCGCCCCCGACGGCGCCAGCGACCAGTCCCACCAGTCCGGCTGCGCCCATTTTGAGTTGCCCGGCGGGGCTATAAATTGGAGGATAGGTATCAGGCGGGGTGGCGAGATGAATGGGAACGGTTTCGACAGTGGACATTCTCCACACCACTCCTTTTTCGGTGCAGCCCACGCAAGGGACGCCCAAGCCAATGGGCCAGACTCCGGGAATCTCGTTGAAGTGCCGGGTCGAGCACGCGGCGTGGGTGACTGGACCTTTGCAGCCCAGCTTGTAGAGGCACCATCCGGAACGATGTCCCTCGTCGCCAAAGGAGGCGGCGAAGCGACCAGCATCAAAGTGCGCGCGGCGGGGGCAATTCTCGTGAATTACGCGCTCATATGCGTAGCGGGGGCGATGGAACTCATCCATTTCGGGGAGGCGTCCCATGGTGGCGTACTCCAGCACCGCGGCCAGCAGGTTGTAAGGATTCGGCGGACAGCCGGGAAGATTGATGATGGGCTTGCCCGAAATCACGGCGTCGACGCCCATGGCGCCGGTTGGATTCGGATCAGCCGACGGAACTCCGCCCCAGGAAGCGCAGGAGCCAATGGCGATCACTGCCGCCGCCTGCGCAGAGACTTCTTTGAGAACCTGAATCGCAGGTTTGCCAGCCAGTTCCATGTAAACGCCGTTATCCCGGGCGGGGATGGAGCCCTCAACCACGAGCACGTATTTGCCGGAATTGTCGGCAATTGCGGACTTCAGGGCCGCCTCGGCCTGCGCCCCCGCCGCGGCCATGAGCGTTTCGTGGTAATCGAGCGAAATCACATCCAGAATGAGGCTGGCAACATCTGGCGCAGTGGTGCGCAGCAGGGTCTCGGTACAGCCGGTGCAGTCCTGGAAATGAAGCCAGATGACGGAGGGACGGCGGGCCTTACCGACAATCTTCGCCACTTGGGCGAGGCTCCTGCCGGTTAAGCTCAGGCCGACGGGCGCTGCGACCATCAGGGTGGAACAGAGTTGTAAGAAACTGCGGCGGGAGACACCGCTTTTCTTCAGGTAGGCTGCGATGGTTTCGTTCTGGCCTGTCTTCATGGACAGTTCTCCTGGCAAACGTGGCAATTCGCTGCAATCCGCAGTGGCCGCTTTCCCAGACAAAAGCAAGCGTAGCGTGGTCACAGCGCTCTGGAGCATGCGGTGGCCGGAACTACACTTTCGTCTTGGGATCGTTCATTCGACTGCACTATGGAGAAGTCAGCAGGACTCGGGGGGCAGCTGGGGAGAGGAAATATTAAGAGATAGAGACAAGTAATGTGTTACCAGCGTGCGTGTAATCCCCGGTTTTCCTTCCGACATCTCCTTTCCCTAGAGGTGATGAGATATTCTTCGTCAGCCCGATCGCATCGAATCTCATTGTTTATGCCTGATTTATATTTAGTCATCAGTGATTTCTGTCACGCTTTCGCGTGATGGCCCGCGCAGCGGTTGCGGCATTCAAGAATCACGAGTTAGAGAGGCGAGCGCGAGTATACCGAAGCACTCATTGCTTTCGGGCCGCGGCTCTTCGTTGCATATTTCAACCTCTGCTGTTGCAAGATGCAGCGATACGCGGACAAACTCTTAACTGCCTGATTCCACTCGGGTATGCCATCGATTGCGCCGCAATGTTGCAAAACACAAAGCCCCTGCTGCTGCGATCTTCATCAATTCGCGATGGAGCGGCAATGTTGCAAAGAATCCGCTTGATCGATCCGATTGCGTGTAACTGACTTATTGCAGAGGAGATGGCCACGCTGGGCGCAACGGTTGAGGAGAAACTTCAGATTGGCAGGGGGATTGCCTTTAGAAAAATGTGAGTGGCGCGAAGAAAGCGGCCCTCCGGCGAGGTGACTTATGACAGTCCTACTGGTTCTCTTTACATTCGTGAGTTTCTTACTAATCGATTATTTCCGCACACGGCATGCAGTGATTCAGCCTGCGTTGCAGGTTTCTCAGGCTAAACAGGAATCTGTTAGTCCGCGGTTGCAGCCCGCGCTGGTCGGCGGCTTCGCGGTTCCGGAGAATCTCCGCTATCACCCAGGCCACACCTGGGCATTGAGCGAGAGCCCCAGCTTGGTACGGGTGGGTATGGATGATTTCGCTTCCAAGCTGACCGGCACGGTGGCCAGCATCACGTTGCCGCAGCGCGGCCAGTGGATCCGCCAGGGGCAGAAGATGTGCACGATTCATCGCGATGGCTGCACCGTCGACATGGTCTCTCCGATCGAAGGCAGCGTGTCTGACATCAACGAAGCGATCGCGACCAACCCGAAGCTGGCGCTCAACGATCCTTACGGCGACGGCTGGCTGCTGACCGTGCAAGCGCCCGATGCCAAGACCAGCTTCCGCAACCTGCTGGGTGGACCGCTTGCCCGCTGGTGGACCGAAGAGTCGGCAAGCCGCCTGCAACGCCGCATGCCGCTGGCCATGGCAACCGCCGGTGCCTACGCGCAGGATGGTGGAATCGCGGTAGACAATCTCGCGGCCCAGATCCCGGATAAGGATTGGGCACCGTTGGCGAAAGAGTTTTTCCTGTCATAACTCAACCTCGCGGCCAGCCAGGCGACCGAGCCGGGCAGGACCGCTTAATAAACCGGCCGCCACGATCCCGGCAAAACTGCCAGGACACGGGCGGCCGGAGCTATTTAGTGCAGGTCGAAGATTTTTTCAGGGCGAGGGATTTTAATCTGTTCCGTTTCGAAATCTCTAGGGCTTAATCTCCGCGATGGTACCGCCAGTGCCATCGTAGCCGCTGGGAGTCAGGCCCGGACCCGCAATCGTCGTAGTGAACAAGTTGCCGCTGCCGTCGATGTAGACGCCAGACTGCGGATTGATGCCATCCGCGGGGCTGCTGCCGAAGGCGTGGAGCGTGGAGAAAGCCCAATCTCCCGCAGAGCTTGGGGTTAGTTTGAAGACAGTCCCACAGCCGGAACTTGCGAAGGGATAGCAGGTTGTGTTGCCTCCCACAAAAGTAGTGCCGTAGAGATTTCCGGCGATGTCGAAACTTAGATCGGCGTAAGGCTCCCCGCCGTCGCCTTGCCCCGTGAAGCTGTGCAGCGTCGTTTCGGTCCAACGGCCCGAGATGTTTGGAGACAATTCAAAAACGCTGCCAAAATAGTCAGGGCCCCAGTAGGCAGTGGTTCCGTACAAATTGCCGGCTGAATCCTGAATCAAGCCAGCCTCGGGCCAGCCGCCAGTTGTGCTATTGAAGTTAAAAAGAACGGATTCAGTCCACCCGCTGCCTCCCGCCGCAGGCGCTAATTTGAATACCACCCCGCAAGAGAATTCGCATCCACTGCCATTGCCACCACCGAAGGTGGTGCCGTAGAGGTTTCCCGATTGATCGATGATCAGGCCGGCGTCGGGCCCGTCCCCATCCCTGCCACCACTAAAGCTGAAGAGTGTTCGTTCCTGCCATGTGCCGTCGCCTTGAGGCGAAAGCTCAAAGACGGTGCCAAAGCCATAACAAAAACAGGTATCCCTGGTTAAGCCGCCTAGTTCCGTAGTGCCGTAAAGATTTCCGGCCCTATCGAAAACCAGCTTGCCATGCGGTGAGTTTCCGTCTGTTTTAAAGCTGCCGAATGAGTACAACGTAGTCTCTTTCCAATACCCGGTGGACGACGGACTCAACTCGTAGACCGTACCGTAGCCCCAAATGCCCCCACTGCCGCCGCCTGTGACTCCGTAAAGATTGCCCGCGGAATCGAAGACGAGGCCGCCGCTGGGGCTGGCGGGGCTACTGCTAGACGTTGATAGGAACTCGTACAGAATTTCATACTGCCAACGGCCTCCGGAGACTGGGGTGAGACGGAAGACTATTCCGTAAGAGTTCGCACTTGGCCCCCCTTGGGCGACTCCATAGAGATTGCCTGCGGAGTCAGCGATCAGGTCACCAATGGGATCGTATCCATCTACAATCGGGAACTGATAAAGCGTTCTCTCATTCCACGTACCGCCGGAGGATGGGGTCAGCGCGAAGATGCTGCCATTGTGGCCTTGATCGTAAGAACGGTAGGTAGTGCCGTAAAGGACGCCGTCAGCGTCGAGTACGAGGCCGCCAAACGGATCTAGTGTGACATTGGGAGCCGGGAATGTGTAAATAGTGCTAAGTGCAACTCCGCTGGGGCTGTTTTCTAATGCGAAGATCGTACCGTTACCACTGTTCCCTCCGTTAGTCGTTTCTCCATACAAATGGCCGGCCTTGTCGACCACGAGTGGCCCGCTTACCCAACCGCCTGGCTGTGGCAGGCTCGCATAGGTCCACGATCCGCCACTGCTTGCCTGTAACTCGTAGAGTGAATACTCGTCAGAGCCATAGAGGTTTCCGGCCGAGTCCATGGTCAAGCCAGCACCCGGATAAATGTTGTTGGTATGGAGGACTGTCTCGTGCCAAATGCCGGAAGACTGCGTCAGCTCAAAAATGGTGCCGCAACCGAAGGGCCTCTGGTAAGGATTGCAGTTATCATCTCCGCCATAGGTCGTGATGCCGAAGATATCGCCGGCGGAATCGAGCACGGGCTCGAACTGGGGCTGAAGACCGTCGGCGGACTGGCTGCCAAAGCTGTAGAGGACCTGCTCGGTCCATGTGCCATTGGCGGAGGGAGTAAGCTCGTAAACCGTGCCATCGCCGTAAGCTCCGCCGGCTGAGGTTACACCGTACAGGTTGCCGTACCTGTCTGGCGTGAGTCCGCTGGAGGGGGCCTGGCCATCTTCAGAGTCGCAGACGAATGAATAAATGTTGGTGTACGTCCATTCGCCTGTGGTTGAGGGGGAAAGCCGGAACACTACTCCGCAACCTACAGACTCGGTGTACTGGATAGTGCCGTAGAGATTGCCGGCGGAGTCTACCACTAGACGGCTGGGGGGATCGTCCTCGTAAAGATCGGAGAACGTGTAGAGGACCTTGCTTGACGTGCGCCCGTTCGCATTACGTTCGAGTTCGAAGACGACACCTCGGTTGTATGCGCCTCCCCACTCGGTAGAGCCGTAGAGATTTCCGGCTGCGTCGGCAATGAGCTGCGAGACGGGGTTGGCTCCGAATGGTTCGCTTTCGAAAGCGTGCAGCGTAGTTGCCTTGGCTTGAGCGGCCGCGGCTGAGGACGCGAGCGCAAGCAGACAGCAGGCGACAGCGCGGCCCAGGGAGCGAGCAAGAGAAGAAGAACGCATGGGGCCCAGAACCTCCGTTTAAGTCAGCGCATCTTTGGGGGAAGAGCGGGCTGAGTTCAGATATGGGTGGAAAGTATAGCACGGGCTTGAGGGCGGCTCAGCGTTGCAGCACGGCGAACTCGGCTGGCCCTTCGTTCTGTTCGACGGGGGTATGGGATTAGAAAATTTTGGCGAAGGCAGCTTGCGAGCCGGGCAAGGCGGCGCGGCGGCATACGCCGCAGAAGGTGTTTTCCTTCAGGTCGATCCACTCGACGGCATGCGAGGAGGCCATGGCGCAGCGATAGTCGTCGCAGTGGGTGAGATCTAAAGTGTGCCCGACCTCATGCACGGCTTCCTTCAGGACGCGTTGCCGAAACAGATTCTGGTCGGGCGGAAGGCCATAGAACTCCTGACGCAGGCGATGGGTAGAGAGGACCGCGCAGGGACCGCCCATCTGAGCTTCGCCGAAAACAAAAGTCAGAATCGGGATGTAGAGATCGACGGCTCCGATACCCAAAATGCGCCAAGAGTCAGGGGTAACCACACTCTGCATGCGCTGCAGAATTTCCGAGGAGTGATACTGCTGGCGCTCCCCATGAAAAGCGAATTCCGGATCGAGCCGAAGCGGCATGCGCTGGCACGAGACGCCGAGGCTGGCTTCGATGGCGGGACACAGATGGTTCAGCAGTGCGTCATCGACGTTTCCGATCGGCAACAATTGCAGCGTCTTCATCGCGCGCGCCTTTAACCCACAACTTCGTCGGCCTTCTTTTCGCGATCCAGAGTGGCGCGGCTCCAACCATATTTTTTGAGCTTGTGGTAGAGGGTGACGCGATCGATATCGAGCACCTCGGCGGCATGGCTTTGATTTCCGCCGCACTCCTCGACCACGCGCAGAATGTAAGCCCGCTCCATCTCCTCGAGTTTCTTGCCCGAGGCGCCGTTGGAGATGGTGGGGGTCTTGAAGATGAAATCGCCTTCGCGCAATTCTGGCTCCTGCCCTACCACCATGGCGCGCTCGACCGCGTTTTCCAGTTCGCGCACGTTGCCCACCCAGGGCTGCTGTTGCAATTGATTCATGGCCGCAGGGGAGACGCGGGTGATGTGCTTGTTCATGGCCAGGGAAAACTTGCGGACAAAATGCTCCACCAGCGCGGGGATATCTTCGCGGCGCTCGCGCAAGGGCGGGAGATGGATGCGAAATACGTTGAGCCGGTAGAAAAGATCGGGACGGAACTTGCCTTCCTCGATGAGTTTCTCCAGGTCCTTATTGGTGGCGGCGATGCAGCGGAAATCAACCTTGATGATCTGATTGCCGCCTACGCGGGTGATCTCACGCTCCTGCAACACGCGCAGCAGATCGGTCTGCGTCTTCAAAGTGATGTCGCCGATTTCATCCAGGAAGACGGTTCCGCCCTCGGCGATTTCGAATTTTCCTTTTTTGCGATACTGCGCGCCGGTAAAGGCGCCCTTTTCATGGCCGAAAAGCTCACTTTCGAGCAGGGTTTCAGTCAGCGCGCCGCAGTGGATGACTACGAGGGGATGGAATTTTCGAGGGCTGGCCTGGTGAACCGCACGCGCCACCAATTCTTTTCCGGTTCCGCTCTCGCCAGTGATGAGCACGGTGGCGTCGGTGGGACCAACGGTCTCGATCGCGTCAAAGATTTTGCGCATGGCAGCGCTCTGGCCAATAATATCGCCGGGACGCGTGACCTCGGCCACGGCTTCGCGCAGCAGAACGTTCTCCTGCGCGGTACGCTTGTGCTCCAACGCTTTCTTCACCAGGTGAGCAATCTCGTCGGGATCGAGGGGCTTGGTCACATAGTCGTAGGCGCCATTCTTCAGCGCCGCAACCGCGGTCTCGACCGAAGCGTACCCCGTCATCATGATCACGATCAGCTCCGGGTCCACTTCATGCATGCGGTGCTGCAGTTCGATACCATCGGTGCCATGCATTTTGATATCGACCAGAGCTGCGTCCCAGCGCTGCTCGGCCAGGCGGGTGAGGGCGTCGCTCGCATTTTCGACGGTACAAACTTCATAGCCCTCTTCGCGAAACCATTTCCCCAGCGAATCGCGCACGCTGAGTTCGTCGTCCACGATCAGCAGTTTTCCCTGTGTACTCACTTGAATCACCTCGCTTTCGCCGCGTCACTTCTTGCGGCAATCCCGTCACCGATGGCAGCCGGCAGATCCTCTGAAGCTTGCGCCGGCAGGGTGACGGTAAATGTGGTGCCGCGGCCTAACTCCGATTCCACTTCAATGCGACCTTTGTGCCGCTCTATAATGCCGCGGCTGATGGCTAGTCCCAGACCGACTCCATGGCCGTTTTCCTTGGTGGTTACAAATGGTTCGAAGATCTGGGGCAGAACGTCAGGCGGAATGCCGGCGCCGTCATCGCGCACTTTGATTTCGATTTCGTTGGCCTCGCGATTCATCCTGGTTTCGAGCCAGAGCGTTCCACCGCGTGGCATGGCGTCTCTGGCATTCATGATCAAGGCCAGCAGTACCTGTTCAATCTGCGCGGCATCGCAGGAGACCCGCGGCAGATCTTTGGCCACATCCAGTTGCAGTTCGATTCCACCCAGTTCCAGTTGATGGCGCACCAGAAGAAGCGAGCGGTCGATGACGGTGTGCAAATCGGTGGATTGCAGGTTGATGGGAGCGCTGCGCGAAAGACTCAGAAGATTGTTGATCAGGTCGCCGCAACGGCGGCTCTCGGATGCAACCAGATCAAGACATTCCATGGCTTCGGCGCGTTTTTCGTTCTGCACCTGGCCGGTGGCGACCCACTTTCGAATCAGCTTGGCGTAGGTGAGAATACCGGAGAGCGGATTATTCACCTCGTGGGCGACCACGGCCGCCATCTTTCCCAGGGAAGCCATCTTTTCGACGTGCAACACGTGGTTGTGGGCGTTCTTGAGTTCGGTCGTCTTCTGCTGGACGCGATCTTCCAGGGTCTTCGCCCAATTGATGATCTGCTCATTGGCGGCGCGTAGTTCCAAGCTCATACCGTTGAACGATTCGGCCAGTTCGCCGACTTCGTCGTGGGAGTGCACCTTGATCTGATAGCCGAGTTCTCCCTGCGACAGGTGTTCCGTGCCGTTCTTCAGAGCCTGGATTGGCCTATAAACCACGCGCCAGACGAAAAGCCCGATCAATAGAGCCACAATCAGCAGCGCCGCGGCGGTGTAAGCCAGCATGCGCCGGCTGCTGGATGCGAGTTGGGCGTCGGCTTGGGCGAGCGAGAGGTTGGTATCCAGCACTCCGAGCACCTGCTGGCTTGCGGGGTGGGCGTGGCATTCGGCGTTGGAGCAGCGCGCCTGATTTTCCAGGGGAGTGATGATGCCGAGCACGCGGTGGCCACCGCCGTTGCGATAAATACGAAAGCGATCGGGACGATTCAGCCTGGCCAGGGGCTGCGATTGACTGTGGCATCCGTAGCAAGCTTCGGCGGTCTTATCGAGAACGTGACTGACTTCGGCCGGATCGGTGGAGTAGCTGACACGCCCTTCCTGGTCGAGGATGCGCACTTTGACCATTCCGGGATCGTCTGCCATGGCCTGAATGGAGTGGTAGAGACCCTCGCGATCATTGTGCAGCATGTAATAACTGGTGCTGCGCTTGATGACTTCGCTGACGCGTTCGGCGCTGGCCAGGGTGGCGGCTTCCAGATGTTGGCGATGCAGCCGGATGATGAGATATCCGAGCAGGGCAAAGATCACCAGCATCACCGCCAACAGAGATCCAATCAACTTCGCGCCGATGCTTCCCGTCAGTTGCTGCCAGCGCAGGGCGCCGCGACTTGGTTCAATCTCCGGCATGGGTCAACACCGGTGTGCCAACCATGGTCCTGCTTTCGACTTGCTGCAGTTCAGCGGGTGCGGGCTTTTCGTCGGGGAAGATGGGCAAGTATTTGACCGCGACCGCGAAGAGGAAAAAGCCCATGGCGATGATCATCAGGGTTACAGAAAACTCGGTCCACTTGGGCACGTAGTGATGCCCCACGTACGTCTCAAAGCCGATCAGGCCGACGTTGAGGCGATTGGTAATGAAGCCAAGCAAGCAAATGACCGACGCCAGATACAGGCCACTGGGGGAGAGCCTGACTTTCTTAAAACTGAGCAAGGTAATTGGGATCACAAAGGCCAACAGCAGCTCGAGCCACAGAAAATAAGCTTCGTAGCTGGGTTTGACGATCTGCCCGAGCATGCCCCGGTGAAAGAAATCTTCGAAGCGCAGCAGAGCATTCACCCAGAGCGCGACCAGCAGAGCACCGCCGAGCTGGATGAGAACAGGAAGTTCCAGATGGCGGCCCATGGCCTTCGCGCTCTGCGTCGATTCGAAGATGGTCATCGCCAGGCCGACCGCAATCGCCGAACCGAAAAAGAAGAACGGCAGAGCGGGCGTGTACCAGAAGGGATGGAGTTTGCTGGGCATGATCAAATAGAGCGAGCCGAGTGAACTCTGATGCAAAGTGGAGAGCAGAATGCCGAGCACGATCAAAACCGGGTAGATCTTGTGAATCCATTTGATGGGAGCGGTGAGGTGGAAGCGTTCGAGCACGTTGGGCAGGAACTCGAAGAAAAGCACGGTGGTGTAAGCCATCACGCACATGCCAACCTCGAACATGACGGAGTGGGGGTTCATGTACACCAGTTGGTGCCAGATGAACCAGGGGCGGCCGAGATCGAATAAGAGTCCGACAATGAAAAGCAAATAGCCGAGGAATGCGGTCAGCACTGCGGGACGGACTACACTGTGCAGGCTCTCGACGTTAAAAAGATAAACCGCGCCCACGATGCAGAAGCCGCCGGCGGCGAGCATTACGCCGCATAGGCAATCGAAGCCGATCCAGAATCCCCAGGGGAACTGATCGGACATGTTCGAGACCGCGCCCAAGCCGTGGAGATAACGGACGTAGGTCGAGTACAGGCCTAAGGCCATGATGACAAGGAAAACGGCTCGCCAGAAAGTTATTTTGATCTTCATCGTCCGCTCCCGTTCTTCTTTTCGTTTTCGGCTCCGGCGCCTTCGGCGGCGGCGACTTCTTCGCGGCGATGGGAGATCCAATAGATGCCCCCCAAAACCAGCGCCCAGACTGGGATGAAGTCTGGAACTCTATCCATGACGCGGCCGGTGTACTCGGGCATGGGGATTTCGCCGATTTTTTCCGAGGAGGGATAGCCGTACTCCTCCACTTTCGCGCTGGAAAGAATCAGGACGCAGGTGCCGCCCACTTCATGCAGGCCGTAGATACGGTCGAGGTAGGTAGTTGGATTTTGGCGGATGCGCTCGCGCGCTTCGGTGATCAGTTGCTCGCGCTCGCCGAATTTAGTCGCGCCCGTGGGACAGATTTCGGCGCAGGCGGTGGGCTTGCCGGCCACCACGCGATCGGGGCACATAACGCATTTGCGCACCCGGGGATTGAGCGATCCCCATTCGTACTTGGGCTGGCTGAAGGCGCAGGCGGCCATGCAATAGCGGCAGCCGATGCATTTCCACACGTCATAGACGACGGGCCCTTCTTTAGTTTTGTGGAAGGCTCCGACGGGACAGACCGAGGCGCAAGCGGGATGTTCACAGTGCATGCAGAGGCGGCGCATGAACTTGTCGTCCTTGGTGAGGACGACGGTGTACTTGTGATCCGATTGCACCGACTCGGCGGCGATTTTGTCGTCGTAGGGCAGCTGATTCTGCTGCGCGCAGGCGCCTTCACACTGCTTGCAGCCGATGCACATGGTGGCGTCATAGAGCAGTGCCTTGCTCATAAATTGCTCCTTTTGGCTCGCAGGGTGGTACGGCTCGGAAGGAAGTCCGTAGGACTCGGGAGCAGTGACGTCGAAACTTTATAAAACTAATATCGCGGTCGCCCTGGCCAATTTGGCGTAAGGGTAGAAAACCGGGTCCGGATGAATGAGCACCCGGACCCCGGTGGCCGGTTTCGTCTGGCGAAGCGGGCTGAGGTTGAGACTTCCGGTGACAACCTCGGCGGGGTGCCCTTCCCGTCCGCCGGATTTTCGCCGGAAGTCCTCCTGATCGACTCACGCTCCCTCACCGTTGCACGGTTTGCCAGCGGCGGCTCGCCACGAGAACCGACAATCGCAACCCTTATTTTTGCAGGGTGCGGAGGTAAGTCACGATCGCCTTAACATCGTCCGCCGGGAGAGATTTCACGCCAGCCGGATGCTTTGCGGTTTCAGCAATCTTCTTTCCGAGATCGGCATCGGAGGCCTTCTTCGCGTCGTCACCAATCAGGCTGGGAATCTTGGCTGCAGGCTTGCCGGCTGCATCGGCACCGTGGCAGGCTGCGCACTTTGTTTTGTAGATAGCGGCGCCGTCGTCAGCGGCCCAGGACAGGCTGGGGATCAGGATGAACAGAGCTACTGCGATGGTTAGCACAAGAGCAATCAACTTCGTTGTCTTCATGATTTAGTTCCTTTTGAGGAGATAAATTTTTACAGCGCTGGCCCTTTTCGCGTGCCACGCGTTCGTTGCGAAAACGTACAGCCCAACAAGTGATTCAAAAAGCGACGTAAGAGAACACAGCAATCCTTGGATTGCCTAGTTGCGATTCTCCACGGCGGGGGAAACGGGTGCAGTGATGGCTGTCACGTTAAATCGTGACTGTTGGGGGGGATGTATCGGGGGGCGGGCCTCTGGAGTTCAGATGGAGAGAGGGATCTCCTTTGGCACAAGTCCATTGCGTGGGAGATCTCTCGTCCCGCTGAGAAGCGCGGGACTTCGAGATGACGCGAGAGTCGGTGAAAGTTCAGCTCTAAGCGAAGCCGTCGGGTTGGCTCACGGCGCCGACGTGGGCCTGGTCATCGACGAACAACCGGCCGGCATCCAGGGCTTTGCGGTTGACCTCGAGCATTTCAACCTTCTTGACTTTGTCTTCGAGGACGCCCAAGGCCGTGCCTGCGGCAAGGCACTCGGTCTCTTCCAGAAGCGCTCCCAACATCACGATATTGGCGGCCTTGGTGGAACCGAGTTTGTCGGCCATCTCGGCGGCGGGTATGGCCAGCACTTGCACTCCCGGGGCAGAAAAATCGGCGGGAAGGCTAGCGCCGTTGTAAAGAATCAATCCGTTACTGGGGACCTCGTGGGCGAACTTTCGCAGGGAAAATTCATTCATCGCCACCAGGACGTTGGGGCGCGCGACCAGCGGCGAACCGATACGCTCGCGGGACAACCATACATGGCAATGGGCGCTACCGGAACGCATCTCCGGTCCGTAGGAGGGCAGCCAACTGACCTCGAGGCTTTCGCGCATGCCCATCTCGATCAGAAGCTGCCCCAGCAGCAACACGCCTTGACCGCCGAAGCCAGCGATCTTGATGGCAACATCTTTGAAGTGGTGCGTGCGCTTCACATTTAACGCGCGGTCCGTCGTGGCTCTCGGCGTGATATCGAGCACTTCGGCGACCGTGCGTTGCGGGGGCTCATTGCCTGCAGGCATTTCTGGTTTGCGATCGCGAAAAACCGCAGTGGGGAAAATGGGCATCATGCGATCGAGCACCCAGCGCCGCGCTTCCACGGGATCTTTGCCCCAGATGGTGGGACAGGGCGAGAGGATTTCGACAAAGGAGAATCCGGCGCCGTCGCGCTGCACTTCGAGCGCTTTGCGAATGGCGCGCCGCGCTTTCATGATATTTTTGGCGTCGCACAGGGCGACCCGCTCAATATAGGCCGGCGCTTCGAGAGTGGCGAGCAGTTCGGCCACGTGCAGGGGAAAGCCCTCATTCGCCGGTCGCCGGCCCCAGGGAGATGTCGTGCTCTTCTGGCCGACCAGGGTGGTGGGAGCCATCTGGCCGCCGGTCATGCCATAGATTCCATTGTTGACGAAGAAAACGGTGATTTTCTCGCCGCGATTGGCGGCATGAATAATCTCCGCCGTGCCGATGGCTGCCAAGTCGCCGTCGCCCTGATAGGAAATGACAATCTTGTCGGGACAAGAGCGCTTGACGCCTGTGGCTGAAGCGGGAGCGCGTCCGTGCGCTACCTGCACATTGCCTACATCGAAGTAATAGTAGGCGAATACGGAGCAGCCGACCGGGCTGACGAAGATCGTCTTATCTTGAATTTCCAACTCGGCCAGGGCTTCGGCAATCAGCTTGTGAACCACGCCGTGTCCGCAGCCGGGGCAATAGTGGGTCTGATTTTTCAGCTCCGACTTGCGCTCGTAGAGGTCGTAAAAGACAGGCGACTTCTGGTGCAACAGTTCGTATGCGCCGTCGTTTGCCGGTTGGCCGGCTTCGGACTTGATTTTGATTTCATCCAAGCTGATCACGCTTTCGGCTTTCATTTTCATATCCTCGTCGACCCCCAGTGGCTAAAGCCACTTATCATGAGAGCCCATTGTCGGCGCGGCTAAAGCCGCGCCTTTTCAAAGCGGCTGCTGGCACGGCAATCCATGAACCCTTGCAGCTTCAAAGTGGCTGCTGCCACAGCAAACCGTGAATCCGAGCCCCTCAATAACGATCTTGCAAGATTTCTCGCGCATTCTCTAAAGCGCCTTTTCCTATGCCGGTGCGCCTATGCGCGCTAACACCTGATCCCGAAGCTCGATGACCGAAGGCACATTGCCTCCGACGCGGCCGTAGAATTCCACGGGAACTTTCGAATTGAGGGTCAAGCGGACATCTTCCAGCATCTGGCCATTGCTCAATTCGACCACAATCACCTTTTCGACTTTGCGTGCCGCTTTCAGCAGAGCTTTTGTGGGATAGGGCCACAGCGTAACCGGCCGGAAGAGTCCGGCTTTCACACCATCTTTACGCAACGCTTCCACTGTCGAGAGCAATACGCGCGAAACGATCCCGTAGCCCACCAGCAAAACTTCGGCATCCTCGGTGTGGTAAAGTTCGCAGCGCTGCTCGGCTTCCTGGGCGCGCATGTACTTGGCTTCCATGCGGCGCTGGTGCTCTTCGAGCGCGTCGCTTTCGAGGTAAATCGAACTCACCAGGTTGGCCCTGGTCTCGGGCGTTCCCTTTACCGCCCATATTTTTTCCGGGGGCTGGATTTCGCGATCCTCGAGGACGAGCGGTTCCATCATCTGACCGATAAAGCCGTCGGTGAGTATGACGGCGGGATTGCGATACTTGTCGGCCAGATCGAAGGCGAGGATGGTCAGATCGGCCATTTCCTGCACGGAGGCGGGGGCGAGCACGAGGTTGCGATAGTTGCCGTGCCCGCCGCCCTTGACCATGGCAAAATAATCGCTTTGTTCGGGGGCGATGTTGCCCAGCCCCGGTCCGCCGCGCATTACATCGACGATTACGCAAGGCAACTCGGAGCCCGCGAGATAGGACATGCCTTCCTGCATCAAGCTGAGGCCGGGGCCGGATGATCCGGTCATGACGCGCATTCCGGCGGCGGCGGCGCCATAGACCATGTTGATGGCGGCCACTTCGCTTTCCGCCTGTAAGAAGGTTCCGCCGACTTGGGGGAAATAAAGCGCGGCCGCCTCGGCAATTTCGCTGGCCGGGGTGATGGGATAGCCATAGTAGCCGCGACATCCGGCTAAGATGGCGGCCTTCACAATGGCGACATTGCCCTTACAGAGCTGCCGCATGGTCGCCTCCTTGTTTTTGTTCTTGTTCTTGCGCCTGGAGTTGGCTTTGTGCTTGCGCCGCCGCGATCGCCTTGCCTTTGGCCGGGATGCGATAGACGGTAATCGCGCCTGGCTCCGGGCAGCAATAAAAACAGATGCCGCAACCGGTGCAATCTTCGCCGGTATAGTGCGCCGGGTGGGCGCCGTAGGTGTTTAATTCCGGCCCCAGTTCCAGGCATTCCGGCGGGCACGACTCGACACAGAGCCCGCAACCCTTGCACTCCTCCGCATCCACTACCACCTTACCGCGCGCTTGCCCAGGCATCTTTCACCTCTTTGCTCTTTACGGTTACCTCATTACGGTTCGCAGGTTACTGGCGGCTCTGCCGTCCGCATCAGCCATTTCGTCTTTTCGCAGAATGCATAAAGTTCTTCGCGGAACTTCGGATGCGCAATGTTGATCAACGCCTGCGCGCGCTCCCGGATTGTCTTTCCGTGCAGATACGCCACCCCATATTCGGTCACCACGTAACGGATCAGGCCGCGCGAAGTGACAACCCCGGCGCCGGGGCTCAACATAGGACAAATCCGCGAGATGGTGCCATTCTTCGCGGTCGAGGAGATGGCAATGATCGCCTTGCCACCCTTGGAGCGCGAGGCCCCGCGCAGAAAGTCGACCTGCCCGCCAATGCCGCTGTAGAAGAAGCTTCCAATCGAATCAGAGCACACCTGGCCGGTGAGATCGACTTGCAGGGCCGAATTGATGGCGACCATGTTTTCGTTGCGCGCAATGAACGCGGGATCGTTGGTATAGGCAGTGGGATGAAACTCGAAGATCGGATTGTTATCGACAAAGTTGAACAAGCGCTTCGTGCCCAGGGCGAATCCGAGAATGATCTTTCTCGGCTTGAAATTTTTTCGGGCTCCGGTGATGATGCCCGCTTCGATCAAGGGAATGACGCTATCGGAGATCATTTCGCTGTGAATGCCGAGATCCTTACGATCCATGAGAAAGGGCAATACGGCATCCGGAATGCCGCCAATCCCGGTTTGCAGGACGGCACCGTCTTCGATCAGACCGGCGACGTTGTGCGCAATCGCGGTATGCATCTCGGTAATCTGCGGCGGAGTCAGGGCGCAGAGCGGCCGGGAGGAATCCACGATGGCGTCCAACTCGCTTACATGGATAAAGCTGTCTCCATAGGTGCGCGGCATTTGATCGTTGATCTGGGCGATCACGTAGCGGGCGCATTTGGCCGCGGTCAGCGAAGTGTCCACGCCGACTCCGAAGCTGCAGAAACCGTGCGAATCGGGAGGGGAGAGTTGCAGCAGAGCGACATCGATAGGCATGACGCCGCTCTCGAACAGGGCTTCGATCTCACTGAGATAAATCGGGGTGTAATCGGCGCGGCCGTCGTTGACCGCCTCGCGGACATTGCCGCCGATAAACATGGCATTATGCCGGAAGTGGCCCGCCATTTCGGGCGCGACATATGGAGCCACGCCCATGGTCATCATGTGAACGATTTCCACGTCCTCGACAAACGGAGCCCGGCCCATCAGCGCGGCCACCAGAGTCTCAGGTTCGGCGCAGCCGGGCTGGATATAGACACGCATGCCAGACCCGACATAGCGCACGGCTTGCTCCGCAGTTTGTAATTTGTGCTTGTATTCAAGCTCCCACGACATTCGTCTTCCCCCCAGTTACTGATTACTACCCATTTTCAACCTCGGTTCGGTTGCCAGCTATGGCACAAAGCACGTTAACCTGTGATCTGCGTCACGCTGGCCCGTCCCATTTTGGAAAACAGCCAGATGCTGGCGGCCCGGGGGCAAAACCCGGCACATTCCGAATGGCTTACGCGGCCCCTTCGGCGGACCGGGGCTCTAGCAGGCTGCCGAAAACCCGCTGCTCATGCCGAAGGCAGACTTAGCGGCACGGCTGACGAGAGCGCGTCAGAACTGATCTTTCGCCCCTTCGGGGCTTGTTCCTTTCCCACTCTTACCCCAAGGCTTGCGCCCCTGCGACTGCGCTCAGGGCAGGCTTTGGGCTGCATTCTGTCGCCACTCCGCAGCTAAAATCCTTGGCGTCGTTCCACTCGAATCCTCAACAGTTGGTTCTCACGCACACTCTGAAGCCGTGCGCTTATTCATCAAAGGCGTAGCCTTAACGCTCAATCGGCATTTTGGGCGGGCAACTGGAGGCTAGAAGCCAAGAGCTAAGAGCTTCGCAGCCGCCGGATTTCAGGTTCGCGGTCCGTAACCAGTTCGGGATGCAACCGTCGGAACACTTCCGTGACATTGCAATTCCAGCAAACCGGCTGATGTGTGGAAAATACCTCGGGCAATAGCTCTGGACGCAATTCCCTCCACTCCACGGTTCTCTGTTCCGAGTCGAGCAAACCGGGGGCATGATCCAGGTGGCGAAGTTTGCCGAAAGGCTTGTGGCAGAGGGCGCAGTTCTTTCCTTCGTACCACCGGGAAACGATATTCCAGACCAGGCAATTTTCAGGGTCGACTTCGATCTGTTGCAGGCATTCCTGGCCGCAATCTTCACGCTCGGGCCAGCGCGAGCATTGCTTCAAATGCAAAGTGGGGTGGGTGAGAAAAGCACCCATGGCAGCCTCGCCGGCAGCCACGTCGACGGCCGCACAGCGGTGAGTTTCGGGGCAGGTGGTGAGGCGCTGGCCGCGATAGGCGAAGTAAGCCTTAATGGCGGGAATGGAGCGGAAAACGAATAGCCCCACCGCCAGCACGAGGACGGCGAGCACGATCAGAGTAGTTCCTGTCATACGTCACCTCACGGGCGGCAAGCCGTTTTTCCTGTTGTCCCATTGGCTTGTCGCGCACTTCGAGCGGCTTCAGTGTGGCACGAAAAGAACGCCGCTGCGATGCCCGGCATCACGGCGCGATGTGACAGCCTGCCGGTGCTCTTTCACTTTTCACTTTTATAGGTCGGCGCCGACGGCCTCCAGAGTGTGGGCAGTTCGCAGTTGCGTCTTCACTGCCAGAGAAAGGCGGCGCACGCCTTCGCGAATCTGATCCGGCGGACAATAAGAAAAATTCAATCGCATATGGCGGCAGCCTTCTGCCGGATCGTCGGCATAGAAGCAGTCGCCGGGCACGAAGGCAACGTCTTCGGCCAAGGCGGCGCGAAATAGCGAACGGCAGTCGGTGCCTGGGGGCATGGTGACCCACAGGAACAAGCCGCCCTGGGGATGAGTCCAGGTAACTTCGTGCGGGAAAAATTCCTGCAAGGAGGCCAGCATCACGTCACGGCGTTCGCGATAAACGTTGCGGATGAGCTTCACGTGCTGGTCGAGAAATCCATCCTTCGCCACTTCGTAAGCCACCATCTGATTAAAGGTTGCAGTGTGCAGGTCGGCTGATTGCTTGAGCAGCGCCAGGCGTGCGATCACCTCGGCGGGGGCGACGATCCAGGCCAGCCGGATTCCCGGGGCGAGGGTCTTCGAGAAAGTACTGAGATAGAGCACGTTGCCCGGCGTGAGGCCAGTGCCACCGCGAATATTCTGATGGTCGAGCACCACCAGGGGTGCGAGGTGCTCGCCTTCATAGCGCAACTGACCGTAGGGATCGTCTTCAATGATTGGAATGCCGTAACGGTCGGCGAGGAAAATGAGGAAGCGGCGGCGTTCTTCGGAAAGCGTCACTCCAGCGGGGTTCTGGAAGTTGGGCAGGATGTACATGAACTTGGGGCGGAGGCGGAGGGCGGCCTCCATTTTTTCAACGCGCAGGCCATCATCATCGACCGGCACGGAGATAAACTGCGCTCCGTAAAGATTGAAAGCCTGGAGCGCGCCCAGGTAAGTGGGAGCTTCGACCAGCACGCGGTCTCCGGAATTGATCAGCAACTTTCCGATCAGATCGAGAGCCTGCTGCGAGCCCGAGGTGATGAGCACATTCTCAGCCTTGGCCAGGATGCCGTAACGAGCCAGGTTTTTCGCGATGGTTTCGCGCAAGGGCTCGTAGCCTTCGGTGGCGCCATATTGCAGGGCCTGCGCGCCATGCTCTTCCAGCACGGAGTGGCATGCCTGCTTGAATTTTTCTACGGGAAAAACTTCGGGGGCCGGAAGGCCCCCGCCAAAAGAAATCATCTCGGGTCGCTGCGTCATCTTCAGCAGCTCGCGGATGGTTGATCCTTTCACCCGAAGCGTTCGTAAGGCATACCGCGAATTCCATGCGGTCGACATAAACACCTTCCCTTCTCGTGAATTTCAGCGCTCAACCGTCACAGTGACTGCGTCTGCCCGCTGGGAGTGAACGTAGGCATCATTCTCCTGCGCATCGACCACGGCAATTGCGGCCACGGCGACGATATTTTCCACCTCCGCGTTGGGCAGCAAAATGTGTACCGGCCGGCTCATTCCCATCAGGATGGGACCAATGGTCTCGGCTCCGCCGATCTTGGCCAGCAGCTTGTAGGCTGTGTTGGCCGAAGCCAGATCGGGGAAGATGAGAACGTTGGCTCCGCCCTTCAGCGTGCTGAAGGGATATGATTTCTCGATCACCTCCGGGGATAGCGCGTCATCGGCCGTGATTTCTCCATCCACAATGAGCGTCGGATCGGCGTAGTGCAGCAGTTCAACGGCCTTGCGGACCTTGCTGCAAATGGGATGATCGACGGCGCCGAAGCTGGCGAACGACAGCATGGCAACGCGCGGAGTGACATCAAAGCGGCGCGCCATCTGCGCCGTGCAGAGTGCGATCTCGACCAGATCTTCGGCCGTGGGCTCGATGTTCACGCTGGTATCGGCGAGGAAAAAAACCTCACCCTTGCGCGTGATCATGACGTAGCAGCCGGAGACGCGATGCAGGCCTTCGCGCATGCGAATGATCTGTAACGCGGGACGGATGGTATCGGGGAAGTGCTGCGTGATACCCGAGACAATGGCATCGGCGTCGCCCATATGCACCATCATCGAACCGAAAATGTTCGAATCGTTGATCAATCCGCGAGCCGCATTCAGGGTTACACCGCGGCGCTGGCGCAAACGGTATAACTCCTGCACGTAGAGTTCGCGCAACTCTGAAGACACGGGATCAACAATTTTCATGCCTTCCAGGCTCAGGCTCAACTCCTCCGCGATCGCCCGAATCACAACCTCGCTGCCCAGCAGAATCGGCTGGGCAATTTTCTCTTCCACCAGCGCGTGGCACGCCCGCAGGATCTTCTCGTTCTCGCCCTCAGGAAAAACGACCTGCTTGGGATTGGCCTGCGCCTTGTGAATCATGGTGCGCGAAACTTCGTGAGCCTTGCCCAGCCGCCGTTCCAACTGCTCGCGATAAACGGCGAGGTCGACCGGCTCTTGCGCAACGCCTGTCTTCATGGCAGCCTCAGCCACGGCGGAAGCTTCCCACACCAGCACCCGCGGATCGAACAGAATGGGAATCAGGTAATCGCGCCCAAAGCTCAGTCGTTCCACACCATAGGCGCGACACACGGAATCAGGGACGTCTTCTTTCGCGAGTGCAGCCAGCGCACGCGTAGCCGCCAGCTTCATCTCCTCATTGATGGCGGTGGCGCGCACATCGAGAGCGCCGCGGAAAATGAAGGGGAAGCCCAGGACGTTATTCACCTGATTGGGATAGTCCGAGCGTCCCGTGGCCATGATGATGTCGCTACGGCAGGCCTTGGCGTCTTCGTAGGTAATTTCGGGATCGGGATTCGCCATAGCGAAGACGATCGGATCGGCGGCCATCGACCGCACCATATCCTGTGTGACCGCGCCCTTCACCGACAATCCAACAAATACATCCGCGCCTTTCATGGCATCGGCGAGCGTGCGGCAGTCGGTGACGGGCGCGAAAAGGTCTTTGTACTTATTCATGCCTTCTTTGCGGCCTTGGTAAACCACGCCCTTGGTATCGCAGAAAATAATGTTGTCATGCTTCACGCCCAAACGCACGTAGTGTTGGGCGGTAGAGATACCAGCCGCACCGGCACCGTTAAAGACCACGCGAACCTTGGCAATATCTTTGCCCACAATCTCGAGCGCATTCAGCAACGCGGCCCCGGTGATGATCGCGGTGCCATGCTGGTCATCGTGGAAGACGGGAATCTTCATCGTCTTGCGCAGAGTTTCCTCGATATAGAAGCACTCGGGCGCCTTGATGTCTTCGAGATTGATGCCGCCGAAGGTGAGTTCGAGAAGCTGGCAAACCTTTATGATTTCATCGGGATCGTGCGAGTTGATCTCGATGTCGAACACATTGACATCGGCAAAGCGCTTGAACAGCACGGCCTTGCCTTCCATCACAGGCTTGCCGGCGAGGGCGCCAATGTCGCCCAGACCGAGCACGGCGGTGCCGTTGGTCACGACGGCGACCAGGTTGCCGCGTCCGGTGTAGCTGTAAGCGTCGTGCGGATTCTTGTTGATAGCCAGGCAAGGCTGAGCCACGCCCGGCGTGTACGCCAGGCTGAGATCGCGCTGGCTCCGGCAGGGTTTGGTCGGAGTGATTTCAATCTTTCCTGGCTGAGGATTGCTATGGTAGTCCAAAGCCTGCTGCTTGGTGATAATCATGATGTCCTCCGTACTTATTTTTCGAATCGTTTCTTAGATCCCTGCTTTAAAGACCCCTGCCAGACGGGTGCGTATCATGGGCGCGGCTTGGGGTGCGGCTGGGCCACGCCAGTGGAGCAATAAAATTGAAGCCGGGCTTTAACCCTGCGGCGTTTACTCCTTCGGGCTTCGTCGCCACACCGGCACATTCGGATTCCAGTGATGCACCTCTTTATTGAAATCTCCGGCGGGAGCCGTGCCCGCGCTCACATTGGCCAGCTCGGCCGCTCCGCCGCGCAGCAACTCCTCGATATACGCTTCGACCTGCTGCCGGACCTTGGGATCTTTCAACGCCGCGACCAGCTCCGGCTTGCCCACATGCGTAAAACCGTTGCACAGCGGACATTTCACCAAATCGTCATTCACCATTGCCGCCCCCGTAAGAGGAAATTCGCCCGATGGGCGGATGATTCCCGTCATCCGCCCGCATTCATTACAGACCGGGAATGCGATGCGGGCAGTGATGTGAGTCGTGTGGAGACGTGACGGCAGTCACGGACGGGGAGAACGTCCTGGTGTCAACCGTGAAGGGGCGGATTCAATGCCGCGTCAGCAATTGTGTGGGTTTTGGACAACGAAGCAATTCGCGAACGAGGAACCGCTGCCCGCCGGGGAAACCACGGATGGGGCGCTGGGCATTTCGTTCACTGTTGGAGAAGCGCCTTCAGGAGACTCTCCATAGAACGCCAAGTCTCAGTGTGGGTCCGTGCCATTTCCTGGATAACGCGTTTCTTCAATCGCCGCGAGGAAATCCGAAACCTAAGTTTCCGGTGCAAGTCCCTAAAGAGACGCTTCCCGTCGCAATGCTCCACCCACTTCACTTCCCACACCGCCAGGATCTCCTTCCTTCGCTTTTGGCACTCCGACTCGAACGACTCTTTCCAATCTGCTGGGACGGCCGAAGTTTGCTGGCTTATCCGCTTAAGGCGCGAAAAGAGGATCTCTGCTATCTCCTCGATTTTCTTGCCCTGAATTTCAGGGACCCTGATGCATGGGTCTTCAAAGGCATACTGCGTGTAGACTGCTTTCGCGATTACATCATCGAGCTGTGAGAAGGCGAGCTCTAGAAGCATCTTGTTTACTTCCCCCAAGCTGGAAACTGCCGCAGGAAGGACCTCGGGGTCCTGCAACAGATCGGTTAACGTGTCTACGTCAATGAGGTAATTCTCCAAGCACCTCCGCTGCCATTGAAGTACCCGAACCTTAGCTGAGTCCTTTAGGCTACTCGGCATTCCGTCCCGGTCGAAAACGAAATAGCATGGCGGCATCGTACTGTCGTCCCGCTCGGCCTGCTGAAGTAGGGCGATTTGCTTTTCTACCTCCCGGCGCCCACCCAGATCTTTCAGCCGAAAGCGGCGCATCAGATCCCCGAAGCCAGCCTCGATCAGCTCGATGTCTTCTTCCCCCTCTACGAAGACGGTGCCTTTGTAGAGCAGTCCCTCGCTCTCCGAGGTGCCAAGCCGCCGCAAGGCCTGACTAATCTGGTCCTCATCCTTTCGACGAACCTTTGTGAGCATGCTCTCGGATGCCAGGTGGAACAAAGAACACTCCTCCCTGTCGAACGCACCAGCCAGTATCTCGGGCGAATGGGAGCAAACCACCGCTTGGATGTTACGCGGGCGGATGTACTTGTCTACGAGGAAGTGAACTAGATTCCTACAAACCGCAGGATTGAGGTGAAGCTCGGGCTCATCGAGTAGGATGATGCTGCCATTGGCAATCGATCTACCAATAAGCAAAAATGTCAGCACAAGGCCCTTCTCCCCGCTACTCATTCCGTCGAGATCGAAAAAGCGGCCGGTCTCCGTATCCTGAACCTTGATCGATAGGAGTCCATATTCATTGACGCCGACGGACTCGAACCTTCGCCCTTTCAGAACGCCGTCAAAAATGTCTTGGAAATCCTTCCACAACGAGTCGCGTTCGGCGCTGCCGGCTATGACAGCACTGAAGATCGTGTTTTTGAGGCGGTGGTATTTTAGCTGGGGCTGTGAGACATAGGACTCGATCTGCTGGGATGCGTCGGCGATCCCGAGCTGGACTGGGGGCTCGCCGAAAGGCAGAGCCCGGTCAGCCGGGAAGTAGCTGAAGATCGTCTCGCTCGGAGGAAGGGTCACATCCAAGAAAGAAAACATCGCGGAACTGACGGGGTCCCCGCCACCGAATCTACCTGAGGGGTCGATGGCAACGTCTAGGTTGCACGCCCTTTTCTTGTTTCGGAAATCCGCTAACGCTTGCCGTAGCTGGGACTCGGCGCTTGATAACATTTTGCCGCCCTGTGGCGAGGAAAGGAACGGGATGTTCTCAGCAGAATTCCCAAACGCCCTACCAAGGCTAGCGAGAACTAGGCCGGTCGCAATTTGCGGTACGCCGCCGTCGAGCCGACTCAGTTCCGTCTCGCCGAATTCATAGCGGCAACGAATCTCTATGCTCTTTCCAGCATCCCGCGCTACTGCGGCCGGGAAAATGCGCTGAGGGTAGTGAGGCACAGCGATTCGGAGCGACTGAAGCGTCTGGCTTGCCTCATTCTGAGTGCGCGGAGCGAGCAAGGCCTTCGCTAGTCGGATCGCTTCCAGAACCGTGGTCTTACCTACAGCGTTGGGCCCAACTATCACATTGACTCGGTTATCAAAGGCTACCTCGATGCTCTCTAGCCCACGGAAATTCTTCACGACAAGCTGAGTCAGGCGCATATATGAATCCATCCGAATTAAAAGGGACACGGCGCGTGCCGTGTCCCCTTCACAGTACGTTTACAGTATTCTTAGTTCGCCCCTTGGCACGGCTGAAGCCGTGCCCTTTCAAATTACTGGCGAAAATACTCTTCCGGATACAGATAATCCTCGCCCGATTCATCGACCACCCGCAGCAGACCACGTCTCGACGCTGGCTCATCCTCGAGTAGCCGATACGCTTTGCGCAATTCTAACGACGCAAGATAACCATCATTCTTAACGCACATCACGAATTGCACCCGGCGCTCCATGAAGCTCACGAGCACCCGCTGGTGCTCCCGCAACTGCCGCATCTATAGCAACTGCCGTTTCTGGTCATGATGCTGCCGCAGAAGCTGCAGGTGGGGGCGTCGCCCAGGTCGATGATGCCGGCCAGAGCGTCGGCGGCGTGGATGGAAGCGGCTCCCGGGTCGCGGCTTCCGGCTTCGGGATGGCGGACGGCGGATGAGGCGCCGTTCATCTCTCCGACCTCGGACAGTTGGCTGCCGACCATGGGCAGCTTGGGAAAGAGCATCTGCTGCTGGCCGGTGAGGAAGCGCAACTGGAGCCAGCGGAAGATGTAGTCCATGATCGACTTGGCGAAGCCGATGTCGGGATTGCCGCTCCAGCCGCTGGGTTCGAAGCGGGTGTGCGCGAACTTTTCGCAGAGCAGCTTCAGCGGCACGCCGTGTTGCAGCGCGATCGAGGTGGCGAGCGCGAAGCTATCCATCAGGCCGCTGACGGTCGATCCTTCTTTGGCCATGGTGATGAAGAGTTCGCCGGGCTCGCCATCGGGATAGAGGCCGACGGTGATGTAGCCTTCGTGATCGCCGATTTTGAACTTGTGGGTCAGCGAGCGCCGCTCTTCCGGCAGCCTGTGGCGTACGGCGCGCGGCGGAGCATCCAGATTTTCTTCTTCCTGCGGCGCGGAGGCCGGCGAGACGCCGCCGCTGCTTTGCGCGGTTTTCGTTCCTGCCGCGGAGAGCGGTTGCGCCTTTTTGCAGCCATCGCGATAAACCGCCACCGCCTTGAGACCCAGCTTCCACGCCTGGAGATAGGCATCCATGATGTCTTCCACAGAAGCATTCTCGGGAAGATTGACGGTCTTCGAAATCGCGCCGGAGATGAACGGCTGCGCGGCAGCCATCATGCGCAGATGGCCCATGTAGGCGATGGAGCGGGTGCCTTTGGCCGGCTTGAATGAGCAATCGAAGACGGCGAGATGCTCGTCCTTCACATGGGGCGCGCCTTCGATGGTTCCGGTGGCGTCGATGTAGCTGACAATCGCATTGGTTTGATCGTGATCGTAGCCCAGTTTGAAGAGAGCGGTGGGAACGGTTTGGTTGACGATCTTGATCATGCCTCCGCCGACCAGCTTCTTGTATTTCACCAGCGCGAGATCGGGCTCGATGCCGGTGGTGTCGCAATCCATCATGAAGCCGATGGTGCCGGTGGGGGCGAGCACGGTTACCTGGGAATTTCTGTAGCCGTGTTTTTCGCCGTGGGCGAGAGCTTCGTCCCAGCATTGTTTGCTGGATTCGTAGAGCGCCGGGGGAATATTGGCCTTGTTGATGTTGTTGACGCTGGCCCGGTGCATGCGGATCACGTCGAGAAACGGTTCGCGGTTGATGTACCAGCCGGGGCAGGCTCCGCCGGGCATGTGGTCGGCGCTGGTGATGCCGAGGCGGGTTGCGACGGTCTCAGTTGCGGGCGTCAGCGGATGGCATTGCTCGGCAATTTTTGACGACTGCAGATAGGCTTCGCCGCACATGATGGCGGTGACGCAGGCGGCGTAGTCGCGGCCGGCATCGGAATCATAAGGCAGTCCTGCGGCCATCAACAGCGCGCCCAGGTTCGCGTAGCCCAATCCCAGCGGGCGATAATCGTGGGAGTTGCGCATGATCGATTCGGTGGGATATCCGGCATTGTCGACCAGAATTTCCTGCGCGGTGATCAAGACATCGACCGCATGGCGATAGGCTTCCACGTCGAAGCTGCCATTGGGAGCGAACTTCAACAGGTTCAGGCTGGCCAGGTTGCAGGCGGAGTCGTCGAGGAACATGTATTCGCTGCAGGGATTGCTGGCATTAATGCGCGCCGTGTTTTTCGAAGTGTGCCAGCGATTGGTGGTGGTGTCGTACTGCATGCCCGGGTCGCCGCAGTGCCAGGTGGCCTCGGAAATCTTCTTCAGCAGATCTTTGGCTTTGTAGGTTTTGGCGACCGAGCCATCGCTGACGGCTTTGGTGGAGAAATCGGTGTCGCGAACTACGGCGTACATGAAGTCGTCGGTGACGCGGACGGAGTTGTTGGCGTTCTGGAAGAAGATGGAAGAGTAAGCATCGGAGTCGGGATGGGAGCCATCGTATCCCTGCGCGACCAGAGCGTGCGCCTTGGCTTCTTCTTTCTGCTTGCACTCGATGAAGTCGACGACGTCAGGGTGGTCGATATTCAGGATGACCATCTTGGCGGCGCGGCGAGTTTTGCCTCCGGACTTGATGACGCCGGCGAAGGCGTCGAAACCCTTCATGAAGCTGAGGGGGCCGCTGGCCGTGCCTCCGCCGCTGAGGCCTTCGGTGGAACCACGCAGGGGAGAAAGATTCGTACCGGTGCCACTGCCCCACTTGAAAAGCATGCCTTCGGTTTTGGCCAGGGTGAGGATGGAGTCGAGCGAATCCTTCACCGAGTTGATAAAGCAGGCGGAGCATTGCGGCTTGCTGTATCCGGTCACGCCGAACTCAACCTGGTGGGTTTGCGGGTTCCAGTGCCAGTTGCGGGCATCGGAGTTGGGCTCGATGCGATCGCAGCCCACGTTAAACCAGACGGGAGAGTTGAAAGCCGCATACTGGCGCAGAAGAATGTGTGCGAGTTCGTCGTGGAAGGTTGCGCCGTCTTCGGGCGTCTTGAAGTAGCCTTGCGCCAATCCCCAGTTACGGATGGTTTCGGCAACGCGGGTCACCAGCTGGCGGACTCCGGTCTCGCGTTCGGGCGTGCCGATTTTGCCATGCAGATATTTGCTGGCCACGATGTTGGTGGCGGTCATGGACCAGTCTTTGGGGACTTCAACGTCCTTCTGCTCGAAGATCACGTTGCCGTGAGCATCGGTGATCTGAGCGAGGCGGAGGTCCCACTCGAGCTCGTCGTAGGGAGAGACACCGGGCTTGGTGAAGAAGCGGCGGAAGGCCAGGCCGGCTTTCTTTTGGGCTTGGCTTTGGGTCTGGTTCGGCGCGGCGGAAGGGGTGGTGGGGGTGGTTTCAGTGGTGGATTTCAGTTCGGGCATTCGTCTCTCCATTAATAGTTAGATTCTTGATATTGCGGCCCGATTCGGGGTCCAGGGCGGTGGACGCGGGATTGAGGGCCATTTCCGAACGGAGTTGGTTCGGGGTGGAGCGGGTCTTGTTAAGGATCTTCCTCCGCCGCTTTTGCGGCTGATACCTCAGGGCTAAAGGCCGTTCTCATTTTGTCCATCGGGCGGCGCGGCTTAAAGCCGCGCCCTTTCAAAACGAAAACTGCGGCGCGGTCAAAACCGCGCCCTGATTCGAATCTCAAAACTGCAAAATCAAAGTCGGCAACTAAGCGCTGCACGGTTCGGCTGCGATCCCAATCCCTCCTTAGAAACCGGAGGGAAGAGGTTGAGAACAGTGAAGATTTTTGCTGGCTCCGGAATCGATGTGGGTGCTACCGGCGGTGGCGGAAGAGGGCGTCCGTGCCGCAGAAGCCGTCATTTCCAGCGAAGAGGAAAAATCCGGGGGAAGGCCGCTGGCTTTTTCGGCGGAGTTGAGCATCCATTGATTGAGCGCGGCGCAGATGCTGCGGCGCTGCGCCTGATCTTCGATGACGACGAAGCGCAGGAAGCAGCGGCCGGAGGCCAGACGGGCGCGGAGTGGATTCACGCAGGTGAACATGCGATCGAGGGTGAAGGCCATGTCGTCGTCCTCGGAGAATTGCAGGACGGCGAGCATGCGGCGAGTGGGCGGGTCGGCACCAGCAGCGGATGGGCCCAGTTCGGCAACCTCCTGCGCCAGGGCAAAGATGCCTGGCTTGCTGGGAACGACCAGCAAGCTATGGGGCGAGTCGCTGGCGAACCAGCGTGACCACTGCAGGCGACGGGGATCGACCGGGCGATCAAAGCCGTGGCGAGCGAGGGAGTCGGCGACGATTCTGGATATGGCTTCCACGATTAGGCTCCTTAAAGTTCAGCGGTCAATGGTCACTGTTCAGTGGTCAGTGGTCAGTGACTAGATATTCATGTTCAGTAATCAGCTTGTGAATCAGCTCATTTTCCCGTCTATTCGTTTTTTGTGTTCCAGCTGGAGTCGTTCTCCCGGGGGAGGGGTCGGGAGAACGGTCGCCGCACATCCTTAAGTTTTCATTTACAGGTGACGCCGGGTCACCTCTGGCCCGGCGCCTGCCTGCGGGTCTAGTTTCTATACGCGTTTCGTTTCTTCGCCCCGGAAACCCAGCCCCGTTCCCGCGAGGTTGAGTGTTTAAAAGGGCTATGGGATTGCAAAGTTACTCCCGCTTATTGTGTCTGTCAATAGGGAAATACCACAGGTTGTATCTCCAGCAATGACGGGCTTGGTGCGGGGGTGGTGGATTCGTTTTCCACAACTGAAATTCACAGGGCGTTCATAAAAGTGGGGGAGGGGTGAAAAGGGCATGGCTAGACAGCGTGCTGGAAGAGCCTTGCCCACAGGAAAAAGCATGCCGCAGGGGCTGAAAGTCATCGTCATCTGGCGGAGTTTAGGGCACGAGTGGAACGCGGTCCCTTCCCGATCTGGAAACTTCTTGGGCATTTCTACGATAACGATTAAAGAAAGCGAACGCCGGGGCTCGAGTTGCGGCCGTTGCGGCAAGGTTGGGGAGATTTACGGGTTAAGTGGGGCGAAATCGAGATGGGGGCCGTCTTGCGCGTCTTGGACGATCCGTTTGGGCTTGGCTTGTTGGGGAAAAGTACAGGCGGGCTAGGAACGGGGCTCGATATTTCGTCGTGGGGGAGTTCGTCCTCGGCAAACGCATCGTAGAGAACTCGCGCCGTAGGTCGGGTTGAAGTTTCGTCGTGCGGGTCGGCCAGGGGGACGTAGATATCTTCGAAAATCTGGCGGGGCGCGATGCGAAGAATGCCGTCGCTGGATTCGACGAGATAGTCCCCTTTGCGTCCGGAGTGCTGCCGGCCGAGCACGTCGGTGAAGGCAAGGCTGGTGGTGAGTTGTTTGGCTTTGACTAGAAAACGGGTGCGGTAGGTAATCCACGGATTCATGACGCGATCTCGGTCCTGTGATTCGTTCGCAGTTTGAATGATTGCTTTTTTATTGAAGGGCGAGGACGAATGTACGAGCGAAAAGGCGCGCGGTCAATCCCGGTTTTTGGTGCAGTTGAGGAAATTCCTGACCGGGAATTGCGCGGATGTTCCCGGATCAGAATCTTGAAGAGGAGATTGCGGCGGGCCGCGTGGTGGGCGGGGGTTCGTCGTGCGCCAGCTGCTCCGAGAAAACTTTGAGGTGAAGAGGTGGTGGGATGTCCACAGGGAGTGCACAGGAAATGCAGAAAGGCAGTGGGTAGTGATTAGTGGTCAGTTGCCAGTTCTTAGTTTGTGGTCACCGATTGGGGGGAGAACCAGGCTAGCAGACGGTGGTCGAATTCTTCAGGAGCTGCGCTCACGGCTCCGCAGTGGTCGGCGTTGGGGACTTCCCAGAGAACTACATTTTGGTTGCGGGCTTGGATTTGGCGCGAATGGCGCGGAGGAATGTTGCTGTCGATTTTGCCGTGAATGAGGAGGACTGGGACTTGCGTGGCGGCGACGGAATCCGCTGGAGAAACTTGCTGCATGTTGAGGTGGTACTTGAAACGGACATAGAGGAAAGCGAATTCGACGACGGGGCGGAGGAGAGTGCGTCCAAACCAGGGGCCGAGGTGAAAGGGCTGGCCCATGCGATCGTAGGCGATCTCGCGAAAACTGGAGAAAGAAGATTCAGCAGCAACAGCGCAGAAGTGCGGCTCGACGGTGAGAGATTGCAGGAGTTCGGCCGCGCCCATGGACTCGCCGAATCCGAAGATGCAGTGCGGGTGATTGTTCGCCGTGAGCCAATCGAACCATTGGCGAACGTCTTCGCGTTCAAGGAGTCCGTAGGTTGCAAGATTGCCGCCGCTTGCACCGTGGCCGCGCGCATCAGGAAGTAACACAGTGAGTCCGCGCGCAAGGAAGAGTTGGGCGTATCCGGTCATGCCAACGCGATTGTCGCCCAGACCATGCAGAACGATCACGGCATCGCCGCTACTATAGCTGGGTTGGATGATCCATGCACGGAGTGTCGCGTGATCCGGCGTGACGATAGAAACATCTTCGAGGATGGCCCCCTGTTGGCGAAGCGCGTCTTGCAGGCTGGACCTATCTTCACGAGTCAACGGGCGGCGGGCGGGATGGAGAGCTTCTCGGGCTAAGAACATCCCGGCAATCGCCGAGAATATGAGGTAGAGGATGAGACAGAGGAGAACGCGGCGAAATCCTGGGGCAAGGCGCATTGGCTTGACGGAAGTTACGGCGAAAACGCGCCAATTGTTCCCCGCAAAGCTCGGAACGAGGGGAACGCCATGAAGCTATCTGGAATAGGGCTGAACGGATAGGGATCCTTCGACTTCGTGGCCGCTCCGCTTGCGGAGCGGCCACTACGCTCAGGATGACAGTCCAGTTTTACGGTCGAATCGGCTTCAGCCAGCTATCGCGCCATTGCTAGTTCTTGCACCGATTTGCCTGACTTGAAGGCTTCGTAACGATGGTTGACCTCGTCCCAGTTGATTACGTTCCACCAGGCGGCTAAATATTCTGGACGGCGATTGTTGTATTTCAGGTAGTAGGCGTGCTCCCAAACATCGTTGCCGAAGATGGGAAAGTGGCCTTGCGAAATTGGATTGTCCTGGTTCGGCGTCGTCATGATGTGTACTTCGCCGCCGGGTTTCCCGGCGAGCCAGACCCATCCGGAACCGAACTGTTTTGCACCGGCGTCGTTGAACTTAGTTTGAAAATCTTTGAAGTTGCCGAAAGTCTTGGTGACGACTTGCGCGATGGGGCCGGTGGGATCGCCTCCGCCCTTGGGCTTCATGATCTTCCAAAACATGGTGTGATTGACGTGGCCGCCGCCATTGTTGCGAACTGCGGCGCGAATATCTTCGGGGATAGCATTGTAATCGCGAATCAGGTCTTCCGCAGATTTACTGGCGAGTTCAGGATGTTTTTCGATTGCCGCGTTGAGGTTCTTGACGTAGGCACCGTGGTGCATATCGTGGTGAAGAGTCATGGTCTGCTTGTCGATCACGGGCTCGAGGGCCGCGTAATCATAAGGCAGGGGGGGTAGTTCGTGAGCCATATTTTATCCTCCAGGAATTCTATTGTACTGATGTTGAGAGCGGGAGTGCGGATTCAGCGGTTGGATGGCAGAGGGCGAGTCGGCGGTTGTGGAGTGGTTGGGAAATCTTTAAACACAGGGGACGCAGAGGAGCACCAAGTTTCAGCTTGCGGGGGAACCTAATACTTCGCGGACCTTGCGGGCGAGGGTGTGGAGGGTGAAAGGTTTCTGCAGGAATGTTTTTGGATTTTCGGCGGCGGCGGGAGCGGCAAATGCATCCTGCGCATAGCCGGAGAGGTAGAGGGCTTTAATGGCGGGTCGCACGGGCGTAAGTTGCTGAACCAGTTCGTGACCGCTCATGCCGGGCATGACAATGTCGGTGATGACCAGATGAATGGGATCGGTATGGCGGGCGGCGACAGCGAGCCCGGTGGTGCCGTTTTCGGCTTCGAGGACGCGATAGCCGCGGGATTCGAGAGTCTCGCGGACGAGTTGGCGGACGGAGTCTTCATCTTCGACCAAAAGAATGGTTTCCGAACCGCCGGTGGCGGCGAGCGAGACGGGAGCGGCGGCGCTTACCGTGTCAGAGGGTTCGTCGACTCGCGGGAAATAGATATTGAAGACCGTGCCGCGGCCCACTTCGCTCTGGACGAAGACGTATCCTCCGCTTTGCTTGATGATGCCGTAGACGGTGGAGAGTCCAAGGCCGGTGCCTTTGCCTTTTTCTTTGGTGGTGAAAAAAGGCTCGAAGATACGGGCCTGGGTTTCGCGATCCATGCCATGACCGTTGTCGGCGACAGAGATCATGACGTAGGGACCGCGCTGGATGAAGGTATTTTCGGGGCGAGAGGTTTCGTCGAGGGTGATGCAGTCGGTGCGAATGCTGATTTTGCCGCCGTTGGGCATGGCATCTTTGGCATTGACCACCAGATTCATGATTACTTGTTCGAGTTGGCCGGCGTCGGCGCGAGTGCATCCGACACCGGGGCTGAGGCTGGTGGTGAGTTCGATATCCTCGCCGATGAGCGGGCGCAACAGACGCTCCATGTCGGTGACGATGGCGTTCACGTCGATGACCTTGAGTTCGAGAAGTTGCTTGCGACTGAAGGCGAGCAACTGCCGGGTCAGGGCGGTGGCGCGGTCGGAGGCTTGCTGGATGGCTTCGGCTTTGGCGTGCAAAGGATGACCGGGGCTCAGGTGATAGAGAAGAACCTCGGTGTACCCGCTGATTACCATGAGCAGATTATTGAAGTCGTGGGCGATGCCGCCGGCGAGGCGGCCCACCGCTTCCATTTTCTGGGACTGGCGGAACTGGTCCTCCAACAGGCGGCGCTCGGTAATATCTTCGGCGATGGCTTCGAGGACATCGGAAGCGTGGTCGCCGCTGACGACCGCTCGCCCGCTGATGCGGACGGTGATGGGAAGGCCATCTTTACGCTTCCAGCGAACTTCGAAGCCATCCATGCGGCCGGTACGGCGGAACTCATCGACCAGGCGAGCGTGCTCGGCGGAGTCGAGAAAAACATCCTGTTCGGGATCAAGAGACAGGACTTCGTGAGCGGAGTTGTAGCCCAGCATGCCGATCAGGGCGGGGTTCACATCGAGGAAGCGGCCGTCGACGCTGGAGCGGTAGATTCCGTAAACCGCGGTCTGCACCATGGAACGATAGCGAGCTTCGGAACGGCGCAGCGCCTGCTCATTCTGCTGGCGGTCGATCGCGGCTGCGACCTGCTGCGCTACTAGTGTGAGCACTTCTTTGTCCCGGTTGCGAAAGCGGGTGTTTTCCGAATAGCTCTGCAACACGAGCGCGCCGAAAATCGTGCCATTCACTTGCAGGGGAACCCCCAGCCACTGGAGCGGGGGCGGAACGGAAAGTTGTACCTCGCCGCTTTTCTGTAACCCTTCGACGAGATCCGGAGTGGTCAGCAAAGATTCGCCGGTGCGCAGCAAGTATTCGGTGAGGCCGTAGCCCGGTGTGGCGGGGGGGGGAGTGGAATCGCGCTCATCGACGAAATAAGGGAAGGTCAGAAGCTGCGATTGGGCATCATGAATGGCGATGGCGAAGTTGCCCGCGGGCATGAGTTCGTCGACGATGCCGTGAACCGAAGCGAAGAATTGTTGCAGATCCTGCGCCGAACTGGACTTCTCGGCGATGTGATAGAGAGCTGAGCTGATGGCCTGGGCGCGCTTGCGCGCGGAAATATCGCGATAGATGGCATAGTAGGCGGTGGTGCGACCATCGAGCAGCAGCGGAGCGGAAGAGACCGAAACGTCGAGCAAGGCACCGTCCTTGCAGCGGCGCTGGGTTTCGAGGTTCAGGCTCTCGCCGCGCTTCAGGCTCTCCTCAATCCACCGGGCTTCGGCAGCGCGATCGGGAGGGAAGAACAGAGTGCAAACCGACTTGCCTAAGACTTCATCGGCGGAGTAGCCGAAGGTGCGCTCAAACTCGCGATTGACGCATTGCGCACGAAAGTCGCAGTCGAAGAGGATAAGAGGATCGGGCGAGTTTTGAAAAAGCTGGTCGAGATACTGGCGACGCTGGTCCAGCGTTTCAGCGAAATTCGCAGCGGAGGAGTGTGCTGCTTCGGTTTTCGTTATTTCCGCGGCCTCATCGGAATACCAACGGAGCGGCCCAGGTTGAGCGACTTCGCTGGACGATTCGGGAGGGACAAAAGCGGGCGCTGCTCCACGCTCGAGCGCATGGCGCAAGCGTTGGGCGCGAACTAATTCCCTGGACGGTGTTGCCCGGGTGACACGTTCACCCATCCGAAAAGCTCCCCCTCAGAAGCTCACCAGAGGCATCGTAAAGCGCAGGGGATTAACCCGAAAGTTACTGAGGTAATTGGAGGAAATTTTGTGATTGAGACGGGAGATCTTTCGAGCTCGAAAACTGAGTTGGTACTCCAAGATCAGGGGTGTGCACGAGCCGGGGGTGCGGTATGTCCGACTGGCATCCGAGAATCTTCTACTGGTCGAACCTGTTCCGGTCTCGAGGACGATCGGTCTCAAGGACGATCGGTCTCGAGGACAATCAGTCTCGAGGACTTTCTTTGCTGGCGAGGACTTCGCATACACGGCGAATCATGTCGCGCTGGCCATCGTTGAGGGTCAGGAATTCGAAGCCATAGCGCAGGCCCTGGCGGTAGCGAACGATGGCGCGCACTTTCAGGGGGTAGGGACTGAGAGGCAACGGAATTTCGAGAGAGACGATTTCGCCAGTTTCGATTTCGCCGGTGAGGGTGGCGCCAATGCCATCCTGCCCGATTTCGGTGGAGCGTCCCCAACAGGTGCGGAACTCCCCGGCCTGGAACATGCGGACCTCCAAGCGGACATCCAAAGTGAAGCGCGGAAAACGGCGCCGGTAGGCCTTCCGCAGGGGCTCTGCGGGTCGAGGGGCGATTTTCTTCACGGTGTCTGGCATAAGAAACAGTGATCAGTGATCAGCAGGCAGTGCCGGTGACCCGTGATTCGTGAGCAGTGGAGTTCGTCTTGCCGGCCACTGAACACGGACCACTGGCCACTGACTTACTGACTTGCGTGCAACAGATACCCAGGTTCCAAGGGAAGTTTGCCGGCAACTTTGACGACGGCGATGCTGCTGTTGATGGAATATACGTCCACGACTCCGATGGAGCCGGGCAAAGATGCCACGCGGTTCACCAGTTCCTCGTCGGAGGTCACGATCAGAATCGCGGGTTGAGTGCCGCGGGCGTGATTAGAAGTGGCAATCAGCCCCCTGACTTCGGCCTCAGACATGGCGTACACCTTCTCCAGAAAAAACTTCATTCCCGGATCGGAGGGCGGGCGCATCACGAAGGTGACCGGCTTGCCATCGGGCCAGCGACTGTTCTGCGCTTTGCAAATCTTGATCAGGTCGGGCACGGAGATGGTTGCCAAGGCATTCGCTTTATTGGAAATCACGGCAAGGTCGCGCGCTGGCGACAGCGGGACAGTGGCCAAGACAAAGACAAATACGACTATCGGCAAAAATCGTCGAGAAAGCAAAGCATCGTTCTCCGTAATCCGGAAGGAGTATTGTGCGCGAAAGATGAGGAGTTCTTAAAGGTAACCAAGGTCACAGAGCCGGGAGGGTGTTGGGACGAGGCAAGGAAGATCGAATCGGGCGGGCGCGGCCGGGAGGCCGCGCCCTGGGTTTCGCCACGGTTGCTCCTACTTTTTCTTCCTTTGCCGTATCGCAACGGCATTTAGCGCCGCGAAGTGGGATGTCGTATGCGCTATGGCCGCAGATGCGGTACTGGAACCCTGAAGTTGGAAGAGCCCGACTCCGGTCTGCGCGCCGCTATCTGCGTCGATAAAGATAACGGTCGAGCTGTTTGCGACGTAGAAGTATAGGTTTAGGGTTCCGATCAGGGTTGTATCCGTCGCCGGGTAGGAAAGCAGGCCGCGCCCGCTGGCGGAGGAATCGAAGCTGTACGTGCCGCCTGACCCCAGCTTCTGGTCCTGGGCCAGAGTTCCCTCATCGTTCTCGTCGATGAGACCGTCGCTGAGAGTGCCACCGGAGTTGGAGGTGAACTCAGCAATATCGTCAACCTCGCCGTCGGAGTTGGCTCCTGTGAGATTGAGACCATAGCCCTGCGCTGCGGCAAATGTCGTCGCGGTTTGCGCGAAGGCCGCGCCGGCGGAGACTCCAAGATTGTCGGTCTCCAGCAAGAGAATGCCGGAAGCTGAAGGATATGCGGTGAAAGTATAGGTTCCGGTTCCGCCGTTGACGCCGTTGTAGAAGCTCCCAAGCGAGAGTTGATAGCGGCCCGGGGTGCCAGCGCTGGTGGTTAGAGTTCCGGAAACAGTCTGCGACTGGGCAACGCTTCCGCCGTCATTGATATCCTCCAGACCGTTGCTGATTACGCTGCTGCCGTCGTAGGTCATGAAGCCTCCAGCAGCAAGGAGGGAACTGCTGGAATCGAAGCCCGCCATGGTATAGACCAACTGGCCGGCTGAAATCGTGGTCTGCTCAGTAAAAGCATCGCCAACCGTGATGCCTACTCCGTCCGTTTCGATGAGCTTCAGGTGACTTGAGTCGATCGCCCACACGTCAAACTGCGTACCATAAGGGCTGCCGGTAGCCGTTAGCGTTGCAGTTCCCGCAGCACCCGACGCTCCCAACACAACAGAGCCACTGAGGGTCCCGCCGGTCAAAGGGTTCCTGTTGTCGTTAAAGTCTTCGAGGCCAGTAATTGTGCCTCCGCTGCCGAAGGTGAACTCACCTATCGCGCCAAACGGATTGATGCTTGAATCGACTCCCGAAAGGCTGAACGCGTATGACCCAAGCGCGGTAGAACTACTCTGCAAATCGATGGTGCCGCTGCCCGTTCCGCTGTTATCGAAGCGCGTGATGAGTCCGTGCGAATTCGACGTCAGAACAAAGTCGATCCCGATTGTTCCGACGGCGCCCGATATGGCTAGAGCTCCGCTACCTCTTCCATCCGCCGTGATTTTATAGCCGCTGCCGCTGCCCAGAGTCTGGGCTTGGAGCACTCCATAGGCCGGGTCGACGATGTCGACGGACCCGGAGGTAATGCCCCCGCTCCCGTTTGCGGTGAAGGTGCCCGCCATCGCAAAGAACGTGCTGTTCGCAGCGTCGGTGCCAGAGAAGGAAAAGACGTAGGTGCCGTTCAAGTTGCTTGCGCTGAAGCCGCCGCTGGGAGGCGCCGTGGCAGTGTTTGAACTGCTGCCGCAGCCGACTAAGAGCGAGAGCGTGGAGAGCGCGAGGAGCAGGACGAATGCGTTGCGTACTGACATAACTTCCCCCTGGGAAAATCAAACTGGAGCTGGTCACCTTGGTGTTTTGAGGTTAGCACAGGTGAATTCTGTTGCTTTGAACCCGAACCACGAAAATTAGTAGCGCGAGGGGAGCAAGATATACATATCTTTACGTTCTGATCTTTACGTTCTGAGGGTCGAGGTTTCATAGCTCCCTTCCGGCATTTTTATTCGAGTGAGCCGGCTGGACGGAGACTGGCATCCAAGTTGGGGTGAGACCTGCGATTTCGGAATGGAACAGGTTGGGGCAGGTGGACGAAGACGTGCCCGCTACGCGTCTGAAAACTCCTGTAGCATGATTGAGTGGGTTTCGCTCGGGCGTTAAGCACGCCGCCCTCCGAGGATTTTGGAATGGCGAAGTTAGGAAACAGAGTGGCCGTATGGGCACTTCTATTGACGCTGGGCGGGGCCTGGGAACAGGCAGCGAGGGCGCAGGAGAAAAGCGCGCAGGATGTGGCCGCTCAAGATCCGGGATCACAGGATAAAGACAAAGACAAAGACAAGGACGGCAACGATAAGGCTAAAGAGACAGATAACGATAAGGCTAAAGAGACAGATAAAGAGACGGACGGCGGGCTGGTGATCGAACCGCAGGAGGTGCCGGGGACCTATCCACATGGGCCCTACCAGGTGAACTTTCATGCGCGGGGCAACTACGTGCCGGTGCTGCGCTGGAGCATTGGGGCAGGCACGCTGCCGCCGGGAATCGTGCTCGACGATGGCGGCCTGTTGCACGGAGAGGCGCAGAAGACGGGCGAATATCAGTTTGTGGTCGTAGTGAGGGATGGCGGCAAGCCGCAGCAGGCGTTTCAGCACGGCTACACCATTAAGGTCACGGAGGCGATCACGCTGAAGTGGAAGGCGCCTCCGCGGGTGAATTCGAACCGGATCGACGGTAGCGTCGAAGTGTCGAACACCACGCAGTACGATATGGATTTGACCTTCGACGTGAAAGCTGTGGCGGAGAACGGGAGAGCCACAGAAATTGGATATCAGCACTTCGCGCTGAAGCACGGCACGATGGACATGGCTCTGCCCTTCGGAGAGACGCTGCCGCATGGCGGATATACGGTGTACGTCAATGTGGTGGGCGAAGTGGCGGCGCGGAATACGATTTATCGTGAGGCGTTGCAAACGCCGGGTCCGCTGCAAGTGGTGGTGGGGCCTTAGCGGGCTGCTGATGCCGAACGCAGCCTCAGGCGCTGAAGATAGCACGTGAGAACTGATCTTTCGCCCCTTCGGCCGGGTGAGGGATCTCCCGTAGACAAAGGCAGGTGCGGTGGGGGAGATCCCTTCGACTGCGCTCAGGGCAGGCTTTTCGGTCCGCCTTAAAAGCGGCTGCGCTCAGGATGACGCCCGCGAAGAAATTCAAACTGAGTCACTACTCGATCTTCGGTCATATTGACTTGAATTTAGTCTTTCTGAAAGACTAACCAGTAAATTTTGTGTTCGAAGTTTTTTTTCAGCTCTCCATTTTTCCTATGGAACTGTTACTGAATCTCGCGTGGGTGTTGTTGGCGTTGCCGGCTTACTGGCTGTGGCAACGGAATGCGGAAGCGCAGCTCGGGCACCGGTTGACCCCGTGGCAATGTTTGCTGGCACTGGGATGTGCATTGGTTCTGTTGTTTCCGGTGATCTCGGCTTCCGACGATCTGCACGCCATGCGGACCGAGATGGAGGACTCAGCCACCAAGCGCACGGTGCGGCAGGCAGCGGGGGAGAAGAGTTCGGCTTCGGTTCACCGGTGGCAAGGGCCTTCAGCCATGGTGGCCGGTGCTCGGTGGCGGTTCGCTCCCCAGGTTGCAAATCTTGATATTTCCATTGTGCGGCTTTCGCCGCTGGCGCGGCCGGGTGTTCTCCACAGCGGGCGCGCGCCTCCTTCTCTCCTCGGGTAATTCGCCGAATCATTTCTGACTGAAGTTTTGATTGCACCAGGTCCAACCTGGGGATGGATTCATGCAGCCAATCTGGTTCCGTCAATCAGCTTCGCCAAAACGCTGATGGATGTAGTAAACCGAAGCGGGCGGAGTTCATCTTTACAAAACATTCAGGTAGAGCAAGAGATACTTGGAAGACGAGTTCCCCGACGAAATGGGGCTACGGGCTTCCTAAGGATCGAGACATTGGTGGAGTCATTGATGCGACGAGTTTTCCGGCTGGGATGCGGCGTGCTGATTCTAGTGGCGACCGCGATGAGCGCAGGGGCGCAAATTGCCACGCCGCTGCCCCAGACTCCGATGAAGTCCTGGACGTGGGAGCAGGTGAAAGACCGGTTGGAGTTGAACAACCCCGCGCTGCTGGCGGGAAAGTTGAATATCGGCGAAATGCAGGCACAGGAGATTACGGCGCACCTGCGGCCGAATCCGGATCTGACGTTGCTTTCGGACCAGATTGCGCCGTTCAATACGGGTCAGCCTCACGGCGCATTTGCCTACCTGCTGCCGTCGGCGACCATCAGCTACCTGCACGAACGTGGGCATAAGCGCGAGTTGCGCACCGAAAGCGCGAAAAATGCGACCGCGATCGCGGTTTCACAGCAGAACGATCTGGAGCGCGGCCTGCTCTTTAACCTGCGCAGCGCATTCGTGCAAACGCTGCAAGCCAAGGCGGTGTTGCAGGTCTCAAAACAAAACCTGGAGTATTACGACCACGTGCTGAAAATCAGCCTGGACCGGTTGCAGGCGGGGGACATCGCGCAGATCGACTACGACCGTTTGGAATTGCAGCGGGTGCAATACGAATCCGATGTGCAGACGGCGGAAGTGAATCTGCGCACCAACAAGATCCAGATGCTGATGCTATTGAACGATCGCACGCCGGTTGATCAATTCGATCTGGTGGGGGTCTACGATTTCAGCGATCAGATCGATCCGTTGGAATTCTACCGGCAGGTGGCGCTCGATAACCGGCCCGACCTGAAAGCTGCGATGCAAGCCGTGGATAAGGCGCAGACCGATTACAAGTTGGCAGAGGCGAACGGGACGACCGACCCGACCTTCAGCTTCGACGTGGGACGGAATCCTCCCATTGATTTTTACTTTGGCGTGGATGTGAGCATTCCGCTGCGCATTTTTGATCGTAATCAGGGAAACAAACTGCAAGCCAAGATCGACATTACCCGCCAGCAGAAGTTGAAGGATGCGGCGGAGGCGCAGGTATTCAACGACGTGGATTCGGCGTATGCCACGTTGAACAGCAACTTAACTTTGCTGCGGCCTTACAAGCAGAAATATCTGGCGGAGGCGGTGCGGGTGCGGGACACGATGTTCTTCTCCTACCAGCATGGCGGCGCTTCCCTGCTGGATTTTCTGACCGCGGAAAGTGAATACCGCAGCGTGCAACTGAGCTACGTAAACCTGGTGGGATCGTATTTGACGTCGGCGGCCCAACTGAACCAAGCGGTGGGCAAAGAGGTTATGCAATGAAAAACAGGCACCTGCAGTGTTGGGGCGGGCTGGCGTTGGGCGCGGCTCTGGCTCTTTTTCTGACGGCTTGCAATGAAGGCAAGGCGGACCCGAAGGCGGAGGCTCCGCCGGCGGCCAAGGTCGAGGCCGACATGGACGCCAACAATTTTAAGGTGGACCATCCGGATCAATTTCCGTTGGCGATTACGGCCGAGTATAAGGCCGCTCCGGCACTCAATGTAACCGGCGTGGTGCAACCGGATATTTCCCGCGCTGTGCCCGTGATTTCGTTGGCGGCCGGTCGAGTGGTGGAAGTGAAAGCGCGCCTGGGCGACGTGGTGAAAAAAGGTCAGTTGCTCATGAAGGTGCAGAGCAACGATGTTGCCGGAGCATATCAGTTGTACCGCAAAGCGGTGGACGACGAACTGCTGGCGCGGCTCAATCTGGAGCGGCAGAAGATTCTTTTCGAAAAAGGCGCGGTTGCCAAGAGCGCCTTGGAGCAGGCGGAAGACGTAGCCAAGAATGCGCAGGCCGATCTGGATGCTGCCAACGAGCAATTAAGACTCTTAGGCATCGATAAAGATCATCCCTCGGCCATTATGAATGTTTACGCGCCGATTTCAGGAGTCATCACGGACCAGCAGGTCACCAACGCGGCGGGGGTGCAGGGATTGGGTTCGCCAAATCCATTCACGATTTCCGATCTGAGTTATGTCTGGATCGTTTGCGACGTTTATGAAAACGATCTCGATGCGGTGCACGTGGGCGAGTTCGCGGACATTCATCTGAACGCCTATCCGGGCAAGGTTTTCAAGGGACGGATCGATAACATCCTGCCTGTACTGGACCCGAACCTGCGCACGGCGAAGGTTCGCCTGGAAGTGCCGAACCCGGGATTGATGCGCATTGGCATGTTTGTGACGGCGACATTTTATGGCAAGCAGCCGGTGGTGACCGCATCGGTTCCGGCGACCGCCATTCTTCATTTGCATGATCGCGAGTGGGTTTACGCGCCCCTTGGGCAAGGACATTTCAAGCGCCTGGAGGTGCAAACGGGAACGATGTTGCCGGGAAATATGCAGGAGGTCAGGGCGGGCATCAAGGTGGGGGAACAGGTGGTTTCGAATGCGCTGGCGCTGCAAAACACGGTGGAGCAATAGATGATTCGACGGGTCGTCGATTTCGCGCTGGGCAACCGTATGCTGGTATTGGCGTTCGCGCTGATTCTGTTTTTCGGCGGCATTGTCGCGTTCCACGATCTGCCCATCGAAGCGTATCCCGACGTGGCCGACAACTACGTGGAAGTGATCACGCAATGGCCGGGAATTTCGGCGGAGCAGATCGAACAGCAAGTCACGATTCCATTGGAAGTGGCACTGAACGGCATTCCGCAGACCGTGCATTTGCGCTCGTTTTCCTTGTTCGGGCTGTCGGACATCAAGCTGATTTTCGATGACGGATCGGACAACGATTGGAACCGCGAACGGGTCCTGGAACGTTTAAGCCAAGTAACGCTGCCGCTAGGCGTGGTCCCGCAGATGGGGACGGACTGGAGCCCAGTGGGGCAGATTTATTTCTTCACCCTGCACAGCAGCAATCCTGCGTACGACGCGATGGAACTGAAGTCGCTGGAAGATTGGGTGGTGGAGAAGAATTTCAAATCGATACCAGACATTGTGGACGTTGCCAGCTTCGGGGGACCAACCCGCGAATACCAGGTGAGGGTGGATCCCAACAAATTAATCGCGTATGGGTTGAGTCTGGCGCAAGTGGAGCAGCAACTCACCAACAACAATACGAACGCAGGCGGAAGTTTTATCGAGGAGGGCCTGCAACAGATCAATGTGCGCTCGGTGGGACTGGTCGACCGTTCGCAAGACATTGCGGAAACCGTGGTGGTGGCCAAGAACGGCACGCCCATTCGGGTGAAGGACATTGCGGTGGTTTCGCAAGGGCCGAAGATACGGCTGGGTCAGTTCGCGAAGGCGATTCACCGCGAGGATGGAAAGATTATTGACAACGACGATGTGGTGTCGGGCATTGTGCTGTTGCGAAAAGGAGCGACGGCGGAGACGGCGCTGGAGGGCATTCACAAGAAGGTAGAGGAACTCAATCAGCACATTTTGCCGCCGGGAGTGACGATCGTCCCGTTCCTTGATCGCAGCCAGTTGGTTCACTACACCTCGCATACCGTTTTGCACAACCTGACCGAGGGAATGATTCTGGTGTCCATCATTCTTCTTTTGTTTTTGGGTAACGTTCGGGGCGCGCTGATTGTTGCGGTGACCATTCCGTTTGCGCTGCTGTTCGCCTCGATTTGCCTGAAGATGATGCACATTCCGGCGAATTTGCTTTCGCTGGGTGCGCTCGACTTTGGAGTAATCGTGGAAGGCGCAGTGGTCTTGGTCGAAAACATTGTTCGGCAATTGAGCCATTCGGATGGAACGAAGACATCCAACGAAATCATTGGCTTTGCTTCGCATGAAGTGCAGCGGCCTGTGTTCTTCGCGATCGTTATCACGATTACTTCGTTCTTGCCCATATTCACGCTGCAGCGCGTGGAAGGAAGATTGTTTCATCCCATGGCGTGGACGGTGGCCTTTGCGCTGCTGGGAGCATTACTGTTTTCGATCGTGGTGGTGCCGGTGCTGGCGAGTTTCGCGTTCGCCAGGGGGACCAAAGAGTGGAGCAATCCCGTGATGACGTACGTGATCGCGAAGTATCGCGACGGACTGCGCTGGGCGATCCGGCGGCGCATGGTCACGGTGGGGATTTGCCTGATCATGGTGGGGATTGGAAATTACCTGGCGTTCAGCGGCGCTATCGGGTCAGAATTTTTGCCACACCTGGATGAGGGAGCGCTGTGGGTGCGCGGAACGCTCGCGCCGAGTACCGGCCCCAACGAAGGCATTCGAGTAGCGAATCAGGCGCGCATAATTCTTTGCTCTTTTCCGGAAGTTCCGCAGTGCACCAGCCAGGTGGGGCGTCCAGACGACGGAACGGACAATACCGGTTTCTTTAACACCGAGTACTTCGTCGATCTAGAGCCGAAAGAGAAATGGCGTCCGGTATTTCACGAGAATAAGGACGAATTAGTTGCCGCCATGCAACGTGAACTGGACAAAATCCCTGGTGTCAGCTGGGGATTTTCTCAGCCGATCGAAGACAACATGGAAGAGGCCGTCAGCGGGGTGAAAGGCGCACTGGCGACAAAAGTCTACGGGGATAATTTGAAAGTTCTCGAGGAGAAGAGCGACGAGATTTCAAAGCTGATGTCGCAGATCAAAGGGGTGGAAGACCTCGGAGTGTTCCGCGTGCTGGGCCAACCGAACCTGAATGTGACGGTGAACCGGGAAGCGGCGGCGCGGTTTCAGATCAATGTCGCGGATGTGCAGGATGCGATCCAGACCGCGGTGGGGGGGAATGCGCTGACCCAGGTACTGAAGGATGAAGCGCGATATGATTTGACGCTACGGTATCTGCCGAAGTATCGCGATACGCAGGAAGCGATTGAAAATATACGGCTGCTGGCGCCGACCGGGGAACGAGTTTCGCTGGCGCAATTGTGCAATATCAAAGTGACGGATGGAGCGTCCGAGGTGTATCGAGAGGGCAACCGGCGGTATGTCGCCATCAAGTACAGCGTACGCGGGCGCGACCTGGGCAGCACGGTGGAAGAGGCGATCAGGAAAGTGAATGAGCAAGTGAAGTTGCCGCCGGGTTACACGATCGATTGGGAAGGGGAATACGCGAGCCAGAAGAGAGCGAACGCACGGCTGATGATTGTGCTGCCCATTACGATCCTGATCATTTTTATTATTTTGTACACGATGTTTAAATCCTTGAAATGGGCGGCGCTGATTATGGTCAACATCGCGATTGCGCCCATCGGCGGCGTGCTTGCTCTGTGGTTTACGGGCACGAACTTCAGCGTATCCTCCGGCGTGGGATTTCTGGCGCTCTTCGGCGTATCGGTGCAAACCGGCGTGATCATGCTGGAATACATCAACCAGTTGCGCGCGCGACGATTTACGGTTGAGGATGCAGCGGTGGAAGGAGCGGTGCTGCGCTTGCGTCCCATTATGATGACGATGCTGGTAGCGACCTTGGGATTGCTGCCCGCGGCGCTTTCGCACGCCATTGGTTCCGATTCTCAGCGGCCATTCGCGATCGTGATCGTTGGCGGACTGATTGCGGCGCTGGTGATGAGCGTGTTTCTATTGCCTACGCTTTATGTCTGGGTGGCGGGAGAGCGGGATGTGCTGCCGCTGGCGGAGGAGAGTTTCGAGATCGGCGAGCACGTGGATTAGGCCAGGATTGTGTATGCTAAGACGCAACGCATAACTTGCGGACTTAGGCATGCCCGAAAACTCCGACGTACAGTTACAAGAGATCGTCGCCCGTCAGAATTTTGACCTCGACCGAATCCGGGAAGCATTGAGTTTGTTGGGGGTAAACGCCTGCGCCCAATGTAAAAAGTTTTTCCGCCGTAACGAGCCGGGTAATTTGTTCGATGCCGCCGGCGAACTGGTTTGTTATCACTGCATTCGCGAATGGTGGCCATGGCGTTACGCGCAGCTTAATAGCAAAGAACGCGAAAACCTCGAAGGCAAGCTGGTTTTTTGGCTGCGCGACTATCATCATGCGGAATCATTCAAGGACATTAGCAAGATCCCGCCGAACTCGGACCAGGAACTACAAATCATCGCCAACTGCCTGGAATGTCATGGAACCGGGAAACTGGGAGGCGACGAGCGCTGCCGCTACTGCGAAGGCCGCGGCACGGTGTGGGTGGTTGTTTCGCGCAAGAAAGTTTGAGGGCTTCTGCGTTTTCAGGTTCTTGGGGGCTCAAACCCCGTGCCCTTCGCCCGGGGCGCAAGCTTATTCCAGTAATTTCCGCGACATTACACTACTAAAGTACCGCCGTGTTCTTTAGATCGACCAGAACTGCCGATAGATTGAAAGTTGGCAAACTGATTTCCCATGTCGATCAAACTGCTACAGGCGGTGAATCCGGTCGAGCCGCCGCTGGCGCCCGATGTATCGAGCAGCCTCGTGCCTCTGACTCAGAGAGCGATCGGCACGCGGGACGGCCAGGTTATTTCTGTTCCTTCCGCCCCTGTTCCTTCCGCCGACGCTTTCTCCTGGTCGTCTTCGACGCGCCGGGGCGAGGCGAGTTTCATCCCTGCGACGGTCGTGGAGGATTCCCAGAGCGATGAGTCAGAGAACGCTGCATCGCAGTATGTCACGGGATGGGCCTGGAGCCGTTTCGTCGGAAGTACAGCGGCCGCGATTTACCGATCGTATGCGAACGGTCCCACTAACTGGAGCGGGCGGCTCATTAATCTGTATGCTTAGTGTAGTGCGTGGAAAATGGCGATGGGTATATTTCGCCTCATCCGGCATGAATTTTGCGACCCCGCCGAAAAATCAAAGGCTTCAACACAGGGGACACAGAGGATCACGGGGTTAATCAGCTCGCGTTAGACCCTTGCGGTCCTGCTCGGAGAATTAAGGTTTCTGATCGTAGCCGCCGAACAGGACTCTGGGCGAGCGGAGACCGGGAGCACACTCGCGGTGTCAACAACGATATGAACATGCGCGTGTACAATCCCCCTTATGCCCTATGGTCGATCTGGAGAAATCTGTCAATCCTGAATCGGGGCTTCATCCTGATTCTTGGCGTGGTATTCGTCTATTGCGTCTTCTCGACGATCAGGACGCTTCTGCGAGTCCGCTCTGTTCGGAGGATCTCAAGTGAAAACGTGGCGCTCGCTCGTCAGAGGGTCGCAGCCCTTTCAGTTGGTCGCGCCACAGCGCGGCAGATCGTCGGCCTTACTCTGTACTCTTTCGGATTAATTCTCTTTCTCGGTTTGCAGGGCATCGGGCGAACCTTGGGAGATTCGAATGAAGTTATCCTAATCTCCATACTCATGAATTTCGTGCTTCAGTGTGCCTTTGCAGCGAACGTCTTTCTTGTGTTCCTCGTGCTCCATTTGATTCAGTGGTCTGGAGACGCCGCCTTAAACTCACTTTCAAGACACTTAAGCCGTCAGGAGTCGACCGAAGGCTTCGCGAGTACTGGACGGGGCTGACGAGGAAATGTTGGCGGGAGAAAAAATTAAGAGTTCCGAGGTGGTGTTGGGTCCATTCGTCTCGGCCAGTAGCTCGCGTTAGACCCTTGCTTGACCTGCTGCGGAGCGTCCCTTGCGGGACGCTGCGTGCGATCTTCGCTTGGGCTCCGGGCTCACCGCCAACCGGAAAAACCTACCCGACGCCTCGGAACTCTATCCTGCCTTCAACTGGGCTTCTCGTTCTTCTCGACCAGCGCTTTGCTATAGACCCTTGCTTGCCTTCTCTCGCTCATTTTGCAATGGGAGAGTGACTGAGCTTGAGCCCCGGACGCTGCACCAACCGGAAAAACTTAAGAAACTGTCAAAGAACGATCTTGTTGTACTCCTTTTAAATTTGCAGTCAACGAAAAGTACGCGTGTTTATCTGATTTGTTTTCAATTGAGTGCAGGCCGTCCACAGGCGGGTGACAGGAATTTGTGCAACTGCGATGACGGTTTCGCGCAAGGCAGGCGGGACGCGGGTTTCAGGAATTATGGAAAGAAGAGGGCGCGAAGGTGGCGCTGCCGAGCCCAGCGCAATGCCTGTGAATATCTTGCGAAAGCCGCATTGGACAAGCCATTCCGCGAAGGTGCGAGTGATCGGTTTGGGCTAACAACTCTTCGGCAATCCCATTGCCGCTCAGATTTTCGCGGCTCGAAGGCGGCGGTGCTCACGTAATTATCCCTGAATCAGGGCTTAATCGCTTGACAACAGACGCAACTCTGCTAAAGTTCGAGAAAAGCTGCACAACCAAACAACGGACTCGCAGGTGCCCTGTTTATGAAGAATGTTTATGAAGTTCTGCGGCAAAAAGAAATGGAATTGACCCGTCTGGAGAAGGAAGTGGAAGCGCTGCGTCTGGTCGCTCCCCTGCTCTCTGAAGAAAAAGAACTGAACGGCCTAAACGGAATGAACGGCGAAATGGCGAAACCCGCACTGGCCACTGCGGTCAACGGACCGCAACCGAGCATGCGTGTGCCTGCGCCTCCAGTGATTGCGACGGCACAGCCGGTACGTGCTGCCGGCTGGGACGACGGGGCCAAGCGCTGGCCGTAACCCATGCCGCCGAGGCCTAGGTGGCTACGTCTCGGCAGCATCCCGGTAGAAACTTGCATCCATAGTCTCTTTTGCATCTGTGTCTCTAGGGATGCGTTCGCGTCTCTTCCACGATTTCCCGCAGCGCGGCGAGGAACCGGTCGACTTCTTCCATCGTGTTGTAATGTGCCAGCCCGATGCGCAGGAAGCCTCCGGATTTTTCTACATCCAACTGCTCGGTGAGATTCAGCGCGTAATAATTTCCGTCCCAAGTGAAGAAGCCGCGCTCGCCTAATTTTGTGGCCAGGGCGAGAGGCGTTTGCTCGGCGGTTGGATTGACCACGCGCACTGCCAGCGTGGGACAACGTTCCGCAAAACGCGCCCGGTCGGTGATGCCGTAAATCTTGAGAGTCGGAATTTTTAACAGACCGGCGATCAGGCGCTCCATGAGTCCGCGCTCATAGTGATGAATCGCCTCGAAAGCAGAAATGATCGCCGCACGGCGGGAGGATTTGTGTAGCGGCCTCGCTTCGCTCGGCGTAGAGCCGAGGCGGCTATCCCCACATGAGTCGTTGTTGGCCCCGTCTGATTCGTTTTTGTCCCCAGCCGCATGGCGGCCAAGGTCGGCGAGATACTCGACGCACGCAGTAATCCCAGCGATGCATTCGTGGTTGAGGGTGCCCCACTCCCAGCGATTCGGAACCGCGTCGGTCAGCGGACGAACCTTATAAGGCTGCAACCGCGCCAGATGCTCACGCTTGCCGAAGAGAACGCCCATATGCGGTCCAAAGAACTTGTAGGTGGAACAGACCAGGAAATCGCAGCCGAGCGCCGCAACATCGATCAATCCATGCGGACTGTAGTGCACCGCATCGACGTAGGCAAGCGCCCCAACGGCATGAGCCAGGCGGACAATTTTTTTCACCGGATTAATAGTGCCGACGGCATTCGAGGCATAGCCGACGGCGACCAGTTTTGTTTTTGAATTGATCTTCAAGGCCAGGTCGTCGAGATCGAGTGTGCAATCTTCCTGATGAATCTCGGCCCAACGAACCGTGCAACCCTTCTCCTGGAGCGCCAACCATGGGGACACATTGGCGTCGTGATCGAGACGGGTGACGAGAATTTCATCGCCGGGGCCAAGATCACGGCCGATCGCACGCGACATGGCATAGGTCAGCGTGGTCATGTTGGGGCCGAAGACGATTTCGTCGGCGTCGCAATTAAAAAAATCGGCCATGGCAGTGCGAGCTTCAGCCAGCATGGCATCTGTGTTGCGGCTGGTGGCGTAGGCGCCGCCGGTGTTGGCATTGTCGTGGCGCAGATAGTTCGAGACGGCGTCGATTACGCGGCACGGGACTTGGGTTCCGCCGGGGCCATCGAGGAAGACGGCAGGATGTCCGTTCACGGTTTGGGCGAGAGCGGGAAATTGGGAACGAACGTACTCGATGTCGAGGGCAGCACAAGGGGATGTTTCAGTGATGGGCATGGCAGCGATGTGCATGGCAGTATCAATATTAGTTTGTGAGTTTGTCTTTGCGCAGAAAATTTCGGTCCGCAGCGCAAGAAATTGCACATTTGCGAAGTGCCCGTCGGGCGGCGGCCACTATGAAGATTTTTTCACACTATCTTGAGTGTGGAAGGCCGTGTATTATGGCCTTCGCCAGGGTTGAGGGGACGGGGCCTTGGGACGGGGTGCCAGCGATTCGCGCCGAAAAAGCTTTCAAGAAAAAGATCCAGGGGCAGGATGGGGCGGCATTTTGCGTGGTCGCGGCCTTCCTGTTCGCGTTTTTCTTCATTCCGGCGGCGTCGGGCCAGGCCGTAACGCTCTCGCCGACGTCTCCTGAATTTCGGCAATGTGGTAGTGAACACGACCAGTGCTGCGAAAAATGTAATCCTTACCAACTCCGGTTCTGCCACCCTGACCATCACGAGCATTGCAGTGAGCGGAAATTTCGCAGAGACAAATACATGCGGGAGTGCGCTGAACGCCGGCAGGAAATGCACGATTTCGGTGACATTTTCGCCCACCACGACGGGGGCGGCGACAGGCGCGGTGACCATCACCGATAACGCGAGCAATAGCCCACAGACCGTCAGTCTGAGCGGCACGGGCGTGCAAGCGGTCACGCTATCGCCAGCGAAAGTGACGTTCAGCAGCCGCACGGTGGGTACCACCAGCAATCCCACGACAGTCACATTGACGAACAATATGACCGCCGCGTTGACGATTGACAGCGTCAGCGTGACGGGAGACTTTGCGCAGACGAACACTTGTGGGACGTCGGTGGCAAGTAAGGCGAAGTGCACGGTCAGCGTGACTTTTACGCCAACGGTTGTGGGCACGCGGACGGGCACGCTGACGGTGACGGACAGCGCCGGCAACAGTCCGCAGACGACCAGCCTCACAGGAACAGGGTCGACGGCGGGATTGACTTCGATTGCGATTACGCCGGCAAATCCGTCGGTGGTAGCGGGAAGCACGCAACAATTCACGGCTACAGGAACGTTCAGCACCGGCGAAACCTATAACCTGACGCCGTCGGTCGCTTGGAGTTCCACAAGTTCCAAGGTAGCGACGATCAGTAATGCGGCGGGATCGCAAGGGCTAGCCAGCGCGCTGGCAGTGGGCACGAGCACGATCAAGGCGAGTTCGGGAAAGATTGTGGGGTCGACGCTTCTAACCGTAACCATCGTGCCCACGCTGATTTCGATTACTGTGGAACCGCCTACGCCGACGATGACGGTGGGAACGAATCTGCAATTTTCGGCCTTGGGAACCTATTCAGACGGCAGCACGCAGACCATCACCAACACGGTGAACTGGTCGTCGTCCGCTACCAGCGTGGCTACGATCAGCAACGCGGCGGGGACGCAGGGACTGGCTACAAGTGTTGGTGCGGGATCTTCGACAATCACAGCCACGCAGGGATCGGTGACGGGGTCGACGACGCTAACGGTGAATGCGGCGGTCACGAAGGCATCGATCACTACCTACCACTACGATAACTACCGCACCGGGTGGAACCAGAACGAGACCACGCTGACTCCGGCAAACGTGGGCAGTTCCTCGTTTGGATTGCTACAAACCGTGACCCTGGATAATCAGGTCGATGCCCAGCCGTTGGTCGTTCCCGGCGTAAACATTACGGCGGGAAATTACCCGGGAACGCATGACGTGGTTTATGTGGTCACGGAAAACAATACGGTGTACGCCATCGATGCAGCGAGCGGGGCGGTTCTGTTAAGCCCAAACTTCGGGGCGCCAGTTACGTATCCAACTGGATGTTTGAATCCGGCGATCGGCATCCATTCGACGCCGGTTATTGATCTTACCAGCAACACGATGTATGTCATGGTCTACACCAATCAGTCGACGGGGCCTGCGTACTACCTGCACGCCCTGGATCTTGGCAGTCTAACGGATAAGGTGTCGCCTGAGTTGGTCACCGCATCCCATCTGCTGACCGATGGGAGCACGTTCAATTTCAATGCAACCTACCAGCGGCAGCGGCCTGCCCTTGTACTGGCCAATGGCAACATCTACGCCGCCTTTGGTGCTTTTTGCGAGAACAGCTCTTCGCGGGGATGGCTGCTGGGCTGGCAAACCGGCACGCTGGCTCCGATGACGACCGCAGAGCTCACCGACACGCAAGCAACGGATCCCGATGACTTCTTTTCCTCCGCCATCTGGATGTCCGGCTACGGCCCGGCGGTCGACGACTCCGGGAATTTGCTGTTCGTCACTGGCAACTCCGATTATTCCGGGACCACTTACGATGGCGTAACCAATATTCCGGAGAGTGTGATCAAGCAGTCATCCGACTTGAGCACCGTATTGGACTTGTTTACGCCGAGCAACCAGGCTACGCTCGAAAAAACCGATGGGGATTTCGGCGCCGGTGGCGTGATGGTGCTGCCCGATCAGCTCGGTTCTTACCCACATCTCGCCGTGGCAGCGGGCAAGTTCGGCACCATGTATCTGATGAACGAGGACAGCCTGGGCGGATATTCCACGAAAACCAATAACGTTCTAGGCAGCTACGTAGTTGGCAAGTGCTGGTGCGGTGAGTCGTATTATGTGGACCCGACTGACATGTCGTCGCGCGTGGTCACGAGCGGCGGCACGACGGCCGAGGTCTGGAAGCTGGAGACCTCACCCAGCCCTGAACTAGACATGGTCACCAGCGCATCGGTGAGCGGGGCGACGGCGCAAGATCCGGGATTTTTTACAACCGTATCATCCAATGGCACGCAGAACCCGATTATCTGGGCATTGACGCGCCCGGTCTCAAGCACGCAGGAGGCGATTAACCTGGTGGCTCTGAATCCGGACTCGGGTGGGAGCACGATGAGCGTGTTATTCAGCGGGGCTGCCGGGTCGTGGCCCAACCTGGGTAACAACGCCAATCTGGTTCCCGTCGTGGCGAACGGCGAGGTATTCGTCGCGAGCAACCAGCAATTGCAAATTTTCGGATTGACTACCGCAAAAGCGAAACCGGCCAGAAAAAAGAAGTAATTGGCGGCGGTTGACAGCCACCTCGACAAGCTGTATTTTTACCGCTCGCTGGCAGTTGCGCCAGCAGCTCGTCCGGAGGCTCGCGTCGATGCCAACCATCACTTACCGTCAAGTCTTTGGAGTCGACCTCGGGAGCGAAGTTCAGGAAACCCATGGGGTGGTCTATACGCCGTGCACCGCGGTGACATCCCTAAAGAAACAACTTCTGAAGACGACCTTTTTTTCGCAAAAACCTGACAAAGTGGGCGGCATGGGGCCGCTGTTCGTCCAGATAGGACAGGTCCTGAATCATGAATTCAACCGCCATCACGCTGGCTTGGCGGTCGACATCATGCTTAAGCCGGGAAGCAACGAGGTCGCCCTTGGTCACAATCTGGTGCTTTTATTCAACCGACTCGGCTCGCCGATGAATTGGCTCAGCATCATCTACCAGGACGTGACTATTAATCTTAATAATAATGGCTCTCGTAGCGCCAGCTTGTGGCGGAACGGCGGCCACGACGACCACATACATATCGATTGGCACCGGGCCGGCAACGTGATGTGGCAAGACATTTCACAGGTTCCATTGCGCCGAAGGAGCGGCGAGGTGGTAATGATGAAGCCCAAGAGCAATACCAGGATTGCTACCTCGATCGGATGGACGCAGGAGTCCGGAACTAACTTTGAGAACGATCCAACGCTCGCGCAGGGACTGACGGATGTTCTCAACTCTTATGCGGCTGGCCAACTGAAGCAAATCGACCTGAAGCGCGAGTTGGGCGTGTAACCCGCATGCATCGCGGGCAGAATCAGCGCCTAAACGTTACAATCAGCAACGGCCATTCGAAGGCGCTTCTGGGGGGTCCTTGTGATTATCCGCATTTTCTCCTTTCTATTGCTGGTGAGTTCCGCATGCGCGCAAAATGTGGTTCACTATAGCGCAACCATCGACACAGTGAAGTATCTGTTCGCGACTGCGCAGCCGGTGGCGCGGTTGAAGGCGGGCGACATTCTGGACACCAATACTCTCGATTGCTTTGGCAACGTGCTGCGCAAGCCGGGCGACAAGCTGAGCATGGTGAAGGGCGACAATCCGCTGACGGGGCCGTTCTACGTAGAGGGCGCGGAGCCTGGGGACACGCTGTCGGTGAAGATTCTCGATCTGCAAGTCGATGGCGACACTGGCGTGGGCGCGTTCGCTCCGGGATTCGGCGCGCTGAATGAGACCAACTACACGCCGATGCTGCATCCGCCGCTGCCGGAGAAGATCTGGTTCTATCACATCGATCACGAGGCGAACACGGGTACGTTCAAGGCGCTTGATTCCGATTTCTCGGTGAAGATTCCGCTGCATCCTTTCTTCGGGTGCATTGGAGTGGCGCCGGCGGAGGGTGAGGCGCGCAGCTCGGTGGTGCCCGCGGAATTCGGCGGAAACATGGATTCGCCGGAAGCCAGCGTGGGGAACACGGTTTATTTTCCGGTGAATGTGAAAGGTGGGCTGTTCTATATTGGCGACGGGCACGCCGCTATGGGCGATGGCGAAATTGCCGGCACTGCGATTGAAGTTCCGTTGAAGGCGCGGGTGCAATTGAGCGTGATTAAAGGACGAACCATTGCGTGGCCACAGTTTGAAAACGACGACGCCATCATGACGGTGGGGGCTTACCGTCCGCTGGACGACGCGCTGCGCATCGCATTCAGCGAACTGGTGCACTGGATCCACCAGGATTACGGGTTGTCGGAGCTGGATGCTTACGAGTTGCTGTCGCAGGTGGGAAGGATTCATCTGAACGAAATGGTCGATCCGAATTATGTGATCGTGGCTTCGATTGAGAAGAAGTATTTGCCGCCGAAAAAGAAGTAGGTTCCTCAGGGGCTGAAGCCCCGAGAGCTAAAGGTAAGGTCTTATCGCAGCGTTAAAACGCTGCGCCACCTTAACTAAGAGCGATAGCACTACCCAGTCAGGGCCGAGGTCTTGTGATGGACGCACACTCCCACGTTTCGAACGCTGATTTCTGGCCGGAATTGCCCCTGGCAGTATGGCAGGATACCTACGCCACGCTCCACATGTGGACACAGATTGTGGGCAAGGTGCGGATGGCGCTCAGCCCGCGCGTGAATCACTGGTGGGAGGTTCCGATGTATGTAAATGCGCGGGGGCTGACCACGTCTGCGATTCCTTACAACGGAGGGAACTTCGAGATTCAGTTTGATTTCATCGAACACAGGTTGGTCATCCAGAGCAGTTCGGGCGCGTCGGAAATTCTGGTTTTGAAAGCGCAATCGGTGGCTGATTTTTATTCCGAGTTCATGGCGGCGCTACGGTCATTGGATATTGCGGTGAAGATCTGGACGATGCCGTGCGAGGTGCCGAACCCGGTGCGCTTCACCAGCGACACGCAGCACGCCTCTTACGATCCGGAGTATGCGCACCGCTTGTGGCGGATTCTGCTTTCGTGCAACAACGTCTTTCACGAATTTCGCGCCGGATTTATTGGCAAGTGCAGTCCGGTGCATTTTTTCTGGGGAAGCTTCGACTTGTGCGTGACCCGCTTTTCCGGAAGGCGGGCTCCGGAGCGGCCAGGAGCCGATGCGGTGACGCGCGAAGCTTACTCGCATGAGGTGATCAGTGCGGGATTTTGGCCGGGCGCGGGATTCAAAGGTCCGGCATTTTACTGTTATGCCGCACCCGAGCCGGCCGGGTTTGCGCAACAAGTCATGAAACCGACGGCGGCTTTCTATCATCCAGAGATGAAGGAGTTTCTTTTGATGTATGACGATGTGCGGACTGCACCTTCGCCGCGGGAGGCGCTAGTCAGCTTTCTTCAGAGCACCTACGAGGCTGGCGCGAATCTTGCGCGGTGGGACCGGAAGGAACTGGAAAGAGCTTAGGAAAACTCGCGGCAACAATAGAAATGCCTTGCAAGTTCAACGGCAGGGCACGACGCTAGAGATCCTTCGACTGCGGTTGTGCTTCGCTTTCGCGAAGCACAACCTTCGCTCAGGATGACAAAGGAGAGCTTGCATGGCCAAGAAATGTAAACATCTGAATGAGATCAAGGTGACGACCACTAACATAGACGTTTGCGCCGAGTGCGTGAAGATGGGCGACTCCTGGGTGCATCTGCGGATGTGCATGATATGCGGCAACGTGGGATGTTGCGATTCGTCCAAGAACAAGCATGCCACCAAGCACTTTCATCAGAGCAAGCATCCGGTGATGCGATCGATCGAGCCGAGCGAGGATTGGATCTGGTGCTACGTGGACGAGATCATTGCTGGCGAGGTAGCGGCTTGAAAGCAATCGCGTGGGCCAGCGAAGGTCTTTACCACGGGGGACACAGAGGTTGACGGGGTAAATCCTTAAGAAAGCGGGGAAAAAATTGAAAGGGCCGTGACATTGGTTATGCTCTAGCTGCCGCCTCCTGCGAGGGAGCCAACAGCGTGGACGCATGTACCGTCACAGCCCCTTGATGCGATCACCGTTTTCACAGTCCCAAACCCCAACTGCCCCTCGCAGAGCCGTCGGTTTTGTGCGGTTTGGCTGCCTCTCAGGTTGCCCCGATTGGCTGATCACCCAGTCTAGTTCGGGTCAGCAAGTTTTATTTCGCTGTCCCTTTCGACCGTCGACGAAAGCAACTTTAACAGAGGGTTCACAAAAGTCAACGCAAACTATTGGTGCAATGCATGCGAGAGCGGCTGTGCATAACGGAAGTCGCATCCTATTGCGGTATCGATGGTTATCGATATAGCATGCCAATGGAGAGTGGTTTTGCACAGAAAAAATCACAAGCGACGAAAAGCGCGAAATCCTCCAGTGGAATCGAATATTGGTCTTGACGGGCAAACATTCTCGGCGCATCTTGGCTAGTAGCGGAAAAGAATTACCGATGTCAGAACTCGTGGCTTATGTGGATGGTGGTTCCCTGGGCAATCCGGGGCCATCGGGAATTGGGGTGGTGATCGACGGCTGCGAAAGCGGCCCCATCCGCATCGCGAAATGGATTGGCCATCAGGACAACAATGTTGCCGAGTATGTGGCGCTGATGGAGGCTTTGCAGTGTGCACTGAAGCTTAAGGCTCGGGCGTTGCATGTTTATTCGGATTCCGAGGTGGTGGTGCGCCAGATGCGCGGCGAGTATATCTGCCGCAGCACGCGGCTATACTCGCTGCATTGGACCTGCCGCAAGCTGGCGCGAGATTTGAGCTTTTCCATTTCGCATGTTCCGCGCGAGGATAATGCCGAGGCCAATGAACTAGCCAGTACGGCGGTGCGGAAGCGCACTGGCGCCCCTGCTCTGCGACGCTGATAACGGGTAGGCATAGAACCTAAGGAAGCATGGCTTCCCTTGACAGGGTTCGCGTCAGGAGCGAGACTCCACTCAATGACTGATCATGGCTCGGCAGCGTCCGGCTCGGCACCGTCTGGCTCCACAGCGTCTGGTTCGGCAGCACCAGCACGGGCGGAAATATCTACCCCGGGAGCAAGGCGGTCTGCGACCGCGAGCGTTTCCGCCGGAATCGCGGCGGCGAATGCGCAGCCGCACAACCTCCCGGAGGCGGGCCCACGCTTCCCTGCCGAGGATGGCGGACATTCGCTGGCCGCGATGGCGGAGCGCGATCTGGATGCCACCCTGCAATTGCTGGCCGAGCGGGCCCAATACATCACGGGAGCGAGTGGGGCGGCGATCGCCTTGCGCCGGGGCCAGCATAAGGACATGCTTTGCCGGGCCAGCACGGGCTCAAACGCGCCGGAGTTGGGCGCGCTGCTCTCCATGGAATATGGGCTCTCGGGGGAAAGCGTGCGCACCCGGCAGATTTTGCGATGTGATGACACAGAGCGCGATGCGCGGGTGAATAAGGAAGGCTGCCGCCAGTTGGGCATCGCGTCCGTGGTGGTGATGCCGGTGGTATGCGAAGAGCAGGCGATCGGTGTATTCGAACTTTTTTCGGGAAAGGCAAATAGGTTTGGCGAGCGGGACGTTTCCGCGCTACAGCGGTTGAGCGAAATGGTGGAGGCGGCGGTAAAGCACGCTACCGCCATGCAGAAAGTAGCCGCCGGTGCGCCCGCAGTGGGATTGAGCGAAACTTCGGCGCAAGGTGCCGTGAGCACGGAGGAATCAGGGAAGGTCGCTGCTATCGAAAAGCCCTCGGAACTGGGAGCGGCGTCCACTGCGACCGAGCCTGAGCTGCCTGCGGAATTAATGGCGACAGACTTGCCTGCTGAGAAGGTGCAGCTGGCGGAGACGGAAGCACGAACGACTGAGGCGACGGAGCCGCAAAAAGCAGATGCAGGCGCCGCACCCCAAGCTCTCCCATCAAAATCGCTTTTCTGGTCCGCGGGTATTCAGAAATCGGGAAGTCTGCCAGCGGTTCCATCGAGGGTTGAGCCGGGTAGAATTGCTGTCCCCGCTGGGTTGCGAGATTTGCAGAAGTGCTCGGCTTGCGGCTTTCCGGTATCGCAGGGGCGTAGCTTGTGTGTGGAGTGCGAGCAGAAGAAGTGGCGAGGCGAGGCGCTGGCGCAGCCGGCCCCGGTACAGACGGGGCAATCCGAAAGTCAGGACCATCTGAGTCAGGAGGCGGCGCCGGCCGTTCCGCAGGCTGTGGATCCGGAAGAGACCCGGCCGGCGATCGCTGCTCCGACGAGCCCTGCTCCGGTGATCTCTGCTTCAAAGCCTACGACTTCGCAGCAGGCGGTCTTCCCTGCTCCGGTTGCCGAACTGCCGGGGCCGGAAGCCGGCGCCGCGATCGCCGCCACGGTCGCAGACGATGTCCCACAGCTGGCGGAGGCGCAGCCCGCGGAAGACTCGGTTGCGTTTCTAAGTTCGGTGATGCAATCCGAATCGTGGTTTGCGGCCAATAAATATGTCCTCGCGGTGTTGCTGGTGGTTGGCCTCGTGATCGCCGCCGTCGTTTTGCTGCGCTAATTACGCGATGGCTACTCTCTAAAAATTAGCAGCCATTTTTTCAGATTCTTTTTCTGCGAAGGCCGCGTCTACGGATTACAATTCCTCTTCGCTTCACTTCTGTCTTACTTCAAGGTTCATGCGGGAGGTCTGCTTTGCCCTCGATAGTGCGGGTGGTTCTGCGATGCGGTTGGGTGGTAGTGCTGCTGCTGACTGCCCTGGCAGGGGCGCAGAGTTCGGAGCAGCGGGCTGCGCATTATATGGATTTGGTGCGGAAACAGCCGCCGTTGCTGCTGGCCTTTGTGCACGAAATGCCGAAAGGCGGAGACCTGCATAACCACCTGGACGGCGCGATTTACGCCGAAGATTTAATTGATTTTGCGGCAGCGGGCGGAGTGTGCGTGGATCGAACCTCATCCCAGTTGCTGGCTCCCCCGTGCGATCCTTGCGGAGATTACGCGGCGAAGCCGGCGGCGCAGTGTAGTTATGGTGACCAGGTGCTTTACAACCAGATGATCGATGCCTGGTCGATGCGCAACTGGAATCCGGGGGAGGGATCGGGCCATGATCATTTCTTTGCTGCCTTTGACAAGTTCAGTCTGGCGTCGCACACGCATCGAGCCGAAGCCATAGCGGCAGCGACGAACCGGGCCGGCATGGACCATTTGCAGTATGTCGAATTCATGGATACTGCCGATGGCGGCCTGGCTGGAAAACTGGCAGGAAAGGTGGAGTGGAATCCGGATTACGCCAAGATGCGCGAAGCCTTATTGGGCGCGGGGTTGAAAGATGTGGCGGCGGAGACCAGCAAGAGACTGGAGGCCGATGCTGCCCGCGCCAAAGAGATTCTCAAGTGTGGAACCCCCGATGCCGCGCCGGGATGTGGGGTGACTGTGCGCTATCTGTACCAGGTGCTGCGCGGGTTGCCGCATCAAATTGTGTTTACGCAGATTCTGTTGGGATTCGAACTGGCATCGTCGGACCCGCGGTTTGTCGGCCTCAATCTGGTGATGCCCGAAGATTGGTATGTACCCCTTCACGATTTCAACGAGCACATGGCGATGCTGGATTATCTGCACAGCGTTTATCCCAAGGTGCACATTGCTTTGCATGCCGGCGAATTGGCTTTGGGTCTGGTTCCTCCCGAGGATTTGACCTTTCATATTCGAGCGTCGGTGGAGCGCGGTCATGCGGAGCGCATCGGCCACGGGGTTTCCGTTATGGATGAAAAAGATCCGATCGGGCTCATGCATGAAATGGCGGAGCGAAATGTGCTGGTGGAGATCGCTCTGACCTCGAACGATGAGATTCTGGGAGTCAGCGGGGACGATCATCCGCTGCCGATTTACATGAAGTATGGAGTACCCGTAGCACTGGCGACCGACGACGAAGGCGTCGGGCGATCGGATATGACGAATGAGTACCTGCGCGCGGTCGAGACGTATCACCTGTCCTATTCGGATGTGAAGCGGATGGCGCGGCAGAGTTTGGAGCATAGCTTCTTGCCGGGGCAAAGTTTGTGGACGGAGACGAAATTAGTGTTTCGCATGAACCCGGCCTGCGCCACCAGCACCTTCGACAAACCAGCATATTCTTGCGTAGGGGAGTTCCTGGCCGAGAATGAGCGCGCCCGCGAAGAGTGGAAGCTGGAAGCCGCATTTGCCGAGTTCGAAAAGAAGTTCTAGCCGGCCGGCATAGGTTCGGGCCCTGGTGCGACGGGCAAGACGCCTGCCAGACAGCCGCTGGGACGGCGGTGCAACTATGAGTGATCAATTCATACTGGCGGAAAGGGCGGCGCAGTCTGTGCTGCACCGTAGCACTTTACGTCCAGACATCGGATTGGTGTTGGGGTCCGGCCTGGGCGGTTTCGCTGATTCGTTAACCGACACGGCGCGAATTCCTTTCACGGAAATCCCGGCGTTTCCTCGATCGACAGCCATCGGGCATGCAGGACAGTTGGTGATCGGCAAGTCCGGCGGCATTGCCGTGGCGACGATGCAGGGGCGGGTGCATTTGTATGAAGGATATTCGGCGGAGCAGGTAGCCTTCTCCATGCGCGTGTTCGGGCGCATGGGAATTCGCGCAGTCATCCTGACCAATGCCGCGGGCGGGATCAATTTGAAGTACCAGCAGGGCGCGCTGGTGCTGATCAACGACCACATCAATCTGCAAGGCACCAATCCTCTGGTGGGGGAGAATGACGACCGCTTCGGACTTCGCTTTCCCGACATGACGCACGCGTATGACAAAGAATATCGAGCCATGGCGCGGGAGGAAGCGGACAGGCTCGGAATGCCTTTCTACGAGGGTGTTTACGCTGCGCTGCCCGGGCCGAGCTATGAAACGCCGGCGGAAATTCGCTATCTGCGAACTATCGGCGCCGATTTAGTTGGAATGTCGACGGCACTTGAAGTGATTGCCGCGCGGCATATGGGAATCAAGGTGCTGGCTATTTCCTGTGTCACAAATATGGCGGCCGGGATACTCGATCAACTGCTGTCGCATCAGGAAGTAATGGAGACGGGCGAGCGGGTGAAGAGCAGCTTCGAGGCACTACTGCGCGCGGTGCTGCCGAGGATGGAAAAAGACCTGGCCGGCTGACGGGATGCTTGCGCCGTATACAAAACCATGATCCCTCGCTCTGCGAGGGATGACAACTCATATCCGGAGGCGGCATGACAATCGCACTGGACGCCGATGGTCCGTTGGAGTACGCCGTTGGCGGCTTGCGATTTATAATGTGATGTCGAATTCATCCGACTGCAAGGAGATAGTTCATGCCGCAAGTTATCCCCGAAAAGTACCGCGATCTTTTTCAGAAGCGCGCTTTTGCGAATTTGGCTACGCTGATGCCCAATGGCAGCCCGCAAGTCACGCCCGTCTGGTGCGACTTTGATGGCGAGCACGTCCTCTTCAACTCGGCCAAGGGACGCCAGAAAGATAAAAATGTCCGCCGCGATCCGCGGGTAGCCCTGACTTTGATGGATCCGGAGAATCCCTACCGCTATCTGGAGATTCGCGGTCGCGTGGTTGAGATCACCGAAGACGGCGCAGACGCCATGCTCGACAGGATGTCGAAGAAATATCTCGGCGTCGATAAATATCCCTACGGCGCCCCCGGAGATGTGCGTGTCATTTATAAGGTCCAGCCCGAGCACACTACGGTGATGGGATAGGTCCGAATCTTCAAAGCTCTTGAGGTGAGAAAGCCCATTCGCCCCTTCAATCTCTGTTTTCTTGGTTTCGGCAACGTCAACCGAACTCTGGTGCAATTGCTGCTCGATCGCGAGATGGAACTTCGCGAGCGCTACGAAATTTCATGGCGCATTACGGGCGTGGCCTCGCGGCGGTTGGGATGGATTGCCGAGCCTGAGGGATTGAACGCGAGCGCGGTGGCCGCTTTGATTTCGGATTCGATTGGCGGCATTTCGCGGGCGGGAGCGACCGCGCCACACCGGCAATTGACGAACGTTGGTTCGTGGCTTGCAGCCGCTCGGGCGGATGTTCTGTTCGAGGCCACGTCACTCAACGTGGAGAATGGCCAGCCTGGCATCGATCACATCCGCGCCGCGCTGGAGCACGGTGCTCACGCCATCACCGCGAATAAAGGGCCAATCGTTCACGCCTACCGGACGCTTCGCGATCTGGCCGCGGCGCGCGGCAAGAAGTTTCTCTTTGAATCCACGGTGATGGATGGCATTCCTATCTTTTCTTTGTTCGAGCAGATGCCGGCAATCCATCTGCAAGGTTTCCACGGCATTCTGAATTCCACGACGAACGTTATTCTCAGCGAGATGGCCCACCGCGTTACATTCGATGCCGCCCTGCAGAAGGCGCAGGCGATGGGCATCGCCGAAACTGATGCTACGAATGATATCGAGGGCTGGGACGCCGCGGTGAAGACTGCTGCACTCATCACGGTATTAATGGATGTTCCAATTAAATTGCAGGAGATCGAACGCACCGGCATTCGCGGGCTGCATTCCAGCGTGCTTTACGATGCGCGGATGGAGGGGCGTCCGTACCGGCTGGTCTGCCGAGCCAAGCGAGAAGGAGATGGGGTAAAGGCGAGCGTACGTCCGGAGAGAGTTCTGTCTCCGATGTCATTGATCTCAGGAACCTCGTCCTACATCTGTTTCAATACCGATATTTTTCCGAGACTCGAAGTTACGGAAGGCGACCCTGGGCTGTACGCGACGGCTTACGGCATGATGGCCGATTTTATTCGGGCAGTAGGAAAATCTGGAATCAACGGATCATTGGCGAGTTCGGGGAACGTTTGAGTCAGGCCGAGAGTTGATAGAGGCGGGCATCACGTTGTGAGTGTTCCAGGTCAACGTCGGTTACGAAGCTAGATGAGTTCTTAAGGGAGGTAACGACAGTCTCCACGAATTGGTTCGTATGTCGCCAGCAGCCTTCGAAGACCTGACCAGCTTCGGACCGCACGCGCAAAGGATGCCAGACAGCAGGTTCGGGATTGATGTGACTGGCAGATGTTTGCATCTCTTCGAAGCGCTTCGAAAACAGGCCGTCACCAGGAAAAACCTCCATGCATCTTGTATCAAGTCGTAGACCCTCGCGCATTGCCTTCAGAGCACTCTCCTTTGCGCTCCAGCAAAGAGTTATCAATAGAGTCCGTTGCTGAGAGCAGGTTTTCTCGATCAAGGTTTGTTCGTTGGGCGTGAAGTAATCGGAAACAAAGGCGGGGCTGCGAGGCTCGACGACTTCCAAATCACAGCCCAGGGTGGTTTTGCGCAGCGCAACGACGGCAATGGCTCTACCGGCGCGGTGACTTAAAGAAAGTGTGACGTCGGGTATTTGGTTGAACAGAAGCACCTCCGGCGCACCGGAGGAAGCAGCCAGTATCTCAAGGTTCGCCAGATTCGAGAGATGCGTGCGCAGATGGAGGCAGTTTGCCAGCAAGCGCTTCGCAGTCCAACGGCCCAGGCGCCAGTCGGTGTGACGCTTGGCGAAGCGCAGCCCGCTCAGGAAAAGCATTTCCTTCGCGCTTAACCAATGATTGTCGGCGGGCACATCGGCTTCTCTCTGTTCCATCCGGTAGATTTTCATCTTAAGCCGCCACGGTCTCAAGCTCGGGTGCGGCGGTTTCGAGTCCTTCTTTCTTCATGCCGCGCTCGATGGCATCGACGAGGTAAGAACGGAGACTAGCGGGAGCAATGATGCGATTGAGAGCGCCCACACTGAGCGCGCGGTGAACGCTGTGTACACGATCGAACTCAACCGCCATCTCGCCCAGTTTTTCGGAATAGACAATCGGATAAAGTTCATTCCACTGGGCGCGCAACTGGGCTCGCTGCGCGGCTTCGGCCTGCAGCAGCGCCTGGTTTAAAGCCTGCAGGCGCTCGTCTTTGCGAGTCCTGGTTTCGACTTCGCCGGCAAAGACAACGGCTGCGGCAGGCGCGCCCCCAATGACCGAAGCATAAGTACCCTCCAACGCCGCGATTTCGATTTGGGGATTCAATGCCCGCGAGAAAACCACGTAGGCGCCGCCATGATAACGCGAGATGACGCAGAAAATAATCGGTCCCTGGAAATTCACCACGGCCCGGCCAATCTCCGCGCCGTACTCGAGCTGCAAGCGGCGCATCGATTCGGGTGAGCCGTCAAATCCGGACAAATTGGCCAGCACCACCAAGGGTCTGTTGCCACTGGCTGCGTTTACAGCGCGGGCCACTTTCTTGGAGGACTGGGGAAACAATGTTCCGGCAGTCCAGTGATCTGGTCCATCCGCGGGAACAAATCCGAAGCGCGGAATCTCCTGCGATTCAATGCCGATCATGCACACCGGATAGCCGCCGAGGTGAGCATCCCAGACCACAGCAGTTTCCGCGGCCCGCATCCCGGCCCAGCGCTCGAGAGGAGCGTGATCCTGATCGATCACGGCTTTCATGACCTTGCGGATATCGAAGGGCTTCTTCCGCGCGGGGTTGGTCGTGTTCGACAGGATGTCTCCGATTTGCCCGAAACCTTCCTCCCCGTTCTCGTTGTGAGGATAGGTCTGCACGTCGCGACCAATCGGGTCGGTGGTCTCGGCCCGGCGGGGAAAGCGCTCTCCGGGCAACACGTAGGTGTGCTGGTAATGGCGGAACAGTATGTGGCAAGCTTCGTCGAGATCGCGCGCCCAGTACTGTGCCTGGCCGTTTACGCCCATGATGCGGTCGTAGCCGCCGATTCCCTGGTTATCCTCGGCGGAAATTCCGCCGGAATAATCGAGCGCACGCTTGCCGGTGAGAACCATTGCCGCCTTCGGCGTCATGACGAGAATGCCGCGGGTATGCATCAGCATGGTGGCTTCCGCATTCCAGTACGGTTGCGCCCCCACGTTGATTCCGTTGATGATCAAATTGACTTCACCACCGCGCTGGGTAAACTCAATCAGGCGGCGCAAGACGCGAGCGATCCAATCCATATTTTCGACGCCGCTTTCCATCGAGATCTTCGCGCCTGCGGAAATCGGGAACCACTCCAGCGGAACGCGCATCTCTTCCGCCAGATTGAGAGCAGCAATGATAATCTTGCACTCCGGTTCGGCGAGGGCTCCCAGGTCTCGGCTAGGATCTCCCAGCACCAGCACGCGCCTCATGCCCTCAGGGTATCGAGGAGTAAAGTTTCGGATGACTCCGGCGATGATGTTCGCGCGGTTCTGTCCATAAGGCCGATCCACCGGAACCAGCCGGCCATTGGCATCGAGATCGTGCTCCACGAAATCGCCCGGTGGAAATTCGGTGCGCGTATTTTCGCGAGCGGGAGTGATCATCTTGACGATCTCGTAGGGATAGACCATGCCGCGCTGCCGTACGCGAATCACTTTTTGTTCGTACGCGTTCACGGCTTTCAGGGGAAGAAGTTTGTCTGCGGGCCGGAAGGTGATAAGCAGTCCGCTGCCCACGGGACTCGATATGCGCACTACCATCTCGCGCAATTCTCCGGTGGTCGAAGGAATGCGGGCGCGCACGACTACCTGTTCCAGACCCAGTCCCTCGGTCGCGGGCTGAAGCTTGCGCACGATGTCGTGCAATTCATCCGGTTTCAGATTCAGCGGAGGCCAGACATAAAGAAACACGCGGTTCCAATAGAGGCGCTCGTTGGGACGCCGCCGCGACTGAAACAAGCGGATGGCGGCCAGCGCCTCCATCAACATGCGCTCCAGATGCGGCAACTGCACGATGCGTCCGGCAGCATCGCGGACCGGGGTTACATCGCGTACTTCCGCAGCGGCAAACAGGCGCTCATCCTTGGGGTTGTCGCGGGAAACCGCGTGAATAAGATAAACATCTTCCACGGAGGGCAAGCGTTCAATATTAAAATTGCCGAGGCGCCATAGATGAAGCCGCTTCCCCATCATGGGATGCAAGCCGCGATAAAACTTTTCTTCCTGATATCCGTTTTCGGCCGGCCGGTAAGTGAAGTACTGCAGATGGCTGGCGAATCGGCCCTCGCTCTTTCCGGCGACTGCCACTACGATTCTCCGGATCGGACGCGGCCAACGAGCTTCGTTCAACATCTGCTGCACTTCGACCTGGGTCGCGTCTGCTTGCCCCAGCTTGCGGGTCGAGCAAAGATAAAAGTCGATCGCGATGTCATGATCAGCCGGCAGCCCGAGAAGTATTGGGGACAGGCATTGCGCGGCCGAAGCCAGTTCGTGATAGTTCGCGTAGGTTGCAAAAACGTGAATGCGCTTCCCTTCGTGATCGTATTCCGCCGAAGCGTAAGAATATCCATCGACCGAAGATGAACCAGGATTGAGAAGGCTGCGAATTTTGTAATACCTCGCGGTCAGCACCTCCAGCATGTCAACGCGCAAGACAGAATCGGCCGAAGGAAAGCGGCCGGCAAAGAGTCCCGCCAGAAGTTGCGGACAGTCAATGAGTGCGTGCACGCTGACGCGGCGATCCGCGGCATCGGGATGTTTAGCCAGCCGGTCAAGATGGCTTTCGGCTTCGTCGTAAACCTGGTTTCGGGCCCGCTCAAACACCGGCTGATCGAAGTAGCGATAACTCAGCTCACGGGCCAGATCGCTCACCGAAGGACAAAGCTGGTGAGTGAGGGCAATCATGCGATCGAGAAGGGTTCGAAAGGAGCCGTTCGCGCGCGCGACCGGTTCCTGGGTGTGGCGCAATCGTCGCTCGAGGATGTTCAGGATGAAGGCGGTTTGTTGCTCCATCCGCTGGTGGGATTTGCAAATCCACAGCAGGCTCTCTCGCAATTGTGGCGCAGGCTCGAGAGTCAGGAACGTCGTAATGAGCCAGAGTTCGCCGTAACGTTTCGACGAAGGCGTGGGGAAGCCCTCTGCCCTTGGTTTCGATCATTCGTAAATAGGAAAAGAAATATGCCTCCGCGCTGGGCTCTTCGCCGGCGATGCGATGATCGATCTCGGGCTCCCGCTGGAAGAGCGCGCAGATATCCACGAAAATTTCCAGGATCTCGTTCTCTGTCGCTGTTATTTCCTGGCTGTCTGCGGGGCAGGCCTGGCTCCATTCCGCCAGTTGGCGGGCGCTTTTCGCGGCGTCCAGATCGAAACCCAGCATGAGTTGGCGAAGCTCTTTGAGATTCTCCATACATATGGATCGCCCAGCTTCCGCCTTTTCAGAGCCGATCTGGGATGCTCCGAACACCACCCGCTCTCCACTCTCGTTGGCGGGTTCGCTGCTGGTGGCCTCGATTTGAACCAGAGGAGCGCCAGTATCCACTTGCACATTCGCTATGGTCATGACTTCCCGCACTCTGCCGGAAAATGGAGCCACCACCTGGGTTTCCATTTTCATGGCCTCGACCACGGCCAAGCGATCGCCCGCTGCCACCATATCCCCGGGCTTCACCGCGACCGAAACTACGACGGCGGGCGCAAGCGCGTGCACGATTCCGCCATCGTCCCGGTCGACCTGGTGAAGCACTCCATCGACTTCAATCCTGGATGCGACGCCCTGGGCGATGCAGACGATATGAAACCGTCGTCCAAATAGCGTGAGCCACGACTCGAACTGATCGCGCCGGTCGCTGTGACAATCGATCTCTGTTCCGTCGACCTCGAGCCGGTAATCCTGTGGACCCACCCGCTGAATCTTCACTCGATAAAGCTGCCCGCGGAAGCGCAGCCCAATGGTGCGGCCGGCCTCACTACTTACGCGCGGCCGACCGCGCGCCGCCGACGAATAAAACTGCGCCTGCTCCACGCGTAACTCCGCATCATAAGCATCGATCGCAGCCTGGATTAGCGCGACGTCGTCGTACTCGCTGGAGAGATGACCGCCCGCCGCAGCCAACTGATCAAGCCATAAAATATCGGTTTGCCCGTCATGCAACTCGCTCCGGCGCAGCAGATCCAGCAAGAATGTCCGGTTGCTGGCTCCGCCCCGGACGACCACAATGCTGTCTTCTATTGCCCGCTGCAAGCGGGAGAGAGCTTCAGCCCGGGTTTGGCCATACGCGATGAGCTTGGCAATGAGAGGATCGAACTCCGCAGGAATGATTTCGCCTTCCGCGAAGCCAGTCTCTACGCGCACGCCGGGCCCGGTGACAGTTTGCAGCCGTTCGATGGTCCCCGGAGCTGCGATAAATCCGTGCTCCGGATCCTCTGCGTTGAGGCGAACCTCAATCGCGTGTCCGCTGGAGCGCGGAGGCCCGCCATCAAGAAGCCCGCCATGGGCAATGTGAATTTGAAGTTTTACGAGATCGAGGTTGGTGGTGGATTCAGTAACGGCATGTTCAGGATGCAAATGGACGATCACATCCTCAAAGAAAAACTGCCGATCCTGTGGGTCGTAGAGAAAATTCACAGTGCCGGCATTGCAGTACTCCGCGGCCTTGGCGAGCCGGATCGAGGCTTCGCGCAGCGCATCCTCTTCCTGTAGAGAAAGGGCAGGAGAGGAAGATTCTTGGAGCACGAGCTCGCGCCGCCGCTGGATGGTGCAGTCGCATACACCCAGAGCCCAGGTATTCCCCAGGGGGTCGGCAATGATTGGAACCTCCAGGTGGCGCACGCGCTGCATCGGTTGTTCGAGAAAAACGGTTGCATCGCCGAAGGACTTGAATGCCGCGGCCCGGGCGCTCTTCAAGGCGTATGGGAGTTGGGCCGCCGAATGGACCACGCGAGTTGTACGGCCGCCGTTGCCCGCCGCGCCTTTGATCAGCAGCGGGAAGCCCAGGCGCACGGCATGCACTTCCGCCTCTTCGAAGCTTTGGACGGGAGCGCCGCTCCACGGAAGCACGGGAATCTTTAATTGCTCCGCCAGAGCTTTGGCCGCTATTTTGTCGCCGAGTCGATGCATGGCTTCACTCGACGGACCGATGAACACAATTCCCATCTCGCTGCAAAGTTCGGCGAATGCTGCCTGCCCGGCCACAAAGCCCCATCCCGGCCATACCGCATCCGCCCGGACGGATGTGAGCACCTGGGCAAGCCGGTTGTAGTCGAGGTAACTGCTCTGCAGCCGATTAGTGGCCGGATCGATGGATTGGGGCGGGCCAAGCAAGATGGCCTCGTCCGCTTCGCGGACGAACATGGCTCGACGATCGGGCTCGGTGAATAGTGCGATGGTGCGCAGCGCGACGCCATGTTCGTGGCGATACTCCCGCGCGGCATGAATAAAACGCATAGCGGCTTCGCCGCGGTTGACAATGGCAACGCGTTTGAAATCGTTCAGCATAAGCACCTCGATGGATCGATCTGCGCCTGCCTGGGATATTCGTTAGGCCACCAGAATGCTCTCCTCTGAGAAGATGGCTTGCAGCGGTTTGAGCCTCACCGGATCGATGGCATCGGCGAGAGTCACGGTCTGGTAGCCGTTGAGACGCAAATAACAATTTCCTTCGGAGTCCAGAACTTCCGCATCGAAAGTTCCTTGCGCTGGGTCAGGAGAGACGACGGCGTACAACCGATTGCTCGCCGCGTTGAGTTCGTCGGCGCTGGACGGTCGAAATACGGATACCTCACGAATCTGTCGCGGCAGCCCCATGCGGCCTTGCATGGCCAACTCCCAGAGGCCGGCAGTTTGAAAACAAAGCTCAACCAGCCGCGGCGCCATCACCGTGAGTAATTCCGACGGATGATGGTTAGGAGGCAATCCCTTGGCCAGTAAACCGATAACGCGCTTTCCATCAAACCAGGCTTTCTCCATCACCTGGTAAGCGGGTCCGTGGAAGTAGAGGCAATAGATGTCGGCAGATTCAACACACCTTCCGCTCGGGGCGGCGAAAGCTCGCAAGGCTGGCGGTTGGATGGGATGGTTTGCGAGCCGCACACGTGCCGTGAAATGTGTTGTCCGCTGCACCTCGGCCTGATTGGGCAGAAGGCGAGAACCGATCAGACGGCAGTCTGCCAGCAGACGACCTGCTGCCGGGTGAATCCGCGTTTCCACGCGCACGTCCCGGGGCTCGTCGCGATAAAACTTAAAGGGTGCGAGGAAGTTTACATCTTCAACGGATTCCACTTGCCAAGCGGGCAGAAAACATCGGGCGGCTTCCGCGAACGCTTCGATGCCCATCACTGCGGGCAACACCGCCGTGCCGTCAATCTTGTGATCGCGCAGAAATGGTTGAACCGCCGGGTCCAGTGACGACTCGATCGAGTATCCGTCATAGTCGACGGAGGCGACCTTGCCCCCCATGGGCCCGGGCGGGGGGGAAGAACTCCAAGCCGATGTGGCTTCTGAAGCGGCAAGACCACCGGTGGCATCCCATTCGTTCAGGAGCACGCCGAGACGCTGCCCAATCACAATTTCTCCGCGCGTGGCTCCGGTGGTGAGTTCGCGGCGAACGATCGGCACGCCAACCTCGGGAGGGAGCATGTCGATACCGGCAAGTTCCATCATCTTGGGAATCGAGCCGCGAGTGGCCATGCCCATGCCGCCCCACGCCGTCCAATCGATGGCAATACCGCGAGTCGCGGAACGAGTAGTGCGGAAGCTCGATGTAATCTTGCAGAGAAGGTCGTTGGCGGAACTGTAATCGGTCTGGCCCGCGTTGCCGAAGCGCGCCGCAATCGAACTGAAGACCACGCTGGCGGCGAGCGGCATATCACCGATGGCGTGCAACAGATTGAAGAAGCCGTCGCTCTTCACGTCGAATACCAGATCAAATTCCTTCGGAGTTTTATCCGGCAACGGGTGACTGCGTTCAACTCCGGCCGCATGCAGCAGCACATCGATACGTCCGCTCTGCCGCCGCACGTCTGCGATGACGGTGGCCACCGCTGGTGCATCGGAGAGATTGACACTGAAATAATGTGCGGTCCCACCCGCCGCGTGCACTGCGTCGATGGCGCTTTGCGCTGCCTGTGCACGTTCGAGATTGGCCAGCTCTTTTTCGACGAGAGCAGGAGTTGCGCGTTTCCCGCGCTCCTGGATTCTGGCAAACAGCTCGCGTTTGAGATTTTCTTTATCCGTTACAAAACGCTTCAGGTCCGGACTCTCCGGATCGGGCTTCGGCACCAAATCGAGGAGGTAGAATGTGCCGCCCGATGCGGCCGCTAAATCCGCGGTGATGGCGGAGACTATACTGCCGGCCGCGCCAGTGATCAGAAAGATGGAATCTTTATCAAGCGCCATCCCGGGCTGGCCGTCGTTAGAGGGATTCTCCTTGAGGCCAACGGTCCAACGTTGTTCCCGCGTGTATCCGATTTCGACCGCTCCCGGATCGAGCTTGGCTTCTTCAACCAACAGGTCGGCGACTTCGTTGGCATCGCGATTCGATTCGAAATCGAGAGCTTTGACCAGCGCGTCCGAACGTTCCCGCTTGTAAGTTTTGACAAAACCCACAACAACGCCGCCGAGTGGAGCTACTGCACCAGCCTCGTCGTAGCCGTGCTGTCCACCGAGTCGCGTCGCCGCCAGCAGGAAAGTGCCGGGGCGGCCGACCTGTTCATAAAGAGTGCGCATGGTTGCATAGAGCGACTTTACCCGCACGCGCAGGCCTTCATGCCAGGACGCGAGATCGAGCTCGCGCAGCGTTCCTTCCTCGTCCAGCGCAGGCAGCCAGTAGACTCCCTGAATGTCGCCGGCGGCCAGCCAGTTCTTAAGCAGGGTTGTCAGCATCTCGACATCGGGAGCACCCTCGATGCTGAGTACTTCCACCTCCATGGCCTGGAGGCGCTTGGTCAATGCATCCGCCACTCCGCCATGATCCGGCATCACGACGACGCGGCTGCCGCGCTCCAATTTCACGCCAGTCGATTTAAAGAAGGTAAGAGGCGGTCGTAGAACTGGCACGGGCACCCGCCGGGGAATGCGATTCGTGACATCGAGACTGGCTGCGATGGGCGCAGCCAACTGGAGCCCAGAGGCGGGTGATGCCTCCGCGGTTGTTTGGTCGAGAGTGGATGTCGTACGCTGGGACCGATCGTGCGCGAACTTGATGACGTGAGCGAGAGTGGGAAAGTCGCGCAGTCTGAGGTTCTCGTCGCGTGGAATGTTGTAAGCCGCGCGCACGGCTGCGAACATCTCCGCCTGCTTGACCGTGTCGACGCCGAGGTCCGCCTCCAGGTCGAGATCCAGGTCCAGCATGTCTTCCGGGTAGCCAGTCTTCTCCGCCATGATTCTGAGGATTGTTTTCTGGATAGGATCATCGACTTGCTGCGGCGGCTCGTGAGCGGGACTAAACGCGACTGGCTCGCTGGCGGTGATTGATGGCGAAGGCAGAGCGGGCGAGGCCGGAGTCTCCGCTGGCGTTCCCGCCAGGTCCGGACGCTTCTCATACACGAAGCGGATTACATGAGCCAGGGTTGGATAATCGCGCAGCTTACGATTCTCGTCGCGCGGAATGTTGTAGATCTCACGAATAGCCGCGAACATCTCCGCTTGCTTGACGGTATCGACGCCGAGATCCGCTTCCAGATCGAGATCGAGGTCCAGCATGTCTCGCGGATATCCAGTTTTCTCCACCATGAGCGTCAGGATGCGGTCTTTCACAGGATCGCGATTCCCATCAAGCGAATCGGCGGAGAGTGCTCCCGCCTCTGCAGGTTTAGCTTTGGCTGCGACTTCTTCGTTCATCGCGGTTGCCGGCTTCGATGGCACAGTTAGAGGAGGACCGAGTGGAGCGACGCTCGTGGAAGCGCTGCGAAGCTCCGGGCGCCGGTCGTATACGAAGCGGATTACGTGCGCCAGAGTGGGGAATTCGCGCAGCTTGATCTTGTCATCGCGAGCAATGCCGTAGGCTTCTCGGATCGTGGCAAACACCTCGGCCTGTTTCACCGTGTCCACGCCCAGGTCGGCTTCAAGGTCGAGATCCAGATCGAGCATATCCACGGGATAGCCGGTCTTTTCGGCCACCAGCGCGAGTACCCGTTCTTTCACCGGATCATTTTCGACAGCGGCGTTTATTGGGATTGGTTCAGAAACAACTGGTTTGGCTTCAAACTTCTGCTGGACCCTATTTTCAATAGTCGCACTCGGTGCAACTCCGGGCGGCGCAGCCAACGGAGCAGCGCCAGGCGAATGATGCCCTATGGCCGGTTGCGGAAGTTCCTGCTGCCCAACATCAGTGAAACGAGCCGCGCCGTTGTGATCGGGAACCCGCAGGGTGCGGCGAACAATTTCGAGATCCGCGGCGGGATGACCTGCGACCTGGCTTAGCCAATTCTTCCAGATGTTCTGGTCAAAGATTCGATAGCCATATCCCAACGCATTGGGACGGCGGTGAGACTTGTCGCTGGTCGCGACCCACCGCAATAATGCCATACTGATCTGCGAACCGAAGCCCGCCGCCAGGCGCAAGGCATACTCCACCGGATACGCCCCGCCCTTAGAGAGATTCAAGGTGCCCAACTCAGGATCAACCTCTTTAAAGTTCACCACTGGAGGCACGAGGCTGGTCTCGAGCGCCTTCACGGCCAAAACATCTTCAAGGCCGGTTGCCATGGCGTGCCCAGTCATGCCTTTGGTGTTGGCGATGACAATCTGGTCCGCAGCGCCGCCGAACACGCGGCGCAGCGCATTAATTTCCGCCGAGGCGCTGCCTCCGCGCGCCGGCGTGTAGGTCTCATGGGAAACGAAAACGGTATGAGCCGCAATCTGGTAACGAGAGATTCCACTGCTCACCTCGACTTGGGAGATGAGGTTTTCCATCATCTGCCCAATATGTTCCACATCGAGTCGCGTACCGTGGAAGGCGCTGTTGGCGGAGACCGTGCCGAGCACTTCGCAGATCGGTTGAAGCCCGCGTTCCCGTGCTGCGCCGGCGCTCTCGATCACCAGGGCGGCAGCCCCCATGCCAACAATCAAGCCGTGGCGGCGACGATCAAAAGGAGTCGCAGCTTCTTCCACCACTTCATCGGTGGCGGCAGCGCCACTGGCAAGGAAGCCGGCACCCATCCATTCCATCAGGTGGTCTGAGGTCACATCATCGGCCGAGATGACGATTACGCGCGCGCAGCGTCCGGTATGAATCCAGTCCTCCGCCAGCGCGACCGCCTGCGTGGTGCTGGCGCAAGCTGAGTTGATTTGGGTGTTGGGCCCGCGCGCTCCGATGAACTCGGCAAACTGCGAATGCCCCATGGACAAAGTTTTGAGCAGGAAGCGCCGGTCGAAAACATACGGCTCTTTCTCAATGGTGTCACGCAAGTCTTCCAATTGGCGCTCAATTTCCTGCTCAAGAGCGGAATCACCATTGGACTTCACAGCTCGCGCCAGTAACTTATCCAACAGGCCCAACTGCTCCCGGCGGGAATGATCCGCGTAGTACCGCGCCATCTCATCGGCGTAAGAGTCATAGCCTGGGAACGCCGATGCAAAGATGACGCCAGTGGAGTCGCGCAAAAAATCGGGCAATGCCCAGCGATCGGGCAACTGCGTGCCTTTACTCGTGGTTTTATAACGCATGACCAGCGGGATGCCGGCATCGCGCAAGGCGTCAATGCCGGCGGCAATGGCGAGTTGGGAGGCGCGATCGAGAGCAGCAGTGCGATCCGCGGTAATGCCGAATTCATTTTCGAGATCGAAGGAGCCTCCGCGGCCGGCCAGCTTGATGACCTCCGTCATGTTGTCAATGGTTTCGAACGTCGCGCCACCGTTGTCGCTCTTCACCAGGCGGGTGATGTGCTTGTCGAGCATGGCGCGGCGGAAGCGGGTGGGAATGAGATCGATAAACTGATCGCCACGCAGAATGCGGGCAATATTTTCATCGTCGAAGATGTGCGCCGTCCCCGGCAAACCCAGAGCCGCGCCGGTAATCACCACGGGGGCGGCAGCCGGAGCGCGATTTTCCCCGCGATGCATTTGCCAGCCGCGATCGAGAACCTCGGCGAAGAAGTGGCCAAGTTCCGCGTAGTGATTGTCGTTTGCATGCTGAACTGGCAACGCGGAAGTGTGGGGCGTGGAAGCGTGCATTGCAACCGGCTTCGATAGCTCCGATGGGGATGGTGCAGGAGTAAACGAGGATGCCCTGTCAGCCGAAACGGCCGCCATGCCGCGTCCCAGTCCAGCCGCATACAGGCCGCACAGCGCCTGGTTGAACGAAAGAATATCGCCAAACTTGGGATGATTCGTGAAGAGCGTGACCACATCCCCGCGCGGGGCGAGGACATCTTCGGCAAATCCTTGAAGAGCTTTCTTGGGTCCAACCTCCACGAAGATGCGAGCCCCGGCGTCGTATAGGGTGTGCAGTCCTTTCACGAACTGCACTGGAGAGGCAACCTGCTTGGCGAGAAGATCCAGCATTTCGGGCGCGGCTCCAGGACCGGTGGGGTAAAACTCGCCGGTGACGTTGGTGACGATGGGCAGGCATGGCGACTGCAGGCGCAGCCGCTCCAGTTCGTGACGCAAGGGTTCGCTGGCCGCTGCAACGATCGAAGTATGGAAGGCATGGCTGACCGGCAACTCGGCGACCTCATAGCCGGCTTTTCTAAAAAGCTCGATCGCCTGGGTGACGGCGTTGCTGGCTCCGCCAATGACAGCTTGATGATCGCTGTTGATATTGGCGATCACAACGTAGCCGTCAACCGCCTTCAACATTCGGTCGATTTCGTTCAGCGGCGCAAACACGGCCGCCATTTTGCCTTTGTCGGAGACAGCGACACGGGTCATGCCTCGACCGCGGGCGCTGACCGCTTCCAGTGCGTCTTCGAAGGGCAATGCGCCGGAGGCAACGAGCGCTCCGTATTCGCCCAGGCTGTGGCCCATCGTAAAATCGGGCACAACGCCATACGCGGCCAAGAGTCGGGTGAGCGCGAGATCAATCGCCAACACCGCCGGCTGGGTAATCGCGGTTTGGCGCAGGTCTTCGTCGGCCTTCGCTACCGCGGCGGGGTCGCTCTCGTCGACGAAAACAAAGTCGGTCAGGGGCTTGCCGAGCAAGGGCGTCATTACGTGATCGGCTTGGGCGAAAGTCTCAGCGACGATCGGTTCTGTGGTGTACAGCGTCCGCAGCATGTTCGCGTACTGCGACCCCTGACCGGTGTAAAGGAAAGCCACCTTGGGAGCGGGGCCTTGACCGCGGAAGATGCCTTGTGCGCGCAGAGCTTTCCAGGCAATCGCCTGCTTCGCCGCAAAAGCCTTCAGTACCTTGGTTAATTTCTCGATCAGATCGACAGCATCGGCATAGTCGATCGCCAGCCGCTCGGGCGAGCGCAAGTCAGATTCAGTCGGCGCGGCTGGCGGCGGGAAGCAGCCGTTTTCTACATCCTTTATTACAGCGTGCAGACGTTCAACGAGTGCGGCCTCTGACGGGGCACCAATCACCAGTGCTCCGCGCAACGGCGACTTGCAAATAGACAAAGATGAAGATGCGGAGCCGGGCAACGCCGGAGCCGCGAACGTTTTCTTCGCGTTCATAAAAACCTCGTTGATCGAAGTTTCAGGGGGAAGGTTAACAGCAACAGATCGTTTTCCATTTCCAGTGAGGCGATGGGGAATGTGCTCTTCGAGCACGAGATGAAAGTTGGTGCCTCCGAAACCGAAGGCGCTCACTCCGGCGCGCCGCGGAGTTTCGGCCGGCGCTGCCCACTCTTTCAACTCGGTATTGACGTACAACGGCGAGTGAGAAAAATCGATATCTGGGCTGGGATGTTCGCAATGCACGCTGGGCGGCAACACTTTGTCGCGAAGCGCCAACATGGTTTTCACCAGCCCCGCCGCTCCTGCCGCTCCCTTGAGATGACCGATGTTCGACTTGACCGAACCCAGCGCCACCGAGTGAAACGAAAGATGGTGACTGCTGAGCAGATCGGTCACACTGTGCGCTTCGACCACATCGCCGACGCGAGTAGAGGTGCCGTGACCCTCAATCAAGGTCGCGGTGGCGGGCGAGAGACCGGCATTTTGCCACGCGCGCTCGAGGCAGAATTTCTGACCAACCGGATTCGGCGCCGTAATTCCTTTTCCCTTGCCATCGCTTGATGCACCGATTCCTCGAAGCACTGCGTAAATCTTGTCTCCGTCATGTTCGGCATCCGCCAAGCGCTTGAGCAGGAAGATTGCGGCGCCTTCGCCCATCACAAATCCGTCAGCCCCTTCGGCATAAGGCCGAGTTCCCGTCGCGGAGAGCGCGCCGATCTTGCAGAACTTAACGAAGGTCTGCACTCCCATGTTGCGGTCGATGCCGCCCGTGACCACCGCATCAAAGTTATTTTCGATCAAACCCTGGGCGGCCGCGCTAATCGCCGCCATCGCCGATGCGCACGCAGCGTCACACACAAAATTGGGACCGTGGAAGTTGTAGATATTTGCGATACGTCCTGCAATGCAGTTGGCCAATTCACCGGGCATGCTGTCTTCCGTAATTGCTGGAAGGCGCTTGCCGATCCGGTCGTGAAGTTCGCGGGTAATTTCGTCGCGGATCGCCTCGGGCAGCGCAGCGAAGCTGCCGATCTCAGCCAACTCGCGGGCATATTCGGGAAAGTGCACGCGCAGTGCGGTGAGATAGTGCTTCTCGCCCGCCATCGCGTTACCCAAGATCACAGCAACGCGATCCGGATCCAGCGGGCGCCTGGGATAACCATAATCTTCCAGAGCTTCCCGGGTGGCCGCGATCGCCCACTTCTGGGCCGGATCCATGGCGTCGCTAACCTTCGGCGGAATGGGTAAATGCCACTTCATCGGATCCCATACCTCATCCCGCACCCATCCGCCGATCTTCGAGTAGGTTTTATCTGGAGCGGTGGGATCGGGGTCATAATAAAGTGACGGATCCCAGCGGTCACGCTCAACCTCAGTGATGCTGTAGCGGCCGCTCCTCACGTTGTGCCAGAAGGCTGCAACATTCGGAGCATCGGGCAGAATGGCTCCCGCCCCTACAATCGCGATAGCTCGATGTGCCGTATCTTCGACCATCATGACGAACTCCTGTGCAACCTGAGAGGTTGCATATAAAAAAGCCGGCGTCGCCGCGCTTCCGCAGAGAGATTAAGCAGCGAGTGCGGGCTTCGCCGTACGCGCATAGAGGACGTTGGCTATTGAATCCATGTCAAGAATCAGACCGGCCTGAGCCCGGTGAACCGCAGACAAGCCTAGACTGCTTTCGAAGCCAGACAGGTCATCGTTCACGCCGCCAGCTCCAATGACCCAACGCATACCTTCTTCCGCAACCTTGAGCGCGGCCTCGCGCGCGAAAATCCGGCTCAACGCCGCCAGCGCCGTCGCATCAAAGCGACGATTGGCTTTCTCGTTCAGCTTGCTTTCGGCATGAAGCGCAGCACGGCGAGCCAGGCTGCCTGCGCTCTCGGCATAAGCAATCCACTCGCCCAACCGGAGCAGGATGTGCTGGTACCGGGTGAGCCGCGCGATGCGTGCTTTTTCCATGATTTCCGCGAGTGCGTGATGCGCCAGGGCCGCGATGTCCGCGCCCACGCTGGGGTGACGAGCATGCAGAGCCTCCAATTCGCGCGCGCGCTCGTGATAGTGCTGCCCGCGTGTCTTCAAATGCAGTTGCCAACGATCGCGGCTGATGGTCATCTCCATAATCTCGGACGTGCCTTCATAAATCGTAGTGATGCGCACGTCGCGCTTGATCTTCTCCACCATGTATTCGTGCGTGTAACCGTAACCGCCCAGAGCCTGAATGCTGGCGTCGGCAGCCTGGTTTCCGGCCTCGGTCGCCATATATTTCGCAATCGCACCTTCTGTGTTCAGGCTGCCTTCTCCGGCATCGATGCGCTCGGCGGTTTGCTCCATGTAGGCGCGAGCAGCTTCGAGTCGCGCGACGTGGGGCACGATTAATTTGTGCGTGTAGCCTTGCTTTTCTGAGAGCGGCGATCCGGCCTGGATGCGTTTCGTCGAGTACGGGATGGCGCGATCGAGCGCAGCCCATCCCGCGCCCAGACCAAACGCCGCTACCATCAGGCGCGTGTAACCGAAGACGGCTTGCGCTTGATTGAGCCCTTGGCCTTCTACCCTGCCGACCAGGCGATCGGCATCGACGTAAACATCGTTGAAGGCGAGCGCCGCAGTGTTGCTGAGGCGAATGCCGTGTTTATCCTCCGGCTGGTCGTGGGTGAAACCTTTTGCATCTTTTTCCACGATGAACCAACTTGGACCTGCGGGCGTGATTGCCAAAACCGTGTAAGCGTCAGCCACGCCGCCATTGCTGATCCATTGTTTATTGCCGTTGATCTTGTAGCCGAGGACGCGACCGTCCTCTAAAACTGGATCAGCCGTGGTGCGAAGAGCGCCGAGATCGCTGCCTGCTTCCGGTTCAGTAGCGCCATAGGCGAACAACAATCCTTCGTCGGCAATGCGACCGAGCCAGAGATTCTTCTGCTCGGGAGTGGCGCCTACCGTGATTGGATCGCTACCCAGAAAAGTCGCGAGCACCGATGTGGCGATTCCGAGATCGATGCGCGCCATCTCTTCGCAAATGCAGTAGACATCGAAGGTGCCGCCGCCCATGCCGCCAAACTCTTCGGGAATAAAGAGCAGCTGAATACCGAGCTTGTCGGGGCTGCACATGTCACGCACGATTTCCAGCGGACACTCGTCGCGGGCGTCGAGATCGATCAGCACATCATCCGGCAGGCGCTTCCTGGCAAATTCCTTGAGAGACTTGATGCTCAGTTTCAGTGTTTTGTGTGCAAGCATGAGTACAACCTCACTTCGCGGCAAGACCGCGCATTTCTTGGGCTTGGGTGGTCAACTCGGGCAAGAACTCGAGCACATCATCGACGATGCCTACATCGGCCACCCGGAAGATGGGGGCCTTGGGATTCTTGTTGATCGCGATCAGGAAGGGATTTCCCTTGATGCCGGCCAGATGCTGGAAGGCGCCGCTGATGCCGCAAGCCAGATAAACTTTCGGCTTTACGGTTTTTCCCGACGACCCGACCTGCCGCGATTTCTCCATCCACTTGGCATCGACGACGGGCCGCGAGCAACTCACCGCTGCGCCCAGCGCTTCTGCAAGCTCTTCCGCAAGCCCAACATTATCTTTGTCCTGGATGCCACGTCCGATGGAGATCAGTACGCTGTGCTTGGTGATGTCGACTGCGCCGGCCTCGGCCGCGATGGTTTCGAGATAGCGGCGTCGGGTCGTAATAACTCCAATCGCCGATGACTTATCGACGAACACGCTGAAGCTTGGTGTGCTCGGCTGCGGCTTGAAAGCGCCCGGGCGGATGTTGATTACGGCGCCGGATGAAACGTCGCAACGCACGTGTGCACTGACTTGTCCGCCGAATTCCTGCCGCACCAACTGGAGTGAGTTATCTTCCAACGCATCGATTTTTACTACGTCGGAGACAAAAGCAGAATTCAACTGGATCGAAAGGCCGGGGGAGAGATCAATTCCGAAGTGATCATGAGCGACCAGCAGGATATTGTTGGCCGGCAGAAGTTGAATGAGTGCGTGCCGAACCAATTCGGCATTGGGATACGCGAGAGCCGGGTTGGCAACTTTCCAACTCTCCTCGAAAGAAGAGGAGAGCGAATTGCACGCGGCATCGAGATCCCACCCCCAACCGGTGAGGATCGCAGTGCACGACGCATTCGCATCGATCTTTTTCGCGGCAGCGGCCAGTTCGTAGGCGGAATCGTCAACCACTCCGCCTTTGTGTGCGATGTAGGCAAAAATGCGAGCCATTATTTCAGCCCTCCCTTCGCTGCTACCAACTCAAGAACTCTGGTTGCATTTTCTTCCCGGCTGCCGCGTAGAATTTCGGCTGCGGCAGTTGACGCAGGAATGAAGTAACCGAGACGCTTCACTTTCGCTGCGGCTGCGCCTGCCGTCCGCTTATCAAGGTGAATGTCCGTCGCCCCGAGAGTGGGGATGGGAATGGACGCGACCTGCCGGATGCCGCGCATCCCGACATAACGCGGTTCGTTGATTCCGGTCTGAATCGAGAGCACGCAAGGCAGATCGATCTCGTTCATCTCGCGATTTCCACCTTCGATTTCGCGGCCCACGATCAACTTCCCGTCTTGCACGGTGATTGAATTCACCAGTGACGCAAATGGGTAGTCGAGCATTGCCGCCAGCATTCCACCGACCTGAGCCGCGCCGTCCTCAGCCTGAACGCCGGTCAGGATCACGTCATAGTGACCTTGCTGCACGAAGGCTTTGAGGATGGTGGCGATGCCTTTGCCGTCGGACCCACTGAAGGCGTCATCGGAAATCAGCACCGCGTGATTCGCACCCATCGCCAGTTCACGGCGCAGAATCTCTTCGTCTTCATCTACGCCGACCGTCACCACGGTGACATTGCCGCCTGCGTGGTCGCGAATCCGCAATGCCTCTTCAACCGCATAGTTGTCCGCTTCATTGATGGAATAAACCAAATCTACGCGCTCAATGTCGCTTTCCGCGCGGTTGAGCGCGATCTCGTTTTCCGAAGTGTCAGGTACTCTTCGTACACACACTAGAATTTCCACATTCCACCTCCGCAAACTGCTGATCTAATTTTTCTGTTTCGGCTTCCTGGCCGCTGTTTTGCGGCACGATATTCTGGTCCACGAGTTCCGTTAGATCTATGGCGGACATCTTGCCTTCGAATCCCGCCACTTTGATCGCGTCTTCGAGATTGGCCATGCAGAACGGGCATGCGGTCACGATCACGTTGGCCCCCGCTTCGGCGGCCATCCGCACTCTCAGCACGCCCATTCGCTGTTCTTCTTTCGGCTCGTAGAACAGCATCAATCCGCCGCCGCCGCAGCAGAAGGAGCGATCGCGCGAGCGCTTCATTTCCACTCGCTTCAATCCAGGAATCGCATCGAGCACAGCACGCGGCTCGTCATAGATTTGGTTGTGACGTCCCAGATAGCAGGGGTCGTGGTAGACGTACACGTTCTGGTCGTTTTCGACTGGCTTGAACTGGATCTTTCCCGCCGCCACTTCCCGGCTGATTACCTGGCTGATGTGTTCGACCGGCGGAATGTCTTTGTAATCGTGCTTGAGAGCGTTGTAGGCGTGTGGATCGGCGGTGATGATGCGGCGCACTCCCGAAGCCTGGATGGCGTCGGTGTTGTGCTGGCGCAGGGCCAAGAACAGCATCTCTTCGCCGAAGCGGCGGACTTCGTGGCCGCTGTCTTTTTCTGCGGCGCCGAGAATTGCGAAGTTCTCCCCGATCTGACTCAGAATTCTTGCCGTGGACCGGCCGATGGACTGCATCCGGTCATCGTAAGAAGTGATACTGTCGACGAAATAGAGCGTGTCGGCGCGGTTCTTGCCGTCGAGAAGCATGACTTTGGAAGTCTGCTGGAAGTCCGCAGCCCGAGCCCAATCGCATCTTTTCTTCTGCATCTTGCCGTAAGGATTGCCACGGCTTTCGAGCGCCTTCAAAGGCTTCTGAAGAGATTGGGGTACGTTTCCGTCGTCGATCATGCCACGGCGCAGATCGACGATCTTATCGACGTACTCGATGAGCAGCGGGCATTCTTCTTCGCAGGCCCCACAGGTAGTGCAAGACCAGATTTCATCCTCGGAATAAATGCTGCCGATGAGTGGCGGACTCTCCTTAGGGCGGCCGAGAACGGGATAGTGTTCGAAGGCGTAGTCTCTGGCTTTGGTCGTGAAAAAGCGCGGCGCCAATGGCCGTCCCGCGGCGTTTGCCGGACAGTTGTCGGCACATCGCCCGCAGTCAGCACAGGAATAGAAATCGAGCATGTGCTTCCAGGTGAAATCTTCGAACTTCTTCACCCCGAACGATCTCACTTGTTCCAAATGTTCGTCATCAACTCCCCAGCGCACCGGCTTTACAGCCCCGCGCTGCAGCTTTGCAAAGTAAACGCTGAACAGCGAGGTCTCCACGTGGAACTGAATTCCGAACGGTCGATAACACAATAAGAAATAAAAGGTCACTGCGTGCACGAGATAGGCGGTGATATTGAGGAACCACAACGTCCCCACGGATATGGACAAGGATGCGAACGCGATTTGGAAGAGCCATGGCAGCGACAGGAAGGCCAACGCTTCGGTGGACTGACCTCGCTGCAGGTGCCCTGCGGCATTACTGGCTGAAAACACGCTGTCGGCCAACATCAGGAGCGCAATCAGAGCCAGGAGGAAGACGGCATCGGCGCGATGACCTTTGCCATACTTTGCCGGTACTTCATAGCGAGCGGGCTTAAACACAAGCCGTCGAATTGCCGCCACAATCATGCAGAGGAAGACAACGGTCGCCGCATAATCGGTGAGCCAGTCGTAGAGGTGACCGGAAAGGCCCGGCATCACGAAGTTTTCAGAGACCCCGACAATCAAAAGCGTGAAAGCGCGAGCTGCCAGCAGAATGAATCCGGCAAATATAAGGATGTGGAGGGTTCCCGCAAATTTGTAGCGCGGATGTTTCCACTGCCCGAGCCAGAACTTGATGACATTACGCAGGCGGGTCAAAGGACGATCGAAACGCGAGTCCCGCTCGGCTCGAAGCAGCGGCACCAGACGCTTGGCCGCGATGTAAGTAAAGCATGCCGCGCCAAGAACGTGGACGGCTAGAAACAAGTTGTGGCTGGGCACCAGCCACTCTGCGATCTGTGCGGGTGAATAGGTTCCCACCACGGTCTACCCCCCTGGATTGCTTGACCTACGCTACGCTGACTTTTTCCCGGGGATTCTCCTGTTCATTGGCTAATGTTGGTTCTGGTTGCCGTTTCGAATCGAGTAAGGACAAACTTTTAGTGACGGGAGCGGAGCCCACCGAGGAATTGCCGTCGGTTACGCAGGTTTGGTTCACTCCCGATTTCTGACGCGGGCGTTTCTGTGCCGTCTTTTTCTGAGAAGGCGCCATTCCAACCGAATCTCGAAACTCCACAAAACTTGTCTGCAGCAATTTCTGCAGAATTCTCAAATCAGGCGCCGCATGCGCATCGCCGCTGAAGCCGAAGTAAACCATGCCGTCATAGCTCAGAATGGCGCAGTTGACCGCCATCTCGCCCCCCACCGGAACATACGGATAGCACTGCAGCATCTTGTACCCGAGAAGATAAAGAGGAAACTGCGGCCCGGGCACATTGGTGCAAACCATATTGAAAGGCGTGACGGGCAACTGGCTCATCAGCGGTCCAGCCATGCCTTGGAGAGAGGTGGGAAACATTCCGATCAGGCCCCCTGCCAGACTGACCAGTTCCGCGGCATGCATGCGCTTTAGAAACTCTGTCCGCTCGTGCACGGCGGCCAGTAATTTCTTCGGCGAGCGAATATCCAGCGGAATGGTCACCGGCACCAGGGAAATCCGATTTCCCCATTCGTTGACACCGCCAGCTCCGCGCAGATTCACCGGAACCATGATGCGCAGCAATTTTCCTCTCACCCGGTCGCCGTGCAGCTCGCAGTAGCGGCGAATGGTTGCGGTGACCATGGCCAGGATGACGTCGTTCACGCTGCTGCCGCTTTTTACGCGAATGCGTTTGACCTCCGCCAGGGAAATTTCAGTGCGGGCGAACTTCTGCGGTCCTCGATACAGGACATTGAAGCGCAGACGACCGGTAAAGGCCGAAATTTCCGGAAGCAATCTCACCATCTCATCGCTGGCCACAGTGCTTCCATTCGCGCCGGCGCGCTCGGCCATGCTGAGCAGATCCGACAGGGCGGAAAGAATTCGTTTCACGAAATCCGAGTACGAATCTACGAATCCAGTAGTGAGCGAAGTCAATGGGTCACGTGGCGCAGGGACTTTCAACTTCAGCGGTTTTCTGTGTAGAGGCGGCGCATCGGGACTGGCATCCAGCAACGCATTCATGATGCCCACGCCGGCAATGCCATCGGCCAGGCAGTGATGCAGGCGGATGATGATAGCGAAGCGAGATCCCTTCAGCCCATGCACCACCGTGATGTCCCACAAGGGATGTTGCCGGTCCATCAGCGTGCCAAAAAGCTTGGCCGCGACGGCGTTTAACTCGGTGTCGGTGCCATGATGCAGAGTTATTTCGCGCAGGTGCCGTCGCAGGTCGAACTCGGGATCGTACTCCCAACTGGGCAGGCCAAAGCCGAAGGGCGCGGGCACGACTCGTTTCAGATAGCGCGGCAGGAGGGGCAATTTCGATTCGACAAATTTGACGCAATCCTCAAAATGAACCTCGCCATCGAAGATGCATACGCTAGCCACATTGAGTGGCATGCCTTCTCTTTCCAGATGCAGGAACACGGTATCGCCCCAGGAAAGACGGTCGCTCTGTGGGTGGTGGTGCATCACAACTCCTGTGCATTCGTCCGGCCGCGCGGCGCATCAGTTGATGAAGGAAAATCGCCGCGTGAGTTTCATCAGCTTAAGCACTTTGTAGACATCGATATGGGCGCCCCGTATTACGACTTTGGCGGATTTCTCCTCAGCTTGTTGCGCGAATTCGGCTAGCGCGCGTAAGCCACTCGAATCGATGCGGCGCAAGGAAGAAAAATCCAAAACAATTTCGCCCTGCGCCTTGTCTAAATCCCTGGCGGCTTCTTTCAGGGCGGGAACGATTCCATCTTTATAAACGTCAACGTTCAGCAACACAGCCGTCATATGCGCCACCGTTCTTAGACTGGTTGTTCCTCGGCTACGCGTGCCAACTTCGCCAAGCCGCGTCCTTCGTACGCCTTCCAGAGGAGTTCTTTCAGTTCGCTCAGCAGGGGCATGCGCGGATTCGACCGCCATGAAGGATCAGCAAAGGCGATCTCTGCCAGCTCCGGAACTGCGCGTTCGAACTCCGCTTTCGAGATCCCCAGTTCGGCGATGGATTTCGGAAATCCGAGCTGATCGAGCAATTTCTCTGTTGCCGCGATGAGATTCTTGACCTTTTCATCGACCGAATCGCCACCCAGACCTAGCAGGTCTGCCACCATCGCGTACTTGTGGTGCGCTACAAATCCCTGGGTGTAAGGCGACGGCATGAACTTCGCAGGAACCGCGGCATTGAATGCGAGGACGTGCGGCAACATCAATGCGTTAGCGCGCCCGTGGGCCACGCCGAAGCGCGCGCCGAAAGCGTGGGCGAGCGCGTGATTCACACCGACGGAGGCGTTGGAGAATGCCATCCCGGCGATGCAGGCCGCGTTGTGCATCATGCTGCGCGCCTCCTCATCCCGGGGACTTTCATACGCGACCGGGAGATATTTGAATACCAGCCGGATCGCCTGCATGGCATTCGAATCCGTGTAAGCCGAGGCGTAACTGGAAACTCCAGCTTCGAGCGCGTGCGTCAGACAATCGATTCCCGTGTCCGCAGTTAATCCTTTCGGCATCGACATTACGAATTGCGGATCGACGATGGCCACATCAGGAGTGAGTGTGTAATCGGCAAGGGTGACCTTGCGCCCCCGCTCTTGGTCTTTGAGGACTGCAAACGGAGTGACTTCGCTGCCAGTGCCGGAGGTGGTCGGGATCGCAATCAGTCGCGCATGGGTGAGCTTCTCCGTAGGATATTCGACCACACGCTTGCGAAGATCAAGAAAAGGTGCGGCCAGATATTCCAGGTCGGCCTCGGGTGATTCATACTTGAGCTTCATGATCTTGGCCGCGTCGATTACCGATCCACCGCCGAGCGCGATAATCTGGTCGGCCTGGTAAAACTTGAGTTCCTCCACTCCTTGCGCAATCACCTTGACCTCCGGCTCAGCGTCAGGAATGACCAGAATATGAACGCGAGTCTTGGGGCAGAGGTGGCGCCGGACGATATCGACGTGCCCGATTTGTTCGAGCGATGGACAAGTTACAATGACGGTCGATTGCGACGGGAAGTGACCGAGATTTTCCACCGCGTTCAGGTTGAAGTAAATCTGATTCGGAACCCGGAACCACATATGGTTCTGCGTCCTCCGCGCCATGCGCTTGATGTTGAGGTAGTGATAAATGTTGACGTTGTCGGTGGTGCTATTGCCCCCGCCGGTTCCGCAGCCGAACGAAAATGTGGGGACCAGATCGTTGTAAACCGCGCCCAGCGCACCGATCGAGCCGGGCGAATTTACGATGATCCGCCCCGCGTTGATCACCTCGCCAAACTTGCGGATCACCTGATCATTACGGGAGAAAATCACTGCGGTGTGCCCCAGCCCTCCGGCATGATTTACGTCAACGCAGACGCGCAGCGCTTCGGCCACAGATTTCGCTCGGTAGACGGCGAGCACAGGAAATAACTTTTCGGCCGAAAGCGGATGTTCGCGCCCCACTCCCTGGATCGGCGCGATCAACAGCTTGGTGCCCGGCTTCACCGAAAGCCCAATGAAGCGCGCGATGTCGGTAGCTTTTTGACCGACGGCGAGAGGCTGCATAAACCCGGTTTCGGGATCGATCACTGTCCGCTCGAGCAGCTTGGTTTCCTTCTCGTTGCAGAGATGCGCGCCGAGGTCGGCAAATTTTTTCAGTGCCGCGTCGTAAATCTCATCGTCGATTACGACCGTCTGTTCGGAGGCGCAAATGGTGCCGTTATCAAACGTTTTGGAAATGATGATGTCCACCACTGCCGTATTCAGGTCAGCAGTTTTTTCCAGGTAGACCGGCGTGTTCCCGGCTCCCACTCCTAGCGCAGGTTTCCCCGAGCTGTACGCAGCTTTGACCACACCGGGTCCACCGGTGGCATCGATCAAGCCGACATCTTTGTGCCGCATCAGGTAAGTGTTATCCGCAATCGTAGGAGATTCCAGGCAGGTGAAAACTCCCTCAGGCGCGCCATGCTTGACTGCGGTTTCCAGCATGATGCGCACGGTTTCGGCGCAACATCGCCAAGCCTTGGGGTGCGGGCTGAAAACCACGGTGTTTCGCGTCTTGATCGCGAGAATGCATTTGAACAACACGGTCGAGGTTGGATTTGTAATGGGGGTGAGCGAGAAGAGAACTCCGATGGGTTCGGCGATCTCCGCCAGATTGCGCTCGGGAAGTTCCCGAATCACGCCGACCGTACGCTTGTCCTTGATGTAGTTGTAGACAAACTCGCTGGCCACCATGTTCTTGATGACCTTGTCTTCCATCACCCCGAGCTTGGTTTCTTCCACTGCCAGGCGGGCGAGATGTTGCGCCTGTTCGAGGCCAGCCAGAACCATGGGCTTAACGATGCGATCGACATCTTCCTGGCTAAATTGAGTGAAGACGGCGGCGGCGGTTTTCGCCTGGCTCACAAGTCCTTCGAGATAAGCGATGCGTTGGGGACTAAGGCTTTCCACGGCAAGCGGGATTTGAACTCGATCTTTCACATCGGGTGCTCCAATGGTAGCCATCGCTGCCTCCGTTGCATTTGACAAGATGGGCGGACGCCCATCTCCACGCTCCCCTACGCGTAGTCGATCGGGTTCTTTTCGAACCAACGTTCGTCGCGAGTTTTTTCAATGTTCTTCCACGCGCTCGATGCGACACGCGCAGTGAAATGCCGGCTGTCCCAAAGCACGCCGGCGCCAAAGCCGATTACACCACCGAGAAATCCGCAGATGACAGCCTTGCTGGCGGACCGGCGCTCATCCCCCAGGTACCCGCCCAATGCACCCAGGCAGAGGCCGATGACCGCGGGACACACCGCGCGCTGGGCGGCCTCGCCGAAGCACGGCGAAGAAAGCGGCTCGCGTGAAAATTCGCCTTCCCCGATTCGCGCGCCTTCGACTGCGGAATTCACAAGCTTCCGCCCATAGTCCACATTGGATTTTGACCATTCCAGGAAAGTCATGACAACCTCTTGCTGCGGTGGACGGTTGCCTGTGCGACTCTCTAAGGGCAACCTCGGTTAATAAGTTAGAACTCCGCCAGGAGCAGGTCTGCATCGCCGGTCACGCTCTTGAGTGACTGCAAGCACTCTTCTTCGTGTGATTTGTGAAGATTCTTTGTGACTTGGAATGGCGTGGACACCGGCCGCGGGACCGCGGCGGTCTCGATCACTCTGTTCTAAGCCGGGGTCGGAGCGGGAAGAATAAAGCTGATGGCGCGCTCAGCCAGCGATGGGTCGACCAAACTAATGCGCAGAAAAAATGGGGCGTCCAGCGGCGCCCCATCTCCATTACGGCCACGCCATACCCCTTTTCAATCAGGCGAAGTACGGCAACACTGCCACCGAAAGCGGATGCAATGGCGATCAAGTCGAAAACGAATGGCTCATTGCGCGGCGCCATAAAACATCGGGCATCGCGCGATCGCCGCTCAAGTCGTCCCCTTCCATGTCCTAGGCGGCCGCGGCCTTCGCTTTCTTCGCCGGCTTCCGGACGCGATGATCGACCTTCGCAACCTCCTTCGAGCGTAAGGGAGAGTTGATCACTTCGATCAATTCCTTCTGCGCATCGACGTAACTCTTGACCGCCTCCTTGGTGAGTTCGCTGACTGGCAGAAACGGAAAAGGCCGTAAGAGTTCGAGCGTCTTGCCAGCGGTTTTCATGTTGGCATTCACCTGGCGTCCGGCAAGGTCGAGCAGTTTCTTCTGCGCTTCCAGGAACGACTCGGTCGCTTTCTGCGCCAGCTCGGCGAGTTCGGTCGGTTTTTTCCCGGCGCCATTAGTGTGTTTTCCGCTGGTCGCCTTGGCGGTCTCGTCGGCGATCACATCGAGGAAGCGCTTCTGCGACGCGACAAAGTTCTCCATGCTTTCGCGCGTCAACTCCACCAACTGCTCCGGTTGATACGGCTTACCCGCCTTGGCCGATTCCAGCCACGCGTGGGTCTGTTTGCCCGCGATCTTCAGATACTCCTCCTGCATGTGAATAAAGGTCTCTACGCTGCGGCGCAGCAGATCGGTCAGCGCATGGACTACGGGCTGGTCTGGAATTCGCTCCTTCACCCCGTTCATCAAGATTTCATTCTGTTGCTTTCCCATCTCGAGCAAAACCTTCTGGCCTTCGATGAAGTTCTTCACGCCATCTCCGGTGATTTCACTGAGAAGGGCCGTGGGAGAGTGATGCGGGTCCGATAGTTGCTGCCGCACCGAGTTCACGACAGCGGCATTCTGCCGCATCGCAAGGTCGATGAGGATTCGCTGGGTGGCGAAAAGAGTCTGTGCCCCCTGTTGCGCCCAGCTCGAGAGCAGGGAAACCACGGATGATTCCTTGGGATGTGCTGTTTCACGCTTGACTGCGGTTGCCATAACCTACCTCCATTATGCTGCATTGCAGCATCAGCTAAACTATACGAGGGCAAGGCGGTTGTGTCAAGATGATCTCGCGGCTTGTGCGAAGCAACATGGGCGTTCGATCATGAAATCCTCCCTCATCCTCATCAAGAAATACGGAAACCGCCGGCTCTACGACACAGCCGGCAGTCGCTACGTAAACCTTGACGACCTGGCCGCACTGGTCCGCGCGGGCAAGGATGTTCGCATAGTCGATGCGAAGACGGGCCGGGATTTGACCCGCGTGACCCTGACCCAGATCATTACCGAAGACGCCAGGGATAAACCGACCGGGCTGCCCCTGGAACTACTCCGGCAGTTGATCATCGCTTCCGACGAGGTGCGACAGGAATTTCTCATGTGGTATTTGAAATCCGCCTTCGATACCTACGAGAATTTGCAGGAGTCGGTGCAGAGCCGATTGAGTCAAGTTCAGTCTGCCGTGCTCTCCCCCGTTGACACGATGAAGCGCTTTCTCGGAGCCATGCCTTCGCCGCCGGCAGGGACGGAAAGCGATCAGCGGTCTGAGGTGGAAGCCTTGCGAAAGCGAGTGGCGGAACTGGAAGCACGGCTAAAGAAAATCCCCTCCCGCAGCCGTCGCCTCCGCAAGAAGCGCTGAAATATCTTTCCAGCGACAGTCCTGCACGGAAAATCACCGTAGACGGCACCAGACAAGGGTATAATACTGCGATGCAGCAATTGCCCTTCCTCGCCTCGATGCGGGGAGCAGGAGCCCCGAGATGAGCTTGCGGCATAAAAAGAAAAGAGCAGTCGCAGGCCCTTCGAAAACCAGGCTGCGCAAGCCTGGTACTGGGCTTAAGCCGGTGAACTCAGCGGAACCGGAACCCACCAATTCCTTCTGGACTGAAGCCTTATTTGGAGCGGAGGTTCTGCTGCTGCATGCAACTCCCGTCTATTACGGCCTGGGCGTTCCGCGCGGAGACGGCTCGGCGGTCATCATCATTCCCGGCTTTCTCGGCACCAACGTCTACCTCACCGAACTGCACTCGTGGCTGGCACGCATTGGTTACCGGCCGTATTTTTCCGGCATCGGCATTAACGCGGAGTGTCCCAACCTGCTCATCCAACGCCGTCTGAATCAGACGATTGAACGTGCCTTGTCCGAGACTGGACGGAAGGTCCATCTTATCGGCCACAGCCTGGGAGGCGTGATTGCGCGCTCGCTGGCGGGCGCGCGGCCGAAAGAGGTTGCTTCTGTGATCACGCTGGCCGCGCCCATTCGCGGTACGGTCACCAACCGCACCGTGGGCCACGCCGCCGAGGCCATTCGCCTTCGTATTCTCGAAGAACACGGCGCCGGAGTATTACCCTCCTGTTACACGGGACGTTGCACCTGCAATTTCCTGGACTCGCTTCGCCGCACAGTTGCGCCTGGGCTGGTAGAAACCGCAATTTACACGCGACAGGATGGCATCGTGGACTGGCGCTACTGCCGCACCATGGATCCCGAAGTCGATGTCGAGGTGCCCGGGACTCACATCGGAATGGCATTTAACCCCGCCGTCTATGCGGTGGTGGCCGAGCGCCTGGCAAAAGCGCACTCGCCGGAATGATCAACCCACCAACTCGAGCACGGCGCCGTTGTTCGTTTCTAATTTTTCGGACTTTCCCCTCCGCGTCTCCAGCAAGAAGGAAGCCGATGCCAGACTATTATTCGTGACCTCAAAGCACCCGCTGCAATCAGTCTTCATATAAAGAAGACGATGAACACTGGAACCGCTGCCATCGAACGAAGCTTCTAGTTGCAGGCCGTCCCGAGGCGCGCAGCGAAAACTCCAACGCATATTTTCCCGGTCGGCATTTCCCTTTAGGTTCGAGAATCTGTAGCTCTCTCCCTCATGCCAGAGCACAGCCCGGCGGAAGATCAGCCCGAATGGCATTTCGTAAACCAGCGCCTCTAATGTGCTCGCAGGCCGGTCGATCCGGGGAAAGTAGGCATGCCCCCAGGTCCAAAAATTGCGATGCCGGTATCCGCAATTGTGGCCTTGCACTCCGAATCCCAACGGATCTCCCGCGAAACGCAAGCCATCGAGCGTGATCTCTCCGGAAAACACCGCGTCAGAGTGTGGCGTCCTGGAAAAACCAATCCATCCTTTGTTGCTCAAGGTCACATGAAAGGTGGAGCGGTAGCGCAGGTTCCACGAGACTGTGTGGCCATCCCCTTGGAGAGTCCCGCGGCAGAAATCTTCGCCGATTTCATTTTCGTGGGTTCGAAAGTGAAAAGGCGTAAGCCCTTTCGCGCTAAGATCGATTTCATGCACCGGAAATCCCTGGATCAAAGTGTGCGGTTTGCCGTCCACCAGGAACCATGTCGCCCACACTTGCACAGGCGCGCTGGCCGGACACCCGCCGCGTCCAGGATTCATCAATAAATATCGCAACCAGAACGCGCCACTGCGGTCTGCCAATCCAAGGCGCAGGAACCACACCTCATATCGGCGCCGGGTCGACAGCGTCGAAAATACTTCGTTAAGAATCACCACAGATTTTGCCTGCGAACAAGGTACAACTATGGCACACGGCCGCGTTCGGCGATCCCCAGCCAGTAACTCCGAATCGCCAGCCCTATACGGGTACTGCTTTCGGCCGGCGAGCCGTCTGGCTGTGGGCTCTCTTCTTCGCGTTCGCTTTCGCCTTGTTCCGCGGCGGAATGAGCTTGCCGATCAATGACGACTCCGCATCCACAAAGTCCCGAACCCGTTCCCCGGTAGCGCTAGCCATGGGAGCCAGGCGCGAAGGGGATAGCATCTCAACCGCTCGGGCGGTCGCGTCGAGATTCACATTCATCTGTTGGCCCATCACATCGAGCAATCTCTTTTGCGCTTCCACAAAGGCATCAGCCGCCTCGCGCGCTAATTGCGAAAGTTCAGTCTTCTTGGTCCCGGCGGCGTCGTGCTCCTGTTTTCCCCGAGTTGCCTTTTCCGTTTCCTGGGTTACGGCTTCGAGAAGTTTTTTCTGGGCGCGGGTGAAGGTCTCCACTCCTTCTCGGGCAAACTCGACCAGTTGGGAGGCACGCTCGCCCTTTTGCGATTTTTCCAGTTCCAACCAGTGCAAGGTCTGCTTGCTGGTGTTGGTGAGCAGTTCCTGCTGCATTTCGATGAGCGCGTCGAAGCTGCGCCGTACCAGGTCCGTCATACGAACCGCCGGCGCAAAACCTCCCAGCCGCTCCTTGACGCCGCCAAGAACAATGTTGTTTTCCTGTTGCGCCAGCTTGAGTAGAGTTCGTTGCGCTTCCACCATGCTTGATGTTCCCTCCACGGCCAATTCTTTTAGGATGGCCAGCGGCGAGTCTTCATTATTATTATGATGATTCTTCGTTTCCATAATTCACCTCCATTGCTGCATCGCAGCATGTAAACAAAATACTAGGTCTGTGGCGTCCCACAGTCAACGACGGAGTGCCGCTTTGTAACTGTTATCACATGGACGCGTGATCCCAGTCACCGATCAAGCGGCGGAATGCGAACATAAGATGATGTTGTGGCCGCGCTCTTTCAGTTGTACTTCGATGCGGCGCGCGTTTGAGAAGTTCTACATGGAAAGCATTCCTCAGGTTGAAGTCGCGAAAGCTCTCATGATCGAGGCCACCTCCTGGTCCGTGGTTAAGTGGCTGCGCGAGAAGAAACGGGTAAGAAAGGCCGCCGATCAGGCCAATGCGGCGCTCGATGAATTGCGTGAGGCAGTAAAGGAGCGCTGGCCCGAAACCACGAGAGCTGCCTACGAAGCGCTGCTCCTTCCAGAGGAGGGGTCCGCGACGCCCCGTCATCCACGAAAGGTCGCCAACAAGATTGGGCCCCAGGCAACCCTCACGGTCAGAAAAATAAAAGATGCCGACGAGGAAGCCTACCGCACGCGAATGGATGCCGAACGACTCTTCGACGATGCCGAGAAGCAACTAAACATCAGCCTCGCTCGCGAAGGATGTCGCAGAGCGATTCAGTCCTGGGAACTCTTCGAGCAGGCCATTCGAAAAGCCGAAGCGGCGATTCCTCCCCGCTAGCCATCAGCCCAAAGCTGGCGACGCGGCTTGCGTACTATCTGATCCTCGCCTGCACAGCTTTCCTGGTGCATTCCAGAGTGTTGATTAAAGATTCTTCGGGAAGCTTCTGAATGATGGGCTCGATAGCCCACCCCAGACCAAAAGGAACGTCTCGCGTCAGCGAGATAGCACGGCACTCAATGGCAGCTCCGCCGTGCCGCTCCTCGAAGCGCCAGTAGGAATACAAACGCCAGAGAAATCCATAACCGGTGTCGGGCGGCAGCACGCGCTCTTGCGCGCTGCCTGCATTCTCCACTTCCGCAATGCGGGTGGTGTAGGAGCGGCAAAGCCAACGCGACCGGCCCTGCGCGCGATAGTGCACCTCATGGTCGGTGTCTAACACGACGGTGATGATTTTCTTTTTTAAAAGCCGCAGGTAGATTTGAAAATCATCGTGCTGACGGCGGATGAGCCTGGAAGCAATCACCTCGGGCTGGTAAATGTTCTTGTGATTGTCGTAATCCTGGATCAGCGACAGGATGTCGGTGACAGTGGATTCAGCAATGAAGCCGGCCCCGATCCAGTCGTGGATCAAACCATTCGGCACTTTCCGCGGACCCCGCCCCGCCCAGAACTCAGCCAGGATTCGTCCCGCGCGCACCTGCTCGGCTCTCTGGGGATTTGTATCAGACCACAAGAATTTGCCGGCGGAATGCAGGGTCTCCTCCATTCCAACTTCGGCGTCGTGGATGTGATTCTGAAAAGCCTCGAGAGTTTGCGGCTTCAATTGCGATGGCTTTGCGATTGGCCCCATAACAACCCGCGATCAGGCCACGGAGGCGACCTCGGCTGCGCGGTAGAGCTCATCGATCTGTTTTCGATAACGCTCTTCAATCGTCTTACGGCGAAGCTTCAAGGTCGGCGTAAGGCAGCCATCCTCCGCGCTGAATTCGTCCGGCACCAGCAGCACGCGTTTGAGGGTTTCGTAGCGCGCCAGACTGCGGTTCACCTCGTTGACAATTCCTTCATAAAGAACTTTCACCTTCGGATTCGCCACCAGCTCCGCATGGCTCGAAAACCTTACGTGATTTGCGCGAGCCCACTCCTCCAGCAAAGGAAAGTACGGAGAGATAATCACGACCGCGAATTTTCGCCGATCCCCCACCACCACGGCATTGCCAATGAGAGCATTCAATTTGATCGAATTCTCAATCGGCTGCGGAGCGATAAACTTTCCTCCTGAGGTTTTCAGCAAATCCTTCTTGCGATCGGTAACGAACAGGAATCCGTCCTCATCCAGCAGGCCGATGTCGCCGGTCTTAAACCAGCTGTCCTCGAACGCATGTTGGGTTTCGTCGGGGCGGTTCCAGTAAGCGCGAAAGACTGATGGACCTCGCACCAGAATTTCCTGATCGTCCGCAATGCGTACCTCCACATTCGCTAAAGGTCGCCCCACCGTTCCCAACCTGTAGGCTTGCGGGGTATTAATGGCGATGACGGGCGAGGTTTCGGTCAAGCCATAGCCTTCGTGGATGCGGATCCCAAAGCTCGCGTACCACGCAGCCAGCTCTGTTCCCAGTGGCGCGCCCCCCGAAACAAATATCTCAACTCGTCCTCCCATGCGAGCGCGCACTTGCGAATAAACCAGTTTGTGCGCCAGCTTCCAACTGAGGGTGGTGGGCGTTTTCCCCGCCGTGATCTTCGAACGATGCGCGCGACCCACGGAAAGCGCCCAACGGTAGACGGCCCGCTTCACCCCGGTAGCTTGTTGTTCCACCTGGCTGTGAATCTTTTCATAAACCCGCGGCACCGCAATGAAAATGGTCGGCCTTACCTCGAGCAGAGTGCGCGGCAGTTCCTCGAGGAAGGGGCAGTAAGCCAGGGTCACCCCGCGATACAGCAGGGCGATATCCGCGTGGCGCGCGGTCACGTGCGACAGGGGCAAAAAGGATATGCTGATATGCCCGGAATGAATGTCGAAGCCGTGCATCGAATGCAAAACATTCGAAGTCAGGTTGCCGTGCGTCAGCCGCACTCCCTTGGACGCGCCCGTGGTCCCGGATGTGTAAATAATAGACGCCAGATCGTCGGCCCTGATCTTGCTGGCGCGCTCTTCCAATTCCAGATCGCGTTGCTGTGGCGCTTCCCGCAGCAACCACTGCATCTGCACGGCGTCGCCAGACTCCACGCGATCCATCACGATCATGGTTTCCACCGCAGTCTGATTCTGGATGGAAAGAACTTTTTCAAGCTGCCTGGCGGTGGAGACGACCACAACCTTCGCCCCGGAATCGCTAAGAATGTAGGCAGTTTGTTGTGCGGTCAAAGTGGCATAGATGGGCACTACGGCAGCGCCTGACATCAGAGATGCGAAGTCGGTGATGGCCCACTCCGGACGGTTTTCGCTCAAAATCGCCAAGCGATCTCCCTGAATCATGCCGGCTCGCTTTAGCGCCCGCGCCATGCCCGCCACATCGCGGTAAAGCTCCCGCGCAGTGATCGGCAGCCATTGCGCCGGTCCGCGGACCAGCATCACTCGCTCTGCTCCGCGCTCTGCGATGGCAAGGAAGATCTCGTTCAGGGTTTGAGGCGTCATGGGGGCAACCGAAAGACGCGCGATGAGAACGGTTCATTTTCCCCGTAAAAGAGAAAAACGTCAGTGATAGTCATCACCGTGAGGTGAAGCAGATGAACAAACCAGAATGGCGTCCTGCATGGACCTCGCGTCTTTCCCAGCCTCGAAGCCGGAACCAGAGCCGACGGTCTGCCGGTCAGACAACCATTTCGTTATACTGGCTCTGACTTTCTGTGTACAAAACTTCGCATTTCTTCTGCCGTGCTGCACTTGGCGGGATCTGATCGATTTTGTTTTGGAATAATCTATGACGCACTCCACAACGGTACGCAATTACATTCAGGGCGAGTGGCGCGAGTCCACAGCTTCTGAAAGTCTCCCGATCATCAACCCGGCTACGGGAGAAGAACTCGGCCGGGTGCCCTTATCTTCTGCCGCCGAATTGGACGAGGCGGTGAAGGCCGCAGCGGCCGCGCTTCCCGAGTGGCGGCGCGTTCCCGTGGGAACTCGGGTGCAGTATTTGTTTCAGCTGAAGGCGTTGCTGGAAGAACACTTCGAAGATATCTCCCGCACCGTGACCATGGAGTGCGGCAAGACTCTGGCTGAATCGCGTGGCGAACTGCGGCGAGCCATCGAAAATGTCGAAGTCGCGTGTGGCACGCCGATTCTCATTCAAGGCTACAACTCAGAGGACATCGCCGCCGGCATCGACGAGTTGATGATCCGGCAACCGGTCGGCGTATGCGCGATCATCGCGCCTTTCAACTTCCCAGCGATGATTCCCTTCTGGTTTCTGCCCTATGCTTTGGCGTGCGGCAACACGATCATTATTAAGCCTTCGGAGAAAGTGCCGTTGGCGATGCAGAAGATTCTCACCTTGATCGAGAAGCTGAACTTGCCCAAGGGCGTTCTCAATGTGGTCAACGGCGGTCGCGATGTGGTGAATGCGCTCTTGGATCATCCCACGATTCGAGCCATCAGCTTTGTCGGCTCGAGCGCGACCGCCAATTACGTCTACGGACGTGCCGCTGCGGCGGGAAAACGAGCGCAGTGCGCGGGGGGAGCCAAAAATCCAGTGGTGATTTTGCCCGACGCGGATATGGCGGCAACCTCCGAAATCATTGCCGACAGCGCGTTTGGTTGCGCTGGCCAACGGTGTCTGGCGGCTTCATGGGCAATTACCGTAGGCGAGGCTGGCAAGACTTTTTCCGAAGCCGTGCGTGAAAAAGCTGCGACTCGTATCACAGGATATGGTTTGGACGAAGCGGTGCAAATGGGACCGGTGATCACTCTCGAAAGCCGCAGCCGCATCGAAGGGCTCATCAACAAAGGAGTTCAAGATGGTGGCCGAGCCGTGGTGGATGGGCGCAAGACCACAATTCCGAAATTTGAAAAGGGGTCTTTCCTGCGACCCACCGTTCTCGAAGGATTACCGATGGCGAGCGAAGTGATGCGCACGGAAATCTTTGGCCCGGTGCTGACGTTGCAGCATGTCAATGACATAGATGACGCGATTGCCATGGTGAACGGCGGCGAGTACGGCAACATGGCTTGTCTGTTCACCAGCAGCGGAGCGAGCGCCCGAAAATTCCGTTACGAAGTTGAGGTGGGCAACGTTGGCATTAATGTCGGAGTCGCCGCACCCATGGCTTTTTTCCCGTTCAGCGGCGCGCGCAAAAGTTTCTTCGGCGACCTGCATGGGCAGGGCCGCGACGCCATTGAATTCTTCACCCAGGAAAAAGTCGTCGTGGAACGCTGGCCGAAACAGTGGACCCGAAAATTCTGAGACGGCCCGGAGGTTCCGGCTGCGGGACCTGCCCCGCGAGCCGGAATCTGGTTGAGTCCGCGTGTTAAGGGGCTAGGCTGCCGGCGAAATCTGCTTCAACACGTCAGCCAGGGCTCGCATGCGCTTTGCGTCAGCCTCGTTTTTCGCGGTGCCGGCGCTTTTTTCAAGCGATGGCACCATTGCCTTCAACTTCGCCATCTTTTTGTCGTTCATATGCGAACTCTCGGCGCCGGCAATCGTCTTCCGCAGCTTGGAGATTCGGCCCGAACTTAAGGCTTGCGAGCGCGACAACTGGTCGACGTAGGCTTTGGCCACCACAAAGTTTGCCGGCCATTGCAGCTTTTGCTGGTCCTGCACATTAAGCTCAGCGACCTGAATCGTCTTCGCCGCGTCGATTTCGTTCTGGGTCAGGAATTGGGTCGGCGTCAGTTCAAACACATCCAGGCCGCGCGCAATCTCCGAGCCGTAGATGAATCCGTTGTACCAGTACGCCGACCACTCGCCGCCGAGCACCAGCATCTTCGGGTCGATCGGCCCGCGGTCGAAGTAGGCAATCTCATACGGTTTATCGGGATCGGTAAAGTCCATCACCGAAACGCCGCCCTGGTACCAGGCCTGCACTTCAATGTCGCGGCCGGGAACCGGAACCAGCGAACCATTGTGCGCCACACAGTTTTCAGTGTCGCCCTGCGCTGCCGGCATTTTGTAATAGTTGGCGAAAGTTAGCTTGTCGTCTTTCAGACGGAAGATGGCATCCGCGCCCCACTTGTTCGGATCATTGGGTCGGCACCGCGCGCCTAATCCGCCACCCCACTCATCGGTGAAAACGACTTTGCTGCCGTCGTTCGAGAACGAAGCGGAGTGCCAGTAGGAGTAGTTGGGATCGTTCACTGCGTCCACGCGCTTGGGATTCACCGGATCCTTGATATCCAACAGGATTCCATTCCCCGAACAGGCGCCGGCTGCCAATCCGATCGCTGAGTACGCGGTGATGTCGTGGCACTGGTTGGTGTCTACTGGTTTCTCAGCGCCCTTCTTGCCATGCGTGCCGCCGTTGTTCAGGCCATTGATCGCGCCGGTGCGGGCGTCCATAAAGACTCGCGGGCTGGAGACGATCTTTGCCTCCTGCGGCGCAGCCAGCGGAACTTTGATTACGTCGATACGAAACAGAGAGGTATTGGGATCTTCTTCGGGTTTTTCGCCAGAACATCCCGCCAGCTCTTCGGATTGGCGCACGAACGAGGTTCCCGAGACGTAGATGTATACATTTGCCGGGTCGTTGGGATCGAGCACCAGCGTGTGGGTGTGGGACCCACGGCAGGTTTGCACGGCGGCTACCTGCTTGGGATTCTTGATATCCGAAAGGTCGAAGATTCGCACGCCGCGGAAACGGTCTTTCTGCGCCGCCGGAAGATGACGCTTCGGTTTTTCCTTGGCTTTGTCACTGTCTTTGTCTTTTCCGCCGTCCTTATCTTTATCTTTATCTTTGTCTGTATCGCTGTTCCCGGCGTCTTTATCTTTATCTTTGTCTTTTTCTTCGTCGGCAGCCGGCATAGGCTCTGGAGGAAATCCTTCGGTGCCGCAATCCAAGCGCCCGTTCGGCATCTCCACCGACATGAACAGCAGATTCTTGTAGACCGATACATCGCCCTGGCCGCCGGGGCAGACCATGGTCGTGAGCAATTGCGCCTTGGCGGGATCGGAGATGTCGAATATATCGACCCCATAGAAATTTCCCTGGAACAGGTGATTTCCCTGGAAAGCCAGATCCGAGTTGGCAAAGGCAAGTTGCGCAATCATCAGGTGGACTGACTTTGGAATCTTCGGATTATTCATCCCGAGCTGCTCCACGATCTTCTGCACTTTGGGATCATCGGGATCCGTGCCGCTCAGTTGAAACGCGTCCGGCTTCTTGACCAGCACAAGGTGCTTTAAACCCGAGGCGGCTTCGCCCGCATCATAAAGCCCCGGCGTAAGCTTGTAGCGCGGATCACTCACATCCGCACCGGTCATGCCAGGCGGCAGCGATGGCGCGGGCTGAGGCGCGAAGAAGTCGTCGTCATCGTCCCCTTTCTTGGCTTTGTCCTTGTCCTTCCCTTCTTTGTCCTTCCCTTCCTGGGCAGATGGCGGATTGTCAGACTTCTGCGTATCGGCCTGGGATGGAGTCGCAGGCTGGGCGGCCTGTGCCTGCGTCCGGTTCACAGCGAAACAAAAAATAAGGAAGGCTACAACCGCACACCAGACAGCCTTGGGCTCTCGGTTCATCGTTTCTCCTCTGGTTTTTCCTTTTTCAACATGGCTTCCATAATGCGAATCTCGGCCCGTTGCGTGTTATCCGCATCGGTGGCGAAGTTGAACAACTCCGCATCCTGTCCTGCGCCAGCAGTGTCGAACAGATCTTTGACCATGGTCAATGCGCCATTGTGATGCTGAATCATTCCGACCAAAAACAGGTGATCAAATTCAACGCCTTTGGCCTTACGCAGGGCTTCCATCTGCTGCGGCGTAAGCATTCCGGGCATCAGCTTCATCGTGTCGTTCGACATGTCCATGCCGGGCATAGACGACATCGTATTGGGAACGGCCTCACCCCGAGCCGCCAGCCAGCGTTTCATAAACTTGATCTCATCGGACTGGGAACTGCTGATACGCGCACCGAGCGAACGCAGATTCTTATTGTCCGTGTGCGACGCAATCATCGCCGTCATTTCCACCGCTTGTTGATGATGTTGGATCATGCCCTGCATGAACTCCACATCCGCCGACGAACGCTGGGGCAGGGTGGGCCTGGTGGAAGATGACAGCGTCTTGCTCGGCTGGCCCGGGGCGCCCGGTTGCACGACGACCGGCCTCGCCTGATTCGTCTGCTGCGCACATGCCGTAGAGGCTAAAAACACAACGCAAACACCTACAGCCCACAATGCGAAGAGTCGCAGGGCGGCAACTCGCATAGACTCAGGGCTGCGCTTCTGGCAAGTACAAATCTGTTTGCCATTCTTTGGATAAGTCAAGAGCATGATTTATACAGGAAGAGAATCATCTCACGATGTGTATATTTTTAGAACGCGATGCTCCATCAACAGCCGTGTGCACTATTGTATCGGATGATTGAGCCCGGGTAGAGGACGTCTTTGTAGAGCTGATTGCTTCTGACTTTTGTTCGGGGCCTCAAAATGCAAACTGGGTGTGTGCTGGAGATCTGTGTGGAGTCGTTGGAGCGGGCTACGGCGGCAGAGCGGGGTGGCGCCGACCGGATTGAACTGTGTTCCGATTTATCCTCTGGCGGAGTTACTCCTAGTGCTGAGTCAATGCGGGCAGCACGTAAGCATGTTCAGATTCCGATCCACGTATTGATCCGGCCGCGAGCGGGAGACTTCGTCTATTCCAAAGCGGAACTTGAAACCATGCAGCGCGATATTCGGATGGCCAAGAAGCTTGGGATGGACGGAATCGTCGTTGGCGTGCTGGACGACACGCGGCAGGTCGATGTGAAACGCAATCGGGCATTGATCAAGCTGGCGCATCCGCTTCCGGTCACATTTCATCGCGCATTTGATTCGTGCCGGAACCTGACCGCTGGATTGCAGGCGGTGATCGAAACCGGAGCAAGTCGAATTCTCAGTTCGGGAGGAAAGGCACGGGTCAGCGACGGACTCTCTACGCTGGCCGATTTAGTAGCAAAAGCCGGAGACCGGATTGTGATCATGCCGGGGGGGAGCGTTCGGGCCAGTAATGTCCAGCGTATTTTGGAAGAAACCCAAGCGCGCGAGATCCACAGCTCGCTAGTCACAGCGCACGAGTCTGGCAAGGCGGGACAAGCGAGAGGAGACCGAGGCCGCAACGCATCGGAGTTCGAAGACAGAGTACGCAAAGTTCGGCGTCTCATCGACGCACTCAGCCTTGACCCGCTGCAACCCGGTTCATTTTTCATCGAAGCTGGCCCACTCCCCAAGAAGTTCTAGTTCCGGGCTAAGGTTTTTTCCAGGGCAGCTTTGAGAGAGTCGAAGGCACGCTTCTGGTAGGGATCTGCGTCCGTGCGGTTAAACACGGGAGTAATCGTTTGAAGACCGGCGTTCGCTGCATCGTACTGGTGGCGGCGAAAGGCGATCTCAGCCTGGGAAAGAGTTACGCCGGCTCCCCAGTTGGAATCGCCAGCGAGTTGCGCGACTGCGGGACTATCGATCTGCTGCAGCAAGGTAGCGGCTTCGTCTAATTTATCCAAGCCGATCAGGCAAGTCGCTAAGCTGTAAGCGGCGCCTCCGGTGAGGCCTGCGCGCGGGCCGAATGCTTTGACCGACTCCTCATAGGACTGGCGGGCGTTCGCTTCACCCTCGCGATAGTGGCCGCCGCGACACTGCGCCAGAGAACCGTCCGCGAGCGTTCCTACGGCAAAGAAAGATAACGGTCCCTGCTTGCGAACGGCAATTTCGTGAATGGCCAAATCGTCGCGGATGGCATCGTCCCAGCGCTCAAGGCTGCCTTCCGACTGCGCCCTCGTGGTCAGCAACTGCATGGTCAGTTCGTGATCCGGGCCCAGCCGCGACATAAACTCCGGATAGATGGCATTGGCTTCTTGAACCGCCTCCGCATGTTTGTTCTGAATCATGAAAGCTTGCGCCAGATTGAGGCGAACCCGCAGTACTTGGGGACTATCCGCGCCGCCCACTCGCGTGAACGCAATAATAAGGTCGCGAAATGTCTGCTCCGCTTTTGCTCCCTCTCCCAAACGGATGTAAGAAAAGCCCAGCCTCTGTTTGAAGGTCAGGCGTGCGGTTTCGTCGAATTCGGGAAGACGCTGGGCTGCATCCACCGCAGCCTGGAAGTTTTCTGCCGCAGACTTTGCATCGTTGCCGATCAGCGCAATCATCCCCTGCGCCGAAGCAAGCCATACTGGCAGATCCGGCCGAGGGTGCTTGAGTCTTGGAATGAGCGCCTTTTGCTGTTCGAGAATCGACTTAGCCAGCGGGAGCGAATCTTTTTCATAACTCCGTGCTTCCATCCCGCTTCGCTGCAACTGGACGACAATTGCATCTTGCGACAATTCGCCATCTACTTGACGGAAGAGAGCGGCGGCGCGGTCGTATTCCTGCCGGGCATCGGGATAGCCTGTCCGGCTGTCGAAAGCTCGAGCAATGGTTTGGTGCAAGCGCGCGGCAATCAACGGCTCATCCGCAAATTTCCAGTCGATGCTGGGCGAGGCTTGCTTGATCGCGTCCATCAGCGACTCGCCCGATTTGCCACTGGAAAACGGATTGCCACGGCCCAGCAGGTCCTCGGAAAGAAACCGGTTGATGGAGCTTGCAATTGCGGTCTGGCGATTGGCGTTGTCGCGTTCGCGAGTAGCCCTGTGGTAGAGAGCAAAGCTGATGACAAGACCAGCCGCCAACACTGTCAACCAAGCTACAACCCAGGGCCGGCGCGCGCGAGTCTCAGCCAACCTGCTCTCGGCGAACTGCGCTCGAGCTTTTGCGGCCTCTAGTTCGTCGCGCTTAATGCGGCGTTGCTCCAAGGTAAGCAGACGCTCGACTAACTCCGCCGCGCTGGCGATTCTTCGGGCCGGGTCGCCGCAGGCTGCATCCGCAATGTCTTCGCGCAACAACGGATCTGTAATCTCGGCCTCCCACCCTGGCGCCAGCGGCTTACGGAAATCGCCAATCGTCAGTTGATAGAGGATGACGCCGAGAGCATAAACGTCAGCACTGGCGCTGGGCGACTGCCCGGCCAGAACTTCCGGAGCCAAATACATCAGCGTGCCGGTGAGCGACCGCGATTCCAGCGACGCGGTTTGGGTAAAACCCAGGTTCGTAATGCCCAGGGCGTGAAGCCGCGATGGATCGAACAAAGAAGCGCTGCCGAAATCCGCGAGTTTCACCCGCCACGATCCCTGGCTCCCAGGCACAATCAGAATGTTGGCCGGCTTCAGGTCTTTGTGAAGCACTCCGATGTCGTGCGCTGCGGCGACCGCTTTGGCGACATCGACCAACAATTGCAGGCGTGTGGCAGGGGAGATTTTAGCCAAGCCTCCCTGGGTTTCGGCCCACTCGGCGAGGTTCGGTCCGGAGTACTCGCTTTCGAGAAAGAAAGGAGGATTTTCAAAATTCCACTCCAGGATGCGGACAAATTCCGGCCGCTCCCCCAACGACTCGCGCAGAAAGCGAGAGATGGTGATCTCCCGCTTCAGGCCTTTCAAGCGGGCCCCGTCCGAGGCAAACTTGAAGACGCGCTGTTCGCGAGTCTTGGGATTTTCGGCCAGCCAGACTTCGCTGAATCCTGAGATTTCCATGGGGCGGGTAAACCGCCACTGCTCACGGCCGGGGACGGCTTCGCCCGCTTTGAATCCAAGGTCAGGGCTCGCTGCCGCCGCAACCGTCTTACAGTGGACCGGCACAGCCAGCCGGTAGCCAACACGAGGGACCGTCACAATCGTGGGCTGGTCTTCATCCCCCATCGCCTTGCGCAACTTCGAAACCGCCGTGGCCAGTGATCCGTCCACGACGATCACGTCAGGCCAGACCGACTCCAACAATTCTTCCTTGGTCACCACTTCGCCAGCATGAAGGAGTAGCTGAAGGAGGATTTCCAGGGGCTTGGACTCGAGGTCAATGGGCTTGCCTTTAAAGCGCAACTCCCGACTCAACTCGTCGAGTTCATAATCGGCAAAGCTCCAGAGGCGTCCAGAATTGTGTGCAGATTCTTGCGCACTCGGTTTGTAATTCATGGTCTAGCGACCCTTTAGAATTCTTAATAATTCCATTAGGACATTTCAGCGGGGGATACCGTACAGTGCAGGTCCTACGGCCACTAGTTGGCTTTTTGGCCGTTGACATTGTGCCACGAACGGGTTCCGTTGGCACGAAAATTTCTCTCCAGGAGTCTGCCATGCGCTCAGTTTGGTCGCGCTCGCTCACAGCGAGTACAGCCCTTTGCCTTCTCGTAACGATGGTTAGCTTTGTCGGCCCGGCGACGGCGCAGGGCACTCCGGTCGCCAGGCGCAAGGCGCAGCGCAGCCGGGCAGCTTTCAGCGGCGAGACTGCGGCGACTGTGCGAACGCATAGGAGTTCGCCTGCTCTGACCGCCGACTCGTGGACGGGGACGGCCGGCGACAACAACTGGAACACCTCCACCAACTGGAGCGCAGGAGTGCCGACCAGCGGTTCCGCGGTTACGATCGGCACGACAACGGCCGCGGTAAATATGAACGAGGCCACAGGGATGTTTGGCTCGCTCACGCTGAGCAATTCAGGCGACTCCTTGACCGTCGATAACAACGATGTCCTTCAGGCTTTTGGCAATATCACCAACAATGGCAAGATGACGCTCGCTTCCCTCGGGAACAACACCGAGCTGGTTTTGGAAGGGAATGTGACCCTGAGCGGCACGGGAACGTTGACCCTCTCGGGCAACAATGCCAACTACATCTTTGGCGCCAGCTCACTGGATCAACTCACCAATCAGCAAACGATTCAGGGCCAGGGTCATATTGGCAATAATCAGATGGCGCTGGTGAACTCGGGAACAATCGATGCCAACGTGGCGACCTCGGGCGCGAGTCTGACGGTTCAAGTGAACGACGGCTTCACCAATTCCGGCACGCTGGAAGCAACTGCAGGAGGGCAGCTCTATCTTTACTCCACCAACAGCTCCATCAATAACACCGGCGGAACGATTACGGCCAACGGCAGCGGCAGCTTGGTTCAGTTGGATGCCGGAGTGAACGGCGGCACAGTCACACTCTCAGGAGCGTCGACGCTACAGCTTCAAAATGCAAGCATTACGAACGCAACCATCACCAACAGCGCGACGGGGACGATCGAAATCCTCGCGGGTTCGAACACGCTGGGAGGAACCATCAACAACTCGGCGGGAGGAACATTCAAGATCGATAACAATGCCGTTCTCTACCTCCAGGGTGGGACGTACTCGCAACTGGGAAGCGTCCAACTAAACTCCGCCGGGAACAACACTGAACTGGAACTCTCGGGGAACGTGACCCTAAGCGGGGGCACGGTGACGATGTCGAACAATGCCGCGAATTATATCTTTGGACAAGTTTCGACGGACACGCTGACCAATAAGGAGACCATCCAGGGCGCGGGCCACATCGGCAACACGCAGATGACATTGGTCAACTCGGGTACCATCAATGCCAACCAATCCGCAGGGATGACGATCGATGCCAACGGCGGGGTTACGAACACGGGAACCCTGGAAGCGACCTCGGGCGCGACTCTGGCCCTGACGAACGAACTCATCACCAACGCGGGCGGTACGATCTCGGCGAATACAGGAACGGTGCAGTTGAATAGCACGACTGTCAACGGAGGAACGATAACCCTGACGGGGGCATCGACGTTGCAGATGAACAGCAGCGCCGTGCATGGCGGCACGCTGACCAATAGCGCGACCGGGACGATCGATATTGCCTCAGGCACCAACGTGCTGGGTGCAACCATCAACAATTCGGCCGGAGGCACATTCGAGATTGCAAACAATGCGGTTCTGGAACTCGAAGGTGGAACCTACTCCCAGCTTGGGACGGTTCAAATGAATTCGATTGGGAACAATACCGAACTGGTGCTGGAAGGGAATGTAACCCTAACTGGCGGAACGGTGACGATGGCCAACAACGCCGCCAATTACATATTTGGAGCGGTCTCGACGGACACACTCACCAATCAGGAGACGATTCAAGGCGCCGGACACATTGGCAATGCGCAGATGACGTTGGTCAACTCGGGGACGATCAATGCGAACCAATCGGCTGGAATGACCATCGATGCCAACGGCGGTTTAACCAACACAGGAACGCTCGAAGCTACCTCGGGTGCCACCCTGGCGCTCTCGAACATGACGGTGACTGATGCGGGCGGCACGATTTCCGCGAACACAGGTACGTTGCAGTTGAACAGTACAGCGGTCAACGGCGGAACCCTAACTTTGACCGGAGCATCAACGTTGCAATTGAACAGCAGCACAATTCATAACGGCAGTAGCATCACGAACAGCTCGACGGGAACCATCAACATTGCGTCGGGTACCAATGTGCTCGGCGGGACCATCAACAATTCAGCGGGCGGGATCTTCGAGATCTCAAACAATGCGGTTCTGGACCTGGAGGGTGGGACCTACTCACAACTGGGCGCGGTCCAACTCAACTCAATCGGGAACAATACCGAACTCGTGATCCAGGGGAATGTGACTCTGAGCGGCGGCTCCGTAACAATAAGTAATAACGGCGCCAATTACTTCTTCGGGCAGGTCTCCAGCGACACTCTGACCAATCAAGAGACGATCTCCGGAGCGGGACACATCGGCAACGGGCAGATGACGCTGGTGAATTCAGGCACCATCAACGCCAATCAGTCGACGGCTCTGACGATCAGCGCCAACGGCGGGCTTACCAACACAGGAACGCTGGAAGCGACCTCAGGAGCGACATTGGCGCTTACGAACCAGCTCATCACCAACGCGGGTGGAACCATCTCGGCGAATACCGGGACCGTCCAGGTAAACAGTTCGACCATTAACGGGGGAACGATATCGCTGACCGGGGCGTCGACGCTGCAATTGAATAGCAGCACCATTCATGCCGGGAGCACAGTCACCAACAGTTCGACGGGAACCATTGAGATCGCCTCGGGCACGAATGTTTTAGGTGGAACCGTCAACAACTCGGCAGGCGGCGTGCTGAAGCTGGACAACAACACGATCCTGGAGCTGGAAGGTGGAACCTATTCGCAACTGGGTGCAGTGCAATTAAATTCGGTGGGCAATAACACAGAGCTGGTGATTGAGGACAATGTAACCCTTAGCGGTTCCACGGTGACGCTCTCCGCCAACGCGGCTAACTATATTCTTGCGGCTAACTCGAACGATATTCTGACCAATCAGGGAACGATTCAGGGAGCAGGCCAAATCGGTAACGGCGGCATGGGTCTGGTGAATTCGGGCAGCATCATCGCGAACGCCAGCGGCAATCTCATCATTAATGTCAGTAACCAGAATCTCAACAATACCGGCACGCTCGAAGCAAACGGCGCCACGCTTACCATCGAAGGGCCCGGCGTCACTTTTCTCGTCAACGATAACCAAAGCACGGGCACTCTGACTGGCGGTACCTATATCGCGAATGGAGCGAACATTCAGTGGAACGCCGGGGCGAACAACATTACTACGCTGGCCGCCAGCGTAACGGAAGAAGGCGGCGGAGAGCTTTACAACACGTGCACCGGCACTGGATGCAACAGCAACATGCTGGCGGGACTGACCAACATCACCTCCGCCGGATCGCTGACCATTGGCGGTTTGACGTTCACCGATGCGGGCGCCTTCAGCAATGCTGGATCGCTAACGCTGCTCAGCGGTGAAAGCTTCACGGTCGGGTCGCTCACCCAGATCAGCAGCGGTTCGTTAACTGCTGGGACCTATGTACTCGACGCGAACCTGAACCTTTCGGGCACGGCGCAAACCATCACGACGAATGCGGCCAACCTGACATTGGCCGGCGGCACGATCGAGAACACCTCGAACAGCACCAACGCCCTGGCAAGCCTGGCCACCAACACCGGCAAGCTCACCATTGGCGGGACCAGCAACAATGTTTCGACCTCGGCCTCCAGTTTCAGCAACACCGGCACGCTGACGGTCAATGCCGGAGATAGCTTGACGGCGGCCAAGCTCACGCAGATCAGCGGCAGCACCCTTTCCGGGGGCACGTTCGTGTTAGCTGGCAATCTCGATCTAACCACCAGCGGCATCAGCGTGACCACGAACTCTTCCACGCTGACGCTCGAAGGCGGCACCATCAATTCCAACGGTGTGAACGCGCTCAGTGGCCTGACTTCCAGCACCAAGAGCCTGACTCTCGCGAACAATGCCAACCTGACAACGGGAACCTCCAGCAACTTTACGAACACGGGCACGTTGACGGTGAACAGCGGCAGCACATTCTCTGTGGGCGGCACGGGGCACAATTACAACCAGACTGCCGGAACCACGACAGTAGATGGAACCCTGAAGGCCACTGCCCTGAACGCCACTGGCGGCACGGTTACCGGAGGCGGCACGATCACAGCGAACACCTCGGTTGGCAACGCTAGTGGTACCGCAACGACGCTCAACGTGGGCGACAGCGCCAAGGCTGGGCTGCTCACCATCACGGGAACCTATACCCAGTTGGCTACCGGCAACATGACCGGTACCATCAATGGAACGACGGCGGGCTCCGGCTTCAGCCAGTTGAAGGTGAGCGGCACCGCGACCTTGGCGGGAACGATCAACTTCACGGTGACGAGTTCGTTCCAGAACAGCCTGACGCTGGGTGAGACCTTTACCGTACTGACCGCGAGCAGCGTCACGGGAACGTTCTCGAATACGACCATCGCCATCAACTCCACGTATCAGTTCGACGTGAGCTACACGTCGACGGGAGTGGTTCTGACGGTGGCCTCGGCGACGCCGTCGGCTCCGAACTCGACCAATACGGTTCAACAGCCGGTCCTGGTGGGTAAGAGCCACAATCACCTCAACAACCTGCGCAATCGCTTCATCGGAGTGGGCGGGATTGCAGATCCGATTCGCGGCGGGCGATGGGAGTATGAACACTTCGGCCCCACTTCCATTCTGGCGGGCGGACAACGGAACGGCTGGGAGCATATACCCGTGATCCAGGCGAATCCGAAGCTGCCGGTCATGACCAATGTCGCGACCCGGATCGGTTCTCAGTCGGGGCTTTCGGATGCGGGGATTGGTCAGTGGCGCGCGAATGCCGCGCAATCCATGATCGCCGGTTGGGGCAATTCGAACCTTCGCCGGCCGGTTCGAATTATGCCGCCCGTTCTCCCTCGCCTACGGTAGGAGAGCGATCGGCACGATGTTTCTGTTTCTCTGAAGGGCACGACTTCAATCTTGAAGTATTGATCGTAGAGGTCGAAGGCGTGTCCGAGGACGACGTGCTCGTGAGATCTTGCGTGCTGCCATCGATGTCAGTTCCTGCGGGTAAAATGCAGCGAAGCATCACACCAGACGTTTGGCGGTCAAACAATCGGACGATGGCATTGGGGAGTTGAATGATGCAAATGTCCTGCGCAGGTCGCTAGGCGTTCCTGGCGTCCAGGCTCGCGGCGTTCGAGGAGACCGCCAGGGTGAAATGAAAACTTGCTCCGCGAGGATAGTTATCCGTCGCCCAGAGCCGGCCGCCGTGAGCCTCAATGATGGTTCGGCTGATACGAAGCCCCATTCCGGTGCCGTGTTCCTTGGTGGTGAAGAAAGCGTTAAAGATCTGGTCGACCTGGTTGAGGGGAAGTCCAATACCGGTGTCTTCGACCGATACCAGAAGCCGTTCTTTGCTATCGCTCCGAGTGCCGAGCGTGAGTTGACGTGGGCCATCCACGGTCTTCATGGCATCGATGCCGTTGATCATCAGGTTCATCATTACCTGCTGCAACTGGATGCGGTCTGCCACAATGACGGGTAGATCGGCGGTGAGCTTTGTTTGTACAGAAACGGAGTGCTGGGTAGCCTCGTTGCGCAGCAGAATCTCCATTTCTCGAATCATTTCGTTGACATTGACGGGCTCTTTGGTCACGACGCCTTTCTTGAAAAGCAGCTTGACCCGGTTAATAATCTCGGCGGCTCGGTTGGCATCACGAATGATCCTTGCAGCCGCAGTCCGAGCGCCCTCGAGATCGGGCGGCTCGCGATCGAGCCGGCGCAGGCAGACAGAAGCGTTGGTGATGGCGCCAGTGATCGGTTGATTAATCTCGTGCGCAAGGGAGGCACTGAGTTCGCCCATCGTAGTTACGCGATTGGCGTGCGCAAGGTCTGACTGAGCTTTACGTAACGCATCTTCGGCAAGTTTCCGATCCTCGATATCGATGCCGGTGCCGTACCACTTGACGATCTCTCCGTGGCCATCACGCAAAGGCACGTTGCGCACCAGCAACCAGCGATAGTCGCGCTCTGCCGTCAAAATGCGTGCTTCAATCTCGACGGGCTCTCCTAAGGCCAATGCCGATCTCCACTCGGCGAGGTATCGAGTACGATCATCCGGATGAACGATCGAGTGCCAACCGGAGCCGAGCAATGCCGCAATCGAGAGCCCGGTGGATTCGAGCAAACGTTGGTTGATGAAATCTACGGAACCATCGGGCAAAGTACTCCACACATGAGCGGGAATCGTATTGATGACCCGGCGGAGCCGGTCCTCGCTGCTTTGTAAGCTCTCATAGAGATCCTGCAATCGCTGCGCTGTATCGTTAAATACGTGTCCCAGCTGGGCAAGCTCGTCTACTCCCCGGATGGGAACCCGATGTTTGAAATCTCCTCGTGCCAGCATCTGTGAACCTTTGACGAGTTGTTCCAGTGGATGCGTGATGCTGCGAGTAATGGCGAGTCCCAGCGTTCCGGCAACGAGCAGAGTGAGAACGACGGTGGCCGGCACAATGAGGAAAATCCGCTGCTGCACCTCGCGGATATTGCTTGCGGCCTGGGTAAGTTCTGTCTTTACCTCGCGGTCGACTCTTCCCACCAAGGCGGAGGTCGTAAATTCGAGTGGGCGCAGCTGGTTGGCGAGCCGAACTTGCACCGCGTTCCAATCATTCGCTTCAGCCAACTCGATGGTTGACGCGGTCTCCGATTGGAGATTCGACTGGACAACTGCGAGCGTGGGCAGAATCGTCGGGTCAGAGGCGTTGTCGTCGGAATGGACGGCCAACAGCGCGTTTTTGGCTCGTCCCATGTCCTCCGCAAACGCCTTATTCATCGACTCAGTCTCTGCCTTCAGACGTTCGGAGTTTTTTGCGTTTGCGAGTGACTCAAGCGTGTCACGAAACTTCAACATATCGGAGTGAAGGCGTAGAACGGTTACCCACTCTTCGTCATATTCATTGCGTCGCTCTGCTTCTGCCTGAAGGATGTGAAATTGCCATAGAACGATTACGTCGCCGGCTAATGTCGCAAGGAGGATGAGCGCGAAGCACAGAACCAGGCGCGGACCAATATTGAGTTGCAGTCGATTCATCTCAGTACGAACCTGTTCCCGGTTGAGCCCGGTCATGAGCCATGATCCGAGCGAGCTCACTCTCGAGCGCCGCGGCCGCAGCTGGAGCTGTGGACTCTCGGGTCAGCACAGAATGCAGCGCGCGGGTATAGGCTTTGGAGACCGCCTCATAGTTCGATCCGGCAACCGCCGACGGCCGCGAAACGATCTCACTCCCTCCCGAGTCTCCCGGTTTGCACCACCAGGGATAAATTTTCCGGATCACAAGTGGAACTTCAAAGTACTCGACCTTTCGGCCCGGCGTTTCAGGATGCGAGGCCCATTCTGCCTGCTTGCGGAGCAGGAACTGGATGAACTCGACGGCTTCGGCGCGGTGAGCGGAGAAGCGTGAGATCCCCAGAGCGTAGCCTCCGACGGTGGCGACTCGCGCGCTTTTTCCGGCAGGAACGCTGGTCACGCCCGCTTGGTCGCGGAAGGGCTTATCTTCCGCAAAAACCTCATACACGATGGCGTGGCTGAGCAGAAACGCAGCTTCGCCGGAAATCCAGAATTTATTTTCCGCGTCCGTAGCGGTGTAGGAAACCACGCTTGGCGGAGAGATCCATCCTACCCAATGGGCCGCGCGTTCCCAGGCGCGGATAACATTGGGGTTGTTTACGGTGACCTTTCCGTCGGGCTCGATGATGTGGCCGCCTCCTTCTGCCGCTTGCCACTCCAGTCCTTCCATAATAAGTTGTTCGCTGTCGGTTGCGATCGCTCCAGCCCAGACGAATCCCCAAAAATCCTTCTTCCCTCTTGCGCGCTCTCCAGCCTGAATCCGGGACGCCATTTTCTCCAGTTCATCCCAGGTTCTGGGTGGCGTGTTGTATCCGTACCGGGCGAGCAGGTCGGTCCGATAAACCAAGACCTGCACACCCAGCGGCTGCTTGGGCATGGCAACAACCTTCCCCTGCACCCTGTAGATGTCGATGAGGTCGCGATCTTCCGAGGCGATGTCTGCGGCAAAGTAAGGTTGCAGGTCGACGAGGTAGTCAGCCATGGCTCCCGCCCAGATCGTGTCAACGCCATAAAGGTCAGGGGATGGGGCACCGCTGCGGAGCAAATTCATGGCAAGATCGTATTTCGATCCGTTGTCCTCCGGGGTCGGAAGATCGTTGACGCGAATGCCCGTTTCCCGCGTGAATTCCCGCAAATAGGCGTCCGGGATCATGCGGTGGTCGCCAGGAACTCCTCTGCCGTCCGAGTCGAAAAAGGTGAGGGTTACGGGCTGTGCCGTCTTATGGCAAGCGGACAAAAAGGACAGCGACAGCAGGATTGCGGCCATGACCCAATGCCGGAAGCCGTGAGAGGCAACCCAACGCCGTTCGATGCAACGCACCGGATGACCTACGCTTTTGAGGCGAACGGATAGCGGAAGCAGTTTTCACCGCCTTGGCAACAATTAGGAATGAGCCATCATGCGAACCCCTCGCACTTGCAGTCAATTTTCCTACGTTCGCAGGGAAAAATGGTAGAAAAATCGCACACGCGGAATCCCGACCGGCTAACCACGGTTTGCCTTTACCGTGATCGCACTGATGCCCAGCTCGCTGCCGATGCGATTGCAAGGTTGGTGAGGCTTCATGGTGTCTTCTCATTCAGCGGCGAAGCTCGGCGTGCGTGTGGAGATCCTCAATCGAGCGCAGCTCACTAGCCGGTAGCGACAGGTAATAACCAAACATTCGCGCTCCCTCATCCGGTATTCCAGAAGGCTCGTCTCATCTTCAACGCGGCTTGCTGGGCGAGGCAAAAGCCACGGCTGCTTCGGATGTGAGATACAAGAACGTAAAAGTTTCTTGTAAGTAAAGTCGAACCTGCGCGTCAGTGTGACTCAAATAGCCGATGGAGGCATCCTGACCGAGGTGAAGATCGAAGTCGCCGCCGCGGGTAGTAACGACGAAGGCGCCGTCGACGGCAGGCGCCCAGGTGATTTTGCCTTCGACCAGGCGTTTGACGTGTTCGAGCACGGGATAGCCGTAATCGCTGGTTTCGGCAAGTTCGGTATAAGCCTCCGCGCTGAGCAGTATGGAGTAGGGGCCGTTAACCCCGACCAGGCGCAACTGGCTCAAGGCCTGTGCAAAGGCTTCCGGATACTTGCGGACGTCAGCGGGAAGAGGGTTTTTAGGATTACTGGTGCCCTGGCGGACACCGACGATTCCAGCGGCGGCATAGCCTTCGAAAATGGCGCGGTCTTCCGCGAAGGCCAGCTTACGCGCCGCATCCTTTGCGGGTTGCCAATCGGAGTCATTCGCGCCACGTTCAACGTCGTCAACCATTCGGCGATCGAGTTCGAAGGGAACGCGGAGCTCGACAAGGCATTTCGCTTCCCGCTGTTGGGCGATCACGCCATCTCCGGGTGCTTCGATGGGGCGTTGATGACCTGTGCCTACAGCAGAAAATGCGGTGCCTGCCGGGCCTTGAACATCCACAACGCGGCGGCCGGCAAGATACCGCTTGATCGTGCGGGAAGTTTCTTCCTCGATCTGAGCCCACGCCGCCTCGGAAATCGGAGCCAGCTCGCGATGCAAGTTATTCATGGGAAAATTCTCCTTTCAGGGAACCGATGCCAAGGGAACCGTTCTTGGTTGCGGCTGGGGTGGTCGAACTTTCAACCGGCGCCGTCGCGAGCTTCTCCGCGGGGTTCGCGGCTGGCGCGGGCTGGTCAGGGGAGATGCTGTCGAGAAACGTAGTGGTCGGTACGAAGAATAGATTTCCCGTGACTGGGGTACTGAAGTCGAGGATGCGATCGTAGTTGCCCGGTGGGCGGCCGATGAACATGTTTTCGAGCATTTGTTCGATGGTGCGAGGTGAGCGGCTATAGCCGATGAAGTAGGTGCCAAACTCGCCGCGGCCGGGTTGCCCGAAGGGCATGTTATCGCGCAGGATTTTAATTTCTTTGCCGTTTTCCTCGATGGTGGTGAGGGCATTGTGAGCCGACGTGGGTTTGACGGAGTCGTCGAGCTCAATATCAGAGACTTTCGAGCGCCCGATGATTCTTTCCTGAGCCTCGGTGGACAGTTTGTTCCAGGCTTCCAGATCGTGAAGATATTTTTGCACGATGACGTAGCTTCCGCCGGAGAACGGCGGATCTTCGCCGCCAATGAAGACGGCATCGGCAGCGGCGCTGCCTGCGGGGTTTTCAGTACCGTCCACAAATCCCAGGAGATCCCGTTCATCGAAGTAGCGAAAGCCGTGCACTTCATCGGCTGTACTAACGGCCGCGTTCAGGCGAGCCATGATTTGCGTGGCCAGCTCAAAACAAAGGTCCATTCGCCGGGCGCGAATGTGAAAGATTAAATCGCCCGGGGTCGAAACCGCATGGCGCGGGCCCGAGCGAATTTCAGGGAAGGAATGGAGTTCGGCCGGACGTGGCAAGCCGAAGAGGCGGTCCCAGGCAGCGGAACCGAAGCCCATGATGCAGGATAGAGAGCCATCGAGCGCGCGAAAACCAACGGCGCGAAGAAGCGCCGAGAGATCGGCGCAAAGGGAAAGAACTGGTGCACGATGTTCGTCGCCAGGGTTAAGGGTGACGACCATAAAAATTGCGACCTTGGTGAGCGGAGAGGAAACGAGCTGCGGGAGAGTTAGTGCCGCCGAAGCCTGCGCCGTGAGGGTGTCCGATGCCATTTCGGATGTTACCTGCCAGAACAGAATATCGTTCAAAAGAACTATATCGGAATCTTCCTAATACAGTCGCCGCAAAAAAAGGTTTCGCATATTACGGGTTCTCTGACGGGAGTCATTTGAACGCATGGCTATACCAGCGGATGGTGTTGTGGGGGAGGTTTAAGAGATACTGACGGTGTCTGATAAAATCATCCAAGCGACTCACAAGCCCTCCAAGCGGGCTAGTTTCCAGGGCTTGATTCGCAGACTGTGAAAAGCCGGAGAGATGGCCGAGTGGCTGAAGGCGCACGCTTGGAAAGCGTGTTTACTCGAAAGGGTAACGTGGGTTCGAATCCCACTCTCTCCGCCATATTTTCAACAAGTTACAAACCATGAAACCCCGTTGAAACCCTCTCATTGTTTTGCGAGGGCGAGTTGGACCACTTTCGAGTGAGCCTCCGACATCTCATCCGTCACCACGTCCCCATAGATATTCATGGTGGTCGTGATCGACGCGTGACGCATGAGTTTTTGTTGCACGGCCATCGGTGTGCCCACGGCGTCCAGCCACGAACGGTAGCTGTGACGCATCGTGTGCGTGCCTAATGCACCGATACCCGCATCCTTTGCGGCCTTGGTGAACACCCGCCATACCCACGGATACGACCAGGGCAGGCGGCCCAGCTTCAAAGGACTGGCAAAGACCCAATCGCTATCGGCGGAGAACTTCGTTTCCTGCCGCCAGCTCTTGAGCACCGCGAGCATCGCAGGATCGATGTTCATGGCGCGTCCGGAGTATTCGGTTTTAACGTCGCCGACCACTTGCCGGACAATGCCGCGCTCGACGGAGAGCTTTCCGTTGAGCCAGTCCACATCGGACCATTTCAACGCAAGGCATTCGCTGATCCTGAGCCCGAACGAAATACAGACCAAAGCCATCGTTCGGAAAGCGCCGTCAAGCTGCGCAACGAACCTGTGAAACTCTTCCACGGTCAAGCAGCGAGGCTTCCTCAACCGTTTCGTCGCTCCCTTGATGCGTACCAGCTCCATCGGATTGCGCTGAAGCTCGACATCGTCCCGATACATCGCATACTCCCATAGCTCACGGATCACGCCTCGAATGTGAACCTTGCTTTTGGGAGAAAGGGGAAGAAACCTGAGCCACAGATCGACAGGCCGGGCCTGCAAATCTGTGATCGGCTTATCTCCCCATGCCGGAACGATGTGGTTTCGGAGCCAGGCCTTGACGGAATGGCTCGTGCTTGCGCGCGTTGACATCTTTTCGAGTTTGTATTGCTCGACCAGAATGTTCACCATGGGAACTGTCTTGACCGGCTTTGCCAGCATGCGCCGGAACGGCTCAGCCGCTTTTTCCGCCATTGCCCGTGAAGGCAATTCGCGGATGGTGCCAAGCTGCCGACGCTTTGGCTTGCCATCCTCGTACCACTTCAAATGCCACGTACCGCGTTTTCTGCTGTAAACAACACACTGTGACGCTCTCAATTTGTCGCTCCTTTCCTGGAGCGCACAGGTAGCGATTCGCAGCTTACCACAGGCTTCGCGAGCAATGCCGCGTCAAAGATCCTCCTTGCGAAAACGCCAAACATGCCGCCTTGTGCCGGAAAGCGCGTAAGCGCGCACGCTTCCGAGGCGCACCCACCGCAACAGGGACCGGGTTCTCACTTTCAGATACGCCGCCGCTTCTTCGGCGGTCAGCCATTCGGATTGTTGAGAGGCATCCATACCCAATCCTCAAAAGGGAACGTCGTCATCCTCGCCAGCATCCAAACCCGCCACGATGCGCGCGTTCCTGCGCTATCGCCCGTTGTCTCCCGACGACAGCAGCAGGCGGCTCCGCAACCGCCGCGCTTCCGTGGTGACAGGCAGCGCGATCCGCTCAACGCCTTCCGCGCCCGCCGCCGAGAAGGCCCCGACGGCCGGCAGCAATTCGCGCAGCACATCGCCGCTGTCGGGCTTGAATTCCACATAGACTCCGCCCGTGATTTCAGCCATGCGCCTGAAGACCGGCTTTGCGCGCAACGACCAGTCGTCGTGATCGGCGCATTCATGAAACACGAAGAGCGGAACGTGTTTCTCGCCGAGTCTTGCCGCCAGCCGGACCAGCTCGCCATCCTCTTCCTCGCAGTGGTCACCGACAAACACGACGGCGGACGGCTTTTCGTTCTGGGCCAGGACGAGATTCAGCAGCTTCGCAATCTGCGTTCTTCCGCGCTCGCAGGAGAGCTGCAGCATCGACCGCCGCAGGACATCCGCTTCCGTGTACCACGAACTCTCGCGGCATTCGTCGGTCCCACGGTAATAAACAAGCTTGACCTCGACACTCCCGAAGTTGCGAATGGCATCGAACATCGCCGCCGTGGCGATACGCGCCTGTTTCAGCCCCGGCTCACGGCTTCCCGTGAGATCGAGGCCGAAGATCAGCCTTCCCGCTCGCCTTGCGATTAGCCGCGCCACGCTGCGCTTTTCCGTTTCGCCCAGCGATGTCAGGGCTTCGTTGAGGAGACGCCGCTCGGCATCGAGCGCCCGCTCACTTTGCTTCAGTCTTTCCAGTGCATTGTTCATATCCTCACCTCGATCTTCCGGCCCATGAGCCGCCGCCCATGCTGCCTCCGCTCCATTCGCTTCGTCCTTCGCGTTCCTGAGTTCTTTGAAAGTAGTCGGGAACGCGTTCACGAACCGCTTGCGATGTCCTCTCGCGGCGCGGATCGGCAGCGCGAAGCCGTTCGCCCGCATCCACGCCTGTGAATTCCGAGAAATCAATCGTTTTCTCAGCCATTCTTCGCCTCACTTGAACGTGAATATCCGGTAGAGAAACTCCGCGTATTTAGCGGGGCCGATCGGCTGGCCCACCGCTATGCACGCGATGATGTACAGCACCGTGCTTTGGTACAGCGCGAACTCCGCCGCCTTGCTGAACGCCAGGCGCAGATATTCCTTTGCCATTTCCCAATCCATTGCCGTTACCTCCTTCGTAAAAATGACCGCCGAAAATCGCCGCCACGAGCAGCACAATCGTCAGCACCGCTGCCGTCGCCACCATCCATCCCTCATTGCCCGGCACGCCGATGCGAGGAGCACGGGCGGACGCTGCAAAAGGGGAGGGCGCGCTTGAGCTGGCGCTGCGCGCCAACGCAAGCTCCCGGTCCAGCTTCTCGGTTTTTGCTTTCTGCTCCCTGAGCAAATCGGCGAGCTGACGCGCGTTGCGGGTTCGCTCGGTTAGCTCTTCCTGCAAATGCGCCGCCTGTTCGAGCGCCTCTTGCAGCGCCGGACTTTCTTTCCGGTTGGGCCGCATCTGGTCGTCGATAGCCCGTTTCACCTCGGGCAGTTCCATCACATCGACGACGCGCATCCTGGCATCCGCCGCCATGCGCCGCAGCGCGCGGCCCTTCGCAAGCGCCTCCTCCTCGCTGCTGTTGCAAGTGTCAAAGCCAGCCAGCAGAGCCGCAAAGCGCTTTGCGTTGATTGGCGGATTGTTGCCCACATTCGGCATAACTCACCCAAGCAGCCACTCCAGCAGGCCACGGTTCGTCTTTCCGACATAGGGATTGCTGCGATACGCGCTGCGCGGAAACACCTTCCAATACGGCTTTCGCTTCGCCTTCACGGGGCCACAGCGAACGCCTTCCACGAACGCGATCATTTCGTCGGGTGCGAGCTGGCCAACCTCATGCGGCAGGAGCAGGGGTCTCGAATGCTGGCTCGCGTTGTCGCTCACATGCGGCCAGCCGTAGTTATCGAACGAGACGCCGCGCGAGCGCGTCAGAACCTCGCAGGCACCCGAGAGCCGCGACACATATTCCCGCGTCGTCTGATCGCGCGCGCCGAACCATGTCGTCACGCCGCAATTCTGGATGAAGGTTTCCCAGGTCTGGGGAAACATGCCTTTCAATTGCGAGAGGTCCTGCAGGACGCACCACAATTGCAGACCCGCCGCCCCTGCGGCCATGCCCATCGCGTTCTCAAGGCTTTTCATGTGCGGGCCGAGCTGCGCCATCTCGTCGATGATGGCGAGAACCCGGTTTCCCTTTCCCTTCTGCCCAACTTCCAGCAAGTCCGTTAGCGCGGTTTCCAGAATCAGGCGGAAATACTTCGCGCAGATATCGAGCATGTTGAGGGGCAGGCAGATATAGACCGTGGTGCCGCGTTCTTTCGCAAGATCGGCGAAACGAAAGTCCGATCCGGTAAGGCTGTCGGCAATCGCCGCGTTCGACAGATACGAAAGTGCGCTCCTGGCTGTCGCGAAAACGTCCTGCACTTCGCGGTTGTCCGGTGCCGCGCAGGCGAAGCTGCTCAGTTTTTGAATGATGAATGGATCGTTCGTCGCTTGCACGGCCGTGCGACAGAAGCCGACGATGTCGCCGTTAATGACCCGAGCCACGGTCGGCAGATCCTGCTCGGCGGGCTTGCCGTGGCGTTTCAAGGCGGCGATGACACCGGACACCAGCATCCGCGCTCGGGTCGTGAAGTGCAGCGCATTATCGTTCTTCTCCTCCCATACGTTTGCGGCGGCTAGTTTGTCGCATTGGGCATGGAAGGATGGCGACTGAACTTCGATGAGGTCGAATGGATTGATTCGAGCGTTGCCAAACCCCTTCAGTGCATCCGGCAGCATGTTGAATGGGTTCAGTATGAACACCTTCCCGAAACGCCTTCTCCGGTGCGCGCTCACGGCGGCATTTTCAGCTTTGACATCGACGCAGATGCACGATTCCCGGCAGCCCAGCAGGGCGTTGAGGAGAAAAACGCCTTTGCCGGCACGGCTGCTCGCAATGCTCAGGATATGCAGGACTTTTCCGTAGTGCAGCGCATGGCGACCATCGGGAGTGTATCCAATCGGGATGCCCTTGCCTTTGAACAGTCCGGCGTCGCGCAGATCATCGTTATGTGCAAGGCGCGCGCCGCCATGGACGTTCGCCGGAGCGAATTCATACGCCGCTTTCATCTGCTTCCGCCGCGCCGCCCGTTGATGCACGATCACGACGATCATCACTATCGGAAACACAATCAGAATCAGAAACGCCGCCATACCGTCCTCCTCGGGAAAACTAAAGCCAGCCATTCGCGGCGAGAAATGCGCGATCCGTGTCGCGCAATTCCGCCGACTGCAAGACCTGTTGAAGCATCAGCCGGAAATCCGGTGTCTGTTCCGCGTAATGCGTCAACGCTTCGCCAATGATCGAGGCGAGGCGCGCGCGATCTTTCTCGCGCCTCTTTTGAAGGCGCACGCGTTCATTCTCGATCGCTTGCTTGAGAGCGGCTTCCCGGTTTCGGAGCGCCGCCAGCCTGTCTGAATTACGTTTGGTTTCGCTCACAGGCCTCCTTTTACTTCTTTCGCGTCAGCCTGATCGAAGAGGTTTAATTGCTTCCCCTCGCGAGCCGGTTCAGTCGTTTGCACCACCGGCTCTGCTTTCAGCACTTCGATCAGCTCCTCAAATGTGCTGCCGTCACTTGCGAAAAACGTTGTTTTGCTTTGCATATCCTTGCCTCACTCGAAAAACCCATCAGGTCCAGACCGCCAGTCTCCGGTGTTGTCCCAAATCTCTGCGTTGTGCCGCGAGGCCCGCGGTTCGTCTGTTCTGTCTGCATTTGGTATTAATGGAGGGGAGCCAGCCGAGACGCTGACTCCCGTGGATTGAATGCAGCCCGATAGGGCGCATTCGGTTGTGGCTGGAGCTGCAGCAGCTTCCTGCTTCTCCAGGCCTGTCAACTTCGTTCTCGGAAATCGCTCCATATCCGCCCTATAAAAAGGATAAATGGTCGGTACGACCAAATATGATAATATGATGCACTATCGCTACCGCAGGATGCAGCCCAGCTTGGTTCATAATGGAGATGGAAGGGGAGAATGGCTCGTACTAGGAAAACGCTTCAACGAGGTCAAAAAGCCCATCCTCAAAAGACCTCATCTTACGAGATCGGTTCGAAGATCGTAATCGGCCCTTCAGTACATGCTGTCGTTAAGCAAAAAGCTGGACCGAAAGAAGCTCCTGCCGGTGTGAAAGTACGGCTAGGAGAATTCAAGGAATTCATCCTCCCTAAGTCGTTATTTCACCATGAGAGGCTGACGGTTGATCCAGACCCGTCGAAACTTACAGATAGCCCCGTCAAGTCTGACCCTCTTGTCGCAACCCCTACTTCGGAAGATAATCGCCATCCCGAGAAACCAGATGATGGCGCGAAAATGCTTGAGGATGACCGGATCATCACCAAAGAAGGAGTGCGCTATTTCCCCCTTTCCTTGGCTGCACAGCAAGCACAGGTTCCCAGGCAAACGCTTCTGAACTGGATCAAAAGCAAGAAGTTATTCGATGGCCAGCCGCTTCAGAGTTACAAATCCCCCACCGCAGGGAAATTCTATGTGACCGAGGATTCCATACGAAGAATGGCAGACCGCTTCGTAGAATGGCCCTCCCAAAAGCCAGCCGGACGGGTCACTATAGGAGCAACAGCCGACCACACTGGTTTCCTTGGAATATCCGACGCGGCCCAGATCATTGGCATATCACCCAGGACCATGTGGGTTTGGGCCAGTCAGCCGGGTAAAGCGCCAACGGACAAACCGCTCGGCGTTATCAAATGCACAACGTCGGATCAGTTTTACATTCGGGAGAGGGACGTTTCCGCGCTCAGGACTTTCGTTCCACGCTCCGGCCTTCAACGTGGCCGAAGAACCCAACCCGTGCTCCAGCTCTGACCTCCCGTCCCTTTATCACCTTTCCTTCGTGAAGAATCCTTCTCCGCTTGATTTATCATACTTAGTCCATACGACCATTTATGTTATTATTGACCGTGGCGTTATGCGAAAGCCAGAAGCACTCCCATTACCCGTCGAACGCCTCGCGACGAACAAGCGCCGGTTCGGGAGTGTTCTGATGCTGGATCGCAGCGCAGTCACGGATCAGCTAGCGACTTGCGGGTTAAGTTGTCCGGTGTTCTTCCTGCCTTCGGGTTTCCGGGCCTGCATAGTCGCAACTATCCGCTGCAAATCGTCGCGCGACCGGCGGGTCAGATCAAAAGGTGGGTTCTCGCAATTTTTCCTTGCATGCGCACCGCTGCGCGGACGGAAAAATTCCTGCGATCCCGCCTTCGGCGCTTTTGACAGTCCCGCCTCTGGATCGCGCTTGGGATTTTGCATCGGTTGCGACTTCATGCAGCCCATCAACCACAAAGGAGAAGACCATCATGTCCGACACCAAGAAACCCGCAGCCCGCATCAACCTTCATCCCGTGTCCGCCGCGATCTGGCGCAACCAGAACCAGAAGGGCGATGCCTTCTACTCTGTGACCTTCGAGCGCAGCTACAAGGACGACGACGGCAAGTGGCAAGCCTCGAACAGCTTCAGCCTCAGCGAGCTGCTGCTTCTCAGCAAGGTGGCCGATCAGGCTCACAGCAAGATTTACGAGCTTCGGGCCAAAGACCGCAACGCGCAGCCGGACGATCAGGCCGCCTAACTTATCGGGGCAGGGCGCTCTCATGCGCCTTGCCCCTTTTTTATGCTTCTTACGTACCCTTGAAACGCATCGTTCGGCGCTCGCAATTTCGTTTTACATCGACGACATTTTATTTCCCGCTGCTCAGTTCTGCATTGCAACATCCGACGCACGGCGCGCGAAAGTATTTGCGCCGCATCATCGAATTGTTGCGATGCCGCAGCGTGAAAGTATTTACAGCACCCCCCTCCCATCACTTAAGTTGCATCATGATTAGTGCCACAACCACGGCTAGCAAGTTGTGCGCGGATAATCCGCGCCACGCCACGAGCCACCGGCTTTCAGCCGGGGCTGTGGCTCAACTTGGCAAGGGAAGGGGCTTCGCCCCTTCCCGTTGCATCCCTTCCCGTGTGTTGTTCGCATCGGCGAAAACCGAAGCGGTTTTCGCGCTTGGCTTGTACACCGCTGGTGCGTTCCGATCACAGGCGGTGCACCCGTGACCCTGAACGCCCGTGTGCAGCCGACGCCCTCCGGGCGCAGCGGCAGCAACAAGCGCCAACGGGCGCACGGCGCAGTGCTGGTCCGCCTTTTGCCGGACGAGCGCGCCGCCATCGAGGCGAGAGCCCGCGAGGCCGGTCTCAGTCTTGCCGCGTTTTTACGCGCGGCCGCCCTCGGAACGCCGGGACCGCGCGCCCGCCGCAGCCCGCATGTCAACGCGGAGGCTTTGGGCCGGGCGACGGCTGCGCTTAACAAGGTTGGCAACAACCTCAACCAGATAGCGCGCGGCGTTAACGCCGGTTTTGCGCCTTTGGTTCAGGAGTGCCTTGCGGCTCTCTTTGAGGCCCGCGCGGCGGCGGCGGCCATACGCGAGATTGTGGGGCGCAAAGACCGTTTATGATCGCCAAGGGCACGACGCATAACAACGGCGCGAAGCTCGCCGCGTATATGACGAACGGCAAGGACGGAGAGCGCGCCGAGCTTTGGCAGTTGCGCGGTTTTGGGGCGGGCAACATCAAGGATGCGTTCCGCGACATTCAGATCATGGCGGGGGCCACGCAATGCCAGCAGCCTTTCTTTCACGTCCAGGTCCGCAACCGCGACGGCGAGAAACTGACGCGCGAGCAATGGGAATACGCCGCCGACCGGATCGAGAAAATTCTCGGATTGACGGGGCAGCCGCGCGCGATTGCGTTTCACACGTCGGAACGCAACGGCCATGAACACATGCACGTCGCGTGGAGCCGGATCGACCAGGACACGCTCAAGGCGATACCACTCCCGTTTTTCAAGACACGGCTCAAGAACATCAGCCGCGAGCTGGAGATCCATTTCGGGCTGGAGCCTGTAACCAACGAACGCAAGGGCCACATCAAATACGCGCCCACGCGCGCCGAAGATGAGCAGGCACGTAGGCTTGGCCTCGACATTCACGAGACGCGGAACGCCATCCGCTCCTGTTACGAGCGCTCCGATTGCGGAGTGAGTTTTCAGGCGGCGCTTAAGGATGAAGGCTTTATTCTCGCGCGCGGCGAGCGCAGGGATTACGTCGTCGTTGACCGGGCAGGGGGCATCCATGCTCTCGGCAAGCGCGTCCTCGGAGAATCCGCTGCCAGGATACGCGACCGTCTTTCCGACATTCTGCGCACCCAACTTCCCACCGTAGAGCAGGCTCGCGCGCTCGTTCAAAAAGCGGAGAAAACGAAACAGCCTGTAAGGAAATACACGGCTCGGCATCGCGCGGCGTTCAAGGACCGCGCTCCGAGAATTGCCGGAGACACCGCAAGAACGGCATTCTCCGGCATCGGCACCACCTCACGCGTGCTCGGCAAAGCGTTCGATTTTGCCGGAGACGCTTTCGCTTCATTGTTCGCACCCGAACTCACGCCCGCGCAGAAACGCGAGGCCGAGAAAACCGCCGCTCGAAAACAAGAGGAACAGACCATCGATCTGTCCCGGTACACCACGGAGTTTGCGCATAAGCTCGAACCGGAACGCGCCTACTCGCGTGAGCGGGAACGCGAACGAGACCGATAGGAGCCTGAGGCCATCCCGAACCCTCAGGCGAGAACCAGCGAGGGACAACATTGCGGGGAGGTCGAGAACTTCCAAATTCCGGGTTGCGGGAAGACTTGTCGCGGTTTCCGCTCGCCGGAATTCACCACGCGCTCACGCGAATTACCAGCTCGCGCGCGTGCATAAGTGGGACATCTCAAAAAGAAAAGAATTCGTCGCGGTAGGGCGCGATGCTCCCCCAACTTCTTCGAGCATCGGCGCACTAATAAAGTGGCTTCTCGCAAGCGGCTATACGATGGCCCAGATACGCGCGATGCATCCGGCGTGGTTTTCATCGCTACCGGGGCCGGAGGTCAGTTGATCCCGGATGTACTGCACATGTCCTATTCTTCTCCAAGAGAGATACTCAATCCCGCCGAAAATGAGGGGCGGACAGCACCTTCATTCTCAGGAACCGAAGCGAGGGTTGCTCTATAAAGCGAAAACTCACGATCCCCCATATATTAGCGGCAAAAATAGAGGCTAATACAAAAACAAATTCTATAACTTCATTGTGTGCCGGAAGCGCCACAAAAACTCTACCAAGAGCTGACAGCACAAGAACATGGCTCAAATAAATCGAATAAGATGAGTCTCCAATCATCCCCAAAACCGATTGCGATGCTCGATGTTCGGATTTCTGTTTCGTGTTTATTCCATACACGATAAACGCAAAGGGAAGCCCCAGCGCAAAGACTCGAATCCAACTCTCGGCTCCATCAACCCTACTTGCAGGATCTCCAACGAGCGTACTTGCGGGATCGAGCGTTAAGAAGGTAGCAATCAAAACGATACCGCCAGCAAATGCCGCGTAAGATGAGAAACGGGTAATGCCTGAGCGCACGATGAGTCCTACACATACCCCTGCGATAAATTCAAGCGTCAGTGGGTGACCGATAACCGTAAGGATCGGAGATGCCGGGCGTATGATTTCATGAATCCACACGCATAGTAAGGCCCATATAGGCATGAAAATCGGCCGGACTCCGCCGAGCGCCAATAATACGGCGAATATCGCATAGAAATAAATCTCATGGGTGAGCGTCCAGCCGACCGCAAGAAGCGGAAAGGTTGACTCCGGAATGAGCAAAAACGATTTCCACAGTACTGGAGATTCCTTAATTGAACCGTTAACTATATCCGGCGCAACAAGGGAAACGCCCAAAACCAGAAGCGAGTAGAACCAGTAGGGTGGATAAATGCGAGTCAAGCGGGATACAACAAACGTGCGGAAATCTTCCTGCGCAGCGATTGTCGCCATAATAAAGCCGGACACAACGAAGAACAAATCAACGCCGCATGCACCCCATGCCACCGCATCCGGAAGAACCCTAAACCCGTGGCCATACTTTTTCTCAACGGCCAGCAAATGAGAAAGCAAAACAAAATTCGCTGCGATTGCTCGTGCGGCCTGAATATTCTTGAATTGAGTCGCTTTTTTTAAGCTGGATGAGACGATTTTAAGTTCGGCTGTCATTGCGTACAGTATTCCGTTATCGCAACGTAACCGGCGGTCGCCGGTCCCCCTGTTCCGGAACCAGTACCTACGCCGCCTGATCCGCCAGAACCATAACCCGTTCCGCTGTTTCCATTTATGGTAGAGCTACTGCTTTGCATTATCTGAGCACCGCCCATTCCCATTGGATTGCTGCCGCCAAGGCCGCCAAGATCAAATTGATCGGCGTTCCCTCTATTGCCATACCCGCCATTCTGGCCAGTCATCGTCACAACCGCTGTGCCGGTTGTTGTTGTGGGAGAACCACCGGCACCCCCCGCGTTTTGATTTGGTCCGCCCGTTGCGCCATCCGCTCCCCCAGTACAGGACAAAAGGCTTCCTACGCTTGTTGTGCCACCCCCGCTGCCAGAACTTGCTGCCCCAATGGTCACGCTCTGCGAAGAGCCAATTTGCGCCGCCGTCAAGAGAGCCTTGATATACGCGCCGGCACCACCGCCACCGCCTGCATAACTTGCCCCTCCCTTGCCTCCGCCGCCGACCATTTCAACAACGGCATAGGCCATCCCTGTCGTTGGCGTGTAAGTACCAGATGAGGTGAAGGTTTGAACATGAACAGACTTGATGCTGCTGTTGTTCGTAGATGCTGTGGTCTGCGTTGTGCCGTCAGGGAATTTGAACCCACCCGATAGACTTTGAATGATGCCATCGACCGAAAGAGGATTGCTCGGGGATGATGTACCGATTCCGACATCACCTTGAACGATCAGACCATTCGTCGGCGCGGTATAAGTTCCCGCATAGCTGGTTCCAATTGCGACGCCACCGGAAACGTCGAGAGCGTTAACCGGCGAGGTCGTGTCAATCCCGACCTCACCGCCTGAAGTTGTGATGTTGCCAGTAACTGCGAGACTCGTACCGGTCGCGGCTCCGATATTTGGTGTTGTCAGGGTCGGCGAAATGGTCAGAACGATGCTGCCGGAACCGTTGACGCCGTTCTGGAGGTTCGATGCCGCAAGCTGCGTCCCGTTGATCTCATAAACGCCGGAATTCAGGTTGAGGTTGCCCCCGCTCGGAACCGTCAGCAGCGCGCCATAACCGCCACCATTGATCTGGCCGCTTAAAACCCAGTTGAAGGACGGATTCGCAGTTCCCTGAACGGGCTGAATTTCGGCGATGGCGTCCGTTTCCTGACTGCCCGCCGTCGTATTGGTTTTCCAGCCTTGCCCCGTCCATCGGATGCGCGGCGACCATTCCTGATTGCCGGATGCGGCTGCTGTAGGGTCGGTCAAGACCAATCCGTCGGTGCTGGTCGCGCCGATGGATTGCGTATCGGTGATTGCGCCGGATAATTTCGGCGAAGTCGTGTATGCCGGAGTTGCGCTGGATGAAGTATTGTTGCCCCAAACGCTATAGGCCGTGGCATTTCCGAGCGTCAGTGTAACCGCGCCGGTCGAGGCTGAGTTGGTATAAAACGTCCCATCGCCAGAAACCGAATTGACGTTTGCCGCCGATGTGTTGCACGTCGAACAGGTGATGTTCCCCGTAGTTGAATTGATGGCGAGTGGCGAGGATGCCGTCAGCGGAACGGGGAGCCAACTGGTTGTATAGAATTCCGGAATGTTGTTCGTCGAATTGTAGCGCAACATACCGGCAACGCCAGTGGAGGGACGCTGCCCCGTCGTGCCGATCGGCAGAAGCATGGAGTTCGTGTTGCTGCCGACGTTGAGCGCTACGCCCGCCGTCGGCGAACTCGTACCGATGCCGACAGCCGATGAATTGGTATAAAGCGTGGACGAAGCATAAGCAGGAAGCGAGATCAGGACCGCGACGAGCGCCAACAGAAGTCTTTTCATGCTCCATTCCCGCTTATTGTTGTTGCTTTAACTGCTCGATTGTTCGCTTGAGTTTCTCGATTTCGGCTTGAAGTGCTTTTACGTCTTCTGTTTCTGTGGCATGCAATTCCTGAATGGCTTTGGTATTGACGGCTGTTAGTTGCATATACCGAACACCGTTAATTGTTCCGGCATCGTCATAGGTCACGAAAAGGGGGTTAATTTTCTCCATATCTTCGGCGATAAAACCGAAATCATGTTTTTCCCAGTTATTTTTATGGTCGCGCTGATCGAAAATGACCGGCTTCATTTTCAGAGCTTCCTTCAGTCCAAGTTCGGATGGTTCGATATGTTCCTTGAAACGCAATGCTGACGTGCATGTTGATAGAACGTTGCCGTTCTTACAAACCGTGGTGGAACTAGAAGCTGCCCAACTGTCAACCTGAACTTCGCCGTTGACCTCCAATGCCTGCGCTGGCGAGGACGTTCCGATTCCAACATTTCCATTCGGAAAATAAACATAAGTGATCGAGTCTCCACTGCGGACTACGGTCCAGGCCGGGGCTTCCGTACTCAAATTGTCACTAATAGCCTCAAAGTTACATTCATCCCCTTGGCCTGAACTCCGGCAAATTAGTCGCCAATCATGATTATTGGCGGAGCCATTCGTGGCCTGCCACCAGTATTGAGGGAAATCGGGGGACGAAAGGGTAATCCCGGGCGAAACGACCGCAAGCGGAGAAGTCGTGCCTATTGCCAATCCGTTGGATGTTACAACACCCACGTTAATCGGCGTGTTATCCGTTGTTCCGCTGCTGCCCGCTGCGTAAATGTCGAAATCGATCCCTGACGTTCCTGTTCCGGTCGATATGCCGGAAGAAAGGATGAGCGTTCCCCCGTTTTCGTTGCTGCCGCCAGAAACACCGCCCCCGGCCTGCACCGTCAGGTTATTGCCCACTGCGGTTCCGCGCTCCATCCAGACAGTCTGCGCCGCTGTTCCGCCCAGAGAGAGAATGTAGCTCGGCGACGTTGTTCCGATGCCGACATCGCCTTGAACGATCAGGCCATTCGTCGGCGCGGTATCAACCCCGGCATAGCTCGAACCGATGGCAACACCGCCATCAAAATCACCGGAATTGGCATAGACCAAAACCGGCACAAGCAGAAACGTAACAACAACGAGGGGTGTAACGACGCGAACCCTGTTCATGGGATCTCGCTTCAACCGTTGGAGGAGAGATTCTAGTGGGCTGAAGGGATATGCGGAGGCGCACTATGGATAATACAGTTCGCTGAACAAGGCAAGGAGAAAACAGAATGATGAGTCTGGTTGAATCCCAGCTCAAGTATCTTGTGGCGCAGTGATATTCTTACCCTCGACAAATGCCCCGCTCGCTAAGAGTCATCTCCGTCGGTGTTTCTTGCGGAAATCGTGCGGGCAGGTTTCGTAGGAGGGCACGAGACGTTCGCAGGTGTTGCAAACGTAGCAACCTCTGACACAGATATAATCCCAATCCCCATCGGGCCGCCACAGTATGGGGTCTGCGCTCGGCCCGCCACATATCTCGCAAGGCGGAAAGTGTTCGGGAGGTTTGCGTCCACAGGTTCGCGCGGCTTCCATGCGCTGCCGCGCCAGTTCGACGAGATTCTCACAGGAAGGGCAGAGCCCGCGCTCACTCAGTTGCCATCCGCGCTCGTTCTTCATGTGAACCCGTTCGCAGATTTCGCATTTGTTGCCGATTGGAATAGTGCGACGCATGCCCCCTATTTTGACTCCGCCGATGGCCTCGGCGAGCAACAATTCTTTCAATCACAATGTTCGGTCGTTCCGGGTTATCATCTGCTCCGTGACTGACGCCGAAAAGCTCGCCGACTACGAAATCGTCATGCAGATCATCAATGACGCGCTGGCTTTGGAAAAACACTTCGCGAAGGAGGGCAGGCCCTTCGAGACAATCGAATTCCTCCGCGCCGATGCCTACAAAAGCATTGTCGATCGGGTTTTTGGGCCTGATACGTTGCACCAACTCGAAGTCGAAAGAAATCGAGCTCGCGTTGCCTAAAGGCTAATGATGGGCCATCGCCAGCAAGATCACGGCGAAGCGCAGGATGGTTTGAACCAGCCGGTAATCAAGGGTGATGCGATAACGGAAGGTTTTACCGGAACGGAATAATTCAAACGACATATCGAACTCCTAGTGCAAGTTAAAAACTACGCACACCAGGGCTCGAAACGGTTTTTAACGAGGACGTAGAGGACGTACGGCGGCTGATTATTCCTGTATCCGGGCCGGTTGCCGCAGCGCTCACGATTATTTAAGAGGTGCAGAGCTAGAAGTGCATCCACAACCTAGGCCAAGTCAGCTAGGCGTGGCTGAAGGCGGGCGCTAAGCGCATCGAGCCCCTCACCATTGTTTAGATAGGAAACATATCGCAAGTGCCTTAAGTCAAATGGGATGTCGGAATCTGCCTGCGTGATTAGAATGACTTCGCGACCTAAAGTGTGAGCGATACCGATTTCGTAGAAGACGTTAGGGTTTCGCCCGGTGCAGTCGCAAATGACAATGCTGGAGCGGTCGATCAGGGACACAACATCCTGGATGACGGCCGGATTTTCCCAAATATCGTCCGCCCGTCGGCATCGGAGACCAACTGCTTCTGCGGAATGTTTTAGAGTCGCATACACGCCGTCGAAGCTCGGGTGAAATGGCATCATCGCAGACACCAACTTCGCTTCGATATTTTCCGGTTCGGCGAGGTGAAAGACCCTCGGACGAAGTCGTTTTGGTTGTGAGTTCCGGAGGAGCGCTCGAAAAAGGTCCACGTCTTTCACGGACCAGTGAGTACGGTGGAACTGAAAATCTTCGATGTCGAAATCGGCTGCAACATCCATTAAGGTGCGATTTGAAATTGGCGGAATGCTGAGATCGTATGTGTAGTCCAGCGCGACGTTCTGCCCAGCCACCCTGGCCCGAGTGATCGTGCCAACACGAGCGAACTGGTTGCCCTGTCCCGAGGTTTCCTCGACGAAGAGAGTGGGCAGAGCTGAAAGTGCGATGAGGTCCAGTTGGTTCTTGGGCCTGAGACGATCGATCACTGTCTGCTCTGTATATTCGAAGATACGGCCCAGCGACATCGTGTCACGGCCATCGCCCCACGGACTAAATTTCACCAGAAGATTGAACAAGCTCAGCTCCAGCGCGGTGAAGCATCCGGGAATGGCCGTCGCCCCGCCGTCAATTGTACTTGTGAGCACGATTACCACTCTTGCTGCGCTCTCGCCAAGGCGATGGCTTATTGCTTCGTAAATCCAGTCGGTCTGCGATTCTCCCTGATCTGCGCTTTTGTCCTTGTCGTCCCCCTAGGGGATTGTGTCGAAACGAACATAGAATTCTTTAGCGCCTGCCGTAATTTGGAAAGCTTGCTCCAGCACCTTAGGAACCGGCACGTACACGCGATCCTTGGTGACTATCGTCGTCGTTGGAATCATCGCACCGCCCGTTGTCGCGTCTGCCAAAGGCTCTTTCAGCTCGATATCGTAATACAAACTGAGATCGCCTGTTGCATCCGTAAATATGTATATGACGCGGTGCATTCCCCACATCAGTTTCGTGGTGTGAGGCACCTTAAGAAACTCGCTTTCCGTTCGCATCAACCTGTCCGACAATGCGAGGAACATTTGAAAATTGTTCAATTTTGGATGTTCTCCAGCGACCGTGAGAACCTTCATTTCGCTCGACAGCTCCGGCTTCAAGATAGGCGGCGCTGCCTCAAACTCATCGCGGGCGGGACTATCCCCCGCCGCTTGAATTATCTCCGGCATCTCCTGTTCGACCGTTCCGACCTGGTCTCTGCTCACATGCTGGCGTTGCGTGGGAGCGCGACTACCCGATGATCGCAAAACGTCCGCCAGATTGGTTTTTCCTGCCAAGTAGTCGGCTAACAACGACTCGACTTTCCCAAAATCTGCTTCTTCGTACCTAAACAACTCCTTGTTTTCTTTCAGTCGTCTGTACAGTGCATCGCGCCCCTGTCTTGTCGATGACGGAACGAAATCCCGGATATGCGGATAGAGGTGCTCTCTAACAAAATCTTTTACGAAGCCGTCGAATACATCGCGAGCCGTTCTATAGCACTCCACGACCATGCGAACTGCGGGCATGTCTCTTGCAATCGAGATATGCAGCGTCTGCCCCACCTTTTCGACATGGAATGTCACTCCGTGGCTTATCGTCGCAAAGGCTGCGTCCACATCCGACATCAAATAGTCGTCGAGAAGAATGCCTCGCATCCTAACCAGGAACATTGCTTCCTCAATCGTCAATTCAGTTCCTGGAATTCTGTCAACCAGCGTCTTTTCCGGGACTTCAGGCGTCTGGAGTATCTCCACCAAAAATCGGTGTTGAAGCTGACGCCGGGGGTTCGTTTGGCTCACCTGCAATAGGTTCGCTTTGTCGCTACCGAACCGCTGTTGGATAGTCTGATCTCGGCCCATATAAAAATGGCTGGACTTCAACGGTTCGTACTTGACCACTTCACCCAATGGAATCTCGTCCCGCTTGGGAAGAATGGTGATCTTCAGATTCTTGGCTAGCGGTATCAGCCCGTGTCTCCAAATGTATTGCTGAAAAGGCTGATTTTGGTCGGCCGCAGCCGTCTCGGCAATGTCGTTCGAAGCTTCCGCCTCCAGCAACGACACAATATTGGCAACGAGCTGTACGCTCTCTCGGCTTAGAGCTTCGCGACCGGCAGTGGGATGAAGAATGTTTAGATTCACAAAACCGCCAAAGCTGTAATCCCCGGACACGGGTATCGGTGCCAACCCAAAGAGATTCCGAAACCCAAGTGTTTGGCCGCCCTGCTGAAGTAGCATTATTTCCCCGGCAAGCGGGTTCCCGTTTAAGTGAATATTCGAAAAGCGTACCAGCACGCGTCCTTGCTGTTGACCGATAAAACTCTGAAATGTTCCTGAGAACTCTCCTTGGGTGATCGACCGCGGCGGTTGCGGCACAAATCCGGTCGATTTCTCCATCAATGCCTTTTCGAAGGATTCTTGGCTAATTAAGTTTCCGTTGACCAACACTGGAACCGGGATGAACCGCACATACTGCTTCAGATATTCAGAAACCGACGCCTCATTCACAGCAAAACTGGGATCGAGTTCAGCCGTTATAATCGTTCCCGGCTCACGTCCGTCCGCGACGCGTTCCAGATCGATACAATCTTGAGCAATACGAAGATCCTCGCGCCTTGCCGAACTAATAAGCGTTGTATCGGAATCGATGTGCCGAGTTTCGACGCGCAACGATGTGCAGACACCGAAATTGGCCATCGCCCCTATTCCGAACGTTCCGATTACGCCCGACCGTTGCGCCAGCTCGGACTTCTTGCCGCTGGAGCCCGCCTTCCAGAAGTTGCTTTTCAGAACCTCTTCGTTCATACCGATCCCGTCGTCCTGAACCGTCAGGCTGCGATCGTCGACAACGATTGAAATCATTCGATCGGAAATGGAAAGGTTCTGAGCCGTACACCGCATAAGAATTGCGTCGTAGGCGTTCTGAACGTTCTCACGAAGGAATGCCTTCGGCGAGTCGTAAATCTCAGACGCCAGGATTTGCAAAATTCTGCTCGTCTCGACATCGAACGCAATTCGTTCCTTCTGACCGCTCATTTCTTCAGCCTCGAAGCCCATTTGTCCCGCATCTCCACTACCGAAGGATCGGTCGCCTTCGCAACGACTGCGAGCGCCAAAACTTTCCGGAGCCGTTCTCGCTTACCTTCCGTCCAAAGCGCTTCCATCAGATGCACGGCCTCTCCGGCACCCTTGGGAGGATCGAAATCGGCGATGATCGCCCCATTGTCGTGGAGCTGCAAGTAGCATTCAAGCAGCAGTCTTCTCGCAAGTTGGTCCGTTTTCACCTTAGGACGCAGCACGTCCGCAGCTTCCCGATATTCGCCTTTGTCATAGTGTTTTTGCGCCGCTATGAGCAGTGCGGTTCCGGCATCGGGGCGAATATCCGGTTCAGGAGGCGGATCGAACTTGAACTCCAGAACGCCATCCACATTTGGCGGTAGTGGCCGTCGACCCCAGATCGGGAGCTGCAAGTTGTCGTTCAGCATTTCTCGCACGTGCAACCAGCCCTTTCGATCCACCAGGTCGAGTTCGACGACGTTATAGGATCGACGAAAACCGAAGGACGCATTCCCACACAAAGTGCCTGCGCTAATGACCGTTATGCGTCTGGTGCCTTCGTGTCGAAAGCGCGTATCGAGAAATTGCGGCCGATGTTGATGACCGTGGAAGCCTAAACTCATCCCGCGGTCGATGAAGTTCTGTAGGATGTCGGGGTCCATGTAATCGACTCGCAACGGCACTCCTTCCGTGTTGTGATGCCACACGCCGATCCTGAGTCGATTGTCGAAGCACGATTCGCGGAACGCGTTGCCGACCGCGGCAATGCAGTCCGCATGTATGCCCCCTTGTTTATTGAAAATGTCGTTGTTGTGACAACTGGAAAAACCCGCAATTGTGCATTGAAACTCGGGAAAATCGAAAATATCGAATTGTTTTTCCGGTTGAAGGGAAAACGTCCGTTCGCCCTCATAGAACGTCTTGTAGAATTTGGCGAATGCCGCAAGTCTGTCCGCATACACATCCAGTTTTACAATCTCGTATAGCTCGAAGTCGGACCACGACCAGCGCAGCGGCGAGGCAGGTGAAAAAAGCTGTGTCACAAGCTGCTTTTTTCTATCGGCCGCAATATCGATGCGGCCGATGCTATTCATGAAATGGTACGCACTCACGTCATGATTTCCGGGAATCACGATTATGCGTCGCTTGTCGCCCCCTGCAAATCGTTTGGTCAGTTCGTTTAGGAAATTCAAGGCTTCGGCATACTGCGCCTGTAGTTTCTTTTCTGCGTCGGGGTCTTTGCCATTTACGCCTTGGACGATGTCGCCGCTGACGACGACGATGTCGGGCTTTCGCACACGCGGCGTTTCTTCAAGTGAATAACGTCGACGATCATTTTCCAGTGAATCGAGAAGCGCCACGTTCCCGATCGGGTTTTCGGGATCGCGGTGCAGATCGGAAATGTGGAGTATCGATACCTTCATTCAATCCTGGCCGCCATTTTACCTACACCCAACCGACTAGGTGCGCCCAACATTCGCAAGGCATCCGCCGCGGTTCCCGCCCCTATTACGGGTCGCAGCCTACGTTGCCGCGTGTTCCCGAAAACGACGCACACCATACCTGCGGGCTGAGGCTTATCGCATTTTCGAGCGGTGGGACAATAGTGAAAACTTTGGGAGACTTCGCAAACATGTGAACCCGATATATACACCAATCCGAGGGCCTTTCTTTTGCTAAGGACCATTCGTTACGGGTTATGAAAAACGGCGTCTGCGCCGATCCGCTGGTAGTTTTCACCTCCAGCAATTTTTCCGATCCCATCGGGTCAAAAGACAGAACATCGTACCCAGCGCCATCTCCGTCTTCGACGGCCACCCACCGTACTCTGCGAGCGAGATCTGAGCGATCGGCTAAAGCCAGCCGGCGGCGTTCAAGATCGACGACGAACTCTTCACCGGCCTTGCCGAGAGAACGGTTGCGATAGTCGCGCTCCACCGGATCGAACTTTCGCACGAGGCGACGCAACCGCTCTGGAAGCGGCTCATCCTTCATAACAACCGGCGGCGGGTCGACAAAAATCTCTCCCGGCGGCGGAGCCGCTGCGGAAGAGATAGGCACAGATTCAAGAACAGCGGAATTTATGGTGAGATAACGATCTATCGCATCGAATATGGCACCCTGGTAGTTCCGCTTGGGCTTATAACCCGGAATCCAGGGCATACCTAACTCATCCAAAACGGCGGAAATGTTCTGGTGTTTGAATTCGACCGAGCGGTGGGTCCGTCCAATCTTTGCCATCAGCGCTGCACTGTGTCTTGACTTAACGTATGGCCGTCCCGAGAGATCGTCGGCGAGCATGTCGAAATAGTCGGCGACAATTGCATCAAGCTCGTCGTCGTTCCAATGCGATCCTATCTTCGTCTCGTCGGCCATTCACGTTACCTTTGCTACATGAGACTTTGGACCCGAACTTATAGCTCTCTTCATCGAAACCAAGCCCTTTCAGTATGAAAGCTTCCAAACCTCCTTTGCCACTTCCGCCAATTCCTCGCTTCGCCGCTCGATTTCTTTCCATGTCCATTTCTTCTGTTTCGCCACGGCCGCATTTAGGGCAAGCTTCGATGAACTATAGCCCTTCGCCTTCTTTGTTTCGAAGTCTTTTCCGCCGAGGCCACGATTAACCGACTTTTCTAGCAGCGTCAGGTTGCCGATGGCTTCCACCCAATCACCCGCGTCGTCGTCCGTAGGTACGGCATCGACCCAATCCGATCCAGGATTTCTAGGAAGAATATGTTCTAGAGATATCGCTTCCTGTTTGGCTCCGACGGCCCCATCTTTTTCCATCGAATCGTTGAGCTTGCCTAGAACGTATCGAGCCAATTCCGCTTTTCCGAACGTAGCCTTGGCAAAATTGTCGACGAAACGAGAATCGTCGACATACGCACCTTTCACAAGTTCGAAAACCGCCTTGACGTTCCTTTTTCCATTTTTTCGTACCGCCATAGCCGCATCCGAGTAGATTCTTTCCAGCTCGTTCGCGTTGTAGCCGGAGACGATGGTGTAACGAAAGGTCAGAATTGAAACAGCACGAAGCATCTGAGCGACCTGCTCACCTGTACCTCCCTCCATCACCGATAAAGCGAGAGGTCGGAACTGCGCCGCGCGAAACAGGCGTAACGCTTTGAGCTGTTCCCGCGCCTCGTCCGGCACGTCGGTCCAATATGCAGCCTCAGGGTTGAGCAACGCGGCATATGAGTCCGCCGCCTTTCTTAGCCGCTCCATAAACTGACGCGCGACTGTCTTTGTTTTAACTTTTTCCCGCAAGTCTCGGTACAAATCGCGCTCGCGCACGAATCGATATTCCGACAGCCAAAGATGCCGCAGAAACGGGGTCAGGTTCTCGCTGCCTACGAGGAGCGCTATCTCGCTCCACGCCTTCTTAAACGAATCGAGTCGATCCGCGGCCAGGGAAAACAAGTAGTTTTTCACCAGGTCCGCCACCGCAAGCTCAAGGCCGCGATCATTGAGGGTCTCGAAAATTACGAAGGCGTCGTATTCGTCTCCAACCTCGATGACAATAACGTTCGCATTGCTGGCAATATACTTCTCCAATTCGACGAGCGCTTCTTCGGCGTCTGGATTCTTCTTCAGCCATTCATCCAATTTGCTCCGAAATCGCTCGAAAGCGTCGTAGAGAAGACGATTCGATTTGGGCCAGGCCTTGCGCTCCGCCGCAGACGGAGTCTCGCCTCGGAGAACGATCGCTTGAAACACCGGATCGTTCGTCTCATTAAGTTTCAGCTTAGGTGCAATCTCCCGAGTCTTGCGATCCTTCGAACCGAGGTAATCGCGGAAGACTTCTGCGGCCTGTTCTTCGTCCTTGCGCTCTTTCCAGCTTCGGTGGATGGCCGCGAGCATCATCGAAAGAGCCGCCAGCCTTTGTTGACCGTCCACTATTTCAAGAACCTGTCCGTCCGCTTTATTAGGCGCCAGAACGATCGCGCCCAGGAAATACTCGCCTCGACCTTCCTGTAGTGCATCAACGAGATCTTGCCATAGCAGGTCGACCTCTTCTTGCGTCCATGCGAAGTCGCGTTGATTTACTGGGACAACATAGGAAACGGGGCGGCGCAAAACTTCGCCGATGCTTTGCGCATTGCTTCCGATTCTGCGCTTCGATGTCACAGTTCGTCCCTCTGATCCCACCATCCCCAATGTTCCGCACCCAGTCGTTATTTTGCGCGTACCGACACATCCCATTCCGGCTTCACGATGTCGGCGCGTTATTCCGCCTCGCCCGTCCTGTACAATTTTAAGTCCGCTGCGTCGATGTCTTTTTCTAAAGTCAGTTTGTAATGCCGCTCGCGCACTATAGAGACTTCATCTCCATCGAACGTCGTTTCGAAAAGCGCGATGCTCTTATCCGGAAGAAACTGAGCGGAAACCGCGCGGGGGACGCAACCGCTATACCGCGTTTCGGTTTTGCAGAAGGTCAAGTCCTGGATCGTCTGTATGGCACCGAGAATGTCTTTGCCTCCCTTAGCTTGGACCGGCACGATGAATTGCGCGCCCCGGCTATCCAGCCCCACATACAATTCATCGATTTCGATTTGCCCGTAGTTGGGAATCTTCGTTCGCAGGTGGCTCTGCAAAGAATAAGCAGTGATACCGAGAAAAGTGTCGATTAGCCGGTTGTAGCGGACTTTGGCTAGAAGCGCCTGTTCATCACCCAAGGCATAGCGGGAAATGATCTCAGGCGTCGCATCGGGAATTTTTCGAACCAGCAGCCCGTTCGTTGGCCTGATATGAGTCAACTTGTTCAGGCGGAAGCGATAGCGCGCATCTCCGTCGCCGAGGATGAGCCAACCCCGGTCGGCAGGCTGCGTTGCAAGGATGGACTTCGGCAACGCGCGGCGATACCTGAAGGTGTAAATGATATCGCCTAGGTTTTTCGGGCGATCGATCTTGAGTTCTTTGCACACCTGCTCCAATTCGTCGCGCTCAAAAACGAACTCCGTTTTCCCCTTCTTCCAGTAACGCCGAAATATCGCTTCGACAATCTGCGCATACCGCGCCACAGCTTTACCGAGAGAGGCATCGGCGTCGGCTTCGCCCGCATCATGGCGAGCCTTTTCGTTCTTCTTGCCCATTCCACTTCCTCTATGCTGCGGTTTTGTTCTTGTCACTTTGGCGCAGTCGACGCCCCATGACAGTATCCGGCACTCCATAATGCGACGCGGCTTCGCTCATCGTCATCCAAAGCAGGTTTTCGTCGCCCGGTCGAATCTTGTTTGTCGGACGTTTCGCTTGCACCCCCATAGCTCGCGCCAATTCGCTTGCAACCGCCCTTCCCAGCAATGGCGGTACAGAATTGCCAATCTGCCTAAACCCATGCCATTTCGTTGCGTGGAAACGAAACCAGTCGGGGTAGGAGTGCAACCGCGCAGCTTCGCGCACCGTAATGCAGCGAAGGGCATGCGGATGAATCGGGCGCGGAGACGTAAAGGCGCCCCGATCGCTCCCCGTTCCGGCTCGCAGAGTGTTGCAGATTCCGTCCGGGTGAAGCTTGAGAAAACGGCTAACGGGCTCCGTTTTTCCCCACTCGGTGGCTTTGAAACGACGCTGCGACAAAGCGGTATGATCCGTGCGCATGCTCGACGTGAGACGACTCGCGTCCCATTCGCGCGGATACGAGAAATCACTGTCATCTTCGGCTAGGCCTCGCAGGACTCGCGCGTAACTCGAAGCTCTTCCGAATTTCGCACGCTCGACGGAATCGCTATCTATCAGCTCTCGATAGTCGTCTGCGTCGGGCAAATCTCCGATCGCTTGCCACACCGTTACGCTACCCTTACCGCCGGGATTGTTGGGATAAGCCGGGAGCCTCAATCCCTTTTTTGCACCCATGAGGAAAAGCCGTCGGCGGTCCTGCGGAACTGCAAAGTCGGCAGCGTTCAAAACGCTGTAGGGAACCACCACATCGTAGCCTTCATCGCCGAAAGCTTCGATCAGTTCGTCCAGCAGACGCCGATGATCTCCGATCGTCAAGCCTTTCACGTTTTCGAATACGAAATAGTTCGCGTCCAACTCTACCGTCAAGCGCACGAATTCAAGAATCAGTCGGTTCCGAGGATCGTCGAGCGCCCTGTGGCCGATCAGCGAAAAGCCTTGGCACGGCGCGCCGCCGAAAACGGCATCGATCGGAATTCCGTTGAGCGCCGCCGCGTCGCGAATCTTCTTGCCGTCGATTTTGGACGCATCCGCGCAGACGACGGCGCAATTCGGGAAGTTGAACTCGTGCACAGCACAATGTATCGGATCGATCTCAACCGCAGCCCCCACGTCGAAGCCTGCCTGTTCAAAACCGAGCGACAGCCCGCCCGCCCCGGCAAACAGATCGATGCCGATAGGCCTCCGCTTCGCATTTTTCTTTGTTTCAGTTCGAGAGGAAGTCATCGAGCCGTCCCGCCAACCTTTCCGGTTTTTTCAGTTCGCATTGCCATACCGTCATTACTGCCCAATCCATCCTCCTCAGCTCGCGCGTGATCCTACCATCGCGCTTCACATTCGACTCGAACTTTGTCCTCCAAAACGCCCGACGCGTCTTTGGCCAAGTCGCGTAGCGGCACTTGCGGTGCCGGTGCCAAAAACATCCGTGAACGAAGATAACCTTTCGCAGTCCCGGAAACGCCAGGTCCGGCCGACCGGGTAACGTGGCGACGTGCAGCCTGTAGCGATATCCGAGGCGATGGACCATTTTGCGGACAGCAATTTCAGGCCCGCTATTCTCCGAATGGACCGCCGCCATAATAAGCGAGCGCTTCTCCTGATCGACGTGGTCCGCCACACGCTACATCCTTTCCAACAGCGGCCGCTTGTCCGCGGATGCAATATCTGAACCGCCGCACCCGCGACAGCATGTTCTGGTTTATCAACACACTACACTATCGAAGCCGTCGAAAAAAGGCCTCCCAAGTGTACCTTGCAACGGCTATTTTCCTGCCTCCGCCCCTATACTGATTGGCGCGAGGAATCCGACATGAGACAGGTAAAGTTGACCCTAAGCTTCACCGACGAACAGGGCGAGACGCGGGAGGCAAGCAAGACAATCGAATCGTCCTATGCCGCCACCCTCGCCGACGAGCACCGCCTCGCCCATATAGTTTTCTCGGAATTGAGCGTCGCAGTTGGCGAACAACCCGTTCCTAAGCACAACGCGACGGCGCAAGCATGGCTCAATTTTCCCAACCGGCCTACCGGACCTGAACAGTTCTTGAACATTCAAAACTGCCAGGCAATGTGGCTTGAACTGACAAGCCTTATTATGGGCGCGGAGGCCGACCTCCACCTTGCACAGACGTTCAAGCTTCTCGAACCCCCTCAGGAGCCACCCTTCGAGGACCAGATCGCGATCAACGACCTATATTACGTGCACAGCCGCAAAATGGATCTGCTGAACCAGTCGGTTTACGCCCTCATAAAAGTCCAGGACATCGTCCTTCGCTTGCTTCACGAGAGCCTGGGAGGGGACCTGGTCGATACGAGCAGGCCCGATTGGGAAACGACCCAACTCAGACGCGGACAAGTCAAGAACGGACTTGAGGTCAAGCGCTCAAGCGGCGCACTTTCACAAGCGCAATTCGACGCCATCGCTCAAGCGCTCGCCATTCCCGAAAACGTCCCCAATGCGCAAACCTCCCGAGCCTATAGGAATCGTCTCACGCATCATATCCGGCCCTCCGTCGATTACACGATGTTCTTCTCCTCGTTGGAGTCCCGCAAACCACAGGAATTCAGGGATGCGCAAGGAAAACTCGTTCGGAGAATCTTCACGCTACGCGCCCGGCCGCCGCTCGATTATCGCTTTGGCGAATTGTACGCTGCATTTTCCGACTACCTCGATGCGGTTGTGGCCATGCTTCAGGTGCTTAGCCAGATCGACATTCTCCGGCGTTGACCACTTAATCTCCTCATTTCGCGAATACATCCTTCTATTGCTGATCACTGACATCTCTCGCTACGAAATCGTTTTACAGGCCAGCTAGAAACGATAGTTCACTCCGCAAAGGCAAGACTAATCTCCGCACAATATGCGGCGATTAAGGCCCGATTCGCCGCATTTTTCACTGCCGCTTCGCGCGACCTCTCGCCCCAAAACCTTCCCATTCGGTGTTCTTGGCCGAAGTCGTCTTCCTTCCATTTTTTTCTCCACTCAACCCGCGCCTTCAAGACCGGCGTAATCCAGCGGTGCTCCCTGTCAAGGGTCTGCGATGAACGCGGAAAGGCCGCGCCCTTGACATGTCCGCGCCGCTGAACGCCTGCGAACCGTCGCGGGTTTCGCGAAGAAAAAAATTGTTTTTGAAGGAGGATACGATGCAAGACACCACCGAAAGAAAAGACGTTTACAGCCGCATCACCGCGCAGATTATCGAGCACTTGGAGCAGGGTGTTCGCCCGTGGGTAAGGCCCTGGAATGCAGAACACGCAGCCGGACGCATCACGCGGCCCTTACGCCATAACGGACAGCCTTACTCCGGCATCAATATCCTTTCTCTGTGGATGTCCGCCTTGAGCCAGAATTTTGCGGCACCCATCTGGATGACATACCGGCAGGCGACGGAGTTAAACGCGCATGTCAGGAAAGGCGAGAAAGGCTCGCTTGTGGTCTATGCCAACGCCATCACGCGCACCGAGCGCGACGACAAAACCGGCGAGGATGTCGAGCGCGAAATCCCGTACATGAAGGGTTACGCCGTGTTCAACGTCGAGCAGATCGAAGGCCTGCCCGAAATCTTCTACGCGAAGGCGGCGCCCGTACGCGATCCCGTTGCGCGTATCGCGCATGCGGAGGCGTTTTTTGCCAGCCTCGGAGCCACCATCAAGCATGGCGGAAATCGCGCTTACTACGCGCAGGAATTGGATTACGTGCAGATGCCGCCGTTTGAAGCGTTCCGCGATGCCGAATCCTATTACGCGACCCTCGCCCACGAATGCACGCACTGGACCAAGCACCCGCAGCGCCTCGACCGCGACCTTGGCCGCAAGACATGGGGCGATGAAGGCTACAGCCGCGAAGAGCTTGTCGCCGAGCTTGGCTCCGCTTTCCTGTGCGCCGATCTCGAATTGCATCAGGAACCGCGCGAAGACAATGCCGCCTATATTGCGACATGGCTGGAAGTCTTGAAAAACGACAACCGCGCCATCTTCACGGCAGCCGCACACGCTCAACGCGCCGCCGATTACCTCCACCAGAAGACCACGCCTCAGGCTAATGCGGCCTGAAATCCGCCGCCCGCGCCAGCTTTGCTGGCGCGGGTTTTCATTCAGGAGTATCGGTAAAGGATTGGGCCACCGCGTCCGTTAAATACCTAATTCGTCCAAAAGCTTTTCGATGTTTTCCTTGTCCTTGGCCCTTAGAGCCTGCACAAGAGGATGGCGCGCGAGAAATTTCGCGTAGCTTCGGTGACGCTCCTGGACTTCCGGGTTCGCTCGGTAGTCGTGCGGCGCGGTTTCCTTTTCTGGGTTTCTTTCATTCTGCTTTGCCGTCTGTTTTCCGGCCATGCCATCTCCCCCGTCTTTCGCGTCCCTAGATCGTACATCGGGCCGGCCGCCAATCGGCTCAAAGCCCCAACATCTCCAAGGCATGATCTTGAGAGACGGGCATGGCGGCGTCTTCCTGTACGCTCCTTTCGCAGGCTTTGGCCGGTTCATCGAAGTTGACGCGGCTAACTCTCAGCAGAGCACAGTAGGTTTCCTTTTGCTTCGGCGCACGGATTTCGCCCGAGACGATATCGCCCGTTCGCAGCTTGAACCTATGCACCTGGGTCAGAGACACATAAATGTCATACGGGCAGGGCGCATACTGGTTTTGCGCTAGTCGCAGAAAACCAAACTCGGGGCCGGGTATGACATCGAGCACGCCTTCGGCGCTCACCGTCTCACCCTGCGTCCGCAATTTCTCGATGATGGCGAACGTCAGATTTTTCTCGCGCATGGCCGAAGCATTTTCGACATGCAGCTCTTTTGCCTGCTCCAACAATTCGGAACTGGATTTTTCCAGCAGATCGCTTAATTGCATGCGCGCGCCAGAGAAAGATGCCGGTCTGGTCCGGCTGAGAGGGGAGGCCTCGCCAATAACAATTTTCCCGTGGTTTTGCAAATTGTAAATTGTCACCGGCAAATCTACCCGCCAGTGTAGGGAGTTACCTTCCAGTATGTTTGATGATGTAAACGGCGGAGACCAAGATACCCAGCCACATCACAACATACACCAGATATTCGGTAAGGTGTTTTCGACGTTTCATTCAATCGACGATTTTGTTCGATACGCGTCCTACGTGGAGAGCAAGTGCCAGCCCCATTCCCACTAAAACTCCGAGTGTTGCGAGAACTGCCCAAACTATCTGCACGGGAACCTCTCTTTCGATAATGAGCCGCGAAGAAAACTATGAAATGGATTTATTCGAGTCAATCAGACGCGCTATTCCGGCTTTTTCGACAATCCGGCAGCGCCTGCATTTGGCCTTTCGCATCGTCGCTCCAGGCCACTATGCTTAACGCAAGGAGGCAATAAGGCTTAATTGCGAAAGAGGGGGTAACATGCTAAAACCGTTTTGGTTGCGCCGTTCGCCGATCTCCCGCATAGGACCATATCGATGCAAGATTTTGCGCCCAGAGCGTCAAGTATCGCTATTTCACGGGGAAAACTGCAAAATCGACCTGCACAGTACCTACACAGTCAAAATCACTGTGTTTTTACATAAGGAAATCAAATAGATGGCCGCCTACCAATACGTTTATGTGATGAAAGTATTCATCTAACATATTGATTCAGTTATTTTATTTTGCTAAAAAACACCTACACAGACCCTACCCAGATACCAAATATCAACCACTTACCGCTACGATCTACACAAAATCTACACAGAACACGCGTGAAAGATGGCATTTCTGCTCGATCAGCAAACCCTCAAACCGGGCCTCATAATTTTCCGTCGCGCCGATGTCGAGCATCGCAATTGGTACTGCCGCGTCAGGATGCCCAAGGTTGATAGATACAAGACGGTTTCCCTTAAGACTTCGGACATAAACCGCGCCAAGGAGCTCGCCTTCGACCAGGACGCTGATTTGCGCTTTCGCATCAAGCACGAGGTGCCGGTCTTTAACCGGCCCTTTAGCCAGATTGCGAAAGACTTCTCCAGCTTCCAGAAGCAGCGCGCCGATGCAGGCGAGATCACCTTCCATCGCTGGCGCGTGATGGACAGCCACATAAGAACGCAGCTCAATCGCTATGTTGGCACGATGCAGATCAATCTCATCGGCATCGACAAATGGAAGTCCTACGCCATGTGGCGGCAAGCCAATGGCAAGGGTCGATCTACTGACCGAGTCAGCAACGGCACCATCCGCTCCGAAATGAGCACCTACCGTTCAATCATGGCTTTCGCAGCAATCAAGAAGTACATTCCCGAAAACAACGTGCCGAAGGGTAAGCTGCCGGTCGATAAGGTTTCACGCGAGGAGTTTACAGCGCAGGAATACCGTAAACTCCATACTTTCGCGCGTTCGTGGATTAAGGAATCCCGAACTGAAAGCGTCCGTTGGACGCGGACGATGACCTACAATTTCATCCTGATTATGACGAATACCGGGATGCGGCCATCGGAAGCGCGCAACCTTCTCTGGCGCGACGTTGCCCTCCGCAAGGACAAGCAAGGACGGCGCTTCGTCATTCTCAGCGTCCGCGGCAAGGGTAAGCACCGAAATCTTGTCGCCGCGTCGAATGTCGCCGACTATCTAGACCGCGTCCGCGAACTCTCCAAACCGAAAGACGAAAACCAGCATGTATTTGTGACAAATGCCGGATGGGAGTTTGACGAAAAAGCCAAACGCGAAGGCAATAAGGAGGCTTTGAAGGTCGCCTTTCGGTCAAAACGCACACAAAACGTTTCGGCGCGCACGCTCTATTACGGCGTCATAGAACGATTGCTTCTTGAATCCAAATTGATGTTAAGCGCGACCGGAAAACGACGAAGCACTTACTGTTTCCGTCACACCTACGCAACCTTCCGCCTCACGGAAGGTGTCGATGTGTATTTCCTGTCAAAGCAAATGGGAACGTCCGTCAAGATGATCGAAGATCATTACGGACACATCACCCCAACCAAGAATGCGGATCGCATTCTTCAAGGCATTCCGGGCTGGGAACCGATGCCCACACAAGAGACGCGCTGATAGCAAGTCCATCGGGTGCCCTGTGTGGATCGCGGCCCAGATTGGGCATGAGAGCGAATCGCTTTTTGCAAAAGCCCGGCTCCCACTATCGACCGTCGATCTTTGAAGTGTGAAACCCCCTGAAACCCGCCCCTTGGTTTTGCATGGACTTACATTGCTTTAAGGCGCTACCTGTGCGCTGCAAGTCCTTCAGTTTACGTTTTCAGGCGGGTTCGAATCCCACTCTCTCCGCCATATTTTCAACAACTTAGAGGCGCTTGCAATCAGTTTGCAATCACTTTGCGGCGAAGAGCCATGCCTACCACTTTGGAATGCGCCACCGCCATTTCATCCGTAACGACATCTCCGTAGATATTGAGAGTCGTGCGGATGTCGGAATGACGCATCAGTTTCTGCTGTACCGCTATGGCTGTACCCGCCGCATCAAGCCATGACCGGTAGCTGTGCCGCAATGAATGCGTGCCCAGTTTTCCAATCCCGGCTTTGGCGGCTGCCTTCTGGAACACCTGCCAGACCCAGGGATACGATACCGGCAACTGGCCGAGTTGCACCTGGCTAGCGAACATCCAGTCTTCACTTGATGAAAACGGGGTGTTCTGTCTCCAGGTCCTCAGCACTTCCAGCATTTCCGCATCAATCGACATCAGCTTGCCCGAGTAGATGGTCTTAACGTCATCCACCTGCTGGCGGACAATCGCCCGTTCAACGCGGAGTTTACTGCCCAGCCAGTCCACGTCCGACCATTTCAAAGCCAGACATTCGCTGATGCGCAGGCCGAAGCAAACGCAGACCAGTGCGATCGTGCGGTAAGGTTCCTCGAAGTTCTCAAGCAGAAGCTGGAACTCTTCTACTGTCAGACTGCGAGGCTTGCGCATTCGCCGGGTCGCACCTTTGATGGTGACCAGCTCCATCGGGTTTCGTTGCGTGGGCGCGTCACCGCGCCACATGGCGTAATCCCAAATCGCATGGATAAGGCCACGCACATGAACCCTGCTCTTAGGCGAAAGGGGCAGGGAGTGTAACCACAATTCCACGGGGCGGGCCTGCAGCTCCGTAAGAGGGGAGTTCCGCCAGCGCGGGAGTATGTGATTATTCAGCCATGCCTCATAGCCCCTGCGAGTGCTGAGGCGCTGGGGCATCTTTTCGCTGCGGTATTGGGCAACGATGCTGTTCACGGTAATGACCGGGTTGCTGCTGACTTCGTTTTCCACCAAACGCCGAAAAGGCTCCGCTGCCCGCCACGCTGATGTCTTCGTGGGAAACTCGCTTGCCGGGCCGATGAGCTTTGTTCGCCGGTGGCCGTTCTCGCACCACAGGTAATTCCAGATTTTCCTTCGTTTATCAAAGACAACGCTTCCTCTTTGTAGCCGTGCCCGTTTCATTTCATCTCCTTTCGTGAACGAGCACGGACGGCTGAGCCGGATCATAACGCATGTCGCTCTTCTGTGGATCAGCGTTTTTCGCAATCGCAGCCGCGAGTTCAGAAAGCCTGAAAGCCCACACTTTTCTCTTTGCGTTGCTGTTAAGCGGATAGGCGCCCGCGATTCCTTTACGCGCAAGCGCGAGTAAATAGCGGCGGCTGATATCTAAAAACTCAGCCGCCTTCTCAGCCGAAACAAACGGTTCGGGCGTCAAGGGTCTTCACCTGCTTTCCCAAGAATCGCAAACATTCAGTTTGCCAGCCGATTGTGCCTGATATTTCAGAAGATTAAACAGAGTAGGGGATAGGCGAAGACTTACCCCAGGCAAGTATATTTGCCCAGATTTAGAACTATCATGCTCCGCGGCATGAAACGGTTGACGGCAGGTTGGGCTCCGGCTAGTTTGCGGACTCGCATCGATAAATGGCAGCAGCAGGGACAATGGTGAAGTCGGAAACAGATGAGTTCGGCCCGATTACTCCCGCGGACATGGTGCAGTGGCTTCAGCAGGAAGTGAGAGATCTGTCGCGAGCCATGGAGTTGCGTACTCAGGAGGCAACTTCGTTTGTCACAGATTTCGCCTTGGGGAAAATCTCGGAAGAAGAAATGATGAAACGGAAATCCATCTACACAGCCAGATGGGGCGATGAGGTCATCCCTGGAGTTCTGACAGAGGAGGGCATGACGAACAGCGAGATCATGAAACGTCTGGACGCAACCTTGCCCAAGAGCGTACGGGAAGATATCCGGCGGTTGGAAAACTCCAACTCTCAGGGTCGAAAACGCTAGCCGAAGCAGGCGAGAAACATCGATTATTCCTCAGTCTGGAAAAGGAAGCTTCATCCTTTGAGTTACCAGAGTCCGGAAACCGGAATGATTGTGAAGATGGCGAGTAATGGGAAGCACGCCAATGAGAATCATTAGCGGATCACGTTCCCTGACTGCTGCTTTGGTGAGCCACTTAACGGCGGTGTCGTCGTCGCCCGCGCCAGACGCGGCCACGGCAAGTGAGAGGGAGCAGTCGGATATCCATCTGGTGACCATTTCTTTGTAGCGTGTCCGTGCTTTCGCGCGATTACCGGCAAGCCCCCAGAACAAACCCTGAAGGCCTTCGGACAGACTTGGGCGGTATGTATTCGTAAACGGATTAAGCACCTCCGCCGCGCGCTCGAAATCACCACGTGCTGCGTGCAGCAGAGCAGTCTGTCCGTAGCCTGTTGGAATGGAAGAATACCGCAGTTCCTTGGGCGCGGCCATTACCGGGCTCAATGTATCTTCTGCTTCATCCAGTTTCCCCGCGATTATCTGCAACAAGGCGAGGTTGGCAGCTGTGACATTGCTGTCATAAGCCGCCCTTGACACAGCATCCTTCATGATAGCTTCGGCCTCTTCGATCTGGAGCTGGCTTGCCAAAAAAAACGGGTACCAGGAATGGTATGTATATGCTTCGCCCGAGCTGGTTCTGACAGCGCGATCAAATAGATTCGCTGCTCTTTGCCAATCCCAGTGAAGGGTGGCGCTCAGCCAGGCGGCTGTGAGAGTGCCCTCCCACGGCGCAGACTCCTCGATGGGAATTCTGCGCAGGATTGACTCCGCTTCCTCTAGTTCGGTGCGCGGTGAGCCAATGGGTGCCGAGCCAGCGCGCACGGCGTAGAGCATGGCAGCGAGCGAAAGAACTCTGGGATGATCCGGGTGCTCCTTCATCGCGTCTGTCAGCATGAATTCAGCTGACATGAAACCGCCCGCATCCCTCAAATCCATTCCGCGCCTGATCCAGGAAACGCGGACGAGATCGCGGTTGTCGAGATCCAGGGAAATTGCCGTCTTACTGAATCTGAATTGAGGAACGTTCGAGCCAGCAGGGATGTTGATTACGACGCGGTCATCGCGCCCTTCACTTTTGTTGTAATCACCCAAGGCCTTCCGCAGGTCACGAATCGCAACCTTCACAGTTGCGTTTTTCTTGGGATCGAAGCTTGCCGTCTTTCCATACACTTCTATCGCGATTGTCACGCCCTTGATGCGCGGGCTTCTCTGCGCATCCTTGAGTGTCTCCCTTACGAGATAACGAAATAGTTTCTTGCCCTTCGTGATTCGTGCGAAGCGCTGGCTCTGGAGGATGGTCCTGGCTTGCGCGAGCACTTCATGGCGGGTCGGAGTCTTCATTAACGCTAATTCTAGCTCCTGAGCAAACAACGAGATGCGCATCGAGGTTAGGCGGCTCCTTACCCTCGACTGCGTGACACATCGCAGAGCCTGAGGCACACTGCTTTTGCGAGAGACGAATTTTCTGAAGAAAAGGGGGCCTGACATGGATTTTCTCACGCTACTGAGCATCGCAATTCGGATAATCCGGGTCATCGTTCATTCCGGAGACTACTGAGCGCGAGGGTGACGGCAAGGAAGGAATGCCGTCACCCGAGCTTTCCCAATGATTCGCAAAAGGAGTTTTAACGATATGGCAGACGAGAAGCTTTTCGATGAGCTTTACAAGGGCCTGGGCAATGCAATCACCGACATTCGGCAGAAGTTCGTAGAAGAGCCGATGTACGGACGGGCCGTAACGGAACAGGAGCCTCAGGCCCCGCAATGGCCTGAAGCAAAGGAGCAGCCGTCTCAGGAAAGAGAAGGCCCTGAGCAAAAGAAGGAGCAGACGCAGGAGCTGGAACGCTAATGCGGTTGCATTCGCAAATCGTCGCAGGGGAGGGGAGCGGCAAGCTCCCCTTGCAATGAAGTAATCGCCAAAAGGAGGAACCATGTTTACGTGTCCGAATTCCGAGTGTCTCACTCAATTCACCGCGCCGGGTAATTTCTGTACCGTATGCGGCGCGCCAATGTTCGACCAGCCAACGCAGGAAGTGATTCCGCCGGGGGCGGCTTATGCGTCCTCTACTTCAGGTGCTCCTAACGCCGATCACACGATGGCCCACGGGCTGGGCAATATCTTCGGCCTTCACCCCGCCGTCGCTTTCTTCACGATGGGCGTAAACCTAATGCTGTTTGGCAAGGATGGACTGGCGTTGGCTCTTGCGCTGCCCACTGGCGGAGCAGACATATCCATCGCGCTGCTCATTTCAGTGGGGGTGGGCGCGCTTGTCGGATACGTGACGTATCTGGGGCAGATGAAGTGGTACGCGGAGGACCATGAGAGCGCAAAAATCAAGGCGCTGATCACCGGAGTATTGACGGCCATTCCCACCGGGCTGCCGGGAATGCTCTTTGGATCGGTGGCGCTGGCGGGGTTGTTGCGAAAAAAGAGCGGCGGAGGTGCGGCATGAGCTTCGTAAAGAATCTCGACATTCCGCTCTTGCGGCTGTCCCCAAATGAATGTTTTTCCTTGCGGCAGGCATCCGAAGGGCTTGTTGTCTTCGGACAGATTGGTGCCGGCAAGACTTCCGGATCACGTCGAATCCGGACAAGTAATGGCTCGTCGGGTCTGACGAAAACAAACAATGTGAATGCTGCGCGCGGAAACTCAGGCAAGGGCAGGAGGGGGAAGTGATGTCCTTCATAAGAGACCTCGATACTCCGCTCTTGCGGCTTTCGTCCGATGATTACTTTTCCTTGCGCGACGGCTGCGCTGGCGTCCATGCCTTTGGCCAAATTGGCGGGGGCAAAACGACCGGGGCAAAGGTCCTGGCAGGTGCATATCTGCGCGCAGGTTTCGGTGCGTGTATTACGGGAGTGAAACCCGAGGATATTCGCCTATGGCAAACCTATGCCAGGGAGCACGGCCGGGGGCGATCACTCATCCTGTTCGATGAATCCGAAGGATTCAATTTCCTGGACTACGAGCTTTCAAAACAGGGCATGGATGGAATTGGATCGGTCACCGAATGCCTGATGCGCATCCTGGAGGCCGCCAAGAAAACGAACCCCACGGCAACGCACAGGAGCGGCGAGGCGTTCTGGGACGACGCCGCGCGAAAAATGCTCAGGTACAGCCTTTTGCCGCTCTACGCGGCCAATGGAGGCGTTTCGGTGGGCGACATCATCCGGTTCCTTGCCACGGCTCCGCAGTCTTCTCAAGAAGTGACCGACGCCAGCTGGCAAAAGCGGTCTTTCATGTACCAGGTGATAGATGCCGCCTGCCGTTCGCCTCGTGTTCCTATACCCACCCAAACGCTGCGCGACAATGTCGAATTCTGGTCGGAGGAGTATCCGGCCATACCGGAAAAAACGCGCGGGAACATTTTGATAACAGTAAGCGCGACATTAGACAGGTTCAAGCACGGAAGGCTGCAGCGCGCATTCTGCGGGCGCACCACCGTGGTTCCAGAACTCAGTTTCCACGGGGCGATTATTTTGCTCGCAATGCCGACGCTTACCTGGAACGAGGACGGCGTTATCGCCCAGCAATTGTTCAAATATATGTGGATGCGAAGTGTGCTGGGACGCAATGCGCTTGCCAAAGAACACAGGGAGCGCCCCCTGTTCCTGTGGTGCGACGAGGCGCAGGAGACGGTCGGCTCCTATGATTTTGAGTTTCAGAGCATGTGCAGGGCCTCTTTATGTTGCACTACGTATCTGACCCAGTCCCTTCCGACGTATTTTGCAAAAATCGGCGGCGATAATCCGCGCGATGCGGCGCAGGCCCTCGTCGGAAAATTCGCTACGCAAATCTACTTCTCAAACTCATGTGCCGAGACGAACGAACATGCAGCACGCACTATTGGCAAGGTGATGAAGCGTCACTCCAATTACAACGCCGGCGTATCTCAAAGCGTGAATGTCGGAATGTCTTCCGGGGCGAGCGAAAACCGCGGCAGAGCCACCAATTACGGCTCATCCTCGTCGCGTTCCTTGCAGCCGCATCCGCAGAATGCCTCATCGAGCTTCAGCGCGGGCAACAACACCGGCACGGGTAGTAACTGGGGCTCGAACCGAGGCGAAAGCAAAAGCGACAGCGAAAGCCACGGTTACTCCGAATCCATGGAGTACGTATATGAGCCAGGCGATTTCGGGCGCGTCTTAAAAACGGGCGGCAAGCCCAATAACAACCTGGTCACTGCTGTGTGGTTTCAAAGCGGCAGGATCTTCAAGGCCACGGGCCAAAACACCATAAAGGTGACATTCCGCCAATGAATAAACCATCAATCATAGTGCGTACTGCAGGGTCTCCCGTCGTGGCGATTCCTCTCACCCTGGGAGGCATGTCGCTAATCTTCATGTGGACGCAGGGGCGCGCGTCCGTGTGGCTGGCATTAGCCGGTCTCTTTGTTGTCGTCAGGACATTCTCATCCGTCCGACAGCGCAGAGGGTACAACGCCTGGCTCAGGCAATGGGAGTCGGTGGGAACCTTCGGCAAGGCAACGCCACGGCGACCAGTACGCCCGTGGCGTTGGATGACGGTTCTCGCGTCTCTATTGTTCATCGGAATTGTCGTTTTCAAGCCGGCGGCACCGAGCAGTCCGGAACTCCAGCAAGCATTGATGTGGATATGGCTTTGCTGCGGCGCTTTTCTCGTAGCAAGGCTTGTCATTGGCATCGGGCGGTGGGTGTTCAAGCGCCGGGGCAGCAATGCCGAAAGAGCGAAGCTTGAGGCAGCGCCCGTCTCGTTGATGCTCAGCAGAACCGTTGATTCGCCGAGCCGTGAAATGGCCGTGCGAAGCCTGCCGGAATATGCGGCTCGCGTTTTGAGTCGATGATGAGGCCAATACGGTAATGAGATGCAAACCGGTCTGTAACGCAAATGACGGAGGGGCTTATGGCTGGGCGGCAGATAAGGAGTGAAGAGGGGGGATTGTTCCATCTGCAACGATACGTCTGGCGTTCCGCGCCAGCCACGTGGTCATCACCGGGAGCGGCGATTCGATGCGTAGTCGGGCAGGATGAGCATGGAAAGTTTCGACCGGGAATACGGGTTGGACGGTCCCCAAATGGGTGGAATTTGCAAACCATATTTGCAAACGAACAATTCCTTACGAAAGAGGAGGCGGTGCAAGCCTCGCGTGAGATGACGCGCGCTTACATATCGGCAGAGGCGGAATGCTATGCCGATTCCGTGAAGCGATCCATGAAGCCCGGTGAGCGGATTATCAAAATTCAGATGGATGACGGGTGGAGCGTGCAGATAAACGCCCCCGGCAAGCTTTCTCCATTGGAAGCAAAGCTGATGGAGATGGCTGAGCGAGGTATGGCAGGTGCAGAGACGCGATCTTCACCAAGAGCGCGCTCTCACGATATCGAAAGATGACGTATGACAGTCGGCAGGTGGCCTAACCTCCGGTTAGGGGAGAGGTATGTAGCAGAAAGTAGTTGTTGCATCGTTCATAGATTTTGGTAACTAGCGGTAGGGTATTCACCCCAAGTATTCACACCACAGGTTGTAGGCAGACAGGCACAACGGGACATGCTCATCGTCACACCAAGCATCTCTTCGGAACGGGCCAAACGATATTTTGGCGAAAGCCTCCGGAGAGACGATTACTACACACGCGGGCAGGAGGTGGCGGGACAGTGGTTCGGTAAGGGAGCTGAGTTGCTCGGGTTATCGGGAACGGTGGACCAGGAAAGATATTTCGCCCTCTGCGATAACCAGCATCCGCAAACATTTGAGCAGCTCACCCCGCGGCAGAAGCAAAACAGACGCCCGATGTATGACTGGACGTTTTCAGCTCCGAAGGCAATTTCAGTTCTTTATGAACACACCAGCGATGAGCGCATACGCGATGCGTTCACGCAAAGCTACCGCGAAACGCTTGGCGACGCCGAAGCGGAAATGAAAACCCGCGTCAGGAAGGGCGGCAAGAATGAGGACCGCGTCACCGGCAATATGGTTGTTGCCGAATTCACACACTTCACCGCGCGGCCCGTGGAGGGCAGGGTGGACCCGCACCTGCACGCCCACTGCGTCGTTTTCAATACGACGTTCGATTCGGTGGAGAATCGCTGGAAAGCTTCGCAGCAGGGGGATTTGAAACGCGATGCCGATTACTGGGAAGCGGCATTTCATACGAGATTTGCCAAACGGTTAAACGAGCTGGGCTATGCCACGGTGAAAGACGGCAGTAGCTTCACGCTCGCCAACCTGCCGCAGTCCATTACCGAGAAGTTTTCCCTGCGCCGCAACCAGATAGAAAAAGAAGCGGCGGAGAGGGGAATCACGACCGCCAAAGGAAAGCATGCACTCGGCGCGCGCATCCGCGAAGCCAAGCAGAAGGACGTGACCAAGGACGTATTGCGCCAGCAATGGAATGCACGTCTTTCGGATGAGGAGCGGGAGGCGCTGAACCGCGTTGCCGGAGGAAACGGGGGAGGGGGCGACGGGCCGATAAGCCCGAAGCAGGCGATGAACTATGCCCTGGAGCATTCCTTTGAGAAGGCCTCCGCCGTATCGGAGAAGCGCCTCAAGGCCGAAGCGCTGCGCTACGCGGTGGGCTCGGTTCTGCCTCACGATGTGGCCGGCATTGCCAAAAGCGAAGAAGTCATCGCCAAAGAGCGCGACGGCCAGCTCATGACGACCACGAAAAAGACATTGAAGTCTGAAGTCGCCATGCTCGAAATCGCAACTGAGGGGCATGGAAAATTCAGGCCGTTCGCGCTCAATCCCTCAGAACTGTCGGGACTATCGCCCGAGCAAAACAAAGCGGCGCTGCAAATCCTTAAAAGCCGCGACCGGGTAACGGGCGTGGTCGGCAAAGCGGGCACCGGCAAGACGACCATGATGCGCGCGACCATCAACGCGCTTGAGGCCGAAGGCAGGCAGAAGGTGTTCGTCTTTGCGCCTTCGTCGCAGGCATCAAGGAAGGTGCTCAAGGAAAAGGAAGGCTTTGCCAATGCCGAAACGCTGGAAATGCTCCTGCGCAATGAAAAGCTGCAGAAGCAAGCCCACGGGCAGGTGCTCTGGGTCGATGAGGCGGGACTGATTTCGAGTAAGGACATGGGCAGGCTGATGGATCTCACCAAGCGAAACGATAACCGGGTCATTCTGTCCGGCGATTACACCCAGCATTCCAGCGTCGAGGCCGGTGATGCCTTCCGCCTGATGGAGCAGGAAGCGGGCGTGAGGCTTGCGAAGCTCACCGAGATTCGCAGGCAGACGGAGCCCAAATACAAGAAGGCCGTCGAGGCGATAAGCGCGGGCGGCGGAAAAGCCGCGCAGAAAGGCTTTGATGCGCTTAACAAAATGGGCTGGGTCATCGAATCCTCGGGCGAGGAAAGGCATGGGCAACTCGTCGCCGACTACCTGCAGGCCGTAGATGACGGCAAGGGCGCGCTCATCATTGCGCCCACCCACGGCGAAGGCGAAAGCCTCACCGAAGAATTGCGGGGCATTTTGAAGGAACGCGGCGCAATCGGCAAGGAACGCGAGTTCCGGGTCAGGCGGGGGGCGGGATGGACGGACGCGCAGAAAGGCGATGCCCGCAATTACGAGCCGGGGATGGTTATCGACTTCCAGGACGCCATTGCGGGCAAACGCGAACGCGTGAACGGCACGCGCAGCACGGTGGGGGGCTTTGCGAAAGGCGAGGCCGTTGTGGTGGCAGGAAGGGACGGCGATTCGGTGAAGGTGGTGCGCCGCGACGGAAGCGCAGCAGTATTGCCGCTGCAGGAGGCGGAGCGCTTTGAGGTAAGCCGCGCTCGCTCCATTGCCATAGGCCGCGGCGACCGCATCCGCATCACGAAAAACGGCGAGGCCAAGGTCGAGGGACAGAAGAAAGGCACGCGCATCAATAACGGCGATATTTACACCGTCGAGGGCTTCACCAAGGAAGGCGATATACGCCTTGAGAAAGGAAAGCTCCTGCCGAAAGACTGGGGACATATGAGCCTGGGCTATGTCGATACGAGCTACGCAAGCCAGGGCAAGACGGTGGAGCGGGTCTTTATCTCCGTGGGAAGCGAATCGCTTCCGGCGGCCGACCGCCAGCAATGGTATGTGAGCGCCTCGCGCGGCAAGGAAATGGCGAAGGTCTATGTCGAGGACAAGCAGGAAGTGCGCAATGCCATTACGCGCTCCGGCGAGCGGCTTTCCGCGGTGGAGCTGACGCAGACCCGCATCCGCGAAAACTGGCGCGCGCGTTTAAGGAAAACCCTTGAGCGCAACCGCGTGGCGCGGTTCCTGAAAAACCGCAGCGACGCCCTGGCCGATTACTGGCGCAACCGGGCGCCGGAAAGGGACATGGGCTATGGCAGAGCTTAAACACGCGGGCGAGCACCTTCTGCGCCGGTTCGCCGCCCGAAATGCCGTGGCGGATAACGACGATTCGCCCGAAGCGCAGCTGGTGCGCGAGCACCAGAGCAATGCGCAGGCCTTTGCCCTCACGCTTATTTGCAAGGACGGGCGCAGGAGGCCGACCCTGCCCTGGGCGATGTATGCGGGCCATGAATGGACGGACGACGGCGACATGGAAACGATAGTGGCGTTCTTCGGCGAGCGGGGATGCGTCATCAGGGGCTTCCGTTTCCAGACGCTCGACCGCGAAATGAGCTTAGGGAAACGCGCCTCCATCCGCGAGCACACGAAGGCGCAGGTGGAGGCGATGCTGGGAGGGGAGGGGGATGAGCCCATTATCGTCTCCATCGAAGTGTTCCCCGAAACCGCAGAGATGTTGGCAATCCTCAAAGGAGAGAATAACGATGATAAGCACCAGCATGCTGGACGAGCTAAAGGACGATGAGCTGCGCGTAGTTATCGAGGAGTCGCAGGGCCTGCTGAAGCGCCGCGATGAGGACCGCAAGGCCAAGGCCATCGAGAACGCGCGGAGCCTGCTTGCCTCCGTGGGGCTGAGCCTCAAGGACATTAACGGCAAAGGCAAGAGCAAGGCGGCGAAGGGGCCTGCCTATAAAGGCGGGCATCATTACCAGCACCCGACGAACAAGACGCTCGTCTGGAACGCCAAGGGCCAGAAGCCCAACTGGCTGCGCGAGCTGGAAACTACCGGGACAAAGGCGGTAGAAGTCGCCGTCGCGACAAAGCAATGAGGCTTGCCATGATTGTTGCTGGCATGTAGAGGTTGCAGAAGTAAAGAGAAGGATAGGCCATGCCACTGAGCAACGTTGACGAGCGCGAGTCGCTGCTGATTTTCGCGGACGACCCCAAAACCATCCGGCGACTGGAGAAGTATTTGAAGACGACCCAGAAATGGGAAGTGGACGAGTTGATAGAGCATTTCTGCATTGTGTTCGGCTATCCGCAGTACGAGCATCTTCACGGCGACAACGGCACGCATGCCGAGCGCCTTGCCGCCGTTCGGACGATACTGCTCAACGTTGCCGTGGACGACTGGGATGAGTTCGGCGACCGGCGAACGCAACGCCTGAGCGCTATCGAGCTGGTGCGTGGCGAGAACGTGGAATAACGGCGGCGCTCTTAGCGCTGCGCTCCGTGCTCCCTGTCATCTTCCAGCGCCCGCTTCTTCAAGAGACGGTGCGTCCACAATGCTTCGGACGCAACTGCCGCAACCGCGGTACTCAGGCGTATCCAGCGCCAGCGCCGGTCGGGGTCTTTAATCATTTCGCCGATAACCAGCGGAGAGAGCACCGCGCCCAGATGTATCCAGTGGCCTGCGACGCCGGGCACGTTGCGGGGTCGATGAAAGGCCTGCCGCGAATTCAGCGCGCTGCCGTAGGCTGCGCCGGAGGAATGGCGCTGCGTTGTTCCAAGGCCTGTCAGATCCGGGTTCATGCGACGGCGAATCTAGCGTCCCTGAAATCCCCTCGCAAGAAAAAAACACAATCAGTGGTAGGTGAAGCAGTGGTTTGGTACCAGCGCTGGACGAACAGAAAAAAGGGGCGGTCTTTCGGCCGCCCCTCGAAGGACTATTTGGAGTCCTTCTTGAAGCTGGGCTTGCGGTAGAGCAGGGTGTAGCCCTTCTCGGCTCCGCTCTTGACCAGCTTGTAGGAACCCGGCGCCAGGCTCGGCTCCTCGAAACTCGCCGAGACGAAGTGTCCCCGGTCGTCGTTGCGGTCCCACGCGACGCCGATTTCCTTGCCGCCGGAAAGCACGGCGTAATCCGGGTGATTGTCCTTCTCTTTCTCCTTGGCGCGCTCGAACGTGACGTTTGCCTTGATGGCGAGGGTGTCGAGCTTGCCGGTGTAGCCCGTCTCCGTTGCGGTGAACGAGCCGATGATCAGTGCGCTTGTCTTCATAACTTTCTCCTTTGGTTTGTTTGAAGCCGCCCTATGCAGCTTCTTTACGGCGCGCGTGAAAGCGGGCGGACTCAGGGAGCGGGTCATAGAATTTTGTTTCGCGAGGAATGCCCCCGTCTTTTTCTTTGGGGGGCAGGGGAAAATTCGTCATTGACGCGCGAGCGACGCACGCTCAGGTCGCCGTATAGAAAGAAGCATGCATGGGGATTGCGGCCAAAAAACCAAGAAGGAGGAAGGGACAGCGCACGCATCGTTGGATCGGCGTTCAACGGAGCGGGAAGCACGGTGGGGGGGCTAGGTGCGAGGGCAAGGCGCTACAATACAGCGTTCACGACCATGCCCCAATTCAGCAGAAGGACGATTCTGGCCGCAGTCGATACGGTTACGGCAAGGTCGCATGCGGAGATTGACCGCTTCGCTCTGGAGTACGGGCTTGAGGGCGTTGTACGGGGCTATTCCAAGGCGAATAAGGCGAACGCGCTGGGACAGTATCTGATAGCGAACCCGGAAGCGCGCACGGACGATGGAGCCAATCTGACCGACGCGGTCGTTATGGCGCTGGTGGAGGACGCCATCGCCAGGTCATTCGCCGGATACCCAAGGGAATTTAGCCTGGAGGAGTTCAAGAGAGACTTCGCGGGACTGGATCGCGGGCTGGAGCGGGACGGATTTACGGTGGAAGGAGGGGCGCTTCGCCGGGCGTTGCCAGCGGAGCTGGATCTGCCAAGGGCGGACGACGAAGTTCACCTCCTGCTGAACCGGTACGGATTTGCTGTGCCGCGGGGGCATCTCGACCAAGGAATCGCGGCGCATGTGCGCGGAGACTGGGCGGCTGCCAACGCGCAATTCCGGCCGTTCATCGAAAGCATGCTCGATTCGATAGCGGAGCGTCTGGCGAACGGCGCTGCCCTGCCAGCTGCCGGCAATGAGCGGCGTCAATGGCTTGCCAACCGGAACCCGCCGTTCTTCTTGGCGGACCTGAATGAGTGGAATGGGCAGGGCACCGGCTTCATACAGGGGTTCTATCGACGACTTCATCCGGCCGGAGCACATCCTGGCCTGTCGGACGAAGAGGATTCCACGTTCCGCCTGCATCTTGTGCTTCTGGTCGCAAGGCTTCTGCTGCGGAGATTGAACTAAGCCTTCGCAACGCAATGGAGTGATACTCTGCATCGATTTCGATTCCAAGCCAGCTGCGTCCGAGCATCTTCGCCGCCGCAAGGGTTGAGCCTGAGCCCGCAAATGGGTCCAGCACGAGGTCGCCTGGGCAAGAGAAAGCCTCGATGAGCCGCATCAGCACGGGCAGGGGCTTTTGTGTGGGATGCAGCTTGTTGCCCGTGTAGGTCCACTCAATCACATCGCTGATGGTGTTATCCCTGAGCCAAGGCACTCCTTTTACCAGGAGATGAGCGCACTCATGTTGGTAGTGGACAAAGCGGCTCCTGGACGCATAGCGCTTGGGAAAAACGAAGTGGCCGACGACACGGAAACCTGCCGCGCGGTACGCGGTCAGAAACTTGTCTGCGTTTGGCCAGCCATAAAAGGCGATGCAGAAGGAACCCTGGGCCAGAACCCGATAGATCTCGGCGAATGCGGGCTTCAGCCAATGGTCGTCATTGTCGTTCGGCACGGTCCGCCCCAACCGGTCTTTGTAATTAACCAAGTAGGGTGGATCAGTGAGGACAAAATTAACGCTTTCATCTGCGAGGTGCGGAAGCACACGCAGGCAGTCACCGTGGATGATGTCATTGAACATGGCATGTCCTCCCATTATTCGGAAGTCAGCAGGAGGCGGAGGATGGGCTCAAACGCGTCTCCCCGCCATCGGCTTTCAAGGTTCCCGCGTGTCAGCTCCTCGAAGTCGAGGACGGCACAATGAAAAGCTGCGTCGAAGAGTACCGCGGCTTTGCGGCGCTCCTCGTACTCGAAAAGGACAAGGTCGAAGGGCGCGCCTGAAATGCCGTTGCGATGACGCGCGGAAGCGATAAGGTCCAGCTCGTGGCGCTGGATTCGTGGAGTGATACTCATGGTCGTCTTTCCTTTTGTCTTTTGTTGATGGAGACCGCACCATGCGGCCTCGCTTAGGCGACGGACAAAGCGTGCGGAACAGCGAGCGGGTCATAGAATTTTGCTGCGCGAGGAATGACCCGAAGGGGCAGGGGAAAATTCGTTATTGACGCGCGAGCGCCGCGCGCTCACGTCGCCGGAGGAAGCGAGGGCGGAGGCGTAGACTTCAAGGGACGAAAGGCGCAAAACGGTGAAAGGGCAAGCGGGTACTGCGCACCATGGATGCGTGTTTATTTGGAAACGACGAGTTGAATAATTCTTATGGCACTACAGGAGGGAAGAATATGATGTTGCCGTTAGCTTAATCCGAGATGTGGTTGTATTTGTATACAGTTTCTTCCCATGCCTCATCTGGGAATTCGCCGCTTGATACATGCCTGCGAACCAGTTCTCCATTCTTGAATACCAGCACAGCCTTGTAAGATCCCGCGGCATCTCCTCCTGTAATCGTCAACACGAAGCCTGTCCGTGTCGCGTGTACCGTGGCTTTGTGAGGGTCGCCCAAATCGGAATAGGCGGACAACGGCAGAAAGACGGCTTTACCTCTAATCGTAATGTGAATAGCCGATATGAGAACTCTGGGAGCCTCTTTTTCTTCGCCACCCCATCTGAAGCCTTCCTTATTGGGTGATGCTGCGGTTGGTGCAGTTGTGAGAGCGACGGTAATGTCTCCATGAGTGATGTGTTCACTCTGTGTTACTACCTCCTTATCTCCACAGTCGGGAGAATTGGCAGCGGAGGGAGAGAAAGCTAAGAGCGCAAGGAAACACCCGACGAAAAAGGAGGGAGCGTGTGAATTCATGGGACTACCCAGAGGGTTGTGTCGTCACTATCGTCGATCCTTTCGCGAACGCTACGACTGGTAATAATGCATCCTTCTGATGCACTCTGATTGTGTTTTCCGTTATCTCCATGTATCCGGAAGAGCGTTCGGCCAAATGTATCGGTGCCCTGTTTAGGGGTTAAGGGGAGAGTATATGGACCGGTATTAGGGCTGGTATATGGAGCACCAATTGTCCAACCTCCCTGTGGAATTGGACCAACGTTAGAAGCCCTTTGATCCTTCGGATTATTGAGACCACATGCGCAACCCGAATAACCGGATGACACGTAATCCGGATTAGGCCCATTAGCTGTCGATCCCGAAATAGTTGGCGGGAATTGAAATGAAACGTTGTAATGCGAAATCATTCCCGAAGACTGAGAATAGACCCAATCCAGACCGTACGGATCAAATTCATTTATAGGATCTGCACCGACGTATGCATACAGATCAATGCCGCCTGATTCCCGAGTGGGGTCTCTATTGATGAATCTGCCCGTCCCACCATCCTGAGCACGGTAAGTAGCAAAGTTCAGCGCGCTCTGAGTATGCAGGAACAGTCCGGCGAAGCGGTAGTCCGTAGGTGTGCTGCCGCTTGCCCTGTTCTGCGATCCGTATGGGTTAAAGTCGTAGGATTGGACGAGCGACCCGGTGGTGCCGTCGAGCACATCCCTAACGCTCCATAGCTGGTCTGGCATGTAAATGAGCTTCTGCCCGGAGGAGACGTTGTATTCACCTTCGTCGAGGTCGCGCCTTATCGCTGTTTGCGAGGAGTTGCGTGTCTGGCAGATGGAGCTACCGCACCACTCGTAGTACGTCGTCGTCGTGCTCCCTGAGACGGTCTCGGCATCCGATATGCGGTGCCCCATCCCATCATAGGTGAACACGGACTTGTTGCTGGTTCCGACATAGTCGATTTCAATGACCCGGTTCTCCGCATCCCACTTGTAGGTCTTCACCCCGTCGCCGCTGGTGAGGTTGCCGTTGGCGTCGTAGGCGTAAGTGAGGCTGCCCCAGGTCTTGATCTGGTTGAAGCCGTTATAGGTCGGGTGCGTCGTGGCGAACGTCGTGGCATTGTCGAGCTTGTCGTAGACGTAGGGGCTCGTGCCGTTGGTCCCCGTCAGCAGCCGGTCGGAGAGGTCATAGGTGTAGGTATGCGTGCGCGAACTTAACGGATTGCCCGCCGCCGCCGTGTCGGTGATTTTCAGGATGTCGTAAGGATTCTGCCCGCCGCCGGAAATGGCATAGGAGAGCGTGTAGCTGCGCGTGACACCGGAGTTGCCGATGGTGAGGAGCCGCCAGTCATGGGCGTCGGTGTCGTAGCCCCAGCTGGTGGAGACGGTGGTGGAGCCGTTGGTCACCGAGCGCGAGGCGGTGAGACTCGATTGTCCGAGATAGCCATAGGTGAACGAGCCCAGCGGCGTCACGTGCGAGTTCGTGCGCGAGATGGCGTCATAGCCGAAAGTCTCGTTGCCGCTTGTGATATTCCTGCCGCTGAGCCTTCCGAGTGCGTCATACGTAAGCCCCACCGTGTCGTTGCTGTACGGCCCGGCGGTGGAGGAGAGCTTGAGCGCGCCATTGGTGCCTATAGGCGTATAGGAGTAATTCGTCGTTCCGGTGCCGTCCGTCATCGAGGAAAGGCGCGGGAAGTACGGGTCCCAGGTAAACGTCACATTGGGCGTGGTGTTTACAGAGCTGGTATAGGTGATGCCGGTGATGCGATTGTCTTCGGCATAGGCGAAGGTCTTGACCTGCCCCAACGCATCGGTGATCGAATGCAGCCTGCTCGTGGTGTTCTCATAGGCGTAGGTCTCGGTGGTGGCGGAGGACGTTCCGTACTGGTAGGTCTTGCTTACGGGCCTGCTTTCAATGTCGATGGCATAGTGCGTGTCGTTGCTGTTGGCGTCGATAATGTCCTCAAGCGTGCCGTCCTCGTAATACTGGTACTGCGTCGTGCGCGTCGTGGTCGAGGTGAGCGGCTCCACCACCGAGGTAAGCCTGCGATCGGCATCGTAGTTATAGGTGGTGACGCGTCCCAGCCGGTCGGTGTGCTTGCGCAGCTCCAGCGAGGGCGTGCCTGCCAGCGGCCCGCTCTGGAAGGAGTAGTCGTAAAGATCGGTCGTGTTGTCCGGATAGGTTATCTTCGTCACCCGGTCGAGATTGTCGTAGGCATAGGTCAGTACATAGCCCGAGCCCGTGGGATATGCTGAGTAGTCCGTGCGCGTCAGTATGCGGTCGGCGGAGTCGTAGGCAAGCTTGAGCACGGTTACGTTGTTGGCATTGACAATGTTCGAAAGCCGGTTGCTCGTATCGTAGTTGTAGGTTGTGACATTGGAGTTGGGATCGGTGATCGTGTTGATCTGCCCGGCAGAGGTCCAGGCATAGTGCCAGGTCTGCCCGTCCGCCCCCGTATAGGTCTGCGGGCGGTGATTCACATAGCTGCCGAGAGTGGCAATCGTTGTGTAGGTCGAGGGCGCGGTGAGCTGCGCCACGGTGAGCAGATCGATATTGTTCGTCGTGTCATAGGTGAAATGCTGCTCGCGGCCCAACGGGTCGTCGAAGTTGTACGGCAGGCCGAAGGGGTTGTAAATCAGGCTCTCGCCGATATTGACGCCGAAGATCTGCGTGGTACCGTCGTCCAGCTTGCGCCCCGTGACGTTGGGGCGGTCGATGATGCCCTCGAAGACGCTCGTTTCCCCCGAGCCGTTGCCCGGACTGTTCCAGTAGTAGTTAAACCACAAACGGTTCTCCAGCGGTGCCTTGATGCTGCCCAGTACCCGCGAGGTGATGGGCTGCAGGCCGACATTGGTGTCCCAGTAATGCGCCCAGTGGAAGATGCGCGATTTGGTTACGTCGTACGAGCTCACCTGCCCGCTGGAGAGCGTCACCCCGCCTGCGGCCACGGCGTGGGCGTCCCAGTAGAAGGTGTTGCGGTATTCCAGCGAGCCGTTGTCCGAGATGTCCATATCGGCGGGCGGGTTCGGATCGGTATCGGGCACGAGGCTGGGGTTCTGGTAGAAATAGACAAACTGCGAGTAGCCCAGCGGGTCGGTCATCAGCAGCGCGCGGGTGTTGCTCTCTGTGGGGTCGCTGGGAGGCAGCGCGTCAGAAAAGCTCGACGTGCCGTAGGGTGTGGTGAGGGAGTTTACGAAGTTGGGCTCGGTGGTGGAATAGCCCATCGTCGAGGTGATGCCGACGGGATCAGTAATCGTAGAGAGGCGCTCGCTGGTGTCGTAGGTGATCTGCGTTGAGCGGCTGAACGGATCGGTGATCTGGGTGATGAGCAGCGGGAAGCCGGTGAGCCCGTAGCTGAAAGTAGTGCTGCGACCCATGGCATCCACAATCGTGGTCAGGCGGAACGTGCCGTCGTAGTTGAGCGTCGTCGTGTTGCCCTGCGGGTCGGTCACCGAGGTCAGGAACCAGTAGCGCGGGAAGGTGGCGGCGCCGTTGTTGAGCGTATAGTTCTCGACCGTTCCGTCCGGCAGCTTGCGCGTATAGGCGGTTGCGGTGCCGGTCGGCGGCGTGCGGGTGAGCTGGGAGTAATCCTGCGGCTCGTTATAAAACGCGCCTGTCGTCTGGTTGTAGTTGCTGGGATAGTCGAATCCGCCGCCGCCCGAGCCGACGCGGCGCACGTTGCTGCCCAGATGGGCGGGATCGTCCACCACCATCACCTGCCAGCTGTGCGTCCACAACGGACTCAGGTTCGAGAAGCTCAGGTTGGAGGGCTGGTCCTGATCGCGCTGGTTGTAGTAGACGGTCGTGCGCGCGGAGAGGCCCTTCTGGGGCCGGTAGCCCACCGCCGTGTCGGTGAGGCTCAGACTGACAGCCATCGTATAGGCCTTGGCAGTGGTGAGCGCAACCATGGTATCGCCGGTGCCGGGATCGGTATCGTTGTTCTGCGGCGTTCCGTCCGAAGGCTGCGAGAAGGACTGGGAGCAGCAGCTCGGGCAGGTGCTGCAGTCGACCGGCTTAGAGCCGCTTGCGCTGCCGGTGGTGTCGCCCATGCCGTAGATCCCTTTGGCTTCCTCTGAATTCTCGGACACTACGCGCCAGCCGGCATTGGTGTTGGCTTTCATCACCTGAGTGGGCACGAGGAAATAGCCGCTGCTTTCGTCATCGATGGCCTTCTGCGAGAAGATGCCCGTGGAGCGGATGCTGAAGGTCGGATCCATCACCACGTATTGCTCGCCCTGCCTGTCGGTGATGGCCGCGTAATGATGGGTCTTCCAGTTGACGATGGAGGGGATGGGCACAGGCTGACCCGGCTCGCGGTGAATCAGCGTGTAACTGAGCTTTGCCTTATCGGCAAGCGCGGCAAGCTGGGTGAGTGAAAAGCCATGCTCACCTGAGCGTGCATCATCCGCGACCTTCAGCTGCTTCGGCGTGGCCTTGAGCACCGTGAGCACACGCTCAAGAGCCTTGGGCCCGCAGAGATAGCCGACTCCCGGATTATGCTCGAACGTCCACAATCCGTTGCGCGCGCCTTTGATCAACTCGACCGAGGAGCCGGTGAGGGGCCGATCGCCGATATCCTTGAACAGCGCTCTCAGCTCGTCGGCATGGCCGAGGCGTGCGTGCATGCGCGCAAGCTCCGCCACCGCCCGGTCGGCCATGCGCTGCGCCTGCACGGATTCGTCATTGCGCCCCAGCTGCCAGGACTTGCCCAGATAGTCAATCGTGCGGCTGTAATAGCCCGCGTGGTAATAGCCCAGCCCAAGATTGAGATACAGCGCCGCGTTCCAGGTGGACTGCGGATGCCCGTCGATGAAGGCAAGCAGCGGCTTGGCGTAGTCGTCGTAATCGCCGCCGGGGCCAGCTTTTGCGGGCGCATCGTGGAAGGCGGCAAGCGCCGTATCAAGATCCTTGCTCTCCTCATCGCTTACCGGCCCGGTGGCAACGAGAGCCTCCTCCATGCCAGGGACATATTTCATCGGCGGGGGAGGAGGAAGTTCTACTTGCTTCGGAGCCTTGGGCATTACGGGTGTGACCTCATCGGCATGCGACCCGGAAGAGAAGGGAATGGACGGCAGCCGGTTATTGACCTGCGACATCGCCGGATCGGGCACGGCGAAGTAAACGACGGCTGCTGCAATCAGGGAGGCCGGAATCATCCAGCGCGCGCGATGCGCGAAATTTCCCGCAGCAGTGAGGCGAGGGTTGGCCGTGCGTCCCCGAGGTTCTGCCTGCATAACTGCTCCCTGATTTTCTTGGTGGATAATTTCGATTGGTGGGCCGGATTGCGGTGGCCCGATCAAATACACGCTTCGCTTCAAATGTCAGCTAAATTGTGTAAGGGCCGGAGCAATAAGGAAAAAGCCAGACACCTGGGGAGGCATCTGGCTTTTAAGTTTGGGAGCACGATTGGCATCGTGCAGGCCGCCAACATACAGCATCGCGTTAGAAAGTCAACGCTTCACGCTGGCTGGCGCTACGGCGCGGCGTTCTGCGAAGCGGGCGGGGTAGCCGTAGCTGTCGTCGCAGGAGCGCCGTTCTTGTACTTCTTGAGCAACTCGCCGAGTTTCTGGGTCAGGGTTGCAACGTCCGATTTCTGGTCCGCGGCGTTCTTCAGGGTGTCATTGAGGTCGTTCTGCAGATCATCGTTCTTGTGCTGCAACTCCTTCTTATCACTCTGCGCCTGAGCAAGCTGTTCCTTCAGCGTCTCGACGTGTGCCTTGTTCGCGTCGGCCACACCCTTCCAGCTCGATGTCTCTCCCGTCCGCCACGCGGCGAACGCAATGAGGATTGCGCCTGCAATCGGCACGAACGCCGAAAGGCTCCAGCTGCTCCAGAAACTTTTCGGAGCGTCCGCGGGTGCGCCTGACGAAGGCAACACGACGGTCGTTTGCCCGTTGCTGAAAATACGCTGCAGGAACGCAAGTTTGAACATGCGCTCGGGCGCCGAACGGCGCTGACGCTCATGGACGAACTCGTCCTTTAGTTCGGCGGCGGTGAGCGCGATTGCTTTTTCTTTGTTCGTCAACCCCTTCGGAGCAATCGCGCGCATCTGCGGATGCTCAAACAAAACGGTTGGAAAATCGGCGGGAGCGTTGACCGGTTGGGTGGAAACTTCAACGTTGGAGGAGCTAACTTCCAGCGCATCGGATTTCATAGTCTGCACGACCTCTGCCGTGCTATTGGCCCGTACAACGATAGATGCTGCCTCTGACTGCGAAGATGCAAACGGCGCTAATGGCCTGCGCACAGACGAGTTATCAAGTGTTTCAGAATGCGACGCGCAGACTCTGTGGAAAGCACTCTAAAGGCGCGATTGCTAATTGACAATTTGTGTCAATCCACAACGATCACAAAACACTCGTAATTCAGATCTCGTCAAGAAGCTTCGCGGCGATCTACACTCTCTGATCCAGCTTATTGTCTCTGGAAGTCAACATATTGGCTGGCAACACCAACAGAGCAGGAGTCGTAGGTAAGGGGGCCGCGATGTCGGGACTGATTCTGGGACGCAGCAGGGCAGCATCTGTGGGCATGGGATTTGGAGCACGGGCTCACGGCGCAGAGGGCAAGCTCGTGACGTACTCGGGTGACGGTCATCTTATTACCTGCGCTCCGACGCGCACAGGAAAGACTTCGGGACCGGTGATTACCAATGCGCTCACGCATCCGGGACAGTTGATAGTGCTCGACATGAAGGGCGAGGTCTTCGCTGCGACCGCGAAGGCGCGGCGCGCGATGGGGCAAAGGGTGCATCGGATCGACCTTCGCGACGCAAGCGATGGCGACTCGCTCAATCCCCTGGATCTCGCAACGCGGAGCGGAACGGAGACGGCAGTGATTGGGCGCAGCTTCGCCGAGGAAATCATAGAGCGCGGTGTCGATGAGCGCGACCGGTTCTGGAATGACTGGGCTTCCACGATGCTGGCGGGAGGATGCGCGTGGCTTCTTGACGATTGCCCCACGGAAGAACGCCGCCTCAGCAAGTTGTTTGACCTATTTATGTGCGACGACGTGGTGTACCAGCTCGCCTCCATGCTCGACAAGAAGGAAGTGTCCAACCGCGCCGCATGGGCAGCGTTCGCTTCCTTCCTGCAGCTGCCCGAGCAGAACACGCGCCCGAGTGTCCTCGGCACCGTGCAATCGCATCTGAGATTGTTCGACAGCGACCTCATACGCAGCCTCACGGATACCACGACGATTGACCTGGACGCCTTCCTTGAGGGCAAGCCGATGTCGATTTACATCATTGTGCCGCCGCTGCGCCTTGCTGCCTATAGACCTGTGCTCAGGATGTGGCTGTCGGGATTGATTATGCTGCTCACGCAGCGCAAGAGCCCACCGAAGGAGCGCACGCTGATGCTCTGCGACGAGATAGGCAATCTCGGCCGTCTGGATGTACTGCTCACCGCAGCGACGCTGATGAGTTCCTGGGGCCTTACCCTATGGACTTTCTGGCAAAACGCCGCGCAATTGAAAATCTACGGCGAGCAGGCCAACACGCTCACGGACAATGCCGGAGTCATCCAGATATTCGGGGTGAGAAACTACCGGATGGCGCAGGAGCTGGTGAACGTCATCGGCGGAATGTCCGCCGATGAGTTATTGCGCATGCCATCGAATGAACAGGTGCTGCTGATTGAGAGCAGGCTGCAGCGCTGCCGGCAGGTTCGCCACTATGAGGACCACTTGTTTCGCAGCGCCGGATGATTCTGACAGCACGAAGTGTCAGGCAGCGGTGGAAGTCCTGCCCTTCACGCTCTGCACCACCGTCGCAGGAATACGCACGACGCGCACTTCGTCCTGCTTTGCCGTTCTCGCATGAACCGCGATGCCGTCGCCCTGGGGAAACGGGTCGGAGACGACCTCGAACTCCTCACCATACAGGCGGACGCGTTGCGAGATGCCGTAGCCAAGGTTCTTCACGCTTGTGCAGATTTCGGTGATCGAGGGAGAGGCTGGAATATGGCTGGTCATAATACCGCCATTCTACAGCGGTCCCGATGTGCAAAAGAAGGCTGCGCGTCAAGGACTGCTGCGGGGTATCATGGCCGCACTCTTGCGCGCGGGTTTCGCAAGCAGGCCGCTGAATTGTGGAGTTTCCGATGGAAACCGTCCGATGTCCCTACTGCATTGAGGCAGACAACTTCAAGGAGATGGCGGGGCACCTGGACGGGCGGTACATCTGCGGCAAATGTGGACACATGGTGCGACTGCGCGATCAGGACTTCCGCTGCGCCTGTCCTAAATGCCGCGAGCTGAATCGCAGCCCGATGAAGACAGGGGATAAGGCCACATAGCCTACCGCTGCTCCCGCAACCCCTACAGCGCTCTTTGGTAAGCGCGGGGTTGCTCCGCCGAAACAATCAAGTCCTGCTTAATGCTTTACCGGAGAGCGAAGCCTGACGCCGGGGCGGTCATCATCAAGGAATTCAATCCCGCCTTTTTCAAGGGCAGCCTGCACTCTGAGTAATGTTCCCGTGTGGGACTGGATAGACCCTTCAAACGACTCCATCCGCCTTACGGTGCCGATGGCTACCTTGGCGGCTCTGGCAAGCTTCGGCTGATCCCAGCCAAGCAGAGCACGGGCGGCGCGTAACTGTCTGCCATTATTGAGTTTCAATGGCCGACGGTAGCATGCAGGTTTGCCTGCGCCAAAATACTGATATTTACAGACAATATATTGATATTTAACAACAAGTATGGCAGGATCGCCTTGTGGGGTCTCGGCGTCGATTCCGGTTGCGGGCAGTGACTTTGGTTTGGTCGTTTGACTTCGTTTAACTGGGTAGCAGGACTTGAGGGACGCCACAATTGCCGCAAGGGGGACAAGGCAATGCGCTTTTTCGTCTCGGTGGTAGTCAGTTTCACATTGTTTGTTTCAGCCGCAATCGCCCAGTCGGGCACTCAGAAGCAGCCAGCGAATGTCCCATGGCTTGATGACTTCCTGGCCGCGGCGGAGCAGCAGGAAGCGCTCCGGTTGCCCACAGCCCTTTACGAGTGCGACCAGACCCAGTGCGAGAACCCGCATAGCGGCGGAGCGCTCTGGCTGCTGGACGGAAAGGAGGGGCAGGGGATGTGGCTCTATGACGCGGTCGCCAAGCTGACGGTGGTCGCGTTTGACGGCAAGACGATTCATATTCACCGGGCCGACCCTGTGGGCAGCTATTCATCGCACTTCGTGGGTGGCGCCGAGTGGTATGCCGATTATTTCGGGACCATCTCCGGCAACCATGTCGAGGGTCAGGTGTACTACTTCGGGAATCGCAACCCGGACAAATGGCGCGCGACGATAGTGAACGATGATTTCTGCGATGACGGGAAATGCCCGCTGCGTCCCGACCAGCTGTCGGTTCTTGGGCGAAGGGCGGCGGAAGCCAAGATGTACGAGGCGGCGTATCAGTGCTTCCGGCTTTCAGCCCTGCAGCATGACGCGGACGGCGAGGGGTTTGTTGGGACCATGATCATGAACGGTTTCGGGATAAAGCTGCCGCCGGAGCAGATTCTCGCGCTTCTTCATGACAGCGCGGACCGTGACAGCTATGCGGGCGAGAAGGGCCTGGCACAGGCTTATGAAGCGGGAGTCATCGTGCCTAAAGATCCAAAGCAGGCGGCATGGTGGAATGAGCGTGCGGCGAGCTGGCAGGCAAGGAAGGAGGCTGCGCAGAGGGCGGCATACCAGGGCAGGGTGATAACCTCCGCGGACCTGTTCAGGCTGCTCCTTGGGGCAATGGCAAATGGGTCGGATTCGGACGGTGCGCTCATGGACGAGCGCGCCGAGAAGGCCCGCGAGCAGGATATGAAAGTATTCCAGCGTGAGTGGCAGCAATGGCATCCGTGAGGCCATCAAGGCTCAGCCAGAGGTTTCGTCGAACCGGAATCTTCGGGGGGCACGCCGGAAGATCGTTTTCAAAGGGGGAGCTATGGCGGACCATGGAGGAAAGGCGCTCGGGTGGTACATCGGCAGTGCTTTCGTCGGCGTCATGGGAGTTCTCACGGGAGTTTCGATTCTCGCATTCGCGGCTCCCGCGGGTCTGGCCATCGCCACTGTCCATGCCATACGGGACAGAAGCGGGGACAGTGAAGCAACGGGAGAGCAGGCGAACACGACGAAGGGTGCGTGAAGGCAAAGGCATGCGAGGAGGGCTTACTCGACGAGGCGGCGCGCGGGCGTATGAGTGGATTTACAAAGCGCTCGGTCTTCTGGGCACGCTCGCACTCGCGACGGCACTCTATCTGTATCTTCGGGGACACTAGGCAGTCGGAGGGGAGACATGAATTGTCCTGAGTGCAATTCAAATGATTGCCGGGTCATCGTCGAAGGAAGCAATGGTCTGCTGGAGCTTGCCGGCGGGATAGGGGGAGGCTGGGCTTTCATCGCGCTCACAGTCAGCATGCCTCTGTCCCCCGTCATGCTCCCGCTGCTCGCACTCTTCACCACGGGCGGCTGCCTCGCGGGAAGGTATGCGGGAAACAGGAAGTTCGCACGCTGCGGAGGCTGCGGCAAGGAATTCGCAGCGGGATGATATTTTCCTTCTGACTGTCAGTCCGGATTGCGCGTATCATCGTGACTGGAATTTGAGGGGGCCTGAAGGCCGTGGAGATAATCCACGGCCTTTTGCGCATGGGATGCGGCGGTGAAGATGGCCCGCTTGTCATCCTTCAGCACGGAAATCCATTCGGCGATATAGGAAGCGTGATCTTCCCTTACCTCCGGGGTAATCCCGAGATCGGCCGAGAGAAATGCGCTCGACAGTTCGGCTACCAGTTCCTCACGCGCATAGCCTTCGTCTCCCCACTGCTTGCGGCCGAAATCGCGGTCAAGACGCGTTGCGTGCTTCGTCCAGTGCGCGGATTCATGGGCAAGCGTTGAATAGAAGCTCTCTGCATCCCTGAAAGCCTCAATCACTGGCATCTGGATGTAATCGTCCTGGGCGCTGTAGAAGGCACGGTCGCCACGGTAGCGGATGTCGGCCTTGGTTGCAGCGAAGAATGCCTCGGCCTTTTCGATACGCTCCACCGGCGTGGTCTTTACTTCCGGCTTCGCGTAATAGAGCTCGGGCAGTCCTTCAATCTGCTCGACATTGAAAACTGTGTAGCCCTTCATGTAGTGGATCTCGCGCTCGGACTCTTCGCCCTGCTCATCCGCCTCGCTGCGCGTGATGGAATTCGCATAGACCACAAGTGAGCCTTTCTCGCCCTTGCGGACATGGGCGTTAAGCTCGGAGGCCTGCCGGAAGGTCATCCAGGTGGGAGTGGAAAATCCCTTTGTGACGGATTCCGCCCACAGCATCAGGATATTTATGCCTGAGTAGGGCACGCCGTTGAACCTGAGCGGACGCACTATCCGCCCCGCCGTGTTCCCCGCATTCCAGGGTTTCATCCAGGTTCTTACTCCCTGCTCCAGGTCGGCAACGATCCTGTCCGTGATGCGCGTGTAGACATCCTGTCTCTCGTGATTCATGGTCCTGTTCTCCTTTGTGGGTCCGCATGATTGCGAACCGCCGAGGACCACGAAAGACGGGCGCACCAAGGCGGGCTGTCACCGAAGGGGAACGGCCAACACGGGAGCGAAGCGAATGGAGCGGGCAGCGCCGTTGACAGGACGCCGCGCCCGGCTAGTGTCGAGGCAATCGGTTCGGCTGTGCGGCACCCACGGGAACAGGACTGCTACTAAGCGAGGGGGTGTCGCAGCGTAATCACGGTTGGGGGGCGACTGGACAGGGTCAGGAGACTGGCTTGGCCTTGCGGGGAATTCTTCCGCCGGAAAATCAGGGGAGAGTGATTTTCTGTTGCGGGGAGAATGAGGCTGAAGTAGTGAATGCGGAATTGTTAAGACACTTGACTCGGATAGCGCGACTTGGAAGAAGTGTAAGCCGTGGTGATATCGACACAACAATTACGGCGTGCGGTCAGTCAGTTTCTTAGGTTCCTTTGGGATGCGCTGGTGACATTTGCCATCTGCGGGATAATCTTCTTTCTCGGTATAAAACTGTTGGACTGCGTGGACGATAAAGAGCATCCTGGCCAGCAAGTTTGCGACGTTAAGCATCACAAGGAAATTAGGGCATGGTTTGGGTTGAAGGATTGATTGCCTACGCTAGAGGGACCACTCACTCGAAATGCGAGGGAGTATGCGGCTACGTGAGAAGTAGTGAATGAGATCTGTTTTTGATGAGGAATGCTGGAATGGTTAATACTCCGGACTCGGACTTCGATGAGGATGCCGCCCTAGATTCGATGTGGGAGAGTCTGGCTGCTCCGCCTCCGCGCGACATAATAAAGAGAGACCACGATAGAGAGCTGAAGGGTTATCCGCGCAATGTCGCGCTGGAGAAATGGGGTCCCGAAATTGAGGAGATGATCCTGCAGGACCTGCAAGCGAAAGATATTCGGAAGCCGCGCGGGCAAGTTCTGCCGATGGTCAGACCCAAGGAAAATCAGCCCAAATAGCGTGTTCGCCTTTTGTTCGCCATCAGCGTTATACTGCCGCAATGGGCAACCGCTGGGCGACGGTTACGGTGACCGACAGCGAGGGCCGCAGGCACAGCGTGGATGTGTACGCGGCGAGCAGCTATGATGCGGCTCACCTGTTCATCGCCCATGCGAAGGGAGATCCCCGAAATGGATTGCCGCCTGTGAACGCAAGCACGGTATTTGAGGTGGTCGCCGATGGCAGAATCCATCACGTCCAGGGCGCGGCGCTGCAGCGATGGATACTGAAGCAGCGGCAGGAGCGCAAGGGGCCGGCGGGATTTTTGTTTTCGCAGAGGCCGACGCTGGAGTAGTGCGGATAGCCCTACGGGAACGGTGAATAGATCGTCTGCTTGTCGGGGTCTTTGAGTTTTTCAAACGAGGTAATGCAAGCGCCAGCCACACTGCCGTGGAATGTGCTCTTTATTATGATGTCGTTGGCATCGGTACGCGTGGTTATGGTGCAGCGTTCATGTTTGATGAGGGCGGGCGAGTCGGGATTGTACTCAACGGGCTTGCCGTTCGCTCCCATTAGGCCTTGGGTATAAATCGCTTCCGACATATCGCGCGAGGACTCCCACGAGTACAGGTGTCCATTCGCATCTTCGGATTTAGCGTCCGGCGGTCCGAGTCTTGCTTCCAGGGTCTGAATCGGCCGTCCGACGAATGCATGCAGATTGTTGCTGGCGACTTGGCGCTCCTCGGCGAGATCCACACAGCACGAGAGCGAAATGCATGCGACACCGACAGCGATGCGCTTTATTGTGGTGGAGGCGGCGGATGCATACATGTTCTTCGTAGCCCTGAGATGTGGTAGATGGCCCAAGAATTATCGGAATCTGATCGTCAAGGCAAGAGGCTGTGTCCACGAGATAGTTCTTGTGCTTCCTTACCGGCTCGGATAGTGAATGATAAAGGACGTTATCATTCCCGTTGCTGGTGTCCTTCAAGCACGCCCTTAATCACCGAGAGTGAAATATCTTTCGCGGGCGCTAGGTCCGGATCATTCGTCAGCTCCACAGCTGCCTGTCTCTTTCGAAGAATTGCTGCCTGAGTCTTCAAATCGTCGACGTAGCGGGCCGGGGTGCTTCCAACGGCAAAAGAAAATTCCTTTTTAGTAAGGATCTTCTGTGAGAACAGTCGCATTAGCAGTTCCGGGTGAGCATCCATTGATTCGCCTAGAATCTTCGCTGCATCCTCAAGTTCTCCCCCGTCAAGTTTCGGAAGCACGCTGGCTACGAAAAGTATGACGGGCTCATTTCCCTGTTGAGAAAGTATGGTCATTCGTTCCCTGGCACTTGGACTGGAATTCAGCGTATGCCAGCATCCCGTATCACTCTTGATATCGAGATATTGGGATTCAGTTGGGTGCTCAAGAAATACTGCAGCGGCTCGGTCGCAGCTCGCGGCGAAAGCATCACCTACGCCCGAGAGACATATCAGAAGAAGGCAAATACGGAACAATTTCATGGAGCGACAATATCGGACGATAAATGTCCTTACAACGACCATTGACTTCTAACTCGATAAAATACATTATCGCGTTTGAATTAGTACGACGTGACAAGCACGCGTTCTAGCTCAGTACGGTCCTGTGTCCTCGCGGCCTTATCAATGATCCTGAGCACGTCGTCTTTGTGCTGCTCGCGTTTCTCCGCAGCGATAAAAGCGTGAACAGTCCTCAACAGAACCCCCTCTAGCTTCAGAAGATGCTCTCGGACGGCTTGGTCTCCCTTGAGCTTGCTTCCTCTGCCGTGGGCTAAACCGCTACGTTCGCTGTATGAATCCGCGACGAGCTCAAAAACGCTGTCCCGCTCGGCGGCGTCGCGACCCACCAACGCTGCAACTCTCAGTGACACACGGTAACTTACGGCGTCGTTCTCTTTAGAACACAGGGCCTCCAATGCGATGATTAAGTCAAGGAGGCGATCTGTCAGGACCAGCCTTTCAAAGCTCGAATTGAATCGTTCGAGAGCGATCCGCAATGGTGCCGACAGCGGTGACGGAGAAGCAAACAGGCGTTTAGCGACCCAGGCGGAGTCGGGCCATCGCCTAATGAGAG
>CAVQCP010000050.1:0-18605 GCA_963710965.1 uncultured Acidobacteriaceae bacterium | reverse complement strand
CAATCGCTACAGGACGCTCTCCGGAGTCTCCGTGAACGTATGATGATCGGTGTCAACTACTCGCCTACGGATACCTCCATGGCCTTCCGGTCGGCAGTCAGTTCTACCTCCGTCGCATACAACGGTATCTACCAGATCATTCAGGCCAACACCAAGACGGCCGGCAGCGGCGCGAACTGGGTAACTTCCAGTGGCCCAGCTACGACCAGATCAACAAGGATCTCGATACCTCGTATCAGGCAATGGCAAAGAACGGGTTCCAGCCCAACATCGCGTTCTGCGACTACCAGACCTTCGGTATCTACCGGCGCGGTCTCTGGGAATACTTCCGTACCGGCCCCATCACTGAAATCACGTCCGGTATCACCAAGATCGAACTGACCTTCCCGAACGCTGGCGGCCTCGCAATGATCCCGCACCCGTTCCTCCCGGTCAGCACCAGCGGCTCACCTGTCGGCTGCATCATACTTCTCGACAGCCGGCTGCTCGCAAGGAGAATACTCTGGCAGGATATGAACACCCAGCTCGCCCAGATCAACCTCTCGCAGAAAGGAGTAATCTCCGCTGCCGAGACCATGGTTGACAAGTCCGATGTGGACGCCGCAATCTCGCTTCAGGGCGGCGTGTTCGGTATCGCTCTTCCTCAATGAGGTGAAAAGAAAATGACAGCAGCATTTAACCGAAGCAAAAACCATCTTTAACTACAAACGGAGATGTCCCGGTGATCTTCTCGTTCACCAAGAAGCCATTCCCGCCGCCGATCGAGCCGCCCATGATCACGATGTCCTTCACCAACCCCGCAATCGACGGATCCTTCGAAACCGCCAGCGCAATATTTGTAAGAGGCCCAATCGGAATCAGAGTGATCTCGTGCGGATACTTATGAACCATCTCAATGATGAGGTCGGGAGCGAAGCGCGCATCCGCCTTGCACTTTGGCGCCGGAAGTTCGACATCGCCCAAGCCGTTTTTTCCATGCCAGTACTGCGCCGTAATCAACTTCTGGTTCAGCGGGTGTTTGGCTCCGCCGGCCACTACAACATCGCAGCGCCCAGCCAGCGAAACCAACTTCAACGCATTTTCCAGCCCCTGCGGCGCCTCCACATTCCCGGGAACCACAGTCAAAGCTTCCACCTTGAACTCAGGAGAATTCAACGCCAGCAGGATGGCCATTGCATCGTCGGTGCCGGGGTCGGTATCGATGATCACCCGCCGGGGCGCGGATTGAGCCACGCTATTCATCAGGAAAATTGAAACTAAAGATGAAATCAGTAGCAGTGAGATGCAGAATTGCTTCCGTCCGGATTTCAAGAAATACTCCTCAAGACATACTCCCAATAATCTAAATACCCGCATTACCCTGTGCCCCTGTGTGTCCTCTGTGGTAAAGGTTTTGAGTTTAATTTTGTTTACGGTCGCAGCAGCATGCCGGCAATCGATGCCGACATTAAGTTCGCCATAGTTCCCGCCAGCATGGCGCGAATGCCAAGCCGCGCCAGTTCGCCTTTCTTGTTCGGCGCGAGCGCGCCGATTCCGCCAATCTGAATCCCAATCGAGCTCAGATTCGCAAAGCCGCACAGCGCGAAAGTCGCAATGGTAAACGACCGCGGATCCAGCGCCGCTTTTTGCGGCCCCAGCATCGAGAACGCGACCAGTTCGTTGAGCACCATGCGCGTGCCCAACAGATTGCCGATGGCCGCACAATCGCGCCACGGCACTCCAATGATCCACGCCACCGGCGAAAACAGCACTCCCAAAACGCTCTCCAGACTTGCCGGAAACCACGCAATGTGGTGATGAATGCCCCCGAGAATTCCATCGAGCAGAGCCACCAGCGCGAGAAAGGCAACTAGCATCGCGCCGATGTTGAGCGCCATGTGCAGCCCGTCTACCGTCCCGCGCGCGATCGCGCCCAGCAGGTTCTCATGTTTCTCCTTGGCGGTCTCTTCTTCGCTCATGACCACGCGTCCTGCAGTTTTCGGATGCTCGGTTTCAGGCACGAGCATCTTTGACACCAGAATCGTGCCTGGTGCGGTCATGATCACCGCGCTTAGCACGTGCCGCGGTTCTGCCCCGAAGGCAAAGTAAGCTGCCATGATCGAGCCCGATACGTGTGCCATTCCGCTCGTCATCACGGTCATCAATTCCGAACGCGTCAGATCGGGCAAGAATGGCCGGATGGTTACCGGCGCTTCTGTTTGCCCCATGAAGATGCTGGCAGCCACGTTCAGAGACTCCGCGCCGCTGGCTCCCATGATGCGCGTCATCGCCCATGCCGCGATCCGAATCACGATCTGCATAATTCCGTAGTGATAGAGAATCGCAAACAAAGCGCAAATAAAAATTACCGTGGGCAATACCTGGAAGGCGAAAATAAATCCGATGTTCGACCCCTGCTTGCCCAGCGGGCCAAAAACAAATTCCGATCCCACGAAAGCGTAACTGAGCACCCGGTTGGCCGCATCCCCCATTACCTGAAACATTCGCCGGCCAAACTCCACGCGCAGCACAAAGATTGCAAACACAATCTGCAAACCCAATCCCCACGCCACCGTCTTCCCGCGAATCGCACGCCGGTTCGTAGAAAAAATGTAAGCCAGCAGCAGCATGCTGAGCAGCCCGAGGATTCCGGTAAATCGTCCCATTCAGTTTTGTTCTCCGCTTGCAGCGGAATCGCCAGCGATGCTTCCATCCCCGATCACGGCATGGATCAGTGGCCGTTTTTCAGGCGCAGGCGCGGCGTCGATGTGGAAGCTTTTTTCCAGGAGCTGAAGCGCGCTGGCAGCGTGCGCCTCCGAATTGTAGTGGATCGTAGCCAGCGTTTCGCCCTCAGAAACGGAATCCCCAACTTTTTTGTGCAACACAATTCCCACTGCCGGATCGACTGCATCTTCTTTCCGTTCCCGCCCGCCGCCGAGAATTACGCACGCCGTGCCCACCTGCTCGCACTGCCAGGCCGCGAGAAATCCGCTCCTCGGGCTCATCACGGTAGTTGTGTGACGCGCCTGAGGCAACCTCGTCGTATCCTCGATCACTCGCCGATCTCCACCCTGCAATTCCACCATCTGACAAAATTTGTCGAACGCTTTTCCGGAAGCAATCAACTTTTCGCTCTGCCTTCTTCCTTCCTCAACCGAATCGGCCGCCCCGCCCAGATGCAGCATCCATCCCCCTAACTCAAGGCAGAGCTGGTGCAAATCTTCCGGACCCTCCCCGCGCAGAATCTCCACCACTTCGACCACCTCCAGCGCATTCCCGATCATGCAGCCCAGCGGCTGATCCATGTCTGTGATCAGCGCAACCACCTGCTTGCCCATGCGCTCGCCAGTTTCCACCATAAGCTCGGCAAGAAATGCCGCATCCTTCTCGCTCTTCATAAATGCACCCGAGCCGGTCTTGACATCGAGCACGAGCGCATCAATTCCTTCCGCCAGTTTCTTGCTCATGATCGAAGCACAGATCAGGTAGGGACTCTCTACCGTCCCGGTTACGTCGCGCAGGGCATACAGCTTCCGATCCGCAGGAGCGATCTCCGCAGTCTGCCCAATCATGCAGCAGCCGCAAGTTTCAAGCACGCGGCGAAATTCACCCACTGCAAGATTCACATGGAAGCCCGGAATCGCCTCCAGCTTGTCGAGCGTGCCTCCCGTATGTCCAAGCCCGCGCCCGCTGATCATGGGAACCGTCACGCCCGCGGCAGCCGCCAGTGGAGCCAGCACCAGTGAAGTTTTGTCGCCCACTCCGCCGGTCGAGTGCTTGTCAACTTTCTTTCCCGCAAGCGCCGAAAGGTCCAGCACCTCACCCGACCGCAACATCGCATCGGTGAGCCCCGCAGTCTCGGACCGAGTCATGCCACGCAGCACCACCGCCATCAGCCAGGCAGAAACCTGGTAGTCGGGAATTTCGCCGCGCGTGTATGCGTTCACCAGGTATTCGATTTCATCGCGCGACAATTCGCCGCCATCCCGCTTTTTGCGAATCACATCGATAGCGCGGAAACTCTGATCTGCACCGGCGGGCTCGCTCACTGGAGGCCGAATCCTTCCGGAAGAAGCTCAGTAATGTGAGCTTGCTTCGGCCCGTTGGCGCCCGCAAAGAAAATAATCGCATCGGGGCCGAATTCGTAAATCACCTGCCGGCACGCCCCGCAAGGCGAGCAGGCTACTCCTTGGTCGTTGACGACTGAAACCGCGCGAATCTCAATTTTGGGGCCGAGATCTGCCACTGCGGAAAAGATCGCAGTGCGCTCCGCGCAATTGGTCATCCCGTAGGAGGCGTTTTCCACGTTGCAGCCAGTAAAAACTTTGCCGTTGGAGAGGAGAATCGCAGCTCCTACCCGGAATTTCGAGTAAGGCGCATACGCATTCTTCATCACTTTCTTTGCCGAGCGCAGCAATTTCGCCTGCTCGCCCGCAGAGAGCTTTTTCATCTGCATAAGGGAAATGTTTTCGCGTCGAAGCGCCAACTGGATGGCCATTGTAAACCTTGGCCAAACAAATCCAACTGAATTTATTCAAAGTTTCGCATCTGGCCTCGCGAATCACCGCCAGTCCGGGGAATCAATCAGCTCCCGCCCCACTCGCGCTCGCACATTTCCTGCCGCACATTTCCTGCCCCACATCTCCTGCCGTACAATGACAGCGGCGGAACCCAATCAGTGCCGGTAGATCACAACCATCCCGGGGCGGCGAACGGAATTCACGCTGGCATTTCCCTTGCGACCAGTTCCGTCGCGACGCTCTATGGCCGTCCGCTCCAGCCGAACTCCGGAACCCCTCTCGATTTAAGTTGGATCCAACATGTCCGTGTCAACACCAGCGCGGTGGAGCGCCGCGTCCAGAGCCAGGTCGCGCGCCGCTCGGTAAAGAAGGAATGGCAGGCTGCGTGGCTGTTGTGCGCAGTTTCCTGCATGGACCTCACTACTCTCTCGGGAGATGACACCGAAGAACGGGTGCGTCGTCTCTGCGCCAAGGGCCGCCAACCAATTCAGCCCGATCTTTCCCGCAAACTCGGCATCGAAGAACTCGGCGTGAGAGTCGCGGCCATTTGCGTTTACCACTCCTTTGTTGAAACCGCAGTGCGCGCCCTCGAGGGTAGCGGCATTCCCGTGGCCGCGGTTTCCACCGGCTTTCCCGCGGGCCTGTCGCCGCTCGAACAGCGAGTCGCGGAAATTCGCCGCTCGGTAGAAGTTGGCGCCCGCGAAATCGATGTTGTCATCACGCGCGCGCATGTATTCGGCGGCCGCTGGCAGACTTTGTATGACGAGATCACCGTTTTCAAACAAGCTTGCGGCCCGGCGCACATGAAGGTGATCCTCGCGGCCGGCGACCTTCTAACACTACGGAATGTGGGACGCGCCAGCGTGGTGGCCATGATGGCCGGCGCCGATTTCATCAAAACCTCTACCGGAAAAGAAACCACCAATGCCACGCTTCCGGTAGGCTTGGTCATGGCCCGCGCCATTCGCGAATACGCCCAGCAAACCGGAATGGCCGTGGGCTTCAAGGCGGCTGGCGGAATCCGTACCGCCAAACAATCCACCGACTGGCTGGCCATGATGAAGGAAGAACTCGGCGACCCCTGGATGCATGCCGAACTTTTCCGTTTTGGCGCCAGCGGATTGTTGGGCGATATTGAGCGCCAACTCGAGCACCATGCGACCGGGCGTTATTCGGCGGAGTATCGTCATCCCATCGCATAGTCGAAAACAAATCGGGAAGGTCGACGTTCAGAGGCTACGGAAAATAAACGCGAGCAGAATTGGGAAGGGCACGACTTCAGTCGTGCCGTCTGGAGCCAATACAGACGAGGGCTTTAGCCCCTGAGGGAACCTCGATCTCAGCTTCGGGTTTAACTATGGGACTTCCAAGAAAGAGCGACCTGCAATGAGCATCGCAGAAAAATTTGTAGCCATGGAGTACGGACCCGCGCCGGAAGACCCGAAAGAAGCGCACTCCTGGCTCGATCGCCACACTCATCGCTTCGCGCATTTCATTGATGGTGCGTGGCACGTGCCCGCGGGCGGCGATTATTTCGACACCATCGATCCTTCCACCGGCGACAAGTTGGCCTCGGTTGCGCAAGGTTCGCCTGCGGATATCGACTCCGCAGTGCGCGCCGCCCGCGCCGCGTTTCCAAAATGGCGAGCCCTCACTCCTCATAGTCGAGCGCGTTATTTGTATGCTTTGGCGCGGCTGGTGCAGAAGCACTCGCGTCTTCTCGCCGTCCTCGAAACCATGGACAATGGCAAGCCCATTCGCGAAAGCCGCGACATCGACATTCCATTGGTCGCGCGCCACTTTTATTATCACGCGGGCTGGGCGCAACTGCTCGAGCAGGAATTTTCCGAGTACGAACCCTGCGGCGTGGTCGGCCAGATCATCCCGTGGAATTTTCCCTTGCTCATGGCCGCGTGGAAGATCGCTCCCGCCCTGGCCACTGGAAACACGGTCGTCTTGAAGCCCGCGGAATTCACTCCGCTCACCGCGCTGGCATTCGCCGAACTTTGTCAGGAAGCAGGACTACCCGCCGGTGTTGTCAACATCGTGACCGGCGACGGCTCGACCGGCGAGGCGCTCGTAAAACACGCGGACGTCGACAAAATCGCTTTCACCGGCTCCACTGAAGTCGGACGCGCGATTCGCAGCGCCACCGCTCCCACGCACAAACGTCTTTCCCTCGAACTCGGCGGCAAGTCTCCCTTCATCATCTTCGACGACGCCGATCTCGATAGCGCCGTCGAGGGCTTGGTCGACGGAATCTGGTTCAACCAGGGCCAGGTCTGCTGCGCCGGATCGCGCCTGCTGATGCAAGAGAGCATCGCCGAGCCTCTGATCGGCAAAATCCGCGAGCGCATGAGCACTCTCCGCCTCGGCCCGCCTTTAGATAAAGCCATCGACATCGGCGCCATCGTCGCGCGCGTGCAACTCGAAAGAATTCAGAGCATGGTTGGGCAGGGAATTGCGGAAGGAGCGACCTGCTGGCAGCCTCCAATTCCATTGCCCGAACGCGGATTTTATTATCCGCCAACTTTATTGAGCAATGTGCATCCCACATCGATTGTTGCGCAGCAGGAAATCTTCGGCCCGGTGCTCGTGGCCATGACGTTCCGCACTCCAAACGAAGCGGTCGAGCTGGCCAACAATACGGTGTATGGTTTAGCAGCCTGCGTCTGGAGCGAAAACATCAACGTCGCCTTGCATGTTTCTGCGCAGCTGAAAGCCGGAGTGGTTTGGGTAAACTGCACCAACTTATTCGACGCCTCCTGCGGCTTCGGCGGATACCGCGAAAGTGGCTACGGCCGCGAAGGCGGACGCGAGGGCTTGCTCGAATACTTGCAACCGTCGTGGTTCAAGAATCTTCCCCAGTTGGCTCCGCCATCTAAGCCGGTCTCTTCGAAAACTGCCGAAAAACTCACCGCCGACTCCGCAGCCGCCACTCCATCTGCCGCAACTCCAGCTGTCGACCGCACCGTTAAACTTTATATCGGAGGCAAACAAGTCCGCCCGGATTCCGGCTATAGCATGGAAGTGCGCTCTCTCGATGGTCGCCTCTTAGGTGAAGCCTCGCTGGGCAATCGCAAAGATATTCGAAACGCCGTCGAAGCTGCTCGCAAGGCGACGGCATGGACCAGGGCCACCGCTCACAATCGCGCGCAAGTTTTGTATTACTGTGCGGAAAATCTTTCTCAGCGCCGCGACGAAATCGTCCGTAGCCTCACCCCAGTTGTGGGAGCGCCACAAGCCGCGGCGGAAGTCGATCTCGGCATCGAGCGCATCTTCTCCTATGCCGCCTGGGCTGACAAATTCGATGGCGCCGTGCACAATCCTCCATTTCGCAATATCGCCCTCGCCATGAACGAGTCGCTCGGCACCGTCGGCATCATTTGTCCTACGGAAGCTCCGCTGCTCGGTTTTCTCTCTCTGGTTCTTCCCGCGCTGGCCATGGGCAACACCGTCGTTGCAGTGCCGTCAGAAACGTATCCGCTGATCACTCGCGATCTCTATCAACTCTTCGACACCAGCGATCTATCTGGGGGAGCCGTCAACATTGTGACCGGTGATGCAGCGCAACTTTTGAAGACCTTGGCCGAGCATGACGACGTAGATGCCGTCTGGTGCTTTACTGACGAAGCCAGCGCCGCCGCTGCGAAAGCGATGTCCATCGGCAATCTCAAGCAGGTGTGGACCAACGAAGGCCGCGCCATCGACTGGTTCAATCCAAAATTTTCCGAAGGACGATGGTTCCTCGAGCACGCCACCCAAGTGAAGAATATCTGGGTGCCCTACGGCGAATAGTCCCTGACAGATAGTAGGCTGCGGAAAACTCCGATTAGGTGAGGTTTCGGGAAGGGCACAACTTCAGTCGTGCCGTTAAGTCCTTCAATGCCAACCGCGCTTTCAGCCTATGGCCTTCGGCATCAGCAGCGAGTTTTCAGCGGCCTGCTACGATTTCATCCTGAACGTAGCCGTTCTTCCGGCGAAGTGAAGGATCTCCCGCTCCACGAGTACGGGGCGTAAGTCGGAATTTACCGCTAGCTCAAATGCGCAGTAGTGGCTCAGTTTGAATTTCTTTGCGGGCGTCATCCTGAGCGCAGCCGCCTTTCAGGCGGAGCGAAGGATCTCCCTCACCGCACAGGCCTTTGTCTACGGGAGATCCCTCACCCGGCTGAACTGCGCCGGGTTTCGGGATGACGCCGCTCAAACAGGGACAGATTTGCGCAATTGATTTTGTTTCAACTCCGGACTAGCATACATTTATTCTTTTTCTCCGCCTGGCATCTTTAGCGTCACATCACCAAGTCGTGCTTGATCTAAGGAGGACACATGGGCATCGCAGTCTCACCGCAAATTCATCCCCAGGTCGCGGACTTCATCGATAAGCCGCGCAAAATGTTGATCAACGGACAGTGGGTCAACTCGATCTCCGGCAAGACCTTTCCCACTTATAATCCCGCGACCGGTGAAGTGCTCGCCCAGGTTGCGGAAGGCGATCGCGAAGACGTTGAACAAGCCGTGAAGGCCGCGCGCAAGGCCTTTGACACCGGCCCCTGGCGCCGCTTGACCGCATCCGAGCGCGGAAAGCTTATCTGGAAGCTCGCGGACCTGCTGGAGCAGCACACCGAAGAATTCGCGTATCTCGAAAGCCTCGATAACGGTAAGCCTCTTACCATCGCCCGTGCCGCCGATGTTCCGCTGGCCGTCGATCTGTTCCGTTACATGGCGGGATGGACCACCAAGATCGAAGGCAATACCATTCCAATTTCCGTTCCCTATACCCCGGGCGCGAAATATCTCGCCTACACGCTGCGCGAGCCCGTCGGAGTTGCGGCGCAAATCATTCCGTGGAATTTCCCGCTTCTCATGGCAGCCTGGAAACTGGGCCCAGCGCTGGCCGCGGGTTGTACCGTAGTTTTGAAGCCAGCCGAGCAAACTCCGCTATCGGCGCTGCGTCTCGGGGGATTGATCATGGAAGCTGGCTTCCCCGAAGGCGTAGTCAATATTGTGCCCGGCTACGGCGAAACCGCAGGTGCCGCGCTGGCCGCCCATCCCCATGTTGATAAAGTCGCCTTCACCGGATCCACGGAAGTCGGCAAGCTCATCGTGCACGCTGCCGCCGGCAACTTGAAAAAAGTTTCGCTGGAACTCGGCGGAAAATCTCCCAACGTGATTTACAAAGATGCCGATCTCGAGACCGCCATCCCCGGTGCCGCGAGCGCTATTTTCTTCAATCACGGCCAGTGCTGCTGCGCCGGGTCCCGCTTGTATGTGGAGAAGCCCATTTTCGATCAAGTCGTCGAAGGCGTTGCCGAACACGCGGAGAAGATCAACGTCGGCTCCGGCCTCGATCCCGAAACCAGCATGGGACCGCTCGTATCCGAAGAGCAGCTCAATCGCGTCTGCGGCTATCTCGAAGCGGGCTTCTCGGAAGGCGCGAAAGCCCTGACCGGCGGCAAGAAAAAAGGCGACAAAGGATATTTCGTCGAGCCCACCGTTCTCGTAAACACTCGCGAGGATATGAAGGTGGTGCGCGAAGAAATCTTTGGACCGGTCGTGGCGGCTATGCCGTTCAGCGATCCCGAAGAAATCTTGCCTCGCGCCAACGACAGCGAATATGGCCTGGCTGCCGCCGTCTGGACCCGCGACATCAGCAAGGCTCACCGAACCGCCGAATATCTACGCGCCGGCACGGTATGGATCAACTGCTACAACATCTTCGATGCCGCGCTGCCCTTCGGCGGCTATAAGCAATCCGGATGGGGCCGCGAAATGGGCCACGATGCCCTCAGCCTTTACACCCAAACCAAAGCAATCTGCACCAAACTCGCGTAGCCGCGCTGCGCAAGTGCGCTAAAAAGAAGAAGGACGGCGCTAGTCGCCGTCCTTCTTCCTTTCCCCGTTTTTTGTCTGTGTGGTGTCTGTGGGGTGCCGTGTGGCGCGGGCACTCCTGCCCGCGAAATCTAACCACGCGCGGAAACCGTTAACGGCTTCTCAGCGCCGGCCCGAAAAAGCGACGCTCGAATCCTCATCTCTCCATCAGCAGCACTTTCTCCGCGTCGTCGATCTCCGTCAACTTCACTTCGATTACTTCATTCATCGTCGTCTGAACATTTCGTCCCACGAAGCTGGCCTCGACCGGCAACTCTCGATGGCCGCGGTCGATCAGAACGCACAGCTGCACTCGTTTCGGCCGTCCATGTGAAAACAGCGCGTCCATCGCGGCCCGTGTCGTTCGTCCGGTAAACAATACATCGTCGACTAGTACGATGTTCTTGTCTTCAATGGAAAATCCAATCTCCTTCTCTTGCACCACCGGTTTGGGTCCGAGGGTAGAAAGGTCGTCGCGATAAAAAGTAATGTCCAAGCTTCCCACCGGAACTTCGACGTTCTCTATGCGCGTGATGATCTTGCCCAGGCGCTCCGCAATGGGTACGCCGCGGCGGCGGATCCCAACCAATCCCAAACTCTCGATGCCGCCGTTTTTCTCGACGATTTCGTATGCCAGCCGCACCAGCGTGCGGTCAATTTCGGATGCAGACATCAGCTGCGCCTTCTGGCGCAAACCAGTTTTGCGGGTAGTCGTTTTTGCGTTCATCGATAATTGCCTCGATATTAAACTGGCAGATTTAATTTGCTTCATCGTTTCGAACGAAGTTCGTGCGAACCTTGCTTACTTTATAAGGCGGCTTCTCACTGTATTCAACGCGGCTATTGCAGGTCAAGCGCCGCCACCCTAAACCGCTGCGCGAACCGGAAAACATCCTGATACGAGTTGTAAAGCGGGACGGGGGCGACGCGCAGGATGTCTGGCTCCCGCCAGTCTCCGATTATGCTTTCACGCGCCAACGCTTCGCACAGTTCTCGACCACGCCGCAGAACTCGAATCGAAAGCTGCGCGCCTCTCCGCTCCGGCTCCCGCGGAGTAATTACCGAAAAGTTTGCCGAGGGATTCTGGCCTAGCAAAACTTCAAGATAGCCTGTCAGCGAAACGCTCTTAGCCCGCAAACTTTGCATGCCGGCCTCGTGAAAAATCTCCATCGACGCCCGCAGCACCGCCAGGCTGACAATCGACGGATTGCTCAGCTGCCAGCCTTCCGCGCCCGGCATGGCTTGAAACCTCGGCCCCATCTCGAAGCGCGACCCTTCATCATGGCCCCACCACCCCGCGAAACGCGGCAACTCCCACGCAGCCGCATGCCGCTCGTGCACAAAACAACCCGCCACGCATCCCGGCCCACCATTCAGATACTTGTAGCTGCACCAAACTGCAAAGTCCAGGTTCCAATCATGAAGCCGCAACTGCAAATTTCCCACCGCATGCGCCAGATCGAATCCCACCACGCAGCCTTGTGCGTGTCCGGCACGCGTAATGCGCTCCATGTCGAAAGCCTGACCAGTCGCATAGTTCACGCCGCCTAAAAGAATCAGCGCAATCTCGTTACCCTCACGCTCAATCAGCGCTTCAATTTCCTCTTCTCGCAGGCATGACTCCCCAGGTAATGGCGTCAACTCGATCAAAGCATCCGCCGGATCGAAGCCGTGAAAACGAATCTGCGATTGCACAGCATATTGGTCCGACGGAAACGCCCCGCGCTCGACCATAATCTTGTATCTCGCCCCGGTTGGACGGTAAAACGAAACCATCATCAAGTGAAGGTTCACAGTGAGGGAATTCATCACCACAACTTCGAAAGAGTTTGCCCCTACGAGTTCCGCAGTCTGTTCCGCGAGCAGCCGGTGATACGTCATCCACGGATTTTGCGCGCGAAAGTGACCCTCAACCCCCAGTTCCGCCCAGTCTTTCAGCTCTTGCTCAACATAGGCCGCAGCCGTTTTGGGCTGCAGCCCGAGCGAGTGCCCGCAGAGATAAACACAATCGCCGTTCTCCGACATGGGAAATAAAAAGCGTTCACGAAACCTTTTGAGCGGATCGCGGGCGTCCATCGCAAGCGCAAACTCCTTGCCGGCTTGAAATTGCGTGGTGCTGCGCGAGTTCACGCAGGAATCTCCAGCGTCGTAAGCTCGCTCCGAATCAGTTGGTCCGCTCTCTGCCAATCCAGATCTTCGACGCGCGAGATCGAGTCGCACAGTTCAGCCAGAATGCGATCCTGCACCAACCCACGAGCCAGAGCAACCGAGTAGGGAATTCGATGGAAGGTGACCATGGCATACTTGGGCACAAACCATTGCGGATATTTTGCCTCTAGCGCCAACTCAACTTTCTTGCGAAACAAAAAGCGCGAGTCCGCAACCCGATCCCTCATCTCCGTGAAATTTTCGATCGCCAACTCGGCAATCGCATCCGTGTTTACCTTGCGAACATCCTCGAACGCCGCGAAAATGCTTGCCCAATCAGGCCCGTGCACATCCATCAGTTCCATTAAAGCCGTGCAGTCTTCGAATCCGCAATTGATTCCCTGGCCGAAAAAAGGAACGATCGCGTGCGCCGCATCGCCCAGCAACAAGGCCCGTCCATCCACATTCCACGGCGAACATTTCACCGTCACCATCGCCCCCGTCGGATTGGCAACATAGTTCTCGGCCAGATGTGGCATCAGTGGAAGCGCGTCCGGAAAGCGAGACTCAAAAAACCGAATCGCATCGGCAGCCGATCGAATCTCAGCAAAGCTATCCGCTCCCTCAAACGGTAGAAACAAAATACACGCAAATGTGCCATCGATATTGGGTAAGGCAATCAGCATATGATTGCCGCGAGGCCAAATGTGCAGCGCGTTTGTCTCCAGCAAATGCCGTCCCTGTGAATCCGCCGGAATAGTCAGCTCTTTATAACCGTAATCGAGATACTGTTGCGAGAAGTTAAACCGGTTCAACTTGAGCATCTCGCTCCGAATCGCCGACGCCGAACCATCGCAGCCGATCACAACGCTGGCCGCGATCTTGGTTTCGTCTCCCGATTCTTCGTCGCGCAATCGCAGAGAGCCCGTCTTCAGGTCGTATCCCGTGCAGCGCCGGTTGAAGCGAATCCTCGCTCCCTGTTCTTCCGCTGCATTCATCAACGCGATGTTCAACTCGGCGCGTGAAATCGAATGAATGATCTCCGCTTCATTTTTCCCGTAAGGTTGGAAGGTCAGCTCCCCCGCAATCGAATGCATCATCCGCCCCTTCATCGGAATGATGATTCTGCGCATGCTCTCCCATAGACCGGCTTGCTGCAATGCGTAGATGCCGCGCGTCGAGATAGCAAGATTGATCGAGCGCCCCGCACTCATGCGTACCTGCCGCATGTCCGGCCGCCGTTCGTAAATTTCAACGGCGTATCCCCGCCGCATCAGAAGAATGGCGAGCAGCGGCCCATTCAGTCCGGCGCCGATCAAGGTGATTTTCTTGGCTGCGTCTTTCATCGGAAAAATGCAATGATCATTACTTAGCAGACACGAACAAAAGAATTCGGTCTCGTTTTCGCCTTACCCTGTGATCCTCCGTGCCCTCTGTGTTAAAGATTGTCCCAGCCGCTACTCAGTCAGCAGCGTCCGAGCCTCCCAAAGTTCCGGAAAAAATTTCTTATCGAGCGTAAGCTTCAAATAAGAAGCCCCTGCACTTCCACCCGTCCCCATGCGGAAACCGATGATGCGTTCGACCAGTTGAATATGTCGTAATCGCCAGCTCACCACCAATTCATCAAACTCCGTGAGTCGCTCGCATACATCGATCCAGTCGCGATGATGGTGCTCATCTTTATAAAGCTCATGTACTGCCCGCGCTCGCGCTTCAAATCGCTCCTTCTCGCCCCCCTCCCCGCCCGAAACAGCGAGCATGCCCATCGCCTGCAAAGCGCCGAAAAATACATCGCGCAGCGAAGGCTCGTCCAACCGCCGCTTCAGGCTGGCGTACGCCTCCGGCGTCGGCCGGTGATAGCGCAGCATTTTCTCGTCCTTCAAGCCGCACAAAAACTCAATCTCGCGAAACTGCTCCGACTGAAATCCGCTCGCCGGTTCCAGCAGTCCGCGAAACGCCAGGAAATGCGTGGGCAGCATGGTTTCCAAAATCGTGAACTGCGAAACGAGCACGCGCATGATCTCAGTGCAACGCCGCAGCAAGCGCGCCGCCTCGTAGACTTCGTCATGCGACTGCGGTGCTTCTCCCGCCTTTTGCAGATTCGCCACGACCGCGTCGAGATCGTGGAGCAATTCTTTAAACCACAGTTCGTACGTCTGATGAACAATGATGAACAGTAACTCATCATGGTGCGGTGGTGTCGAATGCGGATGCTGCAACTGGAGCAGGTCTCCAACTCTCAAGTACGAACCGTAAGTGAGCTGCCCGGTCCCGGGCGTAACCGGCGAAGTGATCGCTCCCGCGGCGTGTGGTTGATTCGAAGTTTCACCCGTACGCTCGTCCTTCTCCAGTCCCAGAAACCGAATCGCATTCCCACTCAAGAGCTTGTTCTTGATATCTTGCGGGAAGCCACTCTCGCGAATCAGCGAACCCACGCGTTCTTCGCCCAACGGAAAAGGGTAGTCCGAACCCAGCATCACACCATCCGCACCCATCGTTCCTACCAGAAATTGCAGCGTCCGTTGATCGAACACCGCCGAGTCCGTCGAAAATCGATTGAGATAATAGCTCGGCGGATGCGCACACTCTCCATGCGCCACCGGATGATGGTGCCAGGCATTTTCCAGTCGTCCCAGCAGGAATGCGAAACTTCCGCCGCCATGGGCGAAACAGATTCGTAACGTCGGCGGCAATCGATCCAATGCTCCACTCAAAATCAGCGCCACCACTGAAAGCTGCGTCTCCGCCGGCATGCCCACAGTCCAAGGCATCATGTACTTCGGCATGCGCTCGCGCCCCAGCATGTCCCAGGGATGAACCAGCACGGCCGCGCCTTCATCGGCGCAGTGATGCAAGAAAGTCGTAACGCTGCCATCATCCAAATTCTTGGCGCCCACATGGTTGCCAATCTGCACGCCCAGATGTCCAGCCTGCATGCACCGTGTAAGTTCCTTACAGGCCGCGTCCACATCCTGCAGCGGAACCTGGCATAGCGCCTTCAATCGTCCTTCCCCTCGGCTACAAATTTCCAGCGCAGCATCGTTGAATATCTGCGCGCAATCGAGCGCATGTTCCACTGGACGCTCATACGCGAACAGCACGGGCGTTGCAGAAATCACCTGGAGATCGATCCCGTCCCGATCCATTTCTAGCAGCCGCACCGTCGGATCCCAACACGCGGAATCAATATGGCGGAAGAACCGCTCTCCCACCATAATGTCCGCCTCGCCGGATTCGGTGTGCTTGATCCACGGCCAGTCTGGAGTGCCGTAGCGTGCCGCCAAGTCCGGCCAGGACTGCGGGAAAAAGTGATTATGAATGTCGATAACCTGATTCTTCATTTGCCCAGCTTATTTCTTCATCTGCCCGGATGGATCGTTCCGCAATGTTTGCATTTCCGCCGCTCCTCATCGCTATAGAACTGCTCAAAGATCGGAGGCAGATCCTTTACGATGCTTTTCAACTTCACCTCCGCCCGATGTACCAATTGATGGCAATTCGGGCAGTACCACTCGAAAGCGTCCAAAGAGCCTTCTGGACGCGGTACTTCGACGACCACCCCGATCGTGTCAGCCGGCCGCTGCGGCGAATGCCGCATGTGTTTAGGCAGGAGAAATATCTCGCCTTCTTTAATCGGAATTTCCACCGGAGGTTTTCCCGGGGCTTCCATGATCCGCAGAGAAATATTTCCTTTCAGTTGATAAAAAAACTCCTCCGTGGGATCGTCGTGATAATCGCGCCGCTGGTTCGGCCCGCCTACCACGGTCACCATCATCTCACCGTCTTCCCACACCTGCGCGTTGCCCACTGGAGGCTTCAGCTTTTCCTTGTTCTGCTCAATCCATTCCTGAAAATTGAAAGCCTTCAGATTTTTGATGGACGCCATCGCGCCTCCTATCGCAGCGGTTTGTAAGCTGTGGCTCGGATCTCAATCAGCAAATGCGGGTGTGGCAATTGGTGCACGGCCACTGTCGTTCTCGCCGGACCATCGTATCCAAAAAAATCGCCATACACCTCGTTGTATCCGCCGAAATCGTTCATGTTCACAAGGTAAGTCGAAATCTCGACCACATCCTTAAGTTGCGCTCCCACACTCTGCAAAATGTCACGAATATTTTCGATCACAGCCCGCGTCTGTTCGCGAATATCGAGCCGCGTGGTGCCCATCGTATCTACTTCGGCTCCTGCGATCGTGTTGTCGGCGCGGCGCGAGCTGGTGCCGGATACAAATAAAAAATCGCCCGCCCGCTTCACATGAGGAAATTTCCCCCGCGGTTTAGCTTTTCCTTCAACGATCTTGCTCTCTCTCGCACTCATGAAATATTGAACGCAGCGCAAACCCTACAACCGGATACAAATATTATTCAGCTCAGAATAAAAGTTCAGCGAATGCATTCCGCCTTCTCGGCCTATGCCGGAAAGCCCCACTCCGCCAAATGGCGTGCGCAAATCACGCAGAAACCAGCAATTCACCCACGTAATGCCAACCTTCATTTGCTGCGCCACGCGATGGCCGCGTTTCAGGTTACTGGTCCAGATCGACGCGGCCAGCCCGTACTTCGTGTTGTCGGCCATCGCGATCGCTTCTTCTTCCGAATCAAACGGCGCCATGTGGCACACTGGTCCAAAAATTTCTTCCTTCACGCAGCGCGCCGACTCCAGTAGTTCAGTATAGATGGTGGGTTGTACGTAGTATCCGTGGTCGCGCTCGTCGCCAAACTTCGAAAACCCGCCGCCAGTCACCACGGTAGCTCCCTCTTCGCACGCTAGCCGGTAGTAAGAAAGCACCTTGTCTCGATGTTGCGCCGATATCAGTGGGCCCAAATTAGTCTGCTCGTCAGTGGGCCAGCCAGGATTCAATTTCTCCGCTTTCCTTTTGAGCGCATCGACAAATGAATCGAAGATTGTTCTCTCCACATAAACGCGCTCCGCACACAAGCAAACCTGCCCGGTATTCAGAAACACGGCTTCCGATACCCCGTTCACGGCCTCTTCAAAATCGCAATCCGCAAAAATGATCGCCGCGTTTTTCCCGCCCAGCTCAAACGAAACCGGTTTCACCGTCGACGCCACAGATTTCATGATGGCCGCGCCAGTAGTCGATTCGCCGGTAAAGGTCACCGCGTCCACGTCGGGATGTTGCGTTAGAAACTCGCCCGCAGATCCCGGCCCGAAGCCGTGCACCACGTTATAAACTCCATCTGGAATGCCCGCGTCCTGCATCGCCTCGGCAAGCAGGGTCGCAGTTGCCGGAGTCTCTTCCGAGGGCTTTACCACCACCGTGTTCCCGCAAGCCAGCGCCGGAGCAACTTTCCAGGTCAGCAGTAGTAAAGGCAAATTCCACGGCGTGATGATTCCCACCACGCCGAGAGGCTTGCGCACCGCGTAGTTCAGGGCTTGTCTGCCGTCCGCGGTTTCGGTTTGAAACGACTCCAGCCCCGTCATTTTTACGAGATCGGCGAAGACGCGAAAATTCGCCGCCGCGCGCGGAACATCGAGCCTCGAAGCCAGCGAGACCGGCTTGCCGGTATCTGCAACCTCGGCCTGCACAAAGCAATCGAATCGCTTCTCAATCGCATCCGCGACGCGCTGTAATCGCGCCGCACGCTCGCGCACCCCGATCCGTCCCCACTCTCCACGCAAAGCTTGCCGGGCCGCATGAATAGCCTCGTTCACCTGCGCGGCGCCGGCTTCGGTGACATGACCGATCACCGTTCCGTCCGCCGGATTTACATCCGCAAACTCGCTCTTGCCGGACACGTGATTCCGCCGAAGGACGTGGACGTGATCATGGTCGCGCCCAAGGGCTCGGGCCTGAACGTGCGGCGCAATTTCCTGTCGGGCGCGGGCATCAACTCCAGCTTCGCGGTCGAGCAGGACGCCGCCGGCCGCGCACGCGAGCGCGCCATCGCCATCGGCATCGCGGTGGGTTCGGGCTATCTGTTCCCCACCACCTTCCAGAAGGAAGTGTACAGCGATCTGACCGGCGAGCGCGGCGTGCTGATGGGCGCGCTGGCCGGGATCATGGACGCCCAGTACGAAGTGCTGCGCGCCAACGGCCACAGCCCGAGCGAGGCATTCAACGAGACG
>CAVQCP010000049.1:0-221813 GCA_963710965.1 uncultured Acidobacteriaceae bacterium | reverse complement strand
TGGTGCCTGCTCAACCATCGTATTGCTCGCAGTTCCAGAAGCAACTGGAAGCGGAGAATATTGTCTGCCGTCATCTCCACACCTCGCACGCCTTTCACTCCGCCATGATGGACCCGATGGTCGAACCGCTGCGCGAAGCTGTGGGTAGAGTTCGCCTCTCGCCGCCGGTCAAGCCTTTCGTTTCGACTGTGAAGGGACGTCCGATCACTGCCGAGGAGGCCACTGATCCCGCATATTGGGCGCAGCACGCGCGCGCTACGGTTGAGTTCTCCACTGCAATCACATATCTGAAAGACCAGGGTTACGATCTCTTCCTTGAATGCGGACCTCGCTCCACACTGTGTTCGCTCGCGCGCCAACAGTTCAGTCCAGAACGTCCGTGCATCGCGATTCCCACACTTTCGGATACGCACGACAATAATACGGAGTGGGCGACGCTGCTGTTCGCCATGGGATCGCTCTGGCAGAACGGGGTGTCGATCGATTGGGACGCCTTTTACGCGAACGAAGACCGGCGGCGTGTGCCATTGCCGACGTATCCGTTCGAGCGCCAGCGCTTCTGGGTTGATCCAGCAGCAGGCATTTCCACGGCGAAAGCGATGCATGGCGCGACTGCTGCGACGGAGCAGCTTCAGATTGAAGCAACGCATTCCATCGCTCCGCAAGAACAGGCTGCTTCCACTTCCGCAAGTTCGCGGCAGGATCGCATCGCGGCCCGTGTGCTGGACCTTCTGGCTCCAGTGTGTGGACGGGAGCGCTCGCAGATAAGCCCATCCGCCACATTCATGGAGCAGGGCTTCGACTCGTTGTCTCTGACCCAGGTTGCGTTCGCCATCCGAAAAGAGTTTTCCGTCAAGGTCAGTTTTAGCCAGTTGATGAGTCAATGGCCGAACGTCGAAATGCTCGCCGGTCATCTCGATTCCGTTCTGCCCGCCAACGCTTTTGCGGAGACGATAGCCAAACCGGCGGCCTTCCAGCCCTCGCCGTCAGTCTCAGCTCCGGCCCCAGAAATCCGCCCCAACTCCCAGCCGATCCCGGCCGCCAACACCAGCGTCCTCGAAGAAGTGGTTGCCGAGCAAGCTCGCACCATTGCCCGTTTAGTCGGGCTACTCGAAAAGGCAACCGCGAACGCTCCAGCTGCGCTTCCGCCTGCGAGCCGGCTACCGGACGTATCGCCGTCAGCGCCTGCGAAGCCAGAGGTGCAGTCCTTACCTCGCGCTAATGCGGGCGACGGATACGAAGTGGAATCTACCGTTCCCCAGCGCGGCATCTTCGCGTCCTCACGTCTTTCCGAACGGTTGTCGGCTTCCTACAACGAATCCATCACCATGCGCTTTGTAGGCACGATTTCCGTCGAAAAGATGACGCGCGCCATGGAACGCCTGGTGGAGCGGCACGACGCGCTGCGCACCAGCTTCGACGAGACTGGCGCGGTAATGAAGGTCAATCCGGCGCAGAAGATTGCCATGCCGGTGACCGATCTTTTTGTCACGGAAGCGTCCTCGATGAAGGAATCGTTGACCCAACAGGAACGGCTGCGAAAAATGATTGCCGACGAGACTCTGTTGCCGTTTGTGCTGCCCGATGGTCCTCTGTTCCGCTGCCAAATGGTTGTGTTAGGGCCGAATCGAGCGGCAGTCATCTTCACGGCGCACCACATTATTTGCGATGGTTGGTCGCTGGATGTTCTGATTCACGATCTCTGTGCTTTCTATTCGGAGGAAATCTCAGGCGCACCCGCCAAGCTGGAGCCGGCGCAGAGTTATCTCGACTACGTGCGGAGTGTCACCGAACGCGATCACTCGGATGAATTCAGGGAAGCTGCCGACTACTGGCATGCCAAATTCGAGGGCGGTTTTCCGGTGCTGCGATTGCCTGCCGATCGTCCGCGCAGCGCGCGGCGGGAGTTCACCGCCCGGCGGGTCGATCATCCCATCCCCGCGTCGGTGGTGCAGGAACTCAAAGCGGTGGCGGCAAAACAGGGCTGCAGCTTCTTTGCGGTTCTGCTCAGCTCGGTTGCGTTGCTTCTAGCTCGCATCTCGCAGCAACGGCGTTTTGTGATTGCGCTGCCGACCGCGGAACAGCCCGAGATTGGCCAGCCTGGATTGGTGGGCCATTGCGTGAACCTGCTTCCATTCGCGGTCGAACTGCGGGAGAACGAATCCGCCGGAAAGTTTTTCAAGCGGGTGCAGAGTGACCTGGTCGCTGCCCAGCAGCATTCCATGTTTACTCTGGTTAGTCTGCTCGAGGACTTGCGTCCCGTCGTTCCGGAGCTTGGCGTTTCCCCGATCTCGGCGGGTCTCACCAACGTAAAAAAATTCAAGCCCAGTGAATTGCCGCAATCCGGATTTACTGTCGATTACGATGCCAACCCAAAAGGTTACGAATCGTTCGAGCTGTATCTGAACGCGGTGGAACTCGAACACGATCTCGAGATTCATTGTCACTACGACATCAAATTGTTTGAAGATCTTACGGTACGCGAATGGCTCTCAACCCTGGGTTGCATTTTTCAGGATCTTGCGAGAGATCCCGCCCGTGAAGTGCTCGATCTGGCCGGGATCAAGCGCGGCAATCCTTCCTTAGCGAACGAAATTGTTTACAAGAGCGCAGCCTACGGCCGGGCGGAAGACGAGCATCTGACGGCCGTTTCGAGTAGGCCGTCTGATGCCCGACAACTGGCCAACTCATCTATCAGTCCCGGGATGTCTGAGTCCGAATTGCTGCGCGCGATGCTGCCGCTTTGGCAGCAGGTACTAGGAATTCGCGAGATCGGGGCAGATGACGATTTCTTTGCCCTTGGTGGCCACTCCATTGCGGCCGCGCGCCTGTTCGCGCTGATTCAGCAGGAACTGGGCCGCATGGCGCCTCTGGCAGTTCTTTACGACGCCTCGACTCCCCGGACTTTGGCGGCTGTGCTAAGCCGCGGCACCACGCGCGACGAGTGGCAATCGCTGGTCCCCATTAATCGCTCGGGAGATCGGCCACCGCTATTTCTGGTGCACGCCGCGGAAGGAAATGTTTTGCTCTATCGTTCGCTCGCGGCCTACCTCGGCGCCGATCAGCCAGTGTATGGTTTGCAGTCTGCCGGGCTTGACGGCCGATCTGCAGTGGATGGCCGCTTTGAAAACGTGGCTCGCAAATATGTCGACGAGATTCGCCAGGTGCAGCCGCATGGGCCGTACATGCTGGGCGGCTACTGCCTGGGGGGCACGCTTGCGCTCGAAATGGCGCGGCAATTGATGGCATCGGGCGAGACGGTCGGCTTTGTGGGCATGATCGAGACGTATAACATTCGTGCTTTGCGCTGGCCGCTTCCGTTGCATCAGAGGGCGATCAATCGCTTTATCCTCAATCCATTTTTTCACCTGCAAAACCTTCTCGAAGCGGAGGGCGAGGGGAAACTCGGCTTCTTCATGGATAAACTCCGTGTAGAGACGGCGCGAGCCAAAGCCAGCGCTCGTTTCGGATGGGCGCGGCTTCGACATAGCTTACAGCCGAATGCGGTCGCGGCTCCCCCAAGCAGGCTCGCGGATGTCTACGAGGATGCCTTCGCCAAGTATGACGTAAAGCCGTATCCCGGAGAGTTGACCGTCTTTCTGGCGAAGCGTCATCTGCTGGGTTTTCGGACGGAGTTGGGAGGCTGGGCAAAGACTTCACCAGGCGGCGTGCGGCTTTTTCCGCTACCCATTAGTCCTCGCGGCAGTCTCGTCGAGCCCTATGTTGGCCAGCTCGCATCCATCATGCGCGCTTGCCTGGATCGCGCCATTGAAAACGCAAAAACCTCCCCGGCCGAGCCGGGCGTGGAACTGGTGAACTCAATTTAGTTCGGGAAGTCTCTCCGGCTTCCTTGCCGGGAACCAGGCTGGCAGAAGTCAACGCCGCGTCTTGGTTCCGCGATCTTCGCAGTAACCCTCCGTTTCATTCCTTCCTTAGACATTTTCCAAAATCCCTCCAGCGGTAGTCCGCCCATTCCCGCGCACGAAGCGTTTGTTCAACTTCACGCAGGAGTCGCGAGTTCATATAACGATCGCGGCTGAGCGCGCAATGCCGGGCAGCGGATGTTGAAAACATCCTGAAATCCGCGTTCGCCGGCGTGAGTCACGCGGAGGGCACGTGTGCCCTTCATACGAGCGAGCCATTTCATCTCGATAAGCCGGGAAAGTAAACTGGCTCCAACTGCGCCGCCAATATGATGTTCGCGTTCGGTCCAATCCAAACACCCGTGAGCGAAGGACCGCCGTAGCGCATGCAGCGGATGGACATCGATCTCCAGCGTGCGGAAAAAGCCATTTCCTTTCGGCGTCACGGTGAAGGCTCCTCGTTCCCGACGCAAAGCTTGCGTTCTTACCAGCTGATTTCGAAGGGCAATCGCGAGCATTCCGGCCAGATGGTCGTAACAGCTTCGAGCAAAGCGTATTTCTGGAACAGAAGAAATTGCGGGATTGTGCGCGATTGCGCCCAGGGCCTCGATGGCCTTGGCCACGTCGGCGTTCTTCAGCCGAAACAGCCGTTGCCGGCCGCAGGCTTCAACCGTGATCAGGCCGCCGGCAAGAAGTTTCGAAAGGTGCGAGCTTGCGGTTTGGGGCGTTACTTCGGCCGCCATTCCGAGAGCCGATGCCGAATGAGCGTGGCCATCCAACAGAACGGCGAGCATCTTTATTCGTCTTGCTTCGCCGATCAGTCCGGCAATATGCGTGATCGAGGTAACATCCATACTTCGATATATATTGAATCATACCTGCGAACTGGTGCGCTACTGTTAAAGGCAACATGTGGATCGAAAGGGAGGCCCAATGAATGACCTGGAGATTGCGCTGGAGAATAGGCCTGGCGCCCTGGCCGAGATGGGTGAGAGCCTGGGTCAGGCGGGAGTGAGTATAGAAGGCGGGGGAGTGTGGGTGGTGAATGGCCGGGGCGTGGCCCACTTTCTTTTCGCGGATGGAAGGGCCGCCCGCCAGGCTTTAGTGGCGGCGGGTATTCGAGTCGTGGGTGAACGCGAGGTCGTAATTCAGCGGCTGAATCAGTCCCAGCCCGGCCAACTGGGCAGCATTTCGCGACGCATGGCCGAGGCCGGCGTCAATCTCGAAGTGCTCTACAGCGATCACCAGCATCAGTTGATATTGGTGGTGGACAACATCGCCAAAGCTCGCATTGTCTCGGAGGCTTGGACGCGCGAGCAAATATCCGCCGGATCGACAACAAGATGAATCAGGATTACATGCGATAGTCGGAGGAGTCAGATGAGGCAGCACCGCTATGCGGTTCAAATCGATTGGACGGGAAACGACGGCGACGGCACGAAGACTTATCGATCGTATCGCCGGGACCATACCATTGTCTGCGAGGGAAAACCAGAAATTCCCGGCTCCAGCGAACCGAGTTTTCGCGGTGATCGATCTCGCTACAGTCCAGAGGAACTCCTCGTTGCCAGTGTTTCTTCTTGCCACATGCTTTGGTATCTCCATCTGTGCGCGAGTAGCAACATCACGGTCCTGGAGTATCACGATGCCGCTTCTGGAGCGATGGAGGAAACCGACGACGGCTCCGGACAATTCGTTGGCGTGACGCTAAGGCCTATTGTCAAGATTTCTCCGGGGGACGATCCAACCACAGCAATGAATCTTCACGACCGAGCCCATCACCTTTGCTTCATTGCCAGATCGGTGAACTTTCCAGTGGATGTGGCACCGGTGATTGTTTGAATGAAGCGAGAATCCCGTTCGGTTGAATGAGTTTTCTGGTTGCTTCCGCCCGGAAAGGTGTTTTTGCGACTATGATGTTTGGCTATGTCGAACCAAGGATCGAGCAAAGTCCGCTGGGGAATTCTGAGCACGGCCAAGATTGGCGTCGCAAAAGTCATTCCGGGCATGAAAAAAGGCGAGTGGTGCGAGGTGACGGGAATCGCGTCACGCGACCAGCGCAAGGCCGAAGAGGCGGCGCACAAACTTGGCATTGCGAAGGCCTACGGATCTTACGAAGAATTGCTGGCTGACCCGCAGATTGAGGCAATCTACAATCCGCTGCCGAACCAACTCCACGTCGAGTGCTCCATCAAAGCTGCGGAAGCTGGCAAGCACGTGCTGTGCGAGAAACCCTTGAGCCTTACCGTTGCCGAAGCCAAAAAACTTTTCGCCGTTCGCGAGCGCACGCGGGTGAAGATCGGCGAAGCGTTCATGGTGCGCACTCATCCGCAATGGCTGCGCGCCCGTGAGGTGGTCCGATCGGGGCGGGTTGGCGCGCTCCGCGCGGCCGTAAGTCTATTCAGCTATTTCAATACCGATCCATCGAATATTCGCAACATCCCGGAATGCGGAGGAGGTGCGCTGATGGATATAGGCTGCTATCCCATTAACACCTCGCGATTCATGTTCGGAGAAGAGCCTTCCAGCGTATTCGGGCTTGTCGAGCGAGACCCTCAAATGAAGATTGACCGGCTCACCTCAGCTATTCTGGATTTCCCGTCCGGCCAATCGACCTTCACTTGCGGCACACAACTCGTGCCGTATCAAAGGAGCCATTTTCTGGGGACAAAAGGCCGTGTCGAAATCGAGATTCCCTTTAACGCTCCCCATGACCGGCCGTGTCGTATCCTCATCGACGACGGGCGAGACCTCTTCGGCAGTGGTATCTCGACGGAGGAGTTTCCAATCTGCGACCAGTACACTATTCAAGGCGATGTCTTTTCAAAGGCAATCCGCGGAGATGGCGAGGTTCCAGTGTCCTTGGAAGACGCCGTCAAGAATATGGCGGTGATCGAAGCAATCTTCCGTTCGGGCGATTCCGGCAAGTGGGAAAAGCCGGAAGCACTCTAGGTATTTAACGCAAGGCTACGCGTTTATTACTGCGCCCGCTTTACTGAGTCTTGCTAGCCGGTTGAGGATGATTGCTGAATTCTATTGGCCGCGCAGCAATAACGCCTTTGCCTTCCTGCACCGTGATGAATTGGTTCGCTCTGACGTTTGCAATGGAATCCTTGCAGCCGCTAGGCCATGCAATCTCGAGGTTAACGCTTTTGCCCGGCTCAGGCTTGCCCAAGCCAAAAGTCAACGGCAGCTCGCTTTGGGATAGGTAACTGGATCCAGATTTCACCATGCCGAAGAGCCGAAGTCCCTTGCTGGTTTTTACCGTTACTTTCGCGCCGATGCCGTCGCGGTTTGATCGCGTACCGATGGTCTTCACGCGCAGCATGTCGTTTTGATTGCCCTTGTCGTTGCGCAGTAGGCGCGCAGGGCCGTTGTTGGTGGTGATGATCAAATCAAGGTCACCATCGTTATCGAAATCTGCGTAAGCGGCGCCACGGCCAACGATCGGCCGAGGCAGCGCCCTGCCTAGTCTGGTGGTGACTTCTTCAAATTGGTTCTTGCCGAGGTTGCGAAACAAATGCGGCGGCTGCGCGTACTTCACTGTCGGCTGCACGATGTTGACATCATCGGATACGTGGCCGTTCACTGCCAGAATGTCCGGCAAGCCGTCGAGGTCATAGTCGAAGAAAAAAGTTCCGAAAGTGAGCGACTTGGTCGATATTGTTGCTATGCCAGTGGCGGGCGCCTCGTCGGTAAATAATCCGGAGCCATCATTGTGGTAGAGCGCCATGCCTTCGTTTGTGAAATTACCGAGCACCAGGCTCTGCCATCCAGAGTTGTCATAGTCGGCAGCATCGGTACCCATGCCCGCACGCGCGGTGCCGGCTTCACCATAAGCCAACCCCGCAGCCACAGCCACATCGGTGAACGTGCCGTTGCGATTGTTGTGGTAAAGCTTGTTAGGTTCGGTGTCGTTGGAGACGAAAAGGTCGAGCCATCCATCATTGTCATAATCAAGCAACGCGACACCCAGCGACTTGCTGCTCGGGTCGTAGAGACCAGCCCGGCGCGTAACATTTTCAAAGGTTCCATCCCCCCGATTATGGAAGAGCGAAGAGCTTTGCCCTTTATACCGCTGCGGAGTGCAGTAGGATTTGTTCTTGTTGTCGAGCGAGCAGTATTCATCGGCATCGATGGACCAGTCGACATAGTGAGCAACGAATAGGTCCAGCTTGCCATCATTGTCGTAATCGAACCACACGGCGCTGGCGGAAAATCCAGGATCGGCCACGCCGGCCTTCGCCGTGACATCTGCAAACCTGCCGTTGCCAAGATTACGAAAAAGGTGGTTCGAGCCGACGGTGGTGATGTAGATATCGTCGTAGCCGTCATTATCGAAGTCGCCGACGGCGCAGCCCAGTCCGTACATTTCCATCGCGAGCCCGGCCTGCTTCGTCACGTCAGTGAAGGTACCATCTTTATTATTATGGTACAGGGCAGGGAACGAATTGCCAGAGTTGTGGCCTGGCCAATCCATCGAATTGATGAGCAGAATGTCTTGCCAACCGTCGTTGTCGTAGTCGATAAAACAGACGCCGCTGCCCATCGTTTCTGGAAGATACTTTTTGCCGAAGGCGCCGCTGTTGTGTTTGAAGTGGATGCCGGCTTGCGCTGTCACATCGGTGAACTCGATGGGACCGGAAGGACGCTCGAATAGTTCGGGAGATGGCGGCACACCCGCGATGGTTGCTGGCGACGTTGCATTGGGAGTAATCCCTCGGTCCGCAGTTGGGGCGCTTTGAGCGAACGAGTGCTTCTCGTTCACGGGTTGCGGTTTGCATCCACTCGAGCAGACGAGAGCGGCAAGAAAAAACCAAAGGGCTACCCGTGGCGGATTCGCATTCGCCATGTTCCGTGAAAGAATCACTACGCCGCCAAAACCTTTGCAGAATTCTTGCGACGTGAATCCATCCATATTTCAATCAGCAAGGCTGATGGTCCGACGAGGAACAACGCGTAGAAGGGAGCGTAAACCACTTGGCGCAGACGCAAAATCATTTCCAGCAGCGCCACTAGAAAGACCACGATACACTGCCCTCGTTTCGAGCGGACTGTTGTCTTCGGGTCGGTAATCATGAAGAAGATAAAGAGCTGGTACATGGGACCGGTGATGGGGGCGATCTCCGATTGCCACGGGCTGCCAGTCATCCAGCTTCGCACAAATGCGAACGTGAGAAATGACGCGACGTAAGTGCCGGTGATATTGAAACGATGCACGCGGGCTACGATCACCGTTCCCAGCGCCCAGATTATAAACATGGGCCACAAATAGTTTCCCCACTGAATGCTCAGAGTAGCGACGGCGTCGGCTGCCAAAAAGAGCATTATGGAGATGCCGAAGTTGGAAGGATTGAAGATGTGGCGATTTTTTACCCGCAGCACATATTTGGAAGTGATGGAGAGCGCCGCGCACAGCGCGTACGGCCAGAAGGCAGGAGATCGAACCAGGATGCCGACGCTGATGCCGGTGATGTAAGCGCTGGCGGGATGGACCCATTTGTGAAAGTAGATGCGTCCAAGAATAAGTTCGAGCACAACGCTGGTGATGATCGCGAGCAGTGTTTTCTTGTAGCTTTCCAGCATGCCAAACGACAAATTTCCCGCCAGCAAAATGCAGGTGATAAACGCGGGTGGAATGTAGCGATTGTCGAGACTAAATAAGGGCGCACGCCGGACGGGAGTCGGGGAGGGCAGCGGCGGTGCTATGGTTTGTGAACTCATGCCGGCTCCTTGATCTTGTGGCACTGATGCATGGCGGGTTGTTCTATGGTTTGGAGCTTACCCGAAGGCCAACGGATCACGGCTTTCTCAATGTGAGGATGCTTGCCCACGCCGAAATGCAGCCGACGGTCGTTTTGCGCCGCGAAACCGCTGCCTCCGGAAACTTCCTGCACCTGATGTTCTCCGTTCCAGAAAAGGGTGACTTGCGCGCCAATGGCGCTGCGGTTACTTGAGGTTCCTTCCAAATTGAATTCGATCCATTCGTTTTCGGGCGTGACCGTATTCTTATAAAGCAACAAGGGGCCCTTCTGGTTCGCGACCAACACGTCGAGGACGCCGCGATTCCACAAATCGGCGAGAGCTACGGCGCGCCCGTCATAGGTATCGGTGACGCCAGCGGCCTCGGCCACATCGATAAACTTGCCAGCTCCGTCATTCATCCAAACACGCTTGTTCTGGTAACCGGACAAACTGCGCCCTTCGAATGCGGGCCAGTTGTTGGCGTCGCCGATGATCGTGCTGTTGCCGCCAGCGACGCGGGAAAAGTCGTACCAGTAGCTGCGGGTGCGGTCGAGTGAGATGTAGCCGTTGGTCAGGTAAAGATCCAGATTGCCATCGTTGTTCAAATCGCCAAACTGCGCACCAAAACTCCAACCACCGAGTTCTACGCCAAAATCGCGCGCGAGATTTTCGTATTCGGTGGCATCTCCCGCCGTTCCTTCTTTCGGCATCCACAAGTTATTGCCTTGAATCAGAATGCCGTCCTCAGAAATATTGGAAACATAAACCGCGTATCGGCCCCGATTGAGAATGTCGCCGAAGGCAGCATTCATGCCGCTCTTGGGGGCGAAGCCAACGCCGGTTCGCTGACCCACTTCGCGAAAGCGCTTGCCGTCATTAAAATAAAGTTCCGAAACTCCGTAGTCATTCGCGACAAACAGATCAGGGTGGCCGGTGCCGCGAAGATCGGCCGCCGCCGCCGCCAGCGCCCAGCGACGGCTATTGATCCCAAGTTTCTCGCTGACCTCTTCGAACTTTCCATTGCCCAGATTGTGGAAAAGATATTTGCGGCCGCCGTTTTTGGCGTATTCGAAACTGTCGGGCATGATTCGCGTGGTCGTGAGATGCCAGAGATCGATGTTCTCCGCATAGTAGCCTCCGACGAAAAGATCAAGAAGTCCATCCCCGTCGTAATCGAACCACACGGCGGTGTTGGCGTTGATCCAGGGCGGGAGTCCGGCTTGCTCGGAAACGCGCGTGAAACCACGTCCCTGCTCGTTGTGGTAAAGCTCGGGACGCCCCCACTTGATCAGAAATAAATCTTCATAGCCGTCGTTGTCGTAATCACCCCACACGGCGCCAGTGGAAACGCCGGTGCCCGCCTGATTCACGTCGGCAATTCCCATTTCTTCGGCAACATCTTTGAAAGTGCCGTCGCCAAGGTTGCGGTAGAGCGCGTTCTTGCTGCCGATTGCACTGTTCGTGACATAGATGTCAGGCCAGCCGTCGCGATCAAAATCTACAATCGACACCGAAGCGCCCATGGAAGCGACCTCGGGCATGATGTGATCGAGCTTGGAATCTAAAGTGGGAGCTTGATGAATGAAGTTGATGCCGGCGGCGTGAGAGACCTCCTGCAAGTAAAACCCATACCGGGCCAGCGCAGTTGCCGCGTCGGCGGTTGATTGATCGGCAACATGGCGAGCCGAAATCCGCTTAATGGCTAGCGGGGTAAGTAGCAAGCCGAAGAAAAAAATGGTGACAAGAATCCTTGCGATCCGGTTGCCGGTCATTGTGAGGCTCCGTTTCGCAAAGCGTTCTTGAATACTTCAGGCGTGATGTAGCGCGTGTGATAGTTTTGCCAGTCCTCAGGATGCTGGCGGTAAACCCACTCGTCTTCGAGTGCACCAGGCCGAGTCGTGTATTCGTTCTTGGCATGGTAGGGTAGCGGGAGCACGGTCTTCGAAAACGTCGAGTTGTAATCTCCATCCTTGATCCAGCCGTCGCCTTGGATCACGAAGTCGCGGACCCAGCCTGCAGGAGGCGGGGGTTGCTCGGCGAAGCGCAGCGACATCTCGTCGCCGGAGTTGACGATTACATAGCGATCGTCAATGGTTTTCAGGAGTTCGCGAATGTCGCCGTAGCGCGTGTAATAGCCAATCAGATCGCGCCAGTGCTGCTTGGTCCCTTCGATCTGGTTGTAGTCCGGCACTTCGGGGGCGCGCGCGGCGGTGGTGGGCATGTGCATTACGGAGTAGCCGCGATAATGCAAATCTGCGAAAAACGGATCGAGCGTCACTTCTTTCAACGGCGCGTCGGGCGCACCCTTCGCCCAGTGGATAGCGTCCCAGTAGATTTCCAGATTCGTGCGCAGGCGCACTTTGCGCGGTGTGCCGGGGCGAAACACGTTCGTCAGATTGAAGAGAATTGTTTTCTTGCGGCCAGCAGGGAAGCCGAGATTATCTTGCGCAGTGACCCAACCGCCGCGGCTATCCGGTACTTCAACGCTTAACCCGTGGGCGCGCCATCGGCTTCCTTGCGTGATCGCAACGTTTACCGACGATTCCGTGTCGTGAATCGAGCCTTGCGCGATTAAGTAAAGCGGCCCGCTCTTGGGCGCTTCGTCGCCGAGATCGACTTCGAGATAGTGGTCGCGGGTGATGCCCTGGAACTGACCGCGGCCAAAGCTGGCTACTGCCTGCCCATCGAGGGTTTTCACGAGGTCGGTTACATCCTGACCCGTATCATCGATAGCCCGGGCAACCTCATGCGGCGTTTCGACAGTCGTGATGCCCAGCTTGGCAGGAGGAATCACGAAACGTTCATCAACAAAAATCTCTGTGCCGGCGGGATGGTCAACCGTCATGAGCGCGAGATAGTCGTAGTAATAAACTTCCCAAAGTTCGGCGGTAACGCGGATGTCATAGTAGCCATCGTGCGGCACGAGTTGGTCGCGACCGATTTTGTACCACTCGCCGGTCGCGGCGATCTGCGCGGAGCCAAGAGTGTTGATGCGCAGACCGATCGCCGACCCCCAGGGCACGGCGTCTTTCACGAATTCCATTTGCTTTCCGTTATAGGCGAACAGGAATGGACAGGATGCTTTCAGTCGCTGCTCGGTAACGATATCTTGATCGGCCTTTACGTCAAACTCGGCGCGCACCGTGCCGTTCGGCCAGACTACGCGAACCACATCGGCTTCTTTTTGTTCACCTAATCCAAAATGAAGTTGGGGTCCGGTGATGGGTTGCTTCTGTACCAGCAAGCCGGAGCGAACTTCTATTTCTCCGCCGATGCCGAAGGGATTGATGCGTTGATCGCCGACAGCCTGTACTGCATGCGGGCGCACGACTTGCCAGTGATAATTCTTCGGACTTTGGTTCACGCCTTCGAGTGGCTGTCCATCGGCAGAGAGTCCGATCAGATCCAGCCTCCCGGTGCCTTTGAGATCGGCAACATCGAAGACGACCGCTGGCAGCACTGATTGGTTCAGCAGAGAGAACTTTCCTCCGGCGTCCCCGAGCCAAATCAGCGGGCCGTTGGAACTCTTCGCCGAGTGCACCGATGCCGGCGACAAAATCAGATCGAAGGCGCCATTATTATCCAGGTCCGCTACCCGCAATCTCACGTCGTCGGCAAGATTTTTCGCCGGGTCGGGAACACGCGCGATCTCGGCAATATCCCAGCTCTCTCTTTCGTTCTTGTCAGAGATTCGAATAATCGCGCCGTCGGATTGCACTGCGAGCAGATCGAGAATGCCGTCGTTATTCGCATCGGCTACGGCAATCGCTTTGACGAAGGCCACATTAGGAGGCAGGGCGCGTTCGAGGAATTGGCCTTGCCGCTCATTCATAAAGATATGGAGCCGGCCTGCGCCATCGATGATGGCTGCATCGGGATTTCCGTCACCATCCAGGTCGACCCAGGCAAACCCACGAAGTCCTGAAATCCCCGCGAAAGGATGAATGGCCAGAAAAGTGTCATCACCATTATTCCGTAGAACCGTCGGTAGGCCATTTGCCGCGCCGAGTACGATGTCAAGATCGCCGTCGGCTTCAATGTCGACTGCCCACGCGCCTGTGTAAGACGCAGTGGTCAAAGACTGCGGGAGCTTCGTTTCTGCGGTTATATCCGTGAATGCGATGGGACTGTCTTGGCGCATTAAACGCACGCCGCCCGCGCCGGCGAGAACGAGATCGGTTTTGAAATCGTAATTGAAATCGATGGGCAGAATGCTCTCCGGCTGCGGAGGCGACGCGGAAGTCCCGCCAGGGAAGGGAATTGTTGCGCCGCCGGATAGACGGACTTCACGGCCGTTAGCCACCGCGACAACGGGTGTGCCCGCGCTCCCCAGATAGATAGCCCCGATCCAATCCCACCCGTTGCCGTCGAAAGTTGTCAGCGGCTGCGAATTGAAGGTGAGTGCCATATCTGCTGGCGCCGGCCTGAAGTCGGGAGTCTCCATGCGTAAGAAGTGGGTGAAAGGCTCGGCTTCTTCGCCCGGTGCGGCTTTAATCGCGCGCAGACTCTGGCGATAGTCGGGCACGCGCATGAGAACGTTTCGCAGGAACGTAGTTTGGGTCGCGGCCGAGCGCCAATCAGCGTTCGAAGGGTGTGCGCGGGAAACAGCTTTTTGTACTGCTTCTAGCTGGCGCTGAACTTCCGGCGGCCACGCGGACGAGCGGGCGCTGATTTTGGCCACTGCCGTCTGTACAGTGGAAGCGTCTCCTCGTTTCGCGGCAATTCGAGCCAGTTCCAGAGTCGCTGCGAGGTTGTCCGGTTGCGCGGTAAGAATCTGTTGTATCAAATGCTGGAAATCAGCTTCGCTGTTCGCCGCCGCTTGGCGCTCAGTTTCTTCCGCGAGTTGATACGTGGCGCGCAGATTGCGTGGATTCAATTCGACCGCTTTGCGAAAGTCGGTGATTGCCTGGGCTGAGTTGCCTTGCTGGCTATCGAGCGTACCCAGCAGGCTATAAATCTGATCGTTCTTTGAGTCTAGGTCGCGGGCGCGATCAAATCTTTGGCGAGCGGCATCATAGTTTCTTTGACGTAGAGCGAGGATCCCCCAGTTCGCCCATCCAGCGGGCTCGCCGGGCACCCGGCGGATCACTTCCGCAAGCTTGTTTTCCGCGTGAATATCATCCCCCACCTGCAATGCGGCCAAGCCTGAGTAGAAGGCGGATACTACGTCGGCATATGCTTTGGAATTCTTGTCGGGGAATTTAGGCGCCGAATGACAGCCCTGTGACGCGGCACAGAGGGATCCTAGAACCGCAACCACGACAGTGCGGCGTAAATCGATGGATCGCTTTGCATGCATCGGCATTCTCGAAGTGATTCGAATCGCGGCCTAAGGCCCGGGAAGAAAAAGATCTTATAGCGGCGCCAAAATGCTGTGCACCCAAAACCAGAACTTATTCGCGAACTCTCAAGCCGCGATAGGCAGTTCTTTGCGATGCCAAGCACAGGTGCACGCCGCTTGTTCCTTCTGCTCTGCTGGTGGAAACACGTGATAGTACATCGCGATCACCATGGGAATGAAGACGATCGAGTTATAGAAGAGGTGGAGTTCAACGCGGGGAAAAACCAACTGCAAGACGCTGAAGGGTACCGGCTTGCCCCAAAAATTGTGGTGTGTTGTGGCCTGCCAGATCAGGAGCAAATGTTCGAAGTGATGCCAGAATTGAATTCCAAAGGCGATCATCCACCAGGTGTGCGAGATTCCGACAAAGCCCTTGCGCAGCACCCAGATGCCGATGAGCATCACCAACGCGTACCCATAGTGCAGAATCTCGGTTTGTATCAACCAGGGATAGCACATGCCGAGCATGCCGTTAGCCATGGGGCGCGGCCATCCCATGACGTAGATCTGATAGGCCTGGAACAGGTGCTCAGCCCAGTGACCCAGAACGATGACCATGAAGCCCTGAAGCGTGCGTTCGTGCCATCGCGAATTGAGTTTTTCGTAGAAGCTGGCAGGTGCCGCCGCTCCCGGATTTAAGACTCTGCTATTCGCAACTGCCATTCAAACCCCACAATCTGCCCAAGAGAGTTTTCCCCAAGAAAACCAAGGACGAAATAATCCCACGCGCAGAATGGGAGGTTCAATAGTTGATTTGCACTATCAGAATCTATTTTCGTACGGCTTGTTTTTGAAGGCGAAGGCCCGCAGTAGCGATCAATTTCGGAAGATTACGAATCACCTCTCGGTCTTTTTCTTTTTCGGACTCCGGTAAGTCTTCCCACAGCACCAAACTGGGATGGAGCTTGCGGTCGTTATCGCGATTCGGAGCGTACCGCCAACCCCTTTGTTCCCGTTCCTTCGTCCATCGCCCATGTTCCTGCTTCGCGAGCCGGTCGATTTCTTGGTTCGTGAAGTGAAGTTCACTCGAGGGTTTGCCGGGGCCGGTGGTTAGCTCATAACCTAGAATGGATAACTTACTGGGAATGTCAGCGACCTGTGCGCGATTCGCCTGGCGAAGATCTTCCGATAGTTGATCCCAAGGGACGAGAGCGGGAAGCTCTTGGGCGGACAAGCCTTGGGCGATCTTATCGGCGCAATAAAGAGAATGCGCTGCCCTGGCCAGTTGATCCAAAGGGAGATCATCGGCTTGTGGCATCGAGTTCCTTCTTCCTAAAATGTTGCGATCGCGGGGGATCAGATAATCGTCTCATCATGGTAGGGACTCCGGGGCCAAGGTGACAAGCTTGGGTGAAACGCCGGTTACAAGGATAGGCAGTTCCAGCAGCGATCTGCCCTGTTCTTAGGTTGCCCACGCAGTGCCAACTTCCTTGACAATAGAAAGCAGTACGCCTAGCATCGCAGGCCAGACGTGATTTTTGCCACGGCGCACGGGTCGAGCCGGCGGCGAAACATTGCTCACCAAACCTCCATAAGTCTTCAGGTGAAGCGGCATGAAGTTGCTGTCCAGAGTAGTGTGGGCCGAGGGTATGTATCTGGCGCCACAACATTTTCAGGCGCAGAATCGCTACTTCGAGGAAGCGGTTCATTTTGCCACGGCCAGTCTCTGGGGGAACGCCTATGGGCTGGCGGCCTGCCAACTTGACGCGGATGCTTTGCGCAATGGTACGGTCAGCTTGTTGCATGCGCGCGGAATGTTTCAGGACGGCCTGCCCTTCGATATACCTGAGTGCGACGCGCGCCCGGACCCGCGTAATATCGCCGAACAATTTCTTCCTGCGACCGACAGTTTGACGGTGGCTCTGTCGATTCCCCGCTGGGTTGCAGGGCAGCAGAACTGCGACCTGGATCCTATTCCGTCGGGAAGCGCGCGTTACACCAGCACGGTCGAGATGGTGCACGACGAAAATACTGGAATCGACGCCAAGCCGGTGCAGTTGGGGCGAAAGAACATCCGTCTGGTCGTGCTTCCGGCCCAGGATGAGAACCTGTTGACGCTTCCGATTGCCCGCGTGATGCGCGATCAGTCTGGTCACTTCGTCTACGATCCTACCCATGTTCCGACTTGCCTGCGCCTAAGCGCCAGCGAGCGTTTGGCGAAGATGTTGCAGCGTTTGGTGGAAATCCTGGAGGAAAAGAGCGCCGTAGTCTCGCAGGAACAGCAGCAAGCGGGAGGAAAGTTTCAGGCCGGCATGTCGGCTCGCCAAGTCGCACAGTTCTGGTTTCTGCACGCCATTAATTCCAGCCTGACCCCATTGCGCCATATTCTGCTGGCCAAGCACAGGCATCCCGAGGAAATGTTCCGCGAAATGTCGAGGCTGGCCGGGGCGCTGTGCACATTCAGTTTGGATGGCAACCCCCGTTCGCTTCCCGCCTACAACCACTATGATCCCGGTCCGTGCTTTGCCCAGCTCGAGGAACATATTCTTCGCCACCTCGAGATTATCGCTCCGTCGCAGGCCATCGTAATTCCGCTTCGGCCGGCGGCCCGTTACTTCTACGAGGGGGATATTCGTGACCAGCGTTGTCTGGGGCGCTCCCGCTGGATACTCGGCCTCCGATCCCCGGTGGGGGAGGCAGACGTAATTTCAAAAACTCTGCAACTGGTGAAAGTGTGTTCCGGGCAATTTGTTTCGGAGTTGGTGAAACGGGCGCTACCCGGTTTAACACTAACCCATACGCAGGTTCCACCCGCTGCCGTTGCCGCAAAGGTGGATAGCCAGTATTTCACCATTAATCGGAGTGGGCCTTGCTGGGAGCACATCATGAGGACGGGCAACGTCGGGGTCTACGTACCGGGGGAATTGCCAAGTCCCGAGCTTGAGCTGATTGTTTTGCTCGAGGGTTGACGCGATAAGAGAGTGGTAATGAGTTCGACGCAAATTACGCCATTGGGCAGTTATCGGGGGTCGAGTCCTGCGATGGACCGGCGCGGCTGGAATCTCGCGCTGGGCTTTCAGGAAGTTTTTACGGCAATCGTGCGACTGCGGTACAACCGCCAGGCAGTCACCGATGCGGAAGCGTTCCGAGCGCATTTGAAGAAGGCATTAGCTGCCGCCGAACAAGAGGCGCGCAGCAGCGGAAGTAGTCCCGACGATGTGCGGCAGGTGATTTTTGCGGTAGTGGCCTTTCTGGATGAGTCGGTGCTGAGTTCGGGAAACCCAGTGTTTGCTAACTGGCCGCGCCTGCCCTTGCAGATGGAACTCTTCGGCCACCAACTGGCGGGAGAAATATTTTTCCAGGAATTGCAGAAGACGTTGAACCGCAACGACTCCCCGGAAGTGGCCGATCTGCTCGAGGTGTATTACTTGTGTTTGCTGCTGGGATTCCGTGGGCGCTACGCTGCGGGCGGAGATTTGCGGTCGATCATGGGGGCGATCCAGGACAAAATCCTGCGCGTGCGGGGGCCGGCGCAGCCGTTATCACCGCGAGGCGCGATTCCGGCGGACGCTGTGCGCCTGGTGCAGTCGGACCGCTGGAGCCGCATCCTCGGAAGGACAGCGCTCATTGCCGCGGGCGTGGTGATCGCACTGTTCGTGCTTTTCAAAGTGCTTCTGATGTCGGGCGTGTCGTCACTCTCCGAACTGGCGGCAGGACTACTTAAATAGGGAGATGGGATGTACTGGGTTACCATTCTCGTCCTACTAATTTATCTGGTGTTGGCTTGGGTTCTCGGCATTTTTCTGCCGCTGCACGGTATGGACGTGTGGATACTCCGGGGTGTGCTCGCGCTTCTTGGGTTGATCGGCGCGGCCGTCGTCCTCTGGTTTCAGCACAAAATAAGGAAAGCGAAAGAGAAGGAGAGTTCGGGGGACGCTTCCGAAGCCAGCAGCACCGGCGATCTTGATTCGGTGGTGCGGGATGCGGTGCGGCGATTGAAGCAGTCGACCCGAGGTTCGGATCTGGCTGGCCTTCCGCTTGTGCTGCTACTCGGCGATTCTGGTTCGACTAAGACCACCGTGCTGATTAATTCTGCACTCGATCCTGAGCTGCTGGCGGGACAGGTCTATCGCGACAGCGACATAATGCCGACTTCGGTGGCCAACATCTGGTACACGCGCCAGGCAATTTTTGTAGATCCGGCCGGCTCGATGATGGGGCAGTCGGAGCGCTGGCGGCGTCTGGTGAAGTTGCTGCAGCCGGCTCGTTTCTCCGCTGCCATCGGTAAGCGCGCTCAATCGCCACGGGCCGCTGTGGTGTGCTTCGATTGCGAAAATTTTCTTCAGCCCAATGCGAGCGAGGCAGTAGTGTCGGCAGCGCGAAAGTTATCGGCTCGGCTGCAAGAGATTTCCCGGCAATTAGGAATCAACTTTCCGGTCTATGTTTTATTCACCAAGGTCGATCGGATCGCTTTTTTTAACGAGTTTGTGCGGGGCATGAGCAAGGCAGAAGTGTCCGAAGTGCTGGGAGCCACTTTGCCGCTGCGGTCCCTGAGCTCCGGTGTTTACGCAGACGAAGAGATGCGCCGTCTGACCAAGGTATTCGATGAGATTTTTTATTCGCTCGCGGAGAGACGCATTCTGCTGCTTCCGCGCGAACATGAAGCAGACAAGCTTCCCGGCATCTACGAGTTTCCCCGGGAGATCAGAAAGCTGCGCACGCTGCTCGTACAGTTTCTGGTGGACCTGGCGCGCCCCAGCCAATTGGGAACGAATCCTTTTCTGCGGGGGTTTTACTTTACCGGCGTGCGGCCCGTGGTGGTGGATGATGTGATCGCCGCGCCGGCTCTTCCGGTGGCGGCAGAAGCCGGGATGGATGCGGGCGCGACACAGATATTCCGCGGTGTGGGTTCCCATGGGGCGCAGGCGGTTGCGCCTCCGCGAAGTGGAGGCTCCCGCAGAGTGCCGCAGTGGGTTTTCCTGACCAGTTTGTTCAACGACATTGTAGTGAAGGATCGTGTGGCGCTGGCGACCAGCGGCGCGAGCTCCCGCGTGAATCTGCTTCGCCGTTTTGTTCTGGGAGCCGCGGTTCTTGCGGTTGTGATTTGTCTCGCCGGTTTTCTGATTTCGTTTCTTCGCAACCGCGCGCTCGAAACCCAAGTGCACGACACCATCACCGACTTGAGCAAACTGAAGACAGGTTCCAATCAAGTGGCGGTGGTGGACGACCTGAGGAAGCTCGATGAACTTCGGCTAGAACTTGCGACTCTCGCCGATTACGAACAGAATGGCCGCCCCTGGAGCATGCGCTGGGGACTTTACGTCGGCGACCAGGTTTACTGGGATGCGAAGCCGGTTTACTTCAACCGATTTCGCCAGCTCTTGTTCGCGGAGACGCAAAAGCGGGTTACAGATACTCTGCTGGGTTTATACGGCAAGACGGCGGTGAATGCGCCCAACGACGCTTACCAGAAGACTTATGACGAGCTGAAGGAATATCTCATCACGACCGAACCAGTCGATCACGACAAGAGCACGAAAGAATTCATGACTCCAGTGTTGATGAGTCACTGGGTCGATACTCGCGATATCGACAAGGAGCGTAGGGACCTGGCTGCGTTGCAGTTTGATTTTTACAGCACGGAACTGGCAAAGGAAAATCCGTTTCCCACGGGCAACTCGAAGGACCTCATCCAAGACACGCGCGCTTATCTGCTTCAATTTACCGGAATTGATCGTTTCTATGCGCTGCTCTTGACCAACGCTTCACAGGCAAATCACGATGTCAGCTTTAATGACCAGTTTTCTAACGCGTCGGGCGTCGTGGTAAGCAACCACAAAGTGCGTGGAGCGTTCACGCGCGGCGGGTTCTTGTATGTACAGGAGGCGATTAAGAATCCCCAGCGTTATCTCAACGGTGAAAAATGGGTTGTGGGCGAACAGGACGCCGACAAGATGGACCAGGCTCTGTTGCAGAAAAGTCTGTCCGATCGTTACAACCAGGATTTCGTGAACGAGTGGAACACGGTTTTGAAGAGTTCGTCCGTCGCCGGTTATGCCAGCTATGGCGATGCGGACAAGAAGCTGGAAAAGCTCACCGGACCGACGTCTCCTCTGATGGAGTTGATGTATTTTGTTTCCCACAACACGACTGTGGCGCCTGCGGATTTAAAGGCGCCCTTCGCGCCGGTCGAAGCCGTCGAACCTCCGGGTCCGCCTGACAAGGCCCCGGATCACTATATTGAGAAAACCGATGACGACTACATCAAGGCTCTGGGAAATCTTCAGGCGGATTTTCATAAGATTTCCCAGAGTACGGGGGCGCCGGATCCAGCCGTACTGAACCAGGCGGCTACCGACGCCGGCGCTGCCAGGCTTGCCGTGACTTCCATCATCACCTCGGTGCCGGTCGATGCGAAATTTGGGAACGAAGCGCAAGTGCGCCGGTTGCTTGAGGAACCGATCGCGAGCGCTGAAGCTTTGACCAGGCGCGGGCCAGCCGATATCGCGAATGCAGGCGGAAAAGGGTACTGCTCGCAGTTTGCGGTGCTTGCGAATAAATATCCTTTCGATCCAGGTTCCACCCAGGAAGTATCCGCGGATCAGTTGTACTCTATCGTTGGGCCGTCGGGAGATGCGTGGAAAAAGCTGAACGACGACGTAAAGCCGTTTGTGCAAAAAGTCGGATCGAAGTATGAAGCGAACCCGCAGGCCAGTGTGCAGCCGTCGAAATCTTTCCTGCTTTTCATGAATCGCATCGAAGCGCTGGGAGAAGTCCTTTATCCGGGCGGAGCGACAACTCCACACTTCAACTACACGCTGAAACAGATGCCCAGCAACCTGGAAGGTGTGGTTCTTAAGATCGGTGGAGTGAGCCTGGCAGGAGACGGAGCACAGGAAACATTTGTGTGGACGGGCGCGCCGGAAAATATTGACGTCAGCAAGAATGGCGATACTCTCGACTCGGCGACCGGACCATGGGCCGTGTTTCACTTTGTGGCGCGCGCTCATCGCTCGGGCTCCAACAACCTGGAATGGGTCATCGAGAACAACGGCAAGCCCGTAATGCTGCCCAACGGGAAGATTAAGTCCTATGACTATCAGTTGCAGGTTGCCGGCGCGGAGAATCCATTCTTCGATCTACAGGGTATGAAGTGTGTTAGCCAGGTGGCAGGCAAATAGGGCGACAAAGAGTTCAAGTCGAAGTTTTCTGAATGTCCTGCCCCGATAACCGGCCGAAGAGTCGGTCTTTCCAGGAGGGGCGCATGGCGCGGATGAGCAGGGCAGTAATATTATCGTCGCTGCCGCCACCTTTGGCAGCTTCAATCAAATCGGCGCACGCTTGATCGAGCGACTCCTGTTTGACGGCTTGGGCGATTTTTTCTTCCTTGACGTAGCGCGACAAGCCGTCGCTGCACAGCAATAGCACGTCGTCGGAATTGAGTTCATGATCGGCAAGGTCGGGCTCCACGGTATCATCCGTGCCCAGAGCGCGAATGATTACGTTCTGGATGTCGGAATGTTCCGCCTGTTCCAGGGTTAGCAGCCCGCGCCGCACTTGCTCCATCACCAGCGAATGATCGCTGGTAAGTTGGATGACCCCGTCGTTGCGGATAAGGTAGATGCGGCTGTCGCCGACATTGGCGATAGAAAAGAGATGGTCCTGAACGGAGACTGCGACGATGGTCGAGCCCATGCCAGTGAGGCCTGCGTCCCTTGCTCCGGATTCGTGGATGGTTTGATTCGCCAGTTGAATCGCTGTGGCCAGGTCGACGGCGCGCTGCGACATGCCTTCGAAGGTTGATCCGCCGACGGGGGCGACTTCGCTCTTTTTCTGGCGAAAGAAATCAAGAACCGTATCGACGGCGATCTTGCTCGCCATTTCTCCGGCTTGTTGTCCGCCCATGCCATCGCAGACAACGAAAATCCCCTGGCGCAAGTCGTAACCGAAATTGTCCTCGTTGTTTTTACGAACGAGTCCGATGTCGGTGCAGCCGGCGGCTTGGATGACGAAACTCATGAGCGATTGCAGGTGCTAAATCCTACCGCAGCCTAAGCTCTGGGTAAACAAAGAAGGTAAACTGGGAAAAGACTGGAGCTTTCTGTGCCGGGTAAATTCGTTTTCGAGATTAGCAGATGCCACCTCTAACCCAGCTTTAGGCACAGATTGAAGAGGGAAAATGGTATCGCCGGCAAAAGAATGGCGCGAGTCACTTTTGGTTGCGAAGCCATTTGCCCTTCTCAGCTTTTCTCGTGAGGGCTTGCCACTCACTCTGTAAGTCGTTGCTGGAATATTGACTGAAACTCGCAACTTCGCGCAGCAGCTTGGCCGCGCGTTTCCGGTCCCCTGCGTCGATGGCCGATCGTGCTTGTTCCATCGCGAACGTGAGTCGACGGTCCGCCACCGATTTGCGACGCGAGGTGAAGACCGGAACCATACGCTGCAGTAGTGAAGCTTCTGCGTTTCCACCCGGATCCTGCAAAGCGCCGGAGCCAAAGTCCTGGCTATCGAGCGCAGCGTAACACCTTCCGACCGCCTGCAAGGTTGCCAATTCGCTTTCGTTCGCATGGTGTAAGCGCTGCAGGGCAGTTTGAAGCGGCTCGGCGTGCAGAACGGATGGAGGCAGCGATTCGAGGAAGCTGATTGCCTCAGCATATTGCTCCTGGGAACTGAGTGCCTCCGCGGTTTGCATGGCGGCGTCCATTTCATGCTGAAGGGATTGCAGCCGGTTGCGCGCATCCTCCAGGATGAAAAGCAGTGAAGCATTGCCGGCATCTCCGGCAACCGGTGCTAACAAATCGACCACCGCGGCATAGGAGCCACGCGCCATTAATTCTTGCGTCTGCCTGAGCAATACCTGGGCCTGATTCTCCTTCTGGCGTTGTTCGGCTTCCTGACGTGCGAAGTCCATCAGTTCGGCGACTTCGTGCGAGAAGATACCTTCTTTCTGACAAGCCTCGAGGAGTTGCAAGGCCTCAGCGTATTGGCCGGTACGCAGCGCTTCGTGGGCGCGAGTTAAATAGTCAGCGCGAGTTTTTTCCAGGCGCTGCTCCTGGATCTGACCCTCGATACTGGATTGCAGGGCCAGCAAGCGCTGGTTGCCGGGAGCGTCGAGCAATTCCTCGCGCACCACTTTCAGGGCTTCTTCCGGCGCCGTGTTGAGCAAATCACGGCAGCGCTGGACTGCCTGATCGACGCGGCGGCGGATCTCGGACTCGCGCAACTGCCTGGCGAGATGCCCTTTGAACTTCATCAATATGGGTTCGGTGGGCATGCGCTCCAAAGCCAGATCAACTCGTTGGGCGACCCGGGCAAGTTCTTCCGGGGTTACCGCAAGGGAAATCTCATTTTGCAGTTGCTCCAGAATGCGGCGGCGTTGTTCTTGTTCGCGGCCGGTCTTAGCTGCGTTCTGCAAAGTAATTAATTCCGGATTGGACGGATCGATGCCTTCCGCCTGCGCGAGCAAATCGAACGCGGCCGTGAAATGGCGCGCACTAATTTCCGCGCGGGCATTTTCCAGCAACTTTCTCGCTCTCGCCTGCCGTGCCGCTTCTTCGATTAACCGCGCCAGCGCGACGTGGGCGGCTCGGAGTCGCGAATCTTCGCGGTCGATTTCGAGCGCCTTTTCGATCACCGCTTCCGCTCCCTCGAAATCACCGCGGTCGCGAGCGCTTTCGGCCTCGTGCAAATATCCTTCAATGAGTTCTCGGCGGCGTTTCTTCTCGCGAACCGATTCCAGAAGTTCGGTCAGTTGCGCGTTGGCGGGATCGACCCGGCAAGCTTCCTGGAGGCAGTTGATGGCCTCCTCGTACCGCTTGTCATGGACTGCCTCTTCGGCTTGAGCCTGCAACTGGCGAATCTGCTCGGCACGCTGGCGCACCGACAGGTTGTGCTGCACCTGGGTCATTAATCTGCGTGCCGCCGTGTGCTGACTGTCGACTTTCAATAGTTGCAGCAGAATATCTCTGGCCGAAGTGTAGTTGTCCTCTTGCACCAGGCGCTCCGCCTGCTGGATCCACTGCGCCACCTGCTCCTTTTTCAACTCATCCGCGACAGCGGAGACTTCCGCCCCCATTTCGTCGGCAGTGGGATATCGATCTTGCGGGTCCTTTGCCAGAGCGCGATCAAGAATGTTATCCAGTGCAGGAGGATAGTCACGCAGATAATTGCTCAGGGGAGGATGCTTCTCGGAGAGAAGCTTTTGCACGATGGAGTAGTCGCCGGTAAAAGGAAGTTCACCGGTCAGCAACTGGAACATGAGCACGCCCACCGAGAACACATCGGAACGGCCGTCGAACGATTCGTTTTTCAATCGCTCCGGCGCCATGTATTGGATGGTTCCAATCACATGCCCGGTATGGGTGAGATGGCCATCTAATTTTTCCTGGCGCGCGATGCCAAAGTCCAGCAACTTGGCGCTGCCGTCAGGCTGCACGATGATGTTGGCGGGCTTCACGTCGCGGTGAATTACATCATTGCGATGCGCGTAACCCAAGGCATAGCAAACCTGTTCCACGATTCGCAGCTTGAAGGCGAGGGGAACATTCTTGCGGGATTGAATGAGCCGGTCGAGCGGTTCGCCCGACAGATATTCCATCACGATGTAGGGGAAGCCATCTTGCTCTCCCAGGTCGTGAACGATGACGATATTGGAATGTCGTAAGGCGGCGGTTTTGGCGGCCTCACGATAGAAGCGCTGCAACATGTCCTGGTCACCGGTGAAGCCTTCGGTGACCGTCTTAATTGCCACCTCGCGATTCAGTTGGCGGTCAAAGGCGCGATAGACCAGACCCATGCCGCCGCGACCGAGAAGATCGATCACTTCGTACTTTCCGATGCGTTTTATAGGCGGAGCGCTCACTGAGCTTAACCTGCGATATCGGAGATGGGAGGGAGCACCTCCGGAACGGCATTCTTTTCAAACCGATTTGCTGACGACTCTATGAAGGAACCAGTTTACCGCTGTTTAGACGGCTGCACCAAACGTGGCCGATCGCAAGGGCCACCATCCAGAGTTTGGCAACTTCAAATCGAACTTCCCGGCCAGACCATGTTGAATTGCTCCAGCAGGAACTTTTTGGCTTCGTCGCGCTCCGGCGTTTTCGCATCGGGAGTCGAATTCAGATAAAGAATGTACGACTCGGCGGCGCCATCTGTATCCCCATCGCTGACTGATTTTCGCGCCTGTGCCAGGATCTTAGCGGGGAGTGACTCTACCTTTGTCTTTACGTCCTTGATTAAGTCCCCAAGCGCCTTGATTTCTACATCACCAATATACTGGGCCTCATCGGGCGGAACGCCAACCTGCTTTACACCCTTGGTATCTTCTGGTTTCACATTTTCCAGAACCACGAAGACGTCGTGATTTGTTTCTTTCACCGAGGGAGTTGTCGCGATGATGTTGTTGCTGGAATCCACGATTCGAAAGCCGAGTTCGACCACCGCCGTCAAATCGATGGTCCTCTTTGTGTAGGTATAGGGCTTTACGATGTCACTCAGGTTCGTCTTAGGAATGGAGTCAAGTTTGCGATGAATGTCTTCGACTTTTTTCTGCGCATCTTCAACGTCTTTCGATGCGGCATCGATCTCTTTTTTCTTTCCGTGCGCCTGCGCCCCTTCCAGAACTTTCTGGGCTCTCTGCAGATCTAAGTTGGCGGTTTCATAGTCACGGTTTACTTTGTTCCATTCTTCATTCGGTATCTCTCTTTCGGCTGCACGATATTCCGACTCTACGGATTCCACGCTGGGCTTTGCGATCGGCCGGTGCTCCAATACATCCCCGATCAATTGGAAGTTCGGCTCGACCGGAGTCGAATCCGAAGCGCGGATGACTTTGACCGGTAGGTTTGTGGTTTCCAGACCGGTCGCAATCGAGTCAGAGAGTTGGTCGGCAAAACCGGCGCTGTCGCGCCTCGATGTCTGATCGCGAAAAACCACTTTGATCGACAGTTTGGAGCGAAGGTTGTTGATGGCCGAATATTTTGTGCGTAGATCGTGGAGGTCGTCGCGGTTGGGCTCATACTGCTGCGCCTCGTAGAGATACAGCCAGGCGATGCCGGCCCCCGATCCAAGAGGCTTCTCCAGATACTTTTTCGCTCGATCAACATAGTAGTCGCTGAGAGCGATTGCGAGTACATTCATGCGGAGCGCGAGATTCTCATCGTCGCGCTTCAACTCGCTGGCGCGCCGCAGGTAGTTATATGCCTTTTGCACTCCGATTTCGTCCTGCTGTCCATGGATTGGAATGTGAGCGTCATGCAGTTTTTGGGCTTCGTCCGAAGCGCTTTTGATGTAGTCAGCTTCCAGCGCCTGCATCTGATCCTTCACCAGGGCCCGCTGCGCCGGGGTGAGATCGGCCAGAACTTCGTAGGCCTCGATGTATCGCTTGTCCAATTGAAGGCCGTTGCTCACTTGAAGAGCGTAATCGGCGGCGGCGCGATTGGTCGCGGTTTGAAACTCCGCTTGCGCCTGCTTGAGAGCCGCCGCCGCCTCCGGCGTCGGCTTCAGTTCGGAAGCTTTCTGATACTCGATCACGGCATCATGCCACTTCTGGGCGGTGGGATTCGCTTTCGCTGCGGTGGAATTCGCCTTGGCTCGATCGAAGTGAGAGTTGTACGCCGCGTTGATGATGGCAGAGATTCTGGGCTCCTCATCGGCGAAAGAACGATAGTCCGCAACCGCTGCCACTGCTTCGTCGTAGTGCTGCGCGGCGATCAGCGACTCTCCATTGCGCAACGCGCTTTCGGTCCGGCTGCTCTCCGCCTGAACCTCGCTTTGCAAGGCTAATCCTTGATCAAAATGGGGATCGACCCCAAGAACGTCGTTGGTCAGTTGCCGCGCGGCAGCCAGGTGAACGTAACCGCTCGTGTGGGCGGCCAACGCTTGTTTGTAGGCCTGCAATTCAGCGTGCCCCTTGCTGGTGAGCTGCGTCAATTCTGAACGAACACTTTCGAGGATTTTGTTGGCCGCGTCATTGGCCGGCAGGAGATCGTGGACCTGCGTCGCTTCCAGGAAAGTTGATCGGAGGTCCGCATACGCAGGAGAATTTGTGCCGGCAGAACTGCGGTAGGAAGCCAGGCTGGCTTCGCACTCCTTCAACTGGAGAACTGCCAGGGATTGCTTCGCCGCGTCCGTGTGCGGGGTTTTGGTGTAACGCGCCAGATAGTCCTGCCACTGCGCCACCGTTTGTGCTCGGTCTGCCCGCAAATACTCGGCAAGCTCGGTATCGGGCGCGGTAACGAATACGATCTTCACGCCCGCCTTGAAAGGGGGCACGGCAGTAATCCCAGCGGGTGAAGAGCTCAGCACCTGGCCCTGCAGTTGGGCGCGGTCGGCGATTTGAGCCAGGGTGAGTGTCTCATCTTTGTCGAACTTTAGATTTGAAGGAACCACACACTCGGCGCCCGAGCCTCGGTTGAGAGTCATTACTCCCTTCGCGTCGCGTTGCAGCGAAAGCGGCGCGGGGTTCAGCGAAATCTTGGTCAGCTTACCGTAGATTGATTTGTTGATCTCAGTGTTGCCGCCGCAGAAACGTAGTTCCGCTTTTCCATTGATCAACAGTTCCGTCACCTGCACATAGGCGGCGCCATTGGGCCCATCAAAAAGCTCGATCGCAGTGAGCGGTGGGGCATCTTTGGATTGGACCGAGAGCGCAAGAAAAGTAACGAAAGCCAGTACAAACGCAGCCCTGTTCAGAAAAGACCATGAACGGATATCAACTTTCGAACGTGTTGCCATAGACTCCCCGAAGTAGCGCTTAGTGCCATAAACTCTGCCATGCGGCGGTGCTCCGTATCATACTCAGTGTCGAGTCGAAGTCAAGACTGAGGAGTGGTGGAAGCTGTGGCACAGAAGTGGTAGTGGAAGCGTTTGCTTGGCGGCTGATTTTGGCGTAACCTACAACACCGAAAGCGGGCATTCCTCCGAGAACGGGCCACAATGGCGCAGTACGAACAGAAAACCGACAGCCGCGAGTTTGAGGTGGCCAAGCTCGATCAGCAGCCTGGTCGGCCGATCGGGGATTCCCATCAGACGGATGCAACCGACCTCACCCTTCGGATTTGGCACGCCCGTGGATCGGATCGTGCAATACCCTTGACGTGGGATGCGGACAGCGTTTTTGTTTACATGATTGCGGACCTGGTAGCCGCGAGTCGAGGCCGGGTTGCCGAAGAACTGCTTGGGGTGATGACGGCTCACTTCGATAGTCCAGCCGCGGCTTTGGTCGCGGCCAAGCGCATCCAGATGGCGAGTTCGGAGTTCGTTGCCTGCCGACCGTCAGAAGCATTTGCCGTTGCGGTGCTCATTTCCCGGCCGGTTCGCTTAGGTCCGACAGGTTGGAAGCCCGAAGTGCAACAGGCGCTCGGACTGGCGAAGCCGGGGCAAATCCTGCTGGAAGATATTCCCTGGCGTCTGCCCGATGTTCCGGGGAAATTCGAATTTCGAGCGGTTCCCCCCTTGGCTTCATGGACCGGAGAAGCACAAATTGCTCTTAAGGAATTGCTCTGGACCGCGCCGGCACAATTCGCCGCCCTGCAAAGCCGCGCTGGCGACCTGTCGCGATCGCTCACCGATGAGAACTTGCCGGCTAACGCCACTGCGATCGTCAGTCCATCTCTACTAGGTAAACTGACTAGCGAGCCGCCGGAACCGATGACGGACGAGCCAATTCTTGCCTCGCGGGAAGAGCGCTCCGGGGCTGAGGATAGTCCGGCGCCGGATCGGTCGGGCGTGGAGAGTCCGAGGCTGGATAGGCCAATCGATTCCGAGGCGGGGGTGCTCGATTCGGGGCGCCTCGACGCGGGTCACCTCGATCAAGTCTCTGAAACGCCGTTCTTCACACGGACCAGGATCATCTTGGGTGTGGTTGCCGTGGTTATCGTGGCCAGCCTGACGGCAGTGTTTTACCATCCGTCTTACCATCCAACGACAGTTTCAAAGCCTCCGGAGCAAACGCAGCAGAGTTCGCCCGCGAGCGCAGATGGGGGCTCAAATAGCGTAGTTGTTACGCCGGAACCGCCGCCCAGCACGCCGACGACGAAAAAGCCGGAGAAGCCGGTTCAAGCGCCGACCTCTTCCAATCCCCCGATAGAGAAGCCGCCGAAGAATAAGAAAGAGAAACCCGGGGAAGCGGCGCCCCCGGTGAGCGTAGACGGATTTTCGCAGAAAGACATCCCGACCCTGCTCCAATTGGCCCAGAGCGCCTTAGGAGCCGGCAATTACGATAGCGCCCGTAGAGAGTACGGAATCGTCGCTCGCTTGCAGCCTGGCAATCAGGATGCAAAACAGGGGCTGCATAAGCTGGACATCATTCAGGGTCAGAACCTGCAATAGAAAAGCCTGCGGCGCGAGTTTTCGTCCACGAGTTGTAACGTTTCGCCGGCGAAGAACACTATCCCAGCAGAGGGAGGGTGTGTTCTAGTTTGCACTGGAACTCGGTCCTCCTGTTGCGGTTTTCAATAGCAATGTTGGTCGGACTGCAATCACTGCTGATAGTGAGGAATGCGCCGTTCAGTTGGGCAGTTGAGTGGGAACGGTTGGTCTGGGAAAAGCTGAGTTTGGTGCTTGACTCTGTATGCCGCTTGTGATAAACCGTTGCACCACGGGTTCTCAGGTCATGCGGCACAATATGTAGCCACACAAGCCTTAATTGGACCGTGGATCGCCACTCCCCTGTCCGTCTTACGGAACTGACGATTTTACCCTGGGATAATCACACCTATTTACCCAAAGATTTCGGGAGAAACTATGGCTAAACCAAGCACACAGCACAAATTAGACCGGGTGCGCCCTCCCCGCGTTCAGATTACTTATGACGTGGAAACCGGAGGCGCCATTGAAATTAAGGAACTGCCATTCGTAGTGGGGGTCCTGGGCGATTTTACCGGGCAACCCGTGCAGCCGCTGCCGAAGCTCAAAGAGCGCCGTTTTGTCGAGGTCACCCCCGACAATTTCGATTCGGTACTGGAGAGCATGAAGCCTCACCTCTCTTTCTCGGTTGAGAACAAACTGAGCGAAGACTCCACCGCTGGGCAGATTAAAGTTGATCTGAAGTTCAGCAGTCTGGAAGATTTCGAGCCCGAACAGGTAGCCCGGCAGGTTAAGCCGCTCAAGGAATTGCTGGATCTGCGGACGCGCCTTAGCGACCTGAAGGGTACGCTGCAAACCAACGAGAAGCTGGATGAAGCGTTGCTCGATGCCGTCAGCAAAACCGAGAATCTCGACAAACTGAAGTCTGAAGTGGGCCAGAAGGGAGAACCCAATGCCTGAGGCGCAAAAAGTTGCTGGCAGTGCGGCGGTGGTGGAGCAGACTGCCGAGTCCAATCTTCTCGATCAGATCGTAGACCAAGGGCGGTTTACGGACACCACTGCGCGCGAGCGCGGCAAAGGGCTGATCAAGGAATTCGTAGCCCAGGTGCTGGAAGGCTCGATGACGGTGGGCCGCGATGCCGACCAGATGATATCTGCGCGGTTGGCGCAGATCGATCATCTGATTTCGATCCAGTTGAACGAAGTCCTGCACAATCCTCAATTCCAGAAGCTCGAAGGCACGTGGCGCGGACTCAAGTACCTGCTCGACCAGTCAGAAACCAGCACGCAACTGAAGATCCGCATTCTGAATGCGTCCAAGAAAGATCTGCTGCGCGATCTGCAGCGCGCTCCGGAGTTCGATCAGAGCGCGATGTTCAAGAAAGTTTACGAAGAAGAGTATGGCATCTTCGGCGGCGAGCCCTTCGGCGCGCTGGTGGGCGACTATGAATTCAGCAAACATCCGGAAGATCTGGAATTGCTGGAAAAAGTATCCCAGGTGGCAGCCGCTTCTCATGCTCCATTTCTGTCGGCAGCATCCTCGGAGTTGCTGAATATGGAAAGCTTCACCAATCTGGATCAGCCGCGGGATATCGGCAAGATCTTCGACAGTACCGAATACGCCAAGTGGAAGGGTTTCCGGGAAAGCGAAGACTCGAAGTATGTAGCCCTCACTTGCCCTCGCATTCTGATGCGTCTGCCGTACGGGCGCGACACTAAGCCGGTGGATGGGTTCAATTTCGAGGAAGGTGTCGATGGCACCGACCACTCGAAGTACCTCTGGGGCAACGCCGCTTATGCCCTGGCCTCCAAGATGACGCAGGCATTTTCCACTTACGGGTGGTGCGTTGCGATTCGCGGCGTAGAGGGCGGGGGATTGGTCGATGGGCTTCCTTCCCACACTTTCCGCACCGACGAGGGTGATGTGGCGCTGAAGTGCCCGACCGAGATTGCCATCACGGATCGGCGCGAGAAGGAACTGGCGGACCAGGGTCTGGCGCCGCTGGTTCATTGCAAGGGCACAGACAAGGCGGCATTCTTCAGTATTCAATCGTGCAATAAGCCCAAGCTGTATGACAGTGACGCGGCCAACGCGAATGCGCGGCTCTCCGCTCAATTGCCCTACATGATGGCGACCTGCCGCTTTGCCCATTATCTGAAAGCCATGATGCGCGATAAGATCGGCGGCTTCATGTCGCGTGACGATGCCTGGAGGTTCTTGAATCGCTGGATTTCCAAGTACGTGACGCAAGACGACAAGGCCAGTCCTGCCGCCAAAGCCAAGTTCCCCTTGCGCGAAGCCAACGTGGACGTTGAAGAGGTGAAAGGCAAGCCCGGTGTCTACCGTGCGGTTGCCTATCTCCGGCCACACTTCCAGTTGGATGAAATCAACGTATCGCTGCGGCTGGTGGCGGAATTGCCGGGCGCTGCAAAGTAGACCTTGGGGCTGTAAACAAGGATTCCCAGGAATTCTTGAAAATGTCAAGAATGGAAAATTAACGGAGGAACGGCGATGCCGAGCGACTATTATCTGCTAATTACCGGTGTGAACGGCGAATCTCAAAATCCAAACTTCGCGAACAATATTGAGCTGGACAGCTACTCGTTCGGCGCATCCAACCCGGCTGACGTGGGCGGCAGCGGACTATCGGCCGGCAAGTGCTCCTTGTCGGACTTCAGTTTTACCTGCGCACTGGACTCTTCCAGTTGGCAGATCGTAAAGAACCTCTACGCCGGCACGCACATTCCGACCTGCACATTCAGTGGCTGTAAAGCTGGCGGTGGCGGCAGCACCTATATGTACATACAGGTGGTGATGACGAACTGCTACCTCACCAGCCAAAGTACAGGTGGAGGGTCCCAGGGGGTGCCTTCGCAGAGTGTCAGTATTGCGTATGCCCAGATTGAGTATCAGTACTATACGCAAGACACCAGCAAAGGTACGACCACTTCGGCCGGCACTGCTACGTATAGCATCACAACGGGCGTCAACAGCTAGTTTCGCGCCGGTTCGAGGTACCAGTTCGACGCGGTTGTTCGACATTGTGAAGCATGGGAGGCGTTGGGCGATCAGACTCGCCCACGCCTTCTCTTGCTAAGCTTTATGCTGCGATTTGCCAGCCCAGGGGCAGATCTCTCGAAACCGATCCTCCACCGAGGCCCTCTTTTCATGAACCCTAAGGAGCTGTATCAGGCGGGACGGCTGAATGATGCGATTAAGGCTTTAAGCGCCGAGTTGCGCGACAATCCCACCGACACGAAACGGCGCACATTCTTATTCGAGATGCTGTGCTTCGCCGGAGAATATGATCGCGCGGATAAACAGCTTGAAGTGTTAGCTGAGGCCGGGCCGGAAAGCGAAATGGGAGTGCTTCTGTATCGTAGTGCTTTGTATGCCGAACGCCAGCGCCACGATTTATTCGAGCGGGGTGAACTTCCGGCGCAGCGCGATGACCAAGAGTCCGGTCGCAGCGGCGTCGTGAATGGCAAGTTATTTTCTTTTTTCTCGGATGCGGATCCCAGAACCGGCGCCCGCCTCGAGCTTTTTGCCGCAGGCAACTACTTGCTGTTGCCGCTCGAGCATGTAGCCTCCATCGACATTCCACCACCGAAGCGATTGCGAGACCTATTGTGGACTCCGGCCCAAGTGCGCACCACTCCCGATTTCAAAGGAACGGAGTTGGGCGAGGTGTTGCTGCCGGTGCTGGCGCCTTTTTCCTGGAAGCATCCCGACGAAGCGGTGCGCCTGGGACGGGTGACGGTCTGGGAGCAGCCCGAAGGTGGCGAATACCAAGTTCCATTTGGCCAGAAGATGTGGCTGGTCGACGAGGATGAGGAAATCCCGTTTCTTGAGCTGCGCGCCCTTCAGTTCAAGCCAGCCTCAGCGGCCGCCTGACCTATCATGCCTTTTCCTGACGATCTGCTGAATCCTATCGAAGGACCAAATCCCAGTGGCGCGAACCTGCGCTACGATCCGGTCTACGACAAAATCAAGGAAGCGCGCCGTGAGGAGGACCATCCTCCTCCGGGAATGACCGAGCACGATCGCAAGGTTGCGGATAACCCGCAAGTGATCAAGCTCACTACCGACCTCCTCACCAACAAGAGCAAAGATTTGCAATTGGCGGCTTGGTTTACCGAGGCCAGCGTCAAACAACGAGGCTTTGTCGGACTGAAAGATGGGCTCTCTTTGTGTTGCGGGCTGGTGGATAAATTCTGGGATACGTTGTACCCGGAAATTGAAGACGGGGATGCCAGTGCTCGTGGGGCTCCGCTCGGATTCATCGGGACGAAACTCGATATCCCGCTCAAGCTGGTACCGATAGTGGATAAGGTCCGCTACGGCCTGCTCGATCAGCAACAGTCCCGCGAGTTGGGCTACGAGGATCAAGCCAAAACCGACGAAGCCAAGAAGAGACGAGCCCAATTGGTGAAGGACGGCAGGCTGACTCCCGAGCTCTTCGATAAGGCTTTTGAAGAAACTCCCAAGAAGTTTTACGCGCAAGCCGAGCAGGACCTGGACGCCTGCCTGCAAGGTCTGGCGCAGCTCAAAAAGGTCTGTGAGGAGAGATTCGCCGACGATGGGCCGGCCTTCGGTCCGCTCGAGGCCGCTCTGGGATTGAATCGCCACCTTATCCACAGCCTTCTCCAGAAGAAGCGCGAGAAGGAGCCGGACCCGATCGAGGTGGTGGTTGCGGAGCCGGCGCCTGGCGCCGAGGGCGAGAGCTCGGGAACAGTCGAAGGTACGGTTCGCACCGGCGTTGTGATCTCGCTCGAAGGCTCGTCGGAACCTGCCGACCGGATCGAGGCGATTCGTAAAGTGGCGGAGGCGGCGGCGTTTCTTCGGCGACGGGAGCCGCAAAGTCCCGCATCCTATTTAATGTTGCGCGGGCTGAGGTGGGGAGAGTTGCGCTCGGCCATCGAGCTCGCGGATCCCACCTTGCTGGAAGCTCCGCCCACTGAATTGCGCCGGCACTTGAAGAAGCTATCGCTGGCCAAGAAATATGAACAGCTGCTGGAAGCGGCTGAGAGTGCGATGGCGCTGCCTTGCAGCCGGGCGTGGCTGGATTTGCAACGCTTTGTGGTCGAGGCTTGCGACGCCCTTGGCGGCGGATATGAGGCGATTGCGCGGGCGATTCGCTCCGAGTTGAAGGCGTTGATCACGGACATTCCACAACTGCTCGATGCCACGCTGATGGATGAAACTCCGGCAGCGAATGCCGAGACGCGAGCCTGGTTAAAGTCATTGAGCCAGAGCCCAGGCGAGCCAGCGGCGGCCGAGGCCGCAATGCAATCCTCCAACGGTTCGAACGGGATGGGATCGAGATGGCCAGGGCAGCCCACCGACGCCTATGTTTCCGCTCTCCAAGCCCTGCGAGAAGGCCAGGAGCGGAAGGCATTCGAGATTCTGCAGCAGGATATTGCGCGCAAGCGATCGGGACGGGAGCGCTTTCGGCGCAGGATGCAACTGGTCGAGATTTGCGCTTCCACCAACAAGCCGCACGTGGCTCAACCCATTCTGGAGGATCTGGCTGCGGCCATCGAGGCGCACAAACTGGATGAATGGGAAGATCCCGGCATGGTGGCCAGCGCCTTGGCCACCATCATGAAGATGAGCGTAAAGATCCAGGCGGACAAGGCACAACAACAAAAAATATTCGAGCGCATCTGCCGCCTCGATCCGGCACAAGCGCTGGGAGACGGAAAGTAAACCATGGCCAGGCGAGAAGCTGCGGGACCAGTGACGCTTTCGGTGCTGGACCGGTTGATCGACCGGGAGCCCAAGAATCGCTTCGAGATCCCGTTGACGCGCGCGCAATCTTTGCGGGAGCTAAAGCTCGCCCTGAAACGCGATCTCGAATGGCTGCTCAACAACCGAAAGACCATCGACCCAGCTCCGGAGTCAGCCGTGGAGACCAATCGCTCCGTTTATCACTATGGCTTCTCCGACATAAGTTCACGATCGACTCATTCCAGCCGCGACCAGGCCGAGATTGTGCGCGAGATGGAATCCGCGATTTCTATTTTCGAACCGAGGTTAAAGCGGGCGCGAGTTCGAATGGAGCCGGTGGAAGGCAGTTTTCGAGTTTTGCGCTTTGTCATCGAAGGCCTGCTGTGCATGGATCCTGCGCCTGAGCCGGTGCGTTTTGATACCGTCCTCGAACTGGGAAAAGGCGAATACGAAATAAAGGGAGAAGGTCTTGCGCAATGAACTGAGGAGCTATTACGAAAGCGAGCTCACATTCCTGCGCCAGACGGGGGCGGAGTTCGCCGACAAATATCCGAAGATCGCCTCGCGCCTGCTGCTGGAGCCGGACCGCTGCGAAGATCCGCACGTTGAGCGGATGCTCGAAGCCTTCGCGCTGCTGGCGGCTCGAGTTCACTTGCGCATCGATGATGACTTTCCCCAGATCACCGAGGCGCTGCTCAATATCCTTTATCCCCACTACCTGCGCCCCGTGCCCTCGATGTCGGTGGCGCAGTTTCACACCGATACGGAAGGCGGCAAGCTTACCACCAGCCTCAAGATTCCGAAGGGAACCGTTCTTTATTCGCGTCCGGTCGATGGTGTGCCATGCAAGTTCCGGACCTCTTACGATGTGAACTTGTGGCCCTTTAAAGTCTCGCGGGCACAGTGGATGACTCCGGATCGCATTCGTCCCACTCTTCGGGCGTCGGAGGCCGCAGTTCTAAGTGTCGAACTGGAATGCCTGCCCGATGTTTCCTTCGAAAAGCTTGATCTTGACGCGTTCTCGTTCTATCTCAATGGCGAAAGTGCGGTGGTGCATTCGCTGTACGAATTGTTGTGCAGAAACTGCGTGCGCATTCTGCTGCGCGACCCGGCCAACCCCAAGGCGCTTCCGCGGGAGCTTTCGGTGCGTAATCTGGAGCCGATGGGCTTTGACGACAGCGAAGACGTGCTGCCTTATCCGAGGCGCTCCTTTATGGGGTACCGGCTATTGCAGGAGTACTTTTCATTTCCCGAGAAGTTCTTTTTTTTGAACTTAAAGGGGCTTTCCGAGTTGAGGCGGGCAGGTTTCACATCGCGAGCCGAGCTCCTGTTTTTGATTTCACCTTTCGAGCAGGATGGCCGCCATCAGCGCCTGGAAGTGGCGGTGAACGAAAAGACGCTGCGTTTGGGATGTGCCCCCGTTATCAATCTGTTTGCGCAGACCGCCGAACCCATCCTGGTCGATCAAACGCGATATCAGTACCCGATCGTCCCCGACGCACGCCGCCGGCAAACCATGGAGATCTATTCCGTCGACCAGGTGGTTAGCACCGACGCCGAGACCCATGAAACGGTCAGCTATCATCCACTCTATTCGGAACGGCACGTAGTGCAGGGAACTACTCCGGCGTACTGGTATGTGAGCCGGACGGCATCGACGCGAAAAGGGGATGAGGGATCAGAAGTTTCTTTGTCGCTAGTCGATCTCTCGGCTCGTCCGATGCAACTCGATTACGACACGATCACAGTGCGGTGCACTTGCACCAACCGCGATCTGGTGACGCGATTGCCTTTCGGCAGCGAAAACGGAGATTTCGAAATGGCGGGGGCGGCCGCCATCAAGCGGATCGTCGCGCTACACAAGCCCACGCGCACGCTCCGACCGCCGATGGACGGCAAGACGCTGTGGTGCCTGATCTCGCACCTGTCCTTGAACTATCTTTCCATCGTGAATGACGGCAAGGAAGCGCTGCAAAAAATTTTAGAACTCTATGATTTCTCCGACTCGCTGGATACCAAGAAGCAGATTGGCGGGATTACTTCGGTGGATGCGAAGAAGCACTTCACGCGTGTGGTTTCGGAACACGGTATCAGTTTTGCGCGTGGCACGCGGGTGGAAATCGAATTCGACGAAGAACAATTCAGCGGCGGAGGTGCCTACCTTTTTGCCAGCGTGCTGGAAAAGTTCTTCAGTTTGTATGTATCGATGAACAGCTTCAGTCAATTGGTGGCCCGAAGCCGCCAGCGAAAGGAGCCTCTGGAAGAGTGGGCGCCGAGAGCGGGACAATCAATTCTGATCTAACTGCTTCCGAGGTGGAAGAGAAGCTTCGTCGCCAGCCTTTCTCTTTTGACTTCTTCCAGGCAGTGCGTCTGCTCGAGAGGCTTCTGCCGGAGCGGAACGCGGTGGGCCGCTTCACCCACCCCAATACTGAGGTTGCGCGCTTTGCAGCTCATCCCTCGCTGGCGTTTCCCGCCAGCCAGATCCAGGCCATGAATTGGCCCGAGAACAAGCCTGTGCAAATGACCGTGAACTTTATGGGTCTCACGGGTCCCGAGGGAGTTCTTCCCAATCCTTACACCACGCTGATCATCGAGAGAATGCGCGCTTCGGACCACGCGACGCGCGAGTTTCTCGATATTTTCAATCACCGGATCATCTCGCTCTTCTATCGCGCCTGGCGAAAGTATCGTTTCGATGTGGCTTGCGAAGAGGGCGAGCGCGAACTGTTTTCCCGTCATCTTCTCAGCTTGCTGGGGTTGGGCACGGATGGCTTGCGCGACCGGCAGGCCGTGTCCGACGAAACGTTGATCTACTATGCGGGCTTGCTGGCGCAGCGGCCGCGCTCGGCCCAGTCTTTAAAGCAGATTCTCACCGACTACTTCGAGGTGCCGGTAGAGATCGAGCAGTTTTCTGGAGCCTGGTATCGCCTCGAGGCCGAGACCCAGTGCCGCCTGGCGGAGGGAAACAGCGAAAGCGAAGAACTCGGCTTCGGCGCAGTGGTGGGTGACGAAGTGTGGAACCAGCAGTCCAGGGTGCGGATTGTTCTAGGACCATTGACACTGGAACGCTATGCGGAGTTTCTGCCCGAGGGCAAATCGTTTAAGCCGTTGCAGGCGTGGGTGCGATTCTTTTCCAACGACGAATGGGATTTCGAAGTGAAACTGATCCTGGAGCGCGAGCAGGTTCCGGTTTGCGAATTAGGAGCGGAAGGCGTGTCCGGCCCACAACTGGGCTGGGTTTCTTGGGTGAGGTCGGTGCCATCCGTACCCTTTGGCCGGGATCCGGATGATACTGTGCTGGCGCTGGAAAAAGCGGAAGGGGAACAACATGAATCTGAAATCTCTGATCGGGAAGCTTAACGATTCGACACGCGGCGCGACCGAGGGCGCGGCCGGGCTGTGCCTGGCACGCACGCACTACGACATCGAAGTAGAGCACTATCTCACCAAGCTCATGGACTCGACGGATAACGATGCCGCCGCGATCTATAAGCACTTTGAGGTCGACACCTCCAGGCTTTCGGGTGAATTGGCGAGAAGTCTCGACAAGTTGAAATCGGGCAACGCCCGCACCCCGGCGCTTAGTCCCACGCTTATCAGGATGTTGCTTGAGGCCTGGACGATTGGTTCGATCGACTATGGCGCCGCTCAGATCCGCACCGGGTTCACCATTCTTGCTCTGGTCACCAACGAGGAATTGGTGCGCTTGATGCGCGACGTGAGCCGCGAATTCCAGAAGATTCAGGCAGACGCCCTGCGCAAGGATTTTGAATCGATCGTCTCCCATTCTGGCGAAACAGTGCAGAGCGCTGCTGCTGCCGGTCCGGCGGGGATGGGCGCACCATCGACTGGTCCCCGGCCAGGTGGAAAGACTCCCAACCTGGATCAGTTCACCGTCAACCTCACGGAGAAAGCGAAGACCGGAAAGCTTGATCCCGTGCTGGGCCGCGATTTTGAAATCCGCCAGGTGGTCGACATTCTCATGAGGCGGCGACAGAACAATCCGATTCTTACCGGTGAAGCAGGAGTCGGCAAGACGGCGGTGGTGGAAGGTTTTGCGTTGCGAGTCGCGCAGGGCGATGTGCCGCCACCGCTGCGCAACGTCATCATTCGCACCCTGGATCTGGCTCTTTTGCAGGCCGGGGCTGGCATCAAGGGTGAATTCGAAAACCGGCTGAAGGGCTTGATCGAAGAAGTGAAGGCCTCGCCTATACCCATCATCTTATTCATCGACGAAGCCCACACGATGATTGGGGCGGGTGGCCAAGCGGGACAAGGCGACGCCGCTAACCTTTTGAAGCCCGCGTTGGCGCGAGGCGAATTGCGTACGATCGCCGCCACTACTTGGTCAGAATATAAGAAATATTTCGAAAAGGATCCCGCGCTGGCCCGCCGTTTTCAGGTTGTGAAAGTAGAGGAGCCGGTGGAGACGCAGTGCATGACGATGCTGCGTGGCATCGTTCCGTCGCTCGAGAAGCATCACAAGGTTCGCATCCTGGATGAAGGACTGGACGCCGCCGTCCACCTTTCGCACCGCTATCTTGCGGGTCGCCAGTTGCCGGACAAAGCGGTGAGCGTGCTCGATACTGCCTGCGCGCGGCTGGCACTGGGACAAAGCGCCACCCCGCCCGCCATTGAAGACTGCGTGCGGCAGATCGACGATTTCGCCGTGCAAAAACGCATCCTGGAACGCGAAGCGGTGGTGGGCGCGGACCATCGCGAACGGCTACAAGAGATCGCCGCCAAGAGCGCGGAAATCGAATCCCATCTGGGAGAATTGCGCGCCCGCTTCGAAAAAGAACGTGATCTGGTGACCACGATCCGGAATTTGCATTCTCAGCTCGAAGGAGCTTCGGCAGCTTCGAACGGCAACGGCGCAGCGGCGAGTGCGGCATCGGAGATTCCGGGAGTGAAGGCCGATGGGGATACAGCCGTGGCGCCTGCAACAGCTCCCGCGGTTGCGGCATCCTCCGCGACCGCTACTGCCGTGGCAGAAGTTCCCAAAGCGTTCGACGCGGCGGTGGTGCGCGCGCAACTCGCGCAGGCTGAGTCCGATCTCGCCGCACTGCAGGGGGAAACTCCAATGATTCGGGTTGCGGTCGATGCCCAAATTGTCGGCGAGGTCATTTCCGCCTGGACAGGAATCCCGGTCGGAAAAATGATGAAGGACGAAATCTCCACCGTTCTTTCTCTGCCGTCGTTCCTGGGCCAGCGCGTGATCGGTCAGTTACATGCTTTGGAGATTATCAGCCAACGCATCTCGACGGCGCGCGCTCGGCTCGATGATCCCAACAAGCCCATCGGCGTTTTTATGCTGGTGGGGCCGAGCGGTGTGGGCAAGACCGAATCCGCGCTTGCGCTCTCCGATCTGCTTTATGGCGGCGAGCGCAATCTGATCACCATCAACATGTCAGAGTTCCAGGAAGCGCACACGGTTTCCACGTTGAAGGGCTCGCCTCCGGGCTATGTGGGTTACGGCGAAGGAGGTGTGCTGACCGAGGCCGTCCGGCGCCGGCCTTATGCGGTTGTGTTGCTCGACGAAGTGGAGAAGGCACATCCGGATGTGTTGGAGCTGTTTTACCAAGTCTTCGATAAAGGCATGATGGAAGACGGCGAGGGCCGCGAGATTGACTTCAAGAATACCATCATCATTCTCACGACCAATGCCGGCACCGACACTATGGCGAAACTATGTGCCGACCCCGAGACCATGCCTGGCCCGGAAGGTTTGGTGAAAGCGCTCAAGCCGGAACTAAACAAGATTTTCAAGCCGGCGTTTCTCGGACGAATGGTGATTATTCCTTACTTGCCGATTCGCGATGAGAATCTCAAACAGATCATCAAGCTGAAGCTGGGGAAGATCCAGCGGCGGATCCAGGAGAATCACAAAATCGATCTCACTTACGATGTGGCTCTGGTGGAGGAGGTGGCGAAGCGTTGCACAGAGGTGGAGAGCGGAGCCCGCAACGTAGATAACATCCTTACCAACACGCTGCTGCCCGACATTTCGCGGCAATTGCTGGGACGGATGGCGGCGAATGAGCCCATGGAGCGAATTCATATCGGCATTGGGTCAGACGGGGCGTTTGTCTATCAGTGAGCATCATGGGATTGCTCTCCGTTGAAGGAACGTTGGGGTGCGCTGGTTCCGGTATGCAGCGCCGTCCCTCGGGACCGCGACCGAACTTATACGGAAATGAATCGGGCTGGTACGAGTTTCGCGGCGTATTCTCCCGCCGGATCATCTCGGAGTAATCGGTCTCAGGAAAGGACCGCGCTGTGGCGGAGCCAAATTACACGCAAGAACATCGGTTGCTCGCTGTCGATACCCCGTTAGGAACGGACGTTCTCCTGTTGCAGGAGATCACGGGATTCGAAGGGATTTCCCGTCTGTTCAGCTATGAACTCGATCTGCTGGCGTACAACAACGAGTCGATTAATTTTTCCGCTATCGTCGGACAGAAAGTTTCTATTACCCTCCAGCTTCCCGATGGCACGGCACGCTACATCAGCGGGTACGTGAGCCGCTTTACGCAAGGGGAAACAGACGATCGGTTGTTTACGCACTATCATGCTCAAGTTGTGCCCTGGCTTTGGTTTCTGACGCGCCAAGCCGACTGCCGTATTTTCCAGAACCTGGCGGTGCCTGACATCCTTACGCAGGTGTTCAATCTTTTTCCCAACTTCAAGGATTTTCGGCTCAGCTTGCAAGCCACTTATCCCCAACTCGAATATTGCGTGCAATATCGTGAAACCTCGTTCAACTTCGTCTCCCGTCTGATGGAAGAGTGCGGCATCTTCTATTACTTTGATCATTCGACGGAGGGTAAGCACACGATGGTGCTGGCCGACCAATCCAGCAATCTGCCTGCCTGTCCCGGTTCTCCTCTCAGTTACGATACGCAAGTCGGCGGGCTCCTGGATCCCGAGGTAATCGATAACTGGCACGTGGGGCAGGAAGTTCGCACCGGCAAGTACACGGTAACGGATTACAACTTCATCACTCCTTCGGCGAGCCTGCTAGCCAACGATCCCACCATCGTAACGCTGCCGGTCAGTCAGGGTCTGGAGCTTTTTGACTACCCAGGACTACATACGAACAAAGACGATGGCGACACTGTGGCCAAGGTTCGCATGCAGGAAGAGGAAGCAAGCCACATGGTGGTGTCAGGCGCCGGCAACTGTCGCGGCATGATGTCGGGCTACTCGTTCACCTTGAAGAATCATTATCGCGGCGATCAAAACACCAACTACGTGGTCACGGAGGTCCGGCACTTTGGTTCGGCAGGGCAGAGTTACACGTCGGCGGGGACACAAGGGGGAGAGACCTATTCGAATCATTTCACTTGTATCCCGGCTTCGGTTCCGTATCGCCCGGCGCGGGTGACGCCGAAACCTTTTGTGCAGGGGCCGCAACCGGCGCTGGTTGTAGGCAAAAGCGGGGAAGAAATTTGGGTCGATCAATACGGACGCGTAATCGTGCAGTTCTACTGGGATCGCCTGGGACAGCAGAACGAGAATAGCTCCTGCTGGATTCGCACCTCGCAGCCCTGGGCCGGCGGCAACTGGGGAGCAATGTGGATTCCGCGCATCGGACAGGAAGTGCTGGTGAGTTTTCTGGAGGGCGATCCGGACCGGCCGGTGATCACAGGGCGCGTGTATAACGCGAATGAGATGCCGCCTTACGCGCTGCCGCAGTACCAGACGCGCAGCACGTTCATGTCGCGGAGTTCCAAGGGTGGAGGTGCGGCGAACTACAACGAACTTCGTTTCGAAGATCTCAAAGGCCAGGAGCAGATCTTCATGAACGCCGAAATGGATATGGACCTGCGAGTCGAAAAGGATTCGCGCGAATACATCGGGGCGAACAGGCACCTGATCGTGACTACCAATCAGCAGGAGTTGATCAAAACCGACAAGCATCTGCATGTGAAAGGGAATCACTTCGAGAACGTCGAAGGCAATATGTCGTTCCAGGTGGGCGGCAATCAGATGGAGAGCGTGACCGGCAACAAGTCACTCAGCGTCACTGGGAATCAGAATGAGAGCGTGACTGGCAATGTCTCGCTCTCGGTGACTGGGGGGAAGGCTGAATCGATCACGATGGGGCATCTGCTGAGCGCTCTGAGCATTCACCTTAGCGCGACGGCGGGAATCGTGATTGAATGTCCCGCGGGAATTACCCTGAGCTCGGCCGCCAGTTCGATCGACATCAGCCCGAGTGGCGTTTACATCACGGGAACTCCCATGGCATTCATCAATAGCGGAAGTTCGCCGGCCAGTACCAGCGACCCCAGCGCGGGGAGTCCAGCCTCGCCGACGGCCCCGCAAGATCCGGATACGGCGGACGATGGCAGCAAGGGGACGAAATTGAATTAGAGCGATAATCCGTCGAGATCAGTTGATCGAACGACAGGAGATACTATGCCCGGACCTTACAAGATTAGCGATGCAGCTCTTTTGCAGTCTTTGGTTGGCGAAGATGCGGTGATTCCGGACGTTGATATGGGCAAAGGGGTTCAATGTGTCGGTCTGGTTAAGTATTATTCCGATTGCGGTGCGGCTGGAAGTTGGTCAGAGGGTAGCGCCGTGCATGGCGGCAGCGTTGAACGTGGCACAGTAATCGCTACCTTCAAGGACGGGGTGTATCCCAATCACTCGGCCCACAATCACGCCTGTTTCTTTATCGAGGAGCAAAAAGATGGAAGCGGTTTCTTAGTACTGGAGCAACACGTCAAGCCGTTCCCCGATAAAATCCAGACCCGCGTCCTGAAATATAAGGGCAAACCGAAAGATGGCTCGATTCAGGTGGACAATGGAGACTGTTATTCGGTTGCCTTATGAGACGATTTTGCAAGTCGCTAAAATGCTGCATGGTAGCATGTGCTTTTTTGTGGGCGCTGTCGGGAGCTCCAGCTATGGCGAGGGAGATGGCTTGTCCTTCTAGGATCGACGTGCAGGAGACCGCGGATCTGACGAAACTTGAAGGCTGGCGAACCTATGAGAGCAGCGTCCTTAGCAAGCACACATTTTTTGACGTGATATTTTCGGAAGGGCCCCCGGAAAAAATGGTCTTCCGTACGCCTTCTAAGACCACTTCGTCGAAGCTGAAAAAACTGGAAGTTTACGATTTTTCCGGAGCCACCGACGATTTGTGGCTTTCCTGTATTTACCGGGACACAGCCATATCCCTGACCCAAAAGATGCCCGAGAAGATTTCGCGTTGCGAAGTCCTATATAACCCCAAAACTGGGTTCCGGTCGGTAGAGCGAATTGAGTGTTTTTGAGCCGTTTTGTGCAGGCCAAGCCGGTTTACGGAATTGCTTCCCCACGGATGGGAAGCATTTCCTATTGCACTGGTACTTGAAATGTTACCGGCGTGTCATTTGTAATTCTTCCAGCTTGGTGCCCGCCGTTTCGCATCGGCGATTTCTTGATCGGTGTACCGAGACAGTGGTGGGAGCGTCAGCTTGGTGCCGGGCTGGATGAGGTTGGGATTCGCGCCGATTGTTGCCCGATTGCTATCGTAAATCAGAGGCCACAAGTCCGCGCTCCCGTATTGCGCTTGCGCGATGTCGGAGAGGGCCGAGCCTCTCCCAACGATGATGGACTGATCCGGCAACGGACTGGTATAGCCGGGCGCGCTCTCGGGAAGATCGGGGCTGCCCACAGCCTCCTCCAGGAAAGTCAGATTTCTCCCCACCCAGATTGCCATGTCAGTGCCAGCTTCGAACGTAGCACTCCTGCCCTTTGTAGATAATTTCTTCGCGAGGTCCGCCCGCCAGCTCTTGAGCGTTTTGCCGTGGTAAACATTTGTCAGGATCGCTGGATTGCTTCGAATATCCTCTTCAAAGCCCATGCTCTCCGGAACTTCCGCGATGGCTGCCATAATGCCGCCAATGTATATGATCGAGCCTTCAGGGCTTGAACATATCCTCTTTCTTTCCGAATCCGACTGCTTCGGCAGATAGCCGGCGTCTTCCACCTCCTGCGCTATGGTACTGGCGCCAAGCAGGCTGGACAGCCTGAGGCTATATCGATGAATCTGCCCCCAACCCATCCCTCTGGCGGGAAGCGGATCATGCTCGCGGAAGCGCGTCATGGGGTCTTCCATCATCTCCCAGGCGATTGCACCGGCGATGGCGCGCCGGTCAACGCGGAAACGCTGCTCGGCCGCAATAATGTTTGCGCGTTGTAAGCGTAACGCAGCAAGCATTTGCTTTTCTACGGGAGTTAGGCAAAGTCTCGTTTCTACGGGCTGGTAACACGCGCCGAACTCAGGGGCTAGTTCTTCACGCGGCTCGAATATACCAAAGACCCTGTTGGAAGATCGCCAAACGCTCCCACCAGTGGGTCCGCACGTTGGGGTTGGCGCAAGAGCGCTTCCACCGTCTTTAATGCTTACCGGCTTCGTTTCTTGACATGTGTGCCCCGGAATCCTGTCAGGCATATCACCCCTCCAGTCTCCCCGTGAATGGGCACGAGGTCCTGCTTACGGCACGTTTACCGTAAATTCACCGGGGTCGACAAAGGAGATCACGCCGGCCCACATGCACATCAGCGTGGACGTGTTATCCAGCGTCGGCATATTTGCGAGCAGTACCGTCGGCGCTCCGGGAACCCACGGCGCCACCGTGGCCGGGATACAAGGCATAGGAGTAAGCACGCCCAGGGCTGCCGCCGTCGCTGCGGCGACCATGGGATTGGCTGGCGACATGCACATGCCGAATGGCATGATGTTTACCAGCGGAATGTTGTCCATGATGTTAGCGTCTGGAACGTCGTCAGTCATGACCCGATTGGTGGGAAGAACGACCAGCGAACTCGGCGCCATCCCCATGGTGCACATCATGGTCGCTCCCATGCAAACTTGCATTGGCATATAGAACCTCCGGGTGGTTGCACGGCATTTTAGCAAAGGTCTTCGCAAATGCAACACGAGCCTTACGGTCGCGGCAGGAAGGCGCGATGGTCCAGTCAGCAGAGAGACTGATTTTGGAATAGAGGAGACTGACTCACTATGCCGGAGAATGATTACGACTGCGTTCATCCTAGTTCCCCCGCCTTCTCCGGCGGGGCTGGTGGGTTCACAAGTGGTCGGGGGACGGGCCGTGATCCCGAGATGGACAAGTGGAACCACCCCGGTCCTTTGGACACGAGCAAGACGAAGGCTAAGCTCACGATTCACGGCACGATTGTGGCGGGAGGAGAGTTATCGAGTTCCACGATTGTCGCTGTGAACAAGGCGGCCGCTAGCACTCCGAAGCAGTGGCGTCGCTACATAGCGTACGCGACAACGGTAAAAGTAGGTGGTTCGCTGGCGTGGAGAGCGAATAATCCTGGCAATCTTCGAGGTGCCGAATCGAAGATTGGGTCGGTGCCGGGAGCGGCCGGGAAATTTGCCGTATTCGCCACGCTGGATGCCGGCCGAGCGGCGCAGCGCGCTCTCTACCTTTCCACGTATGGCGATATGAAGGTGCGCGACGCGATCAACAAACTCACGCCCTCTAGTGAAAACGATACTGAGAAGTATTTGGCTGATCTGAAAAAAGCTGGCGTAGATCTGGACAAGGATGTGAAATCGCAGATCGATACGCTAATGAAGGCAGTGCAGACCAATGAGGGACTGATCGAAGGAAAGGAAGTCGATAGGGTTCCATGATGCGCTGGATTCTGCTTTGTCTGGTTAGCCTCGCGTCGACCGCTCTGGCAGACACCCAGGGTCTCGGCTGCAAACATCTCCGCCTATCGCTTGATCCACGATTGAGCCCCGCCGTTGTTGAGCACGAATGGGCGGCGGGACGGTCACATTCTGAGACGCCTGCTGTTTTGGAGCTTCGTGGTTGCAAAGATGAATTGCTGGATCGGCTTCCCCTTGAGGCTCCTTTAGCACAACTTGATCCTGTTCCGCTTCGCGGCGCACCCGCCCCAACCTATCTGGTGTCCGTAGACTTGACAGCAGAAGCGGGCACTTATAATGGACCGCTCACCACTCCAATTCAAGTCGTTCACGATCATTTGATCCCAGCAGTTGCCCAAACCGCAGATGGCCATATGGATCCTATCCATCTGGCTTTGACGGGAAAAGCCGCATGGAAGAGGACATTGACCCGAGGAACCGACGATCTACTTTCAGTGAGCTGTCAACCTGCAAATCACGGGTTCATGACTTTTTATCGGCGTTATCATCCAACACGGCGGGGCTGGCGAGTTCGGGTACGCTCGCAAGCGGGATTGTGGGAATCCGACGGGGACTTCCCTGACACTCGCTCCTTTCCATAGTCAGCATAAAGCTTTCTGCGATGGCCCGGCTGGCCCCAGCAGAACCCCTATTGTTAACCCTCGAAAGACCTTAGTAACCTTGAAGAACCGAGTGGCATCCTAAATAATAGACACAGAACCAGTTGTACTTGGAGGGGAGCCCCCTTCCCGAAGGAATCGGTGATGTCCAAAACCAAAGTTACCTCCGGCATGTGGCGCATTGACCCGGCGAAGTGGTCGCGGGTGATTGATCGGTGCGGTCAGCCGGTTGCGTCCATGGAAACCGATGGCGATGCTAATGCGAATGCCAGCCTGATCGCCGCCGCCCCCGATATGTTTGAGTTGTTGGAAACCCTGGAGAACGATGAATCCATTCCCGAAGTGCTGGTTGAGGAAATCAGATTAGTGCTGCGCCGGGCCCGAGGAGATTTTGGCCTGGCGGTGTTTTCCCGAACGATTCCACGTCTGTGGCGCGCCCGCGCGCAGGAGTGGATCAGTTTTATGGAAGGCCTTTGGAAGTCTGGCGACGACGAGGAACAATCGCTATAATAATTAAGGTTGCGCTGGCCCGTCCCCTCCAATCGGTGAGTCATCGGATTAAATCGGTTCACGTATAAGGCACTGCAATTCCTTGAGCGATCCTTGCCTGCATTTGTCCTTTGCTTCCCGGCTCAGAAATTGCTATTGTGGGCAGCCGTGTTAAAAATAGCCTGGGCACGATTCTAGGCGAATATCTTGGGCGAGCACGGTCGCGCCGCGATCTATGAAGCAGCTGAAACCAGTTCTCTGGACCAAGGGTACGCTCCTGACGCCGCAGCATCTCCAGGTGCAGGATCGCTTTCTTGAGGACGCGCTCAATTTCCGCCTGCAAGCGCTGAAGTTCTGCCCATGGGGATTCCGCGAGCTAGCCATCAATGGGGAGTTGCTGACCGAAGGACAGTTCGCCCTCACACGCGCCGCCGGAATTTTCCCTGACGGACTCCTGTTCGAGATTCCGGAAGCGGATCCTCCTCCTCCGTCCAAGTCTCTGGAGGAGTTTTTCGAGCCCGACACAAAAGATCTGGATATTTACCTGGCAATTCCTGACCACCGCCAACTGGGGCTGAATGTTTCCAGTGGAAAAGAGGCTGGCACGCGCTATCTCGCGGAGGTAACCTCTTTCCGCGACGAGAATACAGGCATAGGCGAAAAGCCAATCCAGGTTGCTCGCAAAAACATGCGCTTTCTCGCCGACTCGGAGAATCGCGAAGGCGCTTCCGTGCTGCGTGTCGCCAATGTAGAACGGACCACCGCGGGCACGTTTCAACTCAACCCGCGGTTTATTCCGCCGCTCATCGAAATCGGGGCCAGCGAATACCTGGTGGGATTGCTGCGGGGGCTGGTGGAACTGCTTTCAGCCCGAAGTACGCAGCTTTCGGCGGGACGGCGCCAGAAAAATCAGAGCCTGGCAGATTTCACCGCTTCCGATATTGCCAATTTCTGGTTGCTCTATACGGTGAACTCGAACTTCCCGGTTTTTTCCCACTTGTACGAGAGCAAGAAGGGTCACCCGGAAGAGCTTTATGCCGCCATGATTGCGCTAGCGGGATCCCTAACCACGTTTTCGCAAAAAATGCGGCCTCGCGATCTGCCGCTGTACGTACACGATTCTCTGGGCCCGATTTTTTCCGAACTCGACGAGAAGTTGCGGTCGTTGCTCGAAACGGTAGTGCCGACGAACCTGATTTCGCTCCCGCTGAAGCTGGTGCAGGACTCGATTTATGCCACGGCCATCGACCACGACAAGTATCTGGTGAACACGCGCATGTACCTCGCAGTGAGCGCCGAGACCAGCGAAGAAAACATCATTCGGAAAGTGCCGCAGTTGGTGAAGGTTTGTTCCGCTACCCACATCGAGCATTTGGTGAGACAGGCTCTACCTGGCCTGCAGGTGCGGCACTTGCCCAATCCACCGAGCGCGATTCCCGTGAAATTGAAATATCAGTATTTCGCCCTCAACCAGTCCGGAGCCGCATGGGAAGCGATCAACCGCGCTCGCAATTTTGCCGCTTTTGTTCCGGGAGAGCTTCCGAATCCTACGCTGGAACTGATTATCCTTCTGCCACAGGCGAACTGAACCGGGGTACGGTTCGCCTCATTTTCGGCTCAATGCTTCAGCACGAAATAAAGCACCAGCAGAACCGCAATAAAGAAAAGTACCGTCAAGGTCAGGATCAGCGGCCAGTAGGAGATGGTGGGCGGAGCCGCCGGCTTATCTAGCTTCGGCGGCTCCGGCGCGGCTAATTTGGGTACGGAGGGCGGAGCTATTTTCGGCAGTGCCGCCGGCTTGGCGGCAGCCGGCCCCGCTTCGGCGCCCGTGGTAGCTGCCGCAGAAGGCAGATCCTGGCGCTTTATGATTTGCGTGTACGGACTTGGACTGCTTGCCATCGCCGGCTGGACAGACACGGGAGGCGGACTTGCAATGGGCTCAATGCCGGGGTTTGAAAATGCCCGCCGGACCACATCAGCGGGCGTTACCGTCGGTAACGGAGGCGCCGCTACGGGCGATGGAATCGGGATCGGCGGGACCGACAGTGGGGGCACAGCCGGTTTGGGCGGCAGAGGAGTCGGAAAGATCGGCGTCGACGCTACATAGGAGGGAGGTGGTGGCGGAAGGACCGGCGGGGCGGGCGCCGCTGGGCTGCTGACTGCTCGGGGCAGACTACCGACTGGCGGTGATGAAGTCGTACTGGGGGTGTGAGGAATCTCAGAGTCGTTCAGCCATCCAACGTTCAGTCCGGATTGCGTGTCATCCATCGCCGCGTCGGCTTCTGATGACGTTTTTTGCGGCGGTGCCGATAGAGTGCCGAAGACAGCGGTAAACTCGCCTACGCTCTTGCGTGGAGGTTCGATCTCTTGCGGAGACATTCCGCGAACCGGCGTCGGCTCATCTCCGTGGAATGGTCCCTGGAAAAAACTGGTGAACTCGCCGGGCTTGGGATTGTAACCACTGGGGGGCGCGACTGGCTCGGGAGGGACGTTCTTAGCCAAGTCCGTGCGATAAAACTCTGGCGGGGTAGTGACAATTGGAGCAGTCTTTGGAGGCGCCGATGCAAGTGGAGCAATGATATCGGGCGCCGTAGGAATCCGCGGTGGCTCTGGTGAGGCACCGGGCTTTGACTCACCCAGATCCGGCCCGCCCAAGGCTGCCGCGCCCAGGTTCGAAACGCCGACTCTCGGTTGAGGCGCGGCAAACAATCTGGTTTTTCTTATGTCAACATCCGGCTTGGTTTTCTTGAGGTCAATCTCCGGAGCCTGCGGCTTCAGCGGCGTTTCCAAATTCTGGAATGCCTGAGTGAATGGGGGGAAAGGACGCGCCAGTTCCTCAGGGGTGGCCTCAGCCGTGGGCGCGTCGCCCTGCGCTTTCGACTGAAAAACCGGTGTAGGAATTTCGTGCGTTTCGGTTGCCTGCGCCTGGTAACGCTGCACCCAATCGGTCAGTACGGCCTTTTCCGGCATCTGCGTAACAATGTAAGCGTAAAGCGTTCCGCTGTACCGGCCTGCTTCCAGCACGAGCCCGGCGGGCTCCGGAGCGACATGGCGAAAGGCGTCGAGAGCCCATTGCACGGTGGGTTGGTTGGGTTGCTGGAGCCCACAATCCAGAATGTGCACTAAAACGCGCTGGCCCCTGATCTTATCGTTGGCCACAAAAGTCTCTACCGCACCCGTGGTGAGCGATTCCCGAAGCTCGTATTTTTCCCCGAATTTCATTCTTTGTCCGCTCGGTTCTGAGATCTATGCTGAGGCCGATTATTAGTTCGATGATGATCGCTGCGATTCAAAGTCACGCACTCGCGGGAGTCTCAGAAGCCACATTGCTGGGGCTCCCAATACAACTCGCCTTGAGGCAGGATTATACCGCGCAATCGTCGAGGGCCACTACAGGGAAGTGAAAATCGTCACAGGTGAATACGCTGCTGATCCAGAATCGGGATATCACCAAGCCACGAGGGGAGGTTCATGTACCAAATGATTCCTTGCGCCCATTCTCCACTCAGGAGCGGACGACCTCGTCCAGTAACTCACCGGTTCGACTGAGCAATTGCACGCGGAGAGCAACTTCTCCCAGAGCATGAGTCGAGCAACTTAAGCAAGGGTCGTAGGCGCGCACCACGGCCGAAACCCGGTTCAGCATGCCCTCCTGCAGCTTTTTTCCATCGATAAAATGCTCGCTCACTTGTCGAATGCTGCGTCCGATAGCGAAATTATTATGCCCGGTGGCGACGATGAGGTTTGCCCAGACGATGGCGCCGGCATCGTTGACCTTGTAATGGTGAATGAGAACGCCTCGCGGCGCCTCGATCATTCCAACCCCTTCAAGCGCGTTCACGCCTGCGGTTGCGCGGACGTGCTCTTCCAGAATCTGTCGATCCGCCAATAACCTTTCCATACTTTCGATGGCGTAAGTGATCTCAATCAGCCGGGCATAGTGGTACAGGAAGGAACTGTGCGCCGGAGCGCCGAAGCGCTCGTGAAACTCCTGCAGCGCGGCATCGGCTACCGGAGTACCGCAGCGGTCGGCGGCATTCAATCGCGCCAGCGGCCCCACGCGGTAGACCCCGTCTGCCGGCCCTTTTGGCTTGTAATAGGGCGCCTTCAGATACGACTCCCGCAGGCTAGCTTCTCCGATCCAGTTGCTGTAGTCTTCGGCGGCGATGTGGTCTTCAATGATTTCACCGGCTGGACCGCGAAAACGTAAGCCACCGTCGTAAAACTGCAGCTGACCCTGGGCATCGACTAATCCTGCATACATGGTTGGCGCGGTACCGAAAGAGGCGATCTCATCGCTGTAGTTATCGAGCGCGCCTTTGAAGAATTGGAGGGTCCGCTCGGCAATGGCCCGGGCTTCGGGCAATTCGGCGAGAATACGGTCCCGCGCCGCCGCCGAAAGAGGTGTGGCTACACCGCCGGGTACTACCCACGAAGGATGAACGCGCTCCTGCGCCAGCAACTCGATGACGTGGAGGCCGAACTTCCGCAAATCGATCCCGTCGCGAGCCAGCTCGGGATGGGCCGCAATGACTCCCAGCACATTGCGGGTGGCGGGATCGGAATCCATGCCTAACAGCAGGTCCGGCGCGGAAAGGTAGAAGAAGCTCAGAGCATGGGACTGCACCATTTGTGCGCAGTGCAAGAGTTCACGCAGTTTGCGAGCCGCGGGCGGAATCCTGACGGCCATGATGGAATCGCAGGCCTTGGCCGAAGCGAGAAGGTGGCTTACGGGACAGATACCGCAGATGCGCGCGGTGATGCCGGGCATTTCGTAATAGGGACGGCCCTCGGTGATCTTTTCGAAGCCGCGCACCTGGGTGACGTGAAACTCGGTGTTGGCAACGTGGCCATCGTTATCCAGTTGAATGGTGATCTTCGCGTGTCCTTCAATCCTCGTGACTGGGTCGATTGTGATGCGCTTCATCGCGCGCTCCTATCCGAACTTCACCGTAAGGTTCGCTTCCGGCTTTCGTCCCTCCAGCAGGTTGTTAAGGACCAGCGAAATGTTCTTGGCCGGCGGCGGGCAACCGGGCAGACATAAATCGACTTTGACGAACTCCCGCAAGGGGCGAGCGTGCTTCAGCAACAAAGGAACTCCCAAGGTTGGAATGACCTTCCCCTCCTGCGCGCCTTCCACATAGATGGACTGCAACAGTTTGTTGGTCGGGATGGAGTTGCGCATGGCCGGTACGTTGCCGGTGACAGCGCAGTCGCCGAGAGCAATCAGCAGATGCGTGTGCTGACGGACTTTTTGGATTTTGTTGAGGTCGTCCTGAGAACTTACTGCACCTTCCACCAGAGTTACGTCCACGTCATCGGGAAATTCCTGCGCGTCGACCAGGGGACCATAGACAATATCGATTTTGCGGGCGAGAGAGATGATGGCCGCATCCATATCGAGAAACGACATGTGGCAACCGGAGCACCCATCCAGCCAGAGCGTGGCAACTTTTACTTTTTTCACGCGGGTACTCCTTTCTGGCGTAGCAGAGCCGAGATATGCTCGTTGCTTTTCTGCATCTCCTCAACCGCCCGCCCCTTTTCGGCGAGAGCTCCGGTGGGGCACGTCTGCACGCATTTTCCGCAGTTGGTGCAGGTACTCGACTGACCCCACTGCTGATTCAAGTCGCTGACGATCCTCGCCTGGATGCCGCGGCTGGTCATCTCCCACACGTGCGCACCCTCCAATTCGGCACACACTCGCACGCAGCGCGTGCAAAGAATGCAACGGTTGTGATCCAGAACGTAGCGCGGATGAGACAGGTCGATCGCCAGCTTGGGATAGTTATAAGCAAAGCGCACCGTGGTGATGCCCATGGCGGTCGCCATCGACTGCAGTTCGCAGTGACCGTTCGAAACACAGACGGCGCAGACATGATTGCGTTCGACAAAGAGCAGCTCTAAAGAAATCCTGCGGTACTGCGTGAGCTTTGCAGAATTCGTGATGACCGACATCCCCTCCTGCACCGGAGTGGTGCAGGCGGGAATGAGACGATCGATGCCGGAGACTTCCACGAGGCAGATGCGGCAAGCGCCCACCGGAGTGAGTCCCTCCAGCGCGCATAGCGTCGGAATGTATTTGCCGTTGGCCTGGGCCGCGTGCAGAATCGTCTCTCCTTCCGTCGCTGAGATCAGCTCCCCGTCGATTCGAAATGACAGCTTTTTCGATACCACGGCATCGCTCCTTTAAGTTGCCGCTGCAACCTTCACGTCGCAGCGTAGACAACGGCACGCTTCGTCCAGCACTTCGTCCGCTTCCAGGCCGGATATGACCTCGTCATAAGACCGCACCCGCACCAGGGGTGCGATGGCGCGCCCGGTGTGGCGCCAACTCGGACTCGGCTCCTGCGGCGGCGTTTGCCCATACTCCGGGATAAGAAAAATCTTGTCCCAACGGTCGGCTTCCATCAGCTGCAGATCGAGGCTGCGGGCCGCGAGTTTGCCAAAGGCCATGGCGTTCGATACGTTCGACGCACCGGTCACCAGGTCGCCGCCCGCGTAGAAATGAGGACGGCTGGTTTCCAGCGTGAAACGGTTCACCTCAATGGTGCCGCTTTCTTTCAGGCTCAGACCCGAGCCTTGCACAAAATCCTTGTCCACGCTCTCGCCGATGGCGAAAATCACCGAGTCGCAATCGAAGCGCTGGATCTCGTCGGTGAGCACCGGCTTGCGGCGGCCCGACAGGTCGTAGCCATAGAGCCGGGTCTTGACGATCTCAATGGCTCGGACATTGCCCTTCTGGTCGCCGATCACGCGATGCGGAGCCGCCAGAAATACCAGGCTGGCGCCTTCTTCGACCGCGGCTTGGGTTTCCTCCACGATGGCGGGCATATCCTTGCGCTCGCGACGATAAAATACCGTCACCTGTGCGCCCTTGCGCAGTGCCGTGCGAGCCGAATCAATGGCGGCGTTCCCGCCTCCAATCACAGCCACCTTCCGCCCGATCTGGATGTCTTCGCCCTTGGAAACAGCTTCCAAAAAGCTCAATGCCGGATACACTCCCTTCAACTCCGTGCCCGGCTGATATACCCACGATTCTTTCCAGGTTCCAATCGAGAGGAAGACTCCATCGAATCGGTCTTCGAGATCGTTCAGCGACAAGTCGGTTCCCACGCGGGTGTTGAAAACAAATTTCACACCCAGTTGCTCGATCAGCTCGATTTCGTGGCGCAGCGCGGCTTTCGGCAGCCGGTATTCGGGCAGAGCGAATCGCAGCATCCCTCCGGCCTCCGGCATGTTGTCGTAGACGGTGACGTCGTGGCCCAACATGGCCAGATAAAATGCCGCGGTGAGCCCGGCCGGCCCGGCGCCGGCAATGGCGATCTTGCGGCCCGTGGGTTCCAGTTTCCGCGAAATGATTCTCTGGAACGCCTGCTTCCGATGAGCCGACTCGAAGACTGAGTCCGCAATGAAGCGGTGGACCTCGCGCATGTTCACCGCCTCGTCCATGGTTTGGCGGCGGCAGCGCTGGTCGCAGGGATGCTGGCACACGCGACCGGTCGAGGCTGGAAGAGGATTATCCATAATGACCGAGTCGAACGCGTCGTCCAGCCGCCCTTCTTTGTACAACTGCAGAAATCGCGGAATATTCATATGCAGCGGACAACTGTTTTCACATGGCGAGAGCGCCAGTTCCTGGCACACTCCGGCCTGACAGCGGTGCGCCACAATGTGATCCTCAAACTCATTGCGGAAATGGCGAAGCGTGGTCAGCACCGGATTAGGAGCCGTTTGTCCCAGACCGCATAACGAGCACTCCCGAATGTAGCGGCTCAGTTCATCCAGCAGTTCGAGATGATGCATGGTGCCCGCGCCCTCGGTGAGCCGGTTCAGGATGCGCAAAGATTTATTCAGACCAACCCGGCAGGGAATGCACTTCCCGCAGGACTCGGAGTGAGTGAACTCGATGAAGTACCGGGCCACATCCACCATGCAGTTTTCTTCATCCATTACCACCATGCCGCCCGATCCCATGATCGAGCCCAACTGCGCCAGGCTTTCGTAGTCCACGGGCGTTTCAAACATCTCGCAGGGAATACATCCTCCCGAGGGACCGCCGGTCTGCACGGCCTTCACCTGCCGTCCCTCGGCGGCGCCTTCCCCGATGTCGTAGACAAATGTTTTGAGCGGCGTGCCCAGGGGCATCTCGACCAGGCCAGTATTTTGGATCTTGCCCACCAGCGAAAACACCTTGGTTCCCGGGCTCTTCGGACTGCCAGTCTCCGTAAACCAGGCGGGACCTTTGGTCACGATGGGGGTGGCGTTATACCAGGTCTCCACATTGTTAATGTTGGTAGGCTTGCCCCACAGACCCTTCTGCGCAGGGAATGGAGGGCGGGGACGCGGACGCCCGGCCTCGCCCTCGAGCGATGCAATCAAAGCGGTTTCCTCTCCGCACACGAAGGCTCCCGCGCCTTCGACTAATTCAATATCGAACTTGAATCCCCGGCCCAGAATGTTTTCGCCGAGGATGCCGTATTCACGGGCCTGTTCAATGGCGCGCCGTAATCGATTCACCGCGAGGGGATACTCGGCGCGAATGTAGACGATCCCCTCGGTTGCTCCCATCGCGTAGCCGCCAATAATCATGCCTTCCAGCAAAGAGTGGGGATCACTTTCGATTTCATTGCGGTTCATGTAGGCGCCGGGGTCGCCCTCGTCCGCATTGCATATGATGAACTTGCGGTCGGCTTTTGCCTTGGCTAGAAATTCCCATTTGTTTCCGGTCAGAAATCCCGCGCCGCCGCGGCCCCGCAGCTTCGCCGATTTGATCTGCTCGATGATGGCCTCGGGTCGGCCATCGATCAGAACCTTGTAGAGCGCCTGATAGCCGCCGATGGCAATGTACTCTTCGATATCGTCGGGATTAATCAAGCCGCAATTGCGCAGGACCGTCTTCTTTTGCCCTTTGAAAAATGGTATTTCATTCCACAGCGGCACTTCCGGATACCCGCGTCCGTATTTAATCTGGCCCGTGATATGGTCCCATTCCTCGATCTTGCAGTAGATGTAATCGGGCGTGATGTTCTTCATGGAAAGATCGTGAAGAATGTGCACCGCTTCGTTCCCCTGCACTCGCCGCAGAATTACCAGCGGAGAACCGGGAAGCCGCACATTGATCAGCGGCTCCTGAAAACAAGCCCCGAAGCAGCCGACGATGGTGAGCGAAACATCAATGCCGGTTCGATCGATGGCTTCCGCGAAAGCATGGCGCAATCCTTCGGCTCCATTCCCCCGGCCGCAGGTTCCCATTCCGATGGCGATGCGCGGTACGGGCGGAAGCAGCTTAGCCATACCCGCTTCACGAACTGCACTGAAAGCTCCAATGTCCTGGATTCGAGGCATGGCTCAATCACTCTCCCCGTGAATCAATTGGATCTCACGCTCCAGCGTGCCCTCATTCACGTGGCCGCAAATGCGATGGTTCACTTCCACCACGGGCGCCATCGCGCACTGTCCGAAACAGGCGACGGTCCGCACCGTGATCTTGTGATCCGCCGTAGTAAACACGAGCTTCTCCGAATCAGAGTCGTCGCCCATGTCTCCCAACTTCAGTTTCAGACGCGCGCTCTGCAACAGGTTGCGCGAGCCCCGCGTATGGCAAGCCGTGCCTCTGCAGATGCAGATCGTGTTGTCCCCTTGCGGCTCCAGATTGAACAGGGCGTAAAAGGTTGCGACGCTGTAAATGCGCGCCAGCGGCGTTTGAGTCTTGGCAGCAATGTAACGCAACAACTCCGCCGGGAGATATTTGTGAAGGTTATGATCCTGAGCCGCTTCCAGAATGCTCAGCAACGCGCCGGGACGCTCTGCCCATTTCGCGATGACGCCGTCAACAAACTCATGGTCTGCAGAATTCCTGCGATCTGCAAGCGGAGTGGCCATAAAGTCCTCCGAAGAGGCTCGGGATGGCCTTCCGTCCGACCTGAGCCAATTGCCGTGTCACCGCGGTCAAGACGGGCCGCACGTGTACGGCGTTTAATTGCCTCCATCTTAATCGGCGAATCTGAAACCAGCGGTGATTCCAGTCACCTCTGGAAGTGATTGCAGAGGGTTCGTATTGGAGGTGTAAGTCGCTCGGCCAGTATTGTGTACACCAACTTACTTTTCCATGTCGGTAAATGCTGGGCAGAAAATACAAATATGTGGTAGCGTGCTCTGCGTCGCATAAGAGCGGCTTTATGCTAGCCCATAACCGCCCTCTCTTTAGCCCGCTGACGGAGACACTCCATGGACGCAACCAAGACGTTGCCCAACTCCCCGGATGAGAAGGCACAGAAATCTCCTCAATCTCACCCGAAACCGAATCTCATCCTGTCGGCTTTCGTCGTTGTCGCTGCTGCTGTCGTCGCGGTCGTAATTCTGAAGATGCACCCGCTGTCGGCACCGTGGCAGCAGAATTACGATCCCATCGGGCACTGGTTGCTTTCCACGCTGGTGGCCGCCCTGCCCGTAGTGGTTTTGCTGGGGACGCTGGCGTTGGGACATGTGAAGGCCCACTATGCCGCTCTCGCCGGCCTCGCCACTGCGTTGCTCACGGCGATCCTCGGCTTCCACATGCCGGCACGGCTGGCCGCGACCACCGCGGTGTATGGCGCCGGGTATGGTCTGTTTCCGATCGGCTGGATCGTGTTGAACGTCATCTTTATGTATCAACTCACGGTCGAGTCCGGACAGTTCCATATCCTGCAGCACAGCCTGACTGGAATCACTCAAGACCGCCGGTTGCAGTTGTTGCTGATTGCCTTCTGTTTCGGCGCGTTCTTTGAAGGCGCGGCCGGGTTTGGAACTCCGGTCGCGGTGACGGCCGCTCTGCTGATTGGACTCGGCTTCAAGCCGCTGCAAGCCTCGGGCCTCTCGCTGATCGCCAATACCGCACCAGTAGCTTTTGGAGCGTTGGGAACGCCGATCATCGCGCTCGGCAAGGTGACCGGAATCAGCGAGCTCACGCTCGCAGCCATGGCGGGACGCATTCTTGCACCTTTTTGCATCCTCGTTCCTTTCTGGCTGATCTGGGCCTTCGTCGGCTTCGAAGGAATGCTGGACGTGTGGCCTGCGATCCTGGTGGCGGGTGTTTCGTTTACCATTCCTCAAATCCTGGTCTCCAACCTGCACGGTCCTTGGCTGGTCAACGTGGTGGCATCGGTTGTGTCCATGCTGTGCCTGATTGGGTTCCTGTTGGTCTGGCATCCCAAAAAGATCTGGCGATTCGAGGGCGAGAAGGAAGAGAGCGCTCGCGGTGAAATGCTGCACTCGCGAAGTGCGATCACGCGTGCATGGATACCGTGGGCCGTCCTGAGCGCGATCGTTTTCTTGTGGGGCACGCAAACCGGAAAAATCTGGATGAACACTCCCGAAAAGGCGTTCGCCTCACTGGCAACCATGTCGCCCAAGCCGAGCGCGATTACAAACCCGCAATTCCAGGTGAGTGGGCTCAACAACCTGGTCGAACGCGTACCGCCCGTGGTTCCGAAGGCGACCAAGGAAGGCGCTGTCTTCAGCCTTAACTGGCTGAGCGCGACGGGTACGAGCATTCTGATCGCCGCCATTCTCTCCGGAGTGATCATGGGGCAGAGTTTGGGAACCATCTTCTCCGTCTTTCTAAAGACGATTGTGAAGGTACGCTTCTCATTGCTGACAATTGCGGCGATGCTTGCCATCGGGATGCTGACGCGCTACTCCGGGCTCGACGCGACCATGGGCCTGGCCTTTGCGCGGACCGGCCACTTCTATCCTTTCTTTGGCACGCTACTGGGCTGGCTGGGCGTGGCTCTGACGGGTTCGGATACTTCGTCGAACGTGTTGTTTGGCAGCCTGCAAAAAATCACCGCGCAGCAAGTGAATGTCTCACCGGTGCTGATGGCAGCGGCGAATACTACCGGCGGCGTGATGGGCAAGATGATCGACGCCCAAAGCATCGTAGTGGCTTCGACCGCTACACAGTGGTATGGACACGAGGGAGACATTCTTCGCTACGTGTTTCTGCACAGTCTTGCATTAGCCGCGTTGGTCGGAATATTTATTTTCCTGATGGCGTATGTATCGCCGTTCACGAACCTGGTGGTGCACTGAACTCGGCGATTCGCCTGTAAGCGCCACTATTCGTGGTGGAGAGGACTCGATGCCGAAAGTAGGTCTCTTCATACCGTGCTACGTCGATCAGTTCTACCCGCAAGTGGGGCTTGCGACTTTGCGAGTGCTAAGGCGTCTCGGCGTTGATGTCGAGTTTCCCAAAGAGCAGACATGCTGCGGCCAGCCCATGGCGAACTCGGGCTGTGCGGAAGACGCGCGACCGCTGGCCGAGAGATTCCTCAAGATTTTCGGCAAGTATGACTACGTAGTCGCGCCCTCGGGAAGCTGTGTCTCCATGGTGCGCAACCACTACGCACAGTGGTTGCAGGGGATGCCCGACTTCGATCACCTTCGCACCAGGACGTTCGAGCTCTGCGAATACCTGGTGGACATCGCACGGGTAGTGAAGGTTGACGGTGATTTCCCCGCTAAGGTGGGACTGCACATGAGCTGTCACGGTCTGCGGGAGCTGCGGCTTGGCCGTTCCTCGGAAGTGATGGTGCGGCCCTTTAACAAAGTGCGATTCTTACTTGGTCAATTGCGGGGCATAGAACTGGTTGAACTCACCCGCTCCGACGAGTGTTGCGGTTTTGGCGGCACCTTTGCCGTGAACGAGGAGGCAATTTCTTGCCTCATGGGCCGGGACCGCATCGCCGACCATGAGAAGGCGGGGGCCGAGATCATTGCCGGCTTTGATACATCGTGCCTTATGCATCTCGGCGGATTGATCCGCCGCGAGAACAAGCCCCTGCGCGTGATGCACGTTGCGGAAATCCTGGAGGGCGCGAAGCTCTCTTGATTGGACGAACATGATCGGACACGCGGAAAAGGCGGCGAGCTTTGCGGCGGATGAGAACCGCGCTCACTGGCACGATCAGGCGCTGTGGTTCGTACGGCTGAAGCGCGATCGTCAGGCAGAAAGCATTCCGGAATGGGAAGCTCTGCGCGAGGCCGCCGCGGCCATCAAGGCGCACACCTTGTCGCGGATCGCCGATTACCTGGAGGAGTTTGAGCGCAACGCCAAGGCCAACGGTATCCAGGTGCACTGGGCGCGGGACGGCGAGGAGCACAACGCCATCGTGCACCGTATTCTCGAGGATCGGGGCCTCACCCGCCTGGTGAAATCCAAGTCGATGCTTACCGAGGAGTGCCACCTGAACCCCTACCTCGAAGCACACGGCATCGAGGTCACCGACACCGACCTCGGTGAACGCATCGTGCAGTTGCGCCACGAGCTACCGAGCCACATCGTGCTTCCCGCGATTCACCTGAAGAAGGAAGACATTGGCGAGCTATTTCACAAAGAACTCGGGACAGCCGAGGGTGCTTCCGACCCGAAGTATCTCACCGAAGCAGCGCGCGTCAATCTGCGGCAGAAGTTCATGGCGGCGCAGGCCGGCCTCACCGGGGTCAACTTCGCCATCGCCGAGACCGGCGGCTTCGTGGTTTGCACCAATGAAGGCAACGCCGACATGGGAACGAGCCTGCCCCCGATGCACATCGCCTGCATGGGCGTCGAGAAGATCGTGCCCCGTACTCGGGATCTCGCCATCTTCCTGCGACTACTCGCCCGCAGCGCAACCGGGCAGCCCGTGACCACTTACACCACACACTTCCAAGGTCCGATGCGCGGCGGCGAACTTCACGTAGTCATTGTCGACAACGGCCGGAGCGCCATCCTCGCTCAGGAAACTTTCCGGCGCTCGCTCTCCTGCATTCGCTGCGGCGCCTGCATGAACACCTGCCCAGTGTTCCGGCGCTCCGGTGGCTACAGCTATGGCTATACCGTCCCGGGCCCGATTGGCTCGCTACTCGCGCCATTGCGCGACCCCGGCAAGTTTGTCAGCCTCCCGTTTGCCTCAAGCCTGTGCGGTTCCTGCTCCGATGTTTGCCCAGTGAAGATCGATCTGCACCACGAGTTGTATGCTTTCCGCCAAGAGTTGGTTCGAAACAAGGTAGTACCGCTTTACAAGCGCTTTGGCATGGCAGTAATGAGCGCCGTTTTAGAGCGGCCATGGGCTTATCGGCTCGCAGGCAGCCTCATGCGCTCGATCGTGCCGCGGTTGCCTCGGGCTCTCGTGTATGGTCCGTGGAATCTATGGGGGCGCCAACGCGAGCTGCCGCCGATGCCGCGACAGAGCTTTCGCGAGCTTATGAAAAAGGAATCAAAGTGAGCAGCCGGGACGCCATCCTCACCTCCTTGCGCCGCAACGCGCCTCCGGGCTCGCTGCTGCCGGAAGCGCCGGCTGCCATTGCCTACGCCGACCCGGAGAGACAGTTTGCCGAGGCGTTTGCCTCCGTGGGCGGCAAATTCGTTCGCGTTACAAGTCTCGCGGAGATCAACAGTGAGCTCGGGAAACTCGACTTTTACAGGCAGGCACACAAGGTTGCCTCACTGATTACGGACGTAGGTAGGCCCAACATCGATCTCGCCGCGCTCAAAGATCCGCACGAACTCGAGGGGATCGATGTCGCCATCCTAGGCGGCGAATTTGGCGTCGCCGAGAACGGCGCGGTGTGGGTGCCGGGAAGCACGCTCGGCCCGCATCGCGCGATCTTCGTGGTGGCCCAGCACCTTGTTCTGGTCGTGCCGGCCGGCCAGATTGTCAATACTATGCACCAGGCCTATGACCGGATTCGACTCGAGCGCCCCGGATTCGGCGTCTTCATCTCCGGGCCATCCAAGACGGCTGACATCGAGCAGGCACTCGTGATCGGGGCGCACGGCGCGCGGAGCTGCACCCTTTTCCTGGTTGGAGCGCCAACGAACGGCGGACGATGAGGTGGCGGAACAAAGCGGTTCAGCTTGGCTGGCACCCTGCCGGCTGCCTACGTGGCTGGCGACCGCGGTCTACCGATGCAGGCGATGGCGCGGTGGGCCGCTTGTGTGGCGCCTACGCTCTTTTTCTCTGGCCCTGACGCCTGCGTTCGCAAAACAGCAACCTCCTTTCAACCACTCACCATGAACGTTTAGGCAACGCCCGGATGGAATCGAAACGCGAGGACAGCAAAGTTGTTCAGATGGTACTCAGGCAGGACAAGAAGTGAGGAAGGCAAGAGGAAAAGAGCTGCCAGCGCGGTGGTTTTAGCGCATTTCATTACTGAGCCGGGATTATGGCCCTTTTTGCGGTGAAAACGTCCGATGCTCGTAACCCTTTGAAAAGTTTGGTTGCGGGGGGTGGATTTGAACCACCGACCTTTGGGTTATGAGCCCAACGAGCTACCAGACTGCTCCACCCCGCAGTTCGATCATAGCCAATGCGGTAGACATCGTCAAACTTTTCGTGCCATTTCGAATCTGCGCAACCGATCAATTTTGTGCGCTCCGCATCGTGACCGCATCCAATCCGCGGCCCGTGGCATCGAAGAAATGGCCGAATGCTGTTGCTACGGAGAATTGATACGGGAGATCACCAAATCAGGTGTCTGCATTTGCAAGATTTCTAAGCGCCAAGGAGAAAACATCGATGGCCAAAAAAGACGGAAATATTAAGGTTTCCACTACTGAGCGCGGCAAGGTCAACGCTCAACCGCGTCTCCACCAGAGTGCTCCCGAAATCCAGGAGTACGGAACCGTTTCGCACATGTTGCCTCTCGACCTCGAAGAACCGGTCCGTCTGGAAATGACCGAGCAACTTAACCTCTTGCTGGCCGATACCATGACTCTTCGCGATCTCTACAAGAAGTCCCATTGGCAGGTCGCGGGACCAACGTTCTATCAGCTCCACCTTCTGTTCGACAAGCATTATGGCGAACAGTCCGAGCTGGTCGATACCATCGCCGAACGCATTCAACTTCTGGGTGGTATCTCCATTGCCATGGCGCCTGACGTTGCCGAAACCACGCGCATCGAGCGTCCACCGCGGGGCAGGGAAGAAGTGCCCGTGCAGATTTCCCGTCTAGTCGATGCCCATCAGATCATCATCGGCCACTGCCGCGAGTTGGCGAAGCGAGCCGACGAACTCGGGGACGACGGCACCAACGATCTCGCGATCAGCGACGTACTCCGAAGCAATGAATTGCAGGTGTGGTTCCTGAGCGAGCATCTGGTAGATGCTCCACTGGTGCAGGCCGAGCCCGGCCGCCTTCGCAACGTAGGCTAATTCCGCACAACCCTCTAGAGCAGGCTCTGCCGAAGAGCCTGCTCGCTGCACCTATTTCTCCACTTTCGCCCACGGGGCTTCCGCCGGTTGCCGTTCTGCGCAACTCGAATTAGGATGGAGTGCTTTACCGAACGCTTCCGTCCATGCCAACTTCGATCGAGCAGATTCTGTCCAGTTACGACGACCGCGCGCCTCTGTCGCAGTCTGAAACCATTCCCGCAGCTTGGTATACCGATCCCCGGATCGCTGAACTGGAGCGGCTGAACGTATTCAGCAAGACCTGGCAGCTCGTAGCTCGCACCGAGCAGCTCCAATCGCCGGGGGAATTTGTTGCTACCACCGTGGCCGACGAGCCGGTGGTGATTGTGCGCGGCCAGGACGGCGTCCTGCGTGCCTTCTACAATGTTTGCCGCCATCACGCGGCCGCCGTTGTAACTCAACCCTGCGGGCAAGCGACGCTTTTGCATTGCCCTTATCACGGCTGGAACTATGGTCTCGACGGCGCCCTCAAAGGCATGCCCGAGTTCGAAGGTGTGGAGAATTTTGATCGCGCGCAGAACGGGCTCGTCCCCATACGAGTCGAGACTTGGGAATGCTTTGTCTTCGTCAATCTCGATGATTCTGCAGCGCCGCTCAGCGACTTCCTCGGGGGGCTCGTGAAAAGAGCCGAGCCCCTCGGAATTTCCCGGCTGCATTACTTTGATCGCCGAACTTACGATATCCATTGCAACTGGAAAGTTTTTGTCGATAACTATCTCGACGGCGGCTACCATGTTCCGCATTTGCACAAGGGGCTGAGTTCCGTCCTCGATTACAAGCAGTACACCATCGAAAACGAAGATCGTTATTGCTTGCAATCGAGCCCGATGGTTGCTTCTGACGAAGATGCCTCAACCGGCGCCACCCGCAGGGGCGACCGCGCCTGGTATTTCTGGCAACACCCAAACTTCATGATTAACTGCTATGAGGGATACATGGATACAAATCTTGTAATCCCGGTTGACGTGGATCACTGCCAGGTGATTTTCGATTTTTACTTCGCCGGCGTCAGTGCAGCGCATCGCGAGTATAACGAGCAGTCGGTGAACGTCGGGAATCGCGTGCAGGAGGAAGATCTCGGCATCTGCGAAGCCGTGCAGCGCGGGCTGAAATCCCATGCCTATCGCGCCGGTCGGCTATCCGTCCGCCGTGAAGCTGGGGAACATTTATTCCATCGCTTGCTCGCCGCCGACTTGAAACGCTGCGCATGATGTCACTGAATCCGCGATTTTCAGAGAGCGTGGGAAATTAAGAAAATGACAAATGACGAACAACGGCAGGCTGCCTCCCAGGTAGATCGGCGCACACTTTTAAAGTCTATGGCCGCAACCGTGGCGGTCGCCGCGCTCGGGGGACTTCCGCGAACTGCGACCGCGGCCAACACGATCAATCCCAGCACGATCAATCCCAGATGGTACGGCTTTAATCTGCTCGAATATTTCTCCACCGACGCCGACTGGATGAAGTACTTTCCTTACCAGGACGATGGGCGTTTTAAGGAAGACGACTTTCGATGGATACGAGATTGGGGCTTCAACTGGGTGCGTCTGCCCATGGACTATCGCTTCTGGACTGATCCCAGGGACAGCATGAAGATCGATGAAAGAAAGGTCGAGCCCATCGATCGCGCCATCCGGCTGGGCGAGAAATATAGCATTCACGTCAACATTTGCCTGCACCGCGCCCCCGGCGAATGCATCCTCGATACTCTGGACGAAAAGAGCACTGGCATCCACATTGAGAAAGAGAAGACCAGCGTATACAGCGATGCGTCTACTGTAGAAGCATTTGCTCATCAGTGGTCTTTCTTTGCCAAGCGCTATAAAGGAATATCCAACACCAATCTCAGCTTCAACCTAGTGAATGAACCCGACGAGCCGGGGAAATCCGTCGAAGTGGGCGCCAGCGATTACGCCCGCGTCGCCAAGGTAGCCATTGCAGCGATTCGAGAGATCGATTCCGGCCGGCTCATCATTTCGGATGGTTACCCCGTTGGCGGTAAACCGGTAGCTGAACTTTTCGAGACCAAGGTGATGCAAAGCCCGCACGACTACATTCCGGGCCAGGTTACCCACTATCGCACGCCATGGGCACGGCCAGGAATTGATAACGCGCCTGTTCCTACTTGGCCCGCGAAAAGTGCCGATGGCAAGGTTGTTGCCGATAAGGAAACGGTTCGAAAGGCATTGAGTCCGTGGGCCGATTTAGCCGCTCAAAATATCCCTATCCACTTCGGCGAGATCGGATGCAATAAATACGCCGCTCCTGAAGTCGCCTACGCCTGGTTTAACGACACTCTCGACCTGATTGGTGAATTGCAGGCTGGTTGGGCGTTATGGAACTTCAGAGGGTCTTTCGGGATTCTTGATACCGAACGCGCTGGCACGAAGTTCAAGAATTGGCACGGGCATCAACTCGATTTCACTCTGCTCACAATGCTGCAGCGCAAGATGCGAAATTCCCAGGGCCAATCGTAACTATCCCTATTCGTCAAAAGAAAATTCTACCGGCAGCTGAGTTTTTCAATTATGATGCCCCTCCAAGGGTTGGCTTCAGATATCCGAAGTTGAGCGTTCCCAGGAAAGCCAACGCCTCAACCAATCTAGCCTCAACTGCCTTAGCTGAGGAATTCAGGAACAGGGCAGAGCTGTGGCAGTGTGAAATTCGCTCGGGAGCTCCAAGAATGAGATGCATTTCTGTTTGGAAGGTCACTGTATTAGTGTCCATATTCGCCGCATGCGCCGGCACCGTCGCTTGCGGGGCAGGACCGTATGAACTTCCCGCGGCGATCAGTAATGTCTCCGTGGCGAGCACGCAGAATCCATTGGTCGCTTCGTTCAACATGCAGACTGTCGGATGCCCCGGACAAGTCATGGTCGAGTTTGGTCCCGATACCTCGTATGGGAGAAGTACGGCCTGGTATCCCATTGCCGGCTATCAGCAAACGTCCAGCATCCTGGTCGCAGGGATGAAGGCGTCGACTGCTTACCACATGCAAGCCGTGGCGCAATGCTCAGGTACTGGCGCTACTCTCAGCAGCGGAGACTTTACCTTCACTACCGGTCCACTCCCGGCGATTGCCTTTCCGTCGCTCGCCGTGAGCCGGCCGGATCATTCCTCGAGTTCGCCTGAGAATCCGGGCATAGAAATGATAGACATTACCACCGCCAGCGTACCGGCGCTTTTCACTGACCGGGACGCGAACCCGATCTGGTATTACGATGTCGGCCCAGGGAATTATGCCTTTACTTTTAAGCTACTGTCGAACGGGCACATGCTGTTAAGTATTTTGCAGCCGACGGTTTCGCTTTTGCGCGAAGTTGACCTGGCCGGAAATATCATCCGCGAATTGGACATGCCCACGCTCGATGCAGAAATGGGCGCGGCAGGTTTCGATTTTCTTCCCGGCACTTTTCACCATGACTTCGTCCCGCTCCCCAACGGCCATTTAATCGTGCTGGCGAACTTTACAAAGAATTTCACGGATTTGCCAGGATATCCCGGTACAACCGCAGTCATTGGAGATGGCCTGATCGATTTAGACCAGAACTGGAATCCAGTGTGGGCTTGGAACAGCTTCGACCACCTCGATGTGACACGCCATCTGAATGGCTTGCCGGATTGGACGCACAGCAATGCGATTGTCTATTCGCCGAGCGACGGCAATCTGCTGCTCTCGATGCGCCACCAGTCCTGGGTGCTCAAGATCGATTACGACAACGGAGCGGGGACCGGAGACATCATTTGGGAACTCGGTTATCAAGGGAACCCTGGCTTCGCGATGAACGTTGACGGTGCGGCGAGTGATGACCCGAGCGAGTGGTTTTCTTTTCAACACTACCCCGAGATCATTAGCCAAAGCGGATCGGAAACCACCCTTGCCATCTGGGACAACGGGGATTATCGAGTGTTGGATACAAATGGGACCTTGTGCGGAGGTGAGAACGCTCCGGCCTGTTACTCGCGGGCTACAATTTTTCAGATCGACGAAAGTGCGATGGTAGCCAATCTGCTTTGGGCCGAACAGGAACCGAACTATGGGATTTGGGGCGGGAGCATCAATCAACTGGCCGATGGCAATGTTGAATTCGATTTGAACGCTCCTGCATTTGCGCCCGGTCCGAATGTGGGGTCGCAGATCCAGGAAGTGACCCAGACTTCCACTCCGCAAGTGGTGTGGCAAATGGACGTTTCCACTCCTTCCAATGCTTATCGCGGATATCGAGTTCCCAGTCTTTATCCGAATGTCACGTGGCAGTACTGAGGATGAACGGAGGCAAGCGATCGACAGCTCAAAACCGCGAGGCAACTACCTGGCCGGTTCGAGCAGCAGTTGGTGAGTTTTACTTGCTTCGAGCGCCTGCGTGGTAAAGGGCAGCTTGAACGTTGAGCCTTCGTACCAGGCCGGCCACTGATCCATATAGTAGGGACTCAGAAAGTTGCCACCTTGGCCCGTCACCGTGTTCAGTGTGGATTGATCGAGGTCGGCGAGATTGGCGGTGAAGCGTTCGGAGGGGCCGTGATGGCGCGTGACCGCTTTCACGGTGAATTTGCTGCCCGACTGCTCGTGCACTCCGAGCGCGGACCAGCGCCGGATTACAGGGACTTTCCCCAACACCGGATGCTCTATCTCCACTGCATTGAAATTCCCCCAACGCCACGATGCCAGCTCTTTCGGCGCTTCCGGGGCGTTTACGGCGGCTTCGACTGCGGCGCTGAGCAGTTCGTCGAAGTTGCGATATTTTTCCGGCAGCCAGCGCTTGGGCTGATGCAGTATCACATTTTGCAGCCAAACCGTCTGCATCTGCCACCGGTACGTTTTCCAACTTAACGATGCTTTTTGCGTTTCCGATTCTGGCGCCGCGGGCCCCAGTCGAGGTTCGAGCAGAAGGCGCGTCAACTCCGCGGAGGACTGCACGGCAATGGTTGGCGCTGCCATAGAAAAGAGCATGCGCCCGTCCCAGTTGCGCATCAGGTCGGCAGCTTGCTTGGCGCGAGGCGAGGGCTTCGAGGCGTGGTCGACGGCGTAGACAAAACGCTCGGCGGCGAACAAATCGAATTCCGAGTGGATATCATTTTCGAGCGCCAGCATGTCCGCTGGACCAAACTTTCGCCCGGACTCAAGAACATGATAGATGCGCTCGGTGCGCCACGGCGCTTCCCAGGTTGTGCTGATTGAATACGGATAGTCATCCGGCGTGATGCGCCCGTTTGCAGTGGCGATCACACCGGAGGCCGGATTGTAGATGCTGGGAAGTTTATCGAATGGAATGTAGTTGATCCACTCGTGGGCGTCATCGGCCCCGCTGACTGGAAGACTGCCATCCCCTGAGGCGCGAATGGGAACCTTGCCGGTGGCCTGGTAACCAATGTTGCCGTCAACGTCAGCATAGACCACGTTCTGTCCCGGCGCGTCGAGCAGGGAAAATGCCTTGCGGAATTCATCCCAGTTCTGCGCGCTATCGACATCGAAGAACGGCATGTGGAGGCCGTCGTAGAGGGTCCAGCGAAGCGCGATCGGGCGCGTCTCTCCCGGCAAAATATCGGTGATGATCGGCCCGTGGCGCGTAGTCCTGACGTCAAGCGTCAGGTCACTCTGGCCTTTGACGTGAATCACCTCTGCGCGATGCTCGGGTTGCCGCCAGCCTTGCGGCGTCTGGTAGGCTCCCTGGGCGTCGAAATTCTCGATAAAGCCATCGGTCACGGTAGGCCCGATATTGGTGAAGCCCCAGGCGATGCGCTGGTTGTGGCCAACGATCACGAAAGGCATTCCGGGCAGCGTCACGCCGGTAACATCTAAACTGCCCGATTTGAGATGCGCCTCGTACCACAGGTTCGGCAGTTGGTGGCCGAGGTGCATGTCGTCCGAAAGCAAGGGCTTGCCCGTGACTGTGTGCGCTCCGGAGACTACCCAGTCGTTCGATCCATCTATGGCCTCGCGAGGAGCTTCGAAAGCTTGCTGCGCCCAGAGTTCGATTGCGCCCGCATCGATTCCTCGGTGCTGGGTTACAGAGTTGTCGAGGCTGCCATCGTCGTCATCATCTTCGTCGTCAGAGTCGTTCTGATTGTCTTCGTTGCCTAAATCTTCTTTCATGACCGTGGGCGGGCGATCGTGAAAAGAGCGGTTCACGTACAAATCAGCGGTCAACTCCGGTCCCAGCTTGGCGAGAACTTTTTCCCGCCTCAGTGCGTCGCTGAAGGTGTAGAAGTTGAGATCCTTCACCATTTGATTGGCGATGACGAGCGAATCTTCCACCTGCCAGGGCTTAGGACGATATTTCAAAATGCGAAACTCAATCGGAAGGTTGCTCTGGTGTGCCTCGATGAAAGCAGTCACGCCGCGTGCGTAAGCGTTGAAATATGAAAGATCCCGCGGGGAGACGAATCGGATCGCTTTGCGCGCCGCTGCCCGGAGCCCGAGGATGCGCTGCTCGCGGTCGATCTTGAGCGTATCGGGCCCGAGAATTTCTGAGAGTTCGCCTGAGGCGAAGCGGCGCATGACGTCCATTTGCCACAGACGGTCTTGGGCGGTGACGTAGCCTTGCGCGAAAAATAAATCCTCAAGGGTCGTAGCTTCGATTGCGGGCACGCCGTGGCCATCGCGCGTGACCTTTGCCGACGCTGCCAGCCCTTTTACGGCGAGGCTTCCGTCGAGTTGCGGCAGCGCGGAGCGGGCGATGAAATATGCGCCGCCCACGACCGCCCCGATTACGACAAGGATCAGCAAAACCAGCCAGAAAAAGATCCGCGCGGCCATGGACCGACGAGTCATAGAGACGCGAGTTGAAGCGGGAGTGCTCATGGAGAAACTCGATTGTAGGGTGATTCCTACCCAGGAGACAAATACTGGGTGCCGAAGGTAATTGCGAATGATGGGATGCAAGTAGGCATGGACGCACTACTGCGCAAATTCCTTCATACTTGACGCTCGATTCTGCCCGTGGCAGAATCCCTTCCTCGTGCAGGAGGCGGATAATGAAGCAGTCTTCCCGTTCAGGCAACAACACCTATAACTTTTCCAGTTCAATTCATTCGTTGATGAACGCCTACACGGTTGCGGCGGGGATAGCGGGCGTGACTCTGCTGGCCATGGCACAACCCTCTGAAGCGGAGATCGTCTATACGCCGGCCAATCAAAATATTGGCCACAATGGCCGTTACAATCTCGATCTCAACCACGATGGGATTACCGATTTCGTGCTTGCCGAACGCGGCGTCCCCTTGGCCTTTGGGACATATCAGGAGCTAGACGCGAATGCGCAGGCGGGTAACCAGATAAATTGTCCCTCCTCGTTCTGCATCAGCAGCTTCAGTAACGCGGCCGCTTTGTCGGAAGGGGCTGAAATCGGGTCGAGTAACCATCCCCACGGGTGGATGGGTCGTAATGTGCCAATGGCGTTCGAGGAGCTTTGGGCGAAGAATGGAAGCGTCTACTATGGCTTGGAGTGGGCCAACGTAAGCAACCGTTATCTTGGGCTAAAGTTCGAGATCGACGGTGAAACGCATTTCGGATGGGCGCGGCTCAGTGTTACGTTTCACGGCAAGGCCGGAGGCGTGCGGACGTGGGAAGCTCACCTGAGCGGTTATGCGTACGAAACCGTTGCCAACCAATCCATCATGGCGGGCCAAACCGCCGAGGCGGAGAACGCCAAATCCAGCCCAAGCGACCCTATTTCCGTTCCGCGGAAGAGCCTCGGAGCGCTCGCGCTTGGCGCACAGGGCCTCGCACTCTGGCGCCGGGAAGAATCGGAAAGCGAAGGCAATCCCAGAGAAGACTAAAATTCCAGGTTGCAGGCGCGTCGACCGGTCTTGCGTCTATTCTTGAACATGAATTTCATTTTCAAGATGCCTCGATGCTATGCTGACATTTCATGTTGCAGAAGCGCATCGATGACCAGCCTTCGATCTCGCGCGAGATGGTGCGCGAGGCGCAGGAAATTCTCCACCGCCATCTCAAACGCGTAGGCCTGAAGCAGACCGCGCAGCGCGACACCATCCTCTGTACGTTTCTTGAGACCCGCGACCATCTCTCCACTGACGAACTTCATCGCCTGATTCAGAAGAAGGACGCCGGCATTGGGTACACTACCGTTTACCGCACGCTGAAGCTTCTCGCCGAATGCGGATTGGCCAGCGAGGTCGCGTTCCACGATGGCATCGCGCGCTATGAGCACCAATACAACCGGCGCAGCCATCATCACATGGTCTGTACTGAGTGCGGCAGTTCGGTGGAATTCTTCTCCCGCGAAGTGCAGCATTTGGAGCAGGAAATCGGCCGCAAACACAACTATGCCACGACTCGACACACGTTCCAGATTTACGGTGTGTGCGAGGATTGCCGCAAGAAGAAAAACGGGGCTGAGTGTTAGGCAACTTCCTTTAGTAGGCTTGGTCCCCGAACCCTAAGAGCTCAAACCCCAGTCCTTTCTCACGGGTGCAGCATCGCCCCCGGCGCCAACCAGTCGAATGGGTGGAAGGGAAGGTTTCGCGCTATGCCGAATAAAATGATGGCGGCGTACAGTGCGCGGATGTAAATCGCCGGCAGAAATACTTGCGGCAGATATTTTCCCCTAAGTTCGCGAGACGCATAAGAAGCCGCTCCGTAAATCAAGAATGGCAGCAATAGAACCGCCAGCGGGTTCAGCGCCCACGCAGCGCGCAGATTACCGTGCAAAAGCTGATGCATGGCCCGCAACGAACCGCAGCCGGGACAATACCATCCGGTAAAATAGCGCAGCGGGCAGGGAGGGAACAGTCCGGATGTGGCCGGGTCGAAAAGAAGCAGCATCGCTAGTGCTGAAGTGCCCGCAGCCAGCACGACGATCAGAAACATTTTTTGTCGGTGATTTGCCATGGATCGAGTCGGTCCTCTAGCGGTTCATGTGGCTAAGGGCTCCGAGCGCTACGAATACGATCCAGATTGCTATTGCGCCGAGTCCTAAGCCGGCCGAAATCCAGCACCACAACTTCGCGTTATTGGAAGACTGCTGCGCGCCGGCTATATCTCCGGCGGCGAGTTTGCCGTTGACTTGAGCGGCATAGACGATCGCAGGAATGCCTGCCGGCAGGCAACAAAGGATTGTAGCGAGGATTGCGAAAACCAGATAGTTCTGCACGTAGACGCCTGTAGCCGGAACGATCGGAGCCGGTTGTGCATAGGCTGGCGGGCCGCCGGCCTGCAACGTCCTGCCGCACTGATTACAAACGACCGCATTGTCGGCATTGTTTGCCCCGCATTGAGAACAGAACATTCTTATTCCTCCCGTATAACTCCACTTTCTGCCTCATCGGCTTCCACCTTAGTTGCTCAAGGGCGTCCAGCTCAGGCAGCCTTCGTAACTGGTCGCGGCCGTAATCGTGCCCGCTGGCGCGACGCGGACCACCCCATCATCGACGGCGCAGAACGATCGCGTCCCGGTAGCATTCGACAACGGCGCCGCCGTGGCGTAGTAATGCCAACCGGTCAGCGCCGATCCGCCAGGGGTTACCGCCAAGGTGTACCCGTTCCTGCCATTGCCTTCACCATTAGTCGCCAGATTATTGTCAATGAGACAGGCAGCAGCCGGCGACGGAACACAAGGCGAGGCAGACCCGCCGAGTTGGGCGAGCGTGGCATAGCCGTACGGGGGATAAGCGCCGAGGTAGCCCACCTCGGCAACGATGATGGTGTGCTCGAGGGCGGCCGCGGACGATTCGTTGGCGGCCATGCGAGCGCGCAACAAGTTCGGAATCGCGATAGCGGCAATAATCAGGGCGAAGGGGATTGCTCCGAAGTAGCCTAGCACGAGTCCCGCAATCGCCAAACCGTTCCCCGTGATTCGGCCATTGCTCCTCTTGATCTCGGAAAGTGCAAGATGCCCAAGAACAATAGCCAGGATCGCAGGCAAGATGAAAATGAAAAGAATGCCACAGATCAAGCTAGCAACTGCTTTTCCGCTTGTTCGAGCCGGCACCGCTGGCACCCCCATCACTACGGGAGGATTTGTCGTCGCGACTGGCGTCAGAATCTGCTTTCCGCATACTCGGCAGAAGTTTTCGTCCGTGGCCACGGCGTTTCCACAACTCGAACAGAACATCCAATAGCTCCTGGGTCTCGATGCGCAGAGAATTCGATTCAATTTGCACAGAACAGTACTCTTTCGGTTTACACCACGTCAACCTCTTAAATGGGTGAAGTTCCGGTTGGCTTGGGTTGCGCGGCATGGGCGCGGAATCAAGTAATTCGAACACTCCGGCCGATTTGTTGATTGCTTCCCATGCGGGTTTCTGGTATTTTTCCGCATCGCCGTTTGGAGCTGAACGTATGCCGCCTAAGCAGGCGGCGCTTTCGACGATGCGATTCTCCATAACGACTAATCGTCGAATGAGAGAGGGGATACCAATGGCGTTTTGCAGTGTGTGTGGTACACAAATTGCCGACGGCACGACCGCGTGCGCGGCGCACGGTGGCCGGGTCGGGGTTGCCTCCGCCGGCTCTGCCTCAGGAATGGCTGACAATGTGGCCGGAATGCTCGCCTATGTGACTTTCATACCGGCGATCATCTTTCTGGTGACTGCGCCCTATAACCAGAGCCGGTTTGTGCGCTTCCATTCTTTCCAGAGCATCTTTTTCACCGTGGCCCTGGTCGCCATCCAGATTGTTCTTACGATGCTGACGTTCATGCCGTTTATGTTTTTCATTACCGGACCGTTGCACTTGCTGGTAGGACTCGGGGCACTGGTGCTCTGGATTGTCCTGCTGCTCAAGGCCAACCAGGGGCAGATGTTTAAGCTGCCCGTGATTGGCGACATGGCGGAAAAACAGGCTGGTTAGGCGCTGGGCTTCGGCGATAGACTGGAGTGGATTCGCAGCCAGGCTGAGGTGTGCTTGGGCCGGGAACGCCTTATTCGATTCGTCGCTCTTGACTTTCTTCCGGTAAGCGGTCAATCCTATTAGCTTTTACCCCTCGACTGAAATGTAGTTGATGCGCTTTTCGGCAGCGGGAATTCTTTGTACCTGGGGATTGGATTGAAAGTCAGAGTCTTTTACCACGATAAGTGTTTCGATGGCGCCTGCGCGGCTGCGCTGTTCTCTCGTTTTTATCGCGAGCGGATTCGCGAAGACGCCGACTTCAGCTTTTCCGGGCTGCTGCACCGCGCGGGGTCGCTATTCAACGAGGCCGATTTCAATGGCGACGAGAATGCTATTGTCGACTTCAAGTACTCCAGCTCGCCAAAAATCACGTGGTGGTTCGATCACCATCAAAGCGCGTTTCTTTCCCCCGCCGACGCTGCTCACTTCGAACACGATGAGAGCAATCGAAAGTTCTACGATCCGGACTTTAAATCGTGCACCAGTTTCATTGCCCTGGTCGCGCAGCAGAGATTTGGCTTCGATCCGGCCCCGGTCCAGGAACTCGTACATTGGGCGGACGTAATCGATGGTGCGCTTTATCCCGATGCCAAAACCGCGGTCGAGATGCAGGCTCCTGCCATGAAGTTGACCATGGTCATCGAGTCGGCGCCAGACCAGCGCTTCGTTCCAAATTTGATTCCGCTACTGGCTACCAAGCCCCTTGCCGAAATTCTCGAGGTGCCTTTCGTGGCTCCACTCTTGTCCCCTCTGTTGCGACGGCACGAACTCTCGTTGGAGATCATGAAGCAGCGCACGGAGTGCATCGACGGAACGATTTTCTTCGACGTTACCGATCACGATCTTGAGGGTTATAACAAGTTTGTGCCGTACTTCCTCCATCCCGAATCCATCTACAGCGTTGGATTGAGCAAGAGCAGCTTTCGCGTGAAGGTCTCGGTCGGATCGAACCCTTGGGCGCCACAGGAGCCGGTTGTAAATCTGGCGAAAATCTGCGAGCGCTATGGCGGCGGCGGCCATGCACGCGTGGGCGCAATTTCTTTCAATCCCAATCAGCACGCAGCGGCGATCCGGGCTTCCCGGGAGATTGTGAATGAATTACGGGCTGCAATTCGCAACGGGACGCGCTGAGCGGCGTCGTTGGTCGATAGTAGCTTGTAAGACAGCGAGACCTTCGGGGTCATATTTCGGGTTCCGGCGGTTGACTGACGACTGAGGACCAACGCCTCGCCGCGGCCATCGACCTGCGACCTTCTCCGTGGTAGTCTGGCCATTCCTTGCAAGCATGCTTCCGCCAGCAAAGATTTTCGATCGGCAACGTGCGCAGAAAAGTGTTTTGCGGGCAGTTGCCTCCTTCGAACTAACCAAAGGGATCTTGGTTCTTTTGGTTGGCATTGTAGCCATTCTGTTGATCCACAAAGATACATGGGTAATCGCCGAGAGCTTGCTGGCGCTCCTGCACATCAGCACGGACCGGCGCTCGGCTCAGCTTTTCCTCGATTTTGCCGACGATCTCACCGATGCCCGCCTGTGGACCGCGGCCAGACTTGCCTTTGTTTATTCGGCCCTTCGATTTGCGGAGGGCTATGGCCTCTGGAACCAGCTTACCTGGGCGGAATGGATGGCATTCGGTTCGGGAGCATTGCTGCTGCCGCTCGAGATCCGCGCGCTCATGCGTGGTATCACGGCGCTCCGCGTTCTTATCTTGCTGGTCAACCTCGGCATCATCGCTTACATGGGGTTTTTGCTGCGCGCCGGACGCCGGGAGCGCAAGCGCCTTCGGGAACTCGGAGGCGAAAGCCTCGACAGTCATGGCAATTAGAGCCAAATAACTCTGGTCGTGGCGCCGAAACTGCATCATAATGAGTGTCGGCGTTGGCTGTACGGAGTTCTTATGCGTATCCCGCTTCTTCTCTTTCTCTATCCGCTGCTCGTACTTTCGGTTGGGACGGCCTTTTCGCAAGATACCAACTTCGCGAACGGACCGCAGTATTTGATGACTGCTGGTTCGCCGCAGTACGCTCGTCCCATCTCGACCCCATCGATGTCGTTGTCGGCCCTGCCGCTTCAGGTCGGCGCCACCAATGGGACCGATGGCCTTGTCACCGGTCTGCAGAAGGGAACTGTTTCGGGGTCGCAGCCCGATGCTCCGCCGCAGGTCGATTTGTTTCCGATTTACTACGGGACCGCTTGGGCCGGTGACTTCGAGATTAGCCTTCCCCCGGCAGAATCCGGCACGCCGCTTCCAGCTAGCATCGCAGACACCGGCGCCTGGCAGTTCACAACCGCGCAGGCTCTGCGTGAGCGCGGCTTCGGAGTCACTATCGTAGAATTCGCGGCGTATGCGAAGGCGCACGCGCAGCACGCCAGCCGCGTCTATACCAATGCGGATATCGAGCGATTACACCATGGCGGTTAGTTGCGTTGCTAGGTACTGACTTTTGCGAAGTCGATGTAGCCATGCTGCACATCAGTCCGAATTAGCTTGACCTTCATGCGATCTCCCACATCGACGCCGGTGTGGCCCTGCGCCAATAATCCTTCGACCTGAGGCTGCAGGGCGCGAACAAAAGTTCCTTTGGGAGTGACTCCGGTGACCACGGCATCGAAAATGGCGCCAATGCGGTTTTGCATTGCCACGGCTGCCAGGCGTTTTGACATCTCGCGCTCGACTTTGCGCGCGGCGTCCCCTTTGGCGGTGCAGTTGGCAGCAATGGCGGACAGTTCCTCGTCAGAATAAGGATTCGGCTGCGCGGCCAGCATGGCCTTTACCAGGCGCTGCGTCACGATATCCGCGAAACGGCGGTTGGGAGCCGTCGAGTGCGTATAGTCCTGCACGGCCAAGCCGAAGTGGCCCGCCACGGGGTCGCCCGGACGCTCCAACACGTACTCTCCCATGCCAATCAACTTGATTACCGCCAGCGACAGGTCCGCAAAATGCTCCGGATCGGCACGCTTGCGCTTCAGCAGAAAATCGTTGAGCGCCTTTGAATCGGGATCGCTGGGAAGCTTTTCTCCATAGCCAGCTGCGAGTTGCACGATACGGTCCCAGCGCTCCGGCTGTTTCACGATGCGGCGCAGCGATGAGACTTTGTCGAGCATTCTTGCGACCACGCCGTTGGCCGCGATCATGAAATCCTCGATCAGTTGCGTGGCGTGATTGGATTGCTGCTTCACTACGCCGACGACACGGTCGCTCACTACTAATGGCATCAGTTCTTCGGTCTCAAGACTGAGCGCCCCTTCTTCATATCGTCGGCTGCGCAGGTTTTGTGCCACTGCGTCCTGCATGCGCAGCTGGTTTTGCAAATCGGTCGATGCTGCAACCTTCGCGGGTGGTGTTGCCGTGCCTTCCAGCCATGCTCCCACCGAGTTGTATTGCAGCTGGGCCTGGTTGCGCACGAGCGCGCGATAAACGTTGCTGGATCTTATTTCTCCATTCCCATCCACTACAAATTCCGTGACCACGCTGAGCCGGTCTTGATTTTCGAGCAGCGAAGTCTTGCCCGTCGAAAGCTCCTCGGGCAGCATGGGAAAGTTTCGGACTCCCGCGTATACCGTCGTGGTCTCCGAGGCGGCATGCTGATCGATGGCGCTGTTCTTGGGGATGAACGCGTCGAGGTCGGCAATACCAACCATTATCTTCACGGCTCCGTCAGCGAAACCTTCGGCAACTTCGATCTGATCGAGATCGCGCGAGGTATCGTTGTCGATTGACGACCACAAGAGGCTTCGCAGATCACGCACCGCTCCGCCCGCGACCACGGCTGGAGGATGGGCTCGTAACTCTGCCAGTTGCTGTTGTACCTCTGGGGAGAAGTCTGGTTGGAAGCCGTGTTGCCGCATGACATCTTTGGCGGCGGCCTGGAGATCGACGTGTGGAGTGCTGGGCATGGTTCAGTCGAGGTTCACTCAGCGCCTGCAGGCGTGATTAACGTGAAATCGGTTTGCGCCATCGCTAAAGCGATACTCCGATACGAATCTTACTCACTCCGTGACCACCGCTTTCACCAGATTTCGCGGACGGTCAACGTTGTATCCCTTTTTTGTGGCCACGTAATAGGCGAATAATTGCAGCGGGATGACCTCGACAATAGGCAGCAGCAACTCAGGAGCGGCCGGAACGAAGAAAACATCGTCGGCCACCTCGGCCACTTCCATGTCCCCTTCAGTGGCCACGGCGACGACTTGTCCGCGCCGTAACTTCACTTCTTTCATGACATCGAGCGTGCGCCGGTAACGCAGCACAGAATCCGGATCGCTGTGATCGCACGTGGCCAACACGACAACCGGGAGCTTTTCGTCGACCAGGGCGTTGGGTCCGTGTTTCAGCTCTCCGGCGGGATAACCTTCGGCGTGCGCGTAAGAAATTTCTTTGAGCTTGAGGGCGCCTTCGCGGGCAATGGCGTAATGGACACCGCGTCCCAGGTACAAGAACTTTTCTGCCTGGTGATGCCGTCGCCCGTATTGTTCGGCGAGTTCGTCCCAGGTTCGCAGGCAGCCCTCGATCGCGCCCGGCAGTTGCTTCAATCGCTGTAGATACGAGCGCGTGACTTCTGAGGTCATGCGGCCACGTTTCCGCGCCAAAAACAGAGCTAACAAGTAGAGGACGGTGACCTGCGTGGTGAAGCTTTTCGTGGCCGGAACCGCCAGTTCTGGTCCGGCCCCTGTAATCAAGGCCGCGCTGGCCTCGCGCGGAATCGTGGCTCCGGCAACATTGGATACCGCAATCGTCTTCACCCCACGCGTGAGCGCCTCGCGCTGCGCGGCGATGGTGTCGGCGGTCTCGCCGGATTGGGTTACCACCATGACGATCGGTTCAACCGCCGCGTGCGTCGAGCGATAGCAGTATTCGCTGGCGTATTCCACGTCGACGGCTACGCCGGATAGATCTTCGATCATGATTTCGCCCGCCAGACCAGCGTGGCGGCTCGATCCGCTGGCCGCAATGATCAGCTTCGTAAAACTTAATAACGAACTTTCGAGGGCTTGCAGTTCGCCGGGGAACAAAATATCGTTTTCGAGATGCTGCTGAATGGTCTTCGCGATGGCTTGCGGCTGCTCGTAAATCTCACGGCGCATCGCGTGTGAAAAGGTGGTTGGGTCAAAGTTGGACTGAATTGTCGTCATGATCGCCAGCCGCGAGGGTAAACCATTTGCGCCCGTGCGGCAAACCCACAGCCCAGTGCCGCGTACCGGGTAGCGAATGAAAAATATGCCCAAAGTGACCAGCCCTGGTGACCGTCGTAACTACCTCCAGGCGGAAGTCCGCCCATCCCCTTTGGCTTCGCGATATGGTTAAGTGTTACAGTTCTTTACATACGAATCTTCGTCCGAAAGACCAATGGCGAAATTCAGCATCATCATTACGTGCTACAAGCAAGAACGATTTATCCGCCAGGCGGTAGATTCGGCCTTAGTTCTGCCCGGCCCCGACCAGGAAATCATCGTTATCGACGACGCTTCTCCAGACCGCTCACGACAAATTCTAAAGGAGTACGGCGACCGGATTCAGCTGATCAGGCACGAGAAGAACCTTGGAGCCAATGCCGCGCGCAATAGTGGTGCGGCGACGGCGCACGGCGATTATCTGGTTTTTCTTGATGGCGATGACTGTTTCCTTCCCTGGGCGCTTGATCTCTACGCCTCGATCATCGAACTGAAAAAGCCCAAGGTCATTCTCTGCAAGCTGCTCTTTTTTGAGGGAGCGACTCCCAAACCGGGGCTGCGCGATTTTGGCCAAGCTATGGAGATCGCAGAGTACGATGCGATCATTCACAAAGACCACTGCTACCGCGGCAGCGCGAGCGCCTTCGTCATCGAGCACGAAACCTTTCTGAAGGCAGGCGGCTTCACCCGGGAAATCTTTCCCTGCGAGCTCGAAGACCTGACTGTCAAACTAGGCTTCTCGTGCAAGACCGTTCAAATCCTGTCGCATCCCAGCATCGCGTATCGCATTCACGAGCTCAACACGGTGCATCAGGTTGGGCGGTTTGCAGACGCCATGGGTGTTGTCGTACGTAAGGAAAAAAATGGAGAATACCCCGGCGGGCCAGCGCACCGCCTGGAGCGCTACGCTTACCTGGGCGGCCCGGCTGTCTACTGGTTTGTTCGCGCGTTCCGAGACGGGCTTCACGGGCCGGCCCTGGGGCTACTTGCCGGTAGCTGGCCGCTGATGGCGGTAGCCATTGGCTCGCGCCTGGCGCGAAGAATCAACGGACCAAGCGCTACGCAATGGATCAAATTGCCGTTCGCCAGGCCAGCGTTGGTGGCGGTGCCGGTTCCGACGGAAGCACAATCCTACGTGAGATAATGCGGGTTGGTCCCGCGCCTACTGGCCCCGTAGCTCAGATGGATAGAGCAGCGGTTTCCTAAACCGTTGGTCGGCGGTTCGACTCCGCCCGGGGCCCCCATTCCATGCTGCAAAATCCTTCATCTTGACGAGCGGGGATGACCGTGGGATGCTCACTGATCCCAGGATCAGTAGCCTCCAGCCCGACCAGGGGCTCTACGGCCTGAGAGCGTAGACCGACCCAAAGACAGAAAATTTGTGGGTTTGGCGCGATTGGCTACCAGTCGTCACCTAGGGGGTTCTTATGAACGTGCTGAGGCTTTCTCTTGTGGGATGTGTTTTGATTTCCTTTGCCTGCCTGGCACGGGGTTCGACGACGGTCACCCTTTCCCCGACGAGTTTGACGTTCGGCCAGCAGGCAGTAGGCACCGTGAGCGCCAGCCAGAACATCACGCTCACCAATACCGGAACTACTGTGGTCAAGATCAAGAGCATCACCGTGAGCGCCCAGTACGAACTCACGCAGAACTGCGGCTCAGGAGTCAAGGTAGGTGGGAGTTGCACCCTCACCGTAAGTTTCGCCCCGACCTCCACCGGAACGATCACAGGCACGGTGACAGTCACCGACAGCGCGACGGGCAGCCCGCAGACTGCCGGCCTGACCGGAACGGGGATCAGTGGAGGTCCATCGGTCACTCTGTCGCCCACAACTCTGACCTTCCCAACGCAGCTTTACCACACCAGCAGCGCAGCGCAGAATGTGACGCTGACCAATAGCGGTACAGGCAAGCTTACCATCACGAGTTTCACGCTAACCGGCACGAACCCGGGAGACTTCAGCCAGACCAACACTTGCGGCACATCCGTAGCCGCCGGAGCGAGTTGCACCATCAGCATCACCTTCACGCCGTTGGCCAAGAATGGGCGAACGGCGAGCCTGTCGATCAGCGACAACGCCACGGGCAGCCCACAGATGGTCGCGCTTTCGGGCACCGGGACGATTGTGGAGTTTTCCACCAGCAGTTTAGCCTTCGGGAACCAGGGTGTAGGAACGACCAGTTCTTCGCAGACCGTGACTGTCACCAACGTGAGCCCGACCAACTCGATCACCAGTGTGGTCATCACTCTGAACGGAACCAATCCAGGGGACTTCGCACAAACCAATACTTGCGGAAGCAGCATCGCTGTGGGCGGCAATTGCAAAATCACCGTGACATTTACCCCAACCGTGACGGGCGCCCGAGCGGCAACGATTTCGATGGCAGACAACGGAGGTGGCAGCCCGCAGATTGTTGGGTTAAGTGGGACAGGAATCACTGCCGGAATCAGCCAGATTCAGCACATCGTCTTCATCATCAAAGAAAACCGCAGCTTCGACAGTTACTTCGGCACTTTCCCCGGAGCTAATGGCGCGACCAGCGGCCCGGTATCGGATGGTTCGATCATTCCGCTCAACCACTTGACCGATGAAGTCCGCGACATGGGACACGACTGGGTTGACGCCTTGACCGCCATCAATGGCGGCCTGATGAACCAGTTCGATCTGGTCAACCTGGGCAATATCGATGGCGACTATAAGTCGATGAGCCAGCTATATCAAACCGACATTCCGAACTACTGGACCTACGCTCAAACCTTTGCTCTGTCGGATGCCACGTTCTCGTCGCTGCACGGCGAGACGTTCCCGAATCACCTTTACACCATCATGGCGGACAGCGCCGAAATCATTTTTAATCCTGTGGGGCCGGGAGGAATTCAAGCCACATCCTGGGGCTGCGACTCCGCGACGGGCACCACCGTAATTACTCAGACGCCCGAGGGGGTGCAGAACACTATCTATCCGTGCGTTGACAATACGACCCTGGGAGATCTGCTGAGCGATGCGGGTATCTCGTGGACTTCGTATGCGCCGATTCAGAATGCCAACGGTTACGTCTACAACACTTATGACGCCATTAACCACATTCGCAATACCGATATGTGGACGGAACACGACGTGGACTGGCATAACTTTATCAGCGATGCAACCAACGGGAACCTTCCGGCCGTAAGCTGGCTCGTCGCAGACTCGAATGACAACGATCACGCGCCCAACAGCACTTGCGCGGGAGAGAACTGGACCATACAGCAGATCAACGCGATCATGCAGGGACCGGATTGGGGTTCCACGGCAATTTTCCTGACATGGGATGATTTTGGTGGCTTCTACGACCACGCCGCTCCCGCCAATCCGGACTATTACGGCTTCGGTCCGAGGGTGCCGATGATCATTATTTCTCCCTATGCGATCCCGGGCTTCATTGATCACACCGAATATGAGTTTTCTTCGGTCCTGAAGTTCATCGAAAACCGGTTTGGGCTGTCCTCGCTTACGCTGCGCGATGCCGATGCCAGCGATATGACCGCTTCCTTCAACTTCAGCCAGAACCCACTGCCGCCGCTGGTTTTGAATACGCGCACCTGTCCCGACCCCGGGCCAGTGGCGACCCTCGGGCACAGCCAAGTCAACTTCGGAAATGTCGTCGTGGGCACCAGTTCGACCCTCACCGAAACCTTCCAGAACACGGGAGACCAACCCCTCGATATCAGCCAGATCACGGTCGGATCACCCTATTACACCCAGACCAACAATTGCGGTTCGGTGGTAGCCGCCGGTGCATCGTGCACCTTTAACATTACCTTCAGCCCCACCAAAACCGGGACGCACAATTCCAACATCCAGATCCAGGACAATGCCTGGACAACGCCGCAGTTTTACTACACGTATGGCACTGGGGTGACATCGTCCCGGGGCGCCGACCCGAATGCGCCCGCGGTCCAGGATCAGCGGCGTACCATGCAGCCCGGCGATGATAATGACGCCGACGACTAAGTGACACGTCGGCGTCATCGCGGGCGTAACCGTACTTCAGGCGAAGTGCACAGCCTGCCTCGGAGTCGAAGGGATCTCCCTCTGATCCGTCCTGGCGCGTGAGCCACCCCCGGCGCTCCTCACAAGCTGCGCCGGCGCAGTTACCATCGATTGGCTTTCGCCTGCGTCCCGCCGCGCTGCACCGGAAATTGTGCTACAGTATTTCTAACGCTACTGCCACGGTTTGCTCGTGACGCGGTGATCCTGTGGGTTCCATCCACTGGATCAGATTCATCTCCGCTTTTCCTGCCCGCCGTTTATTCAGCGTAAATCCAAAAACTCAAGTATGAGCGGCGTGGGAATTCACTGTACGTGTATGACATCAGGCCTCTCCAGAAAGAACAATTACGAATGACAAGTTTTACCGAACTGCCGCTATCTTCTGCTTTGCAGCAGAGGCTGGCGAACGCACAATTCATCACCCCTACACCAATTCAGGAGCAGGCTATCCCGTGCGCCCTTGAGGGCAAAGACGTGCTGGCGACGGCGCAGACCGGCACGGGGAAGACGCTGGCGTTTCTGATCCCGGTGATCGAAATGTTGCAGCGCGAACCGTCGCAGAGAGTCCGCGTGCTGGTTTTGTTGCCCACGCGCGAGCTCGCAATTCAGGTCAACGAAGAATACGAAAAGCTGCGCGGCCGAGAATTATCACGGGCTGCGCTGGTGATCGGCGGCGTCTCCGAAAAGGCGCAGATTCAGTCGGTGCGTAGCGGAGCCAACCTGGTGATTGCCACTCCCGGCCGCCTGCAGGATTTCATTACTCGCCGGCTCATTGACCTGCGCGGCGTCGAGATTCTGGTCCTCGATGAAGCCGATCGCATGCTCGACATGGGCTTCCTGCCCGCGATCCGGCGCATTCTGGCCATCCTGCCGCAAGGCCGGCAGACTCTGTGCTTTTCCGCAACCTTGGAACAATCGGTCGCTGGATTAGTGCATGATGCCATGCGCGATCCAGTGCGCGTGGCCTTGGGATCGGTGCTCAAGCCGGTGGAGAGCGTTCGCTTGCAGGCTTTCGAACTCCGTCCGGCCGAGAAGCCTGATGTGTTGCGGCAATTGCTCTACGCCGAAAAAGGTCAGACTCTTATCTTTGCCCGCACCAAACGCGGGACAGAACGATTGGCCAAAGAACTGGTTCGCGAAGGTTTCTCCGCGGCGATGATTCATGGAGACCGTTCGCAATCGCAACGTAACGGAGCACTGAGCGGATTCCAGGACGGCAAGTTTCAGATCCTGGTGGCAACGGACGTAGCCGCACGCGGCCTGCATGTGGATGATGTTGCGCATGTCATCAACTACGATCTGCCGAAGATGGCGGAAGACTTCATCCACCGCGTGGGCCGAACCGGAAGGGCTGGCTCACAAGGGCTAGCTACTAGTCTGGTGGCTGCCGGAGAGGTCATCGAGCTGCGCCACATCGAGCGCGCGTTGAAATTGAAAATCGAGCGCAAGCAGGTGGATTGGGCGAATGCCGAACGGTCTCAGCCCGTGGTGCAGAACACTTTGGCCAGTCGCACGCTGACCAGGCTGCCGGGCGAAGTGTTCGCATAAACGTAAAATGTAGCCAGCGAAAAAGGCGCGTCTTGAAGACGCGCCTTTTTTTAAAACCTCACTTCTTATTGATTAAAGATGTCTACGGATAAAAGCTTACGGTTCGGTCTTCTCCGTTTCCCGTTCTCGGGGAAGGCTTGTGATATCGGCATCATCTGTGCCCATCCCGAACATGGCCGCCTGCTCGGCGGCGTGGCGTTGCAACTCGATCAAATCCAGTTCGGTGGCATCGCCCGAAGTCGCTAAGGGTTCTTCCGTCTTGCGCTGCGTGCGGCGTTCGGCTTTATCGCGTTGTTTTTGCTGCCGTGTGTGCTCTTTCTGGCGCTTGGTGAAGCTTGATCGTCCTCGTCCTGGCATAGAGGTCTCCCATCGTCTAGTTTAGTCAATTCTTGTGGTTGGCGCTGCTCCTACCAGCGCGGCTCGCGGGGTTGGCGTGCGTGCCCCTGGTAATCGTCGCGGCTGCCGCCGCCTCCGCCGCCAAAGCGCTTTCCACCGCCTCCGCCTCCGCCACGCGGAGCATCAGTCTTTGGCTTCGCCTCGTTGATCTTCAAGGCGCGGCCCCCGAGTTCGGTTCCATTCAACGCCGCGATCGCCTTATCGGCTTCAGCCGGGTTGGTCATTTCGACGAAGGCGAAGCCGCGGGCGCGTCCAGTTTCGCGGTCGGTCACGAGGCTGACGCGTTCCACCGCCCCGTGCGCCTCAAATAGGTTGCGCAATTCGGGTTCGGTAGTGCTGTGGGGTAAATTGCCGACGTACAAGTTCTTCATATTCTGCTCTTTCTTAGCGTAATCCTTGCTTTTTGTGTTGTTTCCGGCTTCGCTTCGGCAATGCTTCTCCGAGCGCAGTGGCTGCAAACCAATGTCACTTAGGACTCGCGGCCGCTGGCAGAAGGCTGTCCGATCACCGCTGGCTGGGGAGGAATCAGGTGCTTTTCTGCCAGCGTCTTCAGCATCCGTTGGTTGCTTTCGCGGCGGCTGATTTTGGCTCTGCGCCGGCGGTTAAATCTTGCTTTGTCTCCGTTGACTGCGGACATAGTTTGTCTCCTGCTCCGTGGGCGGGTTCACATCAACGCTGGTTAACCTGAATTGGAATTGCAGGAACAGACTTCAGGAAGCGGTCAGAGTCGCCACGTTTCGCCTTTCCGGGAAATCTCTCAATCGCGAAGGCGCGACGTGCTGTCAGGGTGTCTTCGAGGTCAAGATCTCTAGTATACGCTGCATTGAGCGATACCGCCCAGAAATTGGTGGCTGGCAAATCATCGAGCCTTGGTCTTGGGGGCGAGTTGGTGAATCCAATTTTCTTTCATCTTTATCTTTCATCGGCTGGCCTTTGCCGGCGTGCGGCTCCCAAGTGGTATCTTGGGCAAACACCTTTTATCGGAAGATTGACTTGCAGAGCATGGAACGAACGGCTGATGGTGCGGTGATTGAATTCCGCGACGTTGCCTATACGCTGCCCAACGGCCAGCCATTACTCGCGGGCCTGAACCTTCAGGTTCGCCGGGGCGAAACCCTGGTGCTGCTGGGACGTAGCGGCTCAGGCAAGACCACTACGCTCAAGCTCATTAATAGCTTGCTGACCCCGACTAGTGGGGAAGTGCGGGTGAACGGCAAGACCACGGCTGCTGCCGGAGTCATTCCATTGCGGCGCAGCATCGGTTATGTGATCCAGGAGTCTGGTTTGTTTCCGCATTACACCGTGGAACAAAATATTGCTCTGGTCCCGCGGATTGAGGGGTGGGCCGCGGATCGAATTCACGCCCGGGTCGTAGAGTTGTTGTCGCTGGTCGGTCTCGAACCGCAACTGGCGTCACGCTATCCTCACCAGCTTTCCGGCGGGCAGCGCCAGCGAGTGGGGGTGGCACGGGCGCTGGCGGCCGATCCCGCGATTCTGCTGATGGATGAGCCCTTTGGCGCGCTCGATCCACTCACCCGGGATGAGTTGCAACGCGAGTTTCTCCGCTTGCAGAAACGGCTGAACAAAACCGTCGTCTTCGTAACCCATGACCTGCACGAAGCCCTGCGGATGGGATCGCGCGTTGCACTCATGGAGGCGGGGAAGCTGGTAACAGTTCTTTCTCCGAAAGATTTTCTGCGCTCGAATGATCCGCTGGCGGCCGCTTACGTCCGGGCATTCGGGAACGGTCTCGATGCCGTGGTAAACGGAGGCGCGTCTTGAATTTTTTCCATTTCCTGGCCGAAAACCGCGAGCAGGTTCTCGAACTTACGCTCGAGCATCTGTGGCTGGTGGGAGTGTCAACGCTGCTGGCCGTGCTCGTGGGCGTGCCGCTGGGTATTTTGAGCGCGCGCTGGCCGTTTTGGAATCGGCCCGTGCTCGGCACCGCGAACCTGATTCAGACGATCCCCAGCCTGGCCCTGTTTGGTTTCCTGTTGCCCGTACCCTGGCTGGGAGAGCGGGCAGATCGGCTGGCCATTCTTGCCCTCACCCTCTACGCTTTGCTGCCGGTGATTCGCAATACCTACACGGGAATTCGGGGTGTCGATCCGGCGGTAGTCGAGGCCGGGCGCGCCATGGGCCTGACCGATGGCCAGTTGCTATGGAAAGTGCAACTGCCGCTGGCCATGAGCGTTATTTTTTCCGGGGTTCGAGTGGCCGTTGTTGTCTCTGTGGGTTTGGCGACGATCGCCGCGGCCATTGGCGCGGGCGGGCTCGGCGAATTTATCTTCCGCGGCCTCGCCATGGTCAACAATCAACTCATTCTGGCCGGTGCAATTCCCGCTGCCGCACTGGCGCTGTCTGCTGATTTTTGTCTGGGCTGGCTGGAGAAACGGTTGCAGCCTCAATGAAGCACGATTGGCAGAACGGCCGCTGTCGAGCATGGTCTGGGGCGGGGCGATCGTGTATTCTCTCCCTCCTCACCCTCTCTTTCTTGCTATGCTCATGCGCGCCTTCCCATTCCGACCGCATCGTAATTGGCTCCAAGAATTTTACCGAGTCGCTGATGCTGGGCGAACTGCTGGCCCAGCAGATCGAAGCGCACACGTATCTGAAAGTGGAGCGCCGCTTCTATCTGGCGGGAACTTATATTTGCCAGCAGGCGATGCTGGCAGGGCGCATCGATATCTATCCTGAATATACGGGCACGGCGTTGACTGCCATCCTCAAAGAAAAAGTCGGAGGGGATAGCAATAAAGATGGCGATACAGATAAAGATGCGGTGTATCAGCGCGTCAAGCGTCAATATGAATCGCGCCTTGGCCTTACCTTGGGCCCGCCATTTGGTTTCAATGACACCTTTGCCATGGAGATGCGCGGCGATGACGCGCGGCGCTTGCATCTGAAAACTCTCTCTCAGGCCGCTGCTTACGCGCCGCAGTGGCGCGCCGGATTTGGCTATGAGTTTATGGAGCGTCCCGATGGCTACAAGGGATTGGCTGCGGCCTACGGCTTGCACTTCGACGGTCCTCCGCGCGTGATGGATTTGGGCTTGCTGGCGCCGGCGTTGAAGAATCATCAAATTGATATCGCCGCCGGCAACGCTACCGACGGCCTCATTCTGGCGCTGGATTTGTTTGTCCTGGAAGACGACCGTCATTATTTTCCTCCCTATGAAGCGGTCGCCGTGATCCGTGAGCAGACCCTGCAAAAGCACCCGGAAGTGGCGCAGGCCATTGCGGAATTGGGCGGAACGATTAGCGATCGCGAGATGCAGCAGCTAAACTATGCGCTCGATGGCCAGCACCGGGATGTGAAAGAAGTTGCACACGAATTCCTGAGGAGCAAAGGACTGGCGCCCTGATCTCGGCAATTTCCTTGGCAGCCGCGAGAAAAGAGCCTAAAACATGGTTTTCTGCTGCGACTTCGGCCGTAAGCCAGTCATCTAAGACAACGGTCGCAAGGTCGAAAGATCGAGGCGGGCCACTTCCGTAGGGGGATCACCCTATACGGTCCTGTCTTTTCGGGGCGTAGTTTAGCTTATGCCCAGGGTACTTCAAGTTCTTGTGGTCACGCCGATTTGAGGGAATGCAATGCTAGCCACTCACGACGCCGCTATTCGTCTCGATTTTCTGAATCAGATTGCAGACGCCCGCCGGCGTTCTGACGATCTGTTCGCACTGGTGAAAGAGGAGTCTCTTTACGAGCGCCCGATTGCCGAACGTCATCGCATCATTTTTTATATCGGTCATCTGGAAGCTTTCGATTGGAATCTCCTTAGCCATCGCGTTCTGGGATTGAAAAGTTTTCATTCTGAGTTCGATCGGCTCTTTGCTTTTGGTATCGATCCGGTGGGCGGCGGATTGCCCGACGATCAGCCTTCGGAATGGCCCTCGATCGCGGCTGTGCGGGAATATGTAAGAGAAATTCGGACAATTCTGGACGACAAGTTGAGCGACACCCTGGCCCAACGTCCCGAGGCCTGGACCGACGGATATGCGCTCGACACGCTTTTAGATGTGGCCCTCGAGCATCGGCTCATGCACGCGGAAACCCTGGCGTACATGCTCCATCAGTTGCCGCTGGATCGCAAAGTTCGACAGGCGGAATCTGTGTTTACTTCATCTTCGCCGGTGCTTCCGCAGAGCCTTGAAATTCCCGCAGGCGCAGTTACTCTCGGCCTCCGGCGCGATAGCGACGTTTTCGGATGGGACAACGAATTCGAAGCGCACACAGTCGATGTTCCCGGGTTTTCCATCGATCGCTATAAAGTGACCAACGGGCAATATCTCGAGTTCCTTGAGTCTGGGGGATACAAGACGCAAGCCTTCTGGAACGGCGAGGACAACTCGGATTGGGATTGGAGATCTTCTCGCAGCATTTCGCATCCCGCATTCTGGAGGCGCGAAGGCCACCAGTGGCTGTATCGAACCATGTTCGACGACGTTCCTTTGCCGCTGGATTGGCCAGTCTACGTGAGTCAGGCCGAGGCGAAGGCTTACGCGCGCTGGGCAGGGAAGAGATTGCCCACGGAAGCTGAGTGGCAACGCGCGGCCTACGGCACCCCTCAAGAAGGAGAGCGCTCATACCCGTGGGGCGAAGAGCTTTCCGATTCCTCTCACGGCAATTTTGATTTCGCCCGCTGGAGCCCGGCACCGGTGCATGCTTTTCCCCAAGGGCAGAGCGCGTTCGGCGTGGATGGGATGCTGGGCAATGGGTGGGAGTGGACTTCCACCGAGTTCGGGCCGTTTCCCGGATTTGAGCCCTTCTCCTTCTATCGCGGATACTCCGCCGATTTCTTCGACGGCAAACACTTCGTCATAAAAGGCGGATCGTCGCGGACCGCTGCCTGCATGCTGCGGCCTTCCTTCCGGAACTGGTTTCAAGCGCACTACCAATACATCTATACCGGATTTCGTTGTGTGAGCCGCTGATCTGTATACGCAACATGCAACGCGCCTTTCGTCCAACGTTGCTGACTCGACAGGAGCTTTCAATATGCTGGTTCAGGCGATCACTCCCAATACGACCTATGAATTCGCTGACGACGTGCGTGCCGGACTCACCAAGCCGCGAAAGGAGTTGCCCTCGAAGTATCTTTACGACGACGTGGGCTCCGCACTATTTGAAGTGATCTGCCATTTGCCCGAGTACGGTCTGACCCGGGCTGACGAGCGCCTGCTCAGGCGCCACAGTCATGACATCGTAGAGCGCCTGGCCACTCCCGTCGCGGTGGCTGAACTGGGCAGCGGCAGCGGCAAGAAGACGCGCCAGATTCTCGAAGCGCTTTGCCGCCGCCAGCGAACTCGTTACTATCCCATTGAGATTTCACGGGCTGCGCTCGTCATGTGCGAACGCGAGCTCAGCGACATCGATTCCATCAGCATTCTGGGCTTCGAGCGCGAGTATCTCGACGGACTTCTTGAAGTGGCCGCCCAACGCCGCGCTGGACAACATCTTCTCGTATTATTTCTGGGCAGCACCATCGGCAACTTCGACCGGTCGGCCGGCATTAAGTTTCTGGCGCAAGTTCGCCGCATCCTTCAGCCCGGCGATACGCTTCTGCTGGGTACCGATCTGGAGAAACCGCATGCGCAACTGGTACGCGCCTACGACGACGAACTGGGCGTGACTGCCGCATTTAATCTGAACCTGCTGGCCCGCATCAACCGCGAACTCGATGCTGATTTCGATCTTGCCCGGTTCGAGCATCTGGCCAAGATCAACCACGAAGAGCGCAGCGTCGAGATGCATCTGCGTTCCACCTGTTGCCAGACCGTGAACATTCGAGCGTCCGAACTTGTCGTTGAATTTCTCGAAGGTGAAACTATCTGGAGCGAAAGCAGCCACAAGTACTCGCAGGAGGAAGTGTTCTCCATGGCCAGCGCGGCGGGATTTCGTTGTGAGGCGCAATGGATCGATGAGCAATGGCCTTTCGCAGAGAGCCTGCTGCTCGCGGAATAATTGAACGCAGAATAAATGATCATCAGCTTGCGTCCTGCCTTCGTCACTCGCGCTGCTTTTTTCCGCGTGGCACCCCGCCTCACCTTTATTGGTTAATTAAAAGTAAATCGAAGTAAATCTTTGTAAAGCATGGGGTTTTGCGTCATGCGCGATGTAAATTATTAAGTAGGTGAATAGAAAGCGCATGAGAGAAATTTTCCGCCGGATGTTGGCCCTCGCCGTCTCTGCCGCAGCCGCAGCTTCCGTCGGCGCGTGTTCGCTCCCATCGAGCTTCGCCTCCGCTCCCCTGGCGCAAACCCAGCAGAATGCTGGCACCGTCAGCCGCCGCATCGGGGCAATCAAAGCCATCAACGGCTCCGCGATCACCCTAACGCCCGATTCTGGCCCGGACGTCAATGTAATGGTGCAGCCCACGGCCCGCATCCTGCGCACCGAGCCCGGCGAAAAAGACCTCAAGAATGCCACCCCGATAGCGTTGCAGGATCTTCAGGTGGGAGATCGCGTCCTGGTTGGTGGCAAAGCCTCGGACGACGGTGCGTCGCTTACCGCTTCTATTGTGGTGGCGATGAAGCGCTCCGATCTGGACGCAAAACATCAGCAGGATTTGCAGGACTGGCAGAAGCGAGGAGTGGGCGGACTGGTCAGCGCCGTCGATGCATCGGCCGGGACCGTCACGATCTCGATCACGAGTTTTTCGGGAAAGAAAACGATTGTTATCCATAGCTCGCCGAAAACGGCGATACGGCGATACGCGCCGGATTCAGTGAAGTTTGATGATGCCAAGCCGGGCAAGCTGGCGGAGATTCATCCCGGCGATCAGGTGCGTGCGCGCGGCGAGCGCAATGCTGACGGCACGGAATTAAGCGCCGACGAAATTGTCTCCGGCGCATTTCGCAATGTGGCCGGCACGGTTAATTCCGTCGACGCAAGTTTATCCACTCTCAACGTTCATGATTTGCTGTCGAAAGCAAATGTGACTGTCAAAGTGACCGCCGATTCTCAGCTAAGGCAGTTGCCGGCGGAAATGGCGCAACGCATTGCGATCCGATTGAAGGGCGCGGCGGCGGCAGGAATTCCTGGTGCAGGGGGCGCGGCAGCAGGTTCTGCGAGAGGTGCGGCGTCCGAGCAGGGTGGAGCGCAGGGCGACGTTTCGCGGCAGGCGCCGTCTAACGGTGGAGCGAACCACGCGGGTATGGCGGGAGCGGGAGGCGCCATGAGCGGGCGTTCTGGGGGCGCTCCAGATTTTCAGCAAATGCTGAGCCGCATGCCGGCAACCCCTCTGTCCGATCTACATAAAGGCGATGCCGTAATGATTGTTTCGACCCAAGGCACAGGGGATGCGGGCACGGCGATTATTTTGCTGAGTGGGGTGGAACCGATCTTGCGAGCCTCGCCTAGCGCCGGACAGGCCATGATGATGACGCCTTGGAGCTTCGGTGCGCCCGCCGGCGACGCAGGGGGTCCATAGTTTTTGGCCATTTTGTTTATCCAGCAAACCTCAGTTGGGCGTTCCGCTGAAGTTCTGAGGAAGAGTCAAGGGAAAACCTTGACCAAGGGGTCCCAGGATTGCCGGGACTCAATCGAGCTTCCTGAAGGCAAAAAATTTATTTCGTGGGAATGGCTTATTTTGAGGAATGGAACGATAAGAATGAAGTCTCCCAGCTGTCGTCATTTCTTGCGCACTCTGGCACGTAGTTGTTCTTTCGGAGTTGTCTGTTTGCTGGTGTGCGCGACGCTTGCGCTATCGCAGTCGCCGGCGGCATCTTCGGCATCGCAGCCGGGCGCAGGCACGCTGCGCGGAATTGTCACTGATCCTTCGGGCGCCGCGATTTCCAATGCCAGCGTCGTCCTGACGCCGGCGGCTTCCTCTGCTTCGCCCATCAAGTCGCAAGCCAACGGGCAAGGTCAATACGAGTTCACGGGGGTGCCTGCCGGGCAGTACACGTTAAATGTCATCGCCAACGGCTTTTCCATCTACGAAAATGACAACGTGAACATTACCAGCGGGGCGCCATTGCGCCTGAATGTGTCTCTGGCGATTCAAGTGGAGCAACAGAAAATTCAGGTATCGGACACCGTGCCGACGGTCGACGTGAGTCCTGAGAACAATGCCGGGGCCATTACGATTTCCGGCAAGGAACTGGATGCGCTGCCCGATGATCCTGACGAATTGCTGACCGATTTGCAGGCGTTGGCTGGTCCCTCGGCCGGTCCGAATGGTGGGCAACTTTATATTGATGGCTTCACGGCTGGCGAGCTTCCTCCCAAGTCATCGATTCGCGAGATTCGCATCAATCAGAATCCATTTTCGGCGGAGTACGACAAACTCGGCTATGGCCGCATCGAAGTTTTCACCAAGCCCGGTACCGACAAGTATCATGGCCAGTTTTTAGTCGACGGAAATGATTCTGCGTTCAACACCACCAATCCCTTTGCCGGCTCTGAGCCCGGCTATGACAGCGTGCTCTACAATGGCAACCTGGGCGGCCCCATCAACAAAAATGCATCTTTTTTCTTCAACGCCCAGCGCAGAAACATCAATGATCTTTCCGCAGTGGACGCGGTAGTTCTGGATTCGAGCTTGCTGCCGTATAACGTGCTGGAATCGGTCCCCACGCCGCATCAGAGAACAAACCTGAGCATGCGCTTCGATTGGGCGCCCAGCAAGAACAACACACTGACCACGCGGTACCAGTATTATCGCGACACCGAGACCAACAACGGCATCGGCCAAACCACGTTGCCGTCGCAGGCCTACGATACCGGATCGACCGAACACACGGTGCAGGTCAGCGATACCCAGGTCTTCGGCGCGAAAATTGTGAATGAGATCCACTTCCAGTTTCTGCGCGATGCTGACGGCCAGACCGCAGCCAGCACGCTGCCTACGGTGAACGTGTTGGGTTCATTTGCCGGCGGCGGTGATGGCCAGATCAGTAGCGACTACCAGAACCACTACGAGTTGCAAAACTACACCTCCGTGATTCATGGCGCGCATACCATCAAGTTCGGTTTCCGTTTCCGGGACATGACGGAGTCCGATGTTTCCACCAACGGTTTCAACGGCACCTTTACTTTCTCTACGCTGACCCAGTTTCAGCAAGCGGAGTGTGGCGTTTCACCGGTTCCCCCGCCGGTGTGCGCAGGATTGCCCGCGGCGAGCGCCCAGCAGTTAGAGATTACGCAAGGTTCGCCTTACGCGGACATCAATGTCTGGGACATGGAACCCTATGTGCAGGACGACTGGAAGGTGCGTTCGAACCTTACCTTCAGCTACGGCTTGCGTTATGAAACCCAGAACCACATCCGCGATCACGTGGACTTGGCGCCGAGGCTCGGCATCGCTTGGGGCGTCGGCGGGAAAAAGGGGCCGCCAAAATTTGTGCTTCGTGGCGGCGCGGGCATTTTTTATGACCGCTTCCAATCGGGACAGATTTTGCAAGCCGAACGCTTGAATGGCATCACCCAACAGCAGATTATTATCGATAATCCCACGTGTTTTCCCGGGCTCAACCAGCCTCTTACCACGCCCATCGCCGACTGCGGGTCGCCGAGTTCGAAGGGCTCTGCCATCTACCAGATCAATCCCTCGGTGTACGCGCCCTATACGTTGCAATCGGCCATCAGCGTGGAGCGCCAGGTCACGAAATCCGCGACCCTCACGGTCACTTACTTGAGCTCTCGCGGCTTCGACCAGTTGCTCTCCATCAATTCGACGGCGCCCGTTCCGGGCACCCCGTGCTATCCCAGTCCGACGTGCGTTTCTCCCACAACCAATATTTATCAATACGTCTCGGAAGGCGTTTTCCGCCAGAAACAGTTAATCGCCAACACCAATATTCGCGTGGGCGCGAAGCTGCAGCTCTTTGGATACTACGTGCTGAACTATGCCAATAGCGATATTGGCGGCCTTTCCAACACCACCGGGGCTTCCGCTTTTGCTTCAAACTCGTACAACATCAGCCAGGACTACGGACGGGCTGCCTTCGATACTCGTAATCGTTTGTTCCTTGGCGGATCGACCGGCTTGCCTTATGGGATTCGACTCAGCCCATTCCTGGTGGCAACTTCGGGCAGTCCTTTCAACATCACCAGTCCATACGATTTAAATGCCGACACAATTTTTAACGATCGGCCTTCGTTCGCCGCTCCCGGGGCCCCATGTGGAGGAAATATTTATTGCACCGCTTGGGGAAATTTCAACGCAACGCCCGCTGCAAATCAGGCGCCAATCCCGATTAATTACGCGACTGGTCCATCCCACGTAGTCCTGAACCTGAGGCTCAGCAAGAGCTTTAGCTTCGGGCCTAAGGTAAAGGCGGGCACGGGAAATCTGGGCGGATTTGGCGGTCCGGGCGGCGGAGGGGGCCGTGGCGGCGGTGGTGGACGCGGCGGTCCGCTGTTTGGCGGCGGCGGTCCTATGAACTTAAATGGAAACTCCGACCGGAAATATAACCTCACGCTGAGCGCCTCGGGACGAAATGTGTTTAATAAAGTCAACTTGGCGAATCCAGGCGGAGTATTGGGATCGCCATTCTTTGACAAGTACAACAGCGTTCAAGGCGGTCCGTTCTCGCAGGGCGTTGCGGTGCGACGGGTCGATTTGCAGGCGACTTTCAGCTTTTGATTCGTAACACGGGTGGAATACGTTCTCCTTCTGACTGGCGCCAGAAAGATTGAGTTGGAATGGCGCCCCAAGTTGCCGTCGCGCTCTTCAAAGCAGCGATACCGTTAAGGTATTCTAGATAGTCGATTGTTTGAACGCCTAAACCGTCCAGAGCCATGGGCCGCTAACCAGTTTGTCCTCTCTTAATCCAACAAGACGCCAGTTTCTCTACTCAGCCGCTGCGGCTGGCGCAGCCGCGCTGGCCTGTGATTCCGTTGTGCTGGAGCCGAATCGTCCCCACATTATTCGCAAGGATTTCTTTTTGCCGCGCTGGCCGGAGCGCATGAGCGGTTTCACGGTTGCTGTGCTCAGCGACTTCCACTACGACCCTTATTTTTCGGTGCATCCGCTGCACGCGGCTATACCGATGGTGAACGACCTTCACCCCGACCTGATCGTCCTGACCGGCGACTTTGTTTCTATTCCGTTGATCGGGAGCGGGCGGAAAGCGGCGCTGGCGGCCGATCCGTGCGCTCAGTTGATCCGCCAGATGACCGCGCCCCATGGCCTGTGGGCGGTGTTGGGAAATCACGACGACCGCACCGACCGCAAGCACGTTACGCACGCCCTTCAGGCCGTGAATGTACAAGTTTTGGCAAACCAGTCGCAGGCGATAGAGCGCGATGGCGCGCGGTTCTGGCTGGCGGGCGTGAATGATGTGCTCAGCCGTACGGCAGATTTGTCGAAGACCTTGCAACCAGTGCCGGGTGGCGAAGCGGTGATTCTTCTGGCCCATGAACCTGATTTCGCGGATCACGTTGCAAAGTATCCCGTCGACCTTCAGATTTCAGGGCACACGCACGGCGGCCAGGTGCGGTTCCCATTATTGCCTCCGCTTTATTTGCCGGATCTGGGCAGGAAATATATCTGGGGCGCCTATCAGGTGGGACCCTTGCCGCTCTACACCAATGCGGGACTGGGCACACTTCGAATTCCTATGCGCTTGAATTGCCCTCCGGAAATCACGCTGCTCACCTTGCGGCCCGCGCCCAGAGCCTAAATCCGAGCCCGCCCTCATCCGGTTGAGGACAACCTGAACTTGTCCCGTCTGCGACCGGCATGAAATATGCAATTCAGTTCACATGGAAATTTTCGAATGGGCTAGGCCTTTCCTAATCAACGGAAAACAATGTACTTAATGCCGCCTGACTGTGGCAGCTCAGTTGCCGATGGATATTGGATACCCGGCAGACTTAGTTCGTCCGGGACGAGGCTTCTCGCAAATGCTTCGCTTCTGGCCTTGCCTTTTGATGCTTGCACTTCCCGCGTCCAGTGCCGCTTCTGTTCCAGCCCCCGCAACCCACGCGCGGCAGACGGCCTTGGCTGAGCGCGAAAAGCGAGTCTGGAGGACTCCCCTCCGCATTGCCGAGTTCAGCGATATTCCGCATTCCAGTGCGCGGGCCCGCTGCGAAGATACGCAGCCTCCCGAGGCCCTGACCACACCCGATCCTCTGCTGGGGCCTGCTGGAGCGGGGATGAAAGTTAAGGTCAGCTTCATCGTGGGTGCCGATGGCCGCGTGCATAGTCCATTGATCCTCGAAAGCGCTGGACCGGCGGGCGATCGCAACATTCTTCGCACGGTGAAAACCTGGAGATATCGTCCCGCAATGTGCAACGGCGTGCCCACCGAGGCGGAAGGCAAGATCGAGTTCTCGCGGCGCTAAGTTACTGCCGTTTGCGGTGAGCTCATCCCCTGGCTGCTAAAATAGCGGCATCCGCACTTGCGGTTGAATCGTGGACAAAGACAAAACATTCCAGCAACCTGCAGCTTCCGCTGTTTCCCCCTCTTCCGACGAAGCTGCTGCGAATGACGCTGCGCCGAAAATCGGCCCGCATAATCCGGCGCTGGGCGAGATTTATCAGCGGCTCTATCCCGAGATGCGCCGCCCCAAGCCGAACCAGGAAGCCATTGCCGCTGCTCTGCAAGCCATGCAACGGCTGACCATGGAGGCGGATTCGGAAACGGTCGCGGAGCAGACAGCGGCAGAACAAGATACTGGGGAGCGCATCGCTTGCCGTGTCTGCGGACATCAAAATCGTAAAGGCAACAAATTCTGCGGCGGATGCGGTCTCGCTCTTGGCATCGAGTTTCCCGGTTTGCAGGAGGCGGCATCGGTGGATGGTAGAGCCAACCATCCCACATCGATCGAGTCTCCGGCATCGCCCCCCACTCCGCCAGCCGCGCCGGAACTCGCCCAGGAGGTTCATCCGCCTGCGGGCGGGGACGCGGGTACGCATTTCTACCATCATCACTACCATCACCATTATTTCCAGGGTGGGGAATTCGACGCGACCGCTACCGCGGCGCGACCAAATGCTCCGGAGAGCGCCCGGGAAGCGGATCGCATGAGAGTTGCCGCCGCGGCCAAGGGCGAGCCGATGAGCCGCAGTGAAGCCGCGGTGCGGCGTCTGACGCAAGAGTGGGTTCTGGCCTGCAACACGCGGCAACTCGATGAGTTGATCGAACTCTATGCTGCGGATGCGCTGGTGTTGCGCTCGAACCTTCCTCCCATACGCGGCGCGATGGCGGTGCGGGAATTTTTTCATGCTTCGCTGGAAGCTGGTCTGGGAGAAGTTGCAGTCGAACCGTTGCGCGTGGAAGTTTCCGGAGACCTGGCGCATGAAGTCGGCCGCTACAGCGCATTAGTTCCGGGAATCGCCGGCAAACGCCGCGAGGAACGCGGCAAGTATCTGTGGGTCTTCGCCAAGCAGGCCAGCGGAGACTGGAAGCTGGTCTCGGAATGCTGGTCGAGCGATCTCGCCCTTACCAATCCGGAATCCGATGTTCCAAAGACGGCGACTCCGCCGGGAAAGCGGAAGAGCTAGTGCAGCAGTGTTTGAGGATTCGTGGTGAGTGGGTGTTGAGCAGCTCCACAGCAAATCACTAATCACTAAACACTGATTGCTTTACTCCCCTCTTTTCCAAGTCTTTCCGCAACTGCTCCAGCCCCTGCATGTGAATGGTTTGCATGCCCAGCTTGGCGGCACATTCCAGATTCAGCGCGCGGTCGTCGATAAAACAGCATGCCTCGGGATCGATCTGCGTAAGCTCCAGGGCGAGGCGGTAAATTCCGCTCTCCGGTTTTCTCAATCCGACGAAGCAGGAGCTGACAAAGAGGCGGAAGATCTGGCGCAAGCCGAATTTCTCGATGCGGTAGAGATTCAATTCGCGCGATTCATTATTAATCGTGCCCATCAAGTATTTTCCGGATGCGGCCAGAGAGCGGGCAAAGGCGAGGACCTCCGGCTTCGGCTGCGACAACGAGAACAAGTACTCGCGAAACTGCTCGCGCGTAAAATTACGCTCCCGATAGAACACCGTGCGGTCCAGATATTCATCAAGCGAGATTTCCCCGCGCTCGAGCGAGGAGACAACCATCTCATGCCGCGAGTGAAACTCTTCGTCGTCTAAACCAAAGTGCTGGAGCGTGGCACTGCGTTCCGTATGATCCCAGGCATTAGTGAGCAGCACTCCGCCCACGTCCCAGAAGATGGCTTGAATGGCGGACAAGGAATTTCCCTCCTCGGCGTCCTTTATTCAGATTAAGAGTTTAGCAGGCTGCTGAAAAACTCCAGATTAGGTGAGGTTTTGGGAAGGGCACGAGGCTCGCGCCATAGGCAGCCGGAACGGATGCGGCCTTCAGCCGCTGAGGGCGCCACCTATGTGGGGTTAGCCGTTGGTCACAGCAAAATCGTCGGCGCGCCGCCCAAAACATCCCGCGAAGAATTCCCACAGGCCCACTACGGCCGCGTCATCCGCTCAGGCTTTACCAACTGATCGAACTCCTCGCCCGTAAGATATCCCAGCTTTAACGCGGCTTCGCGCAGGCCGCTGTGTTCTACGTGCGCGGTGTGGGCAATCTGGGCGGCCTTGTCATAACCCACTTTCGGAGCCAGCGCCGTTACCAGCATCAGCGAGTTCTTCACATACCAGTCGACCTTGGCGCGGTCAACCTCGATGCCTTTGATCATGTATTCGACGTATCCGTGGCAGGCGTCGGCGATGAGCGTGACCGAGTGCAGGAAGTTATAAATGATCACCGGCTTGTAGACATTGAGTTCGAAGTTGCCCTGCGAGCCGGCGAAACCCACCGCGGCAGTTGCGCCATGAACCTGCACGCAGACCATGGTCATGGCTTCGCATTGCGTCGGATTTACCTTACCCGGCATGATCGACGAGCCCGGCTCGTTTTCTGGAATGGAAAGCTCGCCCAGTCCGCAACGCGGACCCGAGGCCAGCCAGCGAATGTCGTTCGAAATCTTCATCAGCGAGGCGGCTAACGTTTCCATGGCGCCCTGCGCGAAGACGATTTCATCGTGCGCCGAGAGCGCAGCAAATTTGTTGCCGTGAGAGCGGAAGGGAAGTCCGGTGAGTTCCGCGATCTTCTTCGCGGCGCGCTCGGCGAATTCGGGATGCGTATTCAGACCTGTGCCCACCGCGGTTCCACCGATGGCGAGGTCATAAAGGCCGTCCAGCGCCTGTTCCAGGCGATGGATGTCGCGCTCCAGCAGGCTGGCCCAGCCACCGAACTCCTGGCCGAAGGTGAGCGGCACGGCGTCCTGCAGGTGGGTACGGCCAATTTTGACCACGTCGTTGAATTCTTTTGCCTTGGCCGCGATCGCATCGCGAACCTCTCGAATCGCGGGAATCAATGCGTTCTTCACGCGGTCGGCGGCGGCAATGTGCATCGCCGCTGGAAATGTATCGTTGGACGACTGCGACATGTTCACGTGGTCGTTGGGATGTACCGGCTTCTTCGATCCCATCTCGCCGCCGGCGATTTCGATGGCGCGGTTCGAGATGACCTCGTTCACGTTCATGTTGGTCTGGGTGCCGCTGCCGGTTTGCCAGATGCGCAGCGGAAACTGGTCGTTCAGCTTGCCCGCAATCACTTCGTCGGCCGCCTGCACGATCAGCTTGGCCTTGTCGGCCGGCAGCTTGCCGAGGTCCTGATTGACCAGCGCGCAGGCTTTCTTCAGCGTGCCGAAGGCGCGGATCAGCTCCGGCGGCATGGTGTCGCGCCCAATGTTGAAGTGCAGCAGCGAGCGCTGCGTCTGCGCGCCCCAGTACACGTTGGCCGGGACTTCGATCTTTCCCATGCTGTCGGATTCAATGCGAGTGTGCGTCGTAGATTCCACGGAGGTGGCCATAGGAGGTAAGTCCAGAGCGAACAAAGTGAATGAAGTAACCCAAGATTATAGCGTGGAACAAGCGCCGAACAGTGAGCCTGCACACACGGGCGTGTGATGTATTTACGGCTTGGGCCAAAAGCGCTTCTACGTCTCCTCGTGCTAGAATCATCGGTTTCCGACGGCGCTCACGCAGGTGAAGGCCCGAGGCCGCGATCGCACAAACCCATGCCCGACTTTACGATTGACGAAGAGATCGAAACCCTGGCCAAGGCCCAGGCGCAGCCGCGGCCAGAGATGCGCTGCGATGTTCTGGTGGTTGGCGCCGGACCGACCGGATTGGCTTGCGCCATCGAGGCACAGAAGGTCGGGCTGAAGGTAATCGTGGTTGACAAGGGATGCCTGGTCAATTCACTGTTTCATTACCCGGCGGGCATGTCGTTTTTTACCACGCCGGAACTGCTCGAAATCGGCGAGATTCCTTTCACCACAGCCAACCAGAAGCCGACGCGGGAAGAAGCTCTCGAGTATTACCGCAAAGTCGCCGACCACTACCAACTCGATGTTCGACAATATGAGTGGGTAAAAACTGTGATGGGCGAAGATGGCGACTTCAGCATCACGGCCACGGACCGCGCCGGGCGTCCGCACGATTACCGCACGCGTAAGGTGATCGTTTCGACAGGGTACTACGATTTGGCGAATCAGCTTAATTTGCCGGGCGAGGAAATGCCCAAGGTTTCGCACTACTATGGCGAGCCGCATCCCTATTACGACAGCGACGTGCTGGTGATCGGGGGGAAAAACTCGGCGGCCATTGCGGCGCTGGATTTGTGGCGCCATGGCGCCCGTGTCACGCTGGTTCATCGCGAGTCGCGGCTCCATCATCACGTAAAGTACTGGATTAAGCCTGACCTGGAAAATCGTATAAAGAGTGGAGAAATTGAAGCCTACTTTGACAGCCACGTCCAGGAAATCGGGGTCGACCATGCAGTGATCGTCACGCCCCGCGGACCGATTCGACTGAAGAACGATTTCGTGCTGGCTTTGATTGGTTACCATCCGGACTACGATTTTCTGCGCAGCATGGGGATTGAACTTTCCGAAGAGCAGTGCCGGCCGTTCTGCGACCCGGTCTCGCTGGAGAGCAATGTGCAGGGAATCTATGTGGCGGGCGTAATTGTGGCGGGATCGCAGACCAACGAGATTTTCATCGAGAACGGACGCTTCCACGGCAAACAGATCGCCGCAGATCTGAAGATCAAACTGCAACCTTAAAGCTCCGTTCACCCAATATGAGCCGCGGTAAGCTCCCTGGTTTTGTCATCCCGAGCCACCCGAGGGATGACAGAGCTACGCTCGGGACGACAGATAGTCGCTGAATTTGACGAAAGCTCACAAATTCAGCCAACGGACGACAAGACTCTTCGCTATTTCAGCAAGTACTCCTTCACAAACATCACCGTGGCGTAAAACTCGTAATCGCGATTCTTCTTCTTGGCGAAGCCGTGGCCCTCATCTTTGCCCAGCAGCCACCACACCGGCGTCCCATTCTGACGCACCGCCTGAACCATCTGGGATGATTCAGTGGCCGGAACCCGCGGATCGTTTTGTCCCGCGACCACAAACAGCGGCTTGGTTATCTTTTTCGCATGATTGGCGGGAGCGATGCTCTCCAGGAATTCGCGCATCTTAGGATCGCGTTCGTCGCCGTATTCGACTCGCCGCAGATCCTGGCGATAGCCCGAGGTGTGCTCCAGAAAGGTCACCAGGTTGGAGGGTCCCACAATATCGACAGAGCAGCAGATGCGATCGTTGTAATTTGTAGCCACGGCGAGCGTCATGAATCCGCCGTAGCTGCCACCGGTGATCATAACTTTGCCTGCATCCAGGTCGGGTTGAGTCTGAATCCAGTCCAGCAGCGTGCTGATGTCTTTATACGAACCTTCCCGCAGAAAGCCGTTGTCGAGCTTCTGAAACGTCTTGCCGTAGCCGGTTGAGCCGCGGACATTAGGATAGATGATGGCAATGCCCAACTCATTAATGTAGTAATTGTCGCGTCCTAGAAAGTCGGGACGGACCTGGCCTTCCGGCCCTCCATGAATATCGATGATTACGGGACGTTTGCCCGCGAACTTCGCTGGTGGCTTATACAAGAACGCTGAAATCGCGCGCTGGTCCCATGACTTCCAGTGGATCAACTGCGGCTCTGCGAATCCGGAGGTATTCAGGCCGCCGGTTTCGCTGAAGGTCCATCGCTCAAGCATGCCCGAAACGAGATCGAGCGAGTATGCATCGTATTCCCGGCTCGAGGTGCTCAGCGAGAATGCGACCTCGCGGCTGTTATTGCGCCATGCTATGCCGTAGATCACGCCCACCGGAATCTTCGGCATCGCGACTTCTTTGTTGCTCTTGGTATCGAGCACGTGCAACCCGCTGATGCCATCTTCATTGGCTTCGAAGGCGATCCAGCGTCCGTCTTTGGAAAGATCGAATTCATCCACATCCCAGTTGAGCGCCGGCGTGAGAACGCTGATTTTCCGGCTGACAATATCCATATAGACCAGCCGTTCAAATTCCGAATCCTGATCGCTGGTGAAGTAAACACCTTTGCCGTCTTTGGCGAAGCGCGCATTGCTGTATGCCACCGTTTCCGATCCCGCCTTCGGCGTAAGCAATTCCTTCTTGCCCGAAGCCACATCCACCAGCCAAACATAAGATTCAGCGGCCGAGATATAGTTCGTTACCAGCAACTGTTTGCCGTCGGGAGACCAATCGGCGGGACTCCATCCGCCGCCTTCCATGGGTGCGACCAGGCGCGCGCTGGCGGGATCGGCAGCCTTCACCACCCAGATGTCGACATCGTTTCCGGTGCGCTGGGTCGAACCGTAAGCGATGCGATCGCCTTGATAGGACCAGTGGGGATCGGTATTGCGCGATTTTCCATCCGAAAGCAGGGTCACGTTGCCGGTGGCAAAATCGTACCGGTAAATCTGAAAAAATTCCCCGCCGCCAACGTCTTTGGTGAAAAGGAAGGAAGCACCGGTTACCGGCTGATACAGCGCTCCGCCGGCTCGATCCGGGAAAAATGTGAGCTGAGAGCGTGCGCCTCCCGGAAATTTCACCTCATGGATCTGGTTGGTATCGGCAAAGCGGGTCTCGATGAGCATCTCGCGTTTCAGCGGATGCCAACTGGCAAATCCAGCCGCGCGAAACTCGCTGTAGCGGCTCACGGAATCAGCCACGGCCCGCGGAATTTTCGGAATCCCTTCCACGACCAGGTTTTCGTTGGGAACAATTTCATCGCTCTGGGTGAATGCAGCGGTGGCGAGAAAAATGATGGCGAGCAGGCGCAAGCATCGTTTCATCGATCGACTCCTCTGTCCCTCGGACGGATGCGGACGTTTTCCGTTAGCGCATAGCAGCGTGCATCTTAGGCGGAAGCGGAAGCGCGAGTCAACGGAGGAATTTTCGTTCATGAAGAGTGAAATAATGGGAGCCTCGGTCTTTCATAAAGCACATGATCGTAGGAGGCCGCTATGATTGCACGAGTCTGGCACGGATCCACGAAACCCGGCAGGGATGCCGACGCTTACGAAAACATGCTGAAGCCTGAACTCTTGCCCGGTATCGGCAAAGTGAAAGGCTACCAGGGCAGCTATCTGCTGCGAAAAGAGAGTGGGGATGAAGTCGAATTCATCACGATTCTCCTCTGGGATTCAGTCGATTCGATCCGCGCTTTTGCGGGTGCGGACTACGAGACTTCCATCATTCCCGAGGAGCGCCGCAAATATTTGACCCGGCACGACGACAGGGCGAGGCATTACGAGATCGTGGCGACTCACAAGCCAGAGACTTCTATTCTGCCCGCCGACTGAGTCAGGGATTGCGCGCAGATCAACCGCAGCGCTAATTTCCGGAATCCGGGTGACGGAAGCCGAATTACTTCGACTCCAGCCGGTCGATCTTTGCCGCCATGATGAAATCGCTCTCGGTGAGGCCGTCAATTTTGTGCGTCCAGAGCGTGATCTCGGCTTTACCCCAGGACAGCAAAATGTTCGGATGATGTCCCTGCTCTTCGGCGAGCGCGCCCACGCGATTCACGAATTCCAGCGCCTTGGCGAAGTCGGGAAAAGTGAATGTGCGGCTGAGGTGGTGCTCGTGAATGACGCTCCACCGCGGAACAACCTTATGCAGCGCCTCTAGTTCTTTGCCTTTGAGCGGAGGCACTCCGCCGCGGCAGGGGACGCATTTCTTGTCGGCCAATGCTTCGTTCATTGATGTCTCCCTGGAAGGATGTCTCCCTGGAAACCCATCATAGACGAGCAAAGGAAGTCCGCGCAGAGGTCCACATCAAAAATTCGCAACCTCGATGGTTGGGGCGGCATCTGTAAACTTTCTTTTTTGACAACTCCGCTCAGCATGAGTCCACCTGCCGCACCATCGGGTTCCGCGCCGCCGATCAATCCCTGGCTGATCGCGATTGCGGTCATGCTAGCCACATTTATGGAGGTTCTTGACACCTCCATCGCCGCGGTTGCATTGCCTTACATCGCGGGCAGTTTGTCGGCTACCAACGACGAAGCCACGTGGGTGCTGACCAGTTATCTGGTGGCGAACGCCATTGTACTTCCCGCCAGTAGTTGGTTTTCGCTGCGCTTTGGGCGGAAGCGCTTTCTTATCACCTGCATCGTCATTTTCACGGTTTCATCATTCGCCTGCGGATCGGCCACCAGTCTGGCGTGGATCCTGATCGCCCGCGCGGTTCAAGGGGCGGGCGGCGGCGCCTTGCAACCGCTCTCGCAGTCGATTCTGCTGGAGACCTTCCCGCCGCAAAAGCGCGGATTGGCCATGGCTGTATTCGCCCTGGGGGTGGTAGTTGCGCCGGTTCTGGGTCCGACCCTGGGAGGATGGCTTACGGACGCGTATTCCTGGCGCTGGGCGTTCTATATCAACATTCCGATCGGAGTCTTCGCGGTTTTCATGATTTCGCGCTACGTGGAAGACCCTCCCTATGTGAAGCAGGCACACGTGGGCAAGTTCGACGGCATCGGCCTGGGATTGCTGGCGGTATGGCTGGCCTGCCTGCAAATCATCCTCGATAAAGGCCAGGAGGACGACTGGTTTGGCGCAACCTGGATCCGCTGGGCGGCGATGATTTTGCTGGTGTCTTTCATAGCATTTCTGATTCGCGAATTTCGCGCGAAACAGCCGTTGGTCGATCTGCGCGTCTTCCGGCATCGCAATTTTGCCATCGGCTGCCTGCTCATTGGATTGTTTGGTGCGGGAATTTACGCGCTGATCACCCTCCTGCCGCTCTTCTATCAGGAATTGATGGGCTACACGGCGCTGGCTGCGGGGTGGGCCGTGAGCCCGCGCGGCATTGGCGCGATCCTGGCCATGCCGATTATCGGCTACCTGACGGCTAAGATCGATAACCGATGGCTGATCGCATTTGGCTTTGCCTTGTTCGGAATCTCCAGCTTGTGGTTTGGCAAGGTGAATCTTGAAATTGGCCAGTGGACTTTTATATGGGCCATTCTGATTAGCGGCTTTGGCTCCGGTTGCGTCTTCGTCCCGCTCTCCACTACGGCGATGGCTTTTCTGAAGAATGAAGAAATCGGCAACGCCAGCGGTCTCTATAATCTGTTGCGCAACATCGGCGGAAGCATTGGAATTTCGGTGGTGAACACCATCGTATCGCGCCACGAGCAATTGCATCGCAACGAACTGGTGGGATCATTAACTGCGGGCAGGATTACCGTTCGAGGCGCAGTGCAGGGACTCCAGCAGTATTTGACCGCACAGGGAAGCTCCAGCGCCGACGCCCTCATGCGAGCCTACGCCTTGATCGGCGGCGATCTTACCGCACAGGCTCGGCTGTGGTCCTACGTGGACGACTTCCGCTATATGGCGCTGATGTGCTTCGCCTGCGTGCCGCTGGTGTTCGCGCTGAAGAAGACGGTGGGGAAAAAGGGGGCCGTCTCGGCGGGACACTAGCGCCCTTCCATACATTCCAGGCGAACTGCTTAGAACGGAATATCCTCGTCCGTGATCGGACCCGATCCAGCTGTGGCGTGCTCAGGCTCTGGCGTACTTTGATCGAAATTGTTGCGGCCGGCGGAGGCGCCTGCGCCACGCGAGCTGCCGCTGAACTCTCCGCTGCCGCCGCCTTCGCCGCGTCCACCGAGCAGCACCAGATCGTTCACCACGATCTCGGTCATGTACTTCTTCTGCCCGGTCGCCTTATCGTCCCAGGAGTGGGTGCGCAGGCTGCCTTCGATATAAACCTTGCTGCCCTTTTTCACGTACTCGCCGACGATTTCAGCGGTGCGGGCCCAGGCGGTGATGTTGTGCCACTCGGTGCGATCCTGCCAGTTGCCGTCTTTATCTTTGAAGCGCTCGTTGGTGGCCAGGCTGAACTTAGCTACGGGCGTGCCTTGCGGTGTGTACTTCACTTCTGGATCTTTCCCCAGGTTGCCGATCAGGATAACTTTGTTAACGCTTTTTCCTGCCATAGCGTGCTCCTTCGCAGGGCTTCACTATAGCAGAATTGAGCGCGTGGAAATGATGGCCAGAAGCCATTTCTGCCGCCGCGCTCCATTCTGGGAGGGCTCACCGGCCCGGTTTGTGTTAGCTTTTCTCCCGTGGACTCCCAAATTTCCAGGAAACGCATCGCAGTCATCGCCGGAGACGGCATAGGCCAGGAAGTAATCCCGCAAGCTCTCAAGGTCATTCGCGCGACCGGCGCGACCGTCGAAATCACGGAATTCGATTGGGGCGCCGACCGCTATCTTCGCGACGGCATGACCGTCCCTCCCGACGGCTTTGCCATGCTGGCCCGCGACTTCGACGCGATCCTCGCCGGCGCGTTTGGCGATCCGCGGGTGAAGACCAATATTCATGCCAAAGAAATTCTTCTCGGCATGCGCTTTCAAATGGACCTCTACGCCAACGTTCGCCCCGTGCGGTTGCTCGATGCCGATCTCTGTCCGCTGAAAGGAGTTGAGCCCAAGGACGTTGATTTCGTCGTGATCCGCGAAAACACAGAAGGCGTTTACACGGACGCCGGCGGCGTTTTCAAGCGCGGCACTCCCGACGAGATTGCGACGCAGGAAGACATCAACACGCGCAAGGGTGTGGAACGTATCATCCGCTATGCCTTCGAACATTGCGAGGGCCATACCAAGCTTGACGGTTCGCCTCGCAAGCGCGTGCTGATGTGCGACAAGTCGAACGCCATGACCCACGCGGGCGGCCTGTGGCAGCGCGTGTTCAAGGAAGTGAGCGGCGAGCATCCGCAGATCGAAACCCAGCACATGTACGTGGACGCCCTCTGCATGCAGATGGTGCGCGATCCGCGGCCGTTCGACGTGATCGTCACCAATAATATGTTTGGCGACATCATCACCGACCTCGCCGCCGGCCTGCAGGGCGGCCTGGGCATGGCGGCCAGTGGAAATATTCATCCCGGCCAGACGTCGATGTTCGAGCCGGTGCACGGGTCGGCTCCGCTGATTGCGGGAAAGAATCTGGCGAATCCCTTCGGTGCGATTCTGACCTCGGCCATGATGCTGGCGCATTTAGGATTCACCCACGAAGCCGAAAGGATTGAAGCGGCCGTGCTCGAGGCCGTCCGGGAGAAGAAGACTACGCAGGACATCGGCGGGAGTCTGGGAACGCGCGAAGCGGGGCAGTGGGTGGCAAGTCAAATCACCCCCTGAACCACGCAATTCGAAGTGCCCACCGAAACATCATCCGTTAGGACGTCCTCGCATTCCGCCCTACCATTAGTGCCAACTCCCGCCACTTCCAACAACAATCCACGTCAACGAACCCAATTTCGCGCAGCCATTGCAACTGGGTCTCGAAGGCCAGGAGTTTGTTTGAGGGGTCTTCTTTCTCGACGGTATTTCCGGTGCGGTGTAGAAATTCTTCGTGTAGCCGCTGCGTCGGTGAAGCGACGTGATCCAGATTGCAAAACACTCCCCCCGGCGTCAGTAAGGCGTGAATCTCCGCGTACAGTTCGCGCTTGCGCTGGTGAATCAGGTGATGAATCGCGAAGCAGGAGACGACTGCGTCAAACTTGCGCAGGGCGGGGAGTGGATCGTCGAGATTATGGGCTACGATGCTGAGCGAAGAATCGGCGGCGAAACGCCGGCCTGCGGCGTCAAGCATGGCCGGGGAGAAGTCGAGTCCCACAAATTGGCGCGGCTTTGCTTCCGCGGCTTCTTCCAAATGGGCTTTTACCAATGCCATCAGACGGCCGTCGCCGGTGCCGAGATCGAGAACGCGCTCGGTGTTCGCCGGAATAAATTCGAGAAGCGCCGATTCGCCTTCGCTCCGGTGCGGAATGGAATCGGCGCGGCCCAGGTAGTCGCGGGCGTGTTGGCTTGAGGTCCAGAGGTTGGTGCGGTCGGTCGTGGTCATTTCGTCCTTCATCTTCGTTATGGGTTCTGCAGTTTGGATTGCGCTTGAAAGAAGTATAAGGAAACAGGGTAGACTCGATCCTAATGAAAAACGTCGAGTTGACGGGACGAAAGTTTATGAAGCCGTTTTTTGCCGTTGTGCTGTGCCTGGGACTTAGTCCTGCCCTCTGGGCTCAGTCAGGCCAGAACCAGAGCCAGAGTAAGGATCAGGATCAGACGCAGGACAATAAGACCGCCCCAAGCGCAGCGCAAGCCAGCGCTAACCCGACGCAACCCTCGGCGCAAAAACCCGAGGTCAAAATCACTCCTCGCGAAGCGGAGGAACTCTTTCACTCGGTCGATGAAATTCTGGCTTTCGACAGCAAGCACACTGGCCTGCCAATCAAGAAAGAAGTCAAACGCCGGCTCACCAGCCGCGACGAAGTGGTTGCCTACCTGACCAAGCACACGAAGGACGAAGATGTGAAGCGCATGCAGCGCTCGGAACTGGTGCTGAAGAAATTTGGGCTGCTGCCGCGCGATTTTGATTTCGAAAAGTTGCTGGTTGCGCTGCTGCGCGAGCAGGTCGCGGGATATTACGATCCGAAAACGAAAACCGTCAATCTGCTGGACTGGGTTCCCCTGGAAGAACAGGAGCCGGTAATGGCGCATGAGTTGACGCATGCGCTACAGGATCAGGCGATTGGATTGAACAAATTCATGAAGCAGGGCGATAAGGATCTGGCCGAAATGCGAAAATCGCCCACGCCCGAAGATATCCAAAACGATGAGATCGATGACGCGCGCGAGGCGGTCGTGGAGGGCCAAGCCGAAACCATGATGTTGGAGTACGAACTGGCGCCCCTGGGTAAGTCGATTGTCGATTCTCCGGAAATGATCGAGACGATGGAAGCGCAAATGGCAAATGGAAATGGCGATGATCCGGTCTTTGAGAAAGCACCGACCTTTCTGAAGGAGTCGCTGACCTTCCCCTACAGCTATGGGCTGAAATTCGTTGTGACCTTGATGCAGAAGCAGGGCAAAGAGAAGGCGTTTGCGGGAGTGCTGGCCAATCCTCCGCACACCACGCGGCAAATTATGCAGCCGGAAACGTATTTATCGGGGGAGAAAATCGATCCCATGCCCGTGCCCGATTTCAAGCGCGACTTCAAGGATTACATGAAGTTCGATATCGGAGCGATGGGCGAGTTCGATGTCGCCGTGCTGATGGATCAGTACGTCGGCAAAGAAGCGTCAAAGAGGCTGTATCCGGAATGGCGGGGCGGCTATTACTACGCGGCGAAGAGAAAACAAGATCCGCATTCCGATCTGGCGGTGAACTTTCCTTTAGGACTGCTTTACGTTTCACGATGGTCCAACGCGGAAAAGGCGGCGGAGTTCGCGGCGATTTATGCGGGGTCGCTGAAGCAGCGTTACAAGAAGGTGGATCAAGCGGATAAGGTTGGCGGCGATCACACGGAGGAAGATTTGTCAGCCGAGCGAAAACGTCCGATTTTGACCGGGCGGCATGCCTGGACGACCGACGAGGGAAGCGTTGTGATCGAACAGCGCGGCGACACCGTGCTTGTGAGCGAGAGCCTGGACCTGGCTACCACGGAGACCCTGGAGAAGGAAGTATTCCACGTTCCCCATTCGTGAGTCGTTCCCCAGCTTCTTGATGCGCCTGAAGCATGACGCGCCAGAAGCTATTTTGAGATCTGGCTGGGCACTTGTGCCATGATGTAACCATGGTTAAACGGTCGAGCAGGATGAAAAAGCGGGACGATTACCAGAATACCCTTGCTGCGGTTAAGAAGGCGATAGACGCGTCGGTTGCGAAAAGGGAACCGACTCCGAGAGGCGAAAAGCCCACACCGGAGAAGAACGCAAAGCAATAACCAGCATCTCACTGCTCTTCATCTTCCTCCTACAGGACGCTCACATCGCCTCTTGTATAATCAGAGGTTTGGCTCACCTACCTTGCACAATTCTGTGAGCTGGGAGGATCGTTGGCACAGGCGGAGATTGGCATTATCGGCGGCAGTGGACTTTATGCCATGCCGGGGTTGACCAAGGCAAAAGAAGTGCGGGTGAAGACGCCGTTCGGCGCACCCTCCGATGCCTATATCTGCGGCACTCTGGAAGGGCGCAAGGTTGCATTTCTGGCGCGTCACGGCCGCGGCCACGTCCTTCTGCCGAGCGAATTAAATTTTCGCGCGAACATTCATGGCTTCAAACAACTGGGCGTCGAACGCATTGTTTCGGTTTCGGCAGTGGGCTCGTTGAAGGAAGAACATAAGCCGCTCGATTTCGTAATTCCCGACCAGTTCTTCGATCGCACCCGGCATCGCATCGACACATTTTTCGGCAATGGCCTGGTCGCGCACGTTGCCTTCGGCGATCCGGTGTGCGGAGAGCTGGTGCGCGTGGTTGAGTCTGCCTGCAAGCAAGTGGGCGTAACCGGCAAGCTCGGCGGTACATACGTGTGCATGGAGGGCCCGCAGTTCTCTACCAAGGCCGAATCGAACGTGTATCGCGGGCTGGGCATGGATGTCATCGGCATGACCAACCTGCAGGAGGCGAAACTGGCGCGCGAAGCCGAGATTTGCTACGTCACGGTTGCGATGGTGACGGATTACGATTGCTGGCATCCGCATCATGATTCGGTAACCGTGGATCAGATTGTGGCCGTGCTAGTGAAGAACGCCGAGCATGCGGCGAAGGTTGTGCGTGAGTCGGTAGCGGCAATGCCGCGCGAACGTTCGTGTAAATGCGGATCGGCCCTGGCCCACGCGATTTTGACCGATCCGAAAAAGATACCGGTGGCAACTAAGAAAAAGTTGAATCTGATCGTGGGAAAGTATTTGAAGAAAAGTGCTCAGTGATCAGTCGGCAGTGGCAAGCAACCGGGTACCCCGCCGATCACTGCATTCAGAAAGGCATGCAAGAACGATGAGCATCGTAGTCGTTGGTTCGGTTGCGTTTGATGATGTCACGTCGCCCTCGGGCAGCATGAAAGGCATACTGGGGGGGGCCGCGACGTATTTCTCTCTCGCTGCCAGCTACTTTACCCAAGTGCGCGTGGTCGCCGTGGTGGGCGAGGACTTCGCGCCCGAGCACGAGAATGTTCTGAAAAAACGCGGCATCGACACGCGCGGCATCGAGCGCGCGCAAGGCAAGACGTTTCGCTGGGGCGGATCCTATACCGACAATCTCAACGAGGCAAAAACGACTTTCACCGACCTGAACGTATTTGAACAATTCCATCCGCAGCTTCCGCAAGAGTACGAAGATTCTGAGTTTCTTTTTCTGGCCAATATTCAGCCCACGTTGCAGGCCAATGTGCGCCGCAAGATGAGTGGCGTGCGGCTCACCGGATGCGACACCATGAATTACTGGATCAAGGGCGCGCGCCAGGAACTTGCCGAAACCTTGAAGCTGGTGAATGTGCTTCTGATCAACGACACCGAGACCAAAATGCTCGCCAATGAGCAGAATCTGCCACGCGCGGCGCAGAAAGTCCTGGCGATGGGTCCGCAGGCGTTGGTCATCAAGCACGGAGAGTATGGAGCGACGATCTTCTTCCGTGAAGGCGCTTTCGGACTTGGGCGGCATCCGTTTCGCGCTCCCACGCTGCCGCTCGACGAAGTGAAAGATCCCACCGGAGCAGGCGATTCGTTTGCCGGAGGGTTCATGGGCTACGTGGCGTCGCAGAAAGAATTGAACCGTGATGTGCTGAAGCGCGCTCTGTTTTACGGTGGTGTGATGGGATCGTTCGCCGTAGAAAGTTTTGGCACCGAGCGTTTGCAGTCACTTTCGCGCGAAGAAATCGATGCCCGCTTCCAAATCTTTCGCGAGCTTACGCACTTAGAATGAAGCCGCAATCTTCGTCTCGACCATCGCTGCCATCCCTGCAATCCGCGCCCAAGGCTTATTCGGAAAACGAGATCGTGCGGCTGGCGTGGCTTGCGATCTTCATCTCCGTATTTTCGTTTCTCTTCTACAGCCGCCACGGAGACCTGCTGCTCTATGGCGATGCCGTGGCGCACATCAACATCGCTCGGCGCGTCTTCGATTCGAAAACTCCAGGACTTCTACAGCTAGGCACCGTGTGGCTGCCGTTGCCGCATCTGCTGATCATGCCGTTCATCATTTCGAAACAAATGTGGCAGAGCGGCAGCGGTGGGTCGATTCCATCCATGGCGGGATTCTTGCTCGGCGTGCTCGGAATCTTCCGATTCGTCCGCACCGCGGCGCCCCGCGATACTGAGGTGGATGAACCCACAAAGATCTGGGCCTGGGCCGCCGCAGTTACATATGCCGCGAATCCAAACCTCATTTACATGCAGTCGACCGCCATGGGCGAATCTGTGTATCTCGCTTGCTTCATTTGGGCTGTGGTGTATTTCGCCGAGTTTGCCAGGCACAACGGCGCCGATGAGGAAAGCCAACGGAAGGGGAATCGATTCCTGGTCAGATGCGGCTTGTGTTTGGTTGCGGCATGTTTGACGCGTTACGACGGATGGTTCTTGGCGGCTGTGCTCGTTATTGCAATCGCGGTAATGATCTGGCGCGATGGCAACCACGAGAAAGAGCAGTCGTCACGATCTTCAGTTTCCGTTTCTCGATTGGCGATCGTGAAGTTCGTGTTGCTAGCGGCGGCTGGTCCCGTTCTATGGCTCGGGTATAACGCCATCGTTTATCGCAATCCCCTCGAGTTCGCCAACGGACCTTACTCCGCGAAAGCGATTGAACAGAACACCGCCACTGTGAATCCTTCGAAAGGAAGTGTTGTCTCGGCGGGGTCGTATTTTCTGAAGGCCGCGGAATTGAATGTGGGCGCGAATACATGGCAAGGACGGCTGTGGCTCGCATTGGCCGTACTGGGAAGCCTGGTGGCGGCGATTAGCGGACGATTGCGTGCGGCCTTATTCTTGTGGGTGCCACTGCCGTTTTATGCGTTGTCGGTGGCCTATGGGAGCGTTCCGATTTTCCTGCCGACGTGGTGGCCGTTCTCGATTTACAACGCGCGTTATGGGTTGCAGCTGCTTCCGGCGTTCGCCGTGTTCGTGCCGCTGGGAATTTTCTTTTTACTCAGGAGTGCAACGAACATTCCCGGCGTCGGCGCCGGTTGGACACGCAGAGCGGCAATTTTGGCGGCTCTGGGCTGGTTGGCGCTGCTGGTTACCACGTATGGCTCGATCTGGCGCGCCGACCCGATTTCTTATCGTGAAGCGAAAGTTAACGCGCGAGGACGCGTGTCGCTCGATACTCAACTAGCCGACTGGTTTAAGTCTTTACCGCCAAATTACACATTGCTGATGTATCTGGGCCAGCACTCCGGTGCGCTAGAGCAGGCGGCCTTTCCACTGCGAAGCGTCATTCAGGAGGGAAACCATCGCGTTTGGAAGCGGCCTTCCGATCCCGATGGCTTGTGGGAACGTGCGCTGTCCGACCCCGCGGCCTACGCAAATTTCATCATTGGCTTTGACGGCGACCCGGTGTGGAAGGCGGCAAAGGATCACGGCCTGACCGCTCTGGTTGAGATCCATACGACGGGCCAGCCGCGTGCGGCGATCTTTCAAGGTCGAACGCAAGGCCGGACGCAAGACCAAAATCCGAGCCAAACTCCCGCGCCACCCAGGCCCTGACGCGCAACGCGGTAATCACGCAGGTTAACGCTGGACGCGATGGCTCGAAAGCTTGCGATGATAAAATTCGGCCATCGCAAGCTTTTTCGGACTCAATTCGAGCCAATGAACTGGCAACACATTATCGATCTATCGCGCAAGGAGATGGCAAGCGGTTTTGTTACAACTTCGATTGTCCGGCTGGTGTTGGCTGCATTGCTGGGCGGGATCATTGGACTTGAGCGCGAGGTGCGGCACCGGCCCGCTGGGCTGCGAACGAATATGTTCATCTGCTTCGGAGCCTCGATGTTCACCATTCTCTCCAGTGGGCTCGCGGGCGTGCCTTCAGATGCCGCTCGTATCGCGGCGCAGATTATTCCCGGGATTGGTTTCATCGGTGCTGGCTCGATCCTGCACACCCGCGGCCTGACGACCGGCCTGACGACCGCCTCTACTCTGTTTGTGGTAGCGTCGGTGGGAATGGCTGCTGGTGGCGGCCTCTACTTGACGGCAATTTTTGCCACCGGCATGGTGCTGATCGCGTTGTTCGCCCTCGGGCATCTCGAGTTGACCTTCAACTTGAAGACGCTGTTGAACAGCTACGAAGTAACCGGCGCGAGCGCGGAACAGATCTCCGCGGAAGTGAATCGGATCCTCGAGCGCCGCCATCGCATGATGCAGAATGTCATCAGCGGAGCCACGACACAGCACATCCGGCTGCAGTTCGACGTCTCCGGCTGCAATCGAGAGCAAAAGGAGTTACTGCTCGCACTCCAGGCTTCATCGGTGCTCGGCAGCGTGACTTCGTTAGGCCCGCAGGAGTTGGAGTGAGTCCGCCTCCGGTCGTGATTCCTTTCGTGAAGGCGAGCGCCTGCGGAAACGATTTCGTTTTAATCGATGCGGCGAACGTCGATGCCGAACTGTTGAATTCTGCCGGCGGCAACAGCTCGCAGGCTCAGGCCAACCTGGCGGATTTAACCCGCCGGGTTTGCGACCGCCACGAGGGTGTGGGCGCCGATGGCGTAGAGTGGCTTTATCCGCACGCCTCTGCCGACGTAGAGATTCGGCTGATCAACGCCGATGGTTCTGAAGCTGAGATTTCCGGTAACGGCACGCGTTGCGTTGCCGCCTATGTTTGCGCGGAGCGTGGGCAGGAGAGGATGACAATCCAGACCGGGGCTGGGCTCAAGACCTGCGTCCTGAACAGCCGCAGCGATTCCGAGTACGAATTTGAAGTTGCAATGGGCGCGGCTGCGGTTGGAAATGAGTTCGCTGTGCGGCTCGATCAAAGAGAAGCGGCAGGCATTCCAGTGTCGATGGGCAATCCTCACTACGTGGTGTTCGTAAAAGAGTTCGCGGAAGACTGGCAGGAAGAAGCCGCACAGATTCAGCGTAGCTCCCAGTTTGCTCAGCACGGCGTGAACGTCGAATTGATTGCGGTCGATGGAAAACATGACGTGCGGGCGCGATTCTTCGAACGCGGCGTTGGGGAAACGAAATCTTCCGGAACGGGATCGTGCGCCTCGGCGGTTGCGGCGATGACGGCGGGCCACGCCGAGTCACCGGTTCGCGTGCATGCTCCGGGAGGAATTCAGACGGTACGCCAGGAGGGTTCGCAAATATATCTTCGCGGTTGGGCGCGATTGGTTTGCCGGGGTGAGTTCTTTCTGAAGTAGATGTCGGCCGGCGAAGAATAACATTCGTCGAAACTGTTCTTCGTTTTTCTTTAACAGAGTTTTTGCATCACCTCTTTGCATGCCTTCATTTGCCATACCGCGTATCAAGCCGCCGGCCTTGCGATCCGGCGACATCGTTGGAGTAGTTGCGCCCGCGAGCAATGTGAAGCGAGACGATCTGCTGGCCGGATGCGAGGGTCTGCGGCGCGCAGGATACCAGCCGTTTTACTTCGATTCCATCTTCGAGCGCGACCTTTACTTTGCCGGTTCGGTCGAGCGCCGGGCGCGCGAACTGGAAGAGATGTTTGCCCGCGATGAGGTTCGGGCGATTGTTTGCGCCCGGGGCGGGTACGGCGCAAACTATCTGCTCCAGGCGCTTGATTTGGAGAAAATCAAGAAATTCCCCAAGATTTTCGTGGGCTACAGCGATCCGACGGTGCTGTTGACCTATTTTTTCGATGCAGCCGGATTGGTAACATTTCATGGACCGATGGTGGCAAAAGATTGGGCGCATGCGGGTGGAGCGGACCTGCCGTCCTGGCAAGCGGCGCTAGCGAGCAACACCGCCCGGGAACTCAGCGCAGACTCCGGTTCGGGCACGCGCGGTTTGGTGAGTGGCCGGGCCCGAGGCATTCTCTACGGCGGCTGCCTCTCGCTGCTGGTGGCTTCGCTCGGGACCACGTACGAGATTCGCACCGCAGGGACGATATTATTTCTTGAGGATGTCGCAGCTAAACCCTATCAGATCGACCGCATGCTGATGCAGTTAAAGCTCGCGGGTAAGTTCAAGGGAGTGCGCGGAATTGTATTTGGCGAAATGCTCGACTGCGCGCAGACTGCGAATCAGGGATATACGCTGGAAGAAGTCGTGCTCCGTATCGTGGGGGAATTAGGAGTGCCCATCGCCTACGGACTGCGCTCCGGACATGTGACGAGCGGCAATGTTACTTTACCCATTGGCGTAGAAGCTGAACTGAGCGTGAGAGGCGAGGAAGTCAGCTTGAGGATGCAGGAACCGGCAGTAACTATGGTTTAGGCACTCGAATCGGAGAAAATGCCGAGAAGGAGCTCATGAACACTGGCAAGCACATTCATCTGATCGGCATTTGTGGCACCGCGATGGCTTCACTCGCGGGCATGCTGCAGCAGCGCGGCTTTCGGGTGACCGGTTCCGACGCGGCGGCGTATCCTCCCATGTCTGATTTTCTGGCGGAGTTGGGCATACCGGTGGCGCAACCATTCGATGCGCGTAATCTTCAGCCTCGTCCCGACTTAGTCGTGGTAGGCAACGCAATCTCGCGAGGCAATCCCGAACTGGAGCAACTGCTCGACCAGCGCATGTCGTTTTGTTCGCTGCCACAAATACTGCATGAAGAATTTCTGCGCGGCCGGGAAGTGCTGGTGGTGGCGGGAACTCACGGCAAGACCACAACCACCTCGATGCTGGCGTGGATTTTTCATACTGCCGGCACGCAGCCATCATTTCTGATCGGCGGCATCGCCGAGAATTTTGGATCCAGCTTTCATTTGGGTGAGGGAGAATACTTCATTCTGGAAGGCGACGAGTACGACACGGCATTCTTCGACAAGGGACCGAAGTTCTTGCATTACTTTCCCGACGCAACGATTCTCACTTCAGTGGAATTCGATCATGCCGATATCTACAAAGATCTGGAGGCCGTCGAGACTGCGTTCAAGCGCCTGGTGAATCTGCTTCCCCGGCGCGGCAGGATCGTTGCCTTCGACGGCGTAGCAGGGGACGCGACGGAGAGCGCAAGCCTGAATCGCTGCCTGAGCAAAGCCTTCTGTCCCGTCGAGCGCTACGGCGCAGGCGCGAAATCTGACTGGCAAATTATCAACCTCAAATTTCAAGCGGGACAAACGACGTGGTCCGTCATCCGCGATGGTCAGATCTGGGCTGATTTCGAGTTTTCGCTGGCCGGCGAATACAACGTCTGGAACGCAACTGCGGCCGCGGCTTTGGCCGCCGATTACGGCATTTCGAAGGAAGAGATCGCAGCCGCGCTCAAGACTTTTAAGAGCGTGAAGCGGCGACTGGAAGTGAAGGCGCAGGTGAATGGCATTACCATCATTGACGACTTCGCACACCATCCTACAGCTATTGCTGGCACGCTGAAGGCGCTGCGGACGCGCTACGCCGGTTCGCGTTTGTGGGCGATACTCGAGCCGCGCTCGAATACGCTACGCCGCCGGGTGCTGCAAGCCGATCTGGCGCGGAGCCTTGCCCTGGCCGATGAAGTCATCGTTGCCGGGGTTTTCCGCTCGGAGGCCGTGCCCGCGAATGAGCGGCTGGAATTGCCCGAACTTGCGGCCGACATTCAGAAGCTGGGCGGTCGAGTGCGCCTCATGGCCGACGCCGATGAAATCGTGCAGACGATTGCTCCAGAAATGCGCGGCGGCGATGTGGTCGCGATCCTTTCCAACGGCGGCTTTGCCGGAATCTACGAAAAATTGCCTGCGCGATTGCGCGCGCTGACAGGGGAAGTTCGGACGATCGGAACCACCGCGAGTGCTGCGGGAAAACAATGAAAGCGATGCAATCGTTCTGGGTCGCCAGCCAAGTTCGCCGGATATGTCTTAACTTTTTGTTTTTCGCTCTCTTCTTTAGTTTTACCTTTAGCGCTATTAGCTTTAGCGCCGCTTCGACCGGCGCGAGCGCGGTCACCGAATATACCGTCTCTCTGGTAAATCCGGAGGAGCATCTGATCGAGGTCCAGATTCTTCTGCCGCAAGGGTCAGCCCAGCGCGAACTTCAGCTTCCGGTGTGGAATGCGCTTTACCAGGTCCGCGACTTCAGCCAGTATGTGAACTGGGTGCGGGCGAAAGACCGCGCGGGGCGCCCACTTCAAATTCGCTTGATCAATAAGAGTTGTTGGCAGATCGAAGGCGCACGAGACGGAGCCATGGTTCAGTATCAAGTGTTTGCCGATTCCCCCGCGCCTTTCGGCGCGCAGTTGAATCCGCATCACGCCTTTTTCAATTTGGCCCAGATTCTCATGTATCCAACTGATGCGCGCAATGGGCCGGTGGAACTGCGTTTCAATCACGTTTCAGATAAATGGCGCATTGCAACGCCGCTGGCTGCGATGCCTGAAGGCAGATTTAGCGCCGAGAACTACGACCGCCTGGTGGATTCTCCGGTTGAGATTGGAGCTTTTCAGGAATCGGATTTCGACGAAGGCGGCGGCCACTACCGCGTGGTGGTCGATGCCGACTCGGGCGACTACGACATGGAAGCGCTGGTCGGCACACTGCACAGGATCGTTGCGGCCGCCACGAGTTGGATGAATGACCGCCCCTACGACAGCTACATGTTTATCTATCATTTTCCTCGCGGGCCAGCGGGCGGCGGCATGGAACACGCGTATTCAACCGCTATTTCCCTGAACGCGGATGTGTTGACTCGCGCCCCTGAAGTGTTGTCTTCGGTGAGTGCGCACGAGTTTTTTCATCTGTGGAACGTGAAGCGCATCCGTCCGCGGTCGCTTGAGCCTATCGATTACACGCGTGAAAACTACACGCGAGCTCTTTGGTTCAGCGAAGGCTGCACCAGCACGGCCGCCGATTTCATTCAATTACGCTCGGGATTGCTCGACGGGCGCCGCCTCGAGCAGGATTTAGGGGCAGACATCGGGGAACTCGAGCATCGTCCCGCCCACCTCACGCAGTCGGCTGAGGACTCGAGCCTGGATGCATGGCTGGAGGGCAACGCCTACTATCGGCGTCCCGAGCGCAGCATTTCTTATTACAACAAGGGGGAGTTGTTGTGCATCGCACTCGATCTCGCGGTGCGTGATGCCAGCCACGGGCAAGCCTCGCTGCGCGAGATCTTCGAGTGGATGAATGAGAATTATGCCAAGAAAGGGCAGTTCTTCCCGGATTCGGCGGGAGTTCGCGAGGCTGCCGAGGCGGTCAGCCACGCCGATCTCTCCTCATTCTTTTCCAAATATGTCGCTGGCACAGACGAGCTTCCGTGGAATAAATTCTTCCGCGGCGTGGGATTGAACTTGACCGAGATTCCTAACACGGTCGCCGACGCCGGCTTCCTGGCCTCGCGAAACTTCGACGGTCCCATGTCCGTCGAGGCGATCACGCCGGGCAGCGACGCAGAGCACGCCGGACTGCACATGGGCGATGTGATTCTTGAGATCAATGGCAAAGCTGCCGGACAGGAATCTTCACAGGAGATGGCAAGGCTCGTTCCTGGGGAAATGATTACTTTGAAAATTCGTGGCCGCCGTGGTGCAGAGCGCGAGTTGAAGTGGAAGGTTGGAAGCCGTGAAGAAATCGCGTACCAGCTCAACGATATGGATAGGCATAATGTTAGCGCCGAACAGCGCACGCGGCGCGCGGCGTGGCTGAAAGGCGAGGCGGAGACTTCGCAGCCGGAGACACCCAAGGAACTTACCAAATAAAATGATCCGAACCATTGTGATGTTGACGTTCTGGGGGCTGGCCACGCCCATCGCGGCGCTGATCGGTTTTCCCTGGACGTTCATCACCGGCGACGTTAACCTGCTGTATCGCCTGTTCATGACCGGCGCGATCACCGGCGTGCGGCTCGTGGGAGTGAAGGTGCGGAGCGTGGGTCTCGACACGCTCGATCCGGCGCGCAATTATATCTTCATGTCGAACCATGTATCGAATCTTGACCCGCCAATTACGATTCCTCTGATACCGCGCCGCAGTTCGGTGATGGTGAAGAAAGAATTGTTCAAAGTTCCGATTCTAGGACGCGCGATGCGGTTGGGATCGCTGGTGCCCGTCGATCGCGGCAATCGGAACGCAGGCATTGATTCGGTACGGGCGGCAAAACAAGTCGTGCAGCAAGGGCTCAACATGACCATCTACGTGGAAGGGAAGCGCTCGTTCGATGGCAAGCTACTGCCCTTCAAGAAGGGACCATTTTACCTGGCGATGGAGTGCGGCATTCCAGTGGTTCCCGTGACCATCACGGGTACGCACTACATTATGCCGAAGGCGCGATTTGCCATCAAGCCGGGCGTGGCTACGGCGATTTTTCATCCGCCCATTGAGCCGAAAGATTTCGGCAGCCGCGAGTGCCTCATGGAAAAGGTGCGGGCAGCGATTGACAGCGGCCTGCCAGAAGAACTCCGGCAAGGGTCTGCGCAATTAACTGATCGAGGCGCCGGGTGATCGGGCCGTTTGAATTGGGCGGCTCAGTACCCAATCGCCCGACGATTCGTTTATCGGAGGTTAGGGCGTAACCTGGAAGACAACCCCAAAGCCGTTCGCGCCGCCCTGGTTGGTGGTGCCGTAAAGCTTGCCTTTGACTAACACCAGGTTGCTGAAGACATAGAGGCCATCGCTTCCTCCGGTGAAGACGTAAAGTGAATTATAGGACCAGGAACCAGCGGTAAGTTCGTACACCGTTCCGGCATCGTAGTCGCCGTCGCAGTGCGTGGTGCCATAAATGTTTCCGGCGGAATCCAGCATCAAGTCGCGGAATTCTCCCGAGATGCCCCATCCCGGGTTGCTGTAAAGCACGGTGAAGTTCCAGCCGCTGCCGGTGACTGGCGTCAGCTCATAAATTGTGCCGCCGCCCCCGGTGCCGCCTTCGGTCGCTGCGCCGTAAAAGACACCGCCCTTGCCGGCGATCAAGCCCCCGTAGGGTACAGCTCCATCGTCTCCGTCGGCGAACTCATGCACGATCGTTTCTTTCCACACGCCGCCCGAAGACGCCAGTTCGAAGACGGTTCCGTAACCGGTGGTGCCACCAGCCGACGTCGTGCCCAGCAAAGTTGCGGCGGAGCTCAGGGTTACGCCGGCAACCGGCGCGCTCCCGTCTGTGCCTGTGCCGAAGCTGTAAAGGATTTTTTTCATCCATTTGCCGGTCTTGGCGAGGCTGAGCTTGAAGACGGTGCCGCCGCCGTTGGCACCACCCGTGCTGGTAGTGCCGTATAAATTTCCACTGGAGTCGATGGCCAGCCCAGCTTCAGGGTCGGAACCGTCGCCTTGGCCGGCGAAGCTGTTTAGCACACTTTCCACGCCGGCCGCGGTGATCTCAAATACAGTTCCCGCCCCGGAAGCGCCTCCGCCAGTGGTAGTCCCATAGAGATTGCCTGACTTGTCACGGATCAAAATCCCAACGGGATTTGCTCCGTCGGATCCGCCGGCAAAGTTGTGCAGCACGGTTTCTACGCCGCTCGTGCTCATCTTGAACACGACACCGTAGCCCGAGGTGCCGCCGGAATTCGTAGTGCCGTAAAGATTGCCGGAACTATCGGTGATGAGGCCATTCAGCGGCCCACTGCCATCGCCTTCGCCGGTGAAGTTGTAAAGCACGTTGAAAGTTTGAGCCTGGGCGAGAGGAACTGCGGCTGCCAATGCCGCGACGACTGCGAACACCATTGCCGCTTTGACGACGACGGTTGGGGATTCAGATTTCATGGTATGGTCCTAGTCCTTTCCGGTTGATTTGCCGGACTCACTCTAGACGGGCGTGGGGCCGAGTGGTGGCCGGAGCAGAAGCGGGTAGAGCTAGATTGGGTGAAGGCAGACGGTTTGTCAAGATGTACGCAAGTACATCTTTGCGCCAATTCCCAATCGGAATTAGTACATGGCGAAACCGATTACCTGCCGCGGGATACTAACTGCGACGCCGGGGGGAATGCGACGTAGGAGCGCTTATTTCTCTTCGTTTTTGTTCCGGCGCTGCGCACGCACCGCACGAGCGATCTCTGGCAGCCTGGGCAAAATGGCGGAATATTTCAACCACAGTCTGTGATCGACGGCAGGAGCACCACTGACCAGAGCGCCTGCCGCAACATCGCCCGATACACCGCTTTGCGGGGTGACGATAGCATCGTCGCCAATCTTGCAGTGGCCGACGACGCCGACCTGTCCCGTCAGAATCACGCGCTTGCCAATCTCGGTCGAGCCGGCAAGACCAACTTGCGAGCACAGCAGCGCGTCTTCGCCGACTTGCGATCCGTGGCCGACCTGCACCAGGTTGTCGATCTTGACGCCGCGCCGGATGCGGGTTTCCCCCACGCTGGCGCGGTCGATACAGGAGTTAGCTTGTACTTCCACATCGTCTTCGATGACAACCGGGGCGGGTTGCGGGATTTTATGCCAGCGTGACTCGCGAGTCTTGGCGAAGCCGAAGCCATCGCTGCCAATCACCACTCCGTTGTGCAGCAGGACGTTGTTGCCGATGCGGCAGTTCTCGCGAACGATGGCGTGGGCGTGGGCGAAGAACCTGTCTCCAATCTTCACGCCACGGTAAATGACCACGTGAGCCAGGAGAACGGCGTACTCCCCGATTTCGACGTTCTCGTTGATCACAACGTAGGCGCCGATGTGCGCTCCGTCCCCGATCTTCGCAGTGGCATGAATCACTGCGGTGGGATGAACCTCAGGCGCATACTGCGGCGGCTGATGGAAGAGTTCGAGAGCACGGGCGAAGCTGACGTAGGGATCGTCAACTCGCAGCGTGGCGACGGAAACCGCCGGGAAGTTCTCGGCGACGATGACCGCTGCAGCTTTTGTAAGCCGCACTGCGGCGTTGTACTTGGGATTGGCGACAAAAGTAATCTCGTCCGGCCCGGCCTGCTCAATGCCGTTAAGGCCGGTGATCTCGGTGTCGCCAATCTCAGAACCAACAGCTCCCGTTTCGAGACGAGCGTCAAGGGCGGAACAGATAGCAGAGAGTTTCATGGCGAATGTAAGGGGCCAGTAAATCGTACACCAGCGCCGTCGATTCAAGGACGCGAGGCCAGCGTTTCAGACAGAATGATAATTCGTAGGATTGACCGCCTGGTCTCTCCCCTTTCCCTTGTTCGCGTCATTACTGCACAGTCATATTCAGATTTAAAGTGTTTGTGATTGGGCCGCTAGTGGCAGTCATGGTGAAGTAGAAGACCCCCGTCGGAGTGCCGGTCACAACGGCGAAGTTGCTTGGAGCCGAAGCGCCCCCTCCCGGGGAGGGATTCGTCACCACTACCGGATACTGACCCGTGGTGGCCACATCACTGGGTGCGAGCGCGATCTGTAACTGAGTGCTACTCTGCAAAGAACTGCTATGAATCGCCCCGTTGTAGGTCACAGTTGAAGTGCTAAGGAAATTCGATCCGTTGATGTACAAACTGTTGACCTGCGAACCAGCAGCAACCTGGGTCGGACTCAGTGATGAAATCGAGGGGACGGGATTTAGTGTGCCGTTTCCGCTGCTACCACCGCTGCTGCCTCCTCCGCAGCTAGAAAGAAGCGCAAATGAGATGACCAGAAGCAGCGCAACTGGAACCCGACCTCTTCGGCGCGACAACGGAATTCCGATGAAGCACGCGCCCAGCAAGAGCACCGCTGGGGAAAGCCTCCATAGCTTTGTCCCGCCTTCATTGGCGGCTCGCTTGCGTGATTGCCCTATAGCCGTCGTAGCTATGGTAAGACTCACTGGCACGCTGTTGTTGCCCGAAACACTGACTTGGGTCGGGCTGAAAGTGCAGGTCGTTTCCGCCGGTAACCCTGAGCAGGTGAAGTTGCCTACGGTTCCACTGAATGAGTTGGAACTCTGCACGTTGATGGTTACGGTCTGCGATTGCCCTGCGGTTATCGAGCCCCCGCCGCCTGCGAGGTTGAGCCCGAAGTCCGGCATTACGATAGAAGCAGCGCCGTACGTGGGAGGGTAGTTAGCATCGCCGCTGTATTGAATGCCTATGGTACCGTTCGAAGTCACGGTAAGAGTAAGAGCTGCGGAACACGCGTAGTTTCCGTTACTCTGCGTTGCGTTCGTACAGGGGACGGGGCGTGAGATTACAGCCCCGGTATTCGCATTGGTAAAGGTGACGGTACCGGTCGGATAAACAGTTTTGTTGCTTGCGTCGACCAAGACCGCAATCGTAGCCGAGTTCCCATAGGAAACGGTCTGGTTCGTGGGCGTCACCACAAGACTCGGCGCCGGATACGTCACCGAAATGTTGTTCGCGGGCGAGGTGGAAGTGCTGTAGTTTGTATCTCCGTTGTAAGTCGCAGTGAGGGCGTAACTCCCCGATGTCGGAAACGCATTCGAATTTGTTGTGATAATGGCGCCGAGGGCTGCCGGAGCCGATCCGCTGCCCGCGATCGGGGTGTACGACACGGTTCCCAGGAGCGCCTCACCGTTGGCGTAAAAGGTGACAGTCCCTGACGGCGCGACACCCGAGCTCGTGGTGGATACGTTTGCCGAAATTGTTGCTGGGAGGCCGACGAACGGTATCCCGCTGTAGAGAGACGGTGCCGGCATTGTCGTGGCTGCCGGTGTAATTGTCATGGCGCCGGTCGCCGAACTCGCATTAAAGCTGTTATCCCCGCTGTATGCCGCCCTTACTGAATCGGTTCCGCCGGGAAGTTGCACAATCTGGTCTTCGAAATATCCGTAACTGTTCAGAGTGTAGGTGCCAGCATCGAGAGTAGCCCCGTTGTTCGTCATCGCGACCGTGCCAGTGGGACATGCGGTCGCACTGGCCTCGCCCACGGGTGCGCAGAGCTGTCCGGCGGAGTTGTCGACATTCACTCGCAATAGATAGGGCGAACCATACACGGCCGTCGTGGTGTCGCCGTTGAGAATGCTTCCCTCGGAATTGAAGGTGACTAAAAATACCTGCGGCGAGCTGTTCTCCTTATTCACGGTCACGCTGAGCGCATTCGAGTCGCTGGCTGCATAGTTGCCATCACCGGGATAATGGGCCATTACGGAATAGGTTCCACCCGGTAGAAGGTTCGTGGTTCCAGAGACCGTGCCGCTGCTCAGGTTGAAGGCACCTACGTCTGTATTGTTCGAGGCGGTCGCGCTGAAGATGGAAATCGCTCCCGTAGGCATCCCCGAGCCGGACTGCGGCGCGACCGTCACGCTGAAGCTTACCGGTTGGCCGTGAGTGACTGTCGTGGGCGTGAGGCTGTTCAGCGTGGTGGTCGAAGGCAGGAAGGTGACCGAGTTCCATTCGTTGACCAGATTATTGGCGTTGACCGAGCCGAGGCCAGTGGCCAGATCATACCCGGCGCCCGCGTTGTAACCGGTGAGGATGCCGTAGATGTCGCCGGCCGAGGTGTCGCAGTTGGGACTACCCGCGGCGCAGGGCATTTCATTCGTGCCAACCGTAACGTCGTTGAAGATACAACTGCTCGACTCCGAACCGCTGGATGTACAACTCGCCCCAGCCTTCGCTGCCAGCTTGTAAAACACGTAATTTGCATTCCCTTGACGCCCGTATTCCTGATTGATCAGGGCCATGATTCCGGCAAAGGCGGGCGACGACACCGATGTACCGCCGAAGCCCCAGATCACGTCCGGGCAAGGCCCCTCTTCGTTAAGGTCGGCTTGGCAGATGCTGTAAGCGCTGCCCATGAAGCCGTTGCTGGCGAATAACGATACGTCGGGAATATCGCGCTTGCCGTCATTGGGCACGCCGGTTCCCGTTTGCCACGAAGGCTTGACATACCCTCCCGCGCAACTCGAGACAGTTGAGCCGCTGGGCGTCGTGCAGTCACTCTCTCCGCCTGAGCCGCCGACGGTAATCACGTCATTGAGCTGCGTATTATTGCAGACTGCCTCCGCATTCGATCCCCAGCTAAGTGTTACCCAGATGGCATTTGTGCAGGAATCATTCCATGTGGTTTCAGGAATGTACCTCAGCGCGGACTCCAGTGTGGTCGGATTGTTGGTCGTGCTCCAGTAGGTGCTGGGGTTCGTGAAATCGTTGAAATCGGTTCCACCGACGGCGACGTTATAGGGTGTGGAGGCGTAGCCGCTGACTTGCAGGCCGTATTGCGCGGGCGATGGAGGGCTGGCATCGAAGTCGTCACATCCCGCCGAGCCGCCATCGCCAGCGGAGATGAAGACGGTTATGCCTTGCGCGGCGGCTTGTTGCCACAGCGTGTTGTAGAACTGGTTGCCTGTGGTTCCGATACCAAGCTCGCACTCGCCGTAGCTCTCGCTCATGATCGGCGCCAGATTGTAGTCCACAATGTAGACTGCTGAAAGATCCACTCCCGAGGTAGTCTCGGTGGACTGGGAAATCACGAAATCGATGGTTGCGTTGGGAGCGACCGCTCCCGACCATTGCACGTCGATATCGGCTTCCGACTCGTCGCCTTGTATGCCAGGGTCGGGGCCGTTCACGATGAAGGTCGGATCATTGGCGGCCAAGCCGAAGAGGCTGCGAAAGTCGCGCACGTCCTGAACATTGATGTCGGTTTCCCCGGAAATCGCAATCGTTACTCCGGCGCCATTGATTCCGGCATTCCACAGGGGCAGCAGGTTATAGATTGTGGCGAAATCGTACGGCCCCAGCCAGTCGCTGCAGGCGTCCGAATTCAGAAGGCCTTCCACACAGCCTTGCGGCCAGGTGAACTGCGAATTCTCGACGTGAATTTTCCCGGTTGCCTTGTCTCGGGTGGCCTTTCCGGCGAGAACGTTCATGGCCCGTCGCGTGAAATTATTCAGCGAAGCCATTCCCGCCACGGCCGGCGTCAGCGCCGTCGGAATCGACGGGTCGCTGGCGTTCGCCCAGTGCTCTTCGCCGTCGACAATGTATTTGTGGATCGTGGTGTGGAACGCTTGCTGCACCTGGCCGGCGTTGCCAGAGAACTCGAGGACGGTGCGGCCTTTGGTCTGCCCAACCTGAAAGCCATGGGACTGCAGCCATCCGGTGATGGTTACGAGATCGGCGTCGCTAGGACCGAATTGCTTGCCGAAGTCTTCGGGCGTCAGCCACTGATGATAGCTGGGCGAGGCTTTGTCCTGCTGATCGTCGAGCAGTCTGCGCAAAGCGGCTTCTTGTTGGGAGCTGCGCTTCAGCACCAGCAACATGCGCTGCATCGGCAGAGCGGCCGGCGCTGTGCCCAGATCAGACTGTGGCCGGGCGAGAGGATGAGTATTGCCGTGCAGAACCGTGAGTTGGGATTCGTCGACCGGCTGCGTGATCAGACCATGGGCCCGACCACTAGATTGGACTTTCGATGACTGGGCGACTGTTTGGGGAACTAAGGCGCAAAAGATCGAAGAGAAAGTCAGAGCGATCCATCTCTTAATCGCGAATGAATGCTTGAGCTGCATGAAAACACACCTCGGCCTGGGACGCATCATTGGCGGAAGCGGACGGGTTGGGAGGAAGGGATGGCCCGGCGACTCGCGCTGCGCAGGAGTTTCGTCCCGCTCTTGAGCCAGCCTTTTTATCGTAAGTTGGCGGCGAATGCAACCGAAATTGCAGTGCGGCCTTCAGTCGCGAGTGAGTTCGCCTTCGGTCTTGCCGGTGATGGTGACGAAGCGGATGGTGCCCGCGCTGTCTTCGAAGACGAGTCCTGTGCCTTTGGGATTCACTACGGCGCCAACCAGGTGGCCATAGGATTTCGGAATCCCGCCATGCGTAGGGGTTTGATCGTAGCGGCCGAGTTCGCCTTCTTTCATGCCGGTCATACTGACGAAGCGGATCACGCCGTCGGGAGATTCGAAGATCAGTCCGGTGCCGATTTGATCGGGGATTACGGCGGCGATTTGGCCGTAGGATTTCGGCACCGTGCCCTGCACGGGCGCATAGGTTTCTTGAGCGCTGGCGTGGACTCTGCTGGTGTTGCCGAAAAAGTATCCGACAAAGATCAGAGTAGCGGCGGACGCAATTATGAGCAGGGATTTTCGCATGGATTGGATCCTTTCGTTGCCTTGTTTTGGGTAGAGCAGCTCTTGGTGGAGCAGCGCTTCCAGCGCTGCGTTAAGAGTAATCCCTTTACAGCAGGTTTTAGCCGCTGCGACTAGGGAGTAATCTCTAAAAGCCGATCTACCGAAACGGTTGTTGGCACCACGGAAGCCGCGCGCCTTCCAACCCGGCGCCCTTCCACTACTGTGGCAGTACCTGGATTTTGTGCATCATGCCCAGATCCTCATGCAGCAGGATGTGGCAGTGGAAGACGAAGGTGCCGGCGATGGTAGGATCGCGGAAATCCATGCGGACTTTTACGCTGGGGTAGGGGCCGCTGCCGGACCAGTATGGGATCTCGATGGTATCGCGCAAGTCCTGATTGGCCACGGGCTGGCCGTTTTGTTCGAGCATGAGGAAGTGAATCTGGTGGATATGGAAATCGTGGGTTTCGAGCGCGCGGTTTTCGATGGTCCAATCTTCGACGGCGCCCACTTTCGTGGTGATCGCAGGCTTCTCGTTGGCGCTGAAGACTTGCTGCTTCTGTCCGTCGACCGTGATGTAGAACTGAATGGGACCGTTGGTGCCGCCGAATTCTTCGGAGAAATAAAGTTTGCGCTGGGTGGTGGGCGTGGCGTTCTTGAGGTCGGAAAATTTGAGCGGCGCCGCGTTCGGGGCAGCGGGCGGTTTAGCATCGATCTTGGCGGTCATTGCTTTTGTGGCGATGAGCGGATTAGCCTCTTTCGTCGCGGCTTTCACCGGAGTCGGGGACGTCTTGGATACTTTGGCGTCGGGTGTGACGTTGCTCAACTTGATAGCGGCGAGCGGTTGGCCGGTGTCGGGATTACCCGTGGGACCCGTGGAATAGGTTTCAGTCACCAGATATGCTGTTCCTTCCTGGGGCGGAGCTTCAACAATAAATTCGGCTCGTCCGGCAGGCGGGATCAGGATGGTGGTTTGGTTGCGCGTCTGCGCCAGCGGATATCCGTCGAGAGCAATCAATTCGAGCTCTTGCGGAACGCCCGCATACTGCACCTGGATGGGCATGAAATCCTGCAGCGTTGCGTTCAGGACGCGCCAAAATTGTTTTTCTCCGGGCTTCATCAAAATCGTCGGGGTGGGGCCTTCAGCCACAGCGGAGTTCTCGAAATTCACCGTGAGCTGATACGGTCCGGGAACCCACGGCACCAAAAATTGCTGGCGAATGGTGATCACGCGCTCGGTCAGGCCGGTAACTTCAGGACGAACATTCTGCATGCCTTCCACAATGAGCGCGCCCGCCGCGCCGCCATTGACCTGAAATTCCGTGAAGCCATGGACGTGGGGATGGTACCAATACAATCCCGGCGGCTCATCGGCCGGAATCTTGACCGTATACTGAAAACCGGGGCTGCCGGGTTGAATCAGCGTGGTGAGAACGTCATCCGAGCCGCAATTGGGCGAAACATTCAGGCCATGAAAGTGGACGTTGGTGGAATTGATCGTGGGCGTGCCCCCGTCACCGCAGGTGGGGCCGGTGGGCATGGACATATCCATCGCAGTTTTGCTTTGCGGCGGACCGTTGGTGATGTCGTCGGTAATGTTGAGGAGGAGCGTGTCGCCGGGATTCACGCGCAGCGTAGGGGCTTCGACCGTGCCCGTTGATGTGGTGTATTTGTAGCAGTAATGCGTGTAGCCAAACTGGTCGACCGAGTGACCCATGGTAAAGGCGGCGTTGAGGGTGCCGTTCTGCGAATAAATGCTCGGGGCGTCGTACAGGACGGTGCCGGGTACGGGGCGATTCGGACACTGAGCGGCGGCAAGGCCCACGAAAGTTGCGATGACTACGGCGGCGCGAAATATGAAAACCAGAAATCTCAGTCGGGACATCAATTGCTCCTGCTGCCAGTTACGCGTTCTTACAATGCATTATTACCAACCTAAAACGTGCGCGGGGGAAAGGTTCCAATCGATAGTAACCCCGTGCTGTTCGGGTCAAGCGCCGGCGAGCCCGTCATTTCCGTCAGGCTGCACTGTCCATTCGCCGATGTCACGTTAATCATCGCAATCCCCGAGGTCGTGCCGAACTCAGCGACGTAAACGACGTTGCCCGTCCCTGTGTTGGTTTGCAGCGACAAGCCTCCCAGATACGACCAGTCGGAGACGTAGCCTTTCAAGCTGCCCGAAATGCATCCGGGTGTGAGCTTGCCCGTGGTCGCATTGAAAAACGCCGCGCTCAGCGTATCGCCTTGCGTATTGACCACATAGAGCAGCGTCTCATCGGGGCTGAGCAGAATATTGCTGGAGTTGATCCCATTGCCCAGGCTGTAGCTGACTGTCTTTCTCAGTTTGCCGGAAGAGATATCGGAAACTTCGACCAGCGTCGAGGTCGAAGTGTCGCCTAAGATGGCATAGTGGCCGTCCTCGGTTATCTCGACCGACGTTGGATAGCTGGCATAGCCCGACGTAACCGCGCCCGTGGAATTCTGAATGTCGCCGTTGGATACGGGCGTCCCGGAAGAAATGTTGAAGGATTGGATCGAGCCGTCGCCGTAAGTCACAACCATGGTGTTGCCCGAGATTGCCATGCCGTCGACAAATCCGCCTTGCAGTCCGATCACGGTCACGTCGCTGACAAAGCTCAGGCCGCACTCCGGCTGCACCTGAAACGTGGCGATGGTATTCGAGCCGGTGTAGCTGGCGTAGAGATATTGGCTGTTGATTGCGAGGCCGATGCCGTTGGTCGAACCGTTGTCGGTAGCGGATCCGTAGGTCGTGCCGACGACTTCCAACGTGCTGACGTTGATGCCGACGATGCCTCCGGTGAAGGCTAGGGAAGCGTAGACGCATTGCGTCACGCCATTGTTGAGCATCGCCAGGCGGTTGGCGCCGAAGAAGCCGCCTGCTATGCCCGCGCCGCCGGCGGGGACTTGCTTATAGAGTTCCAGCGTGCCGCCGGTTCCGATCGTGTAGAAGGTGACGCTGTCGATAGAAAAAACAGTCGCGTCGTCGTTGGTGAGGACGTATTGCGGGGTAGCGGCGGCGGCGAGGGTGGTCAGCAAGCAGACAAACAGCGCCCACAGCCGTCCGCGTCTCACGATCGAGATCTGCATGGTAATTCCTTGATTGCGGCCTAAAGGCCTTCCCAGCTTGGGTTCGAGCGAACCTGCCCACGTTTGAATCGTACATCAGAATTGGGTTTTTTCGTTTGTCAATTCTTTGTCACGGATTACTTCGAGGTGAGTGAAGCGTAGGGTTGCAAATTCCTGCATGGTGGAATATGGCGGGATAGTTTTGTGAGGCCCATGCTTATTCCTCGAACAACGCCGGCTGCCGTTGATCTTCAGCCCCGCGCCGCTGACGCCGCGGCGCGCCAATCACCGCCAGAACTGTTAACGAATCAAGCGCCGTGCGCGGAACGAATATCCGCTGCGTATTCGACCGCTGGTCGGGAGGGTTCACCAGATAGCCTTCCGGCAGATTCTGCGTCAGATCCGAGGGCATCAGGCCCTCGAGCATCTCGTTATCTTTGAAGCGCAGGCGCACCCACAGGCCCTCAGAGCGCGGCCGGGAAGTAAAGGTCTTCCGCGTGAGCGACTCGGAATCGCCGAATTCGCGTACAAAATAAACTCCTTTGATCTCACGCAGATCGATGGCGACCACATTTCCCGAGGTATTGAGCAGTTCGAGTTTGCCCTCGTTGACGAACTGGGCGGACGAAACGTAGCCGGAGATGGAGTCGCGGTCCATCTTGCGGACGATCACCTTTTTGTGGGTCGATGGCATGAAATCGGGTTCCGGCTTCCGCCCTCCGGTTCCCGCCTGCAGATGACGCTCTTGCCACTTGGGAGCCAGAAGCCGAAACCCGATTCTCGCATCATTTGGGCTGATTTCTGAAGAAATCGGGGCGAATCCACGTAGGCAGTAGCCAAAATGTAAACGTTGTGTTATTCCTTTAAGTTGCCTTGGCTCCGCTCAAGTAGGTTTAACTGTTTTGGATTGAATAGCTTGGGTGCTAGTGGGGCAGCCAAACTCGCAGTTTGGCGGACGGGAAGTTGTGGAAATCCTGTGAAAATTGCTTTCTAGCGGTTGAAAATGCTAAAGGTAGCTGCAAGAAATTGCACAGGATGGCTGGAACGGGTTGTCTGACGACGAATGGCTGATTACATCTACACAATGGAAATCCGGCTGACGCCGGACCAGTTAAAGGGCGTCAACCTGGTGCAGGACGTAGCCCGTGCCGCGGGACTCACCCTTTATCTGACGGGCGGCGCGATTCGCGACATCATCAGCGGGTTCACCATCCGCGACCTGGATTTCACCATCCAGGGCAATCCCCTTAAGCTGCAAAAGGAACTGGAAAAGGCGGGCGCGAAGGTGGCCGGCCACGACGACGAGGTGCGCAGCTTGTTCCTGGTGCTGCCGGGGAATGTGCGCGCGGAGATCGGCATGGCGCGCACCGAGCACTATGACAAGGTGGGCAAGCCGCCGGTGATTACGCCGGCCAGCATTCAGGAAGATTTGCGCCGCCGCGACTTCACGGTCAACGCCATGGCGCTGTCGTTGAACGAGGGATCGCGCGGGCTGCTGCTGGATCCGTTCAACGGCGTGGCCGATATTGAGGCCAAGCTGGTGCGGATTCTGCACAACTATTCGTTTGTGGAGGATCCTTCGCGGCTCATCCGGGCGACGCGATTTATGGCGCGCTTTCATTGGCCGATGGAGGAGCGCACCGAGCAGCGCTATAACGCGGCCAAAGAAAATAACTACATCGAGCACATCTCGCGCACCGCGATCGGACATGAGATTGCCCAACTGGCGCATGAAGACGATCCGCTGAGTGTAGTGCGGGCACTGGAAAAAGAAGGCTGGCTGGCCGTGTTGCATCCCCATTGGTCCTCCGCCAAGGTGGATACGAATGGGCTGGGGCTGCTGATGAAGACGCGGCAGCAGATGGTCGATCTGGGTTTCACGGTAGATGCGTCGGCCGGAGTGATGCACTTTCTGACGGCAAAGCTTTCCGATAAAGATATTTCCGATTTGCAGCGTCTGATGCCGCGTAAGGATTTGATCGAGGCATGGCGCGACATTGAAGATCACGCCAAGGAGTTGGCGAAGCGCCTGACGGGCAAGGAAGCGGCCACACCATCGCGCACCTGGCATCTTCTGTCGAAGGCGCGTCCAGAGATGATTTTATTTCTGGCGGTGACGGCGCGGCAGCAGGCGGTGGCCCAGAAAGTCAAAAACTTCCTGACCAAGTGGCGCGATGTGCAGAAGCGAATTCCGCTGCCGGAGATGACCGAGCTCTTGATCACTCCCCAGTTGCCCGAGTATCCGAAGATTGCGAACGATGTCTTCATGCTGCTGCTGGATGGGCGGCTGCGTTCGCGGACCGAGACCTTGAAATTCTTGAAGCCATTTGCGCCGCCTCCACCGCCTCCGCCTCCGCCACCACGGCGCGGTCGTGGTGCTAAAGCGGCAGCAGCTGCGGCAGCGGCCAATGCGGCTCCCTCGGCGCCCGTAACAGCTACACCCGGCAAGAAGGGCAAGGGAAAAATTGCGGCGGCCGTGCCGGCACCAGTACCCTCAGCGCCGGTCGAGAACGCAAAATCCAAAGAGAGTGGAAAATCGTCGAAGGCGTTACCGCCTAAGCAAGCGGCAAGGGTGCATAAAGGACCGGCGAAAGCTGTGAAACATACGGCCAAACCGGCGGCGAAACATCCCCCCAAGCCTAAGAAGGCGCCACCAAAGAAGGCAAAAGCCAAAAAGCGCTAAGCCGGGCAGTGTACAAATTTCTACATTAGACCAGGTGAGAACAGGCTTATAATAAGGCCATGCGGCGCATGCTGATGGTTTCGGCGTTCGTGCTCGTATGGGTGGTTTCGCCGGCTCTAGCGCAACGGGGCGGCGGGGGCCATGGTGGTGGCGGCGGAGGTCACTTCGGCGGTGGAGGGGGGCACTCCTTCAGCGGCGGAATGGGTTCCCATGGCGGCGGTGGTTTTGGCGGCCATGCATTCTCCGGTCAGGCTTATAGCGGAGCCGGCGCGGGCTCAGGCTACGTGGGGCGTCCATCTACGCGCGCATACGGCACCCGCCCTGGATTTTCTTCCCGACCTTATTCTTCTTCTGCTGCGCGCGGTTATGGCCGACACAACCGCAATGGTACTGGCGTTCGCATCCGCACCTATGGTTACGGCGGCTATGGGCGCGGGCTTTGGGGATATGGCGGTTACGGGTATCCGTGGTGGTATTATCCCGGCTATTACGATCCTTACTGGTTCTGGGATTCAGATTCGCCCGACGATTCGGGAGCGCAGTATCAAGGTCCGCAATACGGCTACGGTTACGACGACGACAACGGTCTAGCCAATCAGTTGGACGACCCAGGCCCGCCCCCGCCCTACGACGACGTTCCGGATAATTATGCGCGGTCGGCGCCAGCGCAGCTACCGCAGCAACGTGGCACGGTTGTAGTGCCGCCAACCGTGCTCGTCTTCCGCGATCAGCATAAAGAGGAAGTGCAGAATTACGCGATCGTGGGGCAGACCTTGTGGAACTTCGCGCCGCAAAGGACCGAGAAGATTCCGCTCTCCGCTCTTGATATTCCAGCCACGACCAAGGCGAATGACGATCGCGGCGTGGATTTCCGTTTGCCGATCACGCAGGGGAGGTTGAGCCTCGAGATTCAGTCCGACTCGATCAATTAGCGGAAGCAATCACTTCGCGAGACCCAGTTGAGTCGGAATGTGCTCCTTGGTCCTGGGTGCGGGTTTCGCGCATTGCACCCATCCTCATGCTGTAAACTCTTTGCTGTAAACTCTCTGCGATATGAAGAATGCTCCAGCCTCTGTGTTATTGCTGTTTCTGTCTTGCGCTGTTCTAACCCAGGCCGGCGCCCAGGTGACCGTCGACTTCGGCGGAGAGCCGCACGACCCCATTACGATGAGCGTGCCAGACAACCCAATCGCTCTGAAGGTCGATCTTCTTCATCTGAAGCTCAAGCAAAGCGAATTGGATCGAACCGCAACTCGCACAAGAATAGACGCCTCCGATGCTCATGGGTGGGAGCTGTCGGCCTTCCTCTATCCGCTCGAAAAGAAGCAGACTGCTCTGGAGTTGAACGAAGAGGCCTATGGAGGGCTGCGCAAAACGGCTGCCGATACGGGGTTCAAAATCGAAGGAATGAAAACCTTCGAACGCGGTGAGTTCTCCATGCGCGAATACGTCATACCCGAGTTCAGAGGCCAACCAGTCCACCAGAAGAACATATTCGGCTATGCCACCAGTGGCGATATAGGAGTCGATTTCCACATTTCAAAGATTTCCTATTCTCCTGCGGACGACAAGTTTTCCGATTCTCTGATCAGCGGTATACACCTGCTGAAAAACGTCCAGCCTGACAGCCCGACCGAATTCGTATTTGGTAGCGTGTTCTATGAACGTCAGGACTGGACAAGAGCCTCCGTGCACTACGAAAGGGCGCTGCAACTCGAAAAGCAGAAACGCACGCTAGGGGCGGCGGAATGGAAGATCCTGGTCGATAACCTGGGAATGGCGTACGGCATGGCGGGAGATTTGGCGAAGGCCGAGACCACCTTCGAATATGGGATAAAGGAAAATCCTACCTACCCCATGTTCCGGTACAATCTCGCCTGCGCCTACGCGGAAAAGGGCGATCTCGACGGCGCGCTTGATCAACTCAAAGTCGCATTTCAATATAAAGCGAATTCGATTCCCGGCGAAGGCATGCCCGATCCCGCCAAAAACGATTCGTTTAAACGTTATCTGAGCGATCCACGATTCACCAAACTTACAGGCGAACTCTGCCCCAGAAGCACACAGACTAAGGCTGGGTGGCAGTGCCAATAGCCAGTAGTCTTTGAGAGCACAGCGATTGCGTCATCCTTCCACATCCTGTGCATAACTCTTCCTCTTGTCCGCTCAGCTTTCCCGTAAAATTAGGTAGACAACATGCCCCAATTCGTCCACCTTCATCTTCATACCGACTATTCGTTGCTTGACGGCGCCTGCAACATCGACCGGCTTTGCGAACACGTGCAGAAGCTGGGTATGCCCGCAGTCGCGATGACGGATCATGGAAACATTTTTGGCGCGGTTGAATTCGTCAACTCCGCGCACAAACATGGCGTAAAGCCCATCGTTGGCTGCGAGCTCTACATCTGCAAAAAGGACGATCACCGCATCGAGCGCACTCCGCCCGATGGCGACACTTACAACCATCTGCTGGTGCTGGCCGAGAACGAAGAAGGCTACCGCAACCTGGTGAAGATTACTTCGGAGGCCTCGCTGCACGGCTTTTATTACAAGCCGCGCGTCAGCAAACAATTTCTTGCCGAGCATTCCCGAGGATTGATCGGATTGTCGGGATGCCTGAAAGGTGAAGTCGCCGAACGTTTGATGGAAGGGAATTACGAGGCCGCACGCGCGGCCGCGGGAACCTTCACCGATATTTTTGGCAAGGACAATTTCTTTCTGGAGATCCAGAACCAGGGCCTGGCGCAGGAAGCAAAGATCATCCCCAGCCAATATCAACTGGCCAAAGATCTGGGCCTGCCGCTCGTCGCCACCAATGACAGCCACTATCTCTGCGAAGACGATGCCCCGGCGCAGGATGTGATGCTGTGCATCCAGACCGGCAAGTCGATTCACGACACGCAGCGCATGAAGTTTGACGGAAACCAGTTCTTCGTCAAAAGCCATGACGAAATGTACCGCGTGTTCAAGGACTCGCCCGAGGTGCTTACGCGCACGCTCGACATCGCCGAGCGCTGCAACTTGCGCCTGGAAAAGGTGGCGACGCCATTTCCGCAATTCGATGTTCCTCCCGGTTACACCATCGACAGTTATTTTGTGCATGTTTCGCGTGAGGGCTTTGCGCGCCGGTTGGAGACGCTGCGGCCGCTGCGCGAACAGGGCCGGCTGAAGCATTCGATGGAGGATTACCAGCAGCGCCTCGAGCGCGAACTGGGCATCATCCAGCAGATGAAATTCCCCGGATATTTTCTGATCGTGTGGGACTTCATTCGCTACGCCAAGCAGCATGACATTCCCGTGGGTCCGGGACGTGGATCGGCCGCCGGATCGCTGGTTTCCTACGCTCTGGGAATCACCGACATCGATCCCCTGCAACATGAGTTGCTGTTCGAGCGCTTCCTGAATCCTGAACGCGTCTCCATGCCAGATATCGATATTGATTTCTGCATGAACCGGCGCGGCGAAGTCATCAATTACGTCACTCAGAAATATGGGCGCGACAATGTGGCGCAGATCATCACCTTCGGCACGATGGCGGCCAAGGCGGCGATCAAAGATGTGGGCCGGGCGATGGACATTCCTTATGCGGATGTCGATCGCATCGCCAAGATGATTCCTACGCAACTTAACATCACGCTCGATCAGGCCATTGCAGATTCGCCGCAACTGCGCGAGGCCATGGCCAAAGATGGGCAGATCAATGAGTTGATTCAGACCGCGAAAAAACTGGAAGGGATGGTGCGCAACTCTGGCGTGCACGCGGCGGGCGTAGTGATTTCGCCGCGGCCTTTGACGGAACTGGTTCCGCTGCACAAGACCAAGAACGACGAAATCGTGACTGCCTTCGACATGGTCGCCATCGAGAAGATGGGCCTGCTGAAGATGGATTTTCTGGGCCTGACCACGCTGACGATTCTCACCGACGCGCTGAAGCTGATCGCGCAGACTCGCGGAACGCCCATCACCCTCGAAAGCGTTCCCCTCGATGACGCCGAGACCTATCAGAAAGTTTTTTATACGGGGTTGACGTCCGGAGTCTTCCAGTTTGAATCGCACGGCATGCGGGATGTGCTGCGCAAATACAAGCCCGATTCCATTGAAGACTTGACGGCGCTGAATGCGCTGTATCGTCCTGGCCCAATCCAGGGCGGCATGATCGACGACTTCATCGATCGCAAGCACGGGCGCAAACGAGTCGAGTATGAGTTGCCGGAGCTGAAAGAAATTCTGCAAGAGACACTGGGCGTGATCGTGTATCAGGAGCAGGTGATGCAGATCGCTAACCGGCTCGCGGGATACTCGCTGGGTGAAGCCGATCTGTTGCGGCGCGCCATGGGCAAGAAAAAGGCCGAAGAGATGGCGCAGCAGCGCGAGCGCTTTGTCGAAGGCGCGGCGCAACGCAAGTTTCCGCCGAAGAAGATTGAGAAGATTTTCGATCTCATGGCGCAGTTCGCGGGCTACGGATTTAACAAATCGCATTCCGCCGCCTACGCGCTGCTGGCCTACCACACCGCTTATTTGAAGACGCACTATCCCGTGGAGTTCATGGCCGCGCTGCTCACTTCGGTCACCGGCAGCACCGACGATGTAGTGAAGTACATCAACGAATGCCGCGAAATGGGGATTGCGGTCGAGGCGCCCGATATCAATGTTTCCGATGCAAACTTCACGCCGCACGGCGAAGCCATTCGATTCGGGCTGGCGGCGGTAAAAAATGTTGGCGGCAATGCCATTGACTCGATTGTGGTGGCGCGCAAGAAGCTTGCTCGCTTCAAGTCGATTTACGAATTCTGCGAGAACGTCGATTTGCGTTTGCTCAACAAGCGCGTGCTGGAATCTTTAATCAAAAGTGGCGCCATGGATTCGCTCGGCCGGCGCGCGCAATTGATGGCGGTGCTCGACAAAGCGATGGAGCGGGCGCAGAAAGCGCAACGCGACGTAGAGTCAGGACAGCACGGCCTATTCGGCGTCTTCCAGCAGGAAGAATCCGAGGCGCAGAACGATCGGCTGCCGAATATTCCGGATTGGGACGAGGCGGCCCGTCTGGCCGCCGAAAAAGAAATCCTCGGATTTTTTATCAGCGGACATCCGCTGGAAAAATATAAAGACAAGCTCTCCGATCTGAATGCGCTGAGCGTTGCGGAAATCGCCGCGATGACGAAATCGACCGGCAAGGATGAAACCATCGCCACCGCGGGCATCATCACCAACGTGCGCGTGCAGAAATCGAAGAGAGGCGAGTTTTACGCGCAGGGGATGCTGGAAGATATGTCCGGCTCGATCGACATGATTGTTTTTCCGGAGGCATACAAACGGCTTTCGGAAAAGGTGAAGCTCGAAGTGCCAGTGCTGATGCGGGCCGGCGTGCGAATCGAAGAAGGCGCCAACCCGAAAATTACCGCGGCCGAGATCATGCCGCTGGAAGACGCAAAGGTCCCGCTGCCGCGCGCGATCCGCATTCGAGTTCCGCTGGAGACTGCCGGCGAGAGTACGGTGGACGATTTGCATTCGCTTTTCCAGGAGCGCAAAGGCGAGGCGCGGGTATTGTTTGACGTGGAACGCGCGGGGGATTTCATGGTGGTGATGGAAGCGGAAGGTTATAATGTGGTGCCCGATCGCAACTTCATCGCGCGCGTGGAACAGCTATGCGGGCGGGGCAGTGTGCGGGTAATCAGTTAAGATGAATGGAGTAAGGTAACGGCTAACCATGGAAGCAGCCGCAAAGGCGCAGCAAGAATTGGAGCAAATCGAGCGGCAGGTGGCTGAAATCGAAGCCACGCCTGGGCAGAATGAGAAAACCCAGGGCCAGCTCGCCGAGCTTCAGGAGCGCATCCATATTCTGCAGGAGGAGATGAAAGGCATGCAGACCGCCTGGCAGAAAACGGAGTTGGCGCGGCATCCGCAGCGGCCGCAGACCCTCGACTACATCGAACGCGTATTCACCGACTTCAGCGAGATTCACGGCGACCGCGGCTTTGGCGACGATCCCGCCATCATCTGCGGCATGGCGCGATTTCATGGCGAGCAGGTTCTGATCGTCGGCACCCAAAAAGGCCGTGACATGAAACAGCGCGTCTACCGGAATTTTGGAACGCCGCACCCGGAGGGATACCGCAAGACGTTGCGCGTGATGCGCATCGCGGAAAAATTTGGCCGTCCGATTTTTACTCTGGTCGATACCGACGGCGCCTACCCGGGAATTCACGCTGAAGAGCGCGGGCAGGCTGAGGCCATTGCGCATAATTTGCGCGAGATGGCTCATCTTGAGGTCCCGATTCTTACGACCATCATTGGCGTTGGCGGCAGTGGGGGCGCGTTGGCGATTGCTGTAGCCGATCGCGTGCTGATGATGGAGAATTCGATTTATTCGGTGATTTCCCCGGAGGGCTGCGCCGCCATTATGTGGCGCGACGCCAGCAAAAAAGAGCTGGCGGCGGAGGCGATGCGCATCACCGCTCCGGACCTGAGCGAACTGGGCTGCATCGACGATATCGTGCCTGAGCCGGAAGGCGGTGCGCATCGCGATTACGAGGCGGCGGCAAACCTGCTCGATGTGAGTTTGCAGAAACATCTGGCGGAGGTGAAGAAAATTCCGCCTGCCGATCTGGTTGAGTCGCGATATAAGAAGTTCCGGAACATGGCGCAGTTTTTCAAGATTGAGTCCTAGGCCGAGTGACCTATCCCCCGAACGATCTTTGGTGATGTGCCCAATCAGGTTCCTCCCCGCGTGGGGCAGGCGATTCGGAGTGCCCAGGCAGCTACGGTCGCCGTATAATAATTCGTTATCCCCACTGGCACGTCAGGCGGCTTGGTCCGTCTCTACACAATAAAGGAGTCTCGGAATGGCAACGATGGATGTAGCTCCCCAGGGTACGGGCGGGGACTTGGCGCGCAAGCGCATCGTCAATGACATGAGCATTCAGGTCGCGACCGTGAATGGCTCCGGTTCGCAAAGTTCGAATACGGTTTTGTTGCGCGCCATTTTTCAGATGGGCGTGCCGATTTCGGGCAAAAATCTTTTTCCTTCAAACATCGCCGGACTGCCGACGTGGTACACCATTCGCGCCAACAAAGATGGGTACATTGGGCGTAAGAAGGAAATCGACTTTCTGGTGGCAATGAACGCGGAGACCGCGCAGGATGATGTGCTGTCGCTGGCCGCGGGAGCTTCGGTGCTTTATGACGAGCCCCTCGCTCTCGATAAGCTGCGCAACGATTTGATTTTTTATTCCGTGCCCTACGACAAGATTGTTGCCGCGGTCTGCCCGGAAGCCAAGCTGCGCAAACTGGTCAAGAACATGGTGTACGTAGGCGTAGTCGCGCAGCTTCTCGAAATCGAGATGGGCGAGGTGGAAAAGGCGATCCGCAAGCAGTTCGCGAAAAAAGTAAAAGCTGCGAACTTGAACCTGGCTGCGGCGCAGGCGGGATTCGATTACGCCAAGGCCAGCCTGCAAAAGCGCGGCGTCTTCTACATCGAGCGCATGAATAAGACCGCCGGCAAAATCATCATCGATGGAAATTCGGCTGCGGCCTTGGGTTGCATGTTTGCCGGCTGCACGGTGGTGACCTGGTATCCGATCACGCCCTCGTCATCGCTGGTCGAAACCATGATCGAATACATGAAGGAGCACCGCATCGGTCCCGATGGCAAAGCGACGTTCGCGATCGTGCAAGCGGAAGACGAACTGGCCGCAATCGGTATGGTCATCGGCGCGGGATGGGCGGGCGCGCGCAGCATGACGGCGACCGCCGGTCCTGGAATTTCGCTGATGGCTGAGTTTGCAGGCTTGGCCTATTACGCGGAAATTCCCGGCGTGATCTGGGATATTCAACGCGTCGGCCCTTCCACCGGCTTGCCCACGCGCACTTCGCAGGGCGACATGCTTTGCACCGCTTTTCTATCGCACGGCGACACCAAGCACATCATGCTGATTCCGAATTCCGTGGCAGAGTGCTTCAGCATGGCCTCGGAGGCCTTCAATCTGGCCGAGCAGTTCCAGACACTCGTTTTCGTGATGTCCGATCTCGATCTCGGAATGAACAATTGGATGTCCGATCCCTTCGAATATCCCACCGCGCCGATCAAGCGCGGCAAAGTTCTCACCAAAGAAGATCTCGACAAACTCGGCGGCTTTGCGCGCTATAAAGATTTGGATGGCGATGGTGTCGGCTATCGCACGCTGCCGGGCACCGATCATCCGGCGGCGGCTTATTTCACGCGCGGCAGCGGCCACAACGATAAGTCCGGCTACAGCGAGCGACCCGACGATTACGAAAACAATATGGAGCGGCTGAATCGCAAATTTGAGACGGCGCGCTCCTTCGTGCCGCGTCCGGAAATTCTCCAAGGTGACAAAGCCGGGGCTGCCCAAGGAAAGATTGGAATCATCGCTTATGGCACATCCCATTGGGGCGTCATCGAAAGCCGCGACCAGTTGCGCAACGAATATGGCATCGAGACGGATTATCTGCGTTTGCGGGCCTATCCGTTTACCCGCGAAGTGCATGAATTCATCGAGCAGCATGACCGCATTTACGTGGTCGAACAGAATCGCGACGCACAGATGCTCACCCTGCTCAAGCTCGACCTGAAACCTGAACTGACTACGCGGCTGCGCAGCATCAGCCATCTCGACGGATTGCCGCTTGACGCGCGCTCCGTCACCGACGAATTAAGCACCATGGAGGGAAAATAATGGCGACCACGCCGGCTGAACCCAGATCTCCGGAGCCAAAAACCAACCGCATTGGCCTGACTGTAATCGACTACAAGGGCGGCAAAACCACCCTGTGCGCGGGCTGCGGCCACAATGCGATTTCCGAGCGCATTATCGAAGCCATGTATGACATGGGCGTGTCGCCTGAACGAGTCATCAAGCTGAGCGGCATCGGTTGCTCGTCGAAGAGTCCGGCGTATTTCATGAACCGCTCGCACAGCTTTAATTCTGTGCACGGACGTATGCCGTCCGTGGCCACAGGCGCGATGCTGGCCAATCGCGATCTGATTGCGCTGGGTGTGAGCGGCGACGGCGACACCGCTTCGATCGGTATCGGTCAGTTCGTTCACCTGATGCGCCGCAATCTTCCGGTGATTTACATCATCGAAGACAACGGCGTGTACGGCCTGACCAAGGGCCAGTTCTCGGCGACCGCCGATCTGGGATCGAAACTGAAATCAGGCGTGATCAACGATCTGCCACCCATCGATACCTGCGGGCTGGCGATCGAGTTGGGCGCGACGTTCGTTGGCCGTTCGTTCTCCGGCGACAAGCGCCAGTTGAGCGCCATGCTAAAGGCCGCGATTGCGCACCACGGCACGGTGATGCTCGACGTGGTTTCGCCCTGCGTCACCTTCAACGATCACGAAGGTTCGACGAAATCCTACAAGTACGTGAAAGAGCACGAAGAGACTTTGCAGGAAATCAACTTCGTTCCGCACTTCGAAGAAATCGACGTGGAGTACGACGCAGGGTCGACGGTGCGAGTCACCATGCATGATGGCTCGCATCTGCAGTTACGCAAGCTGGAAGAAGATTATGATCCGACGAACCGCATCGAAGCCATGAAGCGCCTGAGCGAGGCGCACGACGCAGGCGAAGTTTTAACTGGATTGTTCTACGTCAACACAAAAGCTCCGAGCTTTCTCGACATGCTGAATATGGTCGATAAACCGCTGGCCACGCTGCCGGAATCGCTGACTCGCCCGGGCAGGGAAGTGCTGGAGGCGGCGATGGAGGAGTTGCGGTAGGGCGCGCCTTCCGGCTCACCAATCGATCTGGATGACCGACTTGTCCGCAGCTGTAAAGCGCACACCGCCGGGTTCGATCATCAAACGCCCTGGCCCGCTCCCAGTGCAAGGGTGAATCAGCACTAAGAATGGCCAACGAGGAGCAATCCACTGGTTGCAATCGCGCACCGATCCAATGTCCCCTGTCATGTCTATGTCACCGGTGGCGGAGAGTTGATAGGAATGCTCGTTGCCTGCATCTCGCCTAGTTACGATGGCAGTTCCTCTGCGGGCAAGCACATCACCGCGAACAAGCACTCCATTGACTTTAACGGTCCGGCCTCTTTCCAAAACCAGAAACCTAGCCTTGCCGGAAAAATCCAGATAGCGAGCGAGGGATCCCACGACGAAGAGGAAGATGGTGCCCGCGATAAGCCATCTCATAAAGAATAACGACTCCGAGCCCATTCGGATTGTTCCCAGACAAGCAACCCCTACACCGCGAGGTTACTTCAGCGCGGTCGCACTCCCCGGCTGCCTTCCCAACCCCGCCCCATAATATTCCGCCAGCGCGTGCCGTTCGTCCTCGGTCAACAACGCCGAGATCGTGCGCATCGGTTCATTAATGTCATTGGCGCGAGTTTGATTGGCGAAGGCTTCGAGCTGATTCAAAACGTACTCGGCGTTTTGATTCATCAACGATGGAGCTCCAGGGCGATAGGCAATTGGGCCATGGCAAGCCTGGCATGGCGGAATGCCGCGCTCTCCATCTCCAAAAGAAATCAGCCGCGAGGCCATGGCCGCGTGAGCAGCATCGGGCGCAGGTTTCGGGAACATACGATTGTCCTGCAAATCGCTAAACACAGGCAGCTTCGCGTAATACGCAACCACGTCGGCCAAATCACGAGCCGAAAGCGATTCGGCAATCGGATTCATCGCTCGCGACACACGCTTGCGAGCTTTGAAATCCTGCAATTCTTTCCAGAGTGATAACCGGTCCATCCCTGCCAGATTCGGGGTGGGCGCTTCGGAGCTAAACCCTTCCGCTCCGTGGCAGTGCTCGCATTTTCTGGCGAGCAGCATTCCGCGAAATGCGTCTCCCCGCGAAGTTGCGGCCATCGTCTCCTGCGTCCATTCCACATTCGAGGGGATTCGTTCGGGTGCGACGTTGCGCACCTGAACTACGAAGGGACCTGCCGCAGCCGCGAGTAGCGCAAGAACCATGACCACGATGCCGGAAGGCCCCATGCCGCCAGGAAAGAGAGGAAGCCACTTATTGTGCAGCACAAGTTCCCCTTTCCCCAGCGCCCAGAGCAGGGAACTGATCGCGCGGAACCACCTGAAACTCTGAGCGCATGGCATAATGCCCGGCGCCGCAGAATTCCCGGCACACGGTCTTATATTCTCCTGCGCGCGCGAACTCGAGTTGAGTCTCATTGACTACACCGGCCGAAGCTTTCACCGCATAAGCGGTGTCATCGATTGCCAGCGAATGAACCGCATCGGCGCTGGTGATGCGGAGATGAACCGGAACTCCCGCCGGAACCAGGACGCAATGCGGGATAAACAAATATTGCTGCGCAATCATGCGCACGGTGACGGAGCCATCCGCATTCTGCTCGGTGCCTAGATTATTTTCGACAAACTCTCCCGATAAATGAAGAGCCAGGGGGTCGACGCTTCGCTTGCCTTCAAAAAAACGTAGCAGGGGTACATCGATCTGATAGTAGCGGGTGGCCGGAATCAGACAGAGAACGAACACCGTAATCAGAAAAGTTCGCAGCTTTCGCCAGTTCACAGGTTGCTCGATCTAAAAGTGCTCGATCTAATAATGGTAGAGCGGCGCTTCAGAGCCCGCCCCGAGCTAGCCGAAGGGGCCGCGTCAGCCCACAAAAGTTATTGGCCGCGGCTTCAGCCGCCGATTTCCTTCAGCACGGCACTGCATCGTTCGCACACCGTCGGATAGATTGTATCTTCGCCAACGTGAATCGAGTAATTCCAGCAGCGTTCGCATTTCTGGCCGTCGGCTTTCTTGACTTCGACGTGTACGCCCCCGGTGCCATTGCCCTGGCCCTGGTTAAGTTTCACCGCCGAGACAATCAGCAAATACCGGAGTTGATCGGCATGCCGGGCCAGAACGGAATATACCGGGTCCGATGCGCCCAGGATCACTTGCGCCTCGAGTCCGGTGCCGATCAGTTTATTATTGCGGGCGTCTTCAAGGGCCTTGAGAACTTCGTCGCGCACGGAGCGTAACGTCGTCCAGTCTTCGTTGGACTTATCCTCTCCAGACGCACTCTGACTTTCTCCGAGAATCTCCTCCGCGGAAGGAAAAAGCGCGAGGTGAACGCTCTCCGTGCGGTTCGCGAGCTTTGGCAGATAATCCCAAATCTCTTCCGAGGTAAAACTCATGATGGGCGCGAGCAGGCGCACCAAGGCTTCTCCGATGCGCCAGATCGCGGTTTGGGCGCTCCGCCGCCCGCGCGACTTAGGCGCTGAGATATACAGCCGGTCTTTGAGCACATCGAAATAAAACGCGCTTAAGTCGACGATGCAGAAATGGTTGAGCCGGTGATAAATCCTGTGGAAGGCAAACTCATCATAAGAACTGCGCACGTCAGCGGCGAAAGCAGCGGTCTGGCGCAGCATGTAGCGGTCCAGTTCTTCCATCTGCTCAAACGTGACGGGATCTTTTGCCGGATCGAAATCGCCCAGATTGCCGAGGATATAGCGGAAGGTATTGCGAATCTTGCGATAGTTTTCCGCGATGCGCAGCATCAGCGCTTCGGAGCCCACGACATCTTCGCGGAAGTCGACCGAAGCCACCCACATGCGCACAATCTCGCCGCCGAGGCGCGATGCGATGTCGACCGGATCGACGTCATTGCCGCGCGACTTCGACATGGCCTGGCCTTTTTCATCGAGCGTCCATCCCGGCGTGACTACGCCTTTGTAGGGCGGAGTTCCATGCGTGCCCATGGCGCACAGCAGGGAAGACTGAAACCAGCCGCGATACTGATCGCCGCCTTCGAGATAAAGATCGGAGGGCCAGGGATACGAGGGCTCGTCGGCAACTAGCGCGAGATAGCTCGCGCCGGATTCCAGCCAAACGTCGAAGATGTCGGTTTCCTTCTCGAATTTAGTTCCGCCGCAGTGGGGGCATTTGGTGCCGGCGGGAAGAAGGGAATCGGGCTCTGCGGTGAACCAGGCGTCGGCTCCGGCACGCGCGAACAGTTCAACCACCTGGCGATTGATGGCAGAATCATTCAACGGCTTGCCGCAGCTCTCGCAGAGAAATACGGCGATGGGCACGCCCCACACGCGCTGGCGCGAGATGCACCAATCCGGGCGCGAGGCGATCATGTTCGAGAGGCGCTCTTCACCCCAGGCAGGATCCCACTTCACGTGCTTGATCTCTTCGAGCGTGCGGGTGCGGAGCGTGTCGTTTTCCGAACCTCGACCGACGCTCTCCGAACCTCGACCCCCTTTGCCGCCAGGCATAGGCGTTTCCATCGAGATGAACCACTGCTCGGTGGCGCGGAAGATGACCGGATTATGGCAGCGCCAGCAGTGCGGGTAGGAGTGCTCGGTCTTATCCGCGTGCAGCAAGGCTCCGCGGCTCTTGAGCAATTCGACGATGATGGGGTTCGCCTTGAAAACGTATTGCCCGGTGTATTCCGGCAGGCCGTTACGCAGGATGCCTTTTTCGTCCACATTGCTGGTGGCATCGAGGCCATACTTCATGCCGGTGATAAAGTCTTCGGCGCCGTGCGAGGGCGCGGTGTGAACGACACCGGTTCCCGTGTCCATAGTGACATAATCGGCCAGCACCCCGAGAATTTTGCGGTCGAGAAACGGATGCTGGAAATTCAGCCGCTCCAGCTTTCGCCCGGGGAAATGAGCCAGCTCGCGCGTATTGGAAAGATTGCATTTCTCCGCCACATCTTTCGCCAGCTTCGAGGCCACGATGTAAACTTCACCGCCAGATTCCAGCGCGACATATTCTTCATCCGGATGAAATGCCACGGCCATCGACGCCGGTAAAGTCCAGGGAGTCGTCGTCCAAATAATGGTAGAGACTTTCTTGCCGGCCAATGCCGGCTCAATCTTGGCCGGATCGTCTAACAGCGCGTACTTTACCCAGACCGTTGGGCTGGTGTGGTTCTCGTATTCGACCTCGGCTTCGGCGAGCGCGGTCTCGTCGTGCATGCACCAGTAGACGGCGCGCAGGCCCTTGTAGACGAATCCGTGCTCGTAAAACGAAAAGAAGGTCGAGAGCACGACCGACTCATACTGCGGATTCATGGTGGCGTAGGGCCGGTCAAAGCGTCCGAAGACGCCGATGCGTTTGAACTGCATGCGCTGCAAATCGAGAAACTTTTGCGCATACTTGCGACACTCGGCGCGCACGTCCAGCGGACGCATCTGCAACTTCTTGCCGCCGAGTTCTTTATCGACCTTGATTTCAATGGGCAGCCCGTGGCAATCCCAACCCGGCACGTAGGGCGCATCGAATCCTGCCATAGTTTTCGATTTGACGATGAAATCCTTGAGACACTTGTTCATCGCCGTGCCCAGATGAATGGGGCCGCTGGTATAGGGCGGTCCGTCGTGCAGAATGAAGACCGGCGAGCCTCTGCGGGCCCCGCGGATGCGCTCGTAGATGCGCTCCTGCTCCCACTGGGCCAGAATTTTCGGCTCGTTCTGCGGCAGGTTGGCCTTCATGGGGAAGGCGGTCTTGGGCAAGTTGATGCTGGCTTTCAGTTCCACAGGCACCCGGTCAGTTTCTCCAATGAATTGAATCTCTTAATTATAGGGACGGGCGCGGGGAACGTCCACGCGCGCGCAAGACGGGTACCGGCGCTGTCTGGCATCCTCAGGCTACGGATTAGTTTTTTTCTTGAGCTTCTTTTTTGTAGGCACTTTTACCCCTCGCGCCTGCGTAGCCATGAATGGCGGTTTAGCACCCACAATAATTCTTAATCCTGGTGATAAAGTTCCAGCTTGGGTTCCTCCGGGTCCTAGGTCAGACGTATGTAGGAGTATCTGGGCAATGTCTAGCGTTTCTTGCTGGTTTGGCCCAGAGATCATGACTCCGGTTGGCATCATTCCTACTTGGACAAGCCTACCGCACTCATTTTCCGCATCCATTTCCGCATCATGCGCGGCCTTGTATAAAGCCGCACACAATAGGTTTTGCTCTATATCATTGGTCGATCCAACGTACACAGGCCTGTTTCTGTATTGCCCTAACCGTCTGACCAGCGAGTCGAAATTAGTGATAGACCGTCCTGAAAGTAAGTATTGTGTCCGGGCTAAGTCAGCATCAATCTCTTCGGCCCTCTTGCCTACCGCGACTATTTTATCTTGTGCCTTTCCAGCCCCTTCGTTTGCCGCTATGGATTTAGTGAGAGCCTCGCCAGCCTTCGCGTCAGCAGTGCTAGATTTTTCGAGCGCCGCCTGAGCCTTGGTGTCGGCGTTTCGCGATTTGACATCCAGAGAACTAATCACCTGCTCGGATAGAGCATCGTTTCGCTGGCCATACCGGTACGCGGCTATTTCGCATGAGACGGCTATGGCAAAGAACCATATGCCTATCGAATCAAATAGGTGTTTCCTTTTCTCTTGCTTGGAATTGTGGGCCGCAGCTTCAGCTATTACAAGCAGCGCGAAGAATACCAGGCCGGCAAGCTCAAGATCGCTATGGGCATTTCTGACCGAGTCGAGCGAATCCCAGTTTGGAAGTATTGCAAGAAGCATTGTTTTCACCCTTGCGCTCCTGTCGGTGTCGGATGGCCACTGTCCAGAGGCTTTGCAAATGTGGGCGTCGAACGCGGCTTGAACCGAATGCTAGTGAGATGTTCGCTGTATGTTCGCCCAAATCAAAGCCGGTTTGCCATAAGTACAGTCTAACGCCGAATGCCTGTGCAAATGAAACGGCACCCGTACCGCCGAGCGTATTCCGATTCGACAACCGCCAGTGATATGAAGTTCCACTAGGGTGGGCCAGATTTATGTGCGCCTCTTCCTTTATTCTCGCATCCAGAAGCCTGAAATGCACTTCGTAAAGGGCCCCGGAAAGAGGTACAATTTCGATAGAGATTTTGTTGAGAGGTATCCGGAACCGGGACCCGTGGGGCGGACCGGCGAAATTCGGAAACTGAAATAATACTGAGGCAACTTGTTGGAAAGACTGTTCATCAGTGTAATAGGGCTGCGCGGGGAAGTGGCCGCACCCCTATTTCCCAAGGGGACAAACTGAAGTTGGAAACCATGGCATCCACGGAAGTGAATCCTAACGTGACTTCTGGCTCTGGCCCCGAGCCGGAACTACACCTGCTTCTGGCTCCTGACACCTTCGAGCCTCTGTGGAAGTCGCTGACCCGCGGTTTGGACGAGTTCTTTTTTCCCAAAAAGCTGCCGCCGCTGAAGCTCGAATCGAAGCCCATCCCAGTCAAGGATATCTGGGGCTTTTATAACTACAAGAAGAATGGCGCCCTCACCTCGACCGCGTTTCATATCGTCGTAATCGCCTTGATCATCGGCGGAACCCTTCTTGGCCGACGCGTGGTAACCGCGGTTCAGGCGAAGCAGCAGGTTACGACCGCCTTGGTTGATCCGGGCGACTACACGCTGAAACCGGCGAAGACGCAGGCTGGCGGCGGCGGCGGTGGTGGAGACCGCGATATTCTGCAAGCCTCCAAAGGACGGTTGCCGAAGTTTTCCATGCAGCAGATCACGCCTCCCATGGTGGTGATTCGGAACCCTAATCCCAAGCTGGCGGTTGAGCCTACCGTAGTGGTGCCACCAGAGATTCAGGTTGCCAAAATCGACATGCCCAATCTCGGTGACCCGAAATCGACGGCAGTCATTCCTTCGAGCGGCACGGGATCAGGCAGTGGCATTGGCTCGGGATCAGGCGGCGGTGTCGGATCAGGCAGAGGCCCGGGCGTCGGACCGGGTGAAGGTGGCGGCATGGGCGGAGGCATTTTCCGTCCGGGCATGGGAGCAACTCAGCCGCGAGTGATTTATGGACCGGATCCTGAATTCTCTGAAGAGGCGCGCAAGGCCAAGTATCAAGGGGTCTGCGTTCTGGGCCTGATCGTGGACGCGAACGGCGTTCCGACCAACATTCGCATCGTCAGCTCTCTGGGCATGGGACTGGATGAAAACGCCATCAAGACGGTAAAGACCTGGCGCTTCGAGCCTGCCATGAAAGATGGACATCCGGTGCCTTACGCGATGAATCTGGAAGTCGATTTCCATCTGTACTGAGATTCCGGAAATCCTTCTGTACCGAGCCGGGCTGTACTGAGCCGGTGCCCCATCCGGCTAGTATTTCTTCGCCAGCGGGTAGGCCTTTTTGAATCCCAAGTAGTGGCTCAGTCTGAATATCCTTGCGGGCGTCATCCTGAGCGCAGTCGCTTTTCAGGCCGAGCGAAGAGCTGGCCCTGAGCGAAGTCGAAGGAATCTCCCCCACAGCACATGCCTTTGTCAACGGGAGATCGCTCACCCGGCTGAACTGCGCCGGGCTTCGGGATGACGTCCCTCAAACAGGGACCGATTCAAACTGACCCACTACCGACCCAACTCAGTTTTACCTTTCCAGACTTTCCAGCTAAGATACGACCGACTCAGACTTTGCTTCGGAGAAGTCACATGCGAAAAGTAGCCTTTCTCGCCGCTTTTGTGTTGACCGCCGCAATGCTCACGTTTTCCGCCTCCGCTAAGGAGGCCAAGAAAGAAACGGTCAAGCCCCCCGACAGTCCCAACAAGGTCCTGCTCGACTCGTGGAACGACATCGGCCGCAAGCTGATCGCCATGGCGGAAGATTTTCCCGAGGACAAGTACGACTTCAAGCCTGTTCCCGCCCAGCGCAGCTTTGCCGAGCAACTGCTCCACGCCGCCGGAGCTAACTATTTCTTCGTGAGTTCCGTCACCGGTTCGAAGCCTCCCGAGGGTGATCCTAAGCGTGAACACTACAAGAGCAAGGCTGAAGTGGTGGCCTTCGTGAAGAAATCCTTCGCCGATGGCGCCGCCGCGATCCAATCCAAGGGCGAAAAAGGACTCAACGATCTAGTGGTCGATCCCTTCGAGCACAAGCAATATCGTGTGATCGATCTTGCCTACGGATTCATCGAGCACTCCGGCGAACACTACGGTCAGCTGGTCGTCTACTATCGTGTGGCCGGCTTAGTTCCACCCGAGTCGCGGCCGAAGAAATAGGAGCGAATACAAGATTCGGGGAATTTTGCTCATCAAAAATACCTTGTCATCCATCGGCCCGCGCACTTTGCGGGCCGAAGGACCTCAAACTCCGCTGCTCTCGCCGCCTCACCCCACCGCATAGGGCGACCGCAGCCTCCGCTCCCCAAACACCTTCGCCAGCAAAGCTCCCGAAATAAATCCACCCACGTGCGCCCAGAAGGCCACGCCGCCCATGTTTTGTCCCTGCACGGAGAGAGCGGTCGCCGTCCCGCTCAGAAAATTCAGCACGAACCAGTAGCCGAGAATAATCCAGGCCGGCACCCACAACACAAATACAAAAAACCAGGTGAGCACCCGCGCTTTCGGATACAAAACGAAATAAGCTCCCAGGACCCCCGCAATCGCGCCGCTTGCCCCTACCGCCGGCACCCGCGAGTGCAAATTAATCAGCACCTGCGTCGCCATTGCAATCAGTCCGGTCAAGAGATAAAACACCAGGTATTTGAAGTGCCCCATGTAGTCTTCCACATTGTCGCCGAAGATAAACAGAAACCACATATTGCCGATCACATGCATCCACGAGCCATGCAGGAACATTGACGTGAAAAAGGGAAGCACGACGGCGGGCAGCGGATAGCTCGGCGAACCCGCGAGAAACGCCGCAAAATGCGACGGCACCACGCCAAACTGGTGGATCAATCCGTTCAGGCTCCGCTCAGGCAACGACGCCTCGAACAAAAAAATGACGAGGTTCAGCCCAATCAAAAACCATGTCACCGACGGAGTGCTGTAGCGAGGCTGGTCGTCCTTTATTGGAAGCATCTGTTAATTTGGTAATTGAGTAATTTCGTAATTTAGTAATTTGAAACCGCAGGCAAGCTAACACTCACTTCAAATTACCAAATTCCCTGATTACCAAATTACCAAATTCCCCATGAATGGCGTAATCATCATAGACAAACCCGCCGGCTTCACCTCGCACGACGTTGTCGCACGCATGCGCCGAATCCTGGGACAGCGCTCCATTGGGCATCTCGGCACCCTCGATCCCCTCGCCACCGGCGTGCTCCCGCTGGTCACCGGCAGCCTCACGCGCCTCGCGCAGTTCTACCTCTCGTCGGAAAAAACTTATGAAGGCGTGATCCGCTTCGGCTTCGCCACCGATACCTACGACGCCGACGGGGAAGCTATGGGGCCAGCCGCCGCTAGCTGCCCATCCCTCGACCTCGAGCAATTGCAAGATCTCTCCACCGGATTTCTCGGCGTCATCGAACAAATCCCGCCGCCATTCTCCGCCAAAAAGATCCAGGGAGTTCCCGCCTACAAGCTCGCCAGAAAACAACAAGAAGTAACTCTCAAACCGGTGCAGGTCGAGATCAAAGAATTTGAGATTCTTTCGGTCGAAGCCGACCGCGCCCGCTTCCGCGCCCGCGTAGCCAGCGGCACCTACATGCGCTCCGTAGCTCACGAAATGGGCCAACGCCTGGGTTGCGGAGCTCACCTCGAATCCCTGCGCCGCACCGCCGTAGCCGAATTTGACATCGCGCAGGCACACACGTTGCAAGAAATCGAAGAGACGGTCGAAGGCAAGACGCAGGAAAGAGATTGTCATCCCGACCGGAGATTCGCTTTCCCGATTGGAAAGCGAAGCGGAGTGGAGGGACCTGCTGTTTTGGCCCCTACGCCAAACTCCGCCGTTCTCACCACCCTCTTCGTCCACCCCCGTCAACTCCTCCCGCAATTCCCCTGCGTCACTGCCGACGCTCCCACTGTCGGCCGCATCCGGGCCGGACGCCCGATCAACCTCCCCGAACTCTCCCGCGCCCGCCAGGTCAAAGTATTTGAGGGCCAGTCCAATCTAATCTCCATCGCGACCCGCGTAGCCGGCACGCTGTTCCATCCAAAAATCGTCTTTCCCTCAAACTGACGCGGTTACGAATCGCGTCCCTGTGTACCTCGGTACCCTCTGTGTTTGAGGTTTCGTTTTCTCATCCCCCGATCCGGGCCATTTACAACCGAGTTCACTTGCGTTAGCGTGATGGCGCGGCTGCAAGCCAAACCCTTTACTGAGGTACACCCCATGAAAACTCTCTGCCCGAGAAACGCCTTTACCGCGTTGGCATCGGCCGCAGCCTGCTGCATTTCGATCTTTTTATTGGTTTCGGCAGTCTCTGCCCAAAGCGCCGAAACCGTCCTCTACAGCTTCCAGGGCACGACCGACGGCGACGCCCCCGGCGGCGGACTCATCTCCGGGCCGGATGGCAGTTTCTACGGTGTAGCCGCTTCAGGCGGCGCCAACGGCCTCGGCGTCGTCTACCAACTTACGCCACCGGCCGAGGCCGGCGAACCCTGGATCGAAAGCGTCCTTTATTCTTTTAAAGGCGGAAGCGACGGCTATCAGCCTTACTCAGGTCTGGCTCGCGACTCAGCCGGCAACCTCTATGGTGTCACCTACAACGGCGGCGGCATTGATGACTATGGCGTCGTCTACGAAGTATCGCCGTCGTCATCTGGATGGACGGAAAAAGTAATCTATAGCTTCCAGGGCCCCACGGTCGGCGACGGCTTCGCCCCCAGCGGCACGCTGGCCATCGGACCCAATGGCCAACTTTTCGGCACAACCGTCTACGGCGGAGCGGGCGACTACGGCACCATCTACCGATTGACTCCCTCGCACTCGGGAACTTGGACCGAAAAAGTTCTTTTCTCCTTCACCGGAGGCGCAGACGGCGGCGAGCCCTTCGCCGGTCCCATTCGCGCCTCCAACGGTGTTCTCTACGGCACCACCGCAGTCGGCGGCGTTTCGAGCCTCGGCACGGCCTACAGTCTTACTGAATCCGCTGGCCCGTGGTCTGAATCTGTCCTTCACGCCTTCGCCGGAGGCCAGCGCGACGGCAGCAGTCCCGAATCTCCGCTTTATCTCGACGCCAGCGGAAATCTTTTCGGCACCACCCCCACCGGTATCGGCAGAACCTGCTCCGGCGGTATCACCGGCTGCGGCATGTTCTTCGAACTTTCTCCCAACCCGTCCGGCGGCTGGACCGAAACCGTTCTCTACGCCTTCAAGGGAGGCGACGACGGCTCGCAGCCCACGGGCGCGATCATCTCCAACGGCCACGGGACTTTCTGGGGCACAACGCTAAGCGGTGGCAGTGGCTACTGTGACGACACCGTAGGCTACGGTTGCGGCACCGTCTACAAACTCAAGAACCTGGGTGGTCGGGGAACTGAAACCACGCTCTACGCTTTCCAGGACGGAGACGACGGCGCCTATCCCCAGGCGGGCGTCGTTCTTCGAGGGGGCAAACTATATGGCACCGCCAACCAGGGCGGCAGCACGCAATCCGGCGTGATCTTCGAAATCCCGTAAGTAAAAAATTTCGGCGAGCCGGAGATTTCAACAGGAATTTTCCTGGCGTGCGCAACTTAATTGTCTTGCCGGGGTTTGGCCCCTGCAAGCGACTCCAGTGATCAGGCAGCGCCGCTTCACCGTCTGATTTTGCCAGGTCGCTGAATCGGAAAATGCGCGCACGATTCAGCATTGACTGGCCATCCTTTCAGTGCTACCGTTGGCCCGTATTTCCCTCGGTCCGCGATAGATCCTCCCGCCCATGGCTTGGGCTTTCAGGATAGTTTTTCACCGGTCAGTCCAGTAAGCGCGTCCACGACCCCAGGGCCCCGCAGTCGGAACATCGAAGGAGGTCTCCCATGACCTGCCAGTGCAGACCACAAATGAACTCCCACACTCCCAGCCCCTGCGGTCTCTTCGCTACACTGCTCACCGTTCTGATGGTGTTGGCCGCGACAGCGACAGCCCAGAACCCCGCGCCCTTCGTCGATGATCCGCTGGTTCCCGACGCCACTGCGCCCGGCGGGGCTAGATTTACGTCTCCCCCAGCAGGGGCGGCCGTAAAGACCTCTGCCAAGAGTTTTAATTCGCACCCCAGTTCGCACCCAGGTCAACGTGGCAAAGCCGACGGCACTTCGCCGCTGTTCTTACCGGCAATCGCGTATGCCGATGGAGACTTTTCCACTTCAGCTATCGCGATGGCGGACGTCAACGGCGATGGCAGGCTCGACCTGCTCATTGGGAACGAATCTTCAGTGGAAGTGATGCTGGGCAACGGCAATGGTACCTTCCAAACGGCCCAGTGCTGGGGCGTGGGCGGCAAAACGACTTGCGGCAAAGAGAACGAGCTTTTCATAAACGCGACGAGCATCGCAGTTGCCGACCTCAATGGCGATGGCAAGCTGGACTTGGCGGTCGCGTTCCAGGAGGGTCTAGACGTGAACCCGGTGGTGGTAATGCTGGGCAATGGCGACGGCACTTTCCAAGCTCCGCAGGTATATGACTCCGGCGGCGTGAACCCCACCAGCGTGGCGGTGGCCGACGTGAATAACGACGGTAGACCCGATTTGGTGGTCGCGAACTACTGCGCCGTCAATGACGAATGCAACGAGAAGGCCTCGGTGAGCGTCCTGCTGGGCAACGGCAATGGTACTTTCCAGCCCGCCCAGAGCTTTTCCAGTGGGGCCTATTATGCCTTTTCGGCTGCGGTGGCTGACGTCAACGGGGACGGTAACCCGGATATTTTGGTATTCAACGGTGTGGGAGACAGCTCCAGCGGCTATCAGTCGAATGTCGGTGTCCTGCTGGGCAACGGCAACGGCACTTTCCAGCCAGCCGTCACCTACCTCGCTGGTACGGGCGGCGGCTCCTCCTCCGGGCGCGTCGTGGTTGCCGATCTCAAGGGCAATGGCAAGCTCGACTTGGTTGTCTCCGACTCGTGTCTGGACAGCAGTTGCGATCAGGGAGGGATATCCGTGCTGCTGGGCAATGGCGACGGCACCTTCCAAGCTGCGCAGGCGTATGGTTCTGGAGGGTATGATGCTGTCGCCCTGACCCTGGGAGACGTGAACCGCGATGGCGCCGTAGATGTGCTAGTGGGTAATGACTGTGCCGTCGGCGCCGGCTGCACGTACGGCTTTCAAGCCATTTCCGAAGGAATTCTTGGCGTGTTATTGGGCAATGGCGACGGCACCTTCCAGCCAGCGCAAATCTATGATTCCGGCGGGTGGGGAGCTGGGCCCGTGGCGGCAGGAGACCTCACCGGGGATGGCGAACTCGATGCAGTCATAATCGACGGCTGCGGCAATACTTGCGTCAATGGAGTGTCAGTGGTTGGCGTGCTGTTGAGCAATAATGGCGAATCCGCGACCACCACGACCCTGGTCTCCAGCACCAATCCTGTCATGTTGAGTCAACCCCTCACCTACTCAGCCACAGTCACCCCGACTTCCGGTGAACCGATCACCGGAACTGTGACCTTTTACGACGCATGGACATCGGTCGCCGCAGTCGGCTTGTCAGGCGGCCAAGCCTCCTATACTACTTCCTACTCGACAAAGGCGTCGCACCCAATAACCGCCGTGTATTCTGGCGACGCCAACAATGCCGAGAGCAGCTCAAACACCTTGGTAGAATCCGCCACAAATAACCTCACCAAAACAACGACCGTCTTGACGAGTTCCGCTTCGACCGCGGCCGTCGGGCAGCAGATAACGTTCACCGCGACCGTCACCTGGGCCTATGGCACCGTTCCCAACGGCGAACTCGTCACTTTCGACAGTGGTTCCACAGTGCTCGGAACGGCCACAACCAACGGCGGTGTAGCCACTCTTACGACGTTCCTCAGCAAGACCGGAAACACCAACATCAAGGCGACCTACACCGGCGACTCAAGCTTCGATACGAGCTTGGCGAACCTCACGGTGGTGGTCGACAAGGCCACCACCGCCACCGCTCTGGTCTCCTCGCAGAATCCTTCGAGTTACGCGCAGTCGGTAACCTTCACGGCAAGCGTAACTCCGCAATTCAGCGGCACGCCCACCGGGTCCGTTGAGTTTTACAATGGCACGGCCAAACTGAAGAACGTAACCCTGAGCGGCGGCGTGGCCAGCTACACCACCACAACCTTGGCCGTAGGCACAGCATCGATTACGGCGGAATATGAAGGCAGCAGTTCGTTCGACGAAAGCACCTCGGCCGCTGTGAGTCAGGTGGTGAATCAAGCCAGCACCACAACCACTCTAGCGTCGTCAGTGAACCCATCGAACTCTGGCCAGTCGGTGACCTTCACGGCAACCCTCGTGGGCGAGTTCGGGGATACTGTGAAAGGGTCGGTTACTTTCATGGACGGGAGCACAACTCTAAAGACGGTGGACCTCAGCGGAGGCGTGGCAAAATATACAACCTCTAAGTTGGCTGTGGGAACGCACAACATCACCGCAACCTATAACGGTAACACGGACTTCACCACGAGTTCAGCCGCGCTGACGCAAACGGTGAACTAGTAAAGGTACATCGAACCCCAGGGCCCGCGATTAGAACATCGAAGGAGGTCTCGCATGACCCGCCAGTGTAGCCTAGAAGCAAATCGTCGCATTCTCAGTGCCTCCGTTTCGTTCCTCGCAGTTCTAGCTCTCCTAACGGTATTGGGCCGGGCAGCCATGTCACAGACGATCAACCCCACCACCAGGACCGTGACCACGACCAACTTCTCCGTCACCTGGAGTACCAGCAACGACACGGAGGCGATCACCAGTCTGAACTGGCAGGGTGGGGAAAACTTGACCGACAGCCAAGGCATCGGGACATGTTTTCCCTCCTTCCCCGGCTCGGTTGAATACTTTGGGAATAGCTATGCACCGCCGGACCCCTGGGCGGGAGGACTGGTGCTGGTGGGCGGCGGTACGACAACCCCGCCAGGCACAACGGCGTGGTCGGGACAGATCCTCTCATCCGGGGCCGTCCAAGTGAGCATCAACTCTGCCTCCACAGGTTGCCCACCCTCTTCAGCCGGGATTAACGTAGCCACCACGTACAGCATCCTCGACCCGGAGAATTCCAGTACCAACACGTTCGGAGTTCAGCGCGCCTTCGATTTCTCGACAACGACATTCGCTCATGACTTTCGACCGTACATGGCCCGCCTGAGTCTCGAGGAAGGCTATACTGAGGTGCTGTACCCCGACACCAGCGGTGCCCTGGCGACCCTCAACGTGTACGACTGTGGTTTAGGCTGCACTGGCCCGGTTGTGGTCCCGGATGCCACGCTGCTGAGCCCCGCGTGGGACGCAACCCAGAGTTGGTTCGCGATGCACAATTCCCACTACACTCCAAGGCGTTGTAGTCTCACGGAATCCCTCCACCGACCCACAAGGAAATCCAATCGTGGCGCAACTGTGGATCGACAACGACAGCGATGCCGACGGGGGGACGAATGTCTCGTCCTTCCTGCTCATGAGTTCGACAGCAGGCTTCACAGGTGGGACGGTCACCGAGGTGGAGACGCTCTGTTTCTACAACCGCAGTATCTGGACTCCCTCGCTTACGCCGCCAGCGCCATGTAATACCACCGGGTCCACTCCGTCCACGACCACGTTAACCTCCTCGCTGAACCCGTCAGTCTACGGACAGTCGGTCACCCTGACCGCTTCCGTAACCTCGTCCTCGGGTACGCCCACCGGTAGCGTCGTGTTCACCGATACTTCCACGTCCACTACACTCGGCAGCGCAACATTGGTTAGCGGGACCGCATCGCTTTCCGTCTCCTCGCTAACGGCAGGCACGCACTCGATTACCGCTGCGTATCAGGGTTCAGCAACATTCAGCGGCAGCACATCAGCTCCGGTCAGCCAAATCGTAAATAGCGCCACCACGACAACCTCCCTTACTTCATCGCTGAACCCCGCGAGTGCCAACCAGACGATCACCTTCACCGCGACCGCCGCCAGCCAGTATGGCGGCGCAGCCACAGGCACAGCGACTTTCTACTCCGGATCGCAGACGCTTGGCACGGGCACGCTCAGCGGCAACCGCGCAACTCTGAACACTTCGTTCAGCACCGCAGGAACGTACTCCATCACCGCCAAATACAACGGCGACGCCAACAACCTGGGCAGCACTTCGTCGGTGTTGAGTCAGGTGATCAACCCCGCTCTGATCTCCACCACGACCAGCCTAACCTCGTCCCTCAACCCGTCAACGGTGGGGCAATCGGTGACTTTCACCGCAGCCGTGACCTCCACTTCTGGAGCGCCTCCCAATGGCGAGCTCGTCACTTTCTACAACGGATCATCCATTCTAGGTACTGGCACGCTAATTGGAGGAATTGCTTCCTACACCACCTCATCATTGGCAGCAGGAATCTACACCCTCACCGCCAAGTATGCGGGAGATTCAACCTTCGCCAGCAGCACTTCTGCCGGGCTGAAGCAAACGGTGAACTCGACCACCAAGTCCGCAACCTCGACAACCATGATTTCCAGCCTCAACCCCTCCGTCTACGGGCAGCACATAACTTTCACTGCAACGGTCACGACCTCCGGCTCCGTCCCGCCTACCGGCAAAGTCAAGTTCACGTGGGACGACGGTGCAATTGTGCTAGGTACCGGCACACTCAACGCCAGCCGCGTAGCGACCCTGACCGAAAACCATCTTGGTGCCTACGTATTTCCCATCACTGCGACGTACGACGGCGATAGCAATAACCTGGGTAGCGCTTCGCCGATCTTCACCCAAACAGTCACCCAAGCCACCAGTACCGCGACGATTACTTCGTCGGTGAATCCGTCTACGCGAGGCGAATCGGTGACCTTCACCGCCGAAGTCACCTCGCCTTACATAATCCCCACGGGACAAGTAACGTTCACAGCGGGGAAGACAACCCTAGGCACAGAGCAGCTAAAAGACGGCAAAGCCTCCTTCACCATCTCGACTCTAGCCGTCGGCTCAACCGCGATAACCGTGACATATCCATGGACCAACGATCTCAGCAGCAGCTCGGCATCAGTGATACAAACGGTGGAGCAATAGGGAGTAGCAATGGGAAGTCATGAGGTCGAACATCGCCCACACAGAAACCAGATGCAATGTCCGATAATAGGTAACGTGTGAACTTCACGCAGACACATCTTTCCGAGCAGGGCGCTCTGCTTCGACTTCAGGATTGAAAGCCAGGCGCGACTGAACGCGGCGCGGGTTACCGGTTTTCCAGTGGCGCGATCGACAGGTCGTGTTCGCGCATCGCTTCGGCTCAACTCCATAGAGAGCGAACCATTGATGGCCGCAGTCCTCGCACCGTAGCAACTTTCTGGCTTTCGGCTTCTTCATGTGGCAGGGTGTCCAACCCTTGTACGCATCAACGCGGAGTGTCCAACATTAGGACAATTATGTCAAGAGAATTTCTCTGGTGACTGTGGAAAAGTGGGAAGCAGGGAACGTGCGGAAGGTGGGTGCGACGCGGGAAAGCGGGCGGGAGTTTACTGCTTTGGTGCGGGTGTTTCGTAGGGTTTCAGTTCAGAAGAATGATCCGCGTTGGCGATCTGCCTTCGGCCGAGAGTGCTCCTTTCGGAGGGACCTCGAGCACGAAGGCAGTGCCGGCCGGCCAAGGCCGTTTAAACAACGATGGTGGAACACATTTCCGATGGTACCAGACGTTGCGAACGATTCCAGTTGAAGTCCTTCGCTGAAAGCGAACAACACCATCACCGTCGTGAAATCGGTTTTTGCAACGATGACAGCCGAATCCATCGTTCATGCCACAGGCGCGGGCCTGTCGGCCGGACCTGGCTCCTGCACTCTGTCATCGAACGCAGGTAAAGGCATTACGCGCTCGACAAGGGACACAGTTAACCGCTTGGCGTCAAACCAGCGCGAGTCGGGCATTTCGCCTTTCTCGTTCATCGGCTGCCGGATCGCTATGTGAATGCAGCCGTACAAGTCGTAGGAAATGGACTCGGCGATGCCCTTTACCCCAGTCACTTTGTCAGTCACAGTGCAGCCGAGCAGGTCGAGATACTTCATGCTTCCCTCCATCAAGTCAGGATTATAAACCAGGCGTTTTCGCGCTCAGGCTTTCTTCATGCCGTTGCAGGGGCGGATCCTGTGGCCGGAACTCTTGCTTCGCCCGGATAGCGCGGCCTACTTCGCGCGAAACCGCATCCTCTCGCGGGAGCGTGTAACGGCCGGTGGAGGCGAGCGACTTGTGTCCCAGGTGGACCTGTACCTTTGGGAGCGGCACCCCGGCGTCGACCAGGTCGGTTCCTATCGTGTGCTTCAGCACGTGAGGATGACGTTTCCGCCGCGGCAACCCGGCCTCGGTCGCGTAGCGCTGGAAGATCCGAAAGACCTGGTATCGAGAAATTGAAAACAGCGGTGAATCCCGCTCAGAATGCAACAAAATCTTATTTTGTTGCAATTTCGCGCCGCCCTTTTTCCCAAGGCCGCCCCGCTCCTGCAGCCATTCCTTCCAGGCCAGGCTCTCGTCTAAAAGCGGATTCTCGTGCTCCTGGATGCCCTGCACGGTCTGCATCGAGCGCTTCAGGCGCTGGACGCTGATCTCATCGTGCTCAATTGATTCTGACGTCAGACCATCCTTCTCGACCGCTCGCGCTGCGGTAACCAGGTAACACGTACGCTTTTTCCCGCGGATCCGCCGCTCGACATCCTTCACTGCGGCGCCGGCACCGACTTCGGCGCAACGCTGCTCCGCTTTCTCTCGAGTGAAGAACAGACCCAGTTGGCGCGTGGAACTGCCCACCACTTCGCTCACGCGGAAACCGTGCCAGTAGATCGTGAGCAGAATCACCCAATCGCGAAGCCGGCGCGCGCGGGCCTTCGCTAGCACGGCCAGCAGCTCTTCGCTGGTAAGCGATACGGGAGCCTTCATCGTTGCCTAACTGGTATCTGCTCGAGGAGATTTCCTAGTTTTTCAATTCAGGTGAATTGAAACGGCGTTCAGGACCCCTCGTCGAGGCCTTGGCCCCGACGCCTGCCCCGGTAGCTTAAAGCCCGCCACATCGTCTCCTAATGCAAAGAAGCCGGGGAAGCCGACCCGCTTGGCAATGCACTCTGTGCGGCGTTCGCTGTCGGCTCCCTTTGCTCGATGCGAGGACAACGGCGGGAAAAATTGGAAGCGAATTCGCGGGAAATCGCGTCGAGTATATCTAATCGCCCCTGCAGTCGACCCAGTGGGGGATTCGAGAATTTCACCAGCCAGGGCTCGGGCTGCTTCATCACCTCAGACAGCCAGGCGTTGAAAGAAACCGGCGGCGCGTCGAGCAGGCTGCACCAGTGGACGTAGCTCTGATAGGTGCGGTCCTTCGGGTACGTTCTCTCGTACCACTTCAGCAGCAGCTCTCGAGTTCGCCTTCTCATGACGTCGCCCTCTAATCCTTCGGAAGGACCTCGATGGTCTCGAAATCCCAACGACGCACTCCGCCGTGCCCCCAGACCACATCCTTGCCGGCGTAGTTGTCGAGCAACACGACGTGATTCTTCCCTTCCGCCTTTTCGGAGATCCTGATCGGTTCGCCTGGCTTGAGCAGTTCAGCGAGCTCTTTCATCAGCAGGTCCGATCGATCATAGAGCGCCTTCGCTCGAGCCTTCGCTTTTTGCCAGCGTTTAAATTTCGCCGCGATGCGCGCTTCTGTTTTAGTGAGTGCCATCAGCTTCCAATCTAGGGGCGCCCAGCAATTTTCGGCCGGTTACCTTCGTGCGAAATCTGCACCGAGGTAATGCTGTTAACTCTGCTGATTCTGCCCCCGGATGGCCGTCCGTATACTGGTTTCGCGTTTTGGAAACGGTTTCCAAAACGACCAGAAAAGGAGGAACATCCATTGCCAGCTCGCCAGAGTGCTCCGTGCTTCCGCTGTCTCGAGGAAATCGAAATTAACCAGACCGCACTTGTGGTCGATATCCGTCTTCGCGTTGTCGGCTTCGATGAAGCGGTGCGATCGTCGCAGGCTTCGGTATCGATCTGCATGACCTGTGCCGATCTCATTGCAAAAGGCGACGCTCCGCCCCAGCGCACGCAACCGCTGAATTTCATTGTGTACGAGCGGGCGCGCGAGATCTTCACGCAGGATCCGACATTCACTTTCCTTGGCTGGGTCGAGCTCCTGCGACGTCAGAACATCCCGGTCAAACAATTTGGCGAGCCCAAGTTTTTGAAGCTACTCGCGGAGCTCCGCAAGGCGTTGCCGCCGCCGCCGGTGACGATCGAGGAAGGACCAAAGCGATTGGCTAGCTGACGGGCGACATTTGACACCAATTCTTCATCAGAGCTACGATCCCGACCAATTCACACTCCACTCAAAAAGCGGGCTGCCTTCGATTGGAGAATCCGAGGACAGCCCGCCCTTTTTTTTTAGACTTTCTCGATCGCCGCAATGACAGCTTTCACGTCCGCGATCGCAGCCGAGTCCATGCTCACGGTCAAGCCGTTCGCGCTCGCCGCATCGCCGGCGCCCTTCACCGCAGTGATCGCGGTATTGAGCAGAGCAGCTCCAACCTGCGTCGCTTTCGCGGCACCCGGTCCCGCAAGAGATGCAAGGGCGGTGATCTCGCTCGAATTGTTCTCCAGGAAGGTTGCGAGTTTTACCGCGTCGCCCGCGGCGTCTTCGATTCCGGCTTTCACTTTCTCGCCGATCGAGAGCAGATCGGTTTCTAGCTTCGCTACGTTCATTGTTTTTTCTCCTGATTGATCGTTTTGGAAATGGTCTGAGTTGAGAATTGATCGGCGAGCTCGATCGCGGCCTCAGCTTCCGGCAGTACGACCGACATGCCCTTCGTGAGTTTGTCGGAGGCCTGGCGAAATTTCTTCGTCATGCATATCGCGGCCCATCCGTTGCCGACGCCGAGTGCGAGAACCAGGACCCAGGCCGGCGTGAGCCAGGGCGCCTTGCCGCTCGCCAGGGCCGCACCGGCCGCGGCGATCGATCCGCTGAAGCCCTGCAGGAAGGCGACGACGCCCGAAAAGATCAGCTCAAACAAAAACTTGAGCCACTCCCCCCAGATGCCATCCTTCAGCTTGCCGAGGATGAGGCTTGCGATTGCGTTGAACGGATCCATCTATTTCGAATCCGCAGCTTTGATCAGGCCGACGCCGGTCGGGATCCCAGTCGTGAGGGCCGCGACGCCGGTGGCAGTTTGTCCGTGCAGAAATGCGAGCCCGGCGCCGGCGACAGCGCCGACGATCGTGAGAATTCCTGCGAGTGTTGTCTTCCAGTCCTTCATGAGTTCCCCTTTTGGTTTCGCGAAATCTCCACCACAGAGCCTCGGAAACGGGGAAGGGAAGAGCTATCTGTAGTTCGCCACGCGCGCGAGGACCTGTTTGCCGTAGAGCGGGTTGCGGCCGCCGTTGTAGGCGAGCAGGCCTTGTTCGTCGGCGCCGTGAATACTGAAACAGCGCAGCAGCTTGCGGCAGCCGAATTCGACGCCGGTGTCCGGGTCGCACAGCTGCGTAAAGAAGGCGCCACTAAATCCGAATTCGCGCGCCGTCTCGCCCATGATCTGCATCAATCCAAACGACATCGCTTCGCAGAGTTCCTTCGTCGTCGGCGCCGCCGGCAGCGCTGGTTTGATATAGCGCTCTTCGAAAGCCTCTTCAAAGCGGACCGCATAAGGGTTCCACGAGCTCTCTTGTTCGCAAACGGCGCAGATCATCGTTGGCTCGAGTTGGAATTTCGCGCCCCACTTTGTTGCGAGCGCCAGGCGTGCTTCTTTTGTGCTGAGGTCCATCACTCGACTCCTGTCATAATCCCGGTTATCCCATACGGGCTGTATTCGCCGAAGTCTGAGGCCGAAAGCGGCCCCTGGAATTCATAAATCGATGGATCAACCTGGCGCGCGATGATGTCGCATCCGATATAAGGGACCTCACCCTTCTCGCCGCCGGTTGTGTCGAATGCGATCGCAGCCTGGGCAGCCTGGAATGTGCCGTCAGTCATAGACCATCGCGCATGCGTGAAATAGAAAGTGTCGCCAGCCTCGACCTCGAGTGCCGCCAGCTTGAAGGGCAGCGTGAGCGTCTGCTGGAAACGCGTCCGCATGAGCGCGATCTTTGCCAGCCGCTGGGCCGTCCAGATCGATGTCGTAAATTCAAGATCGAGGGTGAGGTTCAGAATCTGCCCGCCGTCCTCGGTGTTCAGGTAATCAGGTTTTCCAGCAAGGCCGTTTGCCTGATACGAGGGAAAGCTTTGCTCTTGCCAAGTCCCAGGAACCTGCGTCAGCGTCACGCCGGCGGCCGGATTTGTCGGCATAAATCCGGGCGTGAACCGGCCGCGCACGGTGTTACAAACGTCGCGCTGGGAAAGCCGGAAATCGCCCTTGATCGGCCCGCGGAGATTTGTGTCGCCCAGTGCCACTGTGGGCGTGACGTAGGCGCCGGCGGCAACGTGCCAGAGATCTCCCGGCGGAATAACCCAGCCTGCCATCGAGCCACAGAGTCCTTCGAGAACATCTCCACGCGTTGAGGAGTGATCGAACATGCCATTGCAGCTGTAAAGATTCTCATAGACGTTGGTGCTGTCGGCGTTGTAGATGATCAGCGCTTGCTCTTCGCAAACGTTCGCGGCCGCAATCACCGAGGTGAAATCGATTGTCGCCGCCGGCGCGCTGAGGCCGTAGTCGGTGTCCTGCAGATAGTCGGAAACGACCAGGGCCGAGTTCGACGGATTAATCGCGTGCGGGCTGCGGCCAAGGCAGACCCAGTCTTGCGTGCCATCAGTCGTAGTCCCGCCCCTGGTCGTACTCCAGGTCGGTTCCGTCGATCCGCTGAGGCCGCTGTTCGTGGCCATCTGCAAATATCCCAGAGGAACTTCCTTGATCATGTAAGGAACATAACCGTCGCCTGGCGCCCAGGAATTGTTCACCAATCGCCCGTTGACGATGTGGCCCTGGGGAGAGTTGCCATCGGCACCAGTGCTGACACCGACGAAATCTTCGCCCGAACTTCTCCAGCTCAACGTTCCATCGGTGAGCACCGTGCCGCCAGTCTCGCCAGCCTCAAAGTTCGGGCGCGTTGCTCCGGAGGTGCCAGAAGCATTCGTCTGCACCCAGATGAAACCGTCGTTGTCGATGATGTACTGATATTCCGTGTAGTAAGTCGACGCGGCCCAAGCTGTGACGACGCGCGGATCGATCAGCTTTTTTCCGGTCACCAAAAATTGAATGTTCGGGATCTGACCGCTGGGATAAACGTTAGTCCATGCCGAATCGTAGCGCAGCAGCACGTGAACTTTCGCACAGCCTTGCTGCACACAGGCGCTCGTCCAGGTGGAATCGACGTTCCTGCAGATTGGGAAACGGCTGCAGATTCAGGTTTCGGCCGAAATCGAACTCAAAGAACATGTGCTCCCAGTAGAGGTCGTTGTAGACCGCATTGTTTCCTGGGTTGATCTGCCAGACATACGTGCTCTGGTTCGGCGCAGAATTCTGCCACTGAATTTCCGTGCCGAAGTTATAAGGCGTGCCATTGATGATCACCGCATCGAAGCTCGAGATCTCGTGGCCGGCGAGCGTGTAGACCAGATGCAAGTACTCGCTGTTGGTGGAGATGTTTTGCCCTGGCGGGAAGCTGGCGTAAGTGAGAACGCCGGCAGTCTGGAATTGCCCATAGATAACGCGTCGCGGAGTCGGTCCAGAGGAGAAGCTGATTGTGTTCGCCGTGCCGACCGTGGTTTGCTTCGGCCGGAGCGCAAGGCCGACGCCACTCAAGGCAACTGAGGCACCAATTCCTATCATGCCGTTCATCATGGCAACAGAACACTGCAGAGCGATGATGCCATTCACAGCCAAAACTCCGGTCAGCGCCAAAGCCACTCCACCGACGATCAGCCCCAGTTCCTCGACCGTTTTCGACATTCGCTTAAATTCCTACCTTCCAGGCGCGACGCCAGCGGTGCATGCCGACGCGCACGAGGCCTGTGGCTCCCATGCAGAGCGCGTGCTTGCCATCGAGGCTCACAATTCCCAGAGCGCCGTATGTCGTTCCGTTGTCGACCCAGACGACGTCACCGCGGCGCGCGAAGGTGATAGGCGTAATTTCTGGCATCGAGTTGGCCGCCGCTATGGTTGCGGCGAAGGCCCCCAGGTCCGCATGCCCGTTCAGAAAGAAAGCTTCGGCCGAGGCCTCGTCGGTGTAGCTGGAAGTGAGACCGGCCGCGACTAGGACATCAATTCCAGTCATCTCGCGCACCGCGCGGCGCACAAACTGTCCGCAGTCGTACAGGCCCCACTGAAACGCGATGGGTTGTGAGCTCCTCGCAAGCGAGTCGAGGCGCGAGATCCAGCGAGAGTGACGTTGCATGTTAATTGTGGACGATGATCGTGCAGGAAGTTCGCCGCGAGCCGATCGGCGTCCCGCCGATGGGATAAACCGCGGAGACGATGATGGTGCATTCGCCAGGGCTAACGCCGGTCACAACGCCGGATTCGTTCACCGTCGCAATCGCGGGATTGCTGCTGGCGAGCGACCCGAACCACGATTGACCGCTCCCTGAAGGCCCTGGAAGCGTGTAATAGCTGCCATCGCTGTAGGTCATTTTTACGTAGATCGTCACCGTCCCGCCCACTGCGATATCGGCACCGGCGCCGGTGATGACCTCAAAGGTCACAGGGAAAGCCGAACTGTTGTAGCTCGAGGGCGAAGGCCAGTACAGCGAAAGATTCGGAAGCGCATCGACAAAAGAAAATCCGAGATCGCCGGGCGCGTAAATCTGCTGGTCCATGTCATCGAATTGCCGGCCAGGCGCCTCCTGCAGCGAGATCAGCGTGTTCTCGCACGTGATGTTGAGGGTGCAAGTGTCGCCAGCATCATCAAGCGTCGGCACGTCGAGCGCGCCCTGGAAGACCTGAATCGGATCCGGAATCACAGCCCAAGTGCTCATGTTGAACCAGCCAATGAATACGGTCGCCGATCCAGTGATGCGAACCTGGCCGATCGCTTCGCTGACCAACTCCGCGGGGATTCCAGCGAGCGAGAGCGTGATGTTCTGGGCCTGGACCTTGGTCGTTCCTGGAATATTTGAAATCTTCGCGAGCCAACCGAGCCCCATCCAGGTTTCGTCATAGGGAAACGTCGAGAGCGGATTATAAGCCGGCCCGGTCGGCGTGATCGATCCGACTCCGCCGAAAAGATAGAACGTCTCGTTTGCGAATTCAGCGACAACGAAAAGAACCGGCGCGCACACTCCGGCGGCGATTTGCGCCGCGGCCGTTGAAGAAAGGTTTCGCATCAGCGTGATTCGCCTGCAGCCTTCACTGCACGCGCCGCCGCGCGCCAGGCATTCTTGATGCGATCGCCGAGCTGGCACCAGTCCCCCGACGCGGAAGCAGGAAACCACGGCTTAAGCTCTTCATAAAATGCCTTGGCGCCGGCTTCGGCTGCATGATCGATTGGGTCTGGCAGAGTGACGGGTGATGTGATCACGGCAGCTCCGCCTCACGCGCCTTGAAGCTGACGGTGTAGGCGCGATTCTTATCGATCTTCGGTTTCACCGTGTTCTCTGTAAGTCGAAATGTTCCAGCGCAGTTCGCGGTGACGATCGCGGTGCCATCGCTCAGTGCTTCGCGGATGCAGGGCCGAATGATTGCGACGACGTCGCCGCTGCCATTGCTCGAACAGTTCTGCATCAGCTTGTAAAGCCGCTGTGGCTGGCCAGAGCCCGCGGTGATCTGCAGGTAGTCGCCGGCGACGCCCCAATTCGCGACGCTGGCCGCGGCGCCGCGAATATTGAGCGTGTTCGATCCGCTCGCGTTGGATCCGTTGACGACGGGCGTTCCGCTCATCGGCCCTTGCGGTGTCGGCCGGTTGTAATCGCCCATCAGAAACGTCCCGACCTTGCCCCAGAGCGACTGCAGGAATGTGATCCATTGCTCGGCTTGCTGGTAGAGCATCGGAGGCAGGTTCGCCTCTATGGTCCACATATCGCCCTGCCACTGTTGCTCCTGCTCGCTCAGGGTGAAAGGCGAGACGCCCTCGGCAACCTGGTTCTGCAGGCCCAGGGTAAAGTCTTGCGGGCCGATCCCGCTGATGGCCGGCGGTGAAACAGGGTAGGTGATCACAGACGATTCTCCAATCGGAAGCTCGAAGATGAGGCAGTCCTGGCTGTCGCGGATCTTACCGACGCCCACCGTCGGCACTTCGAAGACAATGCAATCCTGCGTGTCACGAATGGCCACAAGTTAGCTTTCCTCGACTTTGTAGTGATGCGTCGCATCAGCAGCAGCCGCGGTCCAGGCGCCGCTCGTGTCAGGATTCAGGGAAATGCACGCGTCGGTAAAGGCGTAACTGGATGTCAGAGTGTAGGCACTTCCGACTGTCGCGCCAATCGTGCCACCGACTCCGATCGAAAGCGTGCGTGTCGCTGAATCGTCCTTTCGCACGCAACTGCGCGCAGTCACCATTAAAGGGGCCGCGGTGAAGCCAGCAGTCGGCATCGTGTATTCATCCGTCCCGGCAGTTCCGGTCGTGCTGCAAGAAACGTAAGTCGTGTCACCATCCGGAGGGTTGTCGTCGACGCATTGCCAGTTCGCGGCCGCGCCGTTTGGCGTCCAGTTCGTATAGGCGCCGGCGCCCGAGGGCAGCTTCGTCACCAGCTGACTGTCGACGCCGGCCGGCGCATTCTGATACGAGCCGGTGTTGTCCCAAAGCCGATAATCATCGTAGTAACAGCCGATCGCTCCGTCGCCCAGTTGCACAGTGTTCACGTATCCGGTGGAGTTGCTGTCAGTGACCAGGCCGGTCGCTGTCACCACTTGCGTCCCATTCACCCAGACCGAGAGAGTGCCCACCGTGCCGCTCACAAACATTTCCACTTCGATGCCGTACCAGGTGTTCGGCGCGATGATGCCCGGACCACTCGTATAGCGCGACGTCGTATAAGGCGAGTCCCATGCTGTGAAGAGTTGAATTGCCCCTGAGCTGTTGAAGGTCACGGCAGTGAGGTAGGAAGTGCCCCAGGAGATCATCGCGGTCGCATTGTAGGTCCCGCCTGGGTAGGCCAGCGGATAGTAAGCAAACTTCCCGATGACGGTCGACGCATTCGATGCCATGGCTCGCTTGATCGAGGCACCGGTGGGAAGATAGATTCCCTGGCCTGGACAGCCAGAGGGCGGCGCAAAGCGCCGGTAAGCCGTGCTGATGACGGGCGATCCGCTCACCGACCAGCGAAGCGAGGGCGTGTTGTAATTGTCGAAGCCGTCGCAGTCCTGATACGCGTCGCAGAGCCGCTTGCTGACGCGCTGGACGTCATGCATCGCGCGATCCCAGGCAGGCGTCCGCATCCCCTTGAGAGTTTCGGTTGAAAATGTCATTTTTCGTTTTTAGGGACTATCGTCTCTGGCCCACTCGTGCCGCTTGCCAGCCGCGCAAGGAAGTGGGATCATGCTCAGCGCCGAGGTTAAAGCGCCAAATGAAAGTTCTCTTCGTTCTGTGCTTCGCGCCACTCATGATTGCTCAAACTTCAACCCCGACCACGCGAACAGGCCCTATCGTCTTCATCGATGGCAACGGCTCCGAAATGGAAGCAGCTCGGGAAACAAAGCACGTTCGCCGCGACGATCAGACCATGGAGCTAGCACGCGATCTCCTGAAGAACTGCCCTGAAATATCGCTTACGCGCAAAGAGGACGCCACGCCGGATTACTATTTGCTTTTCAATCGCGGAGATCAATACGGTCTGTTCGCGAGCGCAATGAGCCAAATCATGCTCCTCGATCGCGACAAAACCGTCATTTTTTCTAGCAAACAGGGCACTGTCGCCCGTGCGAGCAAAGACGGCTGCAAAGCCGTGTTGACTGACTGGAAGCTTCATCGAAGCCAGCCCGATCATCTCGCCAATTCTCACCCCGCAGAAAAACCAGCCAGCAGTCAAGCACAACCAAATAACCTTCCCGCACCGGTAACAGATGGCTGGTGGAAAGCACCAAAACCAGCAGACTCCGAGGCTCAAAAATGAGGAGTGCCGTTGCTTACGCTCTTCGCTGTTTTTCAATTCTTGTCATCGCCGGCTGCGTTTTAGCATCGGTACTTGCGCTTCACGATGGCAACTTCGAACTGCTGGCGGCTTCCGTGGGTGGAATCGTGGCCTCTGGAATCTTGTGGATGCTGACAGAAATTGCAGAATTGCTTAGTCCTCACGAGAAAAAAGATGCAGCTACCTCTGCTGCCCCGCCGTCCGCCTCTGGACCTCAGTAAAGTTAGCCATGGCCTTGCCGATGAATCGAGGCTCAGCCTGTTGCAGCGCGCGCACGATCTTTTCTTCCACTCCGATCTCCGCGCCCTTCGCATCGATGAAATATTGATGAGTGTCTCCGCCCGATCGCAGTGACGCAGCCGGTGTCACCGAACTGCCCGCGGGCAGGTCGAGCAGCTCAGGGCCTTTTTCTCCAACCCAGGAGAATCCGCCAGGCGCGTCATCGGTTCCGCCGGCGAAAGTAGGAATACCGGCATCGAAGAGTGCACTTATTCCGCCGCCGCCGCCCGCTCCAGAGGCCGCCAGGCTGGTCGCCGCGGCCTGCAGCTCTGTCGCCGCTGCGATCAGGGTTGTCGATCCGGTCTGCAGCGTCGTCGCGGCCGTGTTCAGAAGGGCGCCGCTGGTCCCGCCGGCGCCTGGGATGAGATTCGCAATTCCCAGGCTTTTGCCTACACCGGTGTTGCCGATCATCTGAAAAAGGCCGGCGATATCCTTGTTCAACATGAATTTGAAAGCCGATTCCGTCATGCTGCGGAAGAGATCCTCCCAATGCGCCTTTCCAGTAAATACGGCCTTGGTGAGTTCGTCTTCGAATCCTTTAAGGCCCTGATTCAGCAAATCGAAAGCGAATTTTCCGTTTTGCGCGGCGTCGACCTGCAGCTGCAAGAAGAAGGCCTGGACGCCGGCCGTCGCCGAAGTCGATCGCTCGAGCAGCTTCTGCAGATCTTCCTGCATCTTGTGGATGTGGTCTTCGCCCTGGACCAGTTGCTCATTGGCTTTCTGCAGGGCCGCCGTGAATGCGGTTTGATCGATCAGGCCTTCCTTCAGCAGCAGGTTCAATTCTTGCTGCGCGAGCTCGTACTTTTGCTGGGGCGTGACCAGATCCTGGTAGGCCGCGGCCGCGGCCTTCAGCTGCGCGACGCGATCGTTGCTGAATGCATCGAACTGCGCGCCGGTAGTTCCGCCGGCGCCAAGCGTCGGCTGTGCCGGTGTCGTCGCGATCGAGACCGGAGTCGCCGCGCTGGTCGACACTCCGCCAGGTAGGTTCGTACTGGGCAACTCGCTGCGGAGGATATCACTCTCGAGTATCGCGCGGATTCGGTCCAGCTTCTTTTCGTAATTGTCGAGCGCTGCCGTTGCAGCCTTCAGTTCGAGCGCAGACGCAGCGGATTTCGCAACTTCTCTGAAGTTCTCTTCTGCAGTCGTACGAAAATCGGCGATCTCTTTGTCTAGTTTCTTGATCGGATCCGTCTCGGGTTGGAGCTTCGAGATCGAATTCTGCATTTCCTTATATAGGGCTCCGATCGCCTGTTCCGCCTTCAGCTGCCGCTCCGCTTCGTCGGATACCCCGGCAGCGACCTGGCGATGACCTCGATCTTCGTCGATGATATTCTGCAGAGCAACTTGCTGCGCTTTGAGCAGTTCAAAATATCGCTGATTGTTTGCCAGGACGGCTGGGTCGACGCCCGAGTCTGGATGAACCTGTCTCTGCGTGCCATGCGGCCCTGCAATATTGATCGTCGTCGACTCCGCCGTTTGAATTGCCGTTATCTGACGGATGATCTCCGCGCCGGTAGTTTTCATCTCCTCGTCGACACGCTGGAGCGATTGCCGCAGTCCACTCAGTGGATCAGCAGCGGCGCCACGCCCGATCGTATCGAGCACACGCTGAAAATTTTCGAACTTTTTTGCAGCTTCATCTGCGCCGACGCTTGAGGAAAAGAAATTACGCGCCACGTACCCCAGGGCCTGCCCTACCTGATTCCACCATTTTTCGTTTTCGATCGCGGCTTTATTTTGTTCGTCGAGGGCCTTGGTGAGCTCCGCCGTTTGTTTTTTCGCTTCATCGAGTGCAGATGTGTCAATGCGAAATTCGATCGCTTTAAGCTTCGCTCCAGGCTCTCCATGCTGCTCTGCCAGTTGCAGCTCGATTTCTTTCATTACACGCGCATGCGCAGCACCCAAATCCGCAACGACGTCTTCGCTATGTTGAACCGCCTTTGTGTAGTTCTCCTGTGCTTGCTCGGCGTGCTCAACGCCACGAATCAGTTTCTCAATTCCTTCGAACGCAGCTGCTCCTAAAGCGCCGACGATACCCACGCCAAGGAGACTCTGCAGGCCCGAGGCCAAGACAGGGAATTCCTGCGTCAGAATCCTGGTCAGCGGCCGCGAGACGTGGATGCCGAGCGCCTCATCGATCAGGCGGAAGCTCTCGGCGCCCTCGCGCGCGGTGCGCTTCATTTCGGCTGACATGCCGGCGGTCTGCGAATTGATCAGGCGGAAGGCTTCAGGAGCGCCCTTTTCGAGCGCACTCAGGTCGTAGCCCAGCCCGACCATCAGTGATGCTAGGGTTGCCATGGAAAGTTTTTAAGAAACGAGGGTATCGATTCGGTCGAGCGCTTCCTTCGTGCGATTGGCGAGGACGTTGATCGCGGCGTCCTGGACCTGGTCGAAGGCCGGCTTGAGCCAGGGATGCGGAGGCACATCGTGCGAGCCGAGTTCGACCTGACGTCCGGTTCGCCGGCGTTGCTTCGCTGTTCCAAAGCGCGAGGCCCAGCTGTAGCCAGGCTCACCGTGCCCGCGCTCCACAAATCCGCCGTAAACGCCCGGTGACGTTGTGCTGTCGACCTGGCCGGCGTAGCGACCGCGTTTGCGGGTCTTGATGCCAGGCCCAGGGTAGCCAGGGCCGACCAGCACTTTGTTCGACGCGAGATCTCCGGAGACGCGGACGACGACGATAATGTCTTCCTCGAGGTCGCCGGTTGGCCCACGCGGTGCGGTTTGCTCCGCGACGCCTTCGATCAGTTCGCCAGCTTCCTGCAGGCCGTCGCGTGCGACGGTGCGCGAGAGAGCGAGCGGAACCTGGTCAAGGCGACGCAGCAGATCCTCGAGGCCGGTAACGCCGGTGCTGGTTATTCCATCGGACATAGCCGCACTCCGTCAACATCTGCGGGCTCGTAATTTTGCGCCGGCGGCTGGAATTCGACCCTTGCTTCATGAAACGCCGTGAGCTCCGAATCCGCGACCAGGCCGCCCAGCACTTCATCGTGCTTCACCTCGACCTCGATCTCCAGCTCCGAGTTCATGACGCGCACGCGCACCGAATCTTCCGAGATCTCGATGATCTCGCATAAAAGGCTCGCTGCGGCGCCCTGGAGCAGCTTCTGGCCGTTGATATCGAGCACGAGGCCCTAAACCTTGGCGGAGGTGCCGATCTGCCCTGGTTCGGCCCAGAACGACGGTTTGCCGCGTCCCTTGATCGCACTGCGATCGCCGGCATTGACCGGACCGTAATATTGCACCGTTTCGAGGTGCACGAGCTCCGATCGGTGCCCTCCCAGCTTCAGAACGCGGAAGGGGATATCGAATACGGCACCGACGGTGAGGTCACGGCCGGCAAGTTGCTCAGGGTGCGCCCAAAATGCGGTTTTGGTCAAACCCTCAATCTCATCGGTTGCGAGCGGATTCTTGTGGCCATAGGCGTCGACACTCTCCATGTGGACGAGGTTCGTTGTAGAGTCGATCTTCCTCACTTTGAATGGGACGTTGACGGTGTCGAAGGCCTTAAGTTCCTTCCCACTCGCGTCCTGATATCGTTTGCTTTCTGTCGTCACTGAATTTTCCTCCAGTTGGAATTATTGTCTTACGTTTGAAAGCTGGCCAAGCTCCTGCCTGCAGCGCTCGATCTCTTCCAGATCGGGTTCTTCGAAAGTGTCGCCCCGCAAGACGGCCTCTGCAAAGTCCCTAAGTTTGTCAGCTTCGGTTTTCTTTTTTGCGCCTGGTAAGAAGTCCGCTGGTACCCACCCATCGGGATTGGCGTCCCAATCGTTGTTAACGTTCCAAACCTGCGCCGCCACGAGTGCGGCCGCCGCGGTGCGATCGAGTTGGCAATCTTCATCGGCCCGAAATAGCAGCTCAAGCTCGCGCGGCGTCGCCTTCAGGAATTGAGCTTTGGTTAATCCGAGACGGCGCCTGGCTCTTGCCCAGATCCAGTCGATATCTTTTGCATCTCCGTCTGCGCCGGTTCGCTTGCCACGGCCGGCGCTTCTGCGTTTGGGCTTGGCTCTTTCGGCGGCCGCGGTTGGCTCTGAACCAGCGCCAGGATCATCAGTGTGGCCAGGTCGCGCGCGCCAGGGCCGAGCGGGATCTTCGTCGCGAGCTCCGCCAGCGTCATCGGCGCTTCCCACTCGTTTCCGTCTCCGCCCTTTTTCGGCTGGTGAAGGCCGGAATAAAGGCACACGAGAAAACGCTCCGGATCCACGTCGAGATCGATGCGATGCCAGCTCTGTTGCGAGTACAAGCTGTCGCCCTGGATCGGGTCGTAAAGCCGAAAGCGGAAGCATCGCAGACGCTTGTCTTCGCCCACGATGATGAGATCCGGCCCGCTATGCTGCGATCGCGCGGCGCCGCAGAGGCATTTCGGATCGGGATCCGGATCCCGCGGCCGGCTCCGTTCGATGCGAGCGGTTTCACGCTTGTAAACGATCGCGGCCGCCATTCCGAAGGTGAGCGGATATTTCCGGCCACCGAGGATCACTTCGACCGGATCACCGGAGATCTCTTGTTGCAGGAGATTGGGCAGAATATTGGTCATCGACGTTTAAGACCAGGTGGGCGTGACAGGACCGCTCACGCGGATGGAGCCCTTCGCGAGCACGGCCTTGTCAAATTTCACATCGAATTCATCGCCCGAGATGAATCCCTGGAAGATGAAGGTCGAGCCGTCCTGGGTCGTCAGGCGCCAGTAGTTGAGCGCGGTCGTCGGGCTGGCCTGCAGATTGGCCGCGACGGCTTCCTGGGTCGGGTCGGCGGGGCTGAAGACCATTCCGAAGCTCACGCTGTCGCCGGCGACCATCGTTTTGATGATCTCTTCATAAACGGCGCCGCCGCCGCCCGAGGTCGGGCTGTCGAAGTTGGTGATGACATCTTCCTTCATTTTTCCGAGGGAAAGTTTCACGTCGGTGACCTGCGCGACGTTGGTATAGCTCGTGCCAGCAGTCCCTCCGTTTGCGAGTTTGCTTCCGAATCCAGGAACGGCAATTGACGACATGGTGTGTTCTCCTAAATGGTTTTTGTGCTACTCGGTTGCTGTACCGGCCGGGCCTGAAAGCGCGCCCGCGATGCGGATCTTGGCTGTAAATGCGACGGCCTTCATCACGTCGATATCGAACGGCTGAAATTCGCTCACCGACCCACTCCAGCTGTAAACGGTCACGCCATCGGCAAGCAGAAGCTGCCAACTCACGATCGTGAGTGACGCGTGTAGCGTCCCCATGGCGATCTGCGAGCTATTCTGCGGGCTGAGAACGCCGTCCATCTCCGCCTCTCCCGAAGAGAAGCGGACAGGAAGCGGCGCGTCGCCATTGCCGGTGGTCAGGATGTTGGTCTGGTCCAGGATGGTCTGTTTCGAGTTCGGCCCTTTGAATTTGCGCAGCTGCGCGACCGTGGTGAAATGAACGCCATCGAGCGAATAGCTCAGCTTCGATCCGGCTCCTGGTATCGCTGTGCTGGCCATTCGCACTAAGTTCCCTGCACGAAAATGAAAAATACCCAGTTCGGCGTAAGCGTTTGCGTGGGGATCTCCTGGCCGTCCTGCACCAGTTTGATCAACCCAGATCCTAGATATTGCGCGACCCCCGCATTCTGAGAATTCGTCGCGCCGGCAACACCGTTGTCTGACAGATCGAGGAACCAGAGACCGACCATCGAACCAGTGAGTCCGAATTCGGTCAGCGTGAACTGTTCGCCGCCTTCCGTGTAGGAGGTAAAGATCACTTCCGCGAGGGCCGCGTTTCCGAGATTCACTTTGCGAGTGGTGTGCGCCATCAGTAGATCTCCGCCTCGACATACTGGGTTTGAATGCTATTGCCGGAATTGTTCACGCTAAAGGCTGCTTTCAGATCGACTAGCTGCGATCCTGTCGTCGCGACGGTAGATGAGGTGCTGACCACGGCATTAGTGCTCGAAAAAAGAAGGTAGATGTTGTTTGCGGTGTTGTTAACTTGGCCATAGCCCCACGTTTTCATCGTCGCCGTTCCGGCCGCACCCGTCGCCGAGCAATAGATCCAGAAGTCGAGCGTCCAGCCAACCGAGGAGGTCGCGGGATTCGTCGATAAGCTTTCAATCGTCATCAGAGATGCGCCGTTCAAATAGGGATTGAAGGAAATCCCTCCCGCCACTGCGAAATTTACGAAGCCGGTAGCGTGAACATGAACGACGCTCCCAACCGTCTGTTGGGACGTAACCAGAGTCAGCGATCCGCTCGAAAATGCAGGCGAGGCCAGCACCGATGTTGCGGTCGTCGGATTCGAGAGCGAGCCAAACAGGACGCCCTTATAAAGCACTTCCCGCAGGACGCGGGTGTTCGTTCCATCTCCGTAGCCGATTGTTGAGGCACCGGATCCTGCCATCTCGATCGTGCCAGCCGTCGTGTTGTTTGCCGCCCCCGACGTCATCGGACAGGTCGTTACGTTGCCGGATCCGTCCCAGCAACTTATCAGCGTCGTGCTTGATAGACCGCTTCCACTTTCTCCGGGCACGTTTAAATTCGTGCGCGCGGCCGCGGCCGTGCCCGCGCCCGTCCCACCATTCGCGACGGGTAGCTGATTCATAACCTGGCTCGTCAGATCAACCATCGTCGCCGTTGCGGCCGCCATGAGCAGCACGCAGAAACAAACAACGGCGAAGATCAGCTTTTTTCGTTTTATGGTCATCGAAGTTCTTAGTACCAGAGGCAGTTCAAAGTCGCGCCCGTGAGCGGCGCCGCATTGTAGGTGATGGTCGCACCTGAAATCTGATAGTCGGCACTCGATCCCTGGCGCTGCTGCACACCATTGAGAAAGCAATTTACGTTGCTCGATGCCGTCGGCGTCGGCGAGAGCGTGAAGGTCGTATTCGTCCCATTGATGGTCCCGCTGGGCGCGCCCTGGTTCTGATTCGGTGCGCTAGGCGCTGCCGCGAAGCTGGGATCTGAGGTCGAACCAGTCGAAGTGAGAACATAATTCGAGGTGCTAGGGCAGACCAGATTTGGCGCGCTGGTGCCTTCACCAATCAGCACGCAATGCGCTGTGAGCGAACTCGAGCTCGTACCACCCTGGGCGACACTGACCGGCGTATTCGAGGTCAAGATTGTCGCGTTCGCATCGGCGATCGTGTAGGTGCGCGCTGCCGTCGGTCCGCTGAAACCAATGTAGGCGCTGCCCGTTCCACCGTTGACCGAGGGCAAAATGTTTTTAACCTGGGTCGTGAGGTCGATCTGAGTGACGGCCGCCATCGCGACGATTGCCCAGCCAAGCACGATCGCGATCCCGAGAGGCCGCGAGAGGCGCTTCCAGCAGCGCTCGAAAAAGCCAGGGACGAAAAGAATGGCGAGCGCACCGAAAAAGCAGAGTGCGAACGTCAATCCGAGAATGCCAGCGATTGTTATCTCTTTCATGAGTGTGAGCCTTTCATCGAAATCGTCACTGCCAAAATCCGAGATTGTCTCCGACCTTCGGTGCAACAGCAAATGTGACCGTCGTTCCTGACGCGGTGTAGTCGGCGCCGGCGCCCTGCGTGAGCACGCTGCCATTGCGGACCATGATGGCGTTTGCGGATACGACGACCGTCGCTGTTACCGTCGTCGTGTTGTTTGGCGTCGCGATCCCGAGAGGCCGCGAGAGGCGCTTCCAGCAGCGCTCGAAAAAGCCAGGGACGAAGAGAATGGCGAGCGCACCGAAAAAGCAGAGTGCGAACGTCAATCCGAGAATGCCAGCGATTGTTATCTCTTTCATGAGTGTGAGCCTTTCATCGAAATCGTCACTGCCAAAATCCGAGATTGTCTCCGACCTTCGGTGCAACAGCAAATGTGACCGTCGTTCCTGACGCGGTGTAGTCGGCGCCGGCGCCCTGCGTGAGCACGCTGCCATTGCGGACCATGATGGCGTTTGCGGATACGACGACCGTCGCTGTTACCGTCGTCGTGTTGTTTGGCGTCGCGATCCCGAGAGGCCGCGAGAGGCGCTTCCAGCAGCGCTCGAAAAAGCCAGGGACGAAGAGAATGGCGAGCGCACCGAAAAAGCAGAGTGCGAACGTCAATCCGAGAATGCCAGCGATTGTTATCTCTTTCATGAGTGTGAGCCTTTCATCGAAATCGTCACTGCCAAAATCCGAGATTGTCTCCGACCTTCGGTGCAACAGCAAATGTGACCGTCGTTCCTGACGCGGTGTAGTCGGCGCCGGCGCCCTGCGTGAGCACGCTGCCATTGCGGACCATGATGGCGTTTGCGGATACGACGACCGTCGCTGTTACCGTCGTCGTGTTGTTTGGCGTCATCGCGTAATAGGTCACGGTGCCCCCTGGCGTCGGTCCTAGCGTGCCAGTCTCGGTATAGAAGGCTCGAAGCCGAAGCACAGCTCTGAAGACGTATCCCTGAGCGCCGAGCTCATAGCCGTCATCGGCGTCGAGCGAGACTTCGTAAAATTGAATGACGGTGCCATCGTTCAGAGTTCCGACGAAATCCTCCAGCACAGAGAGCACGGTTTGCGAAAGCAGGCGCGCCGTCTCTTCGTCGGGGCCGAAGCTATCAAACTGGAATTCGCCATTTTTGAGGGAGCTAGGTCCATCCATCGAGTGCGCCGCTGGTGGGACGTCGACCACATGAATGACCAGAAAGCTTGCAGGAGGCTGTTTCGGCGCCCGCGTTTTGTAAACCGGATACTGCGGCACACCGTCGATCGGCGAGAGACCCGGCAACAGTGCCTGGAGCGCCGCGCATGCCGAGCTCTGCGTCAGGTAATTAAAAAGCCCACCGATGACCGCCATGATGCCCTAGTGACACGCCGACGCAGATGTCGCGCCCCAGTCGTAAAAAACCGCGCTGGCCGTGGCATTCCAGTGACCGCGCACCGTGCAGACATCGCCGTTTGGGACACTGCTGAGAGTTGCGAATCCATGAGTGTACGCGGTGCCGAAGCTGATGCTGAGCGTGCTTCCGGTCGAGTTGGTGATCTCGAAACTCACTTCCTCGTTGTCGACACAGCCAGTCGGGTTTGCAAAAGTGATAGTGGATCCGGAGGTTATCGCCTCTCGGTGCATCAGGCCGTTGGTGCAGTTGACGGTCGTCGTGCCTGAATTCAGAACGTCAGGCATATAGGCGATGCCTCCGTTCTGCTTTCCTGATTGGGCTCCGATCGCAGCATTGCCGAGAAGCAAATCTGACTTCGAGCCGTTGTCGACGTACATAACGTCACCGTTGGCTGTGGGGGGCACGCCACTCGGAAAATAGATTCCGTTGCCGACACAGTTCGGCCCGATGTAAAAGTCCTGATTGGTCCGAGAGAAGAGCCCGGCATAGTGATCGGTGCTACTGCAACGATTGTTGCTTGCTCCGTTCAGGTACGAGTCCATCCGAACGCCGATCCCCATGCAGGCTTGCTGCTGCTGACACGATTCACCCGTGTTGATGGCGATGTTTTCATACTTCGGCCCGAAGATCTGCGCGCCCGGATGGTCGTAGCCTTTGAACCATCCGCTCGCGAAATCGCGGCATTCATAGCCAAAGTACTGGTCGTTTCCAGGTCCCTGACTCGAATTCGGATTGTTCGATTCCCAGATGCAATAGGCGGGACCCTGCGAAACCTGGTTCACGCCCTGACTGCCAGTGAAGGTTCCACCATGGATCTGCAGATTTGAAACCGCGTCGAGCCAACGAACGCCATTTCGACAGGTAGCGCCAACAGGCTGATAAAGAAAGCTGACTTGCACCGTCGCGCCCGCATAGCAGTCGCCGTTGCCAAAATTTTCAGCAGACGTATTCCAAAGCACGTAATGATCGCCGCCGCTCGATCCGCTCCCACCTCCATTGAAAAACCAGCCGCCAGGAGACTGCCCGATCAGGTCGCCGACGCCGAGATTGTAGGCTCCGCCGCCTTCAACGCCTCCGGAGACCTGATACCACTGTACCGCCCAATCGCGACTAAAAACCACGATCTCACTAGGCGGTTGTGGACCCGTCCAGCCACGCGAATACGAAGCGGTAGCCGAGCCTGGAATAAGACCGCCCTGAGCCTGCGCACCGGCATTGCCAGCCGTGCCAGCGCCAACCCCGATCAGATAGACGTTCGCCTGACCGATGACGATGCCGCCGTTAAAAAAGTAACGGCCGGTGGGGACAGCCGTTCCCGCAGTCGTGTCGACCGGAGGAAAATAAATTCCGCAGCCAGGATTTGTCTTGATGCTGTTTTGCGAAGAGCAAGCTGCTAGCGCACTCGCAAATGCCCCCGAGTTGTCTGTGCCGTTGGCTCCGTTGGTGACATTGCCGCTCACCGAGTTCGGGATCGTGTCTGCGATCCCGACGCTGGTCGTCGAGTTGAATTGGTTTTCTGTGCTGAACCACTCCGCAACCTGGGGAGGATACATTCCGAGAACGTAAGACGGATAGGTCGTAAGATTGATCGTCGCCGTTGAATCGCAGATGTTGAGCGTCTGGTGAAACGTCGACGAGCTCGAGCAAATCGAGTAGGGCTGCAGCATCTCGCCGCCGAATTGATAGCTGAATGTGCCTTGCGTGCTGGCCCCGCCTCCAGAGAGCGTTCCGGTCGGGACCGCCGTCGGAAGCGAAGTAAACCAGCCAGGATTGAGGATCTGCACTCCAGTGAGTGTGCCCGCATTCGCCGAACCTGCAGTGCTCGTAATGAGCGGCGACGATACGAGACCAGCGACTCCGCCGCCCGAGGACGCGATCGTCGGCATCGTGTAGCCGGCGCCGTTGTTATTGATCGTGATTTTCGAGAGTGCGATGTTCGGCGAGGTTCCGGTGTAGGTGCACGTCGCGGTCGCGTTGCTGCTCGCACCGCCGCCTGAAATGGTGCAACTGGTCGGTGAAACGCTACAGGCACCGAGGGTGACCGGCGTTCCCCAGGCAACATATCCACCAGAGGCTCCGTAGCCAGCTGTGGTCAGTGACGCGGTTGGTGTCGTTCCGCAGGTTCCGCCATTGAAGGTCATCACCGGCGAAGTGTAACCAGCCCCGCCGGTGAGAACGATTGTCTCTGTGACCTCGGTCGGATCGGTCAGATAAACGCGGTAGCCGTTGGGCGTGCCATTGGTGTTGGCGCCACAGCTGGGTGCCGCGGCCGTCGTGACTTTCTGATTTGCGGTGACGGTGATGGTGCTCTCTGTGCTGGACAGGGATTCGCCGTTGAGGATTGTCCCGTTATCCTGCGTGCATGTGACCTTGAATGCGAGAAAATTAGCCAGCTCGGATCCACCGCTCGCCGCAGTGAGTGTGGGCACAACCGAAGGTGGATTCGGGCCTCCACCCGATATCGCAATGTACTTGTTGACCGATCCGGTGCAACCGGTTCCGCCAGTGCAGTCCGTTGCTGCGAACTTTGTGCTGGATCCGCTCGCGACGGTGATCGTCGTCGAGCTCGCGCCCATGGTAGTAAAGGCTTGCGCATCGCCCTTGGCTCCGAAGGCGACGATATCGAGAAACGGATCCGGACCGGTGAAATAGAAATCACCTGGCGCGGTGTACGGGCTCGATAACGTCGCAGTCCCATGCGCAGCCGACGAACTGGTGATCGGCGGAAGCTGAGCACCAGCGGCCACGGCAAAGATGAGCACGATGCCGAAAAATTTAAGGAATCTGCAAATCATTGAATTGTTTCCTCTCTTGCCTTTTTCCTAGTCGGCGCTCACGGCGACGGAGGATCCCGTCGTCGTTGCAATCACGTACACCAGGTTGGTGTTCGATCCCTGGTAGCAGATAGAGTCGCCGGCGGCGAGCGGATATCCGGTTGCGGTAGTCACTCCACTAGAACCGACGTAGACCGTGATCGCATTCGTCGGAAGAGCCTTTACGCAAAAGCCGTGCACGCTGTTGCTCGCGAGCACGACGGCCGATGCGGTGACAGCCTGTTGGAACGAAACGACCGAGCCGAATCCCGCGGGCTGGGTTGTCACATTGCCGATCGTGTTGGTACCCGCCGGCAGAGCTGCCGAAATGTTCATGAGCCAGGGCGTCGTGTTCGCCGTGTTGCCCGGTTGAACCGTCCAGGTTCCATTCTGATTGACGTTGCCGATCGTGTTGCTGCCCGCCGGCAGTGCCGTTGAAACTGTCATGAGCCAGGGCGTCGTGTTCGCAGTGTTACCGGGCTGCACCGTCCAGGTCCCATTCTGATTGACGTTGCCGATCGTGTTGCTGCCCGCAGGCAGTGCCGTTGAAACTGTCATGAGCCAGGGCGTCGTGTTCGCGGTGTTGCCCGGCTGAATAGTCCAGGTCCCACTCTGGCCGACGTTCCAGCTTCCATTCTGGCCGACGGTTCCGATGTTGTTGCTGCCCGCGGGCAGCGCGGTCGAAATAGTTGTGAGCCAGGGCGTCGTGTTCGCGGTGTTGCCCGGTTGAACCGTCCAGGTTCCATTCTGATTGACGTTGCCGATCGTATTGCTGCCCGCCGGCAGTGCCGTCGAAACTGTCATGAGCCAGGGCGTCGTATTCGCGGTGTTGCCAGGTTGAACCGTCCAGGTCCCGCTCTGACCAACGTTCCATGTTCCGCTCTGACCAACCGTCCAGGTCCCGCCCTGGCCGATCGTGCCGAGATTGTTCGACCCGCTCGGGAGGGCGCTGGTCAGAGCCACGCCGAGCGTTGATTGGTTCGAAGCGATCGTGACGGGCGCGCTGTTGGCCATCGTCGCTTGCCCATTCGGATTCGAGGATCCGCAGCCAACGACGCAGTTAGTCTTGATGTTTCCGGATCCGTCGACCGGCGAGATGATCGAACTCGATGTCGAAGGAGATGTGACCGGATTATTAACCCATCCCAACAACAGAATGGTCACCGATCCGGATCCATTGATGCTGGGCGTAAGTTGCCCGATGAGCGTCGGGTTCGTCGGCGTCGCATTGGAGTAAAAACCGGAGTTTGCGCACGACCCGATCGTGCTCGAAGTGATAATCCCTCCGGTCACAAATCCGCTGCCCGTCGATGAGTCGAAGGAAACGTTGCAGGAATTGACCGTACCGGTCGGGATAAAGAACATCTGAAAATAGCGAAGACCGGTCACGTTGAATCCGCCGGTCGCCGACGAGCTCGCGGTGAAGCTCCAACTCAAAGAAAGCTGGGCCGGCGCGTTGGCATACGACAACGGCGTGCCCTGCTGGGTGTTGCCATTGGGCACAAAGCACAGCAGCAAGAACAAAAGCAGCCCGAGCACAGTGAAAAATCGATTGTCTCTGTTCATGTTGAAATCCTTTTAAGAAGCGGCGCCAGCATTCTGGCCACCGGCGTTCTGACCGATTTCGAAGCAATAAACCTTCAGCTGCACGCGCTGTTCATCCATGTCTTCGATCGCCGCGATCTGGAAGATGCGCGTCTCACCCTGGTCGAGGTACTGAATCGTCATGTTCTCTTGCGCCGCTGGCGAGTAGGGAATGACCGCGAGATGAGAAACACGCTGCGCGATCTGTTGCGCCTTATCAAGTTCGTCGCCCGAAAGCGCGTAGAGTGCCGCCCATGTTTCGAAAGCCGCTTGCGGCGACTTTGTACTGCCATCAGTGGCACTCTGCGCGCCAGGCGCGTAAAACGTGACCTGCTTATTCATCGCGCCGATCGGACTGCTCTGGCCCGATCGTGGCAGGCCTGCGCTAAGACGTCTCAGCGGCATTTAGTTCGTCTGGACGACTGCGAATTTCACGGCCGCATTACTGCAGGTCATGCTGATTGTGCCGCTCGATTGCCAACCGGTGAGATTTTTCATCTGCACCGCGGCGTATCCGCTCGCAGCAACCGAATAGGTCGTCAGTGACGTGTCGAGTCGATTCAGTTGGTCAGCAACACTGTTGACCGTGAAGGTGTAAGCGCTCGCACCGCTGTTATAGACCAGCAACACTTCGCGACCGGTCGCGGTGAAGCTGTTGCCGTTTACGGCATCGCAAGCAGAAAAGGTGATCGTCAGAGAACCCGCGGTGATGGGCGCATTGACGCTGCCGTTGATGAACAGCACTTGTGTGCTGAGCACGGTGGGCGTAGCGAAAGCGGAGGTGACGAACATCAGCACCGCGGCCGTCGCGCAGAGGAACTTCTTTAGGAACGTTGGCTTGTTTTTCATTAGTTGCCTTCCTTCGAATCGGAGTAGTGGGTTTTAGCCGCGAGTTCCGGCCTTCATTTGAACTTTCCAGCGATAGAGCATGCGCATCAGTCGCGGCGATTCAGCGATCGCGCCCGAGACGATCGGCTCACGGTTGTAATAGCTATCGGCGATCAGCAAGCGCATCACCTGACGAAGCACCGCCGGCGCGCCTCTGCCGTCATTGCCGTAACCCGCGGTGAAATGAATCTGCACCGCGTTGGGAACGTAAAGCACCGGTGGCCAGGTCTGCCCTGGCAAGGGGAAAATCCTCGGGGGACAGCTGTCGGCGTCGTAAACGAAATCACCAGTGTCAGGAGGTGGCCCCTGGCACGTCCAGGTCAGGCTTCCATCCGTTGTCGTGCCGTTCACCACGACAGACCACGTGGGCGCGGTCGGCCCGGACATCGAAGTTCCATTTTCATCGCTTTCGGTGACAGCCGTGACCACCTGCATATTGCCATTCGTGTCTTCGATCGCGTCTCCAATGAAGTACTCGGTGAGACGCTCCCAGCTGAAGAGCGCGGGATAGAGATAATCGATTTGACCAGTGACACTGTTGGAGTAGCTGATGCTGGTCACCGCCTGCAGCGGCGCTCGCAGCAGTTTGATCATCTGCGAATAGTTCCACAAAGTTGTCGAGTACCGCGGCAGCGAGTAGTAGCTGGGCGGATAGGCCATTTGCGACATGACCGTATCGACGAAGTAAGGGAACGAATCCAGCGACTGGCGATAGCCTTTGTTCACGATCGAGCGGCCGGTGAAACCCTCGACCTCTTCGCGTGCCGCCTGAATGAGATCTGTGATGTACGCGTCGTCATTCGACACGTTCACCTTCAGGAAATTTTTAACGTCGCCCAGCAGCAACGGCTCAGCTAGCGGCGCGACTTCTTCAACGATGTAGGCCATTTAAAGAGTTACGCCCGGCGCTTCGAAGCTGCCGTCTTCTTTGCTGGCCCAGCCTGAGCTGCGCTAACAGCACGCTCTGCCTGGTGCGCCACTGCCATCGACTCCATGGGCTCGTTGCTTACTTCCTCTGCGGTTTTGCCCGCGATCATCCGCTGCGCGACGCTAGGCACCATTTCGAGAACCTGACCGGTCGCTCGAATGCGAACTCGGATCATCTTCATGAATTCACAACTTTCTTTTTTGAATAGTGCAGACCGGAGCGTGCAAGCATTGCCCTTCCCAGTTTGGGCAAAGCAACGCGGGAACGCGCGCAGCTCCGGTCCGACTCCTGCGAGGGTTTCGACGCAGGAATGACTAGCTGATCGTCACTCCGCTCGACGCGGTCGGAATCCACTTGCCGTTGCGGGCAAGCAGAGTCACAAAAGATCCCTGCGTTCCGTTGAATGTGACCAGGTGATGCGCTGGAGTGATAGCATTCGCCGGCGCGGTCACAGTGTGCGCATGACCGGAGTTGTCGACAATCGTGATTTCCAGTCCATCGTTTCCACCGGCCGAGGGAGCACCGGCAGCAGGAGCAGCCAGAGTAGCCGCATCGACACCAGCAGTTTCGATGAAGCTAGTGCCAACGATCGGCGTCGTGGTTTGATTGGTGCTGCCCGGTGGCTGCATCAGCACACCAGCTCCGCCCGTGATGACATCAGTCGTGCCGGTCAGAACTTCGTACTGCGTGGGCAGATTGGAAGCTTGACCGAGGACATCGTCAAAATCGGGCGAGGTCGATGAGACCAGCGCGCCCGGAGTTTGTGCGGTAATTTGAGTCATAGAAGTCTCTCCTTCAGAGATGGGGTTCGAGTCGTTGAATTCGGAAAATTGACCTTCTCGCACCGCCAGGCTGGAAGGGAGTCCGCCTGAAACGGTGCGAGAAGCGATCTACTAGCTGGTCGCCTGGATCAGATAGCAAATCGGATGCGTGCCGGCGTCGAGCAGCTGACCGTCCGCGCGGCTGAAGCCGATCAAACCGATTTGGCCGTAATCGGCAAAGCGCTCACGCAAGGTGATGATGCCAAGCTCTTTCACCCGGCGAATCACATACTTATCGAGAGCTCCGAACAAAACGGTGACCGCAGCGGGATTTGCAGCGATTGCCGGGCAGATCGCCATGTCGTTGTTGATGTAGTACGGATAGTCGTTCACGCGATCGGGCTCTCCGCTTGCAACAGAGGGCTTCCACAGCGGCCGGCCGTACTTGTCGAGCAGGACCTTCACCCGGCGCAACGTCTGATCGTGCCACATGTAGCCGGCGCCGCGACGATAGAGCGGATCCACAGTGTGCTCGAGGTTATCGAGATCCTGCGATCCGATGGATGTGCCGCCGGTTTCGGTGCCTCCATCATTAGCAGCTGAACCACTGGCAATCAGAGGAATGCCATAACCGTTGTTAGCACCGGTCCAGGGCGTGGTCGACGGAGTTCCACAAGCCGCAACCGTCGCGGGCACAATCCCGTTCGGAGCATTGGTTCCGGTGCCCAGGGTGAACTGATTGTTGTAAATGCGCCCGATACGGATAGCCAGCTTCTTCTTCAGATAGCTCTCCATATCGAAGGCCGAATCCTGCATCAATTCAAGCGAGAGCTTCACCATCTTGGAGCTGAACTTCCACGCTCCGAAGAGCACCTGACCGATGGTGACGTCTTTCTCGGAAACCTGCTGACCTTCACCTACCAGCTCGCCCATGACCGTAGTGTCGTTATCGGTCGGATAGGGCAAAGGCTGGCCAGTCGCGGTGTCCATTATTTCGGAGGTGAGCAACATCGGGCCGTAGTACTTGAGAGCTTCCTCGACGTCGTAGACAAAGCCCTTGGGCACGAAATAACCGCCGAGCGACAGAGTGCCGATGCCCATATCGCGCTTTTCACGATCGTTGAATTCCGGACCGCCCAACAGGAAGCCGCGGAACTCTTCATCGTGTCCCATGACGATGGAGCGAGCCTCGGGACGGCAACGATTGGTGTCGCCCATGCCAAACGCGATCAGATACTCCTTGAAAGCGTCGAAATAGCGACGATTGAGGTCTTCGATGGTCGAACGAACGTCGGAGTGCACGTTCTCGAGCGCGAGGTTCTTGAAGTGCAACTGACCGGCGCGCTTCATCACCTGGACGCCATGCCGCTGCAACGCCCGATCGTAGATCAGGATGTGCTGGGCGCGCGTGCCGCCGGCGCCGCGGCCGGGATCGTCTTGCGGAGGCCGCGTGGAGTTGCCGAGTTCGCGATCGAGGTTCGCAGCTCGCGCTTCGCGCTCATTGTCAGCGATGATCTGATCACGTTCGGTGGTTAGGGCGCATAAGGTGTTAGTCGCCGGGTTTTCGAGGCTGAATCCTTCACCGCCAAAGTCGAGCTTATCGAATGAAGCCCGCGCTTCTTTCTTTTGCTGAGCGGTAGATTTCGCATCGCCAATGGTACGACGGAAGGGCTGAGCAGTTTCATTGAGCTGCTGCAGCTGCTGCCGGATTGCACTCAGTCTGGATTGACTCATTGTCTTTTTCCTTGGTTGAAATTCGGGGCCTTCCCACCGACCTGGCAGGAATCACTCGTTTACGCAAGTCCGCGCATCGGCCATCACGCCGCGCCGCATCCGGCACGCGTCTTCCGGTAGAACTAGAAAAATTGTTGGTGATCTTATTCGAGAGGCAGGCCTAAATCGCGAAAGCGAGCTTCAACGTGCTCGAGGTCGACGTTCTGTCGATCGTCACCATCGTCGTCGCCATCGCCGGTGTGATCGCAGTACTTGTCGTCACAATCCGGCACGCTGCAATTTTCGCAATCACCCACCTGGCACTCAGGACAGGTGCACTCACAATCTTCGCCGCCGCCCACTGGACCGCGCTTCTCAAGCTGCGAGCGCTGCTCGGCCGTAAGATCGAAGCTTTTCGATTCCTGATCGCTGACCGTGATTCCGTACTTTTTGCAAAGGCGGACCAGGCGCTTCCAAACACCAGGCTTTTTGTCGGCGGGAACATTTTTCGACTGATTGAAACGAGCCAGCGCGTTACGAAGATGGGATTTGGTTTTCGCATCGGTGGAGAACTTCCAGGGCAATGACCAGGTTGCGGTCTTCTGAGGATCGCCCACGTAGAGAAACGACGACGCCGGCAGATCTTCTCCGTCGACGCGTTTCGTGGTTTTGCCGTCACGCGTCGATCGAGAGCTGTGATCGCAGTAACTCTTATCGCCACAGCGCGCCATGTACATGGAGCACTCGTTGCACTCAGCCGACATGCAAGCACGACAATCGCAACGGCAGGCCTGCTCGTCGCTGTTCATGGAGTCACGAAGCTCGGGAACAAGCTCAAGCACAGACCGCGGCACGCCGCCAGGAAACATCTCGGCGCGCATTTCGAGCGCGCGGGCGTTCACATCCGTTCCGGTGTATGCGGGATAGGTCACCGGACTCGCATCGAAGAGATCCACATCTTCGATCTCGCGAGTGCGAATGATTTTATTATCGACAGTGACCTCGGTGACGTTCTGCTTGGTGACCGTGAAGGCAAAGCTTGCGCCGCTGATATCGCCACGTTTCACCAAAGTCACGACATCGCGCCCCAGCTGCGTATCAGGCGGAGTGGTATCAAAGTAGAGGCCTTGATCGTCCTGCTTAAGCTTCATAGTGCCGGCACTGGTACGACCGAGCAACTGATTAGGATCGTGATTGAAGAGGCAACGAACATCGTGCTTCTCTTTCAGCGCACGGGTAAACGCCCCTGGCTTCACCTTCTCGACTGCACGATAGCTATCGCTGTCCCAAAGAACGTACTCCTCATTGAAGACCGCGGCGTGACCAGTGATGTGGCCATCGCCATCAGCTCGAATCTCTGCAGCCTTTACGAACCGGCGTTCGATCATGAAATCACCTCAGTTTCTTGTTTTGCCGCAGCTGTTGCCGCACTGCGATAGGCCTCCACCGCCAAAGCACGGACAGCACGCCCCAGCTCACGCTGCACGATCGCTTCGGCATTGCCGTTCGCTTGTGCCCATTTTTCGTTGCGAGCGCGGTGAAGCATCGTTTCGAGATAGCCGGCGAGGAAGCTTGAGCTGGAGAGCGCGTCTGGGCTCAGGTCGGCTCCGTAAATCTCGGCCGCATGGCGCTCGAGCTCCTCGCCGATCGAGGCCAGAACGGGCAGGAAAACCTGTCGAAAGGCCGCGAGATCAAGATTGGAACGGGCAGATATACGCCCAAAAGCATCGCGGAAGAGCCGGGAATATGCCCGACAAAGGCGCTCCGCCAGGAGATTGGAGCGCTTCGCTCTGCCAGCGGCTGCTGGATCATCATCACCAGCTCCAGCACCATCGGCGGCGCCGGGCAATGCGGGTGTAGCAAAGAGCTGATCGACCGGAGCCATATTGATCTGCATCCAGGTCGCGTTAGCGCCTTCGTTGGTAAGCGGATTCATGTGCATCCACTCGCGCGCGTCGTTGGGCTCCATCACGCCCCACTGGACCATCGCCTGAATGAAGGCACGCAAATCGTTCGCTGCCGGCATCGTCAACGGCCGGGTATCGAAAAACATGCTGAACTTTTTGCCAGCATTGCGACCCACGGCCGGCCGCGGGAACATTTTGCGTTTGATTTCGTGCTCGTAGCACTTCAGATCGGGAGTGAGCGAGTAAGTGACGAACTCCTGGCCAACCTGCTCGGCATTGCCTTTGCCCAGTTTCTCGGTCACACCCACCATGTGAGGAGGCATGGTAAAGATCCGGCAAATCTCGATGACTTGATGCTCGCGCGTCTCGATAAACTGCCCTTCGTTGGGCTTGGTGGACGTCGGCACGTAGTCTTCGCCGCCTTCAAGAATCAGCGGCCGTCCCGCGTTCTCTCCACCCCAGGCTTCCTGCACTTCGCGCTTGAAAAGCTCAAAGTCTTCGGGCGCCAGCGTTCCAGGCACTTTGAAAATTCCATAGCCGAGCGCCCCGTTGCCGAAAAACTTGCCCCCAAACTTTTCTGTCGCTAGCGCCAGGCCGACAGCATTGCGGGCGAGCTGCACAACGTCCTGGCCAACACGACCGTCGAGCGCGAGGCCGGGAAACGAAAGCATATCGGCCGGCAGAATCGCTCTTTCCGTGGTGTAGCTTTCATTGACCGCCTCGGAGACATCCATCGCCGCGGTTTCCATGCCCTCTGTCGTCGCGTAGAACATTTCCCCAGGCTTCACCAGTTCGCCACGAATCAGCATGGGCTCGCGCGCGCGCCGTACTTTTGTTCTAGCTGGATTGCGAGGCCAGAGAGCGACGATGCGATCGCCACCGTCGCGCTGCAATTCGATGTAACCGTGCCCCCAGAGCATGCGATGGGCCTGCACAGCTTTGAACATCGTGAAGCTCGACATTTCGTCGTTGGGCTCAGACTCAAGGAGATCCCAGTAGTCATGCTCATGCGCAATGCGCCGCTGCACGCGGTTATCGGCGCCGACAATCTTCTCGAAGATTTTACGATCGAGCGCCCCGATAGCACCGGCTTTAATTTCAACACAGGCAAAGACCGTGGTCACCTGCAGAGCAGTCAGCTCCGAGACGCGGATTCCAGAGTCCGTGCGGCCGCCGTTGAAGATATCAAGCAGCCACTCAGCTGGAAACGACAGCGGAGTGCTGGGATTCTCGAGCGACGTACGGTATTCAGCAATCAGTCCCATTTATCTGCGATTGCCTCCAAAAGGAGCTCGCAGACCACGGATGAAGCTTTTTGCGAGCTCGAGCAGAGGAAAAATCAGGCAGAAGATTCCCATCGCGATCGGTGCTAGATAGTGGTGAATGCAGCCGAAACCAAACGCCACAAGCAAAGCGCCGGCGATGTAGAGAACGTCGGAACGGCGCTCCTGCAATGCCTGGCGCTTTTTTTGCTCCTCAGATAGGTTCTGAGGGTTTAACGGGATGGGTCGAGTGCTCATAAGCGATGCAGGCGTGGGCGAATCGAAACGGGATTCACGGCCGCCACTCCAATACACATCACCAGCGCGACAATGCCGTCGATGCGCTCGCGCGCCTTCGATTTGTCAGGCTTGATATTGCCGGCAGGATCCTGCGAGGTGACCAGGTTATCGGCCATCCAGCTGAGCACCGGATTGTTGCCGTGCTCAAACTCGGCCGCATAAATCATTTTCAGGAGCTCTTTCGTCGGATCGGACATCGAGCGATAGCCCTGCTGATGTTCGAGCATCACGATGCCATCGCCCTGCAGCTGCGTCGAGAGCTGCGTCGCGTTCCAGGGGTCGAAAGCAGTTTTCTGCAGACGAAATTGGCTCGCCATTTTGCGATGATGCTCGCGAATGAAGTCGTAGTCGACAACGTCTCCCGCGGTGGGCGTGATGAAACCCTGGCGCGCCCAGACGTTATAGGGCACGCGATCTTTTTTCGAACGCTCGATGATGGTCGCTTCAGGCACGAAAAAGAAGGGAAGCACCCGAGGTTTCAACAAACCGGTCTGCTTGGGGAAGAAGAAAACGTCGGCAGCGATATCGAGCTTGCTGGAAAGATCCAGCGCAGCGAAACATGTCTTGCCGCGCAGCTCCTCAATCCAGCAGCCGCGGGTGATTACAGGATCGTCTGCACCTTCGCCCGCGCAGGCTGCCCACTTATGCGGAAGAATGGCACGCTCGTCTTGCTGCGTCCAGGCATTGAGATGAAGACGAAGAAAGGCATTCAGGGCGGTGGGATCGTTTTTCGCACGTTGCGCCTGCTCTCGCAGGTATTCAACCTTCACCGACTTGCCGAAATTCGGATTGCACTTTTCCCACTCGCGCTCGTCTTCCCAGTCAGCGCCGTCATCGAGCATGGCGACGAAAGCAAAGAACCGATCATCCTGGAGAATTTTATCGAGGACCTTGCGCGCGTATTCATATTGCGCGTAGCAGAACGATTGCCGGTCCCATCCATGCGTCGTAATACCGAGCATCAGAGGCTGGCGCCGCGCGGCCTGCGACGTGGCAATGACATCCCAGAGATCACGACTCGGATGCACGTGAACCTCATCAGCCAGGCCGGCCGAGGCGTTCAAGCCGTGATGCGTTTCATCATCGGCCGAGAGCGGCATCAACCGAGAGTTCGTCGCGAGAATGTGAAGATTGTTTTTTACGTAGCCGATGCGATTGACCAGGCGCGGCGACGCGTTGCGCATCTGCACGGCCTCGTTGAAGATCAGACTGGCCTGATCTTTTGTACGAGCGAAGGTATAAACCTCAGCACCAGGCTCACCGTCCGCTGCCAGCAGCTTGATCGCTTCGCCCGATAGCAGCGTGGTTTTTCCGTTTTTCCGCGGAACAGCGATGTAGGCTTCGCGAAATCGACGAGTGCCGTCTGCCCGCTTCCAACCGAACAGCATGGCGTCGATGAAGGCCTGCCAGAGTTCGAGATCGAACGGCTTACCGGCCCACTCGCCTTTCGAGTGCTGCAACACCTGGAAAAACATATTGCTGCGAGCAGCAGCCTCGATGTCGAAATAAAGGCCTCGCGCGGATCCGTGCTTCAGATCCTCGATGTGGCGCTGACATGCCAGATGGATTAGCTTGTTCGCCGGGATCTTGCCGTCCAGAACTCCGGAGACGTAGAGATCCCACGCGCAAGGTGCAGGAGTCTCCGCCTGCGGCCGTCTAATTCGGCTTGCTCGCTGGCTTGGCCGTGGGCCCGTCGAAGAGACTGTCGAGCGCGTCCGCCTGGTCTGTGTTGGCATTGATTTTCAGCTTAGAGCGTGATGCTGGAGTGAGACCAAACTCGAGAAGAAACGACTTCATCTGACGCAATGCGTCGGACTTGATACGCACCACGGGATTCACCTTTAATTCGGCCACGCCGGTCAGCTGGTCGAGAGTGACGTTGATGATTCCGAACTTCGCGATCGCCGCTTCGGCCAGCACCAGCTGTGCATACGACGAGCAATAGGCCGCGAGCGCTTTGCCGTCCGCAACGGTGAGAACGTTCATCGCCGAAAGAATGGGAACGATGCGCTTCCACTCGGCGCGAGCCTCCGGAGTGAGAAACTTCGGCATCTCCGGGACTCCCTTTGGTGCTTCCGGCTCGAGCTCGTTCAGCTTGCGTTTGCCGGGATTGTTCAACAGCTTTTTTATCGCTGTCGGTTTGCGATTTGAACCGCCTGATCCTTTTCCACCCATAATTTATGAAAAATCTTTTGCTGCGGCTGTGTGTGTGAAGCTGAGCGTCGGTCGCTGGCATCCCCTCCCAGCGTAAATAGACCCCCCTATCCCCCTCGGGCTGTCTTGGCAGTGTGATCAGCGTGGCAGGCGCCCTGAAGGTTGGCCATGTCGAAAAAAAACCGCTGGTCGCCGCCGTGCTGCGCGATGTAACGGACTGCGGGCACGATGTGATCAGCGTCCGTGCTGAGGGCGTTGCCGCCGCAGAGGATTGCAATCTTGCAGAACGGGTCGCGCGCGAGCACTGCAGGCTGCGTTCGCTTGCGCCACTGCGCTGAGTCGTACAAACGACGAATGCCGCCACCGCGCCGAGCACGCTCGCGATCACGAGCAGCGTTTTCAGATCCTGCCGTCTTGATGATCGGCGCACGCTTTGGCATTTCACTTCAGCAGTCGTCCAATCCACAACACGATCTCCGGTGCGCGCGCCAGCAGTGCAGCAAACGCTATCGCCAGGACATGATGTTTGAATCGATCTCTCTCGATGCGGCGCAGTCGCGCGAACTGCAGGTTGTCATTGTTGAGCAGCAGCTTCGGCGAATAGCAGCCTTCGTACTGTTTTGACCGATCGATCTTTCCATAGGTGCCGAGCCGTTTGGCAACTTCGACTGGAGAGCCGTTTCCATAAAAGGGCTGTTCCTGGGAGGGCGTCATCGTGGTGGGCAAAATCAAGAACGCACAGATTCTCGCAGCTTCACTGGAAAGCTTCCGCCCGCCTGGAGAACCGCGGACATCTTGGAGCGCAATCGTGTAATCGAGAGCCGTCCACATCGCTGATGCTGCCGTTTTTCTAGGCCGTATGGATCCTGGCGCCGCTGGGTTGCGGCATAAGGGCAGAGTTCACTTTCTTCGTCGTGGCCGATCCCCCCACAGGTATCGCAGACCGCAAATTGGCCGTAGCGCGCCATCTTAGCAAGCAATCGAATCCGACGGTTGCGGTTTTTTTGGGGGCATCGCCATGAATGCGAGCAGCCAGGAAATACGATGATCTCCGACCGCTGGAATCGGATAGTTAATCGAGGGAGGCGCTTTGGTAAGCCCGACGGCGCCGCGGCCGTAAGGCATGACACTGTTGCGCGCGGTACGCTCCTGGAGGACGTGATTGGGAGGCATCTGCTGAAGCACGCGACGGCCATCGGCGTGAAGAATGAAGCGGTGAGTTCCCGCAGTGACAGCGTCGTCTGCACGCTTATTGGAGAGATTGAAAAGGCGCACTTTTAGGCCGGGATCGTCCCAGCCGAATACACGAATGCTCATAGTTGTCGGGAAGGAGCGGCTTAATTAGCGCGCGCTCTGCGCTGAAGAGAGGAACGGGGCGGCCAACGATGAAATTGTCAGGCCTGGGAATGAGGATACGAAAGTTACTGAAGTGTCGGTGCTGTCGTTTTGTTTTACAAAAGCGGCCGACCGCAGCAGTCGGTGAGCGACTTCAATAACGCGACTTCGTCCGGATGGAATGGGCCGAGCATTCGCCTCGGGACCTGGAAGTCCGTCGCAACAGCGCGTAGAAACGACTCATAATTCGCTGGGTCGAAGAATCCGCCAGCTGTGAGCTCAGGCAGCGCCGGCACGATCGTGATCTCCTTCGGAAAGCTGAAAACTCGGAAGGGAAAAGTGCGAACCGCGGCCGCGGCCGCAACTCCGCCCACCATCGATCGCAAGAAGGAACGCCGGCTCATCATGGGGTTCGGCGAAGAATGCCGACAATCATCTCGCACAAAACTATCAAAATCAGTGCCGCGATCGGAATCCAGTCCATTGCCAGGCCTGGGTCGCGGCCGACTTTGAGCAAGACGACGAAGAGAAGACCGGCACATCCCAGCGCGATCAGTGATAGAGCTATTCGGCGCATGTTTATCTCACCCTGGTCATTCTCATGGAGAGCTCGCGCGCAGCCTCTGACAATTCGTGAAGCCAGATCTTCGCTGTCATCACATCGGCCGATGCAACGCGCTGGCCAGAATTGATTTCGGCAATGTAGACGCTGTCGGCAAGGTAGTGCAGCAGCAGTCGGGCAGCGAGCAAATTCGCTCGCATATCGCCGCCACCAAAATCGAAATTCGATAAAAGTTCGAGAGGCGTCATCATCGCGTTCCTTCCATCAGCGGTTCCAAAAGCAGAAGAAGAATTCCGAGCGCAGCACCGACGCAAATGCCAGCGACCAGCAGCATCACCATCGTCGCACCCGCTTTCATCACGCGATCGCCGCTCATGCTGCCGGCCTTCCTGTCGCGTCGTAGAGCAATACGCGCTGGCCACGTTGCTCCTGCAGCAGCTTCTCGATGCAATCCGGCTTATTGCAGCAGGCTGGGAGAAACCAGCTGCAGGGCAAAAGCTGAATGATTTCCTGCGAGTTTCGCGCGAGACGCACCGTCCCATCGAGCTCCTCGGCGATCGCAATCGCGCATGCGTTGTCTTCCGTACATCCACAAAAACGGCACCGCTCGACGCTCTCCTGCAGCGTCTCCATGTCCAGATTCAGCTCCATCGTCGTGTTCATGCCACTCGCTCCTCAAAAAGATTTCCCTGTGTGGGGTTTTTCCGCCGTCGATTCCATTCGTCGTACCGCCGTTGGTGCTCGGGACACAGATGCTTGTTCAGCGCGACTCGTTTCGCGTGCTGCGCGCACATCGGCTGGTCGCATGTTCCGGAATATTTCGAAGGAACTTTCCAGTCGCAGAGCGCGACTGCCTCGCGTCCGCAGGTCGCGCAATAACGCGGGTGCGTTCGCACTCCGCATATAATCGCGGTTCCGCCGCCCGGCATTTTTACGCTGTCGCACATCGCGTCACTCCGAAAAAAGCAGAAGCCGGGTCGGTCCCGCCAGTGAGCCGACCCGGTTGCTACTTACTGCTGTCCCCAGCCCGGCTCCTTCTGCTTGCTCACCATGACCTTGAAGACCTTCATGGCGCTCTGTCCTGGTTTCTGAAAGGTCGTATCGTCGTTGTCGTAACGGATCTCCATCCAGTGACCGATGTGTCCCGGCAGAACTTTTTTATTCAAATCAGCAGTTCCGAGAAAAGTGAGGCGATCGCCGGTCTCATTCACCAGCATGTATTCGAGCGCCTGCTTATCTCTCACCGTCGTCGGTTCGATCGAGATCAGTACCCCAGCAATCGTCTGACCAATTTTGGTGAACTGAAATTGATCCGGCGCCTTTGCTTCCTGCATCTCGCGTCGGGGCTTGACTGCGGTTGGACCTACGTTTTGAGCTACTGATGAAGTTGCCATTGCTTTCTTTCCTCCGTGCGGCTGATTGCCGCTAGTGCTCGAACAGCAGCCTTAAACTGCTGCACGTCCGCATCGTTGGCGCGTGGATGCGCTCGACGCGAAATCTCGCGCCCGTCTTTCAAAAACGACGGGTAAAATTCGACTGCAGCCTGCTCGTCGCGGTCGACGTCGCGCTGCGATCGCTTGAAGCGGAATATTCCCTTGAGATCGAGGCTGATCTGGTAAGAGGGAACGATGCCCAGCCGCGTGATATCGGCAGAGTGACAGTCTGGACATTCGGCATGAGGGTGCTCTTCGTCGTCGACCTTCATGTCGAAAAAGCTGCCGTACGTACGAACCAGGCGTTTGCGAAAAACCGCGGTAAGAAATTCATCGAGCGCGTCCGGATTGCCGAGGAGATCCGCGATCTTCGTCACGTACTTGATCAACTCGCGAACCGTGCCGGCATCGGCCGCGCGAATGAACGATGTGCGGCCGCGTCCCTCCGTCGCCTCGATCCATGCCAGATTGAGCTCTTCAAAAGGGAAGTACTCACCTTCCATCAGCACGTTCAGATGCGGATGCCAGGTTCGCTCTTCCCGGTTATAGGTGACCTCGAGCGCGACGATGCAGCCCTTCACCTTGCGTTTCCATCGAACCGAGCGCCTTAGGCTGGTCCAGCCTTCCCAAAGCGACGCCAGGCCCTCCGCAAGGTCCGCAGAGTTGCGTTCTGCGAGCACGGCGTAGCGCAGGCCATCTCTTCCGACTAAAAACTTTTCCAGCCGCGCAGCCAGGATCAGCGAACGCCGGCGCGAATCATGCGGACACACTCGCACCGAGCAAGAATTCTCCGCCATCGCGAAGCTGTGGCCGCCGGTGTTGCAGCGCCATCCCCTAAACGTGTGATGGCAGGCCGCCACTTTCGACGCGAGATGGGAATGGTGCACTGTCTTCTGCAACGTCTCCACCAAATCACCCTGCAGCTCGTAGCGATCGAGCAGGCGGAACTCTTCACCGAGGAATGGGCTCTCGGTTGAGTTTTCTCGAACTTCTTCCGTTGGAATCACTTGGCTCCGATCTGTCGAGATATTCACTGGTATCTAGTAAAGAAACCAACGTCAAAACCTTCGCCGGGCTTCTCCCGGCAACGTCCAGACACACGAATAGCGCGGCAGTTGCGGAGTACAGACGCGCCGCCGTGCTCGCCCTACAGCATCATCGGAGTCGGGCTTATGGCCCGCCTCCGACTTCGGACCCGGTTCGTTCTTTTTCCGACTCTGGCAGACTGTTCGCCGTCACGTTGCCCGGTCGGGGGCATGGGAACAGGGCTGAGTGTGGCGTGCGTGCCGTCGCCGTTAGGGGCGTGAACAACCGGGTGGAAGACACGTTGACCCTTCTAGGATTTGCGCTCGCCGCACTCAGCTCCATTTCCATGCTCATGTTCATGTACCGCTCGAATCGCCACGCCAGCTCAACTTCCGTCATCTCGCCGGCGTGCACGGCCGCGAGCTCGGGCGTGATGCCGTGCACCGCGACCATCAGATCGGTCACGGCCTGGCGAAGCGTGATCATCGCTGGCAGAGCTCCTCAATCTTCACGAGCCTTCGCACCTTCACGATCCCGTCTTCGATCTTGCGAATTGTGCCCAGCCCGTAAAGGTGATCGACGCAATAACCCCACAGCGCAAAGCCGGAAACGAAACGAGCGTGGCTGCGTCGCAGAAGGGCGATTGCGGGATTGAGACAACCATGCTTCGAGCACGCTCGGCCATCAGCAGGCATCCGCCAACCTTCATCCGGCACCCACTCTATGCGATAACCGTCTAGCACGGCGTCATCCCGGCGCAAGGATTCGCGCCGAGATGTGCACCGAGCACAAACGCAATCGAGATCGTGAGATCCTGAAAGGCCGAACATCACCGTTCTCCCGCGGCCGCTAGTTTGAAATCGTGCACGGCCGTCACTTCGCGGCGCTGATCGATGCGACGTTTCACGCATTCGCAGCGAGTCACGCGCCGGTTTCCATTTGTGTCGATCATCACCAGGCGCCAGCCGCTGCCTTCGCACATCAGGCAGCGATCGCGCGCGTCGATCGCAATCGGTTGAAAGGGAATCGTTCGCTGTCGTCGTCTCCTCATGCGCGCACCATGAAAAGCGCGAGCAGTAAAACGAGCAGCCCGAGAAGGTCAGGCAGTTCTCTCGCTGTCGAGGTGATGGCTGTGAGGGTGGCTGCCGTCAAAAAAGGCGATCGCCTTTTTTCTGTTCTCGAAACGGCCGAGTTGGTGTAAGTTGCTAGTGTTGGTGAGGCCATAGGGCGGCCTTCCCGCAAATCGTAACCCTGGCACGGGGCGGCGCGGTCCTAACGGATTCGCGCCGTTGATTTTTCGGGAAGCAATTTTCTCCTTTCCGGATTTAACAACTGCACAGCGCTCAGGCCGATCGCCGGCCATCCTTCCCAGGGCGCACCGACTGCACCGGTTTTTTTGGCGAGCTCGCGGTAGCCGTAGGAAAGAACTTGGTGTAATCCGATCGGAGCATCGACTTTCTGCGCTCGACGATCGCGGACCAAACTTTGTCGGGATGAAGACCCAGCACGGCGTAGGTCGCTGCCACGTGTGGCCCGCGCTCGCCGCGGGATGCGTAAAGGACGGTGATCCAGGAGATCCGGTAGTCGTCCTGAAAATGTGGGTTGATTTCGCAGGTCTCCGCCTGCTCGAGTCGATAGAGCACCCTCCGGCACAGAGAGTCGCCCATAAGGCCCTCCAATGGGGAGGGCTGCGAACGGTTTTGTTTGAGAACCCCCAGCGAGCAGATTTGACCCAAGAGCATTGGACGCTTGGGGCAGGCTGGAAGTTACGAATCGGCCCGAAAACCGCGCTGGGAGCGCGATCAGACCGCATTCAATGTCCGATAACAGGTATTATGTAAAGTCAGATAATCAGGCGCGCGAGTTCGCTATGCAATCACTTCGACTGCGCCTGCGGGTGCAAGTTGCGCCATCCGGCGGTCGAGCGTCGCCAACCTTCCCCGATGATGAATGGCCAGCGCCACCAGATAGGCGTCGGTAACTTGTTGATGTCCACTGAGCGGGCCCTGCATGAGACTCACCGCCTCAACGAAAGAAATGTCGTCGCTCCAGAATTGGTGCGCGGGATGGCTCACGGTTCCTCTCAGCGCGCTGACGGCGTCCGCCGGAGAAACCGCCCGCGGAGAAAATGCTGGATTGCAGATAATGCGAACGAATCCCGCTTCGACCATGGGGCATGTTGCCCATCCTTTCGTCGCGTTGCGGGCAAACCAGCGCTGCACAGGTTCGTGGGACGCATGCCCGGGCCACGACAAAGCCAGCAGCGTGCTGACGTCGAGAAGGCAGCGATTCATTCGATCTCAGACTCAAGTTCTCGCACCCGCTCGGTTGTGATTCTTGGTGAATCGGGAGGGACGTCGAAGACTACCACCCCATTCACGATACGAGTTGGAGTTGGGCTGCGGAACCCCCTCCTCACCAACTCCGAGGCAGCTTGCCCTAAGGCCATAGAACGGGCCGCCGAGTACTGGCGCAAAAGTTCGAGGGCATCATCATCCAGGTTGAGCGTGGTGCGCATAGTAAATATATGATGTCACACCTGTCACATTGATGTCAATTCAACCGCAAGAGCATCATTAGCCCCAGAGGGATGCGTAACCGTTACACTACATAAGATGCCGCCCGCTACATCTTGTACTTTCCCAGATCCTCATCGTTCAGGCCTTCCAGATACTTCCGCAGCTCTTCGGCCGTCACGCGGTCCGACATGTTCGCGGCCTGCTTCGAATTCTTCAGGACGACCTCGTCCACGAATATGGGACAATCCACCCGCAGCGCCAGCGCCAGCGCATCCGACGGCCGCGAGTCGATGCTCACCACCTCTCCGCCGCGCTCCAGCCAGATCACTGCATAGAATGTGTCTTCGCGCAGTTCCGTCACCACAACTTTGTGCACCTGCGTTTCCAGACCGGTGAGCACATTCTTGATCAAATCATGGGTCATGGGCCGCGGCGTTGCCACCTTCTCCATCTCTAGCGCAATCGCGTTCGCCTCATAAACTCCGACCCAGATCGGCAACACCGATTCACCTGCCACATCCTTAAGAATCACGATCGGCATATTCGAAACGGGGTCCATTAAAAGGCCGCGGATCGTCATTTCTACTTCCATTTCACACTCCTTCTACTACGGGCCGCGTTTCCCATCTTGGCGCTGGCCCCCCTTCGGCGCACACTTCTTCGCTTCTTATACCACTAATTCCCCCAGAAGGCTGTTGGGAAAACTTACCGTCGCTCGCACCGGAACATACGATCCCACGGCGGGAACCACCGTCTCCGGGGCCGTGAAGTTCAAAGTCTTATTCTGCGAGGTACGCCCGATCCACTGCTTGCGAGCCTCGTTTTTGCCCTCAACCATCACTTCCAGAATTGTTCCTATGTATCTCTTGTAGCGCTTAGTCTGAATCTCTTTTTGTCTGCTCATGAGCACTTCCAGCCGACGTGATTTTTCTTCCTCTGGAATCGCATCTTCCAGCGCCAGCGACGGAGTATTCGGGCGCGGCGAGTATTTGAAGGTAAACACGCTGTCATATTCCACTTCGTCAAGCAGGCTCAAGGTTTGCTCGAAGTCTCGTTCACTCTCTCCAGGGAAGCCCACAATCATGTCGCTGGTGATGCTGATCTCGCGCTTGGCCGACTTCATCCACCCAATGCGCTCCATATATTGCTCGCGGGTGTAAAGCCGCTGCATGGCATTCAGCATGCGGTCCGACCCGCTCTGCACCGGCAGATGAACATGGTCGCACAGCGTCGGGACGGCATCGATCGCGGCGATGATGTCGCGCCCGAAGTCTCGCGGGTGCGAGGTGGTGAAACGCACGCGGCGAATTCCCGGCACTTCCCCCACCGCCGCCAGCAATTCGGCGAACGACTTCTTTTTTCCGGAAAACCCGCCTGCCGGATCTTTGTAGGAATTTACATTCTGCCCGAGCAACTGAATTTCGGTATAGCCCAGATCGGCCATCTGGCGTGCTTCGGCGAGCACCGACTCCGCCGTGCGGCTGCGCTCTTTGCCGCGCGTAAAGGGCACCACACAGTAAGCGCAAAACTTGTCGCAGCCCTCGATAATGGTGATGTAACCGCGATGCGGATTCGTGCGCGCAGTGAATTCGGTTTCGAAACACGCGTCGGTTTCGCGATCGTCGAGGCCGGTGATGCGAACCAGCCTCTCGGCTTCCGGCTTCGGGCTTCCGGGCGCGGGTGGCCGGAAGCTGGCTCCTGTTTCCAGTTGCACCAGCATCTGCGGCAGGTTGCGATAGGACGCCGATCCGCAGACCAGGGAGACATGCGGGGCGCGCTCGAAAATCTTTTCGCCCTCCTGCTGCGCCACGCAGCCTAGCACGCCAAACTTCTTGCCCTGCTTCAACAGTTTCTTGTAATCGTTGAGCCGGTTGAATACCTTTTGCTCGGCTTTGTCACGAATGGAGCACGTGTTGTAAAGAATCAGATCGGCCTGCTCAACGGTCTCTACCTGCTGGTAACCCTCATGAACCAACGTGCCAATGACCTTTTCCGAGTCATGGACATTCATCTGGCAGCCAAAGGTTTCGAGGTAAAAGGTTTTTTGTGAATCCCCAGACATATTGAGTTCAGTATAACGCGGAGGGAAGCTTCTAGTTGCTAGCCTGGAGCTCTACGCCTTGGAGACAGCGGCCGATTTCGCATTTGACTTCGGCGAAGCCGAGGTGTCGGAATCCGCATCCCGCTTTCTGGCATACATATCCTGATCGGCGCGGTCGAGCACCTGTTCGATGGTCAGCCCGTCGAACCATTCGGCCAGGCCGATGCTCAGGCTGATGGTGCAATTCTCCAAATGGGCGGAGCGGTTCCAGTCGCTCAGGTAATTCTCGATTCTATGAATCACTTTCTGCGCATCTGCCAAGGAGGCATCGGTGACGATCACGAACTCATCTCCGCCATAGCGGATCACAGCGTCGGAGCCGCGGATGGCCGTGCGCAGCAGGCTCGCGATCTCGGCCAGCACGAAATCGCCCGTCAGGTGCCCGAAGCGGGTGTTGACATCCTTGAAGCGGTCGACATCGATCAACATGAAAGTCAACGGCCTCTTCTGCCGCCGGGCATGGCTGATATACCGATTGGCCAGCTCTTCGAGCGAGCGTCGATTGTAGATCTCGGTCAGCGGATCGGTGAAGGATTGCAAGCGCACCAGTTCGTTTTGAATGGTGGTGGAAATCATTCTTTCGCGCAGCCGGCGCAATTCAATGCGGCGCGAAACCAGGTAAGTATTGAGCAGAATCAGCAGGACGATGAGTCCGACCACCAGTTGCCGCGAAACGGTGATTTCGAAATGCAGGTTGCTGCCACCGGCGAACGCTGCTGGCAGAAGCATCAAGATCAGAGCGCCGCCCGCCACCAGGCCGGTAATGGAAACAATCCACCATAGCTCCCAATCCCGTTTTTCCAGCTTGGAAAGTTGACTGTTGACATTGGCGAGAATGCTGCCGGAGTGGGTTTCGGCTCGAGCATAATCGCGCATGCTGAGATCGACCAACATGGCGCCCGGACTGCGCCTGGAAGACGCATGAGGCTGCTGCTCCAGCCGGCGCTTCTCCTGGAACAGGTTTACAAACTCCTCCGCCAGCTTCGAGCTCTGCGGCCCACCGCCGATCTCCTCAAGCCGGCGGTTAATTTGCTCGATCCGCTCTTGCAAATGGGATCCCCTTGGGGCGCGATTTGCGCCGCTGGTAGCCCAATCTCTCGGGCTATACGACTTAGTCTATTAAGGGGATGCTCAAGCACCAACGTTACCAAAGTCAGTAGGTCGCATTTTTGCGCCCGTCACCCGCGACCCACCAGCTCCAGCCCTACCAGATCCAGGAAGGCCCGGTGCACCCGCGTGTCATCGGAGAGCTCGGGATGGAAGGTTGCAGCCATCGCACTTCCCTGCCGCACCGCCACCGGATCGGCGCCCTCGGTGGCGATTACTTCCACCTTCTCGCCTACTCGTTCAATCTTCGGCGCGCGAATAAAAACCATCTCCAGCGGCGTTGCTGATGCGTCGTATAACGAGCTCTGGAGCAGCTTTCCCTCTCGAATGGAGCTGTCGATCTGGCGTCCATAAGCGTTGCGCCGGATGCTCACGTCAATCGCGCCCAGCCCCACCTGTCGCGGGTTTTCCACTTCGCTGGCCAGCAGGATCGCGCCCGCGCAGGTTCCGAAGGTCGGCTTCACGCGCACGAATTGCTTCAGCTTTTCGAATCCCGCATCCCCCAGCAATTTCAGGAACGTCCCACTCTCACCGCCGGGGATCACCAGGCCATCAATTTCGTCGAACTGCTCCGGCTTTTTCACCAGCACAACTTCTGCGCCCAGCTCTTCGAGCCGGCGGCGGTGTGCGTCGAAATCACCTTGCAGGGCCAGTACTCCGATTTTCATGGTCTTGGTTGTCGCTTGTCCTTTGGTGTTCGTCGTTGGTCGTTCACTGCCGGTCGTTCAATGAAGGAACAGTAGTTTTATCTTAGATTTTTATTTTAATGGATGAGCCAGCCCGCGGCTAAGCAGCTGCGCTTTGCAGGTTGACTCAACGCAAGCTTTTGGCATCTTTCGATGCGAAGCGGAGGCGATAATGGCAAGCACGAAGCAACGCACGGCAGCCCAGAAAAATATCAAGAAGGCGGCTACTGCTGCCAAGAAAAAGCGCACCATCGCCCATCTTCCCAAGTCCACGCGAACCGCTCTCGGCAAACAGGCTGCCAAGGTTGCAAGAAAGAAAAGGCGCGGATCTTAACTCGGGCCTCTGCTGTCGACGGTTTCTCCTCTTTCGATGAAGGCCTGCATCCAGCTGAACACGCGCAGCCATCCTTGTGCGTGGTCGTTCGCCGCAGCCGCGTTTCCGGCGAATCCGCTTTGGCGAAGTTTTATGAGCGTGCCTTCATCCACCGGGATTAGCTCCCAGCATACCGTGGTCTCGGGAGAGTCCCCCCAACTATAGGCCCACGTGTAAACCAGACGCCGCGGAGGATCGATTTCTAAATACTCGCCGCCGACCTCGAAGGATTCTCCTTTAGCGCTGACGCCAACGCTCTTCCATTTCCCGTTGACTCGTAGATCGCTTTCCATCTTCGTGACGCGATACATATCAGACTGTCCCCACCATTTTGGCAACTGGCTGGGGTCAGTAATGGCCTGAAAAACCCGCTCCGGCGGAGCCGCGATTTGGATTTCACAGCTCACTACATCATTATCCGGCGTGACGGAAGCGCTCTGCATCGTGTCTCCTCTCTTTTTGCCGCTAATTCTCCGTGAACTTCTTCAGCATCTCCAGGACGCCTGGCCAGCCACCGCTGTAATCCTTACGGGCCGCTTCTTCTGACGCCAGGCCGCTGTGCGTAACCACAACCCGCGTGCCGCCCGCGACCGGTGTCAACTCCCAGCGCACGACCGTTCGCAGAGATTGATCCAAATGCCAATTGGCGATCCAGCTATAAACCAGCAAGCGCGGCGGATCCATCTCAACAATATCGCCATGACATTCAAACTCGCTCACGCCGTTGACCGTGACGCTAGCCTTCTCGGTGGCGTATCCGTATCGGCCACCGGGGCGCGCATCCATTTCCCAGAGTTTAACCGGACATTCCGGACTCCTGAACCAACGGGCCAGTTCGTTGGCATCGGTCAGTGCCTTGAAGACACGTGACGGCGGCGCCGCAATGTAGATCTCGGCTCTTACCACATCGCTGTTTGGGATCGTTTTGTGGTCGGTCATGACGTGCCTCTTCCTTTAAGCCTTTAGCCAATCGGATACCTCTCCGATGATTACGGATTTCGGGTGTCAAGCCGCGCCGCGGCGATCAATCGTTTCTCCGTTCTCGATATACGCGAGCAGCCACTCCATGACATGTTTCCAGCCTTCCGAATGCGCGCCGGCGGCTGCGGAATTGCCGGCAAAGCCCGCGTGGTGGATTCTTACCCGCGTGCCCGTACCGGCGCGCTGCGGCCCTCCGGGATGCAGGCCGTGCACGCTTTGCGCCTCGAGCTCCCAACGTACCACGGTTTTGGTCGGGCCGGCCGCCGTACTGCAGTTCCAGGTATAGGCGAGTACGCGAGGCGGATCGATCTCCAGATATTCGCCCTCGACCCGAAAGCTCCCGCCGTCAGCCAACTCGCCTTGGCTCGACCATTTCCCCCCGACGCGGAGATCTACCTTCCACTCCGCAATACGATGGACTCCGGCTTGGCCCCACCAGCGCGCCGTTTGCTTCGGGTCGGCGATGGCATCAAAGACTCGAGCCGGAGGTGCGGCAATAAAAAGTTCGCAGGCGACGGTGTCGTGCTCAGGACTGACTGCGATCGTTGCCATGAGACTCTCCTTACGGCTGATGCCGTTTCAGTTGATCTTTCGACTTCGACGGTTCCCATTTCTCGCCGCAACCCGCGAGAAATGGGTAACCGTTTCAGTTCTGGTAGCTGGCCCGCTTACTTCTGTGCCACTTCCGCGCGGTGCAGGTCAAAGAGTTCTTTCATTTCCTTGCCCCCGGCCGCGGCAAATGTCCATTCTTCCGTGTGATGGTTTTCATCGAGCATGGTGAACACGACGCGCTGCATGTGCCCGGCATCCGGACTAGCGAGGCTGGTCGCATCGACATAGTCAAACGTGAAACTCTTGCCATCGGGCGAAAGCGTTGCCTGAAAACGCGGCTGGTTGCCCGCGGTGCAATAGTGTGTGAGCATCAGGCGATTGGGGCCGTCGAGATGGAACATCGAAATCATGCTGTCTTTATGTCCGCCTCCCATGATCTCGCTCATCAATGCAGAGCCGCCCCCGGTGCTTTGGAAGTTTACGGTCAGCGCTTTGCCCTCGGAGTTTTTTCCCTGCCAGGATCCGCTCAAAGACTTTAGTTGCTCAAACGATTTCTGGGTTGGCGTCTGGGCCACAGCTGTGCTCCCGATGACCAATAGCAAGAGTGAAAAGGCGATGTGGAACGACTTCCTTTGCGCTTTCGATTTCATGTTCATGTTCATGTTAAAGAATCTCCTTTTGGATGTTTGACGTTGGTTTTGGCAGGATTAGGCTGCCCGGTTTCTTTGGCGTACTCCGCCTCTACAAAGGTTTTGAGGTTGGCCAGGTTCATCTTCCAGAACGCGCGGTATTGATCGAGCCAGGAATCTACGGCACGAAGCGGTTCCGGATTCAACTGGTAAACCCGGTGACGGCCTTCGCGATGCTCGCGAACTAGATGCGCGCGGCGAAGCAGCCTCAGGTGTTTTGAAATGGCGGGCCGGGAGACGGGAAACGCGCCGGCAATTTCTCCGGCGGGCTGGCTCCCGCGCCGCAGCAAATCGAGGACGGCACGGCGAGTAGGATCGGCAAGCGCCTGAAATGTGGCCTCCGCCGAATATGTAACCGATCGGTTCCGCATAATGCGTAACCTTACAGTTACGCGACTTCCCTGTCAAGAGGAAAATTGCATTACTTCAAATTGGCCAGTCGCGAAAGCGTCTGATTGATTCCTGCCCAAAGTAGCCGGCTTCGTCGCCTCATTCTGCCGCCGCCGGCCATACCGCAGTCACCAGCAGCGCAACCGCGATTCCAATCGACACTTCCACGAACCGGTGTACCGCTACGATCCAAGGTGGGCGCGCATGGGAGATGAGCAAAACGATGCTCAGAGTGATAGCGGCAAATCGGTAGGCGGTTCCGATGCGCAAATGCGCGGAGAGAATTCCGCACAGGAAAATGCCAGCGCCGTAAACCATCCAGTTCGGGTGAAAAAAGGTAGCGATGATTGCGCCCACCGCCGCGCCCAAGGCTGTTCCCACGAAGCGTTGCCAGGCTAAACTGAGCGGGTTAATCGTCGAGAGCAGAATCACGATGGCTGAAATCGGCGCCCAGTAAAACTCCGGCATATGAAAAAGGCGCGCGACCAGCATCGACCCAACGGCGGCCACAGTGGCGCGCGTGGAATTGATGAGCACGGCGCGGCTGCCCACGAGTCGCATGGTCCACTGGGGCATAGGGAAATGATTGTATCGCGGCATGCGGCATAGCCCGATCAGGCCACCGACGCTTCCCTTCGCGTCGTTCCTGCATCCTACTTCTACCGTGGCGTTGAGCCTGCAATTCGCGTGGCTGTTGATGCTGTCGATTCCGGTCGCCTGCATTGCCTGGACGATCACCCATGAAGAAGTATTTCGTGAGCCGCGCGAGTGTTGCCAGCGCCTGTCGAAACAAGCCAGGACACCGGTGCTGCGCAAGTTCTTCTATTTGTTCACCTGCGAATATTGTTTCAGTCATTACGTGGCCGGGTTCATGCTGGTGCTCACGCGCTTCAAACTTTTGTATCTGGATTGGCGTGGCTATGTGGTCGCTCTGTTCGCCCTGGTGTGGGTTGCCAACCAGTACATGAGCATCTACAACCGCCTTCGTCTCGAGATCAAGCACGAGCAGGTGCAGATCAAGGCGGAAGAGAAAGAGAAAAAAGAAGACGAGAAGAAGGAGAAGAAAGAGCAACCTGCCGGCGCTCTGAAGTCCATGCCGGAACGCGCTGCCTGATTTCCCTTCCCCGCTGCGACCAAAGTGCTCGCATTCGAATCAAACGACGATGCCCACTTTGTTTGAGCCTCTGCAGTTGCGCGGCGTTACTTTCAAGAACCGCATCGGAATCTCGCCCATGTGCCAGTACAGTTCGGAAGACGGATTTGCCAACGATTGGCATCTCGTCCATCTCGGTAGCCGCGCCGTCGGAGGGGCCGCGCTAGTCATGACCGAGGCCAGCGCCGTCGTTGCCGAGGGGCGAATTAGCCCCGGAGATCTCGGCATCTACGTGGATGCACATTGCGAAATGCTCTCGCGCATCTTTCATTTCATCGAGCAGCAGGGCGCGGTACCGGGAATGCAGTTGGCCCATGCCGGACGCAAAGCCAGTACTGCCGTGCCCTGGCAAGGCGGCGCTCCACTGGGTGTTTCTGCGGGTGGATGGACTCCGATTTTCGCGCCCAGCCCGCTGGCCTTCGACACGGGTTGGCAAGTTCCCAAAGAACTCGACCAGCGTGAAATAGCTTTCATGGTTGCCGCCTTTGCTGCGGCTGCGGGCCGAGCCCTGCTGGCTGGAGCCAAGATCATCGAAATTCACGCCGCGCATGGATACCTGATCCACTCTTTTCTCTCGCCTCTCAGCAACCAGCGGACTGACGAGTATGGCGGTAGCTTCGCCAATCGAGTCCGCTTTCTGAAGGAAGTGGTGAATGCGGTCCGCCAGGTGTGGCTCGATAGCCTGCCTCTTTCGGTGCGTATCTCGGCCAGCGATTGGGCCGACGGCGGTTGGACGATTGACGAGAGCGTGCAACTGGCGCGCGAATTGCGGCCGCTGGGAGTCGACCTCGTGGATTGCTCCTCCGGTGGAATTGCGCCGCGCATTGCGATTCCAGCCGGTGCCGGCTATCAGGTTCCATTCGCCGCCAAGATCAGGCGGGAAGCTGAAATCGCAACCGCCGCCGTCGGCATGATCACATCCACAGCGCAGGCCGACCAGATCGTTCGTAACGGAGAAGCCGACCTGGTACTGATCGCGCGCGCTTCCCTGCGCGACCCCTATTTGCCGCTGCATGCCGCCGCAGAACTTCGCGCGGATGTTGCGTGGCCCAATCAGTACGCCAGGGCAAAGTAAACGCCAGATCATGCCCTGGTCGCCAGCGGAAGTCTACATACCTTTTTCCGCCTTCTGTCGCCTGCGCTCTTAATCCTGTCCCGGTTTTTTGTCTGTCGGTCCCTGCCTTGCTTTCTGCGCCTTCTTCCAGGGTTATACTTCGCGTGGCCCGGATTTCGCCTTGTGTCACGCAGATATGCTAGGAGTCATCAGTGTTCACTTATTCCATATTCTGGCTTTGGTTCGCGGGGCTGGTCTATCTGGCTGCCGGTTTGGCCGTAGTTCGCAAGGAGTTAGTCGCCGCCCGCGGTCTCGAGAGATTGATTGCGCTCGGACCCGTGTTGGTCGCCACCGCAATGGCGGTATTCGGGGCTGAACATTTCCTGGATGCGCGCGACATCATGCAAATCGTTCCCGCACTTGTGCCGGCCCATTTGTTCGTAACATATTTCGTTGGCTGCGCATGGATCGCGGCTGCGACCAGTCTGGTCTCGATGAAATTTGTACGCCTGTCCGCCGCGCTGCTGGGATTAGCGTTTTTTCTATTTGTCCTGATGATGGATTTGCCGGGGGTCATTTCCCAACCAGGAAACCGGCTGGGATGGATCCTGGCGCTGAGGCAAGCAGCGTTTGCTGGCGGCGCGTGGGCCCTTGCCGGCAGCCTCAGTTTGAGATCGCAGGAGAAGCAGAATCGGATGGGCGAGTCGAAGCTAGCCAACGCCATGATCCCGTATGGCCGTTTCGCCGTATCGATCGCCTCAATCGTCTTTGGCGTCTACCAGTTGTTTCATCCCGAAATTGCTCCCGGAGTTCCCGACAGGAAGCTGACGCCAGCCTACATTCCGCTGCACGCGTTCTGGGGATATCCCGTCGGAGCCATCCTACTGGTTGCGGGAGTTGCGTTGCTGTTCAACCAGCGGCCGCGGACCTCCGCGGCCTCAATCGGTGCATTGATGGTTCTGCTCACCGTAGGCCTCTACGTGCCCATTCTGTCCGTGACGCATGATGTCTCGCAGATGACGGAAGCGATCAACTTCGTTTTCGACACGTTGCTTTTCGGCGGGACGGCGCTGCTGGTGGCCAAGGCGATGCCTGAGGAATGAATACCGCCCCCTGGAGTGGGCGTCACCCTCAATGCGGGCCAGCTCTCTCCCAAAGAGCGCGACAAGGACCGGGGGCCCGCGAGCGTTGTGTGGGATAGCGAAACGCAAACTGCCATCGTCTTACCGCGTGCTAAAATGTAAGCATGATACGACAGATCACTTCGGTAAGCACAAAGGGGCAATTCGTGATCCCTTCCGAGATTCGGGAGTCGCTGGGCATCAAGCCTGGCACGCGCATCGCGGTAACGCAAGACGGGTCGCGCATCATTCTGGAACCCGTGTCGGAAGAACTGGTCGACAGGACACGAGGAATGCTCGCTGGCGGACCTTCGCTTTCCAAAGCCCTGATGCGCGAGCGGCGTCGTGAGAAAGATCGATGGTGAGATATGTGCTGGATTCCAGCGCCATCCTTCGCTATTTGGATGGCGACGCCGGGTCCGACCGCGTGGCTGCGATTATCAAGGATCACATGGCGGGAAGATGTGAAGCGGTTATCTGCTCTCTGCACTGGGGCGAGATTGCCGGTCAGATTTGCAAGCGGCGTGGCGCGCCGGCCATGGAGTTGGTGCTCTCGCGACTCAGTGCGTTTGGCTTTTAAGTGGTTCCGGCGGATGCCGATCGCGCGGTTCGCGCGGCGTTGATTAAACTGAAACGCCAGATTCCTTACGTTGACGCTTTTGGATTGGAACTCGCTGCGGATGGGCGCGATCGCGTTTTCGTGACGGCGGACTTTGACTTCAAGGCTGCGAGCCGCGATGTGAAGATTGAGTTTCTGCCGGCGAAGTAAAGCATCGGCTAAGCCAAGAGCTGGAGTGCCCTCGATTATAGTAAGGGACAAACTGGACGTTCCCCATTTTTTCTAGGCCCAAGAGCGGGGATAGTCCCCCCTATCCCGGATTTCCTCTCTCGCAAAAAAACCGGTGCCAAGGACACCGACAAGGTACTTTTGTCCTTGACACCGCCTTCACTAGCCCGCCGCTCTGGCTGCACCCGAAGTTCACGTTGCTCGAAAGCGCACCGCTGGGTGTTACCACCTGGGTCGTATCCGTGATGGCGCCCGGCCAGTCGTGTGATTCGTACCGCCTTCTTAACGGATCACTTCGTAAATACTCCCACTGGCGTACATCCCGTACCCGGTGGCAGAGCCATAGAGGTTGCCCAGACTATCCATTACAAGATTGTTGTAGGGCGTGGAGAGGGGAGCGGGTTTACCCTGGAAGTGAACCAGGATTGTTTCCGCGTAGCTACCGGCCGAATTTGGCGTCAACTCGTAGACGATGCCGCACCCCGGAGCATTAAAGCAGTCGTTGTCTCCTCCGGCCCAGGTAGTGCCATATAGATTTCCGGCACTATCGAAGATCACGCCGCCAAAGGGGTAGGCGCCATCGGGATCACCGCTAAAGTTATGCAGGACTGTTTCCGTGTAGGTACCGTCGGAATTGGGACTCAACTCGAAGACGACACCGTCTCCGTAGGTCCCGCCCATGTACGCCGTGCTGTAAAGGTTGCCGGCCTGGTCAAAGGTGAAGCCGAACTCAGGAACTCCACCATCGTCGCCGCCGGTGAAGCTATGAATCACCTGGAACGACCAATGGCCGTTAGCGTTGGGCGACATTTTGTACGCCGTACCGCAGCCGGTCGTCCAGACATAGCAACTTCCCTGCGCCCCTTGCCCGGCGGTCCCATACAGATTCCCTGCGGAATCGAAAGCCAGGCTGCCGTGGCCGGGATAACCGCCATCGTCCCCGAAGGTGAAGTTGTGTAAGACGTGCTCCGTCCAGCCGCCGCCGGCATTAGGCGTAAGTTGATAGACCACTCCCCAGTTGTAGGTGCCGCCGAAGCTGGTCGTGCCATAGAGATTGCCGGCCTGGTCGAAGATGACGCCGCCAGTCGCCTCATATCCGTTGGTGCAATTGAAGTCGTTGATGTTGTTTTCTGTCCACGAGCCGTCCGAGTTGTGAGTCAACTTGAACACCGTGCCGCACCCGTAAGTGCCGCCATAAAGCGAGGTGCCATAGAGATTGCCGCTGGCATCGAAGGTGACTCCGGCGCGAATGTTGAGAGGCTCGTCGCGTCCAGTGAAGGCCCAAAGCACATTCTTGGTCCAGGTTCCGCCGGCGTTCGGACTGAGTTCGAAGACCGTGATCAGGGGCGCACCGTACTGGTCGCCAGTCGTTCCATACAGATTGCCGGCGGAGTCGAAGATGAGGTTGCCTTCGGACTCAGTGCCGTCAAAGGCTATGAGTGGTTTGACTAAAGTCTGAGCTGTGGCCGCGGGAGCGAGCCAGCAGGCCAGCGCCAATAACAGAATGCTGAGATGTTTCATTGTTTCCTCCTTGAGACGAGCGTGAGGAGGGGAACTACTCACGCGGGTGTGGTTGTGACGGGGCCCGCGTCTTTGGGCTTAACGCCCATGACGAAACAGTACATCGGGGAGGGCAAAGAAATTACGAGAATAGTCTGTGCCTGAAATCAGGCGCTGTCAAGGACAGCGATCACGCCTGTCTCTTCGCCGTTAGTCTGACTTTCCCCGGCTGGCGGGCGGGACGATTCCGTTCATCCGCAGGTACTCCACCATCTGTCCGTAATGATTAAAGCCGTGGGCCACGGCGAATGTGGCCCGGTGCAGACGCGCCGATTTGCTATTTCCTATGGGCTGCAACATATTCTCGGTCGTCAAGGTGGCCGCGGCCTTGTGACCCAGGGCAAAAGAATCCTTTAAGAATCTAAGGATGTCGGCCTTGGTCTTCACGCTCTCCGGACCGTTGCCGCCCATGAAATCATCCGGGAATTTCTCGCCGGTAAGGGGCGACCATAGTGCGTAGTTGGAAGCGGCGATGTGCTTCACCTGCTGTGCGAAAGTGCGGACGCCCTTGTATTCGCTCCCGGGAATGTGCAAACTTTCGGGAGAGAAATTGAATTTATCTGCTGGCATAGCATCGGCCGCTTCCACGATTTCTTTTTCGACATCGCTGATCTCGCGGTCCACGGTCGAGGCTATGCTTGGCCCGCTTGCGCTCTGGGCCGAGGCGCTCGCGGCCGCGACGAAGATGCATACTGCCGATAGCAGGAAAAGTCGCAGGCCTTTCATCAGAGTGAATCTCCCTTCGATGGTTTTGAACCGCTGGTTCGAACCCGAGTCAGGACTGGCGTTCGAGAGGCTATAACTGGTTTTATTGCCGCCGTGAATCCGGTGGAACCAGGTTGTTCGCGCGATAGTAAACCACGAGTTGGCCATAGTGCTCCGCGCTATGCTCGATGGCAAACACCCAGATATCGGAATTGTGCCGCAGCTTCTTACCCAGCTTCGACGTTTTGTCGAGCCCTGCGTCGCCCTGTTGTTTGATCAGGTCCGCTCCATCGGCGACGGCCTCCTGAACAAACTTCACCACATCGGCCTTGGTCTTGAATGCGTCGCGCGACGGGTTGTCGCCTTCACCAAAGTCAGGCCCAATATTTGATCCAGCAACCGCGCGCATGAGAACGAAATCGAGCGCGGCCTCGTGCAGAAGATTTTGCGCAAAGGTGCGCTCGTCTTTCTGCAACTTGTAATCGTACTTGTCCTCAGGAAAATCCTGGGCCATGGCGATGAGTTTGTTGCCAATGGCGTTCCACCGGCCCAGCATCTCCTCGGCACGAGAACTTGCCGGAAGCGGAGCTTGCTCTTGCGCCTGGGCGTGGCTGTAAAGAGCGGATCCTATAGCGACGAGCAGAGTGAGTGTAACTAGGGCGCGCGAAAGACCTTTCATCGGAATCCTCCTTGGAATTGTCGGGTTAGACGAAGCGCTCTTCCCGAAGTTAGCCGAAAATCTCCCCCGCAAAACCCATTGGGCACATCGGGAAGATGGGCTGGAGTGCACCAGCTCTGCCCTGAGCGGAGCCCAGGGGTCTTGCCGCATTTGCGAGTTGTGGGAGTCGGCGCCTGGGACCCAGCCACCGGCCTAGATCCAGGCTACTCGGCATTCCCTTCCGTATATACTTCCTCCGTGTCCTTAGCTAAGCAGATTCTTCTCGTCGATGTTCACCGCTCCGCGTGGGCTGATCGGCTTTTGCTTGAGGGCTGCGCTGCCCTTGCCGGCGAGGAACTGCTGCGAGACTTCCGCATTTCGCACGGCAGCATTCTCTCCACTCTCAGGCATATTTACGATGGCGAAAGAGTGTGGCTCGATTGTTTGCGGACCACCGCAGACCTGGGAACCTGGCGGCTGCCTCTGGAGCCGGGACCGGAATACTCGCTTAGCAGGCTTATCGAGAGCTGGCCGGAAATCTGGAGTGGCTACGGCAGCTGGCTGGAAGACCTGCCTGAAACCAGTTTAGAGATCGAGCTGATGCTCCAGCTTCCTGGCGCAATCGAGCGGAGCTTCCCTCGTTGGAAAATCCTGCGGCATGTGCTCGAACATTCCACATTGCATCGTGGCCAGATCGTCGGCATGATTCGCATGCTCGGCCACCAGCCGCCAGCCAACAGTCCCATGGATTATTATCTTGCGGGCGAACCTGTTGTGAGCGCTTGAATCGGCAGACGCTAAGGGTCGGCCACCCACCGCGTGCCCCATGTTTCGCCGCTTGGGAGAGAAATGGGAGGTGCCACCATGACCCTGCATGTTTCGGCCACCGAGACGGTGGCGCTACCCTTTTCTACCATCCTCTGGTCTGGAGCATCTGCGCCTCATCCAATCCCGCGACGGCCAGGCCTTTCATCGCTCCCTGCAGGTCTTCGCTGACTTCAAGCAATACTTTCGGGTCTTGATAATGGGTCGCGGCTTTTACGATTGCCCTGGCGCGCTTTTCGGCTTCCGCTGGGTCGGCGAAGGTGGTTGAGTCTTTCATGAAGATGCCGCTGCCTACGAAGACGGCTTCGGCGCCTAGCTGCATGACGAGGCTGGCGTCGGCGGGGGTGGCGATGCCTCCGGCGGAGAAATTGGGCACCGGCAGCTTGCCGGTTTTCGCGACCATCCTCACCAACTCGTAGGGCGCGCCATGTTCTTTGGCTTTGGCGTAGAGTTCTTCTTCGCCGAGGACGGTGAGGATTTTCATCTCCTGCACAATCTGGCGGATGTGCTTGACGGCGTGGACGACGTCTCCGGTGCCAGCCTCACCTTTGGTGCGGATCATGGCTGCGCCTTCGGCGATGCGGCGCAGGGCTTCTCCAAGATTGCGCGCGCCGCAAACGAAGGGGACGGTGAAGGCGTGCTTGTCGACGTGGTGGGCCTCGTCGGCGGGGGTGAGCACTTCGGATTCGTCGATGTAGTCGACGCCGAGCTCCTGCAGAATTTGGGCTTCGGCAAAATGTCCGATGCGGCACTTTGCCATCACGGGGATCGACACGGTGGCCATAATCTCGCGAATCTTTTTGGGGCTGGCCATGCGGGCAACGCCCCCTTCGGCGCGGATTTGCGCGGGCACGCGCTCGAGGGCCATGACGGCGACGGCTCCAGCTTTTTCGGCGATGGAGGCTTGCTCGGCGTTGGTGACGTCCATAATGACGCCGCCTTTGAGCATTTCGGCGAGGCCGGTCTTGAGGCGGAGAGAGGTGTTGCTACCGTTGTTCTGCGACATGGTTTCTACCTTGTGGGTACCTTTTTCGCAAGCGCGAAGGATGGGCGCGTGACGCCGTCAACAATCCATTTTACAACGGCGATAGGGATGCCACACCGTTTATCGGTTCTATCTTTCGAAAAGAAGAAGCAAGGCCACGCCTACGGCGATGAAACTCCACAAACTGATGGCGACAATGCGTTCTATCCGTTGAACTTTAGGAGAGCGCTTGGGAGTATTCTTCGACCTCCGATAAACGCCGTAAGCTCTCAAACCGAGCGCGAGAGCCACGAAAATTCCGGTAGGGATACGGACGGCATTCGGAGCATCCCACCAAATGTCTTTGTTGCCGGGCAGCATAGTCGAGAAGACAGCAATTATAGCGAGTATCAGCAGAAGTCCCCTTCGGGGACGATTGGTTCCCTCCTTCTCTGCTTAACCCAGGACTTACGTCCTGGGCTATTGTCTGTCGCCCCTACGGGGCTGCCTCGGCGCTACCTTTCGACGAACTTTGCGAACATTTTTTCCGGGTCGATGGCGATAAAGATGCCGCGGCTGCGAGCCAGAACTTCGTTGTCCTCGTTCAGGATCTCTGCGCTGTTGATGTGCTTGGTGCCGCGCACTTCGATTTCGCGGCCTTCCACGCGCAGCAGCGTATGCAGTGGAACCGGCTTCAGATATTCAACCGTCATTTCGCGAGTTAACGCAACCACGTGGTGCAGCTTGTTGACTTTGCCCATGGCGTCGTCGAGGATGCAGGCAATCACGCCTCCGTGACAGTGGCCGGGAGGTCCGGTGTAGCGCTTGCCGAGGCGAAAGTGGCAGATAAAAGTTTGGCGCTCTTCGTCGAGGATGAATTTGAGTTGCATGCCGTCGGGGTTATCCGGGCCGCAGACGAAGCAATGGTTTTTGGGCAGTTTGAGGTCGCGGGTTTCGTGGCCATGCGGCTCTTGAGACATGGGCATGATTTTAACTTACTTGCGAGTAGAAGCCTCTGCGTGCGGCCCTGGGGCAAAAGCAAAATCTTCAACACAGAGGGCACGGGGGAACACAGGTTAGGTCGGATAGTTCTTTTGGTTCCTACTGGAATAACTTTGTAAAATCCAGGCTGGAAGTCTATGAAGCGAATTCTTTTATCTTGGAGCAGCGGGAAGGACAGTGCATGGTGCCTTCACGTGCTGCGGCAGCATGGGGAGTATGAAGTTGTAGGGCTGCTAACTACGTTCAACGATGCGGCGGGCCGCGTGGCGATGCACGCCGTTCGG
>CAVQCP010000048.1:7500-44028 GCA_963710965.1 uncultured Acidobacteriaceae bacterium | reverse complement strand
TTCTTCGCCATTCAGTGTGCCGAATCACCGGCACATCATCGCCGGGAAACTTGTAGCTCTTCAGCAACTCGCGCACTTCCAGCTCCACCAGATCCAGCAACTCCGGATCGTCCACCGCGTCGCACTTGTTCAACGCGACCACAATGTAGGGCACGCCCACCTGCCGCGCCAGCAGCACGTGTTCCCGCGTCTGCGGCATCGGACCGTCGGTCGCCGCCACCACCAGAATCGCGCCATCCATCTGCGCCGCGCCCGTAATCATGTTCTTGATGTAATCGGCGTGGCCCGGACAATCCACGTGCGCGTAGTGCCGGTTCGCCGTCTCATACTCGACGTGCGCCGTCGCAATGGTGATGCCGCGCGCCTTCTCTTCCGGCGCGTTATCAATGCTGTCAAACGACCGGAACACGATCTTCGGATTGTGCTTCTGCAATACCTTCGTGATGGCCGCCGTCAACGTGGTCTTGCCGTGATCAATATGACCAATCGTCCCCACATTGCAGTGCGGCTTATTACGATCAAATTTCTCTTTCGCCATAATTCCGCTAGCTCCTAGCTCCTTAAGCCTTAGTAATACTGGTACAACTTTTTAAACTTGTGCCGCAGCGCGACGTTGACCGTCTCCAGCTTCGACAGATAAAATTCCCGCATCTGCGCCTGATCCGACAACGAAAGCGCCTGGTACAACTGCGCCGCGCCCAAGTCTGTCTTGCCCGCCGCATCTTCCAACAAGCGAGCCGACAAAATCGAATCAAAATCCCGAACCCGAATCCCCTTGCGATCCAACTGCTTAAGGAATCGCTCCACCTTCGCAAGCAAGAAAGCCTGTTCGATCGCCCCTTGCAGCTTGGCAAATTCCTGCTGCTTCTCAACCTTGATCGCCGCCTGCTCGAACGCCAAGACAGCCAACTCCTTCAATGCTTAGTCTTTGACTCAGGACTAAACCAGTACAGCAACGCGTCATCGTTTAGTTCCAGCGGTTGATCGTCGAGTGGATCCCAATAACTCTCGCCACCATACGACAGCCGGAGCCTCAAGAATTCCCTAACCACCTCTTTAATCGCTGCCGCCTCATCTACCGCCTCGCCAGATTTCGCGATGTTGCGCTTGATAGCATCAACAGCGGACATAGTAACGTGAACGACAACCGTCTTTGACAGCCCCCCCGCTTTCAGGGTTGCCGTGAATGCCCATGTGGACCGGATACCTCCGGGAACAACTATTGCCGGCGCGGGACCGTCGATGCCCTGAATGGTCCAATTCGCACGTACTATGGCATCCAATTCCTGTCGATCAAGTTTCGATTCTGTTTTCAACAAGCTGACTACTCTCTCAGCTTCCGCCAGTTTAGACCCGTCATTTAAGACGATCTCCGCGAACAAACCGTCCGGGAACTCCAGGAACTGGGACTTGCGCTCATCGACGTCCGGCCAGAGGCCAGCGTTCGTAAGCTCCTCGCGAACTGTCCTTTCCAACTCCGCTGCAGTCATATTTCCTTCTTACTTCAGGTTCTTCTGCGCCTCGGCACAAGCCCAACGAACATTGGTTCGGGCAACTTTCAACTTCGCCTCAACAAACTGGAGAATGCCCGTCCACTCTGCCTCGTAGTCTGCAACCCGCCTCAATTCGTAAAGATCGCTCACAAGGCGGCCAAAGGGCTTGCCCAACAACCTTTGCACCTGAGTTCGCAATCCGCCGTGCGACTTGTTAGGCTCCATTCCGCAACTCAATACCAATGCGTTGCAAGCGTGAAGCATCGCATAATACGAGCGCGAGAGCGCATTTCTAACCTCGAACTCGGAACTGTTTACACTCAAAATGGCAGAATCCAAGAATCCCTTAGCCAATCTGAGGTGCTCCTTTACTCTTCGCTCTTCCTCCGAGTTCAACATCTCGGCAATCTTCTGGAGCGGGAGACGGGAATCGAACCCGCGACCAACAGCTTGGAAGGCTGTGACTCTACCACTGAGTTACTCCCGCGAAACCCAGCTGTCCGCTATCCGCTTTCAGCCGTCAGCTCACCCTCAAACCGCAACCTCAAATCTCTGGAGCCGATGATCAGGATTGAACTGATGACCTCTCCCTTACCAAGGGAGTGCTCTACCAACTGAGCTACATCGGCCCTGCAAAAGCCGCGGTCAGCCTTCGGCCGCCAGCCAAAAAAACTTCTAGTCCGACTCTCCCTCGTCATCCGGATGCAACACTTCTTTTCTCCGCACCCAACTCTTGAAGGCGAACAGCGCCAGAATCAGCAGAGTGCACATCCGGATTCGGTAATCGCTCAACGTGGCAAACGCCAGCGCACCTAAAACCGAGTACGCGATCAACGCCATGGCCAAGCGACTCATATTTAAGATCCCTCGCAAACTACGCTCGGGATTTCGCCAGCGAGTTCACGCCCGCGAAACGGCTCAATCTGGTGCACAGGGAAGGATTCGAACCTTCGTACCTCGCTAGGAGGGACAGATTTACAGTCTGTTGGCTTTAACCACTCACCCACCTGTGCGTTACTGCCGGGTGATGCAGCCATCGCGCTTCATCCAGCAGGCAATCTCATCCGGGAACGCAAGCGAATCGGCGAACCCGCAGGCCGCGACCATACTCCCTTGCCTGCCTTCATCGGCCTCTACACTAGCCTGCAAAATGCAGCTTTTTGCGAACCCAGCTTATGCCAACAAGGGAAACCAAGGCTCGCGCCACGTACCGCCGCGCGCGAAGATCACCATAAGTTTAGATCACTACAAGCCGGAATCGTTCCGAATGGAGTGCGTTGGAAAAACCTGTTGCGCCGCCTACGGAGTTCTGCCGCCTGCCGGAATCCCTGCTTCCGGACTTTCTCACACTGGAGCTGGCGAAGGGATTTGAACCCCCGACCCCCTGATTACAAATCAGGTGCTCTACCGACTGAGCTACGCCAGCAATCGGGCTACAAGCGCCCTAAGGCACAAGTATACCCTCAATCCCTTCCAGATGTCCGGGACAATTCGCTAAGATATCACAAGCAATCTTCCCACGCAACCGCCCGCCAACTGTCTGTGATTCTGCGCGAAGCCGAAGCATCCCTTACTGTATGGGCGGCGAGCCAGACATCTCAGACAACTCTGGAAGTTGTCACGAAGGCGTCTCCGCACTCGCCACATTTTACTAACCACTGCCCACTCACCACTGGCCACTGCTGTTATCATTCTATGCCACCGCATGCCATGCGAATTAGGCGCACGCTTCCGATTCTGTTGGCGGTCGTAATCATCGCTGCGGCGGTGACCTTCGCGGTGCAGTTGCGCAAGCATGCGCCGCCCGAACCCGCGCGCCTGTTGCCTGGGGCCGACGCCTTCCTTTATCTCGACCTCGCCAAAGCCCGCAAGGCCAACGACGGCCACGAACTCCCCGCCGTAAGCCACGATCCGGACTACGAGCGCTTCATCCGCGAGACCGGCTTCCAATTCGAACGCGATCTTGACCAAGCCGCTTTTGCCATCCACTACCCGGCGAACTGGCCCGGCGGTGGCACCGGCGGCCCATCCGTGGAACCAAAATTCTCCGAAGTTTTCGTGGGAAAATTTCAAGGCGAGCGCGTCACCGCTTATCTGCGGCAGATCGCCAAGTCAGTCGAGAACTATCACTCCGTCGACATCTTCACCATCCTTGTGGAAGCCAGATCGTTGCGCATCGCCCTGCTGAGCCCTGACTTGATCGCCGCGTCCAACCACGCGGATCCCGCCGTGATTCGCGGCATCATCGACCGCTCGCAGCGCCTCGCCTCTCCCTTCGGTGGCCCGGCGCTGTTGCGCCAGTACTATAAGGATGTCCAACTCGCCAGCCTCGCCTGGGCCATCGCCCGCATCGATCCTTCCGCGCTGGAGGGTGGCTCCTTCAGCGCAATCTTCACCAGGCCCGCCACCCTGGTCGTTTCCGCCAGCGCCTTGAACCCGCTTCATCCCATGACCCCGGCGATTCACCTTCGCGCCCAAGCCTTCACCCAATCTCCCGACGACGCCCGCGCCATCACCGATAAATTGAGCGTCTTCCTGGCTATCACCCACTCAGCCGAATCTTCCGTCTCTAGTCACGGCACCGACCCCGACGTCAAAGCCCTTTTCGAAAGCCTGCAAATTAAGCAGAATGACGACCGCGTCGTGATGACTGCTTCCATGCCCTACGGATTTCTGCACAAAATGCTGGCTGGATCGCCACCCGACCTCAGCTCAGAGCCCAATCCTGCTCCGCCAACCAAGCAGCCTGCGAAATCAAAGTAATTGCGACTAAACGGCGCTCCAATCGTCTGATCAATACGGAGCACCACTCCCGCAGGTACAATAAAGAACGCATGTCGAGCCTCCCACTGCCGATCGCCGCATTTTTCGCTGGACTGATTTCGTTTCTCTCGCCCTGTGTCCTGCCGCTGGTTCCGGGATATCTCTCGCTAATCTCAGGCGCTGGCCTCGAAGAACTCAAGGCGCCGCAGGCGCACCTGATGCGGCGGGTGATGGTGAATTCCATCGGCTTCATCCTGGGCTTCAGCGTAGTTTTCATCGTGCTGGGCGCCGCGGCCACTGAAATTGGCCAGGTTCTTGGCATGTACAAACACACGCTGGCCCGAGTGGCAGGCGTGGTCATTATTTTATTCGGCCTGCACCTGACGGGAATTTTCAAAATCAAAGCGCTTTACACGGACGCTCGCTTGCACAGCGTGAAAGGCAGCAGCACTCCGATCGGCGCCTTCGTAATTGGTTTCGCCTTCGCTTTTGGCTGGACCCCTTGCCTCGGCCCCATCCTCACTGCGATCCTAACTGTCGCGGGCGAGCAAGACACCGTGGTGAAGGGCGTGCTGCTATTGGCGGTCTATTCGCTGGGCTTGGCCGTTCCGTTTCTTCTGACTTCCTTATTAATGGAACGCTTTCTGAAGTTTTACAGCCGCTTTCGCTCGCACATGCACGCGCTCGAAGTGGCTTCCGGCGCGCTGTTGATCGGTCTGGGAATATTGCTGGTCATCGGCCGCTTCACCCTGATTTCAAACTGGCTCTCGTTCCTCAACCGCTTTGCGTTATGAAATTCTGTGACGATGGCTTTGCAGCGCGGCTTAAGCCCGGCCGATCGGTCTCTAGCCGCGGCGCAGCGGTTGATCATAGCCCAGCGCTTCAGCGCTGGGTGGCCTTAGAAAAAAATGGAACAAGTCCCAGAGGGACGACACAAGCACACCGACGGTCGCAAGCGCTTAAGATAGTAACTGGAGATTTATCGTGAAACGTAGTCCTCTAGCACTAGTAGTCGTGGCCTTCGTGGTCGCTCTCATGCTCTATTTTGGCTACCACCAGGCCCGCCACAAAGGTCCCGCCATCCCGCGCCTGACTCAATCCAGCCTCGCCCCAGACTTTTCGCTGGCTGCGCTCGATGGAAAAAATATGCGCCTCTCCGACCTCCGCGGCAAGGCCGTGCTGCTCAATTTCTGGGCTACCTGGTGCGGCCCCTGCAAAATCGAAATGCCCTGGTTCGTTGACCTGCAAAATCAATACGGAGGCCAGGGATTGCAGATCATCGGCGTAGCCATGGACGATGCCAGCAAAGAAGACATCGGCAAATTTGCCAAGACCATGGGCGTCAACTATCCCATCCTCATTGGCACCGAGGCGGTGGGCGATCAGTATGGAGGCGTCCCCGCGTTGCCCGAAACTTTCGTGATCGGCCGCGACGGCAAACTCGTCGACAAGATCATCGGCCTCAAGGGCAGAGCCGAAATCGAGGAAGATATCAAGAAAGCGCTCGACACCCGCAGCCCCACCAGCCAGGCTTCGGCGAAGGGTCCTTTACGAAGTGCGGGACTGGGTGACGCACGAGATGATGCACCACGGGGTGACGCACCACGGGGTGATACAGAATGACGCGCCCGCACATCAAGCACGCAATTCTCGGCCCATTTCTCTGCGGCTTGCTAACCGTGGTATCGGTGGCCGCGCTCGCGCAGATCCCGGGCAAGGCTCCCACCCTCACCATGGCCCCGGTCCCGCTGACCACAGCTCAGCGCGCCACGCAAACCATGGTCGATTTGATTTTCCGCGTACCCGCCGGTTACCACATCAATTCGAACACCCCAAAATCAGAATTTCTGATTCCGACCGCCCTCAAGATGGATCTTCCCACCGACATCATCCTGGGAAAAATCGCATATCCCGCGGGTGAGGACGAAACCTTTCCTTTTTCTCCCGACGAAAAACTCAGCGTCTATAGCGGAGACTTCACCATCTCCGTGGGCGTGCATCCCCTGAAATCGGTCGTCCCCGGAAAATACGAAATGCACGGCGTTCTCCGCTACCAGGCCTGCGACAATTCCGCCTGCTATCCCCCGAAAAATCTTCCTGTAAGTTTCGAAGTAAAAGTAACGAAGGAACCGCCAGCGCACCGTGCCAATCCCGCGCAAAGCCCACACGTGCACAATTAGCTTAAGCCTTGGTCTCGTCGTCGTCCGCAATGTCGCCGGTTTCATCCATTGCCGCAGGCCCCTGCCGCGATTCCGCAATCAACCGCTTTGCCTTCTCGGCATCTTCCTCGCGCACGAGAATGATCATTCCGCCCAGCCCCGGGAATGCATCCTGCAAAAGGCTCGCGGAGGCCAGATCGCTATCGATTCCAGCAGAATCGAGCAGCCCTTTCACCACCAGAGCCTCCGACTCCTGTTCGCTGTCGAAAACCTTCACCAGTTTCTCGTTGGGATCGGGCTGCCGTCGCTCATCGACGGCCGCTTTGGGCTGCTCTGTCATAAAGTCTCCATTCTCTGCAATCCGCCGCCACCAGCTGGCGCGGCGCATTTCTCTGATTCTAAATCACACGACTCGGGTTGCACTCGACATCATCGGCAGGTCGCGATGATTCGTTCTTGTTGCTCTCTGTGACTATCTCTTGATCCCTCTGCCGACCCAGCACTTTCGGGCCGTTGTATTCTCCCACGATTCGGGCAGAATGCTCGAAACAAGCAGCAACCCGCTTTGCCCTTGGACATCCAAACAATAGGGCAGAATCGAGTGGGTGAAAAGGTGAGGGCATGACCAGAGGCGAACCAGCGGATCGCGAAAAAAATCCACCTCCAATTGCCAATACCTCGCGCGAGGACGAAGACGAAGCCCGCCGCTTGCGCCGCCTGCAAGTCATGATGAGCATGGTCACCTCGGTCATCAGCCAGGATCCCGGCCTCACCATCGAAGAAGCCTCCGAACTCGCCGCCGGCGCCAAACGCGCCGCCCTCGCCATGTTCCCCGACAAAGAGCTGGCCTACGATTTGATCTATAAGCCCCGCCTGCAGCGCATCCTGCGCGAACGCTTCCGCCTGCAATAAACACAACGGGGAATTCTGGCGTTTCAATTACGAAATTACCCAATTACCAAATTACAAATTCTTCTCTACTCATCCACCACGGAATTCCTCAGCGTTCCCACTCCCTCCACGCCGACTTCCATTACGTCGCCTGCCACCACCGGCCCCACGCCCTCTGGCGTCCCCGTGGCAATCAAATCGCCTGGGAACAGCGTCATGGCCTGCGCTACATAGCGGATCACCACATCCAGCGGAAAGATGAAATCGCGCGTATTTCCCGACTGCTTGACCACGCCATTCACCCGCGTCTCCACTCCCACGCCAGCCCACGGATCGAGCCCGTCCACCACCACCGGACCCACGGGGCAAGACGTGTCGAAGCCCTTGGCGCGCGCCCACTGGCCGTCTTTTTTCTGCAAGTCGCGCGCGGTCACATCATTTAAACAGGTATAGCCGAGGATGTACCCCCGCACATCTTCATCTGCCCGCGGCTGGAAGCAACTCTTCCCGATCACCACGCACAGCTCGCCTTCGTAATCCACGCGCTCAGAAATTTTGGGCCGCCGAACCAGCCCTCCCGGACCCACCAGCGCCGAACTCGGTTTGAAAAATAGCAGCGGCTCGGTCGGAATCTCGTTCCCCAACTCCGCCGCATGCGCGCGGTAATTTCGTCCCACGCAAACGATCTTCGACGGCCTCACGGGCGGCAACAGCTGAGCCTCTTCGAGCGCCAGCGATTCGATGCGCCGCGTCCGCAATCCTTCCACATCTCCGTCGGATTCTTCCGGAGCGGTCAGCAAAATCCGCAAAATCGAGTCGCGCCCGGCCACCGACTCCACCAGCCCGTACTGCGCCTGCCCCCCCAACAAAAATCGGCAATATTTCATAGGCTTCTATCTAATCACGAAACCGAGCAATTAGTAATTTGGTAATTGAGTAATTTGAAATCGTAAAATTTTTCGCTTTTCAAATTACCCAATTGCCCGATTGCGAGATTACAAATCTCTCTATGGAACTCTCTCGCTCGTCTCCTCCGACCTCGCACTCTCGTTTCCCTGTCGATCCACTGCAGTCACCGAATAGAAATAAGTCTGGCCCGCCGTCACCGCCGAATCGCGATAAGCCGGAGTCTTCACCAACTCCGCATTCACTCTCACCGCCACTCCACCGTCTTCGCGCCGATAAACGTTATACCCGGCCAGATCCGCATCCGCCACCGGAGCCCAGATCAGATCGATAAACACTTCCTGCCCCGGCCCGGAGTACACCGCCTGCAACCCCGCGGGCACCGCCGGAGGAAACACATCGTGCGCCCACACTTTCACTTCGGGGGTGTCGTCGCCCTCCACTTCCACCCGTTTTCCCGCACCCTCGATCACGCTCACCACGGTTCCACGATAGAAATAAGTGCTCTCCCATTCGATCGAGGAATCCAAGAATGAAGTAACCACGGTGCTTCGGTTAGCCCCACCCGCAACACAATCCGTCGCCTCAACCTCGGCGATCTTAGCCTCGGGGATCTCAGCCTCGGGGGTCTCAGTATGAACCGCGCTCTCCGCCGTTCGCCGGTAGATGCGAAACAGGTATTTCACTCCCGCTGTTTTTTCTCGCGCTTTGGGACACTGCCACGAGATCATCACTCCCCGCGCCTCAGTTTTAGCCGCAAAGTCCGCAAACGGAGGCACAGTCGGCACCAGCGCTACCCGCACTAAATTCGAAAGCCCCGCGCTGCGCCCAGCCTCGTTCATCACCGAGACGCCATAAGTCGCGAAGCCAGCCGGATTCGCCTGCTCGATCGCAGAGGGCAACGTGTCGACATAAGTCGCTGTAATTTTTCTCCCAGTTTTTTCGACGCTCAGGAAATCCGCAGGCGCAGCCACCGCCCCGACCACGGTCCCACATTCTTTGACCGGGCGTGTGCTTGCCGGAAAATGCTCGCCAGCGGATTGGCCCTCCGGCGCAGCCTGATCGGGCGCCGCGTGCACTGCGCCCACATTGCGGCACACCTGCGTCTTTCCCAAATACCGCACACTCTGCCGATCCATCGTCCGCTTCGGAACCGTCCAGGTTAGCGTGACCTTGTCGCCCTTGCGCGCTGCCTTCAAATCCGCAGGCGGCTTGGGCAACTCCAGCGACGGCGCGGTCGGCGGCCCAATCGACGCGCAGCCTACCATCAACATACACGCGCCCAGCGCCAACATCGCTCTCAGTGAAATCTCCATACGGCAGAAACAACAGAGTACAACACTCAGCAGAGATTGATTGCGCATCGACCTTAGCCTGAGTCTGTCAAAATTGGCCCGTAGGGAAGGAAAGGGTCGAAGCTAATTGGAAATATTTTCCGGCACGGAGTGCGCCTGGACGGCACGTCGGCCACCGAGACTCCAGTCCAGAAATGAACCTAGAGACTAGCTACAGAATGTATCTCGACAGATCCTGATCCTTGACAATGTCGGTCAACATCTTGCGCACGTAATCCGCATCCATTACCACATGCTCGCCTTTTTTCTCGGGAGCATCGAAGCTCAACTCATCCAGCACCCTCTCCATGATCGTATGCAGCCGGCGCGCGCCAATGTTTTCCGTGTTCTCGTTCACCCGGAAGGCAAAGCGGGCGATCTCCGACAAAGCTTCGGCCGTAAACTCCAGCTTCACGCCTTCCGTTTCCAGCAAAGCCACGTACTGCTTCACCAGCGAGGATTTCGGCTCAGTCAGGATGCGCACAAAATCTTCCATGGTCAGCGATTGCAACTCCACGCGTATGGGAAACCGCCCCTGCAACTCCGGAATCAAATCGCTAGGCTTCGAAACATGAAATGCTCCGGCGGCGATGAACAAAATGTGGTCGGTGCGCACCATGCCGTAGCGCGTGTTCACCGTCGTGCCTTCCACAATCGGCAGGATGTCGCGCTGCACGCCCTCCCGCGAAACGTCCGGCCCGTGGCCGCCTTCCCGTCCGGCAATCTTATCGATCTCATCCAGGAAAACAATGCCGGAATTTTCTACGCGATCGATCGCCATGCGCGTCACTTGATCCATATCGATCAGCCGCTGCTCTTCTTCCTGGATCAGATATTCGAACGCTTCGTTCACCTTCATCTTCCGCTTCTTCGTCCGCGCTCCGAAGATGTTGGGCAGCATGTCTTTGATGTTGATATCCATCTCTTCCACGCCCTGATTGGTCATGATTTCGAAGGATGGAAAATTGCGCTCGCGCACATCGATTTCAACCTGCCGCTCATCGAGTTTGCCTTCGCGCAGTTGCTGCCGCAATTTTTCCCGTGTCCGCGATGAAGATTCCGCCAATGCCGTGCTGTTGTCGATCACGACCCCGCCAGCGGTCGTGGTAGATTCTCCCGGCCGGCTGGGCGGAGATGGCGGCAACAGAAGATCGAGCAGGCGCTCTTCCGCATTCAGTTCGGCGCGATCGGCCACATCTTCCAGCTTTTCTTCGCGCACGTTGTCGATTGCGATCTCCACCAGATCGCGCACCATCGACTCCACATCCCGCCCCACGTATCCCACCTCGGTAAATTTCGAAGCCTCCACTTTCAGAAACGGAGAATTCGCCAGCTTGGCCAGCCGCCGCGCAATCTCGGTCTTGCCCACGCCAGTGGGGCCGATCATGATGATGTTTTTCGGAATGATTTCTTCGGCTAGTTCAGGCGTGAGTTTTTGCCGCCGGGTGCGATTGCGCAGAGCGATCGCGACGGCCCGCTTGGCGTCCTTTTGCCCGATGACGTACTTGTCGAGTTCGACCACGATCTCGCGTGGAGTGAGTTCATCCAACGCAAGTTGTTCAGCTTCAGCAGTGCTGGGGAGAAAGATAGCCATAAAATTCAGTGGTCAGTGGTTCGCGGATCGGGGTTAGTAGTGACATTCTTGCTGGCCACTAACCACTAGCCACTAACCACTGTTTTTCACAGTTCCTCAATCGTTACCTGATCATTGGTATAGATGCACATTCTGCCCGCGATTTTCATCGCTTCTTCCGCGATCTGGCGGGCGGTAAGTTGCGTGTGTTGCGCCAGAGCCTGGGCCGCGGCCTGGGCGTAGGGACCTCCGCTGCCGATGGCGGCCACTCCGCCGTCCGGCTCGATCACGTCCCCTTGTCCGCTGAGCAGGTAGGTTTGTTCTTTGTCGCAGACCAGCAGCAAGGCTTCGAGATGGCGCAAGAATTTATCCGTGCGCCAGTCCTTGGCCAGTTCGACCGCTCCGCGTCCCAGGTTCCCGTGGTACTGCTCCAGCTTCGATTCGAAGCGGCTGAAGAGGGTGAACGCGTCGGCCGTCGAACCCGCGAATCCGGCGAGAATCTTGTCGTTATAGAGGCGGCGAATCTTCTTCGCCGTATGCTTGATCACCGACTCGCCGAGCGTAACTTGCCCGTCCCCGGCCAGCACCACGCTACCATTGCGGCGGATCGATAAAACTGTAGTGGAACGTATCAGGCGTTTCGTAGACATGAGCGCAATTCTTGATTATAGCAGCGGGAGAGCTAGCGCCGGACTTCGAGCAGAAAGCGTTTCACCCTCGAGACACCGAGGGACAAAGGCACAGAGGAACGAAACGGGGGATCCCCGACCACCCCTTAGTATCGGGTGCCCCATTTCTCGCGTTCTTTGCGAGAAGTGGGGCTTTCCCTTCTCATGATCTCCAACGCATGATCTCGACGCAGCGCCCAGTACGCCTCCGTCGGGAGCGAAGGCATCCACCATCTCCGAAGATTCCTGCCGCCTATTTGCCGACTTCTTGGATGCTCTCTTCCAGCACATCCATCGCCACGTCGGCCTCTTCCTTCGTCACTACCAGCGGCGGGCACAGCCGGATGCTGCTCGGCCCGCAGCCTAAGAAGAGGATGCCGTGTTCGAAGCTGCGCTCGATGATCCGATCGCGCTCCGCGGCACCGTACTCTTTCGTGGATTTGTCCTTGACGATGTCGACGCCAATCATCAACCCCCGACCGCGAACGTCGCCGACCAGCTTGTGTTTGGTGATCCAGCTCGACATGCGCTTCATCATGTACGCGCCCACTTCGGCGGAGTGCTCGATGAGGTGCTCTTTCTCGATCACATCCAGCGTCGCCAGCGCAGCGGCGATGCAAACCGGATTGCCGCCAAAAGTTGAGGCGTGCGAGCCCGGCACCCAGTCCATAATTTCAGAGCGAGTCAGCGTGACCCCAAGCGGCATGCCCGAGGCCAGCCCTTTCGCCATGCAAACCATATCCGGTGCCACACCGGTATGCTCCACGGCCCACCACTTACCGGTGCGCGCCACGCCACTCTGCACTTCGTCGACCACCAGCAGGATGCCGTGCCGGTCGCAGATGCGCCGCAGTTCCTGCATAAAAACGGTAGGAGCGACCACATATCCGCCTTCGCCCTGTATCGGCTCCACGAAAATCGCGGCGACTTCTTCCGGAGCGAGCGTCGTTTTGAAAAGCTTGTCTTCAATAAATCGGGCGCAGCCCAGCGCAAAACGTTCAGCCTCTTGGGCCCCGCCCGAGCACCCGCGGTAAACATCGGGATAGCGCACATGCGTCACTCCCGGCAGCAGCGGCGTGAAGCGGCGGCGCTGTTGCGGCTTCGACGCGGTGAGCGAAAGCGCGCCCATGGTGCGTCCGTGAAACGCCCCGTAGAACGCGATAATGTTCGGCCGCTTGGTGTGATAACGGGCGAGCTTTAGCGCGCATTCAATAGCCTCGGCTCCGGAGTTGCCGTAGTAAACCTTGTGCGGTCCGGGCATGGGCGCGATCTTCGAAAGGCGCTGGGCAAGCTGCACCATGTGGTCGTAATAAAAATCTGTGCCCGACATGTGAATCAGTTCCGCCGCCTGGCGCTGAATGGCGGCGACTACCTCGGGATGGCAGTGGCCAGTCGAGGTGACAGCAATGCCGGCAGAGAAATCATAAAACTCGTTGCCGTCAACGTCGGTCACCACAATGCCGCGTCCGGACTTTGCAACCAGCGGGTAGGAACGCGTATAGGATGGCGAAATGTATTCCGTATCGCCGGCCAGTACCCGGCGAGCGTTGGGGCCCGGCAGGGCAGTGATGATCTTGGGTCCAACAGCGGGACCGGTGGCTTTCTTTTCGGCTAAGGGCGCGGTCATGGTTTGTGTGGTCATTGGATCCTCCGGAAAACAGTGGCCAGTGGTTGGCCAGTCGTCGGTCAGTTCGTCGGACCTCGGGCTCCGATGCCCTGCTTCAGGCACACGTAGAACCGGGGCGAATCAGGGCGGAGGATTGACTAGTCGCTACCGAAGAGGCTGGGACGCAGGCGCGACGGCAAGCATGCACGATACCGGCGCGGGCACACTAGGCAGTGCAGCCAGCACTCGGGCAGATGCGAGTTGGGCCGGTCTGAATTGGATTTGTTGCGCATCATCGCTCAACGTCAACATTACTGCCTGATTATAGCTTGAGACGATGCGCGGCGTAACCCCCAGAAGTAACCGCCGCATAATACGCGTCCGAATAACACGCTGATCGAAGAGCAGGGAGGAATCTGCGGGGACAACCGCCTCGACTGTCCAGCGAGCGAAGCGAGCGCCAAGCGCGGTGATCTCCTACCGGCTCGCCAACCCTCCAGCGGTCTCGCCGCCGTCGACTGTATATACGTGGCCGGTAGCATACGCCGCATCGTCCGATGCCAAAAATGCGAACCAGGCGGCGATCTCCTCCGGCCGCGCGTGCCGCCGCAGGGGAATCTTTTTATTCACCTCATCCAGCATTGCATCCGTGTATTCCGCGCGTTGCATCGGCGTGAGCACATATCCCGGCGCAACCGCGCACACCCGAACTTTCGGCGCCAGCTCCAGCGCCATGCTGCGCGTCAACTCGATTACCGCGGCTTTGGTGGCGTTGTAGTCCGCGTAATACGGATATCCCATCATGCCGTTGGTCGAGGCCGTTTGCAGAATCACTCCCGCGCCCGATTCCGGCGTGTAGCGCTCCACCATATGGCGCGCTGCGGTTTGCGCCACATAGAAAAGTCCAGTGAGATTGACTGAGATCACTCCCTCCCACTCTTCGGGAGTGATGTCGAGAAAGTTGTGGCGAAGGCTGATGCCCGCGTTGTTGACCAGCACATCGACGCGGTCCATTACGCGCACAGCATTAGCGATGGCGGCTTCCACCTGCATCAGGTCGGTCACGTCGGCGATGATCGCCTCGGAAATCCCCGGCAGTTGCTGGCGAATCTGCGCGCAAGCTTTCGCGTCGCGGTCAAGGATGCAGACGTGCGCGCCTTCTTCGAGAAAGCGCGCAGCCGTCGCCGCGCCAATACCACTGGCGCCGCCCGTGATCAGTACTCGCTTTTCTTTTAGGCCACGCATAAGTCTCCCAAGGCAACCACTATGGTATTGAGAGGACGCAATCCTGTCGAGGGCTCAGATGCTCAGTTCGAAAACGAATTCGTGATTCCGCGCGGCCCGAAAAGCATCTTAACCTTGTGACTCCAGTAGATGTAGACCAGCATTTTCCTATCGACAATCCGGAATCAGTCGCTACCATCCCATCCCCGCCGCCGGAAGATATCAAACCGGCTCACGTCTGGCTGATGGCGTTTAGCGTCGGCGCGGTGGTGGCGAACATCTACTACATTCAGCCGCTGCTCTCGCTGATTGCGGCCGACTTTCGCATCTCCGTTACCCAGGTTGGCGCGGTCGCCATGCTGACCCAACTGGGCAGCGCGATGGGAATGTTTCTTTTTGTTCCGCTCGGCGACACCAAAGAAAGGCGGCGCCTGATTGTGTCGCTGCTGTTGGCGGAGAGCGTTTGCCTCGCCCTGATGGCCAGTTCGCGCAATGTCGCATGGCTGGCTCTGGCCGCCTTTGGCGTCGGCGTCACAACGGCCACAGTCCATGTCATCGTTCCCTTCGCCACTCATCTGGCTTCGGCAGCGCGGCGTGGGGCCACCATAGGAGCGGTGCTCGCCGGATTGTTATTTGGCATCCTTCTGGCGCGGACCTTCAGCGGGCTATTGGGGGCATGGCTCGGCTGGCGCGCGATCTACTGGGTCGGATCGGCGCTCATGCTGCTGCTGGCGGTATTGATCCGCACCGGACTCCCCGCCAGCCAGCCCGAGTTGCAGCTTTCGTGGCTGAGTTTAATTCGCTCGACCTTCGGCTTGATCCGCACCCAGCCGGCGCTGCGCGAGTCGGCCGCGCTGGGTGCGATTTTCTTTTGTTCATTCAACGCATTTTGGACGACACTTGTCTTCTTCCTGCAAACTCCGCCCTATCATTATGGAAGCGCCGTGGCTGGCCTGTTTGGGCTGGTGGGCGCGGCGGGCGCGGTTTGCGCGCCATTCATCGGGCACATGGCCGACCGCCACGGCGCGCGGCGCAACGTTCTGGTCGCGCTGCTGCTGGTTCTGCTTTCGTTTGTTGTGCTCTTCGCCTTCGGTAAACACATGCCCGGACTGATCGCGGGTGTAGTTTTGCTCGATATCGGCGTGCAAGCGGGGCACGTCTCGAATCAGACGCGAATCTACGGGCTCGTGCCCGAGGCCCGCAGTCGCCTGAACATGGTTTACATGATTTGCTACTTCACGGCCGGCGCGCTGGGATCCTACGCCGGATCGGTTCTCTGGCAGCGCTTTGGCTGGGCCGGAGTCTGCGGCCTGGGGTGCGGTCTCTTACTAGTAGGATGTGCGCTGCATGCAGCAGCAGGACGGCACACGCTGAATAGCAGCGCAAGTACCTAGATCCCTTTCCCGCGGAAGAAATACACCAGCTCGATGATCAGAATGATGACCACCATCAACTCGAGCACAAACGCCCGGCTCTGATTAAACTCATCCACCATGAAGCGGTAGAGCTCTTCCGAAGTTTGCAGCTTTTGCTGCACCAGGTCTTTGTAGTCAGGCACGCCGACTTTCTGGGCGGCGAGTTTGTACAGACGGGCGGAGAACATGTCGCTGAGAAACTTGATGGCATTGTCGGCGCGCTCGGTGAGTTCGCTTACATCGAGCAAGACCGTATGCAGCTTGGAAGCCGCGCGGGCGGTTCGCCAGCGCGACCACATGCCATGGCCTCCGCGATCGAGAAAGGCGTAGACACCTTCCAGTTGGCGGGTGAGGAGTTCGTCATAATGACGAAACTCGAGCAGCTGCGAATTCGCGTATTGCAGAAGCTGAATGGCGGTCTCGGCGCCCACCGGGTTGTCGTAGATAAAAGCCGCATTCCATCCGATCACGGCGAGATCGTTGGGGTAATAAGAGATGCGCGATTGCAGAATCTCTTGGCGCTCGCCGTCGGAAAGCGCCTGGGTTTCGCCGCGCACCACTTGGGAAATATTGGCGCCTTGCGAAGCCAGAAGATCGTTGGCCGAGGGCGAGCCGGCGATCTCCCGCAGGTGGAAGATGAAATAGTCCTCCTTTAGCCATTCCGCGGTGTAGGGCTTGACCAGCGCAGGTGCGGCGCGCTCGAGCTTCTGCTTGACGATCCGGGTGGCGAGGCTTTCGAAGTTCGTGTCCCAGACCCAGCGGCTGGAAAGTAGCACCAGGTTCTCCCAGTCGCCCGAAAATGGCAATTCGAAGACCACGCTGACCACGCCGTAATCGAAGTACTTAATGTCGCCCTGCAGGCGCTCACCGCTCTCCAGAACCAGCGGTTCGAGCGCTTCTTCCACGGGCGGGCGCTGGTACCGAACGTATCCCGGGGCGAGATGCCGAAAGCTGGCGTCGGCCGTGCGCGCGCCCAGAATCCGGCGCAGTTCGTCCAGCCGGATCTCCTCGCACACGTCAAACTGAATTAGCACCAATACCGAACCGCAGAGCGGCGCCGCCTGGAGATTGGTCGCCACCAGCGTAGGTAAGGCTTCGGTAGGAACCTTGCCTATCGTGATGGTGCGTTTGTGATCCATTATTAGCTGCGAGTTGCGAGTCTTGAACTTCGAGTCTTGCGGAGGAACTGACGGCAAGTTCCTCTGCTCGGTCGGAATGGCGCGGGTCGCGACGGGGCGTCCGACAACCTCCATTGTCCCAGAAGTTGGGGAATCTGGCCACACAAGATATTATTTTCAGCAAGTTACAGCACTTCATCATGACGCCCGCGTGTTCCTTTGACGGTGGTGAAGGAAAATGGAATATAATGTGTACGCTGAGTACGCAATTATGGAAACCACCAAAATCGGCATCCGTGAATTCCGCGAACGGCTAGCAGACCATATCGAATCCGATAAGCCGCTGGCCATTACCCGCCATGGCGAGACAGTTGGTTTTTACATTCCCGCAAAGAAGCGCAGCCGAACAGCTGAGTTGGAGGCGATGCGGGCGGCGGCGAAGGACTTGGATGCGATGATCTCATCGTGGGGTACGACGGAAGATGAACTGATGGGCGAGTACAAGCAAATCCAACGCTCGGCCCGCGAGAAGAATCGTAATGCCAAGCCGAGCGCTGGTGGTTGATGCCAATATTCTTGTCCGGGCAGTTTTAGGCAGACGAGTACGAGAGCTCATCGAGGCATACGCCGGCGAGATTTCGTTCTTCGTTCCAGAATCTGCTTACGCAGAAGCGGAAGAGCATCTGGCCGCCCTCGTCGCAAAGCACGATGGCGATCCCCAGGCCGCCCTTGCCTTGCTGCGTTCGCTAGTGCGCCTGGCGGAGTTGGTCGGCGTAGATGTTTACGGCGCGTTCGAAACCGAAGCGCGTGACCGGCTTCTGCGCCGCGATCCAGAAGATTGGCCGATCCTTGCCTTGCAATGTCCAATCTGGACGGAGGACACAGATTTTTTCGGTTGCGGTATTGCCATCTGGACGTTGGATCGCGTCCAGAGGTTCTTGCGGAAATGAATCCGCGAAGCCTATTTCTTTCTGCTCAGCGACAGAAGGATGGCTGCTCCCGCTGCAGCCGCGGCGACTCCCAGTCCCGCACGCTTCATCGACTGGTTCAACTCAGTTTGCCTCTGACGCACGACTGCAGACTCAGGATAGGGCTCAGACCCCGCGTCGGCCTCGCCCTGCAAAGCCATCTGCAAGACCTCGGCCAGGTGCAGGGCGTGCCGCCGCGAACCCTGCGCGATCTGCTCACGGCAACTGAAGCCGTTGGCGATGATCAGCCAGTCCGCCGGAGCCTGCCGCACCGCGGGCATGAGTTCCAGTTCGCCGACCGCGATCGACACATCGTACTTGTCCGGCTCGAATCCGAAGGAACCAGCCATGCCGCAGCATCCTGGCGCAGGAGTCCGAAAATCCACGCCCAGCCGGTGCAGCACGGACTCTTCCGCTGTCATCTTCATGACAGATTTTTGATGGCAATGGCCGTGGAGGATCGCCTTGCGCTCGAAGCACGGCAGAATGAAATCCTGGGCGTGGGTTTCCAGGAATTCGCTGAGTAGAAAAGTCTGGCGCGAAAGCGCTTGGGCGCGTTCGTCGTGCGGAAACAAATTGATCAGCTCGTCGCGGAAGACGGCGACGCAACTAGGCTCAAGCCCGACCACCGGAATTCCAGCTTCGATTTCGGGCGAAAGTTCATCGAGAATCTGGAGCAGCAACGCCTGTGCCCGGTCGAGCATGCCGTGATCGTAGAGCGGACGTCCGCAACACAAGTGGGCTCTGGGGACGATCACGCGGAACCCCGCGGCTTCGAGGACTTCGACTGCGGCTCGTGCGGTAGCCGGAAGGAAATAATTATTAAAAGTATCCGGCCACAGCAAAACCCGCGGAGCATCACTCTCCTTGGAGGCTTTCCTACCCCGCCGGTAGAACCAACTCTTGAAACTTTCCGCTGCAAAGGCCGGAATCGAGCGCTGCGCCGGCATTCCCGCCAGCAGCTTGGAGATGTCGCGCAGCACCGGGAGTTGCGTGGTCAGATTCACCAGCCCGGGCACATGCGAAGCCACGCGCGCCCAGAGATCAATCTTGCCGAAAGCGTAGGCGCTGCGGGGACGCATCCGTCCCTCATAGTAGTGCGCCAGAAACTCGGATTTGTATGTCGCGACATCCACCCCAACCGGGCAATCGCTCTTGCATCCCTTGCAGGCCAGGCACAGGTCGAGCGATTTCTTCACTTCTTCGCTGCGCCATCCGTCGCGAATCACCTCACCCTGCGTCATCTCCCAAAGCAAATGGGCGCGTCCGCGAGTCGAATTTTCCTCTTCGTGCGTGGCGCGATAGCTGGGGCACATCACGCCACCTTCTTCGCGGCGGCATTTGCCCACACCCACGCAGCGCAGCGCGGCATCGGCCAGGCTGCCATGGTCCCCCAGAAATTTGAAATGCGTTTCCGGCTCCCACGGCGCATAGTCCGCACCCAGGCGCAGATTTTCGTCTAGCTTGTTGGCGTCGATCAGCTTTCCCGGATTCATCTTCCACGCCGGATCCCACACCTCTTTAAATTCGCGGAAGGCCTGCATCAGCTCCGGCCCAAACATCTTCGGCAGCAACTCCCCGCGCGATTGACCGTCGCCGTGCTCGCCCGAGATTGACCCGCCATAGCTCACCACGAGATCGGCGGCCTCTTCCATAAACTTGCGGAACTTGGCGATGCCATCTTTCGACCGCAGATCGAAGTTGACGCGGTTGTGCACGCACCCGTGGCCGAAGTGTCCATAGAGCGCGCCTTTGTAGCCGAAGGCGGCAAACAGCTTGCGCAGGTCGCGAAGATATCCGCCGAGTTTCTCCGGTGCGACCGCCGCGTCTTCCCATCCCTCCCAGTTCATATCTTCGCCGGGCACGTGAGAAGTGGCTCCCAGAGCCGATTCCCGCACCTGCCAAACGTACTTCATCTGCGGCTCGGCCGCGTAGAGGCGCATCGCCGGAGGCCTCGCACCGCCACCGAGAGCTTGCATCAGAGTGCGAGCCTGGGCTTCGGCCTCCAGCGCCGTTTGCGCGCCAAACTCCACGATCAGCCACCCCCCGCCTTCGGGCAGGAGCGCCAGGCCTTCCGAGTTGATGCCCTTCATCCGCGTATAGCCAATGAGCAACTCGTCCATGCCTTCGAGCCCGATCGGCTTGTGCGCCATGATCTCGGGCACGTGGTCGGCGCACTGATAAACGTCGGGATAGGCGATCACCACCAGCACCCGTTGCGGAGGGCTCTCGACCAGCCGGCAAGTCGCTTCCAGAACAGTCGCGCAGGTCCCTTCCGAGCCCACCAGCGCGCGCGCCACATGGAAGCCGTTTTCCGGCAGAAGGTGATTCAGGTTGTAGCCCGATACTCGCCTCGGAATATTCGGGAAGCGCTGCCGCACCAAGTCGCCGTAGCGCGCCGCGATGCTTTGCAACTTGCCGTAAATCTCGGCGCGGCGTCCGCCCTTCTGCGCGATCCGCTCCATCTCCGCGCTCGAAGTCTCCCCCACGGCCATGCGCGTGCCGTCATACAGCAGGATTTCCAGTTCCTCAATATTGTCGTCGGTCTTGCCCGCCATTACCGAGTGCGCGCCGCAGGAGTTGTTACCGATCATGCCTCCCAGCGTGCAGCGGTCGTGCGTGGCCGGGTCGGGTCCAAAGGTGAGATGGTGTTTTTCCGCGGCGGCGCGCAGGGTGTCGAGCACAACTCCGGGCTGCACCCGGGCGATGCGGCGCGCCGGATCGATCTCCAAAATCTTCGCCATGTACTTGGAGAAATCGAGAACCACCGCGACATTACAGCATTGGCCGGCGAGCGAAGTTCCCCCGCCGCGGCTCAGCAGCGGTGCGTTGAACTCGCGGCAGAGCGCGACACTCGCGATCACATCGTCGTTATCGCGAGGAATGACAACCCCGATCGGGACCTGCCGGTAGTTCGAGCCGTCCGTTGCGTAGAGGGCCCGAGCACTGCGATCAAAGCGCACTTCCCCACGAATCTGCAGGCGCAGCGCCTCGGCCAGGCCCACGGCATCCACCCGTGAAGAGTTTAAGCTTGCGGATCGCGCAGGTTCAGCGGATTGAGATTCAGCGAAGTGCTCCGGCATGGACCCTGACTGACTTCCACCCCACGATCAATCGGATTGATTCGAATTGTGCGTTACGTGGGTGATCATGATTTTGCTTTTGTCGCCTTCGGGTTTTACGCTGATCGTGACTGTATTCTTCTGATCGTTCGAGACAATTGTGCATTGGTTATCGGTGTTGGACATGACCATTGCATTGGGAAATTTGGGCTTGTAAAAGCTGCAGATCTTGTCAACCGAGTCTGGGCTCTCCGCGTTGAGCGTTGCCGTGTGCATCGATCCGAAAGTTGTAGAACTCGACCCGTCTTTCAGAACCTCGGCTCCAGGATACAGCTCGATGCCCAGATTACGCGCCGCCTGGTCGGGATCTTTGGTGGTCTCCACCGTACCAAAGGGGGTTTCGACCTTCACGTTGTCGCCTTCCTGGTGCACGTGAGTGCGATGGGCGACGCGCCAGAAAAAGAATCCGCCCGCCGCGACGGCGAGAATTCCGGCGACCACGATCACGCCGACCACGATCAAAACAGCTTTCAGCGCTCCTCCGCCGGAGCTAGGCGCAGTGCTGCCTACGGAAACTGTGCCTGGCGCCGCAGGTGCGGGACCAGGGCCTGGCGGCGTGGCGGAAGCCGAGGGTAGTGTCGAAGCTAGAATCGTCGCGCCACACTTGTTGCAAAAGCGGGTTCCCGGAACGATCGTCGCGCCGCAAGCATTGCAGAATGCCATAAATCACCTCCAAAAAAGTCGTGCAGAGGGTTCGGCGGGAGTATACCGCAGATTCGATGAGAAACAGAGGGGAGAACTTGGTTCTTGGGCGGAGCGTTTCTTTGGGTACCCAGCACGCCGCTGGGGTCCCGGCTGTTTCTAGCTCCACGGCCGGGTCGCGTAATCCGACATAGTCAGCCCCAAAAGCAGTATGAGGAAGAAGATCGCCACGATCACCACTAGCTTGGTCAATTTTTCGCTAGCGTGCCACACATGCATAAAGAAAAGAGCGACAAGAGTTGCCTTAATCGTAGCGATACCGAGTGCGACGGGCGCATTGAATGGACCCAAATCGAGCGTTGCGGCGAATACCGTCAAGCCGGTTCCTATCAGCAATGCAATGAAGACGGCGAAATACAGGGGAAGCGGCGACGATTTTGAGTGTGCAGACATAGTGCGCCTTATCGGTGACGGTCGATCAGATACAGCAAGGGAAACAAATAAATCCAGACGATATCGACGAAGTGCCAGTACAGGCCGCCGATCTCAACCGGAGTGTTGTACTCCGGCGTGAAACGTCCCTTCCACGCCATGGAAAAAAGCCACGTAAAAATGCCCAGACCGATGATCATGTGCAGCGCGTGCAAGCCCGTCATGACGAAATAAAGAGCGAAGAAAATCTGCGCGTGCTGCGGATTCGCGTATTCCCCCTCACGCCCTGGGATCGTTTCGTGAAAACTGAACGAAGCTCCGGGGACGTGGTGCTCGACAAACTTGTCCCGGTATTCAACTCCCTTGATGCCCAGAAACGTGAGGCCGAGCAGCATAGTGACCGCAAGGCTGATCAGCAGCAAACCTCGACGAGCGGTTTGCGCCGCCCAAACCGCGAGCACCACGGTCAAGCTGCTGCAAATGAGCACGGCAGTGTTGGTGGCGCCCATGGCCATGTTGATCGATTTACTGGCGGCGCCGAAGTCGCCGAAATACCAGTGGCGATAGACGAGATAGGCGCAGAACATGCCGCCGAAAAACATAAGCTCGGTGGCGAGAAACACCCACATACCGAGGCTGGAGGCATCGCGCTGCTGTTCGGCGTCGGAAAAATGGTGCAGCAGTTCGGGATGGTGCTCCTCTTCGTGATGAAGTCCGACGAGAGTGCTATCGGGCAACGGGGACCTCCTGCGAGTGCGGCGGTGCGTCCAACTCGTCGTAGTTGTAAGCTTCCCAGGTCACCACCGGCTCTTCGTCAAAATTGAAGGTTGGCGGCGGCGATGCCGTCTTCCATTCCAGCCCCGCCGCATTCCACGGATTATCGGAAGCTGGTTTGCCATAGCGCATCGACCACAGGAAATAAACCATGGGCAGCAGATATCCCACGCCGAGGACGGTCGCACCGGCGGTCGAAAGAACGTTCAATATCTGAAATTCCGGCATGTGGCTGTAATCGTAGTAACGGCGCGGCATGCCCATGTAGCCCAGCAAGAACTGCGGAAAGAAGGTGAGATTGAATCCGATGAAGACGATCAGCGCCGCCAGCCGCGCCCAGCCCTCGGGATAGAGCTTGCCGGAAATTTTCGGCCACCAGAAATGCATGCCTCCGAGATAGCCCATCAACGCGCCGCCCACCATGATGTAGTGGAAGTGGGCAATCACAAAATAGGTGTCGTGAACGTGAACGTTGAGGCCGAGGGCAGACAGAAATAATCCGGTGAGGCCGCCGATGGTGAAGAGTCCGAGAAAGCCAAAGGCGTACAGCATGGGCGCATCGTAGTGAATGGAGCCTTTGTAGAGAGTAGCCGTCCAATTAAAGACTTTGATGGCGGAGGGCAAGGCTACGGCGTAGCTCAGGAAAGAAAAAACCAGCGCGGCGTATACCGAAATTCCGGCCACGAACATGTGGTGGGCCCAGACCAGAAATCCAAAGACAGCGATGGCGATCGAGGAAAACGCCACGAAGTGATAGCCGAAGATGCGCTTGCGGGAAAAGCAGGCGATGATTTCGGTGACCACTCCCATCGAGGGCAAAATCATGATGTAGACCGCGGGGTGGGAGTAGAACCAGAACAGATGTTGAAACAGTACCGGATCGCCGCCCAGTTTGGGATCGAAGATGCCGAGATGCAAGGCGCGTTCCGCCGCCACCAGCACAATCGTGACCGCAACCACTGGCGTCCCCAGCAACTGGATGATGCTGGTCGCATAATGCGCCCAGATGAATAGCGGCAGCCGCGACCAGGTCATGCCGGGGGCGCGCATGCGATGAATCGTCACCACGAAGTTAAGGCCGGTGAGGATGGAAGAGAATCCCGCAACAAAAATAGCCAGCCCCGCTTCCACAATTTTTGTGTTGGTGAAGTTGGTGCTGTAAGGCGCGTAGAACGTCCAGCCCGTATCGACGCCGCCGGTCAAGATCGTGTGCAGCATCATCACCCCGCCGATCACGTACAGATACCAGCTCAGCAGGTTGATGCGCGGGAAGGCCAGATCTTTCGCCCCAATCATCATGGGCACGAGGAAGTTGCCGAGCACAGCCGGAATCGATGGGATGAGGAAGAAAAACACCATGACCATGCCGTGCTGGGTGAAGAGCTTATTGTAGGTATCGGCCTGAACCAGGTCACCCGCAGGGGTGAGCAACTCGAGGCGGATGAGCAGCGCGAAGAATCCGCCGATGAAGAAGAAGAACGTGATCGAAATGAGATAGAGCAGCGCGATGCGTTTGTGGTCGGTGGTGAGCAGCCACGACCACACGCCGTACTTCGTGTTCAGATAGTTCTCGCGTTCGGCGGCGACGGCAGGAACGGTTGATTGAGGGATCGGGTTCGGCATAACTATTGCACCTGACTTCCGTGTACTTGGGCTTGGGCCTCGACGTTGCTTTCCGACGGAGCGGCGCTGGCATTGGTTTTTGCGCCGGGCTTCATATCGGACATCGATTTGATATACGCGACCAGCGCGTTCACCTGCTCTTCGTTCACCAAGCCCTGGAACGTAGGCATGATGGGCTGAAATCCTTTGAGGCGCTTCGAGCCCGGATCGAGAATGCACTCGCGCAGATAATTTTCATCCGCCGTAACCGTGCGGCCATCCTCGAGTTGAACCGGATGACCGAAAACTCCTTGTAGATTGGGCCCGCGCCCTTGCACATCGCTGCGATGGCAGGTGGAGCAGCCCAGTTCGGCAAAAACTTTCTCGCCGCTGGCCGAGAGTGGGCCGGTCGCGCCGCTATTGATCCACGCCTCGTATTGGGCGGGCTCCATGACCACGATGTCGCCCACCATGCCCGAATGCTGCGTGCCGCAATATTGCGCGCAGAACAGATGATAGACGCCAGGCTTGGTGGCGTGGAACCACTCCACCGTGTAACGGCCGGGCAGAACGTCCTGCTTGATGCGGAAGGCTGGGATATAAAAGCTGTGGATCACGTCCTGCGAGGTCATGATGAGTTTGATGTCGCGCCCCACGGGAACGTGCAGTTCGTTGATTTCGCGCTGGCCTTCGGCGTGCTCCACCTTCCACATCCATTGTTTCGCCACGACATACACTTCCGTGGCGTCGGCGGGCGGAGTCCGTTCTTTGAAATACACCACCGCGCCCCAGATAAAGATGACCATGAAGATACCGAGTGGAATCACACTCCAGGTGATTTCCAGCGCCAGAGAACCTTCGATTTGTTCGGCGGGTACGCCGGGACGATGGCGGAAGCGAGCCGCAAAAAAGATGACCAGCGTGCAGACCAGCAGGGCCATCATCCCGGTGATGATGAGCAGAAAAATATACAGCGCATCCACCCGGTGCGCCATGGTGGAGGCCTGATCCGGCCATAATGGAAAATTATTGAGCATACCGGTTCGTCGCCGTCTTTCTAGTCATTGCCCTGGTCATCGCCTTCTGCGTGGCTGCGCGGTCCAGCCGCCACAAAATAAGCAGTAATCCTCCGATAAACAAAATGGTCGCCCCTGCCGACAACTTCAGAATGTTGGCGACCATCGCGCCATATTTTCCCGTCTCCGGGTCGTAGTGATAGCAATACAGCAGAACCGCGTCGACCGCGTTGCCAATCTTGTTCTGCGATGCCTCCACCAGTCCCATGCGCAGATCCTTCGGTGGGTAATCGATGCCGTAGAAGTAGCGCGAGATGCGGCCCTGCGGCGTGAGCACCATGATCGCGGTCGCGTGCGCGTATTGATTGCTCTTCGGGTCGTATTGATAATTGAAGCCGACCGCTTTCGTCAGAGCGTTGATTGCATCCGGTTGCCCGGTCAGAAAATGCCATCCCGCCGCAGCATTGGCGCGGCCGTAGCGTTCCACATAATCTTTCTTCTTAGCCGCGGCCATCGCGGGCGTCTCCCGCGGATCGAAGCTGACCGTGATTACATCGAACTCCTTGCCCACGTCGAATTTCACCAACCGCATCGCGCTCGACAAGCCGGCCAGAGCTTCGCCGCACAGCATGGTGCAGTTGTAATAAACCAGATTCAGGAGGAGTGGCTTGCTCCCGTAATAATCGCCCAGTTTCACACTCTTGCCGGTTTCATCGAGGAAAGTGAGATCGCCCGGGACCTGGGCATTGAGATGTTGATCGATTCCGACGTTTTCGAGGCGCGGCGGGCGCGTGTTCGCCGGCGGAGACATTATTCCGTTATTCATCTGCGCGGTCGCCGAAAGCGCAAGCAGCGCCACCGCCAGTAGAATGCCCGCAGCGAAAATCGTATTGTTCTTTTTTCCATTCACAAAACAACTCACTTCATGTCCTTCTTATCTGCCCCCGGAGTTACGCTCTTGTCGCTAGCGTTTCCGGCGGCGGCTTCATTGCCCGCGCCTGGCGGACGCACCGGCAGGCCGCGCTGCGCCAGCAAATCCATCGCCCGGTCGATTGGAATGTGCACGGTCCCGGCATTCTGGTCGACCCAGCCGTAACTGTAGAGTGTCTTCTGTTCCTGAATCAGATCTGCGTTTAGTTCGTCGCCTTCAATTCTCTCCAGCCTGGGGCTCGGGAAGGCCGTTGCCGGATACTCTGGCGCAACGTGGCGCGTGTCCTCGGGAACGTGCGTGACCAGGGGATTGACCGGGATCTGGCCGGCCTTCTCGCGACGGTCAAGATAGTTGTAGACGAATTTCAGCCCGGCCATGCAAATCACTGTGGCGATGCCAAGGACGAGAAGGAAATAGAGAATGCCGGAGGCGCCGAGGTCCTGATGCTCGTAGCCGCCGTCGCCGTTCCCGTGTTTGATTTCGTCAGTCATTGATTGTTCAAAAATTCAGAGATTGTTCGAAAATTCAGAAGCCGCTGCCATGTTCTCCCATCGCTCACGGTGTTCCTTGCGAATGAATGTGATGTTCGGGCTGCAGCACCTCGTGCGCATCGTGGTCATAAGCCGGCACCAGCGGCAGCGAACCCAGATTGCGGAAGAAATACCACAACCAGATTCCGCCGATGGCGATGGGCACGACTAAGTCGGCGATCGTTACGGTCAGCGTCTTTGAAAAATTCGGCTCGATAATCCAGAACGCATCCAGATAGCGAATAAAAAGCATCCACACCGCAAGCCAGACCAGCTTTCGAATATTGCGCTTGAAAGGCCGCGAAAGCAGCAGGGCAAATGGCCCGGCGAATCCCAGGAAAGCCAGCACCAGGCCGATCCATCCCCAGCCGCCGTTCAGCCGTCTCAGATAGAACGTGATTTCTTGCGGCAGGTTGCCCGCCCAGATAATCAGCCACTGCGAGAAGCTGAAGTAGGCCCACACCATGGTAAAGGCCAGCATCCACTTGCCGTGGTCGTGAACAAAATCCGGCTTCAACAACTCCGACATCGGCTTGTAATCGAACAGAATCCGCTCCACCACCACCGCGAAGCACATGGCCGAGAGCAGTTGGTTAATCAGGATGATCAGACCAAACATGGTCGAGACCCACGTCGGGTCAAACGACATGATCCAATCGATGGCGGCGAAGCCGATCGTAAACGCATACAAAATCAGGCCGGGGCCGCTGACCGCCTTGAAACGCTCGCTGTTATTGGGTGTACTCGGGCTGTCGGTTTGTTTCGACCACTTCGACAGCAGAAACGACAGCACGTTCCAGATGGCGAAATAAATGATGGCGCGAACGATGAACCCGGTAGGGTTCAGATAGCTTCGAACGAAGCCGTTCTTGATCAGGTGCTCGCGGATGCGCGGCTCCTGAATAGCCTCCACCGGTATCGCCCACGGGTAGATGCTATGTTTCAGCACCGAGAATGCGACTGGAATGAAAAGAACGGCCAGCAGCGGCAAAGTCCGCATCGCCGCACCCAGGATGCGGCGAATCACCGTGCCCCAGCCGCCTCCGGTCAGGTGCCGGATCATGAGTATCGCCATCGATCCCAGCGCCACCCCCAGCCAGCACATAAAGCCGAGCAGGTAGCCCCGGTAAAACTCCTCGGGGTGAGTGAACGCAACGAAGCCGGAAATCACCGCGAAAATCGCCCCGACAATGAGGGATCGCTGCGAAATCGTTTTCACAATCGCGGGCGGCGACAGATCGATATGGGGAGTGGCCGCGCTCATTTCTTTTCCTCCGAAGGAGGCTCGGCGGCGTCAACGTGCACCGAAGGAATCGTCGGGAGAGTTGCGCCCGAGCCCATGGTGCCGTGGAAGTTCGGCGGTGGCGAAGGAAATTCCTGTCCCGCGGGAACGTCGGCGCGAGTCGCACTCTGGCTGAGTTGCAGCGCCTTCACGTAGGCCACGATTTTCCACCGGTCCTCGGGTGGAATTTGCGAGCGATAGTCGGGCATGATGCCGTAGCCGTTAGTGATCACATCGAAGAAATATCCCAACGGCGCTTTTTGCAGGCGCGGAATGTGATACGACGGCGGCTTGATGGAAAATCCACGCGAGGGAATGAAGCCGTTTCCGTCGCCCACCAATGAGTGGCAGGGCGAGCAATAAATGTTGTAACGCTCGCGGCCGCGCTCCAGAACTTCCTTGGTCACGGGAAATGGCATGTAATCGCCCGGGCTGCTGCCAATCTTTCCGCTATAGAAATATCTGTCGGCGTGCAACTGGCCACGAGCGACCGTGCCCTCGACTGGCGGACGCTCGGAGCGCTGGTCGGCGAAAAAATCGCTGCGCGAAAGCGGATTCTGCTTAGGCTGGACCTGCATGTCGAGCCGGCAGCCGGAGAGCAGCAATAGACAGCCCAAGGCTGCAATGAAAGAAATTTCTCGGAGGCGCGCCATTTATGCCGGCACCTCCGAAATCGACCGCGGTTGTAATCCTTCCAGAAAAGTTCGCGTATCTGCCGGGTCGTACTTCTTGTCGGAAGAAAACACGATCAGAAAAAAACGATCCTTCGAAGCCGAACTGAAGCGCGGCACATTGAACACCGGGTGATACGGCATGGGTAGGCCGTTCAAGGCGAGCATGCCGAAGACTGCGGAAATTCCCGCGAACAGAATTGTCATCTCAAACGTGATCACGATAAACGCCGGCCACGAATGCGGCGGCTTGCCGCCGACATTCAGGGGATAATCGACCGCGGACATCCAGTACTGCATGAGGTAGCCGGTGAGGCCGCCGATAATTCCACCGATCAGCACCACCAGCGGAACCTCGTCATGATAAAAACCAATCTCTTCCGCCAGCCCTTCAATGGGAAACGGGCTGTAGGCGTCGATCTTGTTGTAGCCGGCCTCATGCGTGCGCCTGGCCGCGTCCACCAAAGCCTGCGCCGAATCGAACTCGGCCATGATTCCGTAAATGCGCTCAGTCTTCGCCATTACTCTTTGACCTCCGCTTCCGGCAGCAGAGTGCGCATTTCAAAGATCGAGATGGCCGGCAGGAAGCGCAGGAACAGGAACATCGCCGCCAGGAACATGCCGATGGTGCCGATGTAAGTCATCCAATCCCAGCGCGTGGGGTAATACATTCCCCAGGACGAAGTGAGGAAGTCGCGATGCAGGCTGACCACGACAATAACGAAGCGCTCCAGCCACATGCCTACCAGCACATCGAACGAAACCAGGAACAATGCGAGCGGACTAGTACGCAACTTGCGAATCCACAGCAATTGCGGAATGAAAATGTTGCAAATCAGCAACATCGCATAGGCGATATGGTACGGGCCGTGCAGCCGGTTCCACAGCGTGAAAGCATCGTAGCGATCGCCGCTGTACCAGTTCATGAAGGCCTCGATGCCATAGCCGTACGCCACGATCAGCCCGGTGGCCAGCATGACCTTGGCCGAGTTCTGCAGGTGCCGCTCCGTGATGAAATCTTCCAGCCCATAAATCTTGCGGATCGGAATCGCCAGCATCAGCACCATGGCAAATCCGGAATAAATTGCGCCGGCAACAAAGTACGGCGGAAAGATCGTCGTATGCCATCCCGGAACAATGCCGATGGCAAAATCGAAGCTCACCACAGTGTGAACCGAGAGCACCAGCGGCGTAGCTAATCCCGCCAGCAGCAGATACGCTGTTTCATAGCGATGCCAGTGCCGCGCCGACCCTCGCCATCCCATCGAGAGCATGCCGTAAATCATGCGCGCCGCCGGATGCGTGGCGCGGTCTCGCAACGTGCCGAAGTCCGGAATCAGCCCCATGAACCAGAACAGCGCCGAAATGGTGGCATAAGTCGAAACCGCAAAAACGTCCCACATCAGCGGGCTGCGGAATTGTGGCCACACCCCCATGGTGCTGGGATAGGGGAATAGCCAGTACGCCAGCCACGGACGTCCCACGTGAATCGCCGGAAAAATTCCCGCGCAGGCGACGGCAAATAGCGTCATGGCCTCCGCGAAGCGGTTAATCGAATTACGCCACGATTGCCGTAGTAACAGCAGGATCGCCGAGATCAGCGTGCCGGCATGGCCGATACCGATCCACCACACGAAGTTGACGATGGCGAATCCCCACCCAATCGGAATGGTGTCGCCCCAGATGCCAATGCCTCGCAGAAACAGGTAGCCAATGGCATAGAGCATCATCATCGTCAGCATGAAGAAGAAGCCGAAGCCGATGAACCAGCCGTTGGACGCGGGCCGCGTCAGCACAATCGCGCTGATCTTCTCCGTGACCGTGGCGAAAGTATGCCCCGGCTCGATCACCGGAGCCCGCTGCGCGTCGATGGTTTTAATCTGCTCGTCCATTGCTTTTCTTGCTTCTTCTTCTCCCGCCGCCGGAAGCCGCTCCTATCCCTTCAACTCCGGATTCGGATTGCTCACTTCCGCCAAATAAGTCGTACGCGGTCGCGTATTCAATTCGCCCAGCAGGCTGTAATTGCGAGCCTGCGCCTTTAATTTCGAAACCTTGCTCTCGGGATCGTTGATATTGCCAAAAATGATCGCGCCCGCCGGGCATGACTGCTGGCATGCGGTCTGCAACTCGCCGTCTTGGACTTCGATTTTCTTGCCTTCGCGCACCGAAGCGGTTTCGGCGTCGATGCGGTGCTCCGTAATTCGCTGCACGCAATAGGAGCACTTCTCCATCACGCCCCGGCTGCGCACGCTGACATCCGGGTTTCGCATCATCTTGTATTGCGGCGTCACCCAATCCTGAAAAAGAAAGAAATTAAACCGCCGCACCTTATATGGACAGTTATTCGAGCAATAGCGCGTCCCCACGCAGCGGTTGTAAATCATGTCGTTCAAGCCTTCGCTGCTGTGATTGGTCGCGCCCACCGGACAGACCACTTCGCACGGCGCGTTCTCGCATTGCTGGCAGGGCACAGGCTGAAAATATGCCTTCGGATTATCCGGGTCGCCCTGGAAGTAAGAGTCGACGCGAATCCAGTGCATGTGGCGACCGATGGCGACCTGCTCTTTGCCCACGACCGCGATGTTGTTTTCCGACTGGCAGGCGATCATGCAATTGTTGCAACCGACGCAGGAATTGAGATCGATCGCCATGCCCCATGCGTATTCTTCTTCCTTATAGGGATAAGGTTTGTAGAGGGTGAGGCCGGGCGCGGGCTCTTCTCCTTGTTCTTTGGCGAAGTCGGGATTCTTCCGGTATTCCTCAAGCGCAGTTTCGCGGACCAGTGGCCGGTGGCCGCCATCCGGCGTGTCCATCGACTGATAACCCTGGGTGGATGCCAGCACGTATCTTTCGCCGGTGTTGCGGATTTTCAATCCCGTAGCGAAATAGGGCGCAGCGCTGGTGCGTAAAGAATACGCGTCGAAACCCTGCGCGGTTCCTACCCGGCCCGCGCGCCGGCGGCCGTAGCCAAGCGTGATCGTGACCGAATTGTCGGGATGGCCGACCTGAATCCAGACTGGGCCGGTTACTTTCTTTCCATTGAGCTCGAGTTCGACCAGGTCGCAGGTCTTGATTCCCAGCCGCTCGCCCATCTTCGGGCCGATCAGTACGGCGTTGTCCCAGGTGAGCTTATTCATCGGCTTGGGAATTTCCTGCAGCCAGCCGTTGTTGGAAAATTGCCCGTCGTAGATGGTGGGGTCGCGCCGGATGTTCAGCTCGATCGAATTCGCGGCCGCTGTCGCCTGATTCGAGGCCGGCAGGTTCTCGCCCTTCACTTCCACATTTTTCGGATTGTAAGTCGTTCCTTCGATCCACCCGTCGTGCAGCGACTTGCGCCAGAAGGCCTCGAAGTCCGCGCCCGTGTGCTGTTTCTGCCAATACGCCCGAACCAGATCGTAGCCTGAAGCGTCGGATTGACCGTTGAGCAGTGCCACCAATTCCAGCGCGCTCTTGCCGTTATACAGCGGCGCAATCAACGGCTGAATAATTGAAACCGTCCCGTCGTAGGCGCGCGCATCACCCCAGGTTTCCAGTTCATGCGCCTGATTGACGTGCCACTGACAGAGCTCCGCGGTTTCGTCGTTGTACAGCCCGAGATGCACGCGCAGAGGAATCTGGCCGTTCTTCAGCACATTGCCAAAATTGAGCTCGGCCGGCGCATCGTAAGCCGGATTGCCGCCGAGAATGATCAGCAGATCCACCTTGCCGGCTTGAACATCCGAGACGAGATCTTTGATCGACGCGCCTTGATTGACCGGATTGGCATCCACCGGATCGGTGTACGTTACTGTCTTGCCGATGTTGCCGAGGCTTTGATTAATGATGTGCGCCAACGCGTGCACCGCTGGCGGTTGATGATCGTCGGCCAGCACCAGGCTCGACCCTTTGTGGCTTTGCAAGTCCTGCACTACGGCCGCAATGTAATTCGCTGCCGCGCCGCTCGGAATCCCGGCACTGCCTTTCACACCCAAGCCAACCGCGAGTTCCGCCGCAGCCGCTTCGATCTCGGATGCATGCATCGGCAGCCGATGATCCGCCTTCGCTCCCGTCGAAGTCGGTGTGCTCTCAATGACGTATAGCCGATTCATGTTGCCATCGGGATTGCGCCGCGCCGCGAAATCGCGGATATAGCGCACATTTCCCGGAAAACCCGCATACAGGAAATCGGCATCCAGCGAGACGATAACGTCGGCCTTCGAAAAATCGTAGCGGGTCTCGACCGGCTGTCCAAACGCCAGCTTCGCCCCCTCCAGCACGTTATCGCGATTGATGGGCTCGTAAACATGCCACTTCGCCTGCGGATAAGCCGTGAGAAAAGTCTTGATCTGATCAGCCAGCGTGGGCGAAGAAACGGTCGTACTGAGAATGCGAATGCCCGCACCGTGCAGCGCTTTTTGCGCGTTGAGCGGCCCGTGCAAAGCGCTCAGGAACGTCCGCCATGAGCGCTGATCCCCCATCGAAATCACATTCTGCGACCGGTCGGGATCGTACATCCCGAGAATCGAGGCCTGCGCGAAAATATCCGTCCCGCCCAGCGATGCCGGATGTTGCGCATTGCCTTCGATCTTGGTGGGCCGGCCCATGTGGCTCTCGACCAGCAGCGGGTTGGCGTATCCTCCAAGTGTGCTCGCCGTCGCATAAAACATCGGACGCCCCGGGATCACATCTTCCGGCTGCCGGACGTAGGGGACGATTTCCTGGTTGGGCATCTTGACGCAGCCAGTCATTCCGGCCAGCGCCATAGACGCGCCCATTACTTTGAGGAAGCCACGCCGCGAAACCGAATCGAGCCATTCCGAAGCGCCTTTAGGGAATTCGCGGTGCAGCGCCTCCTGGAACGCGGCGCTGCCGGCAAGCTCTTCCAGGCTGCGCCAATACTCCGGACCGCTGATCTTCTCGCTTTCGTTGGCCTCGTTGATTTGCGCGCGAAGAGTATCGAGATCGAGTTTGCCCTTCTGACTGGGGCAAACATCTTCTGGCTTCGCGCTGTTGTCTTGATGTTTGATCTTCATTGGTTCCACATCACACACTGTGTCATCCTGAGCGAAGCGAGAGTTCGCGAAGCGAAGTCTCGCGCAGTCGAAGGATCTCTAGCACTACCGGTGGCACGTGTTGCAACTCGTAATGTCTCCCACGCTGCGCACGTTGTACTTCTTTACCAGGGCCAGCCCCAGTTCATCTTGATCCGTATAACTCTGCCCTTCAAAAACCACCGGTTTTGCGGTGGTGGGCTGCTCGTAGCGCATATTGAACACCTGGTCGCGCGGCCGCAGATTCTTTTCCGGGGAGCGGTGGCAATTCAGGCACCACTCCATCTGCAACGACGCCTCCTGATACATCAGCGGCATCTGGTCCACCGGGCCATGGCACGTGTTGCACCCAACCCCTTTTGTCACGTGAATGCTGTGATTGAAAAACACGAAGTCCGGAAGCTGGTTCACCCGCGCCCACTGCAGGCTCTGGCCGCTCCGGTAGCTCGCCCGCACCGGCTCCAGCAACTGCGCATTCGTCCAAATCTGCGAGTGGCAGTTCATGCAAGTCTTGGTGGGAGGAATTCCGGCAAAGCTGGAAGTCTCGACCGAGGTGTGGCAGTAGCGGCAGTCGATGCCGAGTCCAGCCACGTGATGCTCATGGCTGAAAGGCACGGGCTGGGGTTTGCGGACGCCGGCATAAGTAATGTATGGCGAACGCTGTACTTCCATGGCCACCCATCCCAGTGCGGCAAGCACGAACACCGCGCCAAAAATCGTGGCCCGGGACAGGGTATTGGTACTGCGATGAAAAATCTGCGACATGCTTACTTGCTAGCTTCAGACGCTACGAACGAGACCCGGTAGACCATGTAGTTTTATTGGTAGATGTTGTGACGTTCACGGCGCGAAAGAAATACCCACATATTTACTCGCGCCAGCTACGCAGTCAGTTGTGCAAAACGGAAATTATAAATATTTCGCGAGCGCTTGTCGCGTCTTTTTCCGCCAGACCCGAAAAAAATCTCCAATCGATCGGCTGCTGAAAATTTCAATACTATTCTTGGAACCGCACTCGAAAACTATCTTGAATTCATCACCAGCAATTTCGGTTCCGTCATTTCTTCAATGGCGTAGCGCAATCCCTCGCGCCCCAGACCAGAGTCTTTTATCCCTCCATAAGGCATCTGGTCGATGCGGAAAGAAGGAATATCGCCGGCGATCAGAGCTCCAACCTCCAACTCCTCATACGCCTGAAAAAGAAGTTTCACATCGCGCGTGAACACGCCGGCCTGCAGTCCGTAGTTGGAATTATTGATGCGGCGCAGGGCCTCATCAAACGTCTGATAAGGTTCCACGGTCACGACCGGACCGAAAATCTCCTGGCAATTCACTTTCATTTCAGCCTTGGTTCCGGTCAACACCGCCGGTTCAATAATCGACCCTCGACGGCCACCACCGCACAGCAGTCGCGCACCTGCCCGCACCGCCTCATCGATCCAACTCCCCACGCGCACCGCGTCGCTCTCCCGAATCAGCGGACCCACGTCAGTCGATTCCTCCATCGGATCGCCGCTTTTCAGTTGCTTGACGCCCTCGACCAAAAAATCGATGAACTTTCCGTAGACCGATTGCTGCACGAGAATGCGCTGCACCGAAATGCAAGTCTGGCCGGCATACGTGAACCCTCCCGTAACGCAGCGGTCGGCCGCGTACTCGACATCGGCATCGCCGTGCACAATGCAGCCCGCGTTGCCGCCGAGTTCAAGCGCGACTTTTTTCTTTCCCGCGCGCCGTTTGATCTCCCATCCCACAGGCACGCTGCCGGTAAAGCTGATTAACTTAATCCGTTCGTCGGTGACCAGCAGGCTGGCGTTTTCATTCGAAAGCGGGAGCACGTTGAGCCCGCCATCGGGCCATCCCGCTTGCTGCACGCACTCCGCCAGCAACAGCGAGGTCAGCGGAGTCTGCGGCGCCGGCTTCAAAACTATAGGACATCCCGCCGCCATCGCCGGCGCAACTTTGTGCGCTACCAGATGAAGCGGAAAATTAAACGGTGTGATCCCGGCGATGGGACCGATGGGAAAGCGCTTCACGATGCCCCAACGACCCGCGGTGAACTCCTGCCAGTCGAGCGGCAGATATTCGCCATAGATCCGCGTGGTTTCTTCGGCGGCGACATTAAAAATAAATATGGCCCGCTCGACCTCCGTACGCGCCGCTTTAATGGGCTTGCCGGCTTCCTGCACGATGGTGCGCGCGAATTCTTCGCGGCGCGCGGCCACGGCCTCAGCGATTCTCCGCAACACGCGCTGCCGCTCGAAGGCCGGAAGCCGGCGAGTGGTGCCGAATGCCTTCACCGCCGCCGCAATCGCAGCCTCGGCGTGCTCGCGCCGTCCCTGCGTGATGCGCCCAACGAAGCTGCCATCGAACGGAGA
>CAVQCP010000048.1:0-2500 GCA_963710965.1 uncultured Acidobacteriaceae bacterium | reverse complement strand
CCGTTCGCGGTCCAAAGAAAGTCCGCTTGGCGCCGAACATTGGGTTGGAGGCAGTAAGGGGTTTGCACACCTCGAACTGAGCAAGACCCATACCCGCACACGCGGGCTGTGAGAGCCGGAGGTTTTGGCTTCTAACTTAAGTGTTAGAGCTGATGCCAATGGCGAGTTCTCACGAGGACGATATTTGACAACTGAATAGATTGGGCAAAATACAAGGCGTTGTAAATTTTTATGAGTGCCTGAGAGAAGCTGCTGGGGTGCGGAGCATTTAATAGGCGCGTCCGCGCGATGAGCAGCACAAAGGCCCATAGAGTTTAAGCGGCGTGTTGGGGTTTGTTTTTGACTGAAGGCTGATGGCTGACAGCTGAAAGCTCTCTCCAGTGTGTCGAGTAAATTTTGTGGTCAAGCTACTAAGGGCGCATGGTGGATGCCTTGGCAGAAGCAGGCGATGAAGGACGTGGCAAGCTGCGATAAGCCTCGGGGAGCCGCAAGCAGGCTTTGATCCGGGGATTTCCGAATGGGGAAACCCACGGGAGTAAACCTCCCGTACGGCGTGATGAATCCATAGTCACGCACGAGCGAACCCTGGGAAGTGAACCATCTCAGTACCAGGAGGAAAAGAAAGAAACCTCGATTGCGAGAGTAGTGGCGAGCGAAATCGCATCAGCCTAAACCAGTCCCACCTTCGGGTGTGGCCGGGGTTGTAGGGTCGACAACAGTAGAGTTACCAATTCAGTCCGTTAACTGAAGCCCTCTGGAAAGAGGGGCCATAGAGTGTGATAGCCACGTAGGTGAAAACGAACTGAACTCGAAGTCGATACCTGAGTACCGCGGAGCACGAGAAACTTTGCGGGAAGCTACGGGGACCATCCCGTAAGGCTAAATACTAGCTTCTGACCGATAGTGAACCAGTACCGTGAGGGAAAGGCGAAAAGAACCCCTGCGAGGGGAGTGAAATAGTACCTGAAACCGTGTGCCTACAAACGGTGGGAGGACTATGCGGCGCAAGCCGAAAGTCTGACCGCGTGCCTATTGCATAATGAGCCGGCTAGTTATTCTTGTCAGCAAGGTTAAGCGAAAGCGAGCCGCAGCGAAAGCGAGTCCGAATAGGGCGAATCAGTTGGCAGGAATAGACGCGAAGCGGGATGATCTACCCTTGGCCAGGCTGAAAGTGGGGTAACACCCACTGGAGGGCCGAACGGGTGTTTGTTGAAAAAAGCTCCGATGAGCTGAGGGTAGGGGTGAAAGGCTAATCAAATTCCGTGATAGCTCGTTCTCTCCGAAATAGCTTTAGGGCTAGCCTCGGATGATTTGTCGTGGTGGTAGAGAACTGAATGGACTAGGGGGCTTTCCAGCTTACTGAATCCAATCAAACTTCGAATGCCATAGAACAACCAATCCGGGAGTCAGACGGCGGGGGCTAAGCTTCGTCGTCGAGAGGAAAACAGTCCAGATCGCCTGCTAAGGTCCCAAAATACAGGTTAAGTGGGAAAGGAAGTCGGAACGCCCAGACAGCCAGGAGGTTGGCTTAGAAGCAGCCATCCTTTAAAGAAAGCGTAATAGCTCACTGGTCAAGCGGTCCGGTGCCGACAATTTAACGGGGCTTAAACCTGTTACCGAAGCAGCGAATGCACAGCTTACGGCTGTGCGTGGTAGGAGAGCATTCTCAACAGTTTGAAGGTAGACCGAAAGGACTACTGGACGGTTGAGAAGAGACCCTGCCGGCATAAGTAGCGATAACGGAGGTGGGAACCCTCCGCGCCGAAAGTCTAAGGTTTCCTGAGAAAGGTTAATCCGCTCAGGGTCAGGCGGTCCCTAAGGCGAGGCCGAAAGGCGTAGCCGATGGACATCCGGTTAATATTCCGGACCTCCCTTGTTTCGTTATACGATGGGGTGACGCAGGAGGATAAGCAGGCCGTCCTATGGCTATGACGGTCGATGCGTGTAAGGTGTCTTCTCGTAGGCAAATCCGCGAGGAAGCTATCACTGAGGCGCAAAGCAGTAACCCGTATGGGTGAAAGCTGCCGATTCCACGCTGCCAAGAAAAACCTCTAAGGAGAATACAAGGGAACCGTACCTCAAACCGACACAGGTAGACGAGGAGAATATCCAAAGGCGCTCGTGAGAACAGTTGGTAAGGAACTCGGCAATATAACCCCGTAACTTCGGGAGAAGGGGTGCCCCGGTAGAGTTCATAGCTCGAGGGGGCCGCAGCGAAATGCGCACTGCGACTGTTTAACAAAAACACAGGTCTCTGCAAAGTCGAAAACGACGTATAGGGGCTGACGCCTGCCCGGTGCCGGAAGGTTAAAGGGAGAGGTCAGCGCAAGCGAAGCTTCGAACTGAAGCCCCGGTGAACGGCGGCCGTAACTATAACGGTCCTAAGGTAGCGAAATTCCTTGTCGGGTAAGTTCCGACCTGCACGAATGGCGTAACGAAAGTGCGACTGTCTTGCCGACTGACACGGCGAACTTGTAGTGCCGGTGAAGATGCCGGTTGC
>CAVQCP010000047.1:0-60494 GCA_963710965.1 uncultured Acidobacteriaceae bacterium | reverse complement strand
AAGGATCCGTCGATTGCGGGGTTGGTGAAGGACATCGTGATCATGGGCGGCTCGATCGGCGGCGGGAATGTGAACGGAGCGGCGGAGGCGAATATCTATAACGATCCAGAGGCGGCGCAGATCGTCTTTAATGCGGGGTGGATGGTGACGATGGTCGGCTCGGATGTGGGTGAACGCACCGAGTTTGGACATGACTATGTGAAGGTGCTGCAATCGTCGCGCGGGCCGCAGATTGAATTCATCGCGAAGATTGCCGCCTTCTGTGTGGGGATTGGCGAGGCCAATGGATACAGTGGCGCGGCCATGTACGATCCGCTCGCGGTTGGGATCGCGCTCGATCCGACGCTGGGCACGTTCAAGGAAATGCACGTGGACGTCGAAACCAGGGGCGAGTTCACGCGCGGCGAGACCGTGGCCAACCGAATGGGATCGGATGAGAACAACGTGTTGCATGGAGATCACTATGAGATCGAGGGAGTGATTCCACTCCAGCCGAATGCGAAAGTCGTTCTGACTTCGGACCGGCAGCGATTCCTGAAGTTATTCGCCGAGCGGCTTAAGGGAAAATAATTTATCTAGCCGTTGGAGCGCGCTACCAGAAAGATTGCCAGTCCGTAAAAGACGAACATCAGGCCGAGGTAGGCTTTGGCGCGCGGGCCGGAGTTGGCAAATTCCTTCCACGCCAGAATTCCCCAGAGCGCGGCGACCATGGGCGCGGATTGGCCGATGGCGTAGGAAATGGCGACGCCGGTGAAGCTTGCGGCCACGAGATTAAAGACCGTGCCAACGCCCCAGACGCATCCGCCGAAGAGGCCGAGTAAGTGTCCCGAGGCCGGGCCGCTGAAAAATCCGCTGAAGCTTACCGGCTCACCGACCAGCGGGTGCTTCATGAAATAAATATTCCAGATAAAACAGGAGAGCAACGCGCCCAGGGTGAGAAACACGGCGGCACTGTAGGGTCCGAGCGAGTTGCCGCGCGTCATCGCGTGGGTCATGAAAGGGGCCCACAGGCCCATGAGAACTCCAGAGACCACACAAGTGATCAGACTTTTTTTCGAGATGGAGCGCCCGGCGGCGGCGAGATTGCCGTAAGCTTTGCCATCCAACACGACAGCAATGAAGGCGCAGGCGACGCCGGCGGCCAGCAACGCGGCATTGCCTCTGGGTTGCAGGGCATAGCTCAGGACGGTTCCGACTACGAGGGCGATTCCGATGGAGACGGGAAACGCGACAGCGAGTCCGGCCATGTCAATTGCGGCCACCAGCAAGAGGTTGGCGAGGTTGAAGAGGGCGCCTCCGATGAGGGCATTTACGATGTTCGAAGTGTCGGCGGCGCGAACGTTGTTAAGAAAACTATGCGCGTCGTTGCCCGTGCTCCCCATGGTGAAGGCGAGGACGAGCGAGATCAGAAAAATGCCGACGGCATAGTCCCAGTAGAAAAGCTCGAAACGATAGCCTTTGACGCCTTTGTAGGTGTTAGCCCAGGAGCCCCAGCAAACGGCGCTCGTGATCATCATTAACAGCGCAATGGCCAGACTCGGCGGTGTGAACATCGATCTCCTTCGAGGGATGAGGTAGGAAAGCTAGTAACTGTACTCCTGGGGATGGTCGGGCGACAAGCTGAGCGAGTAGTGGCTCAGTTTGAATTTCTTTGCGGGCGTCGTCCTGAGCGCAGCCGCTTCTCAGGCGAAGGGATCTCGCCCACCGCACATGCCTTTGCCTACGGGAGATCCCTCACCCGGCTGAAGTGCGCCGGGTTTCGGGATGACGCCTCTCAAACAGGGGCAGATTCGAACTGACCCACTACCGAGAGTTCGCTAATCGGGGTTCGAACGATGAGGAGCCGCGTGCGGCATCCCCACCCAGGCGGCGTTGACATCGACGTGAGCGCCGCATAGACTCGGCCTTCTCTTAATTCCTTTAAGACACTATGGATCGACGTCCTCGCATCGCGGTGGTGGGCAGCGCCAACATTGACTTGACTACGTTTGCGGATCGGTTCCCGAAGGCTGGGGAAACGATCTTTGGGCAGAACTTTCATCTGGGCTTCGGAGGAAAAGGCGCGAATCAAGCGGTGGCTGCGCGGCTTTGCGGCGCGGATGTATTCATGGTGGCGCGGGTGGGAAGCGATCTGTTTGGGCCAGCTACGATTGAAAATTTCAAGAAGCTGGGAATCGGCACGACGCATGTCAAACCGATCGAAGGATTATCGAGTGGAGTCGCCCCGATTTTTGTTGAACCGAGCGGGCAGAACCGCATCCTTGTGGTGAAGGGGGCGAATGATGCGCTGAAACCGGCCGATGTGGATGCCGCGGCGGCGATGCTTCAATCCGTCGATTGCATTGTTCTGCAGTTTGAAATCCCGCTGGAGACGGTTTATTACACGATTGCGTTTGCGCGAAAGCACGGCATTCGCTGCATTCTCAACCCGGCGCCGGCGCAGGCGATCGAGATGGGGAACCTGGCGGAGCTGGATTACTTCATTCCGAACGAAAGCGAGGCGGAGACGGTCAGCGGGATTGCAGTGCGTAATGTGGAAAACGCCAGGGAATGCGCCGAGAAGCTGCTGGCCAGCGGCGTGCGACGTGTGATCATCACGATGGGGGCGAATGGATCGTTTCTTGCCGGCAGCGGAGTGCGGGAGCACGTACCTCCGTTTGCGATGAAGAGTATCGACAGCACGGGAGCGGGCGATGCGTTTATCGGGAGCTTTGCGGTGTTTCTGGCGGAAGGGATACCAGAGCTTGAGGCGGTGCGGCGCGCCAATCTGTATGCCGGACTTTCAACCATGGGCATCGGCACGCAAACTTCGTTTTACGAGCGCGACCGCTTTGATGCGGAGTGGGCGCGAGCACGACCCTAGCTGATTCTTACGATCGTGATCTGCCTCGCGGCGTGGGAACGCGTGCCGAGACGAAGATTTGGCAGGCCGCTATTATTTTTCTGCGACGGAATAGTCTTGACTTCGGGCGGAGCGTCCATTTATAAGGGCGGTTCTACGGCAAAGACCTCCCGGTGAAAGTGTGGAATCCAAAGTCTCTTCTTGTCGTTTTTGTCGCCCGGTGTCAACACCGAAAGGGGATTCAGATGCTGAATAAAAGGGCTCTTCCGGTCATAATTTTCTGTTGGTTTGCGCTTTCCGCCGCGCCACTTCTGCAGGGTCAGGCCAGCGGCAGTTTTTCGGGCACGGTGACAGATAAGGCGGGCGCCGTGATCTCGGGTGCCAGCGTCAAAGTCCTGTCGCAGGGCCTGGGAACCACCCGAGATGCGCGCACCGATGATTCCGGCCACTACCTGGTGCCGCTGCTGCCGGTTGGGTTTTACACCATTCACGTTGAATACCAGGGGTTTCAGCCGACGGAACAAAGAGAACGTCCGGCTGCAGGTGGACGAGCAACGGGAAGTTAATTTTTCGCTGGCGCCCGCGTCGGTATCTTCGACGGTGCAAGTGAATGCGACCGAAGTGGCGGTGGAGACGGCGAATCCGACGCTGGGCCAGGTGATCACGTCGGAGGAAGTGGCAGACCTTCCGTTGAACGGGCGCAACTTTGTCCAACTTGCGACCTTAACGCCGGGAACCAGCGCGTCGACCAGTCCGGTGAGCTTTTTCAACGGAGCGGCAAGCAGCGAGGCCTCCACGCGCGGATCATTTTCGCTGTCGGTGGGTGGCTCGCGCGAACAGAGCACGGATTGGCTGCTGGACGGCAACGACAACAATCAGTTAGACGAGGGCGGAATCGCGATCTTTTCATCGATCGACGACATCCAGGAATTCAAAGTGCTGACCTATAACTACTCGGCGGAATATGGAGAGCGCGCCGGGCCGACCGTGTTAGTCACGACGAAATCGGGGTCGAATCAGTGGCATGGATCATTGTTCGAGTTTTTCCGGAACACCTCGCTGGATGCGACTCCTTACGCGTCCAGTTCGCCAGAAAAGTTTAATCTGAACCAGTTTGGCGGTTCGCTGGGCGGTCCGATCAGGAAAGACAAGACGTTTTTCTTCGCGGATTACCAGGCCAAGATTCAGCGCGAGGGCGTGACCTATCCTGGCTACGTCCCGAACACGGCGATGGTCACTCCGGACGCGAACGGGAATTTTAATTTCGCCAATGATCCGACTACGTCGTTGCCGCTCACTAATCCCTACACCCCGTTTCAGATTCTTCCAGGGAATAACACTGGGGTTCCCACACCGGTGCCCTTTCAGTGCAATATCGCAACCGGCCTGCCGGAGACTCCGGCGAATGGAAGCCAGCCCTATGTAAGTGGAGTTACGCAAAATTGCAACACCATTCCGGGATCGATCGTAAATCCAATTGGCCTGGCGGTCGCGCAATTGTATCCAGCTCCAAACAATACGAATCCGAATCTCAGTTACAACTACGCGCAGCAGTTCACCCGAAGGCTGAATGAGGGAACGTGGGACATTCGGCTGGACCACAATTTTTCCAGCAAGGACTCGGCGTTCGGCCGGTTCAGCTACGATCAGGCAACCAACTACATTCCGGGAGGATCTCCAAGTTGGGCGGAAGCGAACGCTTTCGGCAGCAACCAGTACATCAACAACCATGGGCGCAATGCCGTGGTGACCGAGACGCACATTTTTTCGCCCAACACAATTAACCAAGCCACTTTCGGCTACAGCCGGATTTTCAACCATATTCTTTCGTTCGGAACGGGAACCTGCGAGGCGGCGAAGCTGAACATTCCGGGCGCGAACCTGGGCAGCGAGTGCGATGGCATTACCGGCTATCCCGCGAGCCTGAATCAGTCGACGAAAGATTGCATTAGCTGCGGGCTCACGTCGTTTCAGATGTCCAGCTATTTTTCAATTGGGGACCGCGGATACGCGCCCTACCAGGGCGGCACCAACGTTTACTCGCTGTCGGACACGCTGGACTTGATTCGCGGCAAACACGACATCCGCTTCGGATTGGTATTCCGCGCCGAGGAAATGAACGTACGGAACAATGCTTTTCAGGATGGTTACGTGGTAGAGCAGGGATTCGGAACGGGCGACGACATTGCCGATCTGATGCTGGGAAGCCTGGGCGTTTTTGCCGCGCACGATCAGACCTTCCTGGGCGGTACGACGGGCCGGCGCTGGAAGCTGTTCCGGCCCTTCGTGCAGGACGATTGGCGGGTGACTCCAAACCTGACGTTGAACCTGGGATTCGCGTGGTCTCTGGTGACGCCGGAGACCGAGGTCGAAAACCGGCAAGCGAACTTCGATGTGCGGAGCCTGAAGTGGTATATCCCGAGCGGCAGCCCTGGGTTGAGCGGGTGCACGGTGTGCGTGGCAACGAATGGAAGCGTAGGAATTCAGTTTGACAAGACGGCGCTCGAACCGCGTTTCGGGTTTGCCTACAAGCCGATGGGCAGCGACAAATCGGTCGTGCGCGGTGGATATGCGATCTTCCACGATACCGCCTGGAACCAGGGCGGACAGGGGCTGTGGCAGAATCCTCCGTTTTACGCCGAAGTCGATCCCTTCCCGACTGGCATTTGCACGCCATTTGGAAGTCCGGGCTGCGGACTGAGCAACGGCTTCCTGCTTCCGGTGGGCACGCCTTCCACCACTACGGTGCCCAGTGGAGCAGGTGCGATCTACACGGCACCGGTGAATCCGCAAGCTTACACCGGAACCATTCAATCGCAGAACCGGAACTTCAAACAGGGAGTCATCCAACAGTTCAATCTGAATGCGGAGCGCCAGTTGCCCGAAAACCTGGTGCTGACCGTGGGCTATGCGGGCTCGCGGAGCGCGCATATTCTGGTGAGCCAGGTGAACGAGAACATATCGTCGCCGGGAGCATGCGGGGCGGTTACCGGGTACACCCTGGGGTGCGGTTTTCCCTCATTCCCTTACGCATTTCCCTACCAGATAGTGGCCAGCAACAACAGTGTGGGTGCGGCGCGTTATGATTCGCTCCAAGTGAAGGCGGAAACCAAGAGCGCGCAACATGGAATCTATGCGCTCCTGGGGTATACCTGGTCGCGGACGTTCGATTCCGGAATGCCGGATGGCTTGGGCACGAATGTGGGAGCAACGTACTGGCCCCTGCCGGGAACACAGAAGCTGGATTGGGGATTGTCGCAGCTGAACCTGAACGACAGTTTTACCGCGAGCGTGCTTTACGATCTGCCGTTCGGCAAGGGCAAGCACTTTGGCGGCAATTGGAGCGGAGCTGAAGATGCAATTCTCGGCCGTTGGCAGGTGAACCTGATCGAGCGGGCGACCTCGGGCTATCCGCTGTTTGTGGTCGACAGCAGCAACCCGTCAGGCGTGTTTTTCTCGTATAACGGTTTTACCTTCGACCGGCCGGACGAGGTGGGCAATCCGAATCAAGCCGGTCCGGTGGCGGCGAATCCATTGTGTGCGGCGCCTTCGGAGATTCACACGAAGGCGCACTGGTTCAATCAATGCGCTTTCATGAGCGCACCTGCGGGAGAACTGGGGACCGCGGCTCGGGCACCGTTGTATGGTCCGCATTTCGTGAATACGGATTTTTCGGTGATCAAAGACTTTCCGCTGTCCTGGCGCGAGGCGATGAACCTGCAATTCCGGGCGGAGTTCTTCAATCTGTTTAACCATCCGCAATTTTTCATGGGCGGCATCGGCGATACAGGCCAGCAGGACATCAACACGCCGTCGAGTTTCGGGGTGATCAACCAGACGGTGAACAATCCGCGACTGGTTCAATTTGCGCTCAGGCTTAACTTCTAGGGCAGTCGGGGCGCGTGCAGGTTTGGGCAGGCTGAATTATTTCAGTCTGCCCTTGTCTTTGTTAGAAGATAATTTTCGTAAGTGATGACTTGAATGCCGGAAACGACAATCTTGGGAGCACTGATGAGATTACTGAAAACATTCTTCTTAAGCGCGATGCTATTGATATCGTGCCTGGGTTGGGGGCAGCAGAAACGCAAGATCATCATCGATCAGGATGCGGCGGGGCCGGGGGGGACCGATCAGCAGTCGATGCTGCTGCTGATTCAGTCGCCGCAGACCGAAGTTCTCGGCATCACGGTGGTGACAGGCGATCAATGGCTCAACGAGGAGGTGGCGCACACGCTGCGCATGCTGGAACTGATCGGACGCGCGGATATTCCGGTCGTGCCGGGCGCGGAGTATCCGCTGGTACGGCAAAAAGAGGAAACCGAGCGGTGGGAGCGGGAATTTGGAGTGGTGCCGTGGGTGGGCGCGTGGACGCAAAAGTATTATCATCCCGCCGACGACCTGGGAGAGATGCCGGAAGGCAGACCGACCACTAAACCGGCGAACGAGGATGCGGCACATTTCCTGCTGCGCATGGTGCACCAGTATCCCCATCAAGTGACGATTTACGAAGGCGGGCCGATGACAAATCTGGCGCTGGCCATTTCGATCGATCCCGGATTCGCGGCGCTGGCCAAGGAGCTTGTGTTCATGGGAGGGAGCTTCAATCCGAATACGGATAATCCTGAGTTCCGCAATACTCCCATGCGGGAGTTCAATTTGTGGTTCGATCCGGAGGCAGCGCACATTGTGCTGCGCGCGCCGTGGGAAAAAATTGTGTGCACGCCGGTGGATATTTCCGTGAAGACACGGCTCACCGAGGAGCTGATTCGTCAGATCAAGGACGGCAATTCGCCGGCGGCGCGCTACGTCGGGCAATATGCGCGGCTGCGAGGGAATTACAACTATTTGTGGGATGAGTTGGCGGCCGCGGCATGGCTCGATCAGGGAATGATTACCAAGAAAGAAACGCTTTTCCTGGATATCGATCTGGATCGCGGCGCGGGCTACGGCAATACTTTGAGCTGGACCGAAGCGAACCAGCCGAAGGCCGAGATGCGACCGGTGGAAGTGCAGGATGATTTGGATTTGGAGAAGTTTTACCGGATGTTCGTGAGTCTGCTGAGCGGGCCGACACCGAGGAAAAATTGAGTTGCTCTTAGGCCGCGTAAAACCGTATTCATTGGAAGCTTTACCGCACGAGTAAGAGTCGCGCCCTTCCCAGCCCTTAGCAACCCACTTTTTTCCGCACCCCCTCTGAAGCGATGCCGTGAAACGAAGCGCATCGACGGTCCTTTTTGGAATGGAGGGAACTGGATTCCCACAGCGGGAACCCTCATTGAGAGAAGCGAGGCTTTCTGCTTGACCCGCTTTGGCGAGAGCACTTAGCGTGGGGAGGTAGCTTTGGAAAAGAGAAGCTGCGCGAAAGTTTTTTGGGCCGGGCAGGGACTTCTAAGAGGACGATACAGGCGAGGATGGTTAGGTGATGGGAACGGCAGTAGCAGAATTTTCCGGGCCGGTGGCCTCAGTTTTTCTGTTGGCGGAGAACCGACTGTTGCGCGAGGCGTTGTTACGCATCCTTTCGAAGAAGGATGACATTCGCGTGGTCGGGGCGGGATCGTACGGACCGGAGATGTACGATCAGATTCTGGCCACGGGAGCGAACGTGGTCGTGCTCGATTCGGTGGCGCGAGTGCTGAACGAAGATGGCCCGGTGAGTGCACTTCAACAATTAAATCGGGCGATCCGAGTGGTGATGGTCGGCATGGAGGCGGAAGAAGCGATTTTTCTTCGCGTCGTGCAGGCGGGCGCTTTGGGGTATGTGCTCAAAGACGCTTCGGCGACCGAGGTTGCCCGCACGGTTCGCGCGGTAGCGAGCGGCGAGGCAGTATGTCCGGCGGCACTGTCGGTTGCGTTATTTCAGTGGGTGGCGCGGCACAAGGTCGCCATTCCCAGCGCGCACTTGAGGAATTCACTAGGCTTGAGCCGCAGAGAGCAACAACTGGTGGGACTGATACAGCGAGGACTTACCAATAAAGAGATGGCCAGCCAATTGAATCTGTCAGAACAAACGGTGAAGAACCACGTGCACCGCATCTTGCGCAAGCTGGGAGCTCCGGACCGGCTAGCGATTGTGGAAGTGTGCCGCGAGCAAGGGCTGAACCTTTAGGAAAATCTATCCACGAAAAATCTTTACCCCAGAGGACGCAGGGGAGGACTGGGTAGCCATAGGGCGCAGATTTTCGCCTGAACTTTTTCGACTCAACTTTTCTGCTTAAACTATGGTCGAAGGAACGGCAGTTCCGCTCGGCTGCACCCTGGGTCGCGGTTCCATTGCAGGAGAATGCGCTCCAGCTGATCGACCGAGGCCGATTCGAAATCCTGCATGACCTGGGTCGCGCCTGCGGCTAGCAATTTTTTGGGCAGCTCATGGGTCGCCAGACCGACACAACAGAGGCCCGCGCCCACTGCGGCGCGCACTCCGGAGATGGCGTCCTCCATGGCAATCAGATGCTCTGGCTGAATTGCCATGCGGGCGCGGGCGGCGCGGTAAATCGAGGGATCGGGTTTGCCGAGCGGGACGTCCTCGCCGGTCACGATGACCTGAAAGTGATCCAGCAATTTTAATTGGCTGAGCGTCGATAAGGCACGGCTGCTACTGGCGGAGGTAGCGACCGCCAGGGAAAAGCCCTGCTGGTAGAGCTCCCGCACCATTTGAATTGCGCCGCGGACCGGGGCGACCTCAAGTTGCATTTGCTGGAAGATGCAATCTTTGCGTCTGCCGAATTTTTCGATGTCCGCGTCGGCACAGTCCCCGAGAAAATGGCGAAGGATATCGCCGCGCTTGCGGCCATCGAGGATGAAATCGAGTTCGGAGTCGGCAACTTCCCTGCCCAAGGCATGTAGAAACTGGCGCCAGGCTTTGCGATGGGCGGTGTGACTATCGATGAGGACGCCATCCATGTCGAAGATAATGCCGCGGAGGTGGCGGGAATTGGCGGCGGGAGGCATTTCTTTTAGCGCCCTTTTTTCGCCAGTCATGAGTTCTCTTCAGAAAAGCTAGTCTGAGTCTCAGCCCGTGCCAATGAACTTTGGTTCGAGGCCGGCATCGAGCCGCCGGGCCAGGTGACCTGCGCCCTTTGATAGTTGGGCAGGGTGCCAATGTCGAGCAAGTAGTCTTCGATGGGATAGCCCATCATTCTGCCGAGGAGGCGAGGCAGGACATGGAAGCCGATATCCGCGGGAAGGGCGCGCGGGATCTCGTCCAGCAGTTGCGGGGCGGCGACCATCAGTCCGGAAAAGACCCAGTTGGCGCGAGGATTTCGAGGCTTTTCCTCGAAATCGACGATCACGCCGGCACGATCGGTGATGGCGACGCCGCAGCGGGAAGGGTCCGGTACCCGGTAGAGGCCGAGCGTGGCGACGCGTCCCGAACGGGAGTGAAAGGCACTCATGCGCCGCAGGTTGGCATTGGTGAGAACGTCGGAATACAAAATCCAGAAGGCGGGATCGGAATCCACCCAGGCACGGTTGGCGGCCAGCGTTCCGGCCGATCCCAGCAATTGCTCTTCATGCACGACCCGGACATTTACTGGAGGATTGGCCTGTTCAAGGTGGCGCGCGATCTGCTGCGGATGGGCGTGAAGATTGAGGAGGACGTCGGTGATGCCGGAGCGGGCGCAGAGTTCGAGCCAGATATCGAGCAGGGGCTTGCCGCGAATCGGCACCAGGCACTTGGGCAGGGTATCGGTGAGCGGCCGCAAACGGGTGCCATGACCTCCGGCCAAAAGGAAAGCCTTCAAGGCGAGACTCGCGGTGGATGGCGCAGTGCGGTGATCGGCGGAAACCAAGGTCCCTCGCTGCGCTCGGGATGACAGTCTATTGGGAGCGACATTCTGATCTCGGGATGACAATCTATTGCGAGTGACACTCTGTCTGGGGACGACAATCTTTGCTTTGCCCGGAAGATGCGAAATTGCGTCAGACCACCGTGGCGGCCGCCAGAGGCAGAAAAGTCCAACGCGTGCCGGCGTGCTGGTCGTGATCGATGAAAGGGTCGTTGACAATGATTTGGGCGCCCTGGCTGTCGAAGGCAAAGGCCATTTCCTGCACGCCCTCGCGCTGCATGGCGGAGCGCACGGCGGGGTGGGCGGCGGGAGGGGAGTAGAGCAACAAGAAGCCGCCGCCGCCGGCTCCCGTAATCTTTCCGCCGAGCGCGCCGTGGTGGCGCGCCGTCTGGTAGAGATGGTCGATGCGGGGGTTCGAGATACGGGTGGAGACGCGCTTCTTGGCCTGCCAGGCATGGTCCAGCAGTTGGCCGAAGCGTTCGAGATCGCCACTGAGGAGCGCTTCTTTCATATGATTGGCGGCTTCCTTCACTTCGTGCAGAGCATCGATGGCGGATCCGGCAGGCAGCCGCGTCGATTGTTCCTGCTCGGCAAGAATGTCCCAGGAATGATGGGCCGAGCCGGTAAAGAACAGCATCAGGTTCGATTGCAGGGCGGAGAGCACGGCGGGATCGAGCGGCACGGGTTCGACCTGCGTCGTTTCGTCGGGGTGGAAGCGAATGAAGTTGAGTCCGCCGAAGGCAGCGGCGTATTCGTCCTGCTTGCCGACGTGACGTCCTAGACCGATGCGGGTGATGCGGAAGGCGCGCTCCGCCAAGTCGAATTTCGACAGGGGAAATCGTAAGTGGGTAGTCAGCACTTTGAGCAGGTTGACACAGACGCTGGCGGACGATCCCAGGCCAGTTCCGGGAGGAATTTCCGACGCCAGGAAAAGATCGGCGGCCAAGTCCGCGCCCAGGTCTTTGAGTACGGCGAGGGGGATCTCGAGGCCGCTGCCCTCTGGGGGCAGAGCGGCCAGGTCGCTCCAATTGCCAAACAGGCGCAAATCGGAAGAGATGACCTGGATGCGGCCATCGTTGCGGTTGCCGAGGATGGTATAGAAATACTTGTTGATGGAGGTGCTGAGCACGGCGCCGCCGAACTGCCGGTAATACGATGGGAGGTCGGTGCCTCCGCCGCCGAAGCTAATCCGAACCGGACTCCGTCCGATGAGCATGCTGGTAGATCTCCGAAAAAGAATGAGTGCCGGGGTACGCCAGGTGCGCTGCTTTGCTGGGCTCGACGGGCGCGGAGCCCGGCCGCTCGAAGGCGTGGATCAAACGCAGGGTTAACGTCCAAACCGTCTCAATGAGTAGCGAAAGATCCTTCAACAATGAGGGATGCAGGATGTATTGCAGGTCGTGACTGGTCTTGTCTTCCGAGGGGTGCTGGTCGCGTAAACCGTGCACTTGCGCGAGGCCAGTCAAACCGGGCTTCATGGAGAGCCGCTGTTGCTGCCATGCGGAATAGCGGCAGGCGCGTTCCGGGCTCTCGGGGCGCGGGCCGACCAGACTCATGTCGCCGCGAAGAACGTTCCAGAGCTGCGGCAACTCCGAGATGCTGAAGTGTACGAGGAGGCGGTTGAAGCGCGAAGTATTCGCAGAATCATGGTGCACGTTCAAACGCAACATGGAGAAGGGGGCGCCGTGCAAGCCCACGCGATCTTCCCAGCGGAAGGCGCGGCCTTTCGAGAAACGGAGAGCGATCGCGCACAACAGAAGGACGGGTAGCGCGGGCACCGCGAAAAGCAGGGCGAGCCCAATATCCAGAAGGCGCTTACCGATCACGGCGGAGGCGGGCTCGGTTTTCTCTTCAAGCTGCAATAGAGGAAGTCCTCCCAAGTCGAGCAGCCGGGGGCGGGAAAGATAAAGCTCGTAGGGCTGCGGGACCAGACTGACGCGGATGGCGTGCTGGCGGCAAAGCGCAACCAGGTTGAGGATTTCGCTCGATGTACTGGTATGCGCCATGACCAGTTCGTCTACGTTTTGACGGCGGAGCAGGCCGATCACGTCGACGGTGGAGACGGTATCGGGAGCAGAAGCAATCTCGCTCGCTGGGCGAGAGGCTGGAATTTCCTCTCGCGGACAAAGGAAGCCGATCACCTGGCACAAAAGTTCCGGATGGTGGTTGAACTTCTCGGCCAGCTCGAAGGCCAGGCGGCCGGAGCCCAGGATGACCACGCGGCGAACGTTTCCCCGTTCATGCCGCCGGAAGACGCCCCGCAGCGCCAACTGGCGGATCGCCAGAAAACCCAGGAGAAGAAGCGGCGCAAAGACGCTCAGCCGCAGCCGTCCTACGTAACGCAGCGACACATTCTCGATGGCCAGCAGCAGCACCATGAGCAGAGCCACGGCTAGGAGAAGATGAGAGACGAGGGACGAAGGACGCCAGCCGCCGCGGAAACCATCGAGATCCATGTTCTCCGAAAGCAACACCCAGGCAAAAACTGTGCAGACCAGGTAAACGATGAAGCTCAATGGCGCGAGCGGATTCTGGCCCCAGTGCTGGCCAAAGCGGAGCCCTTGTTCGGCGGCGAGGGCCAGGGGAATCCAGGCTAAATCGGCAGCCAGGATTTTATTGCGCAAATGCTCTGATTTCATGGGCGGCTCTGGTCTCGGTTCGAACGGGCTCCGGGTTTGCTATTGGCGACTGGCGATGGGCCATGGTAGGGACCGCCTAGCGATTTCCCATTGCGGCGGATCGGGTTTTGGAACTGGCGGCGCAAGTTTGTTGAATCTCCTGCCGCACGGCGCGGAATACGGAATGGGCGATGGCCACGTGAAGGTCTTCGACGATCTGCATGTTTTCGGAAGGAACGATCACGCAGACATCGCACAAGGCCTGCATCTTCCCGCCTTGAAAGCCGGCGATGCCGGCAGTGAAGGCTCCCGTCCGGCGGGCGAAATTCAGGCCGGCGAGAATGTTCGGGGAGTTTCCGCTGCCGCTGACGGCAAAGGCGAGATCGCCGGGTTGGAGCAGGGTTTCGAGTTGTTCGGCGAAGATGTTTTCGTAAGCGGTATCGTTGGCCCAGGCGGTGATCAAGGCGGCATTGTCGGTGAGCGCGACCGCGCGCAGGCGGCGCCCGCTGCTGGGGGCAGTACCTTTGCCAAAATCGCAGGCCATGTGGGAGGCCAGCGAGGCGCTGCCGCCATTGCCGAAGAGAAAGACGGTCCGGCCACGTTCGTAGGCGTCAAGGAAGACTCGCACCAGGCGGTTGAGGCCGGGGAGAGGAAGTTTCTCGATGGTGGCGGAGAGCTCCTGCAGGTAGGACGAAATGCCGAATTCATTGATGACGGTGATGGCGGCCGGGGATGGGCTGGGCATCGGCGGCATCATCGCTGAGGGCGTTGGTGAGAGCGTTGGTATTTGCGCTGGTGTGGACATGGTTTGGTTCCCGTCTCTTAAGTGAGCTGAGTTAATTGGACACGTCGCTTAAGTGTTTCAGGGTCGAATCAAGTGGAAATGCGTCGCAGGCATGGGCGCTGAGCAGCACTCCGGCAGCGCGCATATCGGCCGCCGCATCGGGGAGCTGAGCGGGCACGCCGCCAGAGGTTGCGATCCACTCGAGGAAATCGCCAAGGATGGTGTTGAGAGCACGTTTGGGCTTCCATCCCAACTGTTTCAGCTTCTCCACGCTGGAAATGCTGTGTCGATTGTCGCCGCGGCGGTACTCTCCGGAAAGCTCAAAGCCGGCCGGGCTGGGAACACAGCTGAGAACCTGGCGGGCATATTCGAGAATAGTGGTGCCGCAGCCACCGCCGACGTTGAAGGCGTGTCCGTTGGCCGCGTCCTTTTCGAGCACCAGCATATTGGCGTCGACCACATCGTCGACGTGGACGAAGTCGCGGATCTGGTGGCCATCTTCATAGAGCACGAGAGGAAGGTTCCGCAGCGCGCGCAGGCAAAAGATGCGGCAGACGCCGGAGTAATGGTTGTACAGCGACTGGCGCTTGCCCTGCGTAATCGAGTAACGCAGAGCGACCGTGGGAATGCCGTGCAGCCAGCCCAGTCCGAGGGCACTTTTTTCCTGCGCCAGTTTGGAAACCGCGTATTGGTTGTAGGGATTACTGCGGCGCTCGTCGAGGGGCACCGGCTGAGCTTCGCAGCCGCAGGAGGAGCAGACAACCTCCCATTCTCCGTGGTGCAATTGGCGGAGGGAACGCGGCGGAGGCTCGAAAGCTTCGTGCACCGGACAGCGATACTGGCCTTCGCCGTAAACCGCCTGGGAAGAAGCCACAATGACTTTTCTTATGGGCAAGCGGTGGGCGACGATCAGCTCGTATAAGAGCGCCGTGCTCACCGCATTGACCGCCAGGAACCGGGAGAAATCCGGCATGTAATCCTGGTAGGCGGCTTGGTGCGAGACGATGTCGACACCGCGCAAGGCGGACAGCAGCGTTTCGCGATCGGCGACGTTGCCGTAAACGAACTCGGCGCGGGAGGGCAGATAATTGGGCCGGCCACAGGGATGAACTCTGGGCTCGAGGCTGTCGAGGATGCGCACTTGAAAGCCATCGCGCAGGAAGCGGTCGGCCAAGTGGGAGCCGATGAAGCCGGCGCCGCCAGTGATCAGCACTTTCATGGGATTAACTTTCTAACTGCGGAGCACGCAGCCTGCCACACGCGGCATCGGGACATCTGCCGCCCGGCGGGGCAAGCGGTGGCCATCGTATGGCAAAGCTGTCGGGCTTATTTTTCCGTGCTTCATTTTCCCGTGCTTCATTTTCCCGTGCTCTATTTTCCTGAACCACGGGCCACCTCTCTTACGGTTTGCAGCAGGATGCGGAGGTCTGCAGACAACGACCAGGTGCGGATGTACTCGAGATCGAGACGCACCCAGTCATTGAAGTCGCGCACCCGGTTGCGCCCGCTCACCTGCCAAAGGCAGGTGATTCCCGGTTTGACCGCCAGTTTCCGCTTTTGGAAACTGGTGAAACGAGCGAATTCGGTTTCCAGTGGAGGACGTGGCCCAACCAGGCTCATGTCCCCTTTGAGCACGCTGTAAAGTTGCGGCAGTTCGTCCAAACTGTAGCGGCGCATCCATCGGCCCACCGGCGTGATGCGCGGGTCGCCGGTGATCTTGAAGACGGGTCCGGTCATCTCGTTCGCCGCCTCCAAAGCCTTCTTCAGATCATCGGCGTTGCAGACCATGGACCTAAATTTATAGCTGAGGAAGGGATGTCCGCCGCGGCCGACGACTCTCCAACCGTAAAAGATCCCGCCCGGCGAATCCATTTTGATGGCCAAGGCGAGCGACAAGAACAAAGGAGCGAGCGCGATCAAGAGGGCAGCGGAGGCCAGGATGTCGATGGCCCGTTTCACTGCCCGGTAGAAGACGCTTTTCGCGGATGGCGAAAAGACGACAGCGGAGTCGTCGATGGCGGGATTCACCGCGATGCCACCAGCGCCAGCAATTCGTCTTCAAAACGGGACAAAACACTCTCTTTTTCCAATTCGGAAATTGCGTACTCCCGTGCCCGTTTCCCCAGGGTCTCGCGCCAGGCTGGGCTCAATAACAACTGTTCGATCGCCGCGGCGAATGCGGGGGCGTCTCCTGGTTCCACCACGACGCCTCGGCCACTGACCACTTGCGCCAATTGCGTGCCGGGACGGGAAGTAGCCACGACGGGCCGTCCGCTGGCCAGCATGCCGGTGAGCTTCGAGGGCATGACCAGATCGGCGGCGTCGGCTTTCTGCGGCAAGAGATGGATGTCGGCCAAATTGAGCAAGTCGTTGAGGCAGTCGAAGGGCTGCAGCGGAATCCACTGTACATTGGCGAGGTGCGCGGTAAGGCTTTGCAACCGGGACTTGCCCGGGCCTTCGCCGCAAAAAACGAAGTGCAAGCCGGGGCGATCGGCCAATTGACGGGCCGCTTGCGCCAGTATTTCCAGTCCTTGCTTGCGGGCCATGGTTCCGGCGTAGAGGGCAACCACATCGCCGGACGCAAATCCCAGCTTCCCGCGCAGGGGACTGGGATGACGCAAGGGAAAGATGGCTTGCGTATCCACCCAGTTGGGAAACAGAAGGCGGGCCGGCGGCGGAAGGCCTTTTTGTTCTAGCTTCGACACCATCTTTTCGGAAATGGTGGAGACGCGGTCGAAGGCCAGCATGGACCTCTTCTCCCACCAAGCGAGGATCCGGCGCAACCCGAAGGAGGTTAGAAACCCCAATTCGAAGCCGGCATCGGCTTCGAAATCCTGCACATGGAGCCAGGTTTTGGCACGGCAGAGCTGGCCGGTAAGTTGCGCCGCGGGAAGCGTGAATAGCGTAGGCTCGATCACGATGACGACGTCAGGCTTCCACTGGATTTGCCGGAGCATGACCGGAAAACTGGTGAGCGCAAAACTGGCCAGGTGCAGAATGCGTTGGCCGGCCGAGGGATGTTGCGGCACCCACAAGGGGCAGCGCAAGACGGTGAGGCGACCGACAGTGGCTTGGAGTTCCGAGGCCGGCCGTTCGTCCAGCAGCAGGCTAGCCGGGCTGGCCGCATTTCTGGTGGAGGCGTGCCCCACCGCCGCTACACATTCCTGCCTCTGGGCGTGGCGCGATGGTTGAGCCATGAAATTGTCCTCGCGCTGGTAACGCCAGGGTGAGAATGGAGGAGCGACCTTCCACGCCGGATTGAAGGGGGGAGCGGTAACGGCGCGCACCTCGTGACCTTGAGCCGCCAGCCATTCGGCCATTTCGCCGGTATATTTGCCGACGCCCACCAGTTCCGGAGAAAAATTCACGCCATGGATCAGGATGCGCACTAGGGACAGGGATAGGGTTAAGGATTAAGAAGGAATAAGGATTAAGCCGAGACCGAGCGCTGGGCTTCGCCCGCAGAGCAAAAATCGGCATAGGTTTCCCGGATACCCTGCCGCAGGCTGATTTTCGGCCGCCATCCCAGAGCGGCGAGACGGCCGATGTCGAGGAGCTTGCGCGGAGTGCCATCCGGCTTGGTGGCATCGAAGACCAGCGCAGGAGCGACTCCCACCACTTCGGCCACCAGTTCGGCCAACTCGCGCACCGTCATGTCCTGGCCGCAACCCATGTTCACCAGCGGCGCAGCCTCGCTGCGGGAGGCAAGTTGGGCGAAGATCTCCGGTGGCAGGTTGAGCAGGAGAATGCAGGCATCAGCCGCGTCATCGCTGTGCAGAAACTCGCGCCGCGGGTTTCCGCTTCCCCAGATGATCACCCGCCGCTTGCGGGCTTCTTTGGCTTCATGCATTTTGCGGATCAGGGCGGGAAGCAGATGGGAGTGCGCTGGATCGTAATGATCGTTGGGACCATATAAGTTGGTCGGCATGGCCGCGAGAAAGCGGGTACGGTATTGGCGATTGTAGGCCCAGGCCATTTCGATTCCGGCAATCTTAGCGACGGCGTAGGCCCGATTGCTGGCTTCCAGTGGACCCTCAAGGAACGACTCTTCGCGCACCGGCTGGGGCGCCAGTTTGGGATAGATGCAGCTGGAACCGAGGAACAGCAGACGATCGACTCCGCTGCGCCAGCATTCGTGAATGACGTTGGTTTGGATGTGCAGATTCTCGCGGATAAAATCGGCGGGAAAGGTTTGGTTGGCAAGAATGCCTCCGACCTTGGCCGCCGCCAGAAACACGTGGCGGGGGCGATTCTCGGAAAAGAAGTGCCGGACCGCGCCGGCATCGGTCAGGTCGAGTTCGGCGTGCGATTCGAGCAGCAGGTTGTGATATCCCGCGTGCCGCAAACGCCGCACCAGGGCCGAGCCCAGCAGGCCGGTGTGTCCGGCGACGTAGATTTTATCGGAGGAGTTCATGGAGATTGATTTCGCAGGGGATGCGGAACTATTCGTGATGGGCCAGAACTTTGTATCCGTTGGTCTTCATCAAGCGGTCGCGCTGGGCGGCGAGTAAATCTGCCGAGGTCATTTCGCGGACTAACTCTCGAAAGCTGACGCGAGGCTTCCAGCCCAGCTGGAGCCGGGCTTTGGCCGCCTCGCCGATCAGGGAATCGACTTCCGCGGGGCGCAGGTAGCGGGGATCGATACGGACGATGCAATGGCCAAACTCGTCATACCCTCGTTCGTCGGCGCCGGAGCTGCGCCATCTGACCGGAAGGTCCAGTTCTTCGGCGGCGGCCTCGACAAATTCGCGGATTGAGTGCTGCTCCCCGGTGGCAATCACAAAATCTTCCGCCTGATCCTGCTGCAGCATGAGCCATTGCATCTCGACATAATCGCGGGCGTGGCCCCAGTCGCGGCGGGCTTCGAGGTTTCCCAGATAAAGGCATTCCTGCAATCCCAGCTTGATGCGGGCCAGCGCCCGGGTGATTTTGCGGGTGACGAAAGTCTCGCCGCGAACCGGGGATTCATGGTTGAAGAGAATGCCATTGCAGGCATACATGCCGTAGGCCTCGCGATAGTTTACGGTGATCCAGTAGGCGAAGAGCTTGGCCACCCCGTAAGGCGAGCGGGGATGGAATGGGGTGCGCTCCGACTGCGGACTCTCGCCCACCAGCCCGAAGAGCTCGGAGGTGGATGCCTGATAGAAGCGGACGTGACGTTCCAGGCCGAGGACGCGGATGGCATCGAGCAGGCGCAGCGTTCCCAGGCCATCGGCGTTGGCGGTGTATTCCGGCTGTTCGAAGGAGACGGCAACGTGGCTCTGGGCCGCGAGATTGTAGACTTCGTCGGGCTGAACTTTTTCGACCACGCGGATAAGGCTGTTGGCGTCGGTCATGTCGCCGTAGTGCAGGAAAAATCTGCGATCCGGAAGCTGGGGATCCTGGTAAAGGTGGTCGACGCGCTCCGTGTTCAGCAAAGAGCTGCGCCGCTTGATGCCGTGCACCTGGTAGCCCCGGGCAAGAAGAAATTCGGCGAGATAGGCGCCGTCTTGGCCGGTGATGCCGGTGATGAGGGCTCGTTTCATATTCCAGTCCAATCGTTCCAGTCCAATCGTTCTAGTCCGATCTTGGCGGATACTTTCCGATGGGCAATGGCACTATCCAATTTCAATTCGTGGCCACCACTATCTGGCAATCTCCCCGTCCGCAGCGGTTTCCCAGATAGAGCAGGGGGAAGAGCAGAAGTCTCGCAAGCACCACCAGGGCAAAAACCAGCGCAGGGTTTCGCAGCTGCCGGGTCGGCCGGCCGGCTCGCGCAAACCAGCCGCTAATGACGGAGAGGGCCACCCACAACGCCGGAGTGATCTGGCGGCTTTCGACGACAACCAAGCCGCATTGCTCGAGCACAGAGGCCAGGGTCTGCGGCGAAAAATGGGAGATGTGAAAAGGGACGTGCCAGTTGATCCAGGAGCGGCCGAAGAGGGAGCGCAGCCAGCTCCGGCTGTTGGGACAACTGATCCAAAGCTGGCCTCCCTGGGCGAGCAACCGGCGAGCCGAGAGCAACATGGCTTTGGGATCGAGCGCGTGTTCGAGAACGTTGGAGAGCACGACGACGTCGTAGGGCGCGGCGGGAACGAAATCGTCCAGCGGGCCGGTATAAACTTCGAAACCGGCGGCGCGGGCGACGGCGGCGGCATTCTCGTTGAGCTCCGCACCTTCGGCATGAAAGCCGTTGTGGGCGTAGTTTTTCAGAGTGCGGCCTTCGTTGCAGCCGATGTCGAGCAGCCGTCCGCTCCCGGTGCGGAGATGAAACGAAATATCACCGTCGAGGAGCATCCACAGACGATAGAAGACGGATGAGAGAAATCGCTCCCGCAACTCGGTGTAGAGCGTGCCGCGTTCCCCGCCAAAGTTGTAATACTGCTCATACAGCTCTTTCAGATCGGCCGGGGTGGGCACGGGATGCATCTGCTCCAGGCCGCAGCCTTGGCAGCGGCGGGCTTCGGCCTCGCCGGCAATTCCAAAGCGCGTGTCAAAAAGCCCGCCGCACACCAGAGCGGTGGCGCCTCCACAGACAACGCAGCGTGGCTGATCTGCGATCGCCTCCGTGGCCAGCGGCGCCAGCATCGTCACAGTTTCCCGGCCCCGGTCGGACGGCTTCACCCGGGCAACGCTCACCGCAGCAACGTTCGCCGCAAAAGCCTCCGCCTCGGGAAGGTTTGCATGGAGAAGGTTGACACCGAACGGGGCAGTCGTCCTGTCCGCATTCAACATGTTTGGGTTGATCGTGTGCGCGTTGATCATGTCCGCGTTGATCATGTCCGCATGGCTCCTGTTCGCTTGGGCCCGCATCGTCATCGCTAAAGTTCCACCGCCGGACTTTCTCCCGCAGGGCGAACCAACCCTCGATCCCGGGAAAGTTCGTCCCTTTTGCCTCCCCACCGGTAGCGGAGGAGAAGAGGAGCAGCCAGCAGATAGACCGATCCTGCGATCCAAGCCGGGAGTCGAGGATGGTGCTGCTGAATGTGAATATCCAAGCCCGTGAGTTTGTCCGGGTTACCCCCGAGGATGTGCTGCACGCCGACCCGAGCCCGGTCGCCCGCGATGAAGGAGCAGTCGCGATCCTGGCCGGCCACGGCGCTGGAAATTCTTTCGACCCACGACTGGGGCGCGCGGACCAGATCTTCATAGTCCACTCGCCAGTAGCGCTCGGAACGGCCGGGAAGAAATTCCGCCGCCAGGTTATAGGCCCACCATTCCAGCAGCACCTGCGATGCGGGTGCGGAACGCAGATACGCTTTGGCCTGGCGCCGGCTGGCGACGACGCCGGCAGGATCGCGAATCAAATGAATCACGGAGAGCTCCAGCCCGGCGCACTGGGCCAGCATGTGAGCCATCGCCGGACTCTTCGAGGAGTCGACGATCACCGCGGCTCCGGTGTGTTGCCGAAGCTGGCGATACAGCCGATGGGCATGCTGCAGAAACGTTTGTATCTTGCGGCTCCGGTCACGGCTGGCGAGGAGCATTCCGGGCAAACGGCGGGTGCGGATCAGTTCGCGTCCCAGCGCCTGCACGTCTGCCGAGATGGGGAAATTCCGCCAGAACCGGCAATCGTCTACGGACGCGCCACAGCCGCAGGGCCCGGCGAGGGGCTGGCGGAGAAAGTAACTCGCCATTTCTCCGACGTTGACGAAGCCATCGACCTCTCCCAGAAGCCGGGACAACAGGGTGCTGCCGCAGCGGCGGGTGCCGCAGATGTAGAGAACTTTGACGTGATCGGAGGTTTCGGGCATAAGCACGGGAAAGAGATTTCGTGCGAAATGAAGACAGCGGAGCCGGCCTAGCCAGCCAGTTTCCGGCCTTCTACACAGACCCCAGCCCCCTCCAGTACGCGGCTCGGTTCTTCGACCTGGTCGATGCCGGGAATTTCGCTGCAGCGGAATTCTTTCTGGGCGACGGGGTTGAAGCCCGCGGCTTCGAGGTAGTGAGCGAGCGAGTCGGAGTCGTACATCCACTTATGGGAATGGAAATCCTTCCACACGGCATAAAAGCGAAAGGGAAAGCTGCCTGCGGGAGGCTGCGGGCTGCGGAAGGCCAGCCGCTCATTCAGCCGGTCGGCGGCCAGCCAGCGGGTCGAGGCCGTGCTGCCTCCATTTCTGCCTTCCAGATAATCGACGACGGTGGAGTGCAGATCGGGCACCACCAGGCGCAGGACGCCACCGGGCCGCAATACCCGCTTGCATTCGAGCAGCAAGGCTTCGGCCTGGGCGCGATAAAGGTGTTCGAGGACGTGCGAGGCGTACACGGCCGAGAAAGTGTTTTCCGGAAAAGGCAGCCGCTGGCGCAGGTCATGCACGATGGGATTCACCTTCCAATCAGCGCCCTGGTTTGCGGAGTTGATCATCCCGGCCAATTTCAGAAACCGGAGGAGGAGCTGGTGATGCGCGAACCAGGCATTCCACGAGCCATCGACGTTGACCCAATCGGGCGGCGCGTTGGGGCCACAACCGAGGTTGAGGCGGTCACCGGCGGAGTTTCGGACCTGGGCTGATTCTGGGTGAGGATTCACGAGGAAGCCGCCAAACTGCGGATCACCGTGGTTTCGTGGGGATGCAAGGCGCCCGAAACCCAGCCGCGAAAGGGCAGGATTTGCCGTTGCTCGAACAACTGTTTGACCCGGACATCTAAGCCGGGGATGGCGTCGGTATCGTCGACCACCATCATGCCGGCAGGAGCGAGGTAGGATCGCGCTAGCTCGAGGCACTCGGCGCGATAAAGACCGTCGATCACGATCAAGTCGAACTGGCCTCCAGCCTGGGCAATGGCCGCGAGATAGTCAGGCTTCGAGACTCGGGTGAACCGGGTGTCATCCGCCCGGATCAGGCGTTGCAGCACGTTCATGGAATTAAGCCTCTTCTAAATGGTCTTTCGGAAGGATTCCGGAGGTCCAGCGGCCGCGGCGGATGATCGGATTCGAGAACGATCGAATCCGAGGACGATCGAATCTTGGACGATCGAATCCGAAATTGAGCCGGCCGCGGGCTGGCTAGCAATGTGCCGCCAGAACACCAGAGCCAGCGCTCCGGCAAAAGCCGCTCCCGAGAGCAGCATCCCGTAAACCGCGCCGGGCAGTCCAAAATGGATCACCAGCGGGATGCCTAAGAGAACGGTGGCCACGGCGCTGCTCACATAAGCAAAGAAATTGAGGCGCGGACGCTCCGCAGCCCGCAGGGCGTCGCTGAGAGCAATGCCGACGGCGGTGGCGAGCGGAACCAGGGCCAAGGGAAACAGAAGCCGAGAAGAACTATCGAACTTGCCGGCATACAGCACGTGCATGACGAATCTTCCCCCCAGGCGCACGGTCAGGGCGAAGAGCGCGGCCACCACCACCATGCCCGAGACATAGCGCTGCAAGAGGGATAAGAATCCGGCCCTGTCTCCGCCAGCGTATTTCGCCGTCAGCCTGGGTAGGACCTGAAATGACAGCGAAATCATGGCCAGCTCGACGGGTGCGATCAGAAGATACATGGCCTTCAGATCGCCCACCTCGGGTACCGACAGGAAACCCGCCACCAGCCAGTAATAGCCCTGGTGCATGAACTGGAAGATGAATGTCATGGCCAAAACCCACCGGCTGTACTTCCAATGTTCCCGCCAGTAGCCGGGCTCGGTTGCGAGAAATGAGTTCCAGGAGTGGGCGGAAGCACGTCGCGGAAAAGTAACTGCGGCGGCAGCGAGCCATGCCATAGCGATGATCAGGAATACCGAGAAGCTGTCCAGATGGCGAGTGCGCACCGCGATCCAGAGCAACAGGGCAATGGCGGTGAAGAAAACTAGCGACATGGTGGCTGCGGAGGCGGGCTCGCGTTCGAGGTAAAAGCCGCGGCGCAGGAAACCTGCGGTCAGGATGATGGAAAGGGCAAATCCCAGCCCGAACAGGGAGCGGGTTGGAACCTGGGGCGCGATCCAGCGCAAAAGCAGGCAGGCGAGCAGCAACAGCACCGAAAGGCCTATGCCCACGATGGCGTTACTGCGGCGCATCAGCCGGGAGTAAGCGGAAAAACGCATCTGATAGCGTCCCGCGCCGTAAACCGTGTAAGGCTCCAGCACAGCCGAATTGTGCAGCGCGGCGAGAAAAGTGAAAATTGAATAGGACAAGGCGAAAGTTCCGAAATCTTCCTTGCTTTGGGTACGGGCAAGGGAGACATTCACCAGAAACATGCCCCCGGCGGAGAAGCCCTGATCGGCCAGTCCGAGCGCCATGCGCCCGAGGCGCGAGCCACTCCAGGAAGGCCAGACGGAGATATCGGTTTTCATTGCGCCGGCGATTTCCCCGCAAGGTTGGGCTTGATGGCCGTCACCAGCACGTGAGCCGACAGGGCTTCCAGACGCAGGCATCGAATCATGGCCTCGTAGCAAAGGCTGGCGAGGGCTAGGGGAAAACAGAATGAGAAGTAGCAGGATTGGGAGTACATGACCTCGCTGCGTACCGGATGAAAACCGCTGGTCTGGCAGAGATGGCGGAAAGCGGCCGGCGAGCAGTGCTCGTAGTAGGCGGGAAAAATTCCCAGTTCCCGGGCCTGATCTTTGAGCGCATACGCCAGGTGACGGGCGCTGGAAGCGGGCAGAAGGCGATTGATGAGAGAGAAGGGGGCATACTTGTTGGGGAAAAGGGTGAGAAAGGCTCCACCAGGCCGCAACACGCGGTACGCCTCCTCGGCATAGCGGTTGACCCCTCGCAGGTGTTCCACGACAAAACGCGAACAGACGACATCGGCAGAGTTATCGGAGAGCGGAATCTGTGCGGTGACGTTGGCGACCCGCCGGTCGGAAACGTCGCGATTCTTGTCCAGCTCTTCGCGGGAAATGTCGACTGCGATGATGTGGGCGTCGCGGCATTCCGCGGCAAAGGCGCACTGCGCGCCTCCGCCCACGTCAACGATGCTGGCCTCGCGGCGGGCGTGGCTGGCGACGACGGTGGGATAGCGGCCGGTCACATGGTCCACGGTATGAGGAAAATGCGCCGCAACCCGGGCCGAAAGTTGGCGATTCAATGCTAGAAATGACATCAGGGTTTGCCTCCCAGGGGTTACGCGTGGCGGCACCTCGGGCTTGCCGAAACACATGGTTTCGCGGGACTCGTTCATACTGAGTCCCCGGCCACACCCGCGTAGACCTGCGACTGCGCCGGAACCATGATCAGGAGCGCCCACAATGCCGGACGATTGATATCGGGCACCCCCATGGAGGCGACCAGCAAGCCCGCGAGCGACCAAAAACTCATCTGCAGCGAGCTCGGAGCGCGCCTGCCCGGAAAGAGCCGGACGATGCGGTATAGCACCATGGCAAAGAGCGCGGTGCCTACGATTCCGACCGTGCTGAGCAGGGTCATGACGAGGCTGGCGGGACGGCTGCTGCCTAATCCCACCCCGATTCCGTAAGTATCGGTGAACATGGCAAAGGACTCCTGGTCAGCCGCGACTCGGCTGAGATAGGACATGCCTTCCGACTTGTCGATCGTCATGGGGACGAATGCCTGCAAGAGTCCCGGAACCCATAACAGGGCGAAAGCAACGACGGCTGCGGCAGTGAAGGCCGCTGCCGTCCAGCCTCGGAAAAAAGACGGTTGACCGGGAAGGTTTGGCCTGGCCAGCGGATTGAAGTAAGCCAGCAAGGGCAGGAGCATCACCACTACCGTGACGTATCCCGTGGTGGAGGTGGTCTGCAAGAGCACAAAGATCACCGCAATCAACCAAAGCAGGGCGCCGATGCCGCGCTGGCCGCGCAAATAGCTGGCCAACAAACCGCCGGCCATGGCCGCCAGAAAGGAGCCGGAATTCATGGGCTCGGCGAAGGTGGAGCTGATGCGAGTGAAGCCTTCGATCTGCTGATCGAGAGGAGTGCTTCCGAGGGTGTTGTTGGGATTATTGTTGAACACGGAGTACGGGTAGGATCCGCCGAGCAAGGGCAGGGCGTATTGCAGCAGTCCCGCCGCGACCACGAGGACGAGCGCCCAGCGCAGGGCCTGGGCTAAACCTTCGGCCTGCTCTTTGCTTTGAATGAGCAGGAAAGCGAAGAGCGCCGCACCTACATTGAGCGCCAGATAAATTGCCTGTCCCAGGTTGCTGAAAGTCCATTGCAAGGGCGTCAGGTTGCCGGTGATGAGGTCAATCTCGGTCCGGTCGCGGGGAGAAACGATCGGCATGCCGGCGAACAGGCGAGGCATGACGAAGGCGGAAACCAGGGACCAGCCCAGGAAAGCGATGAGCAAGATAGCGATCGGTCTGGCCGGAGTGGACTTCGGCGGCAGCCAGGCGCCGCCATTCCAGAGATGCCGCAGCAGGCAGAAAGCGATGGCGATTTCGACCAGATAAAACGGCGAGAGACCGAAGACAAAATTTCCCACTGACGCATTGAAGACAGTCCCGGCCTCGAAGACCGACGCCACCACCAACAGCGGAAGCAGGTGGGCGGGCGTCCACACGAGGCAGGCGAGCGTGATCGGAATAAAGAAAAGGCCCAGCAGGGTCATTTTATTTGGCTGCCGTTGTTCAGTCGCCATTCGCCGATTGCTGGCCACGGGCGGGAGATGGCTGAAACGCTGTTCGTAGTACAGCCAGTTGGGAATAACCGGATTCCATGCTCAACAGCGCAGGCAGCAGGGGAGGTAGCGCGACGCTTCCGACGATGGCAGATAGTACGCGTCGTATGCCAACGGTCTCGATGGCGCGAACCTTCCCCACGAGGCTTCGTGGTTTCAACGCAGCCATGCCGCGGACGCGCAGTTCCATGGCGTTCCGCAACGATCCCCAAATATTCCGGGGCTCGATCTCGTGCGCCACCAACTGTAATCCTGCCCTGTGGGCCAGGGCGACAAAGGTCTCGCGATACCAGCGGCCCACATGGTTGGGCGGCATGTCAAAACAACCCAGATGAGACTCGGTGAACTCGATGGCGGGGCCGTGCGGCACCGATAAGATGATCACTCCTCGTGGCTTCAGCATTTCCTTCAGAGCCAGGATCACAGCGATGATATTGGCCATGTGTTCGATGCTCTGAAACGCGCAGATCGCGTCGAAGGAAGAACGATTCTGCGGATGAGCCGCCAAATCGGAAACGCTCGCTAGCTGAGCATTCACTCCAAGCCGACGAAGCTGCGCGATGGAATGGGTCGAATATTCCGTAGCAACGATCCGGTTGGGGTGAAAAATTGAAGTCTTCAACAAAGCTTTCAGGAAATCTCCCGCTCCCGCTCCTAGCTCCAAAAAGCGAGGCGTGGCGGAGGGCTCGATGCGGCTGAGGAATCCAAGAGCGCGATGATATTCCCACCGACGCTGCGGATAGCTGGGAACGCCGTAGGCGAGTTCGTAGAACTCTTGGTCGCCAGCCACATAGGGAAGCGGATACCCGAAGCTGCAATTACGGCACTGCACCACCTGACAGGTTGATCTCTGCCAGAGATTTTCAATGTTCTGGGTCAGCCTTGCATACAGGTGGGAGCGAGCGGTGGGCACGAAATGTGCGGCGGCCTGGCTCGCGGTGAAGATATGAAGCGTTTTCAGCGATTCGCCGGAGCAAATGGGACAGGTCGGCGGCCGAAGCACGTCCGATCGCTCAAGCCGCAAAGGCGACGGCGTTAGAGCAGCGATGCTCAATGTTCCAACACCTCAAGGTCCATAGCGATAGACGAGGCAGGGGAAGTTTTCCGCTGGGAGATTGCGGAATGGTAAATTTCCATGAGGTGATCGTAGTGCCGCTCCCGGCCGAAGCCCTGACGCAACTTGCGCTGGCCGTTCCGTCCCCAGGCGCGGCAGAGATCGGGATGGCTTACCAGGAAGCTGATTTTTTCGCGCCAGTCAGCGGCGTTGCCGGCTTCGGCGAGCAGGCCGGTCTGGCCTTTTTCGATCAACTCGGGAATGCCACCCAGGCGCGATCCGATGACGGGCTTGCCCAGGGCGTAGCTCTCGAGGATGGCCGCGGGCTGGTTCTCGTACCAGAGCGACGGCACCACGCAAAACCGCGACTGGCGAATATATTTCTGCAGCTGCGGGCGCGAGGCGACGAAGGGAATTCTCCGGGTAAAGGCGCGCCGGGCGGCACACAATTCTTCCACGCGCCCGCTCAAGGGACCGTCGCCGATGAGCAGGAGCTTGCAGTTGAGAGGCTGCATGGCCTCGAGCAGAAGCTCGACTCCCTTATTGGCATCCAAGCGACCGAAGTATAGGACGTATCCATCGCCGGGATCGTCAGGTTCTCTGGCGTCATCTTCTCTCGCATGATCTTCTCTGGCGTGAACTTCTCTGGCGTCCAGAGACCGATTCGGCGGGTCAGGTTCGGGAAAGTCATGGTCGCGAAAATCAGCTTCGGGAAAGTTATGCTGGGGAAAATCGGGCTCCGGAAAATCAATGAAGATGGGAAGGTGGGCAATGCGATCGGCCGCGATGCCAAACTCGATTAACTTATCGCGTAGAAACAGGCTCGGTACCAGGAGCTTCGAGACCGAAGCCCAGGAATCGCGGGCATCGTGAAGGTAATGGCTCAGACACGCCATGAGGCTGGCGGGCAGGTTCCAGTAGCAGGAGTGCAAAAGCGAATTGTAGTGCCGGCCTCCGCGGCAACGCTCGCAGACCGCGCCCTTGGTGTGGAGGGTTCCGGCGCCGCAAATGATGTGGTAGTCGTGCAAGGTTACGACCAGAGGAATGTCCAAGTTGCGGAAGACATCGAAGATGGCGGGCGAAAGCTGGTACTGGATGCTGTGGGCATGGGCGATATCGGGGCGGAAGTCTTCGACCAGCCGCGCCAGCTTGTCTCGGGCTTCGAAAGAATAAATTCCCTGCACAAACGCCTTGGCTTTGCGCACCGGCCTCAGTCCAGCGACATCTTCGTCGGTAAAGCCGGGGACAAAATAATCCGCGAAGGGCGATGGCCGGTTTTTGGCATGCGAGGTGGAAAAATGCGCCACCTCGTGACCGCGCTCCGCCAGCAAGTCGCAGGTCTTGAAAAAGAAGGTGTCCGCGCCGCCGCGAGGATGAAAGGTTTTATGGATTTGTAAGACACGCATGCGAGTGTTGAATAAATGCGACGGTACGGGTGATGCCATCTGCGAGGGAGACGCGGGGAAGCCATCCGGCAAGCTCGCGGGCCCGGCGGGCGTCGAGGGCAATGTGGGCGACTTCTCCGGGACGCACCGGCGCTAAGGATGGTTCGCCGGAGTAGCCGGTGGCGGCGCTAACCAGTTCGAAGATGCGCTGGTCAGAGACCGGCTCGCCGAGGCCCAGGTTCAGAATTTCGCCGCTTCCCTTCTCCAGGAACGCAAGATTGGCCTGCACGATATCGTCGATGAAAACATAGTCGCGAGTCTTCGAGCCGTCGCCAAAGATGGTAGGGCGCTCGCCCTGCAACATCTGCGAGGCGAAGATGGCCACCACGCCAGCCTCGCCATGAGGATTTTGCCGGGGACCGTAGACATTGGGATAGCGCATTACGGTGTAGTCGAGTCCATAAAGATGACGGTAGAGGAACAGATAGCGTTCGAGGGTCAGCTTGCTTACCCCGTAGTGGCAGATGGGGGCGGTGGGGTGGCTCTCGTCCACGGGAATGGTGCGGACCTGGCCGTAACTGGCGCCGCCGGTCGAGGCATAGAGGAATTTGCGGGTCTTGTATTTGACCGACAATTCGAGCAGGCCCAGGGCGCCGAGGATGTTGACGCGAGCGTCAAAAAGGGGTTCGCGGACGGAGCGGCGCACGTCCATTTGCGCGGCGTGGTGGTTGACGATTTCGGGGCGCTCACGGGCGAAGACGGCCTCGATGCGGGGCGCGTCCGTAATGTCGCAACGAATGAAGCGGGCCGCCGCCGGCAGGTTTTCTTCTTTGCCGGTGGAGAGGTCGTCGACAATGGTCACGTCGTGTCCCGCGGCAAGATAGCCCTCGGCCACATGCGAGGCGATGAAACCTGCGCCTCCGGTTACCAGTATTTTCATAAAAGTCTCGGTTCCATTGGGTTCAGCGAGTGGAGTAGCTTACGATTTGCTGGAATACACCTTGGTCGCATGCGCGGACTCTGGCGACTGGCTGACGGCGAACGCTCTTTTTATTTTTTCGCTTTGCCGAATCTGGGATCGCGAAGCATGGGATCGCCTGGCCTGCTCAAAAAAGGCCAGATATTTCTCGGCGACGGTTTCGGCGGTGTAGTTCGCGAGGGCGAAGTGGCGCCCGCGGTCCCCGAACAGCTTGCGCTGGCCGGGGGCGCGGATCAGAGACTGCAACGCTCGCGCCAGACCGCCGGTCGAGCTTTCGGAAAAACCCAGGCCCCCGGGGCCCAGCACATCCGGAATGGCCCCCGCACTGGAGCCGATGCAAGCGATGCCCAGCATCATCGCCTGCGCCAGAGTCAAGCCGAATTGCTCCGACCAGGTTGGGGTGGAATACGAGGGCAGCGCGAAGACGTTGGTACAGCGCAGATATTGCGCCACCTGGTCGTAGGGCACGGGCGGGAGCAGCACGATCCTGCCCGGAAGTTCCGCCATCCAACGCTGGCGAATCTCCTCTTCCAGAGGGCCGGAGCCGACCAGCAACAGCTTCCACGAATCTTCTTGCAGAGTGGAGAGGGCGTTGAACAGGAGGCGAAGGCCTTTTTCGGGAACCATGCGGCCGAGATAGCCGATGACGGTCACACCTTCCAAGCCAAGGCTGGAACGCAGAGGCAATTCGCGGCCAGGATGATGTTCGGCTTCATCCAAGCCATACTGGGGCAGGATGGCGATTTCGCCGGCAAAAAGCGCTTCGGCGCGGAGCAATTCGGAGGCTCGGCGATTGCCGCAGCTTATGGCGGAAAGATGCCGCAAAGAAAAGCGGCGAAGCCCCCGCTTCAGCGCTCCCAGCGGAAAGCGGCGGCGGCGGAGAAGATTGTCCCAGGTAAAGGCGCTGAGAGCGGCGCGGGGGGCGAAGGCATTGCGCAAGATAATGGTTTCGACGGTAATCAGGGCCTGCGGCTCCTCTTCGATATGGATCACGTCCGGCTGAAAGTCGCGCAGCGCCGCAGCCACGCGCACGGGATTGTGCAGGTACGTCATGTGCCAGCCGCGAGGCCAACTGTGCAGCGGGGTGACATCCTGCGGGCTCAACCCAGGATGGACTTCACAAGCTCTCCAGTCAAAGCGTTCGCACCAGCGATCGGGCACCAGCAGACGAAGGTGCAAGCCCGGATCCAGCCGTTTCATGGCAACATACTTTTTCTGGTTGTAGGCCAGCAAGAAGGGATGCCCCACCACCATCAGGTTCACTGGCCACGCTCCGGCAATTCGCTCGATCGCAGAGGTTGCCGCGTGCGCCAGGAAATCGTCCGAAGAAAGCGGTGAGAGCTCAGGCGCGCGGAGCACAGGATCTCTTGCGCCAAGATCTTACCGGGATGCGCCGCATTTACCTGCTGCCAGCGTGAGCGCAGGATCACGCCGGCGCATCCGGCAGCCCAGCCGATCGCAGCCGACATAAGCATGAGACTCAGGCGAGGCGGAAAGGAGCGCCGTTCCGGCACCACCGCGGCGTCCAGAACTTTGACGCTGGGAGTTTCCTTGACCTCCTGCACTTTGGCCAGCTCGTACTCCTGGGTAAGGGTTTCGTAGACCGCTTCCTCAATCTTGGTACGGCGAAGCAGGTCGGCATAGGGAACACCGAGAAGGGGCAACTCGCGGAGGCTCGGGTACTCCGACCGATCGCTGGGGGAGGTTCCCGCAGTGGCTGGGCCGGGGTCTCCATCCAGTTTTTCCAATTGGCGGCGCAACTCGGAAACCCGGGCCTGAACCGCGCGCACGCGCACGTTGTTGGGGGTATAGATTTCCGAAAGACCCTTCAGCTCGGACTCGGCGGCAATAATCTGGCCCTCGAGGAGGGCGGCTGCCTCGACCATGGCCTTGCCCTGCTCGGGGATATTGATCGCGGTATTCTGGCTGGCGAAGCGGCTGAAATCGGCGGCGGCCTGATCCAATTCCTGCTTGACCACTTGCAGGCGCGCTTCGAGAAATAAGCGCTCGCGGTGAGCCGCCGAGGTGGACAACTGGGAGACCAGGCGCTCCAACTCTTCCACGTAAGCCTGGGCGATGGCGGCGGCGCGGGTGGGATCGTGATCGGCCACAGTCAGAGAAATGATGCCGCTTTTATGGTCTTCGTAGATTCCCGTATTTTCCGCCAGCTTATTACGCGCGTCCTGATTGAGCCGCTCACCGTATTCGCGCCGCAGGTCAAAGCGCTGGACCAGCCGGTCTTCGAGAGTGCGGCTGCGAAGGATGCCAATAAAAAGAACTCCCGTCGACTTGCTCCCGAGTAAATCCCCCGCCATCGCCCCGACGCTGCCGCCCGCCCGGGCGCTGAGTCCGGCCAGCATCGCACCCGCGCCGGGCTGGTTGTCGGGAGGCATCAATTGCACGGTCGATTGATAATGTTTGGGCAGCATGAAGGCGAGCAGCGTACCCACGGCCAGTCCGGCCAGCGCCATCCGCAGCAGAATGCGGCGTTCCCTCCAGAGCAGCCGCAGGCTGGCGACCAGCTTCTCGGTTGCGGCTGCTGCGGAAAGCTCGGAAACAGCCAGTCCCCGGAAAGACGGCTCGTTCAGGAAGGCGGGCTCGGTCAAATCCTGGCGGGTTTTGGTAGCGTGCTGAGACACCTCGGAATCACTTCTGCAGCAGGAATCGATTTTGCGAAAGCGGCAAGGGTTCGAGACGCGAGTCTTTACTCGCCCAGATGCCAGGCGGGAAAGTATGTGAACTGAACTTGGGTGGTGAAGTTGGCTTGCGTCTGGGCCGCGAGCACGGGGAAATTCCAGCGCTCGTATTGCGCCCGCCCGGAAATTGCGAGTTGCGGCCCCAGGCGGCAATCGGCGGACGCGGAGAAGTCATTCAACCGTCCGCCGCCGGCGAGAAAATGGTCCACTTCCTGATGCCGGTATCCCACCTGTACGCTGGTGCGCGGGCGGAATGAGTACTTGAGCCAGGCCTGGCCGCCCAGGGCCTGGCGGCCGATCCAGCTGCCCATCAGATTACCATCGTTGGTGTAGCCCGAGCGGTAGCGGCGGTCAAAATACACGGTGCCCAGGCGCGCCTCGGCCTTGAAGCCCTCGACGCGTAGCTCCAGCTTAGGCAATCTGGGCAACTGCGGGAGATAGATTCCGGGATTCAACATGGGACGGGTGGAGCCGATGGGAGAAATCTCATCGCCCACCATCGAATCGCTATAGAACGTGAGCCACCTTCTGAGGCCGGGAACGCGATAGGTAAAGTCGAAGCTGGAAAAACGTTTGGCCGGATTGGTTGCGGTGTTGGCGTTGTGGCCGTAATAGCTGCGGAAGAACTCATGCCAGGTGAACGGCAAACCGGGGCCGCCGAAAATTGCGGTCACGCCCATGCCAAACTCCAGGTTGCGCGTGGGATGGAAGCTGATCTTATTGCCGTGCAGGAAAGGTTGGGGGCGGAGGGTCGGTCCTACCAGGTATTGCGGCAGGACGCTGGAGTTCAATCCCTCCGCGGGCGGCGGGCTATAGACCCAGTTCTGCCCGGAGAGCTGTCCCAGGAACGAGATCATGCGCACCGGGCCCAGAAGATCTGAGAGTAAAGGAAGCTCAAAAGGAGATGTATTATCCATTGTGATAGCGGTAAACGCCTGGGCGTTGTCGCTCATCAGCAGGGCGCCACTCTCTCCCGGACCGAGCCATAGACTTTGCCTGCCGAAAGAGATCCTCGTATCGTGCAAGGTAACCCCGATGGAACCATCGACGAGGCGGAAGCGATTGATGGCCGGAGAACCATCCGGGATGGAAGACGGGATGCCGTCTTCCAGGGCAGCGGCTTGCAGCACGGATGGCCCGTACGAGGCTACGCTAGGGGCATGCTGGTACTCGCCCTGAAAGGAAAAAGAAAAAGGGCCAGCCACGCCCTCGCCGGCGATTCCCGTGACCTGGTTGAATCCCTCGGCATAGGGTCGCCCGTAATCGTTGACCAGGGTCTGCGCGAAATGGTAGCCCTCGCGCAGCGGAAGCCCGCTGATGGCGGTAAAACGAGTGTGGATGGAATCCAGCCGGAAGGCGAGGTTCGCGGCTCCGTCCAGACGAGCCCGCTCGGCGGTGAATTCGCTGGCGAGGGCCGCGTAAAGCGCTGCCGCTTCGCCATCGCCGCTGGCGCGCATTTCGTCTTGCGCTTCTTCGAGCAGACGGGCGCATTCCATGCGCGACCACGGGCGGATTCCCAAGTACGCGGTTTGCACTTCGCCCACAGCCGCCAAGCGCTCCAGTGCGGGATATACCCAGCTATCGAGCGGGACGTACGGCGATCCCATGAAGCGAGGATTCCGCAGTTGGTCCGGGTTTTGACTTCGATTTTGCGCAATGGAATCGATGGGGCTCTCCCAGGCGGCCTCGCTGATCTGGGGATCGCGGCGGCGGTGATAAATCTGCTGTGCAATGAAATAGCCGAGGGCTCCACCCACGACGGCGTCGGAGGGAAAGTGGTCTTTGCCGGTAACCCGCGCCACCGTGACTGCGGAGGCTAAGCCGTAGGAAATAATCCTGGTGAGGGTGCCGGGATATTCGTGGGCCACTACCCCCGCGATCGCCCAGGAAACGGTCGCGTGCTCGGAGGGGAATGAAGATCCGCCGGCAAAGAAGTGTCCGGCTCCGCTTCCATCGTAGGGCCGCTGGCGCTGAAACGTGGAGCGGAGAGCGAAGTCCACCGCGGCGGCATTGATCGCGGCCTCGGTGGCCAGGGTACCGGTTTCCGAGGCGTGGTCGTTATGCGTCATCTTTCCCCAGAGGAAGCTTCCCCCCGCCGCGCCGGCGAGGGAGAAGACTCCATAGTTCGAGAGCGTACGGCTGTGGGCAATCGCACCGCTTGGCACCTGCTTCGAAAGCCAGGAATCGCTGGCTAGCAAGATGCCTGTCCCAGCGATGGCGGGAAGCGCCCAAAAAGCGTCGGCGCGCCGCAGGTGGAAGGGGCTTCTCCAGATTGCTTTCTGGTCCAGCGCGAAGCGGGTCAGCAGCGACCCTCCCCCGCTTGCGATTCGAGGAACCGGCGCATCGGCAACATTCCATTTACCATTTGGGTCCGGCTTCCCGGACGTTGCCGGGGAATCTTCGGGCCCTGGTTCTGCGATTTGGCGTTCTGCGATTTGGTTTGCCGTCTGCGCCACCGAGTGTGCCGTCCAGAGCATGCCGAACAGAAGCAGAAGACGGCGGAATGATGGGGGGCCGCATTGCGCTCGTCTCGACACCTTGAACCGACTTAGAATGAACCGCGCTTAAAATCCGTGGCCTACGCTGACCGCGACCGCGACCGACGACAACAGTTGCGCCGCCTGCAGCGTGTTCCTCCAAACCGGCGGACCGCCCAAGGCTTTCTCGGGAACGAAAACCATGTCGCCGGGGCGCAGTTCGGTGTTGAGGACGTTGCCGGTGAACCACTCTCCGCCGCCTTTTCCGCCCGCCACGGAGCCATCGGCGCGCACCACGAAGACCGCTTTGCGAGCGGCCAGGTTGGTGGCTCCGCCCGCTTGCCGCAGGTACCAACCCGCGTTCTTGCCGGGACGGAAGGTGATGGCAGTGGGGTTATAGACCTGGCCGCTGACCAGAACATAGTCCGGCGTCTTGGGAATGAATAATGTGTCTCCGGCGCGCAGGTCGAGATCGGCGGGGGTGTTGGCCCATTTTCGAATGTCTTTGGAGAGATGAACCACCAGCCGTCCCGTCGGTGGCAGATTCTCCAGTTGTGCAAGGGTGGCGTGCCATTGCTGCAGGGTGGCGTCTTTGGCCAACTTATCCTCGGCATCGCCGGTATCGGGGATAAGTTTGAAGGATGCCTCCTGCCCCCGCACTTCCCGGATGAGGTCGGAGCGATTTTTTTCCTCCAATTCGCGAACCTGGCGGCGTTCGAGAATCGCGGCATAAAGATAGGCGTCGGAACGCAATCCGCCGGCGCGCTCAATGACCGAGCTGATGCGCTCGCCTTCGCGAATGCCGTAGTCGCCGGGATGCATGACTTCGCCGCGGAGCGCGATGGTCGACCCGACATCGTCCCATCCTGCCAGTTGACGAATGGTTAGTACGTCGCCATCGTGCAGGCGCATGTCGGTGTCGGCGTCCCCGGCTAAAGCCCTGGCGATGGGTACAGTGAGGTGCTCTCCCATGACTTGGGAGCCATTTTCGACGGTGTAGCGCGTCAGATCGGCGGCTTCGGTAAATGCTCCACGCTTCAAACCTCCCGCCAGGCGCACCAACTGCGCGGCTGACATGTCTTCGCCCAAGGGATACTTGCCGGGGCGCGCCACCTCGCCCTCAATGGTTACCGTGGCGGGGTCGACTTTGGAGAGATTGCGGTGAATGAATACCCGGTCCTTAGGTTCGAGTGAGACATTGTCGCTGGAGTCACCGGATAAGGCGCGCTCCAGATTTACGCTCAATACTCTGAGTTTTCCATCCGCAGTGCGGCGAAAGACTTGCGCGTCGTCGAGCCGCGCGTTGCGGGTGACGCCGCCCGCCAGATAGACTGCGTCGCGCAAACGGGTTTCTCCATTGGTCACGTGCTGACCGGGATGGCGCACTTCGCCGGTCACGGTAATGGTCGGAGGATCCTCGAAGTCATAGCGGCTAAAGATGCGGACGGTATCGAAGGGCTGGAGGGTTACGTCCTGGGCATTGGCAGCGGAGGGTGCGGCGGCTCCGCGGCCAGCCGGCGGGGCGGCCAAGGCGTCGGTAAGATTGAATGCAATGACTTGGGGAGCGTAGTCGGGCGGGGCGAGGCGGATGATTTCGGCATGGCGTCCGGCGGGCTCGGGCAACAGATCGGCATAGGAAGTTAGCAGATCGGTAACCCGCATTCCGGGGCGGTACGCGTGCTTGCCGGGATGCACCACGTGGCCGTCGAGGTAGACCGTCTGCTCGCTGTAGGGCAGGAGGGGCGAAATGCGGATCTTGTCTCCGTCCTGGATCTTGAAGCCTTCGAGAGCGGCGGTCACGGCCTCCTGATTGTTGTTTTCCGGAAGGTCGAGGCGCAGCATGGAACGGCTTTCGTGGGCGACCACGCGCTCGACTTCTAGGTGGCGAAGCGTGCCGGTGTTCAGGACCCCGCCGGCGAGTTCCAGGGCTTCGGCCAAGTCTCTTTCGTGGCGCAACTCGTAGATCGCCGGCCGCCGCACCATGCCATCGACTGTAATTTCCGCACCTAAAGGTGGAACCAGAATCGTGTCTCCGGCCTGCAGGCGCTCGATACTGGAACGGACTCCATGCAGGAGCAAGTCGTAAATGTCGATTTCGCCGATCAACTGCTGGCCGCGATAGTGGCGCAGGATTCGTAGCGAGCCGCGAGGGGTCGGCCCTCCCGCTTGATAAAGGGCATTGAGTGGAGTGGAGAGTGAGCTGACATCGTAGGCGCCGGGGCGGAGGGCATCGCCAACCACATACACCCGCACGGTGCGCAAGCGAGCCAGGGAAACATCGGCGTGCACGTCGCGAAACTGGCTGCGCAGGACGTTCTGCACCAGTTGCTGGACTTCCCCGAGGCTCCGCCCATTGACTTCGACGGCCCCGGCTTCGGGCAATGCCAGGCGGCCTTCGCGATCGACCACGCGCTGCAAGTGTTGCGCGACGGCGCCCCACAGTTCGATGCTGAGACCATCGCCCGGCCCCACGACATAATCCGGCCCTACCGGCAGATCCATGGGAAGCTCGTCGAAGTTGCCGGTGCCGTTGCGGAAAATATCTTCGCCGAAGCGTGTGGGCAGCGGAGAGCGGCGGGAGACTTGGGTGTAAAGATCGTAGAGCGAAGGAATTCCGGCGTAGGGGTTCACGCGGCGGCGGATCATGGGCTGCGCCTCATCCGTCTGCATTTGCACTTGCGCTTTGGGTTGCGGCAAGCGATTGTCGAGGTGGGGGTCGATGGGAACCCAGCCCGCCTCGCCAGTCAGACGGAAAGGAGGCAACGACGCGAAAAAATCCTGCCCGGCAGAGTTCGCGCCCGTTCGCGGGGATAAGGCTGGCGATGAGGAAGAGTAGGGAGAAGACGGGAGTGTATCCATGGTGCCGGGCCTTGGCGCAGGCGCCGACTGATCCAGGCTGGCGCTGAGTAGTCCGGGCATTGCCTCCGAGCCCGTGTGCGGGAGCGCACCAGCATCGGGCGAGACTCCGGGATAAAAGTCACGATTTTGCGGTTCGTCGCCCGCCATACTCTGCCGCCGGCGGTAGTCCTGCGCAGGAGGCTGATAGGGCGTCATCGGAGACTCGTCCGGCGGGGGGGTCTCGGGATCGATGAATCCACTGGCGGAAAAACCGTCGGCGGCCGGAGGATTGGGAGGAGCATTCGTCTGGCGATGGGGCACGATCTGCTCGTGTTCCGACCAATAGATTTGCTCCTCGTTTTGTCTTAACCTGCTCTGGCCTGCGGGAGCTGCGGCGCTCGCCGAGGCATTCGCGGAAGCCGGCGGAGTGACGCGTTTAATCTCGTCTTGCTGCAACTCCCTGCGGGTGGGTTTGGCGCGCACGTATTCGCGCCTTTCGATTTCCTCGGTGGCGAGGACGCGAATATCGTCGTCTTCTCGCAGTAACCGAAACAACGCGTCGTCGGTGAGATCGGCGGGATCGAGAACCCGTCCCTGTTCGAAGGCCTGGCGCACCAGCCGCCGCTTTACGGCGAGCAACAAGCCCGGCTCCTGGCGAAGAATTTCAGTGATCGTGGCAGCGGAAAGAGAGACCGCAGGCTCGGAGTCGAGGGCGTAAGAGTCTTCCTGAGCCAGCATATTGACCCCTCCCGCGCCTAACAAAACGAGCAGCACGAGGCCCAGGATGCGGGCAGGCGGGCGGTGGAGGCCAGTGTCATACCGATGGAACTTCGTTTTTCGCATGGACATGGAATAGTTCGGGAGAGGGACTGAAGGCAGAAACGGCCGGGACTTTTACCCGGCAGATTTCAGGGGGCGGGGTTTCAATTCCGCGACCGGCTCGACATCGCATTCATCGATCTCGACCGCCACAGATCGCATGATGAGGTCGAGCGAAAACACGACCCGGCAACGATCTTTGCGGCGCACGACGATGCCTTCGAGGCCCTGCATGGGGCCAGCGGTTACGCGCACGCGGCGACCGACGTGCAGGTAGGGGTGGGGCTCGAACCGCCCGCCACGCGCCAGCCGGTCGCGCAACTGTTCAATCTCGGATTCGGGCAAAGCGGCAGGCTGGCCATTGAAGCTCACCAGGCGCACGGCACCGGGCAATTGCAGAACGCGTAGGCGGTTTTCCGGGGCAAGGCGCACAAAGACATAGCCGGGAAACAAGGCTAATTCGAGCACTTTGCGGCGATCCTTCCAGCGTCGCGTGGAACGATAAAGGGGAAGAAAGCAGGCAATGGAGCGCTGCTCAATCTGCTGGGCCACGCATTTTTCGTGGCGTGGACAAGTGTACAAGGCGTACCAATGCACCGCAGAAGGTGAGGGGAAGGGCTGGAGTGGATTGCTCATGCTCGCTTCCTGCGAGTTCGTGCCTGGGCTGTCGAGTGTCATTGGCATACAGCTTCGCCCCCTCGGCTACGGGAGCCTCTATTGCCTAAATCGTTTACTTTGAGAGCGTTGGCGCAGATTTCCGGCCTTAAGCCGGGCCGCAAAGCTCAATTCTGAATTGCGCCCACCAGCACGGGATGTTCACGCACCGCGCTCAAAATTCCAGCTTCGGAACTTTCCAGGGGTTTGGTCCGGATATCGACCACAGCCCAATAGAAGATGCCGCGGTTTTGCTCGGGAGCCAGGGCGAGAATCTTCATTCCCGGATGCCTTCCCAATAGAAAACCACACTGCCCCAGCCGCTTTTCCGGCTCATCCATAGCGATGATGAGCACGTCGGGTTGGACCTGTTCCACGGTCTCCGCCAACTCACTATCGTTTCGAACCTCGCCGACGACTTCGATATCGGGTTGGTCGGCAATGGTGGCCATGACCAACTCCCGCATCAACCGTGGATGATTTGCGACCAGCACGCGGGCTCGTTTCACAAAGAAAACCCCAGCGCCGAGCATAGGGCGCACACCTTGCATGCGCAAGGTTCAAAAACGATCTGTGGGACGTTGGTCTGGCGCAGAGGTGACTAGGTACCAAGGCGAACAAAATGAGAAGTACAAAACGGCGGTGGGGGAGTACCCAACCGTACTAACGCGTACTAATGTGGAAGAACGGCTAGCGGTAGATGCCACGTCCTATGTTGTTCAGAGCACTTGGAATGGCGGTAATCTGTTCGGGATCTTTCTTTTTTTCTTCGTCGGGCAGTTGAGCCCAGGGAACGAGGCAGCGGTTCACTTTCTTGTCGCGATCCGTGGTATCACCGCGAGTCCAGCCATCCAGGAATCGCTCGGCGCACCAGCGGGCATGCTCCATCTTGGCGAGGAGTTCAATCTCCGGTTCTTCGAACTTAGTAATGCGGTGCTGTCCCTTCTGGAGCGGCGCGCTGTGATAGCCGAGAGCGCGCAATTTTATTTCGATGTGGTCGGCGGCCTGGCGATTTGAATCCCGGAATCCTTCCCCAAGCTCGTCCCAGCCGACGTGCTGGTTGGGATGTTGCCTGGTGAAGTTCTTGTGCAGCGCACGGGCGAGATTGTCTTCCTCTTCGTGGAGCAGGTTTTCCCAGTTCACGATGTCTTCGACCATACCGAACGCGCGAATTTTGGAATTCGTATCGCCGGGATTGAAATCATCGGACCAAAGTGCGGCGAAGCTTTTGTGTGTTTCTTGGTGACAGAGGATCTGAGCGTTGGCTGAACGGATGCGGGGCAGGAGCTCGGTACCGAATCGAAAGTTCTTCTCATCTTCGTTGCAACAGAAGGCGAAGGTGACGAGCATGTCCGGCTGCTGGCTGATGACGGATAGGTCATCGAGTAGAAGGCTACGCTGGGTCTGAAGCGCTACCCGTTCGAAATCGCATACCTCGTGCAGGTTGGGATATTGAGCTTTGAAATCCTCGAATATGTGGGCGTCGGATTCCACAATGGTGAGGCGGAGTCGTTTCGATTTTCCAACCTCATTGGCGAAATGTCCGATGCGGGCGGCGTGCAGGGCGAGGCTTTGGCCGATGCTGCCAAAGCCGATGACCACGAGACGCACCAAAGTGTCATCGTTCTCGCGAATGGGCTTGAAATCCAACGGGAACATGCGAAGAGCCTGGCGAGCCGCCAGAGCGTGCCGATCCAGATCGCTAAAATTCACGCGATATCTGGGACTTGCCTGGAAAGCAGGGTTGCCGTAGAGCAGCCGCCGGGTCTCGGCATTTTCGATCAGCGTGCGACAAAGCAGACAAAGCAGTTGTGCTTCGCGCGCGGGCGCGGACTCCATCAGCTTGCCAACTTCGGCGGCAATGGCGACATTGGTGCCATCTTGAGGACACGCGGCTACGACGAATTCGGCGCTTTGAACGCGCGCCTGTTCGAGCTGAGCGTTCTCAGTTGCGTCGCCATCGAGGACGAGGACGCCTTTTTCACGCATCGCTTCGCGTTTCGAAGCAGAGCAGGATTTTTCAATCGCGACCACGAATTTGTGGTGCTTGCGTCCTTCAAGTGCGAGACGAGTACCCAGTTCACCGAGGCCGCAGATGACTACGTGGTTCTTCTTCCATAGGCGCAGCTGCATGAATTTCACTTCGTCGGGAAATAAGCGACGTAATGCCAGAATGGTGAGGGCGAGAAAAAATGCCGCCCCGAAAAGGCGACCGAAGTGAAGCTGCCAAGGGATGCTTTTTTCCTCAAGATGGGGCGATTCCATGACGAGGAGTTGTAATGTGTGATAAACGGCATCGGCAGCTACGGACAATCGGCTGGCGTCTGGCGACGCATGCCGCTCGTAGATCCACATTCCGGGCAACCCGAAAGCAAAGGTCAAAATGACCGCAACGATGATCACTCGCCTTAGCCAACTCCCGGTTGGCTCGCTATTTGGATCGCCTTCGCCGTACAAATTGAATGCCTCTTTAGCTTATGGCGGCGCTCGAATGAAAGCTGCTTCGCCAGTTTTTTCTACCACGCTACTTCTGATTCATTTGCTGCAGAATGGAATCCATTGTCGGAAACAGTTCCGGATTTGCGAGGCCGAGGCGCTTCATGGTCTCGAAATCTTCTTTGGTTGCGTCGACCAGGGAAATATTGCTATCGCCCAGTTTTTTGTTGCGGACATTCATATAGTGCTGCTTCGCTTCCTCTGTCTTTCCGGTCAACAGGAGGCCGTGAGCCAGATTGGCTTCAATGTAGCCGGCTTGGGGGTTGAGCGTTAGGCCGGCCTGCGCCGCCTGCATCGACTCCTCAAACTTTCCACATAATATATAGGTCCAGGAGAGGCTGCCATAGGATTCATACGGGGCATTAGTATCGGCGTTGGCTTTAATCGGAGGCGTAGCGGTCAGAAATGCGATGTAGCTTGCCATCGCCGTGCTGGCTTGAAGAAAAGCGGCCCGGGCATCGGCAGCGGAGCCATTTGTAACCAGCAGTTCCCCAATCTGGTTCCACAACCGGTAACGGCTGTAGACACCGTCGGGCGTGTTATTGGTGAGGCGGCCGGCTAATTCCTGGGCGCGGGCCAAGCCGGTTTTTGCCGGTTGCGGCTTACCGGAGCGATAGAGCCGGCGCGCCCCATCGACATAGACGAGGGCCAGGTCAGCCAGATCTTGCCCAGCCAAACCTGGGTCAGCCAAATCTGGGCCGGTGGGAGAATGCGCGAGCAGCGCGTCGGCGGACTGCAGCAGACTCGTAGTGATGTTGTCAGCTTCGTTTTGACGATTGAGCTTGACGAGTGCGTCAGCCAGGTCGTCGGCAATGATGCGCACATATCTGAAATTACTCGCCTTGGATTCGAGCGAGTAAACTTTTTGCGCAGCTTCCAATCCTTTGGCGTAATTCGCGCGAGCTTCTTCGAATTTCCCTGCGTCGTAGTTGAAGCCGCCGATGCGCAGGTAGCTGAAAAAGCGCTTGTATTGATCATCGAGCTTGTCGGCCGGCAAAAGATCGGCCAGGCCGGCACTGCGCTGAAAAGCGCGCAGGGCGATGTCTGGTTCTCTCGCTTTGAGCTGTTCGCCTTGATCGGTCAAAGTATCCCAGGCTAACCGGTAAGCTTCGGGGTTGTGGAAACGCCCGGCGAGGGCCTCCGCATCCTCCACTAGTTCCTTCTCGATCGCATCGGCGTCAGACTGTTTCTTGAGTTTTACCAGCGCGCCGTATTGCGCGTTGGCGGCGGTTCTCAGCGAGCCGAAGTTCTCCACCGTGGGTTCGGCTGTGTATTTCCTGCGAGCATCGTCGAATTCCTTTGCGATTTGAGCGCTGTCTTTCTCTTTATTCTCTTTGTTGTTGTTGTTGTTTTCGTTTAAGGCGTAAGCGCAGAGCTCGGGGAAGGATACCTTGTTGTCCTGGGCGATTTTCTGGAGTTTGTGAAAGGATTCGATCACCTCGGGCGCGACCACACCGCCGCGGGCTTCCTTCAACCATTTCACTTGATCGTCGATGCCGGGAAATTTTTCTACATATTCCGGCGGCCATGCCCGAACCCAAAAATGAAACTGTATTTTGGTTCCGCTGAAATCCGCAGGGATGGTGAAGCGCTTCTCCGTCTGGCCGGCGGCCAGGGTATCCAGTTGCTTGGCTGTGTCCTCATTCTTGGGAACTCCCAGGCCCTCGCGATACATTCGCGCCAGTTGTTTCGTACTGGTTGCGGTGCCCCAGTGGGAAGCATACTCAAGCTGGGGACGGGCATCGGCATAGCGTTGCAGGTCGAAGAGCTTATTTCCCGCTAACTCAGCGCTGTCGACGAAGCTGAAGCGAAGATAGATGTCGTAGGCGTATTTTTCCAACACGGGGCCACAAGAATCATTTAACTCCCTGACATCGGCCAGCATGGGATTCGCGCGGTCCGTGGTCGCGTCCAGTTGGGCCTGATTTTTGTAAATTCCGCAATACACATCGAAGTCTTCCGAGTAATTTGAGAGATCTTTCAGCACTCCGCTTTTCGGGAAGGAGGCTTTGACGTCATTGAAATATCGGTCGACGTCTTCGGGGTGCGGGGGGTGCTCCTTGATTGCAAGGGGCTCGAGACGGTTCGCCGCGTCGGCCAGAACAAAGGTGAAACTGGCGACCTCGGGAAGCTGCTGAACACTTTTTTCGACGGCGTGAGCGATGTCTCTGTAAAAAGCCAGGGCATCCTCCGGCTTCGGCAGATCGATATATCTGAAATCGTCGTAGAGATCCCTGATCTCGGTGGGGCTGCCTTGAAGACGCGTTCGGTCGGTTAAAGCTCGAACAAAATAGCTCTGGGCCAGCAATTGGTGGTCAGTATTTTTTTTCTTGGCATCGTCCCCCGATTGTGATGCCCAAAGACCCGCGATTTGGTTTTCGACACTGACCATGGCGAGCAGCAGGTCCTGATTGTTGGGCTTGGCATGCAGGGAGTGCTGAATTAGGTCGTGAGCGGTTTTGAGCTTGCTCTCGGCGGCGGCAACACCGCTTTTGGCGCGCGCGATTCTGGACTGGTTCTGCAGGCATTCCACTCGCGCCCGAATGGAGTACCTGTAGTTGGGATCCTTTTGGTACATCTGATCGGCGAGAGCACAGGCCTTATTCTTCAGATCCTCCTTATCGGCAGCAGAGACTCCCGCATTTGCGGAATAGTTCTCGTACGATCGAAAGAGAAATCTCATGGCCTCCAGGGATGGGTTGGCGGCCAAGCTCCGATCGGCCAAGCTGATGGCATTGCGCTGATGATCGGCGTGCGGGGCGGGAGTAGACGATCGCCGGCTCTCGATATTCTCCAGTTTGGCTTTGGCGAGGAGAATTTGCGCGGGGGCAGTCGCCGAGTCGTATCGATTGGCGACCTGCTCCATTTGCTTCAGTACCTGGTCGCCCTCGCTGTACTGGCGAAAATCGAAGAGAAACCAATCGTAGAAATAGCCGTCCCGGATAAAAGCCTCATCGATGGCTGGATCGGGAGCTGTGCCTGCCGGACGCACCTGGATCAGGTGAAGATAATCGAAATACGATTTCGAAAACATCTTCAAAGCTTCGACGGCATCGCCCGATTCATCGGCGGCTACCGCGCGGCGATATTCATCGGCAGCCGCGTCGGGCGGGACCGTGGCTGGAGATGGCAAGGTGCGGCCGACATCCCAGGAAATGACGACGTGTTGCGCGGAGTTCTGCTCTTCGCCGTTGTCTTTCTGCTCGGCTTTATGCGGTTGGTCGTTCGCGGAGGCGACCGCAGTAAGGCTCCCTGAGGATTGCTTGATTCCTTGCTCGCTGATTTGCCCGACTTGTTGGGCGGCCTGTTGCAGGGCTAACGTCAGGCGTGCTTCAGCTTCTTTCTGCCCTTGCTGAGCGGCGGCTTTTTCCAGCTCGGCGGCAGCTCTTCGCTGCTCAGCTTCGGCTCTACCCTGCTCAGCACTAGCGGTGCGCTCTTTTTCGGCTTTGAGTTCGCCCAGCTCTTTTTTGAGCGATTGCCCGGCGTTCTTGGCGTCCTGTGTGGCCTCCTCGGCCTTTTGCCTGGCCTGCTGGGCGTCCGCGAGGCTCGCAGCAAGCTGACGATTCATCTTGTAGACCATGCCATTCTGGGCCGCAAGCAACTCCCGATTTCTATCACTCGCTATGCGAGCGTCCCGAGCTATCAGAGCGAAAGCCACGGCGAACAGAAACGCCGTCGCAAGGCCTGCGATGCCGTAACGCAGCCTGGCTTTCTCGCGTCTCTCGCGCCTGTGCTCGGCATCGGTTCGTTGCGCTTCGGCGCGCTGGCTGGCTTCCACGAATGCCTGGGTGGGGTCGAACTTGCCGCCGTGGCGTTCGGCCCAGGTGGGCGTGGGTTTGGCGGATTCCCACCAGGCGGTCAAGTTGCTGAGGTCGAGGCCGGTGAGCAGACCGCCTTCATGATGGCTGTAGTGTTCTTCCGCGAGGATGAGCCGGCGCCATGCCAGACCGTCGCGGACTTCTTTTTCCAGCCACTGGCGAAGCGGAGTCCACTGGCGAATCAAACTCTCGTGACTGATGTCGACGATGACGAGGTCATTGGCGAGAGCATCCCGCGTGGTTCGAAGAAAGTTACAACCGGGTGCACGGAAGGCTTCGACGACCGCAACTGCATCGCTGCGCGAATCGCCGGCGGATTCGACCAAACCCGCCAACTCACCCATGCGGCAGGGACGACGGACGGCGGTGGCGACGCTGGTTCCACTCACCAGAGCGCGAAAGACGTTTTCCGCCGCGCGCAATCGGGCCGGACCAAGGCTGGCCAACACCTCCGCACCATGCTCATCTAAAGCTCCCGAGAGTCCGCCGAACTGATCGTAGTCGGCGAGTTTGAGCGCCACCGGAGCACCGTTCGCGGCAGCCGCGGCACGGATCCAAAGGCGATTCAATACGTGCTGCATGAGCGGCAGCTGGTCGGCCTGATGGGACAGCAAGGTCGCCAGATCCAGATCTTCAGGGCTTTCCCACGGGGCAAAGCTGGCCAGATCATTGAGCAGACGATTGACCAGAGCGGGTTCGACGGTAAAGCCGAGAACGCTGCCTGGACCCTCGATGGCCTCGCGGCATTCCTCGCGGCTCATGCGAGGAGTTAAGTAAAGTCCGCTGCTGATGCGTTCGGCCAGCCCGAGGATGGATGCGCAGGCGCCCAGGTATTCCGAGCGCATGGTGATGACGATGTGAATGTTGCCCGTGGCAGAATCCGCGCTTTCCAGAAGCAATCCGACTAAAGCTTCGGTTTCCTCTCTTTGCGCGTAGTCTCCGTAACGGAAGAGTTCTTCAAACTGATCGACCAGAAGCAGCAAGTTGGTGGCGGGCGGCAGGTTGCCGTAAGCCATCCACTCCTGCAAAGATCGCGGACCTTGGCTTAAGAATCCAACCAGGACATCTACGCTCGCGTCATCTGCCTCGACGCCCGTGCTGGCGTGCAAAAGAGCGCGGGCGAGTTGGCGCATGGGTTGGCCACCGGGGTGAAGCTCGGCGACTTTCCAGCCGGACGGGGCTTTGGGATGAAGACCGAGATCGAGGGCATCGAGCAGACCGGTGCGGACCAACGAAGACTTGCCGCTGCCAGAAGGGCCGAGGACGGCAAGGAAGCGCGTCGCGGCCAGACGATCAACCATGGCGTTGACACAATTATCGCGGCCGAAGAAAAGGTCAGACTCGTCGCGAGTGAAGGCTCGCAGTCCCGGATAGGGTAGCCGCATGGACACGCTCATTTGTCGAGCTCGGAGAAGACGGAGCGAATTTGATCCATGTTCCAGGCGTCGGGGCACTTGATCAAATGAGCATTGGGAAAGCTGATGCCGATGTCGGGTTTGGGCGGAGGGCCACTGCAAATGGCGAGCAGCCGCGGAGGGGCTTCTCGTTTGGGTCTGACCTTATTGAAGAAGCGCAACTGGCTGCGAATCCAATCTTGCGTGGTGTCGCCGTAGACGAAGACCAAGACGTTGCATTCCACCAGGTTTGCGGTGAGGTCTTCGCGCACGGCCTCGGAGGAGGCTCCAGTCATGGGCAGAATGGCGGTCAACGCATTGGCCAGGCATTCTCGTTCGACTTCTTTGGCGACGCCCATGTCTCGGTCGTCGGCGTTGATGAAGACGGTGGAGGCGCGCAGCTCGTGCACTTTGTTGGGGCGCTTGCGGGACCAATCGAGGATTTGGCGCTTGAATGCCTCGAGGCCAGAAGCGACCACGGTTTCGGCGGTGACTACATCTTTATAGGCTGGACTGGTGATGGTGGATGGGTCGAGATCGGGGCGACGCCACTGCATCATCTCCACCCGGGGCGCCTGGGCCTTCGCGCGCTCGAATTGCCAGCGGGTATAGCCCTCGGGCAATTCGATGTCGACGCGTCCGGCGCGAGGGCCAAGCAATTGGACGAACAATCCGGCTTGGGCGAGGTCGCGATCGAAGGCGCTCTTGAAGGCCTGACCGCCCTGGGGATAAAGACCGGTGGGCAGCAAAGTGACTTCATCCTTATATTGCGCGAGGTAGCTGCGCACCTGCGCGGCCTCCTCCTCCATGTCATCGGTGACCTGGGCCAGCAGGACGCACTTGCGGTCGCTGTTCGTAACTGCTGACGACGCCGGCTCTTTGGATCCGAAGGCCTCGCAGGCGTCGGCGATCTTCTTCGCCACTTCGGTCCAGACCGCTTGCTGTTTGCCCAGATCTAATAAATCGATGGGTGTTTTGGGATCGCTGGCCGCTTGCAGGGGCGCGATCGGGGTGGCCTCGTAGGCACAGGCACTGACTAAGACCCATTCGAGTTTAAGCCGGCCTTCGCGGGCGCGTTGCAGAATGGCGGGCAGCTCTTCCTGCACGATGAACTCGGAATCGAGGAAATATGCGCTGACCAGCAGCACGGCCACTCTGGCCTGCGCCAGGGCGCCAAAAATCTCGTCGCGCCAGGCGCTGCCGTGCTCAATTTTGTGATCGTCCCAGACCCCATACTTAGGCCGGTAGGGCGCCAGATGACGCCGCAATTGATCTAAGTGATTGGAGTCTTCGCGGGCGTAACTGATAAAGATGTCGTTGCGCACAGATTCCCTCGAGGACAGGCATAGCTTACTGGCGTCGCTGCCACACGTCTAGCACGATTGTGCAAGCCATGCAGGATATTTGCGCGGGTCGGGGAAGGGATGGTTCGGCGAGAACTCCCTTCGGAGATAAGCCCAAATACAGCGTGCTCGACGCCTGACACAGATTTCGACGCGGGGCGATGGCACCCAGGGTGTTGGGTTCCATTCCATTCCTCACCGATAATTTGGTTCATACTAGGGGCAAGGCGGCGGGAGTGTCAACTTCTTGAGGCGCGCGGCCGTGGTGCGGTTTGGCGTCCGCTGTGGCTCGTCGTTGTGATCAGCCGGTAGCGGGCGGCTACTTGCTATAGCTTGCCCTCGGGGGCTTCGGGGGCAATGCCGGGGGCGTTCTGGCTGGTGCTCATCGGCTTGCACTTGTGGGCGTTGAACTGGTTTTGGATGGTCGACTGTGCATTTCCCCGATCGGGCTCACCGACAAATTGTTCGTTGCACCGCTCGCAGATTCCGAGGGACGGAATGTTCCTGACTCGCTTTACGATCCGAAGGTTGCGCTTGAGCATATCCAGAGTCTAGCGCATCTGGAAGGACGGACCTAGCCCTGTAGAAATCAACCGGCACTTAGTGGGTGTTTGCCGCCGTAGTGAGAGCGGAGACTTTGAGGATCTTGTAGTTCTGATACTGGATGGAAAGGGTCGCGGTGCCGCCCAGCCGAATCAGGCTTTCGGTATGGTTCTCGGCGGGAAGCCAGAAGTCATCGACCTTGGCGTACTTGTGGGCGATTTCGGTCTTCTTGATCATGAAAGAAGGATTCTTGCCGGGTTCTCCCTCAATGCGCGCGACGGCAAAATCTTTGGCGTCAACCCAGATGGTTCCGCGGTAAAGAAATTTGTTTTTGGTCTTGGGCGATAAGGTGATGATGTATTGGCCGCCATCGGGAGTGTTCTCGAAACCGGCCATGGCGAAATTGTAATTCTCTCTGGTCAGTGCGCTTTGCCGGCGATTGTCTCCTTTGGCGGCTTCTTCTTCGCCTTCCAGCAATTTCTTAAAAATATGATCGATGATGAACTTGGAACCGGTCTGCGAGACCACGGTGAATTCTTTGGAACTGGGAGCATGGAAGCTGAATTTTACCGTCATCGACGCATCATGATCGCTGGGAAAGCCGCGATATTCCATACGATAGATGCGGTCGCCTTCGAACTGTTCGAGCGCGGCGGTGCGTTGCGCGTTGCGTTCCTCAAGATTGCTGACGACCTGCTCCAAGGGCAAGCGAGCGGCCGGAAGGGAAGGCGTCGGTTCAGCGTCCGTCTTATCTGCCGCCCGCGACATGGCCGCGAGGAGGAGGAAGGTGATGAGCAGGCCACAAATCAGCTTCCCAGTGGAAATTCTTGAGCTTCGCATACTCTATGATGCTCCTCATTTAGAGGGTTGTAACGAATATTCTTGTTAGGGCAGTATGGTTTGCGGACGCATTCTGATCTTTTTTCCCGGCACGGAACAGCTTTTGAGACTGCGCTCATAGGCCAGGTACACGGATTCAAACACCCGGTCCCAGGATGCGGTCATGGCATGAGTTCGGGCCGCCGCCCGCATCATTTGTAACTGGCCAGGCTGGACGGCAAGATTTTGTAGGCAAGCCACAAATTCCTTCAGATCCCGGGCTACGAACCCGGTCTCCCCCGGCCGGATGATGAACCTGGGGCCGCCGCAATCGGTAACCACGGCGGGAACTCCGGAGGCCAGGGCTTCGAGCACGACGTTTCCGTAAGTATCGGTCTTGGATGGAAAGGCGAAGACGTCCATATTGGCGTAGGCCTGAGCCAGGGCTTCGCCGCGAAGCACGCCGGTAAATTCGGCGTGGCACAGGTTGGCTTTCAACCACGGTTCTTCCGCGCCCTGGCCGACGACGAGGAAGCGAAAATTCGCCAGACCCGCCTGGAGCAGACCCTGCTCCAGATCCATGAGGAACCGGATGTTCTTTTCAACGGTTAAGCGGCCGACATATCCGATGACAAATGTATTTTCTGTGCGCGTGCGCCGTTTGGGATTGAACAGTTCAGTGTCGACGCCACGATGCATCGGATAACAGGATTTACCCGTTCCCTTTTCCATCATTTCGATGAGTTCCTGATTGGGTGCGAAGAGCAGCTGCGCGATGTGGTAGTAGCGCAGCGTAGCCAGGAGACTGCCTTGGCGAATCAACCGGCTCAACTTTGTTTTTAAAGAACCCGGCAAGAAGGAAATCAGCGACCCGGCCCTTTGTTCGGCATATTCGTGAACATTCGTATGCCAGGAAGCAGCGAGCGGAATGCGCAAGCGCTGAGCGACGGCGACGCCGAGTTGACCCACGTCGCTGGGACCAGTGATGTGAAGAATGTCGGGATCGAAGTCGCGTACTGCGGCTTCCACAGCATGCAAGTGACGCCAGAAGGCGAGGTCGAAATCGTGCTTCTTGTCGACGGCAAATCCGAAGCGCCCGCGACGACGGGTGACGCGTGTGGCGGAGCCAGTGGTTTGGCTCTCGTTGGCAGCGCCCCCGTGGACGGTAAGAAACGGCAAGTCACGGCGCCGGGCAAAGGCCTCGAACTGGCGGGCGGTGTTGGCTACGCCATCGATCTCGTGATAGCAATCGGGGAAAAACGCAACCCGCAGAGTGTAATCGTTCATGATGCAACCTCCTGGCCACCGCCCAGTACGAAGCTCACTTCCGGCCGAGGTTGGGCGAGGGCAAAAAGTACCGCCCTTCGTACGGGAGTAACTTCGAGCAACCGGACCATGGAAAAGAAATATCGAATGTAGAACGGCGGCCTCACCCACAGTGCGGCGAGGGACTTGCTGGCTCCGGTCGAGTCGCGCAGGAAAACGCGTTCGTCCCAGTGCCGCAGGCCGATGGAGTAATCGGGGTATTCGCGAATGACATCGAGCAACGTCTCCAGCACGCGGAGCGTGAAGGGCTCGGTGTATTGCGGCATAAAGAGGACGTGACTTAACCGTTGCTTCCGCACCTCATGAACAAATTCGGTAAAGCTGGTCGCGTTGGTTAGATTTAGAGTCGCATTGGGTTCACAACCGTGGCGATCGCCGCCCGAAATCACTAACTGATTGCAGGCTTCCGACAAGTGCAGTACCGACTGGTTCTCCTGCCAACTGCGGATGCCGCTTAATTCGAGGGCGTGAAGGAACTGCCCGTGTTTGCAGAGCAGGGCTCGCAGGGTGCGCTCATGGCGGTCATGGCCGAGGTTGGCTAAATCCCAGAGGGGATGATTCAAAATGACGAGTACATCGGGAATCTCATGCAGAAAACACAAGATCTCAGCCAGGCGAAGATCGCTGGGGTTACGCGTAAATTCGGCGAGCGTAGCCATGATCGATTCAGCGCGGCCACTGGGAAGGTTATGCACGCCGAGGTGAAATGTGGCGTCCTGGAAACGAGCGGTCCATTCCACGGAAACGGGAACGCGGCGAGCTTCGGGGACGACGCGCAGCAACATGGGAGCCTCGATGTTATCGTGATCCGTAATTGAGATCATGCTTTCGAGGCCGAGCGTTTCCTCGATTTGCTTTTTCTCCAGCTCGAAGGCTGGCAGGGGCGGCAGCGGCGGAGTCCAATAGGCCTTCCAGAAATCGAGGGCCATGCCCTGTTCGCGAACGGCGCGGGCATGCTCCGATGCCATTGCTTTCCGCAGCAGGCTGTGGCGTTCGGTGAACTCGAGAATGAAATCGACTTTTTCTTTCGAATGGTTGGTATGGCTGTGTAACGAAACGCCCGCGTGATAGGCTTTCGCCGCTCCGGGTTCCTTCCAAAGGCAGGTTACGTTGCGTTGCAATTCGCCTCCTTGGTAACTTCCCAGTTAACAAGAACAGATGTTGAGAAAATGTCATATATACATTAAAAGCAAGTTACGTTTAAAACATTTTTGGATGAATTTGTTTTTTAACGGTTAATTAATCTCATACTCGGAAAATTTGCGGCATACTGCGGCTTTGCAGACCAATCCCGACAGCCCACGCGTCCCTGCAACTGCTCCGGCTCGATCTTTGCTGAGTCTTTTGTCCGACCTGCTGCGCCACCCGCAACGAATCGTGCTGCTGTGGAATTGGAAGAATGCTTTCCTCAGCATCATTCTGCGGGGCCCGATCTTCCTGGGCGCGGCGCTGCGCCAGGGATGGGAAGCGGCGCTAGCCGCGCTGCTCACCGAGTCGATTTTCTGTGCCGTGAGCGCAGGATTCTATGGCGCGATCGTTCAAAGCCTGAAGGACGGCGAGCCGCAATGGCTTACGGGAGTAGTGCTGGCGGGAGTATTCCCTGTTGTCTTTCAGATTCTCGAGTATGTACTACACAGGTTCCGGGGAACGCCGCATCTCCGCGTCGCCGAGATCATTTCTCTGATCGTGAGCGCGATTTCGGCGCTCTTCAACTGGTATGCCATGCGGCGAGGAACCTTGCTCGTAGGCGGAGAGGGTGGCAGTTTCGGTGGAGATCTGCGCCGGCTGCCGCGGCTTCTGTTCGGATTTTTGGCGGCCTTGCCGCGGAAGATAGCAACGAAAGCAATCAGCGCTTCGTCGAAGTGTTTCGATGGCAGTCTGGGGTGAGTTTGCTACGGGGAGGTGGCGCTTCTGAGAACTCTGCACGTGACCAACTCGTGGCACGAAACCTCCGGCGGGATTGCCGCTTTCTATCGAGCGTTAATAGCCGCAGCCAATCAGAAGGGGCATGAGATCCGGCTGGTCGTGCCCGACGAATCGGACAGAGTTGAGCAGGTAGGCGAGTTCGGCAAAATTTACCATATTCGAGCGCCCAAGGCGTATCACAATCCCAATTACCGGGTTCTTTATCCTTCGCAATTCCTCTCCGCAAAAAGCAGCGTACAGAAAATTCTGGCTTCTGAATGTCCCGACTTGATTGAAGTTTGCGACAAGTACACGCTGAACTATCTGGGAGCCATGTTGCGCAAGGGATTGGTGAAGGCGCTGAGCTACCGTCCGGTGGTGGTCGGCGTCAGTCACGAGCGAATGGATGACAATATCCGTGCGTATTTTGGGGCACTCCCGTTCGCGCCGGTGTTTTGCTCGATCTACATGAAGTGGCTTTACTTCCCTTTCTTCGATCATCACATTGCCAACTCCGAGTACACGGCGGCCGAGTTGCGTGCCGCGGGTCGGGGGCAACTGGTACGGAGAGGAACGTGGATCCGTCCCATGGGCGTGGATTTGGGGCATCTTTCTCCGAGAAGGCGGCGGGCCGAATCGCGGCGGCGCCTGCTGCAGAATTTTGGGGCAGACGAGAACGGAGTTCTCCTTCTGTATGCCGGCCGCCTGGTGCCGGAGAAGAATCTGCCGCTGCTCTTCGATTCGGTAGCGCGATTAGTGCGAGAGGATGGGCGCGAATACTGCCTGGTGGTGGTTGGCGACGGGATCGAGCGCGGCAGGTGGGAGACCACGTGCGAGAAGGAGATGCCCGGACGAACGCTTTTCTTGGGGCACATTCAAGACAAAAATGTTCTCGCGGATCTTTATGCCAATGCGGACGTATTTGTGCACCCCAATCCGCGCGAGCCGTTTGGTATCGCGCCGCTGGAAGCCATGGCCTCGGGATTGCCGCTGGTGGCGCCCCAGAGCGGCGGGATTGTCACTTACGCGAGTATGGAGAACGCGTGGACGGTGAGCCCGGACGCAGAAAGCTTTGCGGCCGCGATTCGGGAGGCTGCAACCAACCGCATCCTGGCTGCGGAGAAGACTCGCCGGGCAGTTGCAACTGCGCGGCAATACGGATGGGAGAGTGTAGCGCCATCGTTCCTCGAACTGTATGCGGAGTTGCATCGCTTGCATGCCGAGGCTGGACAACTTCCGGCGCCCGCATTCTGTTCTACGCCAGCCGGAGGTTTTCAGGCGGCGCTGATGAGCGCAGTTGCACTCTTCGCCAAAAGCGGCTTTCAATTATGGTCGAAGCTCGCTGCGGATTCGCGCTCGCGCCGCCCGGAGCTAAGTCGTGCGTTAGCTACGGAGATGCCAGCGGGAAACACTCGCCGGCCCGAATCGGGGAACAAAGTACAGATAGCGCAGCCGGCTAGTGAACTTAAAGTCGGGTAACGAAACTAAGCTGTTTCCGCAGTCGCCTCCTGGCCTGAAAACCTGGTCTGAAAACTTGCCCTGAACAAACCTGGAATCGTCCCGGGGTTGTTCCGGCCCGCCTCATCTTGAGGGCGATACGGTTGCCCTGTCCTTAGACAACGAAGCGCGCGAAAACTGCGTAAATTACTGAATGGGTGAGAGAAAGATTGGTCGGGGAGAGAGGATTTGAACCTCCGACCCCCTGGTCCCGAACCAGATTCCGGCAGTTATTGAAATCTCCTGAAATTTGGAGATTCCAAGTGGTTTGTTTTGATCCTGTTGCAGCGCCGTTTTGTCCCGTGTTGAATTGTGTTGAACGAAAGTGCTCTGACAGCTACAAAATCGTCTACATCGACAGCGAGCTTAGAAAGGTCACACCGAGATGCTTGTTCCCCTTTCCTTCTTTCGAAATCATACAATCATAGCGGTAACGTAAGCGTCCGAGCTGCACCGTATTGCTAAGTGTCCTGATCTGCTCCCCTAAAACCGCACGCGGCTGAGTATGATTTCAGATTGCGGAAAGGGGAGGATTCATGTCGAAGAGCCGGCACACGGAAGCGCAGATGATCGGGGCGCTCAAACAACTGGAGGCGGGACGAAAAGCAGAGGATGTGGCGCGGGAAGTGGGCGTGTCGAAGCACACCATCTACGCCTGGAAAGCGAAGTACGGTGGGATGGATGTGAGCGAGGCGCAGGAAGCCAAGCAGCTGCGCGATGAGAACGCGAAGCTGAAAAAGCTGGTGGTGGATCTGAGTCTGGACAAAGAGATGCTGAAGGCGGTCATCGCAAAAAACGGATGGAGCTCGTAAATCAGCGGTCGGATGCAAGCTGGCTGCGGGGAGAGTACGCGGCCGGCGAGCGCCGGGTTTGCGGGCTGCTGGGGATGGCGGTATCGAGTTACCGCTATCGGACCACGCGCTGCGATGACGAGTTACGCAGGCGGCTGGTGGAGTTGGCGCGGGAGAAGCCGCGCTTCGGCTATCGGCGGCTGCATGTTTTGCTGAGCCGGTCGGGAGAGCATGTGAACCACAAGCGCGTGCATCGGGTGTATCGGGAGGCGGGACTGATGATCCGGCGGAAGAAGCGGAAGCATTGCGTGCGCGTGGGAAAGCCGCTGCTGGCGCGGACTTCGGCGAATCAGGAGTGGGCTCTGGATTTTGTGCATGATGCAGTGGAGTGCGGGCGGGCGATCCGGGTGCTGAGCGTGGTCGATGCCTATACGCGGGAATGTCTGGCGCTCGAAGTGGATACCAGCTTTGCCAGCCGCAGAGTGACGCGCGTGTTGGAGGCGATCATCGCCGAGCGCGGCCAGCCGGGCTCGATTCGCTGCGACAACGGCCCCGAGTTTACCAGCCGGCATTTTCTAGCGTGGAGCGTGGAGCAGAAGATCGAAGTAGTGCATATTCAACCGGGCAAGCCGACGCAGAACGGGCGGGTGGAGAGCTTTCACGCCCGATTGCGAGAAGAGTGTTTGAACGTAAGTTGGTTTCAGAATCTGTTCGATGCCAGGCGCAAGATCGCGGCGTGGAGGATGGAGTACAACGACGAACATCCCCACAGCAGCCTGGGATATCTGACGCCGAGCGAGTTTGCGGCGCGAGGAACGACGAGCTATGGAAAAGACGCTCGCCAAGAAAATGGCGAGCTTGGAAAACGCTGAAGAACGCGTTTCCCACTTTTCCACAGCTCCGGCTGCTGCTGTTGGGAGTAATGATGTTCAACTCAATTGTCGTATTATCCGTAACCGTCCGAAGTAGACCGTGTTGACAAGGGTGGATTTTTAAGTGTCCACGAGATTGGGAAGTGGACACTTGGAGATAGGGATTAGCGATTGATCTCGTCGATGAAGATGCCTAAGGTCAGGGCCTTGTCGATAGCCTGGTCGAGGCGGGTGAGCAACTGAAACAAAGTCTCACCACGGCGGCGCACCAGCATGGCGTAATTGCAGTCTTCATCGGCGGCGGTGGCGACGCAACCGACTGGGCGCAGCATGCCGATGGTGATCTCGCCGTCGTCGATCAACTGCGCGATGTTGGGAAGCGACATGGTGCCCACGGCACTCTCTGCCTTGTCCTTGGTTTTCGCTTTCTTTTTTACACGCTGGCTTGTGGCGGCACGCTGGCGACGAGATTCCACGGGAGCAACTCCTCAATGCGATTGATGGGATGGTCGGCGATACGGGTGAGCACTTCGCGCAGATAGGCTTCGGGATCGAGACCGTTGAGCTTGGCCGAACCAATCAGGCTGTAGATCGCCGCGGCGCGTTCTCCACCCGCGTCTGATCCGGCAAAAAGGTAGTTCTTGCGGCCCAGGGCGACGCCACGCAAAGAGCGTTCGGCGGCGTTGTTGTCGATCTCGATGTGTCCATCTTCTATATAGCGCGTCAAGGCGTCCCAGCGCGAGAGCGCATAGCGGATGGCCACCGTCGTCTCCGACTTGCGCGAGAGCTTCGACAAGGTCGCCTCGAACCACTGGCGCAGAGAATCCAGCAGTGGCTTGGCCTGTGTCTGGCGGACGGCTCGGCGTTCGTCCGGCGGTCGACCGCGAATCGGTTCTTCGATCCCATACAGCGCGCCGATCCGCTGCAACGCCTCCTGTGCCACCAGCGAACTGTGCGCCTGTTCCAGATCGTAGAAGTGACGCCGCACGTGCGCCCAGCACGCCGCGGGTTCGATGCGCCCATCTGCATAGAGCTGATTGAATCCCGCATAGGCATCGGCCTGCAGCGTGCCGCGAAACTTTTCCAAATGCCGCGCGGGATGTTCGCCTCTGCGATCCGGCGAGTAGGCGAACCATACGGCGGGCGCGGCGCGGTCGCTCGCAGGACGATCATCGCGAACGTAGGTCCACAAGCGCCCGGTCTTGGTCTTGCCCTGGCCCGGCGCCAGCACCGGCACCGGCGTGTCGTCGGCATGCAACTTACTCGCGGCCGTCACGTAGCGACTTAGTGCATCGACTAATGGCCTGAGTAACTGGCTCGCTCCGCCCACCCAGTCCGCCAGTGTAGAGCGCTCCAGTTCTACATCCTGACGCGCATAGATCTCCGATTGCCGGTACAGCGGAAGATGATCGCAGTACTTACTCACCAGAACGTGCGCCAGCAGCCCCGCTCCGGCCATGCCGCGCGCAATCGGACGGCTCGGCGCTTCGGCCTGCACAATGCAATCGCACTTCGTGCAGCTTAACTTCGTGCGCACGTGACGTATCACCACGAAGCTGGCGGGCACGTACTCCAACACTTCCGAGACATCCTCGCCTAACTTGCGCAACTCGCCCTGGCATTGCGGACACGCCGTTTCTTTGGGCTCGTGCCTCTGCGTTTGTCGCGGAAGATGACCGGGCAGTGCGCGGCGCGTGGGTTTCGCCGCCGCAGGTGTCGCAGTGATGGAAGCCGGTGCTGTCGGAGGCGGCTCGTTCTCGCTGCGCTTCGATTCCAACTCCTCCAGCCGCAGCTCCAACTGCTCGATCTGCCGCGTGAGTTTCTCCGACTTCCGCCCGAACTGCATGCGATGCAGCTTGGCCAGCAGCAGCTTCAGATGTTCGATCTCGCGCTCCCGCGATTGCAACTGCTCCTGCGTGGCGCTGAGTGTGCTTTCGGTGGAAACTAACTGCTCGTGTTGCGCCAGGATCAGCGCTCGCAGCGCATCCGCCGGAAGAGTGTTCAGATCGGGGAGCGTCACCACTGACATGCGCGGAGTATCGCATGAACACGCCCGTTGTCATCCCCCTGCGCGCAAAAAAAGTTGTGGAAAGAATCTCGCCGGTTACACCGACAGCTGCGGTTCTCGGCTGTTCGGATCGCCGCCGTTGGGATCCCACGTCCGCGCCGGCCGCCGCCAGTCAATGCCTTCCAGCAACATCGACAACTGCGCTCGCGTCAACGAAACCGTGCCGCCCGCCGCTTGCGGCCAAACGAAGCGCCCGCGCTCCAGCCGCTTCGCGAACAAACACAACCCGTCGCCGTCATACCAGAGAACCTTGATCAGATCGTCTCTCCGACCGCGAAATACGAAGACCTGCCCCGAGAACGGCTTCTGCTCCAGCTTGCTTTCCACCAGCGCGCTCAGCCCGGTGAAGCCGCGCCGCAAGTCCGTCACCCCGGCTGCGATCCAAACTCGCGTGTTCGTCGGCAGCCCGATCATCCCCGCAAGCACTCCAGCAACACACGCACCAGCGCCGCATCGGCATTGCCTTCGATGCGCACCTGCGCTTGCCGCAGTTCGATGTGAATCGTGCCCGGCTGTGCTTTCGGAAAGTCGGCGGACCCGCGCTCCACCGGCAGAGGCGCCGGCACACTCTCGCTCACCCGAACCGGCAGCAGCTTCATGGCCGGCTTGCGCTCCCCCAGTCTTCCTGCCTGGTAGAGCCGACGCCAGCCAAATACCTGGTTCGCGTTGATGCCATGCGCCCGCGCTACCCGCGCCACCGACGCGCCTTCCACCAACGTCTCTTCGACGATCCGCCGCTTCTCCGCGATACTGCGCCGCTGCCGCGGCGCCGCCACCGTGCCCTGTTTGTCTCGGGGAATGACTGCTACTTGCTGGGAAGTGTCCATCTCCGCTCCAAGTGGACACCTATTCCGTAAGTGTCCACTTCGGCAGAATGCCTTCCTGCTCCCTACCTGTCCAGACGGTCACAACCGGACGCTTACTATTATCCCGTGAACGGATTCTGGGGGCAGATCAGTTGCGAATGGCCCGCAAGCCCAACTGAAGCGATCCAGAACTCAACGCCAAAACGCTCTGGCACAGCAGTCGTGGAAGCCGTCGAGCCAACCGGGCGTGGCTGACCGAGAAGTTCTTTTCGGAAAAGGTTCAACCTCTTCTAACGCAAATCTCAGCGTCCCTTATCGCACGACAGATCGCAGTCTCCCGCTGGTACGCAGGCCGCATACGCGAAGGTTATCGACCGCATCCACGGCACTGGCAGGCACTGGCGAACTTGGCTGGCGTTTCACACATTACGTGATGGTTTATAGTCAAGTGAACAGGTCTTTTTTCCTTTTCATCCTCCGAAAACCAGAAGTCGATGATCAGTTCAAGGTGAAAACACAGAATCGTCATTCCGCTCGGGAGGTCCTCTCCGCCTCTTTTCGGGATGCTATCCGGTTCGAGTATGAACCGAATACATACGCCACCGATGAATAGAGCGGAGCCACGCACAGCATTTGATCCCAGCATTGCGGCGGTCGACATCCGCTCCCCAAGAAGTGATCAAGTAGCATATGCCACGGACGATCTAGAAAGACGCTCGTCTGGAAAGTACCGATGCAAACGCAAAAATGCAACAGTGGAAGAATCCACACAAGCGGAGCAAAAGTTTTGCGCCAGTTGTGACGGGTGTACCAGCCCGCTGCCGCACCCATCGCAATTTGCAAGGGAAAGTAAGGCACAGATAGTATCCTGTTAAAATTTCTAAACGTTAGGCCCTGTTCCAAGTAAAACACACGTACCACTGGGTACATGAGGTAAACAAGCAAAGACGCTGCCATCATTGACCCGTAGGTGGAGACAAATACTTCGGCCAAATAAAATACCCAGTTCGGAATCCGCAACGCTCTCTTCAAGCCTGGCGCTCCTTCAGCGTGCTCTCCAAATGACGTGCCTTAGAGTTCGCAGGCCCAGGGCGAGTGCTCCGCAACCGACAAGCGTCGCCCAAAGGAAGGGAACAAAGGTGAATACGTAATACAAGACACCCGACGAAACATTGGCATCTCGCATGCTCGCTGGCATAAGAAAAGCGGAATCCAAGGCTACAATGCCGCCTATCGTGCAAATGATGCCAAACAACAATAGTGCGATCCGCTGGACCCGTGTAAGTGGCCCGCTTCCATACCTCAGAGCATGAGTAAAGGATACGTTCGTGACAAGCAATGCGTC
>CAVQCP010000046.1:0-310472 GCA_963710965.1 uncultured Acidobacteriaceae bacterium | reverse complement strand
CGTGCCCAATCTGCGCTTTAAGCAGGATGCGGTCCCGGGACTCAATATTCATATGCACTTCAAGCCTACGGCAATTGGCGAGTATGAAATTGCCTGCGCTGAACTCTGCGGCTTGGGACATTACAAGATGCATGGCATGGTTCACGTCGTCAGCCAGGAAGATTTTGACAAGTGGCTGGCAGCTCGGGAGGCGGAGAAACAGTAAATGGCGACCACGGCAACCCCTCACGCTCACGCGGGCCCGCAAGGGTTCATTCGAAAATACATTTTCAGTCTCGACCACAAGGTAATTGGCATTCAGTATTTCTTCCTGGCGCTCACGGCGGTATGGGTGGGGATGTTTCTCTCGCTGCTGATGCGAATCCACCTGGTGTGGCCGCTGGCGAATCTGCCGATCGTGGGCGAAATCAAGCCTGAGCAATACCTGAGCTTGCTCACTATGCACGGCACGATCATGGTGTTCTTCGTGCTGACGACGGCGCCGCAAGGCGGATTCGGAAATTATTTTCTACCGATTCAGATTGGCGCGCCAGACATGGCGTTCCCTGTCCTGAACATGCTTTCGTTCTGGACGACCTTTGTGGGCTTCGTCGTGATCCTCGCGGCATTTTTTGTGCAGGGTGGAGCGCCGTTGCACGGCTGGACCGGCTATCCGCCGTTGAGCGCGATCCAACAGGCTGGGCCGGGTGAAGGTCTGGGCGCAGATTTATGGATCACGAGCATCGCGATCTTCTGTTTAGCGTCGCTGATGGGCGCGTTGAATTTCATCACCACCACGCTCGACATGCGCGCCAAAGGCATGACGATGATGCGCATGCCGTTGACGGTGTGGTCGTGGTTTATCACTGCGATTCTGGGCTTGCTGGCGTTCGGCGTGCTTCTCTCGGCGGGCATTCTGCTGTTGATGGATCGCAACCTGGGCACGAGTTTTTATGTGCCGCTGGTGGTGGTGAACGGGCAGATCATGCAACACAAAGGCGGTTCGCCGCTGCTGTGGCAGCATCTGTTCTGGTTCTTTGGACATCCTGAGGTTTACATCGCGATCCTGCCCGGCATGGGCGTGGCCTCGCAGGTTCTCTCTACGTTTTCGCGCAAGCCCATCTTCGGTTACAAGGCGATGGTCTACGCCATGCTCGCCATCGGATTTTTCGGCTTCATGGTGTGGGGCCATCACATGTTCATGAGCGGCATGAGCCCGTATTCGGCATTTGCCTTCTCGCTGCTGACCATGTGCATCGGCGTGCCCTCGGCCATCAAGACATTCAACTGGCTGGGTACGATGTATAAGGGGCATATTCGATTTCAGACGCCGATGCTGTACGCCATCGGATTCGTATCCTTATTTGTCTCTGGTGGATTGAGCGGACCGTTCCTGGCGCAGCCGGTGCTCGATATTCAATTGCACGACACTTATTTCGTTGTCGGACACTTCCATCTGATCATGGGCGTAGCGGCGATTTTCGGAATGTTTGCCGCAACCTATTACTGGGTGCCGAAAATGTTCGGGCGCATGATGAACGAGACGTGGGGACGAATCCACTTCTTTATTACGCTGATCGGCACCTACGCCATCTTCATGCCCATGCACTATCTCGGCATCGCGGGCGGAACGCGCCGTTATTCGCAATACACCGAAGTGGCCTATCTGGCGAAGTTGCAACCGATCCACCAGTTCATGACCTACGCCGCGATCATCACCATCGCGGCGCAGTTCATCTTCGTGGTCAACCTGTTCTGGAGCATCTTCAAAGGCCCCAAGGCCAGCGACAATCCTTGGGAAGCAACCACCCTGGAGTGGACGACGGCAACGCCCCCGCCGCACGATAATTTCAACGGCGTAACGCCAGTGGTGCACAACGGTCCGTACGAGTATGGAGTTCCGGGAGCGGCGAGGGATTACGTGATGCAGACCGATCCGGCGGTTGCCTCGACGGGACATTGATGCAAGAGGCAACTGAGAACCGGTATCTAGATACGAATTAGCATGGCAACGTATACCTCAAGTACTCCGATTAGCCAGTTGGGCCGCGGCGGAGACCGGCCCTTGCCTCCGAATGGGGGCGGCGACGATGGTGGGTCTCCCGATCACGGTTTACCCAATTATGGGGCGCGGCTACGGCGGGCGCGGCTGGGCATGATTTGCGCGATCGTGACGGTCAGCATGGTCTTTGTCTCGCTCACCAGCGCATATGTAGTGCGGCGCGGCCTGCCGACCTTCGATGACAACAGCCGCATCTATCTGCGCGACTGGGGCTCCGTGCAGTTGCCCTGGCTGCTGCTAGCGATCAACACGGCCATTCTTTTGTTCAGCACTTTCACCATGGAGGGCGCGCGGCGCGATATTACGAGGCGCGCGGCGTTGGCGCCATTAAAGTCGATTCCCGGAGTTTTGTTGGGAGACGAGAGAAGTTTTCCCTGGCTGGGCCTGACCGCGATTCTTGGATTTGGATTTCTGGCAGGACAGTGCATCGCCTGGAACGATCTGCGCAGCCGCGGATTCTTCATCAACACCAATCCGGATAGTTCATTCATCTATCTGCTGACTGCGGCGCACGCGCTGCACCTGGCGGGCGGAGTGATTGCGCTGCTTTGGGCCGGCCTCGCTTCCCTGCGGCACAAGCCAGTCGAGGAGCGGCGGATCGTTGTCGATGTCGCAGCCTGGTATTGGCATTTCATGCTGGCCCTGTGGATTTACGTTTTTGCATTGATCGCGTTTGTTCGATGAGCGAAAGGGGAACTTGAAGAATGGCGAACGCCACTCTGCAACATCCAGTAGCGGCTGGCCACGGCTTGACAGCGGGTGAATACGAAGCGCCGTTGTTCGGAGCCTACTCGAAAAAAGTCGGCATGTGGTTGTTTCTGGCCTCGGACTCGCTGACCTTCGGCGCGCTGCTGTTTGCCTTCAGTTACAACCGCATCTATACGACATGGCCAACGCCCTTCGGCAAGGAAAGCATCATCAATGCGACGGTGATGACTGCGTGCCTGCTTTCCAGTTCCCTTACCATGGTGCTGGGTGTGTTTGCGGCACAGCGGCATGACCGGCTGTGGACGCGGCTTTGGCTGCTCGCCACCATGGTTTTCGGAACCGCATTTATTGTCCTTCACGGCATGGAGTGGACGCACCTGATCCATGAAGGCTTAAGTCTGCCGGCATTTCCCAAGCCCGCAGGGCAGGTGCAAACCGAATATACGACGATCTCGTCGGGAGTGCCGCAGTTTGCGGCGACGTTTTTCGGATTAACCGCGATGCACATGCTGCACGTGACGATCGGCGTGATTTATCTGGGAGTCGTGGCGTTTCGCAAGTGGTTCTTGCCGATTCTGGGACTGATTTGGCTGGGAGCGTTCCTGGCTATTCCTTCGGACAATGTTTTTCACTATGCGGTGCATGCGCTGCTGGTCGGGTTGATCGTTGCGGCGGTTATCCTCTTTCTGAAACCGAAAGACTATGACGCCCACGACGTTGAAGTGACCGGATTGTACTGGCACTTCGTGGATCTGGTATGGATGTTCATCTTTCCGCTGGTTTATCTGATGTCGACGAAAATTTAGGGTAGCGCTGGCCGCGCCGGTTGTCGAGAGGGCGTTTCGCCCGCTCTGGGTGATGGCCGAAGATCAAACGAGGAACTTCTCTATGCATGATGTAGCGACGCATGACGATAGCAAGGGACAATATTTCTGGGTGTGGGGAGCGCTGCTGGTTCTTACCGGAGTGGAAGTATATCTCGGTTACGAGCAGATTTTCCAGCCGGTGCGCATGTTGCAAGTGCTGCTGCTTTTGTCGGTGATCAAATCTGCGTTGATCATCGGCTACTTTATGCACCTGAAATTCGAGCTGCCGATCATGCGATGGATGATCGTGATCTCGGTCATCGGCTTATTTTTCATCATGTACTTCTTTTTCTTTCCGGACGCGGACCGCATCTTGCGGCTGGGCGTGAAGTAGCGATGAGGTTAAGAGATTTCAATCGCGAAGCGTGCGAAGATCGGGCACGGAGAACTTTGCGAGGAATGCTTTGCGCCTTGGCGGTTTTGACTGTGTTTTTCCTGGGCGCTGGGTCTGCCGGGGCTCAAGGTTGCGCCATGTGCAACGCCAGTGCGCGATCCACTCCCAAAGAGGGCCAGCAGACGCTGAACCGCGCAGTGCTAGTGCTGTTAATCCCTCCAGTAGGAATTATGCTGGTCGGTTTCGGACTAGCCATGCGCTACGGAAAACGGCGCGACCAAGATCCAGAGTGAAGACAATTTCGCAATTGGGTAATTTTGTAATCTGGTAATTAAACCGCCCCTCCCCAGCCTTTCTTGCAGCGGCTGTCTCTTCCCATTCAAGCTGAACGGACGTCCGACTCAGCGTTTATAATAAAAGATTCGACAGTGGCCTTTTAGAGCGCTGGGAAGGCTGCCAGCGTGGGAAAGGGCTTCTGTCGCCTCTTTTGCCGATGTCCGAGTCGATTCTTACAGATAGCATTATCGTGCGCGGCGCGCGTGTGCATAACCTCAAGAACATTGATTTCGAGGTCCAGCACAACACGCTGACGGTGGTCACCGGAGTCTCCGGCTCGGGCAAGTCTTCCCTTGCCTTCGACACAATCTATGCCGAGGGGCAGAGGCGGTATGTGGAGTCGCTGTCGGCCTATGCGCGGCAATTTCTGGAGCGTATCGAAAAGCCGGATGTCGATGTAATCGATGGCATCGCTCCGGCGGTCGCGATCAAGCAGAAGAATTCGACCCGCAATCCGCGCTCGACCGTGGCCACCGCGACCGAGATTTACGACTACCTGAGGCTGCTGTTTGCCCGTGTCGGCCGCACCTACTGCATTCGCTGTGGCAACCAGGTAAAGAAGGACACGGTCGATGAAGTGGCGGATGCGGTGCTCGCGCTTGAGCCCGACACGAGGGTGCAGGTTTTGTTCCCCTTGCAAAGCGCAGTCGTCGCGCCGCAGGAGCCGGAGAAAAAAGTTGCGCGAGCACGCAAATCGAGCAAGAAAAAAGATGTGTCTGACGCTGGCCTGACCGATCAAATCAAAGCTCGTCTCTTCGATCTGCGCAAGGCCGGCTTCAACCGGCTCTATCAGGGCGGGCAGGTCTTCGAGTTTTCCACGCCGGAGTCGCTGCTGGATATCCGCTTCGACCAGCCCGTCTTTATGCTGGTGGATCGCCTCTCCATCTCGGCAGAATCGCGCTCGCGCATTGTGGATGCTGTCGAAACCGCGTACCGGGAATCTGGCGAAGTAATTTTCGACCTGCCTCCGCGTGACGATCAGCCGGCTCGGCAGTTGCGCTTTGCGCAACGCTTCGAGTGCAAGAATTGCAATCTGCGCTACGAAGAGCCGGAGCCGCGGCTGTTTTCATTTAACAATCCCTACGGCGCGTGCGCCCGGTGCCAGGGATTTGGCAATACCATCGACTTCGATCTAGGGCTCGTCATTCCAGATCCGCTGAAATCGCTGGGCGAGGGCGCCATCGATCCTTGGACCAAGCCGAAATATCGGACTCTTTTCACCGATATGAAACGCTTCGCCAAGCAGGCGGAGATTCCGCTGGATGCGCCATGGGCCGATCTCGACGAGGCGCAACAGGAACTCATTCTCAACGGCGACGGCAAGTTTCTCGGCGTGCGGGGTTTTTTTCAGTACCTCGAGCGAAAGAAATACAAGCTGCATATCCGCGTGTTTTTGAGCCGCTACCGCGGCTATTCGACTTGTCCGGAGTGCCGGGGCGCGCGGCTGCGGCTGGAAGCGCGGCAGGTCAAGATCGACGGCAAAAATATTTGTGAAGTTTGCAGCATGACGGTCGAAGACGCGGCAGCATTTTTCGCCGCCGTGCAATTGAGTCCCGAGGAATCCGAGATTGCCGAGCGCTTGCTCGAAGAAATCCGCGAGCGGCTGCGCTTTCTGAACGAAGTGGGGCTGGAATACCTTACGCTCGATCGACTGTCGTCGACTTTGTCGGGGGGCGAGGCGCAGCGCATTCAGCTGGCGACGGCGCTGGGATCGCGCCTGGTAGGAACGCTGTACGTTCTGGACGAACCTTCGATTGGGCTGCACAGCCGCGACACGCACCGGCTGATCAACATCCTGCGCGATCTGCGAGATTTGGGAAATACGATTCTGGTGGTGGAGCACGATCCGGACATCATGCGTACCGCCGACCGCATCCTGGATCTTGGTCCGGGCGCGGGAGAAAACGGCGGGAGGCTGGTGGCGGCGGGCACCTACGAGGAAATTTTGAGAAATCCTGCATCGCTCACCGGCCGCTATCTCTCGGAAGATTTGCGCATACAGATTCCGGCGGTGCGGCGGCAACCCGGAGCGCAGCAGATCAGAATCAAAGGGGTGCGGGCGAATAATTTGAAGGGCATCGACATTTGTATTCCGCTGGGAATGCTGGTTGCGATCACCGGCGTATCGGGTTCGGGTAAGTCGACGCTGTTGCACCAGGTGCTCTACCAGGCGCTGGGAGAAGCCAAACAGCAGGCGATGGGCGCGTCCACCGGCTCCGCAACCTGGGAGAGCCTGACCGGCGACAACTTTATCGACGAAGTAGTATTGGTCGATCAATCTCCGATCGGGCGAACGCCGCGCTCGAATCCGGTAACGTATATCAAGGCGTTCGATTGCGTTCGCGATCTGTTTGCCTCCTTGCCGGAAGCGAAGAAGCGCGGTTTTGCTTCCGGGCACTTCTCGTTCAACATTCCCGGCGGGCGCTGCGAGGTTTGCCAGGGCGACGGCACGGTCACGGTGGAGATGCAGTTTCTCGCTGACGTTGAACTCATCTGCGAAGAGTGTAAAGGGACCCGCTATAAGTCTTCCGTGCTTGAGGTTCGCTATCACGGCAAGAACATTCACGAAGTGCTGAACCTGACGGTGAAAGAAGCGCTGAAGTTTTTTGCGGAAGTACCTAAGATCACCGACAAGTTGCGCGTGCTCGATGAGGTCGGACTGGGATATCTGCGGTTGGGGCAATCGGCGACCACACTTTCCGGCGGCGAGGCGCAGCGCATGAAGCTGGCGGCGCACTTGCAGCCCGCCGGGCGTGAGATCGGACGGTTGAGCGCGGTGGGTGCGGAGGGTAGCCGACGCGGCCGACGCATGCTCTATATTTTTGACGAGCCTACGACCGGACTGCACTTCGATGACGTCAGCAAGCTTCTCGCTGCCTTTCGCCGGCTCATCGATGCGGGCGGATCGATTTTAGTGATCGAGCACAATCTGGAAATGATCAAGACTGCGGACTGGGTCATCGATCTCGGTCCCGAGGGCGGTTCGCGCGGCGGGAAAATTGTGGGCGTGGGGCCACCCGAGGCGATTGCCAAAATCCCCGGCTCTTATACCGGCAGGTATCTGGCCCGCGTGTTGAATGGCAACACTAATAACGGAGCGGCGCGTGTCGATGGCAGCCAGTAAATTTCTCGCGGCCTGCTTAGGATTAACCGCGGCTGTGAGCTGGACCGGGCAGTTTGGTGTCGCCGCTGCGAGCGCGATGTCTGCACCACCTGCGTCGCAGACGTTGTCGTCCAGTCCTCAACCAAGTCGGAATCAGCCCGCTCCCCACCATGTGCAGATCGAGGTCGATGATGACTCCGCTGCGACGGAGCTCACCCAGGCCGAAGCCGCAATCGATAAGAAAGATTACGCTGCGGCAGAAACTCTTCTGCACAAGTTCCTGGCGCACGATGCCACGAGCTACGTCGCGTGGTTCGACCTGGGTTTTGTGGAAAATGCTTTGGGCAAAATGGACGAATCGATCGCGGCCTATCGCAAATCGGTGACGGCAAATCCCGGTGTCTTCGAATCCAATTTGAATCTGGGGCTGCAACTGGCCAAGACTGGCGCGCCCGATGCAGAACAATTCCTGCGTGCCGCGACCGGGCTGACACCTACGAGCCATGTCGCCGAGGGGCAGTATCGCGCGTGGATGTCACTGGCGCAGGTGCTCGCGAAGTCGAAACCTGACGAAGCTCTCGCAGCCTATCAACATGCGGCAATGCTTCAGCCGAGGGAAACTGAGCCGCATATTTCGGCCGGCCTGCTGCTGGACCAGGAAAACAAGTCTGCCGACGCCGAGCAGGAATACCAGCAGGCGCTGGCACTCGATTCGCGATCCAGCGATGCGTTGCTGGGGCTGACAAATATCTACATGCGCGGACGGCGCTTTGCCGAAGCCGAAACTTGTCTGCGCAAGCTGCTGGCTCAGCATCCCAATTCCGCGGCGATTCACATCCAGTTGGGACGAGTGCTCGCCGCCGAAAATAAAACGGATGCCGCCATTGTCGAACTTCAGGCCGGGACACAGCTCGCGCCCGGCGACGATACCGCCAAGCGCGATCTAGCCAGCCTATATCTCAACGCCGGAAAGAACGATCTCGCCGAAGCCGCATACCGGGCTCTGATGGCGGACCATCCCAACGACGCCGAACTTCACCATGGATTGGGCAAGGCTCTGTTATTTCAGAAAAAATCGCAAGCGGCGCAACGGGAATTGGCCGCGACCGTGAGTCTTGACCCCAAACTCGGCGATGCGTATTACGATCTGGCTTTCGCCGCCAACGATAATAAGGATTATCCCACCGTAATCCGCGCGCTGGACGCGCGTGCCAAACTCCTGGTTGAAACTCCGATGACCTACTTCTTGCGGGCATCGGCGTACGATCACCTGCGCGACTTCAAAAAAGCCTCAGCTAACTATCGGCTCTTTCTTAATCATGCCGATGAGAAGTATCCTGATCAGGAGTGGCAGGCGAAGCACCGGCTGATCGCCATCGACCCGAAGAAATAAGCCGCGACGGATCCATGGTCACGAGGAAACATTCACGAGTGGGACGGGCGCTCGCGGTGAGCGCTGCGTTGGTGACGCTGGCGGCGGTTTTCGCGCACGCCAGCAAAGCGGAACCGACGGTAGAAGAGCTTAAAACCAAGATCTCCACCATCAAAACCGACGATCGCCCGCCGCTATGCATTCAGGTCTCGGAGATGCAGTTGGCAGCGGCGAAACGATTCTATGGGATGGGTGACAGCGAGCAGGCCAAAGCCGCATTGGTTGACGTGGTGGCTTTTTCGGAAGTGGCCCGCGACTATTCGATTCAATCGCACAAGCACGAAAAACAAACGGAGATCGCGATTCGAAAAATGATTCGCAAGCTGACCGATCTGAAGCATACGGTTTCCCACGACGAGGAAGCAGAAGTGCAGAACACAATGGATCGACTGGAGCGCGTTCGCGACGATCTGTTGACTGCCATGTTTCCCAAGGCCAAGGGGAATAGGTAGATGCGTACTTCCCTGCGTCGCGCGAGCCTGTGTCTTTCGCTGTTGGCGCTGGCGGCGATTGCGCTGGCGCAACGGCACCGGGACCCGTTTACGCCGCCCGAGATCGATCAGATTCGCGATGCCAGTTGGGAGCCGGAGAAGCGTCTTTCGCTGTATGTGCAATTTGCGCGCGCTCGTCTGGTGAACATGGAGCAGATGCGAGCCGACCCCAAGACGAAGGATCGCGCCCGTCAGACCCACGACAAACTGGATGACTTCCTGCTGATCTACGACGAACTGAACGATAACATCGATACCTATGTCGATCGCAAGGACGATATTCGCAAGCCTTTGAAAGTTGTGATCAACGCCGACACTGAATTTCAGGCCAAGCTGCGGGCGTTAAAAGATGCGTCCGGTGTTGCGGCGGAAGAGGCCAAGCAGTACGAATTTGTTTTGACCAACGCGCTGGATACGGTCGATGGTTCGGCGGAAGATCATCGCAGGCTTTTGACGGAGCAGGAAGAGGCCGCAAAGCACCGGAAGAAATCGGATACCAAACCGGTGGGCGGCAGACCGGAATAACTGCTCGCCACTGCTGCACGAAATCCACTCCATGTTAATCTGGGCTCACCGTGCGTGAGGGATTGCTCGAAATTTTTCATGAAGAACACCGCCAACTGCGTCCAGGCGCCGCTGCGCCGGAGTTGAAGATTGAGTTTTTTGCCTTCGCCAACGTCAACAACACGATTCGGTTACGCGAAGGCAGGCTGCTGGTAAGGCTCTCCGATCTGCTGGAGGGCGCGCCCGAAGCCGTGGTGCGGGCCATTGCGCATATCCTTCTAGCAAAGATGTACCGCAAGCCCATCGACCCCCGGCAATCGGCGCGCTATCGAAGGTATGTTGGCAGCCACGAAGTCGTCAGCAAGGCTCACCTGGTGCGGCAGATGCGCGGACGCAAATTGCTGCGCTCTCCAAAGGGAGTTTGTTTCGATCTCGACATAATCTTCGAGGATCTGAACCGCCGCTTTTTTCATGGATTGCTCGGCCGCCCCCGCATGAGTTGGAGCCCGACCCGAACCCGGCGCATCCTGGGGCATTATGATCCGGCGCATAATGCGATCGTCATCAGCCGCATCTTCGATCATCCGCAAGTGCCGCGCTATGCGGTGGAATACATTGTGTATCATGAGATGCTGCATCTGAAGCATCCAGTCCGGCTGCGCGGAAGCCGGCGTTGCGTGCACTCCGCCGAGTTTGTGGCTGAGGAAAAATTGTTTCCTGAGCTGGAGCGGGCGAATGCGTTCTTAAAGCGGCTGTGACTACCGCGCGACTGCTTTGTTCACCGTCGTCTTTTGAGTACCTGATCGCTGGCTGCAACCTGCCCGCGCAAAAAGCGCATGCAGGGCGTGTTTAATTTCGGCGTGTGTTTAATTCTAAGGAGAAATTATGTCAGCAGTGAAATTGGAAGACGCCCGCCGCGTGATCGCGGCGGCGGAAAAGAAGGCACAGGAAATCGGCCAGCCCATGAACATCGCAGTCGCCGATGAAGGCGGCAATATCGTAGCTCATGTGCGCATGGACGGCGCCTGGATTGGCAGTATCGACATCGCGCAGAAAAAAGCCTATACCTCGCGCGCCTTCGACATCACGACCAAGGATCTGGCGACGCACTCGCAATCCGGCGGACAGTTTTTTGGCATCCACGCTTCGAACGATGGCAAGATCATGATCTTCGCCGGCGGCATCCCGCTGAAAAAAGACGGCAAGGTGGTAGGCGCAATCGGCGTCAGCGGCGGGTCGGGCGATCAGGATCATGCCGTTGCCGAGGCGGGCGCCAAGGCGTTCTAGCCGCTGTAGATTTACACGAACTTATAAGTCATTCACTCCATTTGGCCGTCAGGATGGTGCGCCGCTGCAGTGTGAGCCGAAAGCGCGCCATGGGAGTATCGCCGTAACCAATCCATTCAGTCTTCATATTTCCCCGTGTGATGTCGATCACGCACGTCTGTGACGCAATGGATTGACGCTCCCGTCATCCGCGGCATATCCTTGAAGTTGAAATTGAAATTCATTTTCAAGATCGTGAGCCGCAAGAACGGTCGGAAGAACGTGGGCAATTCCTAAATGCTACAGGCATTCATTATTACGTTACGCGAAGGGGTCGAGGCCGCCCTGATCGTCGGAATCACGCTGGCCTATCTCAATAAAATCGGCAGAACCGACCTTCGCAAAGCAGTGTACGCCGCGCTGGGCGCCGCTTTTCTGGGCAGCATTGGCGTGGCGATTGTGATCTCGCGACTGAACTGGAACGAGGATGTCTTCGAAGGCTGGGTCATGCTGGTGGCCGCCTTTTTCGTAATCACCATGATCGTTTTCATGATGAAAACGGGACACAAGCTGAAAGGCCAGATTGAAGGCAAGGTCGGCCTGCTGGCGGGCGACGACGCGTGGATCGGCCTGTTCTTCTTCGTGTTCCTCATGGTGCTGCGCGAAGGCGCCGAAACCGTTTTGATTCTCTCCGCGGTCTCGCTGAACTCCTCCGAGCTGATGAGCTTTCTGGGTACGCTCCTGGGCGTTCTGGCGGCCATTGCCTTCGGGGTGATGTTCGTGAAGGGCAGCGTTCGCATCAACCTGCAGAAGTTCTTCAGGGTCACGACTGCGATTCTGTTCCTGGTGGCGGCGCAATTGATAATCGCGGGGCTGCACGAACTCTCCGAGAGCGGAGTGATTCCCTCCTCGAAAATGGAGATGTCGATTATCGGTCCGATCGTGCGCAACGATCTCTTCTTCTTCGTGACGATTTTCGCGTTGGCCGCGCTGATGATATTGCTCGACGCCAAGCGGCGGGAGCCCGTGGCCGCGCCCAGTTCAGCCGCCGAGCGGCGCAAAGCTCTGTGGAGTGCCCGCAAAGAGCGGCTGTGGATGGCCTCGGTTTACATCTTTTCCTTCATCTTCATCGCCATGCTGACGGCGGAGTTCGTCTACGCCAAGAGTCAGAGCGCCTTGTCGCCGTCGACGGAAGTCACATTCGTGAACGGTCAGGTGAAAATTCCTCTCTCTCAGGTTTCCGATGGCGACCTGCACCGCTTTCAGGCGACGGAGAATGGCACGCAGATTCGATTCTTTCTGTATCAGAAGCCGGATGGAAAGATCGCCACGGTTTTCGACGCGTGCCAGATTTGCGGCGCGGTCGGCTTCTACAAATCCAGCAACGGAGTGATTTGCAAGAATTGCGCGGCGCCCATTAATCCGCAGTCGGTGGGCACGGCGGGAGGTTGCAATCCCATCCCTCTCAACTCGACGCTGACTGCCGATTCCATCATTATTCAAGAGGCGGACGTCGTGGCTGGTGGCCACGTGTTCGAGAAGCAATAGCTGATGTTCGCCCGGCTCGTTTACGAATCTTTCCGGCGGCAGAAGCGGCGCAAGCTACTGGCCGCCGCGGCTATCACGCTTGGGGTCACGGTTGCGACGGCGATGATTGCCGTGGCCACCGACATCGGCGACAAGATCAATCGTGAGCTGCGCACCATCGGCGCCAATCTGGTGGTTACTCCGCAGGAAGACACACTCGATGTGGAAATTGGCGGCGTGAACCTGAAGCCGCCCAGTGACGGCGCTTTCCTGAACGAAGCCGACCTTCCCAAAATTGAAGGAATTTTCTGGCACAACAACATTACGGCCTTCGCGCCTATGTTGTATGTGAACGTCAAACTCGAACACGGCACCAGGAAAATAGAAATTGCTCCCCTGACCGGCACTTACTTTGCCAAGCGAGTAAGCTATGGCACCGAAGGACTCACGACGGGAATTCGTTCCGTATACCCGTCCTGGCGGGTGAACGGAGCATGGCCCGAGGATACTTCGACCGACATCGTGATGGGAGCACCGATGGCTGAGAAACTCTCGCTTCAGCCCGGCGATCACGTGACGATTTCATCGCTCGACACATCCCCACAAGGCGTATCTGCATCCGGAGGACGCGACGTTCGGGTCAGCGGGATCTTGCCGGAAGGCGAGGATGACAGCGAGGTCGTGGCACCCCTGGCCTTGGCGCAGGAGATGCTGGGACGACCTGGCGCGGTGCGGAAAGTTCTGGTCAGCGCGCTCACCAAGCCGGAAGATGCGTTTGGCCGTCGCGACCCCAAGAGCATGTCAGGCGCGATCTATGATCGCTGGTATTGCACGCCCTATCCGCAAGCGATTGCGTTTCAGTTGCAGGAAGCGATTTCCCATTCGCACGCCGAGCAGATTCGACAGATTTCGCAGAACGAAGGGGCGGTGCTGACCCGGATCGAAGGCCTCATGTTCCTGATTACGCTGGCGGCGCTTTTTGCTTCGGCGTTAGCGGTGTCGGCGGCGATGGCAACCGCGATCTTCGAGCGGCGCGCGGAAGTAGGCTTGATGAAGGCGCTGGGCGCCGGCAAGTTCGCGGTCGCATCGATCTTCTTCGCCGAAGCGGCGCTCCTGGCTCTATTCGGTGGGCTGATCGGTTTCGCCGCCGGGGGCCAACTGGCGCGGCAAATCGGCCACTCCATTTTTAATTCTGAGATCACCATCCCTCCGGTATTACTGCCGGTGATTTTAGCGATTGCCGTGATAGTAACCTTTGCGGGCAGCGCAGCCGCGATTCGCAAAGCCGTGGGGCTCGATCCCGTCTTCGCACTGCGAGGTGAACTGTGAACTCGCCCGCAAGAAATGGCGCCTTCAATTCGGCAGAGGAACTGGCCGCCAGCCGGAAGCCGGCGCCGCATACGTCCATGTTTATGCGTATGCTGATTCGTGCCGCCGTACTGCGCCGGGGACGTGCTGCCTCAGCGTTGCTGGCAATGGTAGTAGCGGCTGCGGTCGGAACGGCGATGCTGAATCTTTACGTCGACGTGCAGGCCAAGCTGCGCCGCGAATTTCGCAACTACGGCGCAAATATTATCCTGGTCGGAAAAAACGGAGCTTCCCTTCCCGCCGATGCTCTCACGCACGTGGAGGCGGTTTTGAACGGCCATGGCTTAGTTGCGCCCTTCGCGCTGCTGGTAGCGCGAACCAGCGATGGCCAGCCGGTGGTGGTTGTCGGGGCTGATTTCGATCGCGTCCGGCAACTGGATAAGTGGTGGTCGGTGAGCAACTGGCCGGCGAGCCCGCAACAGGCGCTGGTCGGAGTGCGCGCCCTTCCCGTAGTTTCGCCCAAGAATCAGCCGTTCGATCTCAGTTTTGAAGGCCATACAATTCACCTCACGCCCGCCGGAACGGTGCAGACCGGAGCTGCCGAAGACAGCCGCATCTATCTTTCCCTGGCCGACGTCGCATCCTGGAGCGGGGTTCAGCCTTCCACGATTGAAGTTGCGGCGACCGGCTCACCGGAAGAGATCGACGGTATCCTGCATCAGTTACAGCAGTCGTTCCCGTCTGCCGATGTGCGACCGGTGCGGCAGATCATGGAAGGGGAGGCGCGCGTTCTGGGAAAGACTCGCGCCACGCTGATGGCCGCCACCGCGTTAATTATTTTGACCTCCGCACTTTGCGTGCTCTCCACGCTCATGGGATGGGTCTTCGATCGCCGGCGCGACTTCGCCATCATGAAAGCGCTGGGCGCATCGGATTGGCTGCTGAACGGTTTTTTCGCAGCCGAAGCCGCAGCCATGGGCGCCACCGGGGCCCTGATTGGATTTGTCGTGGGCGTAGGCATCGCCGCGTGGATTGGCCGGGTCAACTTTCATGCGCCCGTAGTGCCGCGCTTCAGCATCTTGCCGGTGATTCTGGCTGGTAGCATGGTGGTGACCCTGCTTTCGGCGATTCTTCCGATTGCGCTGTTGCGGCGAGTGCAGCCGGCGGTCATCCTGAGGGGAGAGTGAAATGATTCAGATCAAAGATGTAAGCAAATTATTCCCCGCGCAGGCGGCGAGCCGCGATCTGGTCAACGGCACGAAGAGCGAGCACCGCCCGATTCACGCCCTCGACCACATTTCGCTGCACGTGTCCCAGGGCGAGTGGCTTTCCATCATGGGCCCATCGGGATCCGGTAAATCGACTTTGGTCAATCTAATCGGATGCCTGGACCGGCCGACGGCGGGCGAGATTTGGCTCGATGGCCAGAATGTGGCTGGAGTTTCGGCGGGCGAATTGAATCGCGTGCGCGCAGAAAAAATTGGATTCGTCTTCCAGCAATTTCACCTCATCCCTTATCTGACCGCGGTGGAAAATATCATGCTGGCACAATATTTTCACAGCATGACCGACGAAAAAGAAGCGCTCGAAGCCCTCACCCGCGTGGGTCTCGGTGATCGCGCCCAGCATTTGCCCTCGCAGCTTTCGGGCGGCGAGCAGCAGCGGGTTTGCATCGCGCGCGCATTGATTAACGATCCGAAGATTATTCTGGCCGACGAACCCACGGGCAATCTGGACGCGGTCAATGAAGAAATCGTGCTGCGGCTGTTACGGGAATTTCACCAGCAAGGGCGCACCATCGTTATGGTGACGCACGATCCGGTGGTGGCCCGGCTGGCCGACCGCCGTATTGAATTTCACCACGGCAAAATCGCTTCCCAGGAAGTATTTGCCATGGCCGATGACGAGCAGTTCGACGAAGTGCTAGAAGAACTTTGGGTGCTGGAGGAGCACGGGGAGATCGCCGAAGTCGAGCGCATGGAAGTGCACGGGGCGCTACCGGTCAGCCTGGCGATTGAAAAGATGATGCAGATGGGATTGGTGCTTTCGAGCCCGCATCCTCCGCTGGAGCACGGGCACAAGCCTTTTAGCAATCCCTGTCATGATGCGCTGAAACCGATGGCCGCGTCCCTCGGCGATGGCACTGCGATCGTCGAACTGACGGCGCGTGGCCGCGAGCGCGCCGGCAGCATCATCCGGCGGCATCGATTGGCCGAACGCCTGTTTACCGACAGCCTGGCAATGGATAGCGAATCGGAAATCGAGCAGCAGGCTTGCAAGTTTGAGCACATCCTCTCACCCGAAGCGACGGATAAGATCTGCGCATTTCTTGGACATCCTCGCACATGCCCGCATGGGGCGCCGATTCCGCCAGGAAGTTGCTGCGGACTCGTTCGAATCGACTCAGGAGCCCTTGACCTCTCAGCTTCCAAAAGAATGTAAGTGAAGGATCCCCTGCATGACGCGCAAGGACTTTCAACGACTAGCTAGGATGAGGTTAAGTGACGCTCGCATTCTCCTGAGGAGCGGTAACAATGAAGGAGCCTACTACTTGGCTGGCCTTGCCGTGGAATGTGCTCTGAAATCCGCCATAGCGCGTAGGACCAACCGACACGATTTCCCGCCGAAACCAAAGATTGTCTATGGCATGTATGACCATGATTTGAATAAACTACTAGTAGCTGCCAATTTAAAAATGCACTGAACGCGGCGGTGGCAACCAACCCAGCTCTCAAAGCGAACTGGTTGTTGGTGAAGGATTGGACGGTGGAAAGCCGATACCTGGTAACCGGGTTGAGCGCGCAGGATATCTATCGCGCAGCGACGGGAAGAAATGGAGTTTTGAAATGGCTACGACAGCGCTGGTAGATAGAGATCTTGACGTTGGTCGAAGGATCCTTAAGGCGCTGGCGTGGGCGGACATAAAGGTGAACATTGCCTTCTGGGCCCACACTCCCCAGATCGGCGAGTGGCAGCTCTTTATTGTTACGCCCATAGTCGATTCCGAAGGCCACCGGTCAGCGTACGAGCGGGTGCTGCGCATACTACACGATGCCGGAATGGACCCGGAGCTTCCCTGGCGAAGAATTTTTCTGCGCAGTCCGAAGGATCCTGTGTTGAAGTCTCTCGAAGATCGGACGAGCTACAGCGGGCCTGTTGAGATTATGGAATCCCAGAACGCTCCCAAGGGAGCTCCGAATTCCTACTATGTCACCTATGCACCGCACCCAGGCGGTACGTTCAGAATTCTTAACGTACCTGTCGGTGACAGGTTCGTTGAAGACGCATACATCTACGGCGCGACGTGGCATGTTTCCGGTCTCGACCATTTAAGAGAATTCCTGTCGAAGCTTCGCCTGAATCGGGATGCGGTCGAAGCAGCTGTCGAAGAGTTGTCCACCGAGAAGAGGGCCCTAATCCCGAACGTTCAGTTGCGCGTCAGGGATTTCAAGCAGCTGAGACCAGCTTGAGGTGACCACGCGGCGTCCCACCATCGGCGTATTCGACTCCGGCTTTGGCGGCCTCACCGTCCTTAAAGCTTTACTTGAACTTATTCCCGAGGCCGACTATCTCTACTTCGGAGATACCGCACGTCTCCCCTACGGCTCAAAGTCCGTTGAAACCGTGGCCCGCTATGCCGTCGAGGCGGCTCACTTTCTCGAAGACCATGGGGCCGAATTGCTGGTCATCGCCTGCAACACGGCGACCGCGCTGGCTCTGGACCGCATCGTCGCGGCAGCGCACGTTCCAGTGGTCGGAGTAGTTGAACCGGGAGCGCAAGCCGCAGCTTCGATCAGCCAAAATAAACAGGTAGTCGTCATTGGCACGGAGGCCACCGTTAGCAGCCATGCCTATCGCAAAGCGCTTGAGGGCCAAGGTCTCGAGGCACGAGAAAAGGCCTGTCCGCTGCTTGTCCCACTGGTGGAGGAGGGGTGGGTCGAGCACCCGGTCACCGAGGAAGTGGCGCGAATTTATTTGGGCGAGGCCTTCGCCGCCGGTTTTGACCAGGCCGACACTCTGGTGCTCGGATGCACCCATTACCCGCTGCTTAAGCCGCTGCTGCGGCGGGTAGCGCCGGCGCACGTGAGCATTGTGGATTCCGCCGAATCGACCGCGCGAGCCGTTGCCGCGCACCTGAAGAAGCTATTACCCTCCACGCCGGAGGGTGAAGAGCGACGCGCACTTCCACGGCTGCAGTTCTTTGCGACCGATTCGGTGGAAAAGTTTCGACGTTTAGGGGCGCGCTTCCTGGGGCATGCGATTGAAGCGGTCCAGCATGTGGATTTAAAGGAATAGATCAACTGAACCATTCGCACCCTCTCGACAACGTCATCTGGAACGGGCTGACCACCCGCCAGGAGCGCTTCGCCCAATCCTGTGGCGATGCTCGGAGATTCATCCCGGAGGTCGGGTCCCTCGCGGGTTTCCGCGAACCCACACCCAGCGGCTACGAGTCGCTGGCAGGATTGCCCGGACAGGGCACACTCGGACTCTTTCTTATGGAGCCCTATCAGCCGCAATCCGGCTGGACTCTGGTTGCCAGCGCTCCCCTGCTGCAGATGGTTTGCGAAGAAATCCAACTCAGCTCTCAGGCCCGCGCCGTAACAGCCGTAGGCGAACTCGGCGCTCGCGATGTCCCAGAGATGATCGGACTCACCACCCTCACCAAGCCCGGTCCGTTCAACCATCGAACCCACGAACTCGGAAGCTACTTAGGAGTTCGCCGAGAAGGCATGCTGGTCGCGATGGCTGGAGAGCGGTTGAAGGCCCCAGGCTTTACCGAAGTCAGCGCAGTCTGCACTCACCCCGAGCACATCGGCCGCGGATACGCCGGCCTGCTGATGATTGAGGTGATGCAGCGCATTCGCGGCCGGAATGAAACGCCGTTCCTGCACGTGAGAGCCGATAATACTCGAGCCATCGAGTTGTACAAGAGGCTGGGTTTTGTTACGCGCGCGCCAGTGCATTTAGCGGTACTGCGGAAGACTCCAGCTGGGGATTAGTTCAAAAGCCCCAACACTGGCGAGATAACCTTGCGCCTGACACCGCCTTCGTTTTGAGCCCGGGGCAACTATTTCAATTACATTCCACTGGGGCGCTGGCGGATCAGGGACAGGAACTCAGAGCGCGTTTCTTGTTCGTTGCGGAAGCTGCCTAGCATCGAACTGGTCACTGCCTCGGAGTGCTGCTTCTCGACTCCGCGCATCATCATACAGAGGTGGCGGGCTTCGATGACCACGCCGACGCCCTGCGGCTCAATTACTTTCTGAATGGTCTCGGCGATCTGGGTGGTGAGGCGCTCCTGGATTTGAAGGCGGCGCGAAAACAATTCGACCAGACGCGGGACCTTGCTCAAGCCAATCACTTTTCCGTTGGGGATATAGGCCACGTGCACTTTGCCGAAAAAGGGCAGCAGGTGATGCTCGCACAGGCTGAACATTTCTATGTCTTTGACGATCACCATTTCGTCGTAATCGACGCTGAAGAGCGCGCCTTTGAGCAGGGTTTCAGGATCTTCGGTATAGCCCCGGGTGAGGAACTGCAGCGACTTGCGCACGCGCTGTGGAGTTTGCAAGAGGCCCTCGCGCTGCGGGTCTTCCCCGAGACGGACCAGCATTTCGCGGACCAGGTCTTCGAAACTGGCGCTGGTCAGGGTTGGAGATTCGATTGAGGATTTCATAGAGACCATCGGGTAATTTGTAATCTGGTAATTGGGTAATTGAAAAGCTAAATTCCCTCGCCTTGGTATTCGAAGCTGTTCATCATAGTTTCTTCCAGCTTCACTCTTTCAAGATGCCCGCAGGTAAAGCCGCGGTGCAGTATTTCGTAGATCTGGATGCAGAGATTTTCCGTGGTGGGCACTGCTTTGGCGAATTCTTGCATCACGTTCAAATTCTGGTGATCGTAGCGGGCGAGCACTTCCCTTTCCATAAATCCATCGAGATCGGTGAGGTTGCAGACCATGCCGGTCTTGGGATCGACCTGGCCGCTCACGGTTACCTGGACAACATAGTTGTGGCCGTGGCCGAAGGGGTTGTTGCATTTGCCGTAGGTGGATCGATTTTCTTCCTCCGACATGGCATCGCTGTGCAGGCGGTGCGAGGCCGAGAAGAGATAGCGGCGGGATAGGTGGGCCTTCATAAAGTGTCGGTTGAGAACTGCCTATTGTCAATGGAACCACCGAAGCGCCGCGTTTTCAATCGACAATAGAAAACAGGAAACCCGCGACTATCAAGTTACTCCTCTCCGTAGAAATCGACGAACAGGTCTGGCGTCTCGTAGACGCGAACACGGTGCAATTTCGCGCGATCGAGTTTCCCGGCCAGGCGCTGCCAGATGGAAATGGCGATGTTTTCGGTGGTTGGAATCTGGTGCAGGAATTCGGGGACTTCTTTGTTCAGGAAGCGATGGTCCATAGCGTCGAGCACTTCGTGGTGCATGACTTCCTTCAGTTGTTTGAGATCGACGACGAAACCGGAGCGAGGGTCGACTTTGCCTTTTACCGTGACTTCGAGCATGTAATTGTGGCCGTGTCCATTGGCATTGTTACATTTGCCGAATAGGCGGAGGTTTTCTTCCGAGCTGAATTCGGGGTTGTGATAGTAGTGCGACGCGGAGAATTCGGCTTTGCGAGTTAGATAGAGCATAGAAGAGTTGTCCCTGGACCGCGGCTAGTAAGAAGGTTCGATTCTCGCCGTGAAAGCGGGATTCTGCAATCGACATTCATGGTAATAAATATATTACTGCGCTGAGCCATGCCCCAGGTTGACTTTGCGCGAATCGTCCCCGGCGGTGATCGTCAGTTCGCGCAGGAAGGCGGCAGCGACCAGGGGCGCATTAAATTGTCTCACCCAATCGGAGGCACGAGTCGCAATTGCGCCGTGCAGCGCAGGATTCGCATGGAGCTGCCCGATTCCATCCGCCAACGCTTCGTCGTTCTCCGGTTCAACCAGAATGCCGTGCTTGACTACTTCGGGGACTGACGCGGCGCGGGCGGCGACGATGGGCTTGCCGCTCGCCATCGCTTCGAGAAAGACAATGCCGAAACTCTCCTGCACACTGGGTAAGCAAAAAATGTGGCAGCGATTGTACTCGCGGGCCAGATCGGCTGGCGATAGATTTCCCAACCAGGTGACGATTCCGTCCAGATTGTGGTTGCGGCAGATCGATTTCAATCGCCGAGCTTCGGGCCCGTCGCCCACGATACGAAATTCGAGCCCAGGGATTTTGTGACGCAGGCGATCGGCGGCGGCGAGAAGAATGGGCAGACGCTTTCTAGGATAAAAGCGGCACACCGTCAGGACCGTAAATTTTCCATCGGCAGGCTGCGCTGGATTGCTCTTCAGCAAGCCTCGCCAGCTCTCGAGATCGATGGCTTCGGGAACCACACGCGGAGCTTGATCGATTCCATAAAGCTTTTGGATTTGCTCCGCGGAGTAATGGCTGGGCGCGATGATCAGATTTGCGCGCCCGACGTGAAGCCTTTCGCAGCGGGCTTGAAGGCGCATAGTGGCGTGCGTCAGTCCCGATTCGAAGCGCATTTCGTCGGCGATTACGCCTTTGATCGAGGCGATGTGAAGATGCCCACGACCGGCGATGGTGTAGCCATCCATATCGAAGCCCACCGTCACGGCATTTGCTGGTTGAGGACGGAAGCGCAGCATTTCGTTAAAGACGATGCGCTCGACGGTGTAGACAGGAAACTTCAGCGTGGGGGTAACGAGATTTACGGTATGGCCTGAAATCTGCAAGAACTTGGCCAGCGTGCCGATGCCGGCAAAGGTGCCACTGCCGCGAATGATGTTCAGCGGCGTGGAGGTCACGAAGCGAAAGCGGAACGATTGAGTCATCGTGCGATTGGGTCAACCGGTCATTTCTCTTGGGCGCTGCGCGAATCCGCTATTATATGGGCGTGAGAAATACATCCGCTTTGATCCGCAGGTTCGTCATCGGTTTAGTTTTGTGCTCGCTTTCGGGCTGCTATAGTGGCACGCGGCCGACTCGAATTGGAATGGCCGCGCCTGATTTCACGATAAAAGACTCCGACCGCGCGGTTACGCTAAGCCAACTCAAGGGACAAATCGTAGTGTTGAATTTCTGGGCGACGTGGTGTCCTCCGTGCATTGAAGAGATGCCCTCGCTGGTGCGGATGCAGCAACTCATGAAGGACAAGGGCATCACCGTTCTGGCCGTGAGCATGGATGTGGACGAGGGCAACTACCGTCGCTTTTTGCGCGACCACAATGTAAACCTGCTAACCGTGCGGGACCCTGATCAAAAAATCAATTCGCTCTACGGAACGTTCAAGTTTCCCGAGACCTACATTATTGACCGCAAAGGCGTAGTGCGGCGCAAGTTCATCGGGGCTGTGGATTGGACGGAGCCGGACGTCATGGAGTATCTGGGAAAACTGTAGCAATGGTTCTCTTCTGCCGCAAGCTACAACCTCGCATTCCGCAAGCGTAGCGCGTTGGTGATGACTGATACGGAACTGAAGCTCATGGCGGCGGCGGCGAAGATGGGGCTAAGTAAAAGACCGAAAAACGGGTAGAGCACCCCGGCGGCGATGGGCACGCCGATGGCGTTGTAGACGAAGGCGAAGAAAAGATTCTGCCGGATGTTGCGCATGGTGGCGCGGCTTAGATTGCGGGCGCGCAAGATGGCGCTGAGGTCGCCTTTCACCAGCGTAATACCGCCGCTCTCCATGGCAACGTCGGTACCGGTACCCATGGCGATGCCTACGTCAGCTTGGGCGAGCGCGGGGGCATCGTTGATGCCGTCACCCGCCATGGCCACAATTCTTCCCTGCCCTTGCAGCTTGCGGACGATTTCTAACTTTTTCTCGGGCAGAACTTCAGCTTCGAATTCTTCGATGCCGAGTTGTTTGGCAATGCTTTCCGCGACGTGACGATTGTCGCCGGTCAGCATCACGACCCGAATGCCCTGCGCTTTAAGATCGCGGACGGCCTGAGCGGAGGAGGATTTCAAGCGATCGGCGACTGTCAGCTTGCCGAGATATTTTCCATCAACGGCGATGCAGAGGAATGTGCTGTCCGCTTGCGCACTGCCGGCGATGATCGCGGGCTTTTGTAACGCGCCAACGTCGACCATCAAAAGCGCATTCCCGACGGCTACTTTTCTCCCGTTAACGACTCCGACGATCCCCCTGCCTGGGATCGAGGAAACTTCCTGCGGGTTGGAAAGCTGGATATTCTTCTGCGCAGCGGCCTCCACAACTGCGGCGGCGAGCGGATGTTCGCTGGCGCGTTCGAGGCTGGCGGCCAGGCCAAAGAGTTCGGGATTGTCCGCGACCTCGGTCGACATGCTGGTGACGCGCGGCTTGCCTTCGGTCAGCGTGCCGGTTTTGTCGACGACCAGCGCGTCGACTTTTTCCATGATTTCGAGTGCTTCGGCATTCTTAATCAGCACGCCGGCGCGTGCTCCGCGGCCTACTCCAACCATGATCGCCATTGGCGTGGCAAGTCCGAGAGCGCAGGGGCAGGCAATGATCAGCACCGCGACGGCGTTTACTAAGGCGTGTGCGAAACGGGGTTGGGGGCCGAACAGCAGCCAGGCAAAAAAAGTGATTGCCGCGACCGCTACCACGATGGGGACGAACCATTTCGCGACCCGGTCGGCGAGACGCTGGATGGGCGCGCGGCTGCGCTGGGCCTGGCCAACGAGTTGCACGATACGCGCCAGCAAGGTTTCGCTGCCGACGCTTTTGGCTCGCATCAGAAATGAACCTGAGCCGTTGATGGTGGCGCCGATGACTCTGCTGTCAGGGGACTTTTCGACCGGGATCGACTCGCCGGTGATCATGGATTCGTCAATCGAACTGCGGCCTTCGAGCAAAACTCCGTCGACGGGAACTTTTTCTCCGGGGCGCACGCGCAGGCGGTCGCCCGGTTTTACCTGCTCAAGCGCGATGTCTTTTTCGGTGCCATCGGCTGCGAGTAGGCGGGCGGTGCGCGGGCTGAGATCGAGTAAGGCGCGAATCGCCGCGCTGGTGCGGCTGCGGGCGCGCAGTTCCATCACCTGTCCCAGCAATACAAGAGTTGTGATAGCGGCGGCGGCTTCGAAATATACGTCGGGATATCCCGACATGGTGCGCAGCGTCGCGGGAAAAATCCGGGGGGCAACGGTGGCGAGCACGCTGTATCCGTAGGCGACGCCGGTGCCCATGCCGATCAGAGTGAACATGTTGGGGCTGCGATTGATGAGAGACGTCCAGAAGCGCTGAAAGAAGGGCCAGCCGCCCCAGAGGACCACCGGTGTGGCCAGTACGAACTCCAGCCAGGGTAGATTGATCGCCAGACCGTTGATATCCAGGTTGACGTGGAGATGATGGCCAAACATGGCGAGCATTGCGATCGTCAGCAGCGGCGCGGTGAGCGTGAGGCTGATCCAGAAGCGGCGAGTCATGTCGCGCAGCTCAGGATTATCTTCCGGTACCGCGGTTACCGTGCGCGGCTCCAGGGCCATGCCGCAGATCGGGCACGAGCCCGGCTCCGGGCGCACGATCTCGGGGTGCATGGGGCAGGTGTACTCGGTACGCGCGGAGGCGGTGAGGACTTCAGGTTCGAGAGCCATGCCGCACGACGGGCAGGCGCCGGGCTTGCTCTCGCGAACCTCAGGGCACATGGGACATACGTAGGCGGAGGCTGCTGGCGCCGGTTGTGTCTGGCCGGTTTTGATTTGCTGAAGGGGCACAGACGCGATTTTCCGCGCCGCGCTCAAGGTCACCAGACTTGACCGGGCGTTCTGATTGAGATATTTAGCCGGATCGGCCTTGAATTTCTCCACGCAGCCAGGGCAACAGAAGAAATAGCTTTTGCCGGCGTGCTGGTAAACGTGCTTCGCAGTGGCAGGATTTACATTCATCCCGCAGACGGGATCGCGTTCGAGGCTGGAGGGCGGGTTGGGTGAGGAGGACAAGTTTTTCCGGACTTCTTTCTCCAGAGCTTTTCCAGACAAAGTGAGAGGCTTCTAGGGTGTTCGATGGACGATGCTTTATATTGGATTCAGCCCGGCGAAGGCTGTGGCGTCAGCGTCATCGCAACCGAGGATTATCCCATGACTTATCTGGAAGTTGTGTTTCGTTACGGTGCGGCGCCCGGCGAAAACGCAATGCGTGCCATTGACGGCATGCGTGAGGTTTACGGAGTCCGCCGCGTGCAGTTTAACGAGCCCGAGCGTACGGTGCGGGTGGAATATGACGCGTCGCGGCTGAAAGCCGATGCCGTCGCCAAAATGCTGCGGCAGGCTGGGGTGGATGTGCGCGACCGCTTGGCGCTGGCCTAGTTGCGTTTTAGGGGAGTGGGGGGAAGGCTTGGAGTCAGAGAATGCAAAGGGGCGTCCAAGAAAACCTCTGGCCAAAGTCTCTCTTGAAGCGCCCCGTTGCGCGCCACTTCGTCTGTTTTGTCTGGAGCAAACAGCGTGCCGTTCCTAAGTTTCTCAAAACACGTGTGTGGATAATGCGAGGGTTTGTAGGAATTGCCCGGCGACGGGAAAGAATTACAGGTCCGTGGGCGGTGGTCAGTGGCTGGTTTGCTGGGCGGTTGCTCCATGTTTGGAGATGCGTCAGAACAAGCTGGAGAATCCCGCTCTCTTGATGAGTTTTTCTCCCGCCTTCGAAGCAATGTTTAGGCCGGTCTGATAAAATCAGCAGCAGACACAAAAGGCACTTTGATAAAATCGCCCAGCGAGTCTGTTGTGATCTGCGCCCGTAGCTCAATTGGATAGAGCATCAGCCTACGAAGCTGGGGGTTAGGTGTTCGAGTCACCTCGGGCGCACCATTCTTTTTCGTTGCCAGCATCTCTCACCACAGTCAGGATGTAACCAGACGGTTGCAGATCGCTGAGCCGGTCGCCAATCGAGCGCTTCCCTTTTGTTTGCAACAAAAATGCAGAGAATCATCCACCGTCTGGGTACGAACCAGAAGGTCGGGAGTTCGAATCTCTCAGGGCGCACCATTCTTTCCAAAAGTTTAGCGGCGCCATAGCAATTCACCGGGCTCGACTGTGCCTGAATGTCTGTTCCAACGGCTTATCCGTCGAAGTCGAAGATCCAAAAGGGACGCTGATTAGGCGCGTAGCGTAGTGCCTGTCGTATGTCTGTGTTTCGCAGATAGCTTTGAAAATCGAAACAAATCATCGAGCCGTCTGGAAGGAAGAGGACGGGCATCGTGTCGCGGACGAAGTTGCGAATCCCTTCGTTTTCGTTCAGCAGGACAGACAGGAAGGCATCCTGGACGCAACCGCACTCGTAGTTCCGCTTTTCCCACTCGGTATAAACCAGGGCGATAAAGAGTCCGCTGGTGAAATTCCAGACCGGCTTGATGTATCCCAGGACGTATTGGCTGCCGAGCTTCTGAAATGCCCGGCAAAGGCTCGGCTCGAATGCAGCGTTGCAGCTCTGGAGCACCGTCAGCACTGACGGCACCGCGCCCTGTTCCAGGTACAAGAGTGCCGAAACCGCATGAATACGGGTCGAATAGTTGGACAAGTCTTCGTCTTCGTCAACGTCTTCATCGGTGGGTTCATCCTCCTCGGCTGTGGCCGACGGCATGATCAGGATGTAGGCCTCGCCGTGATTGTAGGGATGGGGAGCCAGGCTGAGACAGCACATTTCGGGACAGAGGAAGGGCACATCTTCGAGATACTTGGACAAGAAAGGCTGCAATGCCTGGAGAATGCGTTCTCGGTGCTTAGCGAAATTCTCAGCACACCAATGCAGAAAGATTTGCTGCGATTCTTCGACAGACAAGTTCGGCGGGAGAACCCTAGCCATCCGCTGCAGAGCGCTCCGCATCACTATGAGATCCTCAATCGTCTGTGGGCCACCCTCTTCCGGTTGAAAGTAGCTTCTCCATTCCCGGATAGTCCAGAACGCCCGTTTGCACTTAGAACAACTGACGTTGCCGTGAAAATTCGAAATGCCGCTGTAGACCGCGATCGGTTCACCCTGGCCGCACAGTTGACTCCTCCAAACCTCCAGTGTGGAAACATTCGAGGCTGAAAGCAAACAGCGGCCGCCCGGTTGCGAACGCAGCGCCCGGGCGAAATTGGCCCAGGGATTATCAAGTTCCTTAAACCACGGGCCCCAGGTGATCGTATGAAGAAGACGACGAACCACAAAAACGCAAACCACAGTTCCCTGGGCGGGAATTGTGACTTGTTGCGCCCCTGTGATAACTCGAAAGTCTGCCGGTTGCACCAGCACCGTCAACTGCTCGCCGGCCACCACGGAACGCGAAACTACCAGTCCGCCTTCCGTGAATAGCCCCATTTCGGAGTTGCCGTGGCTGATGACTACACAAGCTTCGTCGACGGGCTGGTAAACGCCTGAACACGCTATTTCTTCGACCACGACCACTTGCAACTCCGGTGGACCGTCGTAGCATTCCTGCGCGAACTTCCGGGGATTCCGACAGGACGTTTTGGAGAGAGTATTTCCACCCATGATCCGTCACGTTTGGCTGGTGGCTAGGTCAGTTTTCCATGGATCAGAATTAGTTTGGGATACAGCGCGAGCCATGATTCGGAAAGCAGTTTCGAAACCCACGCGTGGCCGGGCTGCCGATCGAAATCCGGACCCGCATGATACACAATCTCGGCCACCAGCGCGATCTCGCGCTCGGACTCGGCGCCGAGGGCGTCAGCCTTGTCCATGACGTGCCGCGCCATTGCCGAAATCGCCCCCTCGTCCATAGAGCCATCAGCATCGAGCATTCGTAGATGTTCTTCAATCCGCCGCCGAAACTCCCGCAATTGCAGCTCGATGAATTGGTTCATTTGCGCCTGCCGGATAACTAACATGGCTCCACAGTTCCTCGCTGAACGCGTGAGTAAATGGTCGATCCTTGACTCGTCAAATACAGGAGATGGCGTTCGGGTTTCTGAGTTCTGCTCTTGGGGAATAGGACGCGGCTCATGCCCCAAGCGCGCGCATCAATGATGGCCGCCACTTATTAGTTGGGACTGGCGAGCGTCCAATTGACAATTCCATTGTTCCAACACCTCACTTCTCAGGCGAAACTCCAACATATTACTCGGGGCCTCGGCTTCCGTCCAGAAGCACTCGATCGGACCGTAGAACATATGCAACTCAGCGGCGTTGCAGGTCGGCAGATAAACCCGCAACACTCGCGGATCGTAGTAACGGAAGACCAACCGCTTGCCTTTTTCGTCTCGCACAATCAAGAATTGGCGGAGGTGGCGGGCCAGCTTCTTGAGCGAGGTTTCGCTCTTGAGCAGGACTCCCCAGCTATTGCCCCAGGCGCGGCGGAGCAAGCGTCGGGTGTCGCGATAATCGTAGTCGAGCTGCACCAGATAGGGCGCGGCGATCTCCAATTCGGGGGCCAGCCGTCCGCTGTATAGGCTCGCATACTCGAGGTGACAGTCGATCAGCATGCGGAAAATTTCGATGGTACGAGCGCCGTCAACAATCATCCAGACTTGTTGTCTGGACCCGTCGGGCCACAGGATCTCTTCCATTCGAGCCAGGCGCTCATCGGTCATTCCAAAGACTCTCATCCAGCGAAATTCTAAGCGGCGACCGCCGCCTTCTGGGGCTTGGGTCAAATCGGACAAAATGGCGTGCCTTGGGCAGCCGCTGCAACCAGTGCCGCAGCCTGCGCAGGCAGGTCAACATCGGAAGAAAAACTCGCGGCCTCGATCATGGGCGGCGGCGGCGGTACTTCGCGCGGAGCTCGATGCTCGGCCAGCGGGAAAGGCACGAGTTGCCCGTCTCCTTGCGTGGCGCCGCCGACATCACGGATCTCCCACCTTCTTTCGTGAAGGTGCATACGGCCAGAAATCAACGAAGCGGCGATGTGCTTGAGCAGCGCGTCGTCCGAGGCACGAGTATGGGAGAGGAACATCTCGTTCTGCACCAGACTGCGCAGCATTTGCATTTTGAGGGGATCGCCCTTGAATTGCTCGAGCCACAAGTGGGCCAACAATCGGCCCTGCAGTTCATGAATCCGATCGACGTACGGGCAGTTCGGCTCCCGACAAAACCACCATTCGTCTTTCCCCAGCGGAAACGACATGGATCTCGATTCAAGGCAACTGCCAGGCAGTGCCTGTTTTCAGGAATCTATTCCAAGGGACGAGATTAGAACGAATCGCCAACTTACTCCCACGGGCTATGTTGAGGTAGTTCATTGTTATAAGTTGCGTGAGGGTCAAAATTAGATCAGAGGCAGCAAAACGCTGTCAAGCCCAATAAGGGCAATAATATACTTAGCAAAACGTGCTAAAACCCCGCACCGCGAGGACATTTTGAAATGCGCTGGCTTGGAAAATGGTAGTTTGCTCTTTTGGCTGGTCTTGTGATGTTGCTATGGCGTGGATGGACAGGCCACTTCTTCAAGGCAGCCGCACTCGCAGTCACTTTGGGCGTGCTGGCGGGAATTGTCGAAGGACTTCTCAGGCGACGTAGAACGCGAACGCCGTAATTACTTCTTGCGCACTTCGCTTCCGGCTTCTGCTTCTCGCGCTCTTCCCATTTGAGTAATTCGGTTTTCGATACAGAGAGCACTAGGCGCAGAGCATCGTCGAGACGCTCGAAACCCGTCTTGCCGGGAACGTGACTCAGAGTGAGAGCACCCCTCCGAGAGGTAAGCGACCAACGATTCTGGCGCAGCCTAGAAACGGGGCGATTCCGCCGAATCATCAGTTCAGGCGATGGCAGCGGTCTAATCCGGAGCGCAGTTGGCTATTTCTTTGCCGCCAGTAGCCGCTGCTCCAAGCCCTTTACCTCCAGGGTCAATTCTTCGGGAAGGTGTGCGCCGAAGTGGCCGAAGTGTTCCCGGATCAAGGGGACCTCAGCCAGCCAGCCTTCCACATCGACGCTGAGCAGGTGCGCCACGTCCGCGGCGCTCATGTTCAGGCCGGTAATGTCGAGATCGGCGACCTCGGGAATGCGCCCGATCGGAGTCTCGTTGGCATGCACTTTTCCATCGCAGCGCTCGAAGATCCATTTCAAAACGCGGCTGTTTTCGCCGTACCCGGGCCACAGAAATTTTCCACTCGGATCGTGGCGAAACCAATTCACATAAAAAATCTTGGGCAGCTTGGCGCCGGAGTGCTTGCCTATCTTGATCCAGTGGGCAAAATAATCGCCCATGTTATACCCGCAGAAAGGCAGCATGGCCATGGGATCGCGCCGCAGTTGGCCAACTTTTCCAGTGATGGCAGCGGTGGTTTCGCTGCTCACGGTCGCGCCCAGAAAAGTTCCATGCTGCCAGTTGAAAGCCTCGGTGACCAGGGGAACAATGTTGGCCCGCCGGCCTCCGAACAAGATTGCATCGATGGGTACACCCTTGGGATCTTCCCACTCCGGAGCGATGACCGGGCACTGGCTGGCCGCGACCGTAAAGCGCGCATTCGGATGCGCCGCCTTACGCTCGGAATCCGGCGTCCAAGGCCGGCGCAGCCAGTCAATTAGTTTCGCCGGCTTCTCGTCGGTCATGCCCTCCCACCAGATGTCGCCGTCAAGAGTCATGGCGCAATTGGTGAAAACCGCATTGCGCTGGATGGTGAGCATGGCGTTGGCATTCGACTTCATGCTTGTCCCCGGGGCGACGCCGAAAAATCCGTACTCCGGATTGATGGCATAAAGCCGGCCATCTGCGCCGAACTTCATCCAGGCGATGTCGTCGCCAATGGCTTCGACCTTCCAGCCCGGAATGGTCGGAATCAGCATCGACAAGTTAGTTTTGCCGCATGCGGAAGGAAATGCTCCGGCCATATATTTCACCTGGCCGACCGGGCTGATCATCTTCAGGATCAACATGTGCTCCGCCATCCAACCTTCATCGCGAGCCTGCACCGACGCGATGCGCAAGGCGTGACATTTTTTTCCCAGTAGCGCGTTGCCGCCATAGCCCGATCCGTAGGACCAGATTTCGCGCGTCTCGGGAAAGTGGCAGATATACTTCTGCTCCGCGTTGCAATTCCAGGTTTTATTCGGCTGATTCGGACCGAGGGGTGCTCCAATCGAGTGCAATCCGCGCACAAACTCGCCCGCTGCTCCGAGCACCTCAAGCACATGACTGCCGACGCGCGACATAATCTGCATGCTGAACACAACGTAGGGCGAATCGGTGATCTCGACCCCGATCTTTGAAATCGGCGACCCCACCGGACCCATGCTGTAGGGAACCACGTACATGGTGCGGCCCACCATGGAACCCGCGAACAATCCCGCGAGTTTGTGCTTCATCTTTTCCGGGTCTTCCCAATTATTGGTTGGGCCGGCTGCTTCTTTGGTGCGGGCGCAGATGAAGGTCTGGTCTTCGACCCGCGCCACATCGGCCGGATCGGAGCGCACCAGATAGCTATTCGGGCGCTTGGCCGCGCTCAGAGGAATGGCGGTTCCGGTGAGCACCATCAAGCGCAACAGAGACTCATGCTCTTCCGGGGAGCCATCGCACCAGTGCACCCGATCTGGTTTGCACATCTGGGCAACTTCTTCGACCCAACGCTCCATCCGGGCATGACGATGGGGGGACGCGCCGGCTTCAACTTCGATGATTGTGGTGGCCATATTAGGAAGCTTTCTCCGATCAAACTTGGATCGTTCTACGGTCACTGAATCCCTGGGCGGTAAGCGCCGCCCTGCAATTGCGAGAAGCCAGAGTGGCAGCGCGGATTCAGCCTGAATATTCTCTCGCAGTTGAGCGGATTATTCCAGCACGGTGCCGGAGTGGTAATGGCTTGTGACCCCAAACTGACGAATCGGGTCGACTTCCTGCGACGATGACTTCATCGTCGCGACTTGCAGGGACGATTGAAAGAATTGGTGGAGCTGACCGGGATCGAACCGGTGGCCTCGTCGTTGCGAACGACGCGCTCTCCCAGCTGAGCTACAGCCCCACGAGAGAAGTCTCGCCTGACGGTAAACATTTTAGCAGTCTTCGTTGGTCTGCACCAAACACACGCGTGCGGTGAGCCACGTCCTAAGGCAATTGGGTGACCAAAATAATCTTGACCAAAAAGGCGTCGACGCGTCTAACCTAGTAATTATCACGTGGGCCAATGAGTTAGTGGGGATTAATCTGGGGCTTAATCGATGTTCAGCCAACTGAAACCCTCTTCGTCCGGGCAGCGCAACGTGCTTACGACTTCAATCGCCATGCACGCGCTCTTGTTGGCGTGGCTGCTGCATACTCCCGATCCCCGGCTGCTCAATCCCGACTCGATCGCCAACGGGCATCACGGCAGGGTGGTCAGCAAGCTTTACTTTCCTACCCCGACGCCCGACGACAGCTCCACCACTTCCTCGGACCAGGCCAGCCAACGCTATCGACGCCAGCGGCTCGGTCACGAAAAGTTGATCTTAGATAAAACGCTCGCCCTGGCAAAGCTCCCTGCACTGGCGAAGCCGCTCGCTCCAGCCGGAGCCGGGGACGATGCCCAGACACCCACCCTGTCGAAACTCGGCCATGGCGCGCCCGCAGGAAACCCCTACGGCTCCGTGCCCGGCGGAAAAATCTACGGAGACGAAATTATTCCAGCTCTGCCGATCGCCACTGCTGATCCGGTGGTCTATCCCTGGCAGTGGCCGACCTCCGAAGGCAGAGTGATCATCGAAATCACGATCGACGAAACTGGCGCGATCATCCGCAAAACCGTCCTGCAGAGCCTGGGCCCGGAGATCGACGACAAGTGCCTGGCCGCGCTGGAAAGCTGGCGTTTTCGTCCCGCCACGCAAAACGGATCTCCGATTCCTTCAAAGCAAGACGCGATCTTTCCCTTCAAAGCGCGCGGATAAGGCAAACCTTCCGCTTTGGGTGCGTTCCTTCCCGCTATAATAAGAGGGTGACTTCGTCTCAAGCGCAACAAGTGGCATCGGCAGACTTCCCCACTCGCTGGGGACAGTTCCGCATCTACGGCTTTCGCCGCGAACCGTCTTCAGAAGGAAACGGCAGCAAACCGCACCGTGATCCCGAAGAAGCCGTTGCTTTGGTCATGGGAGACGTTCATTCGGCTCCGCCGCTGGTGCGGGTTCACTCGCAATGCCTTACGGGAGATGTTTTTCATTCGCTGCGCTGCGACTGCCAGCAACAACTCGAGATGGCGCTGGCCATGATCAGCGAACTTGGCGCCGGCATTTTGATTTACGAACAGCAGGAAGGCCGCGGCATTGGCCTGATGGCGAAATTGCAAGCCTACGAGTTGCAGGATGCCGGCCTCGACACGGTCGAGGCCAACGAACGCCTGGGTTTCAAAGCCGACCATCGCGACTTTGCCCTGCCCGGCCAGATGCTGAAAGCGCTGGGCATAAACCAAGTGCGGCTGCTGTCGAACAATCCCGATAAGGTAGAAGCGCTGGAACGGGCAGGAGTCGAAGTAGTAGAACGCGTCCCCTGCGAAGTCACCCCCAGCCCCCACGCCGAAGAATATTTAAAGACCAAGAAAGAAAAGCTCGGCCACTTATTCAGCAGATAAGCTTCGGATGGTTCACGATTCCGTCATTGGCACCGGGTCTCGCCTGTTTTGCGAGACCTGGGAATCCTGAGTAGCGGATCCGAGCGCATCAGTAACGCATCGGGATTGGTTATTTCCTTTTGCTTTTCACCATCAGAGCCCCCTCCAACCCCTCCCGATTCTTGACCGGCAGATCCCGCATCGCAGCCCACGCCAAGGCGACGTAAACCTCGTGCGCGCCCGGGACGTTCCGCAGCACGCGAAGATGCTTCTCCACGGTCGCCACATCGCCGCGCGCAATGGGACCGCTGAATGACTCCGCCGCGCCCATGCGTCCGTAGTTATTCAAAGTCTGCCGCAGAATGGGCAGCATTCTTTCGCGAGCAATTTTCCGAGGAACCCCGGCGGCCTCAGCCACGCGCTCCGCCGCGACCAGGAGCGCGTCGAATAAAGGCGAGGCAAACATTCCCCAAGCGTGGTACGCCTCCTTCTGCTCTTTTCGGATGCGGAAGGTTTGACCTCCTAGATCTCGAACAATAGCTCGCGCCAACCACAACGCTCGTACGTCCCCCTCGACCGCAAACGGCACACCCTCCAGCGAGGGCCGCGAGCCGCGCACGAAGGTCATCATAGGATGCACCGAAGCCACGGCCGCTCCCGCCAGCCGCAGCGGATCAAGCTCATCGGCAGCTAGCGCACCACTCGAGTGCAGCGCCACTTTCCGCTTCCAGGCAGCCGCGGCAACCAGCGACTCCGCCGCCCCGGCGATCGCGCTATCGGGAACGCAGAACCAAACTACTTCGGCGTGAATCCGCGCCCGCGTAGCCAATGCGGCCGAAGCCCCGACTTCCCGCGCCAACCGCCGTGCCCGCTGCAAAGACGGCCCTGGCCCGCGGGCGATAATCTGCTCGATGCTGTATGCCGCATCGCGCAGCGCCACAGCCAGCGCAATCGCGAGATTTCCCGCGCCCACAATCGCCACGCGTGGCTTTCCGGGTTTTTTCGGCACCCCGGCAGCATAGCAGACCCAAGCTCAGGCGCAGCATCAGTCCTGAGCGCCTCGAAAACGCACTTCGCATGCCGGAAGCCAGCCACCGGAAGGCGTGTTCTATATTGTTGCTATGCCCAAATCCGCCCGTCCTGCAGAGTCAAACAAATCCAGCAAGAAGCCATCCTCCAAGTTGCGAGTATTTTCCTCACGCACGGTCTACCGCGGCCCAGTCTTTACCGTGACCACTGACGAAGTCCAGGAGCCAGGAGGCATCCGCGTCCGCCGCGATATTATCCATCACACCGGATCGGTGGTGATTCTTGCCGTCGAGCAATCGCGCGCCACGCCCCGCGTCCTGCTGGAGCGCCAGTATCGCCACGCAGCCAATGCTTATCTCTGGGAGCTTCCCGCCGGACGCATCGATCCCGGCGAGCAGCCGCTGGCGGCTGCCAAACGCGAACTCCACGAGGAGACCGGATATCTCGCCACCCATTGGCGCCGCATCCTTAATTTTTATGCCAGCCCGGGATTCGTCGCCGAGACCATGACGGTGTATCTCGCCACTGGCCTGCGTCCCGGTCCGGCTAAGCCCGAAGCCGACGAGGTGATTTACAAGCGCCTCGTCCCGCTACGCACCGCAGTTGGCATGGTGCTGAAGGGCACGATTCGCGATGCGAAAACGATCTCATCAGTGCTTTGGCTCGATCACCAAATCGCCAATCACTTGTTCTGAGTTGCCGCACCGCCGTTGAATCCTCGGGGGAACTCCCGATCCCGTTTGCAGGCACTACCCGAAGTGCGAGACTATCCTGCGCCCTTGTGTTCCAAACCGAACATATCTCTGTCAGAAGTAGAACTTTAATCTTGACTCCCCATCCCAGCGGCTTCAAAATGCATCCTAACTGTGGGCATGTTTTCGGTCTCTCCGCGCGAGAACTTGCCAGAGAGAGGGGTTCAGTGGATCGAATGAAAGGCACCGTCAAGTGGTTCAATAATGCCAAAGGCTACGGCTTCATCGGACGGGCGGATGGTCCCGATGTTTTTGTGCATTACAGCGCAATCTCCTCCGAAGGGTACAAGAGTCTTCAGGAGGGCGACGAGGTGGAGTTCGAGATTACCGAAGGCCAGAAAGGACCGCAGGCAGCCAACGTCATCAAAGCCGCATAACAGTTCGTGGTGGTTCGGAACGACGCGTGAAGTTATACTCAGCGATCGCCGGGGCTTGTTATGCGTGACCGCGTCGTTAACATAATTGCTGGTGTTTTTCTTATTTCGGTTTTCTTTGTCCCTTCCTTTTTACCTCGTATCCGCTTATCTGGCAGCAGCCTTCGAGATAAGGGCACACCGATCTCCCCGCCTTAGATTTACTCTGTGATCCTCCAGCCCCCTGTGTTAAAGATTTTTCTTCCCATCTCATTTACCCTTTACTAGCAAATGGACAACAAGGCGATCGCCAACATTCTCTACGAAACTGCCGACTTGCTCGAAATCGACGGTCAGGATTCGTTCCGCATCCGCTCATACCGCAACGCCGCGCAGGCCATTGAAAATTTGCCTGATCAGATTAAGGACATCATCGGCGAACCCAAGAAAGTTCTGGCCATCCCCGGCATCGGCAAAGGCATGCTGGTCAACCTTCAGCAACTGTTCAGCGAAGGCACACTCACCCTGCAAGCCGAACTACTGAAGAAATATCACCCGTCGATGCTTCAGTTATTGAAGATCCAAGGGCTGGGTCCGAAGACGATCGCCCTGATCTGGAGCGCCCACAAGGTCTGCGATGTCGATGGCGTGGAAAAGCTGGCCCGCGAAGGCAAGATTCGCGAACTGCCGCGCATGGGCGAAAAGCACGAACAAAAGTTGCTGAAAGCGATTGAAGATTATCGCCGCATCTCGGGAAGATTTCTGATCGACGCCGCCGAGACCGAAGCCGAAAAGCTGACAGAGTATTTGAGGAAATATCCCGGCTTCGAAAAGATCACGCCCGCCGGATCGTTGCGCCGCGGCCGCGAAACCGTCGGCGATCTCGACATTCTGGTGACGGGCGCGGCCTGCTGCGACGCAACCGAACGCCAAAAAGCCGTGCACTACGTCGCGCAATATCCGCCGCTGATGAGCATCCTCGCGCAAGGCGACAACAAGATCAGCTTTCAGGTGCGCAGCGGGATGCAGGTTGATGTGCGACTGCTTCCTCCCGATTCCTTCGGCGCCGCCATGCAATATTTCACCGGATCGAAAGTGCACAATGTCGCCTTGCGACAGCGCGCGCTTAAGCTGGGCTATACCCTCAACGAGTACAGCCTCGCCGATCTCAAAACCGAAAAGCCGGTCGCGGGAAAAACAGAAGAAGAAATTTACGCCAAGCTGAATCTGGACTACATTGCTCCCGAACTGCGCGAAAATCTGGGCGAGATCGATGCCGCCGCCAATCACACGCTGCCTCGGTTAATTACGCTCGAAGATCTTCAGGGCGACGTCCACATGCACACCGTCGAAACCGACGGCAAAAACACCATCGAAGAGATGGCCGAAGCCGCGAAGGCGCGGGGCTATAAATATATGGCCATCACCGATCATTCGAAAAATCTGGCCTTCGCCAACGGACTCGACGAAGCCCGCGCCGTGAAGCACATCCAGCGCATTCGCGAGGCCGACCGAAGAATGAACGACAAGATTGAGGGCATCAAAATCTTTGCCGGAATCGAAGTCGACATTCTCGCCGACGGCGACCTGGATCTCTCCGATGACGTGCTGGCGCAGATGGATGTGATCATCGCCAGCGTACACTCGGTCTTTAATCAGGAGCCGGAGAAGATGACCGAGCGCCTGCTGAAAGCGGTTTCCAATCCAAACACGTCGATCATCGGGCATCCCACCGGCCGGCTTCAGCTTCGCCGCGACGCGTATCGCTTCGACATGGACGCAGTCTTGACCGCGGCCGCAAAAAATAAAGTCGCAATGGAGCTGAACTCCTATCCCGACCGCCTCGATCTGAACGACGTTCACCTGCGGCAGGCCAAACAGCGCGGCGTGAAAATCGTAATCAACACCGACTCCCACCACACCTCGCACCTGGATAAAATCCGCTACGGCATTCTGCAGGCGAGACGCGCGTGGCTGACCAAGGACGATGTGCTGAATACTTTGCCCGCCGAGAAGTTCGCGAGGGCGTTGAAGCAGGAGCGGGGTTGAAAGGGCCGTGTGGCTAGGCTTTGTGGCGCGGGCACGTTGTCCGCGAGTTTCCGGTCACGAATTCGTGGCCCAGTTTTCGATGGCTAATTTTGGAACGCGCGACAATTCTCTGACGTTGTTCGTGACCAGCGTCAGCCCCAGGCTTCGAGCATGAGCCGCGATAAACAAATCGTTGGCCCCAATCATCGTCCCAGCCGACTTCAGCGCGGCCCGAATCTGCGCATAATGCTGTGAGGCCAGATCGGGTAGATCCAGCACTTCGATGTAAGCAAGAAAGGCACGCAGGGCCGCCTCATCTTGCCGCCGTCGCGGCGACACCTCGACCCCATACAGGAGCTCCGACTTCGTAATTGCGGAAATGCAGGCGTCACTGACGGGAAGTTTTCGCAAACGCTCGAGAACTGCAGGGTCGGAGCGCTTCATGATGTAGGAACAAGTATCGGTGTCCAGCATGTATCGCGGCATCAGGGCTCACGCTCTTGCACGGGCAAATCTTCCACCGCTTGCATGAAATCCGCCGATGCCGCGGGCCCTTCGGCGAGGTAGGAAGTCCAATCGAAGGGGCGAGGAGACAAAACCACCTCGTTTCCATTCTTGCGTATAAACACTTCCGACGTGCTGAACTGAAATTCCTTGGGCAAGCGGACGGCTTGACTCCGATTATTCATGAACACCTTCGCTTTGCGTGGTGGATGCATTCCTTGAGCCGCGGATGGTTTTGGCATATACATAAGTATATGCCAAGGGCCCCATCAACCGCCAGCCCGTTTTGACAAATGCCCACCGTCTCGATTTCCATCCCCGATTCCAACGTTTGCGAGGCCGGTGAAGCTGCATTCAAGAGGGTTTTGAAGTGATCGGTAAAGTACGCTAGCATTGCAACGGAATGCCAGAAATCACTCCTCGATCGGCGAGCTATCGTCCGCTCTTGTGGCTGTTAGCCATCGTCTTGGCCGCCAGCACAATGGTTTACAGCGGCGCATGGATGTTTTACATCCGTCATTCGGATCTCCCCGTCGAGATCGGCATGGACACGCAGGCGGACCCTTCGGGACTGTTGGTGACCAAGGTCTGGAGGAACAGTCCAGCGGAAAAAGCTGGCTTGCGGGAAAGAGATCTCATCACCGCAATCGATGGTCGCAGTGCAGTTGCGCCGGCCGATGGTAGCCAGGTTTTGTCTCAGATCTGGTTCAACTCTCATCCCGGTGAAACGGTCGAGCTTAGAATCCAACGCCCCGGCGACGCCCAGCCCGTGTTCATCGACCCTGTGTTTCGTCTTGCCCAAGGCGTGGGTGACGCTCAATCTCTGGTGCGCAGGGGCGCGGTTGAGATCATTAACTTCTACCCCCTGTTATTTCTGTTTGTAGGGATCACTGTGTTGTTTCTGCGCGTCGAAGATCGAAGCGCGTGGCTGCTCGCGCTGATGTTTGCAGGTTTTATCGCGGAAGGCGATGTGCCGGTAGGCTACGCAATTGCTCCTGAGGTGCTGCGGCATTTTCTCTACGCTTATGCCTTTCTGATGCGGGGCGTACTGCCGGGGCTGTTCTATTTCTTCTTCGCCGTTTTCCCGATCCGCTCGCCGATCGACCGCAAGCTGCCGTGGCTCAAGTGGGTTCTGCTGGCTGTCGGCGCGTGTCTGGATTGGGGGGGAGTCACCCACGGAGACTATCAGCCTCTGCCCTTCATCACTGGGCTTGCCAGCGAGGCGCATCTGGGGTTGGTAAGGACGATTTCTGGTTATGGAACTGTCGTCCTGGGCGTGGTTTCGCTGGTGTGGAATGCAATTGGGGCGCCTACCGCGGACGACCGGCGGCGGCTCAAGGTTGTGCTATGGGGAACTCTGGTCGGAATCGCTCCGGTTGTATTACTTGGCTTCAGTTACGACCTGGCTAGGGTGGGTATGCCGTTTTGGGCAAGTATCGCTAGAGGCATTTTTCTCTTTCTGATCCCGCTCTCGTTTGCCTATGCCGTAGTGAAGCACCGGGTCATGGATATTCCCGTGCTGTTGCGGCGCAGCGCCCGCTACCTGCTGGTGGAACGCGGCTTCACCATGTTGATTCTGGTGATTTCGATCGGCATCACATTCTGGTTTGGGCAGGCATTTTCGCGCCACTTCAGCGCTGGCTCCAAGACCGCGATACCGATCGGCGCAACTTTTGGAGTGCTGCTGATCGCCGGCGCCATGCAGGTGCATCGTCAGGTAAGAACGCGCCTGGACCGCGCCTTCTTTCGCAACGCCTACGATGCCCAGCAGATTCTGGAGAACCTCTCCGCAACCGCGTTGACCGTGACCGATCGCGAGACCTTGGCGGCCTTGCTACATCGTCAGATTGATGAGGCTCTCCATCCTATGCCGCTGGGCATCTATCTTCTTTCGAAGAATGGAAAACTTCAGGAATATGCCGACCACAATGCGCAGGAGCCGCAAACTCTGACCTTGCCTGAATCCATCGTGAAGAAGCTGGCTGCTGCCGGAACCCCGCTGGAACCGGGTTACGACGGCTCGCGAGCAACTCTGTTCGACCGCCTTCACGCCGAATGCCTGGTGCCGATTGCAGGTTCGGTGACCGGAGAACTACAGGGATTAATCGTGCTAGGCTGCAGGCTTTCAGAGGAGCCCTATTCGGCGGGCGACAAGCGCTTGCTGAGTTCAGTGGCCAGCCACGCCGGCATGACCATGCGCAGTATTACGCTGGCCGAGAAAATGGCAGACCGCATGGAGGCGGAGCGCCGCAGCGAGCAGGAGATGCAGATTGCACGCCAGGTGCAGAGCCGTTTGCTGCCCCAGGAAGCGCCGCAGCTTCCCACCCTGGATTGCGCCGGCGAGTGCATTCAAACCCGAGCTGTCGGCGGAGACTATTACGACTTCCTCGATTTCTGTTCGGGCAAGCTCGGCATCGTCCTGGCTGATATTTCCGGCAAAGGAATTTCTGGCGCTTTGCTCATGGCCAACCTGCAGGCCAGCTTGCGGGGACAATACGCACTCGCGCTGGAAAACATCCCTCGCCTGCTTCGTTCGGTGAATTCTCTGTTTTACAAGAATACCGAGACCAACCACTATGCCACCATGTTCTTTTCCATTTATGACGATGCCAGCCGCACTCTGCGCTACGTGAACTGCGGCCACAATCCTCCCATACTGCTGCGCGCCACGGGGCAGGTCGAGCGGCTGAATGCGACCGCAACCGTTCTCGGCTTGTTTGAGGAATGGGACTGCGAGGTGGCGGAGAAGAAGTTAGGCGCAGGTGACGTCCTGCTGGTTTACACCGACGGCATCTCGGAAGCGGCGGCGAGTGACGATACGCCAGAGTTCGGCGAAGACCGCCTGATCGAAGCGATCCGAAGCTGTCGCGACCGGAGCGCGCGCGAGATGATGGACGAAATTATCGCGGAAGTGCAGCGCTTCAGCCAGGGCGAGCAGGCGGACGACATGACGCTGATTGTCGCGCGCTGCCATTAAGGGACCGACGGGCTAGCCGCTCAGTTTGAATCGTGGTCATCCCGACCGCTGTCGTTGTTCAGGCGGAGAGAGGGATCTCTTGTGCACAAGTGATGCGTTGCGCGGGAGATCTCTCGTCCCGCTGAAATGCGCGGGACTTCGAGATGACGCCGGATCGTGCGACAAAACTTCTAACTGAGCCATTACCCCGGAGGCAGGTTCCATTTATCAGCCGGGTCAACGATACGCCTAAAGATCCTCTTGAATGAAGCGCGGACTGAGGTGAACGTCGACCTGCACCAGAGGTGAATCACCCACCGCCTTGAAGCTGTGAATCTCGCCCGCCTTGATGACGAAGATATCTCCCGCGCGGCCCTCGAAGGTCTCGCCGTTTACGGTCCATACCCCGCGTCCTTCGCGGATGAACTGGATCTCGTCATAAGGATGACGGTGCGGGCCCGGTCCCGCTCCCGGCTTTCCGTGATACAGGAATACCGAAACATTCGTGTTTCCCTGCTCCGCTCCCACAAACTCATGCGAACTCCCCACAAAAGGCAGATCCTCCTGGCGCACGTGATGCATTTCCATCCTCCTCCTGCCGAAATTGGATGACTATCGAGCAGATCCGGTTCCAGGAACGGTTACCCACGTATCGCAGGGAGGGCGCTCCGGGACGCTGCAGCTCTCCGGGGCTGGCCCACCTTAGCCCAGCGTGCACCAGCACGAAAAAGGGTGGCCCATCCTTGCCGCGTTCCGCGCGGCCCGGCGGCCCAAGCTCCGATCCCGTGGGCAAGGGTGGGATTCCAGGTAGTGGTGCATTTTCGATCTTTAAGATGGGGGATGGCCCTTCGCAACTAGGAGATCAAAGTTCCCGCCCTGTCCCTGCAACAAACGCAGGGACAAGGACGGGGCAGCCGAATATCTCGACTTGGCTGCCCCGTCCTTGTCGCGTTCTTTGCGACAGGGCGGGGACTTTGATCTCCTATCGCGCATTCTTATTCGGGAGGGGGGCTGGCTGGCCCACCTTAGCCCAGCGTGCACCAGCACGAAAAAGGATGGCACATCCTTGCCGCGTTCCGCGCGGCCCGGAGGTCCAACCTCCGATTCCGCGGGCAAGGGTGGGATTCCCCGGGCATCTGTAGTTTCGGCCGCTCGGAATGACCAACCGGCTGGCCCAAGATCAACCGTTGAAAATCAGGCCTTTGCACGTTTCGACCGCCATGGTCAGTGAGTGCTATGGCGATTTACCACTTATCCAGGTCGCGCTTAGAATGACCGCATGGGCGCATGCGGCAATCTTGATCCAATTGAGCAGTGCCTGGCATTCGTCGTGCACGGTGGAGATGCATTGAGGGATGGCAACTTCCTCAAGGCAGAAGCGGCGTTTCGCTTGGCACTCGCTGCCGCCACCTCTGCGACTAGCGAGCAGGGGCGCGATCTAATCCCACTAGTACTTCTGAGCACGAGTCGTCTTCGCGAAAAGCAGAATCGTGAGGACGATGCTCGGAAACTGCGCGAACAGGCCATAGCGAAAATCGAAAAGAGCCCACTGAACTTAGCAAATGCCCACTTGCATCTCTTAACGGCCGCCGTGTTGATGGACCTCGGCGAGTACCGACGCGCGATCCCGTTCTGGGAGCGGGCGATGCAATTGGATGATCTTAAAGACCCGATCGACACGGCGCACATGCTGGCCCGGGTAGGAGAATGCTACAACCGAATTGGCTCGAAGGACCACGCGGCGATCGCGTTGCGCGCCGCCATTAAGATCTTTCGTAAACATCCCGAGGACCCTCGCCTATCCGCCGCTCTGATCACTTTGGGGAACGCGTTGCGGAAGAGCGATTCTGCAGAAGCCGAAGCTTGCTACCGCGAGGTAGCGGATTGGCATGTCGCGAGGGGGCAATTATTGTCTGCAACTCCTGCTTGGGGAAATATTGCAACGCTCTTCTCCGAGCAGGGTCGATATACCGAGGCTTTGGAATACTTCGAGAAAGTCCGAAAAATAAGGGAGCAGTCTCCTGGCCTTCCTATTCCAGCAATCGCGATTACCCTGAATAACATCGCGAACTGCTACCGGCGTATGGGGAAATTTGCGGAAGCCTTCACCGCCGTGGCTCGGGCAATTGACCTTCTTCAAGACGAAAAAGGAGCATTGTTGGCCTCGGCTTATGGGACGAGCAGCTTGATCTTTCTGGATAAGGGGCAGGACTCGGAAGCGGTTGAGTGGCTAAGAAAAGCGCATGAGCATCACCAGACATTGCCGAGTCCGAACCTGGATACCATCGCAGCAGACCTAAGCCGCGAAATTGCCGCCCTGCAAAGGCTCGGCAGAGCGGACGAATTGAAGGATGCTGAAGCAAGGTTGGCCTCAGTGCAAACCGCCATGAAGGCAGTTCCGAAGGTCAATCGTGACTTAAGTGCCCTAGACGCTCCGATGAAAGGCGCCGTCTTTGTCGAAACGAATGTCGGCATTCAGGGACGCGGCCTCGATGGAAAGCGCGAAGGAGTGCAATTGGGGAAGCGATTAGCCGAGGTTCTTGAGGCCGAGAACCTAGGTTGGTATGCGGGGCATTTTGCCATACCTGAGAGCAGCACCATGATTTTCTACGGCCCCGATGCAGAGATATTATTTCACGCACTCGAACCGGCCTTGAAGAGTGAGCCGATCTGCGCCGGGGCGAGAATTACAATCCGGCAAAGTGATGCCCAACGAGAAATAATCATCCCGGGTTGCGTAATGTAACTGCATAAGGAAGTCCGGCAAGGGGGCGAGAATCTCCCGACTGTCGCAACCAGGCGATTACACGTTTTGACATCTTGCGCTCGAACGCACAAGCATAACCTATCTCGCCGCTCGCTCCCTTGCCCGCCAGCCCAGCCTCTCTCACGCGGGCGGTGGCGGGTCAACAACGGGGGACAGGGGTTCTATACCGCCACCGTTCCGATTTCCCTTGACCTCTACTCTTCAACCTGCAATTCTAAATCTTTAGGCATTGACTCTTCGACAAGTGATTGCCACAAGCTAACAGGAGCGCCTGTTTCGTTCGCTAGTTGTTTTTCGAAGATGACAGCATTGTCAACCCACTATTGTCATGACATTTAGGTTCCAACCGGAACATTCCGCAATCGCGCCGGGAGGAACCCTCGCTAAGTCCTTCGTTTCACGGATTTTGACTCTAAGTTCTTTAGAAAACGGATTTTGCAGACAAGCGGCTACTAACTCCATTGTTTTCAAGATCCCGCAAAGGGGGGAGGGGGGAGGGGTACCCGAAACCGCAGCCCGCGACACTCAAAACAGGAACGCGCCCAAATTTTCCCAACGGAGGGAATACGTGGGCTAGGTTCGCCAAGCGGCCATTATTTCTTCCAGAACTTCCCCACGCCCACACGCACCTGCACCGTATTCAGCCCCGGATTCGGGGTAGCCAGGCCAGCATTCGAAATATGCAGGTAGCGCACCTCGACGCTCCAGTTATATTTCGGGCCGAGGACATGCGTGCCGAGCGCGGCCGCCGAAGTAAAGTTTACGGTGTTTGTGCCGGTCGGAATATTGTGATCGCTGAAGAGGGTGCCGCCGCTCAACTCCAAATAGGGCGAGAGCCGTCCGCGGCGTTCGAAGTTCCACTTCAGCGCAAAGGGATTGAATCCCACGCCGTACGCCGTATTGGCCGGCTGGAAGATCAGATAGGCCGGCTCGGCATCGAGGGCATATTCAAAGCGCCCGCGCAAAAAGCCCGGCAGGATCGGGCCGGTGAGCACCCATCCGTAGCGGAGGCCGACGTTGAAAATTCCGGTACTCGAAGTGCCGCCAGGAACCGAGTATCCGCCGCCCGCCCAGACCTGCACCTCGTGGCCGTCTTCCTCGGGGCCAGCCAGTTCAGGACCGGCCTGTGCTGATCCCAAACCACGCGTGGCGAACAAAATCAAGAGGAGCAGAAAGCTGTGATGAATCAGTTTCTTCATAAATTCCATGCCCTTGGAGGTTGCCCCAGTCACGGTAATTTTGCAAGCGTTCCGCTGCTCCAGGCGTGGACACCCTTCAGCAATCAAGGTGATGTACATCACAGCGCCCAAAATCGCCCGGAGCTATCCTTCATTTTAGTTATAGTCGTAAGCCAACGGGAGGCTACGAATGTCCAGACATACACTGACATTTTCTTTAGTAATCTCCACCGGTCTTTTCTTGGTCGTACTCTCGGCGCAAGAGACGCCGCCCCCGGCGAAAGCATCGTCTACCTATGCCGCGATTCCGGTTGAGGCCGCCAAACAGGCGAATCCGGTCAAGCCCTCGGCCGAATCCCAGACCCGCGCGAAGAAATGGTGGGGCTTGGATTGCGCCATGTGTCACGGTAAAGATGGCGACGGCAAAGGGGACCTCGCCGCCGACATGAAGTTGAAGATTGCCGACTTGACCGATCCCAACACCTTGAAGGATCACACCGACGGCGAAATTTTCTACATCATCAAGAATGGACATCAGGATATGCCCGCGGAAGGCCCGCGCATCAAGGTCGAGGAAAACTGGGACCTGGTGAATTACGTGCGCTCGCTGGCAAAAAAAGAGCAGCCCAAGCCTTAGCCGGTTTTTGAGATGGCGGCACGCTGCTTGGCGCCCTGAGTCAGATGGAAGGCCGTGTTTACCAGTCCAACGTGGGAGAAGGCCTGGGGAAAATTTCCCAGCTGACGCTTGCTAAGCGGATCGTACTCTTCCGATAAAAGCCCTACATCGTTGCGCACTTCGAGCAAGCGCTCGAAAAGCCTGACGGCTTCCGCCGGGCGCCCCTGCAATTCGTAATTATCGGCCAGCCAAAATGTGCAGGGTAGAAAAGTTCCCTCGTTGCCGGGCAGGCCGTCGACTTTGGAATCGGTGGTGTAACGCGCGACGAAACCATTCTTCATGAGATTCTTCTCGATGGCTTTGACGGTGCCGAGCACTCGGGGATCGTTGGCGGGGAGAAATCCGACCAATGGCATCATCAGGACGCTGGCGTCGAGGTGTTTCGCCCCATAATACTGCACGAAAGAATTCAGCTCGGGGTCGAAACCCTTTTCGCACACCTGCTCGTGAACCACACTGCGAAGTTTTCGCCAGCGCGGAAGATCGATCTCGTAGCGGCCCTTTTCCGCCGACCGAATGAGGCGGTCGAGGGCCACCCACGCCATCATTTTCGAGTGCACGAAATGACGGCGCGGACCGCGGACTTCCCAAATTCCCTCGTCCGGCCGCTGCCATCCGGTTTCGAGAAACTCCAGCATGGCCAGCGCGATCTCGTGGCGCGAATGCGTGGCCGGCCCCAATCCTGCTTCGCGAGCCTGGAACAGAGTGTTGGCAACTTCGCCAAAAATATCCAGCTGGAATTGCAGGTAGGCGGCATTGCCGGTTCTCACCGGAACCGATTTCTCGTAGCCCTCCAACCACGACAATTCGAGCTCGGTAAGCCGGCGCTCCCCGTGGATGCCGTAGATGATATTAAGCTCCGAAGGTTTGCCGGCGACCGCGCGCAAAAGCCACTCGCGCCACTCTTTCGCCTCGTCCAGGTAGCCCGCGTTCAGCAAAGCCTGCAGGGTAAGCGAGGCATCGCGCACCCAGCAAAAACGGTAATCCCAGTTGCGCACGCCGCCGATTAATTCGGGCAGCGAAGTGGTGGGCGCGGCGACAATTCCGCCCGTCGGCAGAAAGGTCAGGCCTTTCAGCGTGATCAGGGAGCGCAGAACTGCGTCTCCCCATGGGCCGTCGTAATTGCAGCGAGTCGACCAATCGCACCACCATTTTTCGGTCTGTTGAATCGATCCTTCAACGTCGGCCCGCGCGGGCTCGCTGCGATGGGAGGGATACCACGCCATGTCAAACTTAATTCTTTCTCCCTCGTGAACGGTGAACTGGGCCTCAGTCTTGAAGTTGTGGCCTTCGAGTGCAACGTCACTTCGCAGGCGGATCATGTCCGGTCCGGCGATGGCGGAAATTCCGCCGTCGCTGTGCCGCACCCAGGGCACCACTGAGCCGTAATCGAAGCGAATGACGAAGCTCAGATTCATCTTCACTTCGCCTCTGGTGCCGACCACGACGCGCAGCAATTCCGGCACTTCGCTGCCTGGAATCATGCAATCAATCAGCGTCGCCGAGCCGCTTTCAGTCTCAAAGTGGGTTTCGAGAATCAGGGTTCCATGGCGATAGTTGCGCGTAAATTTCGTGTCGGGATCGGCCGGCCTGATCGACCAGTGCCCGTTTTCAGCCGTGCCCACCAGCGCCGCAAAACATGCTGGAGAATCGAAGTGAGGCAGGCACAGCCAATCGATGGAACCCTGCTTGGAAACCAAGCCGGCTGAGAGGCAGTCGCCGATCATCGCGTAATCTTCAATGGGGATAGACAGGAAAGGTTCTCCGTGAATGCTGCCAGGTCAAAAGCGCCGACAAAATATTTTCTCACAAAAGTACCGGCACGAAATCCGCGGCGAAGGATTGCATCCCAGCAATAACCGTCGACGTCGCAGCCGGGGCGATAGAGTTTGATCGTGACTTTGGATGCCACCCGGGAGTAAATGGAAGGATGTGAATTGGGACCCTGGAAAATGCGCCCTGTGCTGGATGCACAAGCGTGTCCGCACGCCGGACGAGCAACCGTGCAACACCTCTACGCCACAGACATTGATTCCTGATCCCGGCTCAACTCGTCCGCCTTTCTCGCGCGACGGTGTGCAAAATCCTTCATCTTGCTCTTGCCGTTGGAGCAGACCTACAATCGAGGTCCTCGCGATGATCTTGGCAAATTCCTCGGGGCTCCTAGTAGTTAAATGCGATGAAAAAATGTGATCAAACTTTCCAGCGCGCTCGCGGCGTTCTCCGCGTCGTGCCCAGTTGAGGAAGTTAGCCCAATGACGTTTCATAAAATTACGGACCGCCGGGCCTATAAGCTCTCTCTCGCTCTCACGTTGCTTCTCGCTTCTTCGCTTAGCCTTGCCGAGGTTACGCTACAGACTCTGCACAATTTCTCGTCCTTCCCCAACGGCGTCAATCCCAACTCGGCTCTGGTTTGAGGACTCGGCTGGCAACCTTTACGGCTACGCCGCCGGCGGCGCTTACGGAGTGATTTTCAAGCTCAGCCGCGGTAGCGGCGGGGCGTGGAGCCAAACCGTGGTCCACAATTTCACCGGCGGCACGGATGGCGAATATCCGGTTGGCGCCCTCAACCTTGACGCATCGGGCAATATTTACGGGGCAACATCCGCAGGAGGAAGCTACGGCGGCGGCACTGTTTTCAAGTTGACTCCTTCTGGGTCTTTCTGGAAAGAGACAATCTTGCACGCCTTTAGCATTGGTTACACAGACGGCAACACTCCGACCGGCGTTGTGTCGGACGCGGCGGGGAATCTGTACGGCGCTAGCAGCTTCGGCGGCAAGAGCCCCTATTGTTTCAAGTATGACGGCGAAGACTGGCTGGGGTGCGGCGTGCTATTTCAGCTCTCGCCCAAATCGAATGGCAGTTGGGTGGAAAAAATCCTCTACAACTTTCAAGGTGGCAACGATGGCGGCTCGCCGCTTTCGCCGCCGATTTTGGACAACTCAGGGAGTCTTTACGGAACCAACTTTAACGGCGGCAACGGAGGCGATTGCTATTCCGGCGGCGTCGGCGGTTGCGGGCTAATGTATCAATTCTCCCAAGCCTCGAATGGCGGCTGGGTAGAAACTGTTCTATACAATTTTCCCCTCGATCAAATTGGCCTCGTCACTAGTCTCGCCCTCGACTCAAAAGGAAACCTCTACGGTTTCTACGGCGGTGACGTTGTGCAGTACACCCCCTCTCCGACGGGCAACTGGAACCAGAACATTCTCCTTAACGTCAACGCCAGCACGAACGGCACTCCAGTTTTCGATGCTGCCGGCAATCTGTACGGGGTAACGGCGCCGCCGAGCACCCCAGGCACTATCTTCAAGCTAACGCAGGATTCCCCGGGCAAATGGATCGAGACCATTCTTTACACCTTCGCAGGCGGCACCGATGGAGCCCACCCAAATACTCCGCTACTCGACTCCGCACGAAACATCTTTGTCGCTGCCGAAGAAGGCGGAATGTCGTGCCCAACCTCAAACTACAGGCAGTGCGGCACCATCTTTGAACTCTCCCCAGGCACGGGCGGCACTTGGACGGGCACCACTCTTTACGAATTTCCCGACGATCCTCCGGACGGTTTGTCCCCAAGCGGCGGCTTGATTGCCGACGCCGCTGGCAATTTCTATGGAAACACATCGTCGGGCGGAGCTTACGCCCAGGGTGCGGCTTATAAGCTGACGCCCGGAGAGAATGGGACATGGACTAGCACCCTGCTTCACAGCTTCGCGGGCTCGGACGCCAAAGATGGCAGTTCTCCCGTCGGCAACCTTATTTTCGACGGCCAAGGCAACCTGTACGGATCCACCAGGACTGGCGGGACCAACGGTGGTACGGTTTTCAAACTCTCACCATCCTCCGATGGCAACTGGACAGAATCGGTTCTGTATAGCTTTTCAGTCGCGAAGCGTTCGACTGACGGCAATGCCCCAACTTCCGGATTGACCTTTGATGGCGCGGGCAATCTTTACGGCACCACGGGCGGCGGTGGCGTCAACCATTGCGGAACGGCCTTTAAGCTTACGCCCACTGAGAGCGGGCCGTGGACCGAGACCCAACTCTACAGTTTCTCAATTAATTATGTATACGGCTGCGACGCTTACTATAACGGCTACTCCGCGAGCGCAGTCGTCTTCGACGGGAAAGGCAATCTTTATGGAACGGATGACGTCGCGGGCACCGGCTATGGTCTCGTCTATGAGTTGAGTCCGCCCACAGGCTCAGGGACGCAGTGGACTGAGACCTCTCTCTACAGTTTTACGGGAGACCAGGATGGAGGGCAGCCAGAGGGCGGGGTGGTTTTCGATACCGAGGGCAACCTTTACGGCACCGTAGCCTATGGCGGAGTCCGTAACCAAGGTCTGGTGTACAAACTTTCTCCGCGCTCCGGCGGCGCGTGGGCGAAGAGCGATCTCCACGACTTTACCGGGAGCGATGGCGACGGCGCGTTGCCCTGGGCAACGCTTATTGTCGATGCCCATGGAAACCTGTATGGCACAACTGCCGAGGGCGGAATCAGCGGATGTTATCAGTTCTGCGGAACCGCTTTCGAGCTTTCGCCCACTGGCAACGGATATCACGAAACTATACTCGATAAATTCTCAGGATTTCTGGGAGGCGATCCCTACGCCCCTTTGATGTTGGACTCCAGCGGCAATCTCTACGGCACTGCTGCTACGGGCGGAAGCGGTGCCTCAGGCACGGCCTTTGAGATCACACCATAGGTTTCGCGAAGACGCTACCGCGCTGCCGTGAATTCGAGGATTGCACCCTTCGGAACTCTCGCAACGCGCCGCGGGAGACCGCATTTCAGAACTCATTTTCTTCACCCTTGACAACCCCTCACTCATGTCCCTATAATTAGCACTCGATGACCTAGAGTGCTAACAGCTCTAGACAAACCCTAACAATTCATAGGTTTACGTAAGACAAACCTTCTATCGACTTTGAAAGGAGTCACCACCATGGCCAAATTTACCCCGCTCCATGACCGTATTCTGGTTCGTCGCGTGGAAGAAGCTTCCACCACCCGAGGCGGCATCATTATCCCCGACAGCGCGAAAGACAAGCCGCAGGAAGGCGAAGTCATTTCCGTAGGCACGGGACGCACCAACGACGAAGGCAAGACCTTTCCACTCGCTGTGAAAGATGGCGACCGCATTCTGTTCGGCAAGTACTCCGGGACCGAGATCAAGATCGACGGCGAAGACTTCATCATCATGAAAGAAGACGAAGTCCTTGGCATTCTGACCGGCGCAGCCAGCCCGGCTGGCAAGAAGGAATTGGCCGGCGCACGGAAATAAGGAAGGTCGCGTCGCGCTTGATTGTCACCCCGCTTCGCGGGCTGACGCGCGATCGCTCTCTCAGATCCTTCGCGCGGCAAAGGACGCCGCGCTCAGGATGACAATTTCTAGAAAACAGAATTGAAAATAGGAGAAAAAGAAATGGCAAAGCAAATCGTACACGGCGAAGAGTCGCGGCAGGCAATTCTGCGCGGCGTGAATCTTCTGGCCGACGCAGTCAAGGTTACCCTCGGCCCCAAGGGCCGCAACGTAGTCATCGAAAAGAAATTCGGATCGCCGACCATCACCAAAGACGGCGTGACCGTGGCCAAAGAAATCGAACTGAAGGACGGCCTGGAGAACATGGGCGCCCAAATGGTTCGCGAAGTCGCTTCCAAGACCTCGGATGTTGCCGGTGACGGCACCACCACTGCTACCGTTCTCGCGCAAGCCATTTTTCGGGAAGGCGTGAAGACTGTGGCTGCGGGTGCCAATCCGATGGCCCTGAAGCGCGGCATCGAAAAGGCTGTCTCCATCGTCTGCGGAGCTTTCGACAAGAAGACTGGCGAACGCGGCAAGGGCGAGCTCGACAAGTTCTCCAAGCCCGTCAGCGGCGAAATGATTGCCCAGGTCGGCACGATCTCGGCCAACAACGACGAAACCATCGGACACATCATCGCCGAAGCTATGAAGAAGGTCGGCAAGGATGGCGTGATCACGGTCGAAGAGTCGAAGACGCTTGAAACCCAGCTCGAAGTGGTCGAAGGCATGCAGTTCGACCGCGGCTATCTCTCTCCTTACTTCGTCACCGATCCCGAGCGCATGGAAGTTGCCCTCGAGAACGCCTACATCCTGATCAACGAGAAGAAGATCAGCTCCATGAAAGATCTGCTCCCGCTGCTCGAACAGATTGCCAAGAGCGGCAAGCCGTTGCTGATTATCGCCGAAGATGTTGAAGGCGAGGCTCTGGCAACTCTCGTGGTGAACAAACTCCGTGGCACGCTGCAAGTCGCGGCCGTCAAGGCTCCTGGCTTCGGCGATCGCCGCAAGGCCATGCTGCAGGATATCGCGATCCTTACCGGTGGCAAGGCCATCACCGAAGATCTCGGCATCAAGCTGGAGAACGTGCAGATCGGCGATCTCGGCCAGGTGAAGAAGCTCACCATCGACAAGGACAACACCACCCTGGTCGAAGGTAAGGGCAAGCACAGCGAGATCGAAGGCCGCGTGAAGGAGATTCGCAGCCAGATCGACAAGACCACCAGCGACTACGACCGCGAGAAGTTGCAGGAGCGGTTGGCCAAGCTGGTCGGTGGCGTAGCCGTCATCAAAGTCGGCGCCGCAACCGAAACCGAAATGAAGGAAAAGAAAGCCCGCGTGGAAGATGCCATGCACGCAACCCGTGCGGCTGTGGAAGAAGGCATTGTCCCGGGTGGCGGAGTGGCACTGGCACGCTGCGGCGCGGCTCTCGACAAGCTCAAGGTCGAGGATCCGGACGAGCAGATCGGTGTCAACATCGTGAAGCGCGCCCTGCAGGAGCCGTTGCGCCAGATCGTCGAAAACGCCGGCCAGGAAGGCGCAGTCGTCCTCGGCAAGGTGCTCGACTCCAAGGACACCAACTACGGCTTCAATGCCCTGACCGATGAGTACGAAGACCTGGTCAAGGCAGGCGTGCTCGATCCCACGAAGGTAGTGCGCACCGCACTCACCAACGCCGGCTCGATTGCGTCCCTGATGCTCACCACCGAAGCCCTGATCGCGGAGATTCCAGAAAAGAAGGAAGCTCCCATGGGCGGCGGCGGCCACGGCGGCGGCGGCATGGAAGGCATGTACTAGGTAAAAAGGGTTGTCATCCTGAGCGCGGGTTATGCGCGAAGGATCTCATCCATGATGAAGTCAAAGGCCCTGCTCGAGAGAGTGGGGCCTTTTTTGTTTTAGTTCCAAAACGCCCGGTCCGCGGAAAACTCGATCCTCGGGCGAGCGACGCTTTGGCCGGCTCGACTTCGCGCGCCTCTTACGCGCTGATGGGCTCGTCGTCATAAGGAGCGGCGGCGAGAGTGGTTTTTTACACTCGACGGCCTTCTCAAAAGCCTGCCGCACCACTGCCGCAGGTCCCGTGGGGACCGTCCGATACTAGCCCGGCGTTTTCAACGCCGGGGTACGCGTCAACAAGAAACGGAACGGCCTGCCGGAGGCACGCCTGAGATGTCTGCGCTTCTGCTCGACGAGAGGGTTCAAGCGTCCCTCCGGGGCGCGGCTGGAATCTCTGGTATCGCTTCCCGCCAGTGAACTGGCGGGCTATCTTCGGCGCTCCCTCCGGGACCTTTTACGTCGCGGCGTTCGCCCTTTCCTCGAATCCCTTGATCCCGCCACGGACGCAGGTCCCGTAGGGACCGTCTGACAATAGCCCGGCGTTTCCAAAGCCGGGTGCGCGTCAATGACAAATCGAACCGCGTGCCGGAGGTACGCCTGAACTTGCGCTCAACCCCACACGTGCTGGGGGTCGTATTCCACTCCATGCTTTTTCAAGAACGTCGCAAACTCTTCCTCGAAGCTTCGTTTCTTGTGATGCTCGGGCTGCCGCCGAATATATGAAATCGTCTGCTCCATCTGCGAAATTCCTACCGTGAATGCGCCGTACCCTTCCTGCCACGCAAACTCTTTCGCATAGTTCTCGTTCATCAAATGGGAAGATGCGCCCTTGATCAATTGCATCGCCTTGGCTAATGGCAATGTTGCCGGCAGCGACAAGAGCACGTGCACGTGATTCTGTGTTCCACCAACCATCAGCGCTTTGAATCCGTTCTTTCGCGCGATACCTCCGAGATAGGCCCAAAGCTTCGGTTGAACGTCCGTCGGGATCAGATCACGACGCCCTTTTGTGGAGAAAACGCAGTGGATTAAGTCAGAGACGTAGGTGTGCGCCATAGAATCTGAGGCGTCCCTCCGGGACGCGATTCACCTGCCCTCAGCTTACCCGGCGTTGAAACGCCGGGCTACTATCGAAGGCAGAAACGCATTGCCGCCTTCCTGTAATGGGAGGGGTTAGGCGGCAGCAACTATCTTTTCCATTCCGGGTTCTAAATAACAGGTGGGGGAGGATGGACATGAAATCGAGATTATTCAATAGATTACTAACCGGGACGCTGGCATGCGGAATGGCGCTCGGGACTGGCACTTCGTTGTGGGCGCAGGATTCGTCCATGGACAAACCGTCGCCGGATGTGACGGGCGCTCCGGCGCAGCCGGTACCAGAACAGGCGCCGCAGTATAACGCGCAGCCGCAGTACAGCTCGCCGCAGTCGGATTCGCCGCAATACAATGCGCCGGAACCGAGCGCGCCGCAGGATGCGGCGCCGCCGCAGTATCCGGACCAAGGTCAGGAGCAGGCGCCGCCAGCGGCCACGGGGCCAAATCAGCGGCAGTACTCGCCGTTGCCAGCGGAGCAGTTGAATAAGCTAGTCGCTCCGATTGCGTTATATCCGGATTCGCTCGTGGCGCAGATTTTGGCTGGGTCCGCTTATCCGACCCAAATTGTCGAAGCCAATCGCTTCCTCAAAGAGAATCCGAATCTGAGCGGTAAGGAACTTGGCGATGCCATCGATCAGCAGGATTGGGACCCGAGCGTGAAAGCGCTGTGCCAGTTCCCTTCTGTGCTGGCAAATATGGACCGCAATCTCTCCTGGACCACCGCGCTGGGGGATGCGAACTACAACCAGCCGAATGACGTCATGCAGGCAATTCAGTACATGCGCCACAAGGCGTATGACTCAGGCAACCTGCGCTCGACGCCGCAGCAGCGCGTGTACGAGCAGGGGCCGGATGTAGACATTCAGCCGGCTGATCCGAATGTGGTGTATGTGCCGACTTATAATCCGGCGTATGTATACGGATACCCAGTGGGCTTGTGGCCCGGATTTTACCCTTGGTGGGGATATGGATATGGCGGGCCGTACATTTCGTTCGGCGTGGGCTTTCCGATCTGGCCGTTCTTCGGCTTCGGCTGGGGATGGCATGGATGGGGCATCGGCTGGGGCTTCCACGGTGGAATCTTCTTCGGCGGCCATCCGTATGGCTTCCACAGCGGAGCGTTCTACGCCCACAATGCGTTCGTACACGGGAACTATAGCGGATATGGACGCGGTGGATACGGAGCACGCGGGTTTGGCGGTCGCGGATACGCGGGAAATCGCGGATACGCGGGAGCCTCTCACAGCTACGCCAGCGGAAACCGAGGCTACGCGGGAGTGAACCGCGGCAGCGCTGGAAACCGAAGCTATGCGGGCAACCGGGGTTACGCGGGCAATCGAAGCTACGGAGGTACGTCTCGCGGATTCAGCGGCAGCGCCAACCGAGGCTATGCTGGACACGGCACGACGGCACCCCGCTCCGGTGGCTTCAGCGGAAGCCGCGGCGCGCAGTCGCACGGATTCAGCGGCGGCGGTTCGCACGGTGGTGGCGGACACGTTAGCAGCGGGCACGCCAGCGGTGGACATAGCGGTGGTAGTGGCCACAGCGGCGGCGGTGGCGGTCATGGCGGCGGTGGACACCGGTAAGATGTACGCAGCTTGAAGTCCCAAGGCCCCGTTCTAGCGAGCGGGGCCTTTTTGATTTCTCCAGGCCGCTGATTTTTTGACCACACCGGGTGTGGCGGGAATGAAAGCGGCCATAGAGTTCTTGGAACTGTATTGCGTGATGCGCAATAACGCGATACGCAATAAGATACGCAATAAGATACGCAATAAGAAGATCTCTTTCCGAATAAAACCGCAACCGATCGGTACCCGTCCAGCATCTACGGTATGTGCCGGTGAAAAACACTGTAGCCAGCCGCGCTTACCGATTCCGTAAGCCGGGGTCGGGCATCGGATTAAGTGAGGCAGCGATAACGTATAAGACCGTTGCGATGGCGACGACGTGGAGGTTCGTAGTGAAATCTAAACTTTTCAAAATATTTTTGACGGGCGCGGCAGCGACCGTGCTTGCGCTAGGCCCAGGGACGGAGCTGCAAGCGGCGTCCTTGCCAATCGAAGATCCTGCGCAAGACGCCGGTTCCCCGCCGCAACAAGCTCCGCCGGGGCAAGCGGAGAACGCCCCGTTGTCGGAGGACCAGTTGCGCCAGTTGGTGGCGCCCATTGCGCTGTACCCGGACGCGTTGGTGGCACAGATTCTCGCGGCGTCTGCGTATCCCACGCAAATCGTGGAGGCGCAACGATTTGTGGAAGCGCATCCCGATCTCAAGGGTAAGGCTCTCGCCGATCAGGTCGATCAGCAGGATTGGGACCCTAGCGTGAAAGCCTTGACCGCCTTCCCTACGGTGCTGGCAAATCTAAACAAGGACCTTTCGTGGACCTCGGAATTGGGTGACGCGAACATCAATCAGCAGGCGGATGTCATGAAGGCGATCCAGTACATGCGCCACCAGGCGCAAAAGGCTGGGAATCTGAAAACCACGCCGCAGCAAACTGTCACCGATGAGGGAGACGACGTTGAGATACAGCCAGCGGCACCCGACATCGTGTACGTTCCGGATTATGATCCGGAATTCGTCTACGGATATCCCGTAGGTCTGTGGCCGGGATTCTATCCGTGGTGGGGAGTTGGAGGACCGTATATATCATTCGGGCTTGGTTTTGGCATCGGGCCGTTTTTGGGCTTCGGCTGGGGATGGGGCGGATGGGGTCTCGACTGGCACCATTATGGGCTTTGGTATCATGGCGGCCCTTATGCGTTTCACAGTCGCGCCTTCTATGACCGTAATGCGTATTTCCACGGAGGCTACCACGGAGGCTTCGCGCCCTACGGACGCGGCGACATGGGCGCGCGAGGTTTTGCCCACGGTGGAGGCCGCGGCTTTTCCGGCACGCGCTCTGGAGCCTTTGGCGGATTTGCCCGTGGTGGAGACACAAGGGGATTTTCGGCGCGAGGGCGCTCCAGCTTTGGTGGCGGTTTCCATGGCGGAGGCGGGTTTCACGGCGGTGGTGGTGGACGGCGCTGAGTAATCGATTTTTTCGAGCCATTCAAGATTGGAGTTCAGCGAGCAGGAGTGAAAAGTTATGACAGTTCAAGAAAGAGATGCGAAGACACGAGGCCTTGGCCTCGCCGCGGTACTGGTGGCGTTCTTGAGTTTAGGAATTCTTTCGAATGTCACGGCGGCGCAAACGGAACAGAACGAAGGCAAGAATGCGGCTGAACCTGTTGCGGCATCTCGGTCGTCGGCGCCTCAACCCGGGCAGAAGACGTTTTCTTCCCCGGCGGAAGCGTGCAAGACATTAGTCGAAGCGGTGAAGAATGACGATCAGAGCATGTTGTTGGGCGTTCTGGGGGCAAATGCGAAGGAAATCGTTTCCTCCGGCGACGACGCGGAAGATAAGCAGAACCGCGATCAGTTTGTGCAGAAATATCAGCAGATGCATCGTCTGGTGAACGAGCCCGATGGAACCACGACTCTGTACATCGGCGCGGAAAACTGGCCCACGCCGATCCCGCTGGTGCATCAGGGAAATGAATGGTATTTCGATACTGCCGCGGGGAAGCAGGAAATTCTCTACCGGAGGATCGGAAGGAACGAAATGGCGGCGATCCAGGTATGCAATGAACTGGTGGACGCGCAAAAGGAATATCAGGCACAAACCCACGATGGTGATTCCGAGCGGCAATACGCGCAGCAGTTTACCAGCGATCCGGGTAAACAAAACGGGCTCTACTGGGAGAGTTCGGAAAACAGCAAGAGCCCGATCGGTCCGCTGGTGGCGGTCGCGGCGAGCGCAAGCGCGCGGCCAGGCACGGATCAAAATCAGCAACCATTTCAAGGTTATTACTTCCGCATTCTGAAGCGGCAGGGTGCGAAGGCCCAAAGCGGCGCGAAAAACTATATGGTGGACGGAAAAATGACGGGCGGATTCGCTTTCGTGGCGTACCCAGCCGAGTATCGATCGTCTGGCGTGATGACCTTTGTTGTGAATCAGGACGGGATTGTGTACGAGAAAGATCTCGGCCCAAAGACGGCCGAAAGGGCGACGAGCATGAAGGAGTACAACCCTGACGGGAGCTGGCGAAAGGCCGATTAATGGCTCAACCGGCAGCTATTACCACCGGCAATTAATAAACTGCGGATCGGAGGATCTGGGGTATGATTAAGTCATGCCCTATATTTTGGAACATCTCTCCAGCCTCCGTCAGGAAATCACGGATTTAAAAAACATGAACGTCCGCGCAGGCAACCGGAGCGGAGATAGCCAGATCGATCAGTCGGCGACGGAAATGCGCGCCAACCGCTTGCTTGAGATCAAGAAAGAGCTGTCGCAGATGCTGAATCGCCCTGAGGATCCGCAAGTATGGTGGGAAAAGGGTCGCAGGCATAACGTAGCATAGTCGGGCACTTAGGCGACAGGCAGTTGATTGGAAACGGTCCTCCACGGGAGTGAATCCCGGTGGGGGCTTTTCTTTTATGGGACAGGTTAAGAGGCGAGCTTTTGGGCGGCCCCGGCCAGGGCCGCTGCGATCCCATCGGCACGGGGGACGCCGCCCTGAGCCAGATCTTTCGTGCCGCCGCCACGTCCCCCGAGTGCGGTGACGGTCTCTTTCAGCAGCACACCCAGGTTACTGGGCTGGCCGGGGGACTGCGCGAAGACCAGCGCGGGTTGCGGCGATGTAGTGGCCAACAATGCGACGGCGGCGGAAGATTGCCGGGATAGTTTCTGGGCTAACAACTTCACGAAGTTAAGATCGCGGTCGGAGAAAGTCCGCACGATCAGCTTGCGGTCGCCCATTTCGGGCGTTTCGGCTAAGAGCGATGTAGCTTGCGCAGTGGCCAGGTCGTCCTGGGATTGCTCCCATTCTTTGCGCAGCGAGCGGATTTCGTCCAGCGATTTACGGGTCTGCTGCGGAACGTCGTAGATGTGGGCGGAGAAAAGCGCGGCGGCTTCCGTGAGCGTGGTGAAATCGCGGCGCGCGGTCGCCACGGCCCGCTGGCCGGCAACGAATTCGACGCGATATCCCTGCCGGACCTTTTCGAATTTGCGCAGCAGGATGCCGCCGATCTGTCCAGTGTGGCTGACGTGGGTACCACCGCAGGCACAAAGATCGAAGTCGCGAACGTCGATGAGGCGCAGTTGATCTCGTTCCGCTGGAGGAAGTTTACGCAAGCCAAGTTGCGCAGCCTCCTCACGAGTGACATAACGAACGTCGACGGGACGATTTTCGATCATGATTTCATTGGCGAGGCGTTCGGCCGCTTCGACTTGCTCTTTGGTGAGGGCGGGGGTGTCTAGGTCGATGGAGCAATAGTCGTCGGCCATGTGGAAGGAAACGGTGGGCATGTCGAAAAGGCGGACGAAGGCGGCAGAGAGCACGTGCTGGGCAGAGTGTTGCTGCATGTGATCGCGGCGGCGGTCTGGGTCAATTTCGCCTCGGATGCGGCTTCCGGGCTGTACATCTTTGAGCGGGGCTTCGAGATAATGGACGACGCGGCCATCTTCCATGTCGGCTACTTCGGTCACACGGAATTTCACAGCGTCGTCTGCGGGAAAGATCCAGCCGGTATCGTAGCTTTGACCGCCGCTGCTGGGGTAAAAAGCTGTGCGGTCGAGAACCAGCGCGGGCCGCGGGTTTTCCACGATCTCGCGCACCTCCGCCTCAAAGTGATAGAGGAAGGAATCCCGGTAGTAAAGGCGGTCGGTCATGGAGCTATTAGCATAGGAGCGGGACGGGCAGGTTATCAAGTCTGGCTGGGCGGATGGCACAACCTTCAACCCCTTTCCGCTCAGGGCCGGCTTCGGACACAGAGTTTCACAGAGTAATCCAGTCTTCTACTTCTTCAATGTTATCTTTATCGGTTGCGTTAAAGCGAATTTCATCTTATGGACATTCTCCAAGAACTGTTTGAGCGGCACTTCCAGGTTCAGCCTGCGAATGTAAAGCCGCTGCAAGGCCAGCTGGGCGGGTCGGGACGAAACATTGTCCGGCTTTCCACCGGCGACGTCAGTGCCATCGGAATCCGGTATGAGGTGCGCGAAGAGAACGTTGCCTTTCTGGAGTTCTCGCGCCATTTCCGAGAGCACGGGCTACCGGTGCCGGAAATTTACGCGGCTGACTTGGATCGGGGAGCTTATCTCGAAGAAGATCTTGGTGACACGACGCTGTTTGAATTGCTTTCGCAGAATCGCGCCGGCGAAAATATCGATCCGCGAGTGCTGGAGGCTTACCGCAAAGTGGTCGCGGTGCTGCCGCGATTTCAGATTGAAGCGGGGCGCGATTTGAACTATGCCGTTTGTTATCCGCGGGCAAGCTTCGACCGGCAATCGATTACGTGGGACCTGAACTATTTCAAGTATTACTTTCTGCGGCTGGCAGGGATTTCGTTGAATGAGCAGGCGCTGGAAGATGATTTCGATTCTCTAACCAATTTCCTGTTGAGCGCGCCCAGCGATTATTTTCTTTATCGTGATTTTCAATCGCGCAACATTATGCTGCGGCATCTCGACGCGCAGCCATTTTTTCTGGATTATCAGGGCGGCCGCAAAGGTGCGCTGCAGTATGACATCGCTTCCCTGCTCTACGATGCCAAGGCCGATCTGCCGCCGGCGCTGCGGCAGGAGTTGCTCGATCTCTACCTTGAAAAGGTTTCAGGATTTATCCCGGTCGATCGCGATGCCTTTTTGCGTCATTACTACGCGTTCGTCTATGTGCGCATCCTGCAGGCGTTGGGCGCCTACGGCTTCCGCGGATTTTATGAGCGCAAGCCGCATTTTCTGCAAAGCGTTCCTTATGCGCTGAAAAATCTGCGCTGGCTGCTGCACAACGTGAGATTGCCGATTGCTCTGCCGGCGCTGATGGAAGCGTTTAACAGCATGCTGGCTTCGGAGAAACTTCAGGGCATCGCTTCCGAGGCGGACAATCTTAGCGTGCGGATTACGAGTTTTTCTTTTCATCGCGGGATGCCAAAAGACGAAAGCGGGCATGGCGGGGGATTTGTTTTCGACGGACGCTGCCTGCCCAATCCTGGGCGCGAAGAACGATTCAAGGCGCTGACGGGTAGAGATGCGCCAGTGATTGACTATCTGAATCAGCAGGAGAGCGTGCATCAATTTTTGGCCAGCGTGCTGTCTCTGGTCGATGCCAGCGTGAATGAATACCAGCGACGTGGCTTCAAGAGTCTGATGGTGTCATTCGGGTGCACAGGCGGCCAGCATCGTTCGGTATATCTGGCGGAGCAACTAGCGAAGCGTTTGCGGGGCAGGAGTGGAGTTGACGTGGTAGTGCGGCATCGCGAGTTGGAGAGCCGTGCTTTAGGAAGGCCCGCGCAATGAAAGCCATGATCCTGGCTGCGGGCCTGGGCACCCGCCTGCGCCCGCTGACCAACGATCGTCCAAAGGCGCTGGTCGAAGTCAATGGCCGGACGTTGCTTGAGATTACTCTGGCTCGCTTGCGCGAGTTCGGAGTGCACGACGTGATCATCAATGTGCATCACTTCGCTGACAATGTGTCCGATTATTTGCTGGCGAATCACAATTTCGGGATGCACGTCGAGATTTCGCGCGAAGATGTATTGCTCGATACGGGCGGCGGGTTGAAGAAGGCCGCCGGGTTTTTTCTTGAAAATGTCGGCCAGCGGGACGAGCCGTTCATTCTGCACAATGTCGACGTGATTAGCACCATCGATCTCGAAGCCATGCGGCAAGCTCACCTTGAAACTTCCCCCGTCGCCACATTGGCTGTACAGGATCGCGAAACATCGCGATATCTTTTGTTTGATCAGGATGGCCAGCTTTGCGGCCGGCGCAAAGGACGCGATCAGCCGCCTGAACTTGTTCGACCCGCTCAGGAGATGAATGCCTGGGCATTTTCCGGCATTCACATGATTTCGCCGCGGATTTTTTCCGTGATGATCGAAGAAGGTGGATTTTCCATCATTGACTCTTATTTGCGGCTAGCGGGTGCCGGAGAAAACATTCACGCCTTCCGCGCCGATCAGTATTACTGGCGCGATCTCGGCCGGCCCGAAAGTATCGCGCAAGCCTCTCAGGATTTCAAAGACAAACTTTTTTCCTAAGCACTCCGCCAAGCACTTTTTTCTTGAATTCCGGCATGGCCGGCCCCCCTCCGCTTAGATCGGGACAACCTTGTCAATCAATGCTCGACAGTATGCAGAATGTTTCATCTTGCGGGGGTACGCTGAAACCTGCTATCAACTCTTTTTCCTTGGGAGGAAAAAAACATGCGATGCCGAATTCTGTGTTTGGGTAGTTTTTTCCTTGCGATCGCTCTTTCGCTGTCAGCACATGCGCAGTCAGGCAGCTTAACAACTCTGTGGAGCTTCACTGGAGGGATCGACGGCGATACTCCGAAGGACGGATTGGTTTTTGACGCCAGCGGGAACCTATACGGCGCTAGTTACTTCGGTAGCACCGTCAATGACGCCTACTGTGCGACTGGCTGCGGTGCCATCTTTCAATTGAAGCCCGCACAGGGCGGAGCCTGGACATTTTCCACCCTCTATAGCTTTGCCGGAGGAAACTTTGACTTTGGACACCCCAACGGCCCCCTTGCCGTCGACCAATCCGGAAACATATGGGGTACGGCGTTCGAATGGGGTAACGGCGGCTTCGGCGGCGTATTTGAATTGTCGGCGGCAAACAACTGGAGTGAAAGCCTCATCTGGAATTCCTACTCCGGCATGGGTGAGCAGCCATCGGCGGGTCTCACCTTACACAACGGCATCTGGTATGGAACCACGCAATTTGGGCGGGGATATGTCGATAATGGCCAGGTGTTTTCGCTGACTCCCGGTTCGAACAATCAGTGGAACGAAAACGTGGTTCACGAATTTGCCGCCGGATCGGATGGTTACGAGCCGCAAACGGAACTCATCTTTGACCAAGCCGGAAATATCTATGGTTCGACTCCGTACGGCGGCTCCTGCGGCTGCGGCGACATTTTCGAACTCAGCCCCGTGTCCGGCGGCCTCTGGAAGGAAAAAATTATTTATCAGTTTCCGTTCTTCATCCTGGGGGGCAGCGATTACCCCAGCACTCTGCTCCTAAGTAACGGCGTCCTCTATGGAACAGCAGCGTCCGGTGGCTCCACCAGCTGTGGTGACTACTTGGGCTGCGGATTCGTCTTCGAGTTGAAGCGTACCGGCAATACCTGGCAGGAAACTACGCTGTACGAGTTTGGCGGCGGCAGCGATGGTTCCACCCCTGGCGGGGGTTTGGTTTCCGATGGTAAAGGGAACCTTTATGGTGGAACCCTCTACGGGGGCACCGACGCCTGCGTGCCTTATTTGGGCTCGGGCTGCGGGACCATCTACAAGTTGAGCCAGTCCGACGGCGTCTGGCAGAAAACAACGCTCTACAGCTTTGCTGGAGAAACGGACGGGGAGTATCCTCACGGGGCTTTAGTGTTGGATTCTGCCGGCAATCTTTTCGGAACTACAGAGGGAGGCTACGGCGCCAACGGCACTTATACCAACGGCACCGTCTTCGAGTTTCAGCAGTAGGCGGTTACGATAGACGAACCGAATCGAGCGTCCGGGGTGTTGGGCATCGCCGAAGCGATCGAGTGATATGAATCCGGGCCAACCTGCACTATTCGATATTGGGCGCGAGTGCTTGGCCACTTGCGCCCACGAGGATAAGCTTTGCCTCTCTTCTCTGGGTATATCGGTTGAACACGAGCTGTGAACTCATCGCCGGAGGCCCCACATGTCCCTTCTTCATATCTACGACTCCAGCGACTGGAGAATTAGAGAAACCGCCTGGGCCCGCGGCGGAGACCACCAAGTCCCACTGGCCAGCGGGAACGACTTCGTGTCCGCCATGGACGCACTGGTCGCGGCAGGTTCGAGTTACGATCGAGTTCTTTTCGAGACGCACGGCTCCCCGGGCATGATTGTCTTTGGGAGTGTCGGGATTAACGCCGCTTTCCTGCGCACCCTGGTACCGAGATACTATACCCGCATCACTACCCAAAACGCCCGCATTTACTTCAACGGCTGTAACGTGGCGGAGGGTAAAGAGGGATGGGATTTCCTGGAAGCGGCTGCGCAGGTGTTCATCACTCCTGGCGGCGGTCAGGTGTTCGGCCAGACTTCGCTTGGCTTTGGCAATCCCTTCAACGGCCACGTAGTGCACCTCTGGGGCGATACGCGAAGCCTGTTTGTGGACATCAGCGGGAACATTACCGAGCGCTTTGAACAGTAGGCTTACTTAGTAAGGTCCAATGATTCCTGCAATGGCTCGAGACTTCGGCGGAGAAGCTGCTTGCGCGTCCTTGGTATCGAGCACGTCGAGATACTTCAGTCCTGAGCCGGTATTGAAGAGAACAACGGAATCCTCGTCTGTAAAGAAGCCGCTGGACAGAAGTTTCCGATAGGCGACCAACGAGGCTGCGCCTTCGGGCGCGGCGAAGATACCTTCCACTTTGGCCCAGTGACGAGTCGCTTCCAGAATTTCGGCGTCGGTCGCGGCAATGGCCAAGCCTCCACTCCGTTTCAGGATGTCGAGAATCAGATAGTCGCCATAGGGCTTGGGCACGCGCAGGCCGGACGCCAAGGTCGCGGCATTTGGCCACATTTCGGCAGCGGCCGCGCCTTCATCCCATGCTTTAACGATGGGGGCACATCCTGCAGATTGCACGCTGATCATACTCGGCCGATCGGAGCCGATTAGGCCTAACTCTTCCATTTCGTCGAAGGCCTTCCACATACCGAGCAGGCCTACGCCGCCGCCGGTGGGATAGATGATTCCTTTCGGAAGCTTCCAGCCCATTTGTTCGGCGACTTCGTACCCCATGGTTTTCTTGCCTTCGACGCGGTAAGGCTCTTTCGTCGTCGAGACATCGAACCAGCCGTCTTTTTTCCAGGACTCGGAGTTCTTGAGCTCGGCAACTTTGCGGGCGCAATCGGAGATGAGCCCGTCGACCAGTGTGACGTATGCTCCGTAATAATGGCACTCGATGCGGTTTGCCATGGGCACATCTTTGGGCATGAAGATATGGGCTTCCATGTCGCCGCCCGCGGCTGCGACGTAGGCGGCGAGGGCGGATGCTGCGTTTCCGGCAGAGGGGATGGCAAGCTTCTTCAATCCGAAGTGACGCGCCATGGTGACTGCCGCGGAGAGGCCTCGAGCTTTGAACGAGCCGGTTGGATTCAAGCCTTCGTCTTTAATGAAGACGTTGGCGTACTCGCGGCTGGGCAGCATGGGAGTCAAGCCTTCGCCCAGCGTGACAGGCGCGGCTTGCGGAAGCACGGCATCGTATCTCCACATCGTCGGGGGCAGCAGCAACAGCGAAGTCGCCGAAAAACCCTTCTTGATGGCGGCAAGATCGTAACGCGCATATAAGATGCCGCCATCTTTGGCGCAAACGGTTTGCGGGCGGTCCGCCGGATAGTGTTCGCCGCAGCGGGTGCATTCCAGGTGTGTAGGTCTCGACACGCAAAGAGTGTATCAAGAGCGAGCTAGAAGCCGCGAGCTTGGAGCTTCGAGCTACTTACGCGGAAGTTGCGCCACGGAATGCCGGTTGATGATTACATGGGTACGCTGGCGCGTAATGCGGATGCGGCATCCTAGAAAGTCCGGCACGCCGCGGCATGCGTTCTCGCGCAGTTGGATCCACGCTTCCTGGTCAGGACCAACGATCATCCATGCGGTTGCGTTTGTCGCATGATTGGTCTGGTCCAGATAGTAGGCGGCGGTTAGATCAATGTCAGCGGCGTCCGCATTCAGTTGTTCGCAACCTAAGGGCTCAGCTGAACCGTCGGCGGTGGTGCAATAATCTTCGTCGTGCTCCAGCAGGATTTTTCGGTTTGTGTTGCCGATGAAATAGCGGGTCGTCACCGGCGCGACCTGAGTGGCTTTCGACCATTGGGTTAATTGATCGACAAAGTCCGGGGGCAGTTGGCTCAAGCGGATCGAATCTTCCTTCACCTGGCTGGAAAAAACGGTCACGGTCGGTGTGGGTTCGCCGTTGGTAGGATGGAAATAAAACCCCGCCAGCGCGGCGCCATCCTTCATATCGAGCCATATAAATCCGCGGCCGCCGAGGTAAGGACCATGGTTGGCGAAAAGCGTTAGGTAGCGCCCTTCGCGAATCTCGACCGGCGTTTTCGAACCGTTCATGACGCGGTTGAATGCTTCGCTCGGAGGGATGTCCCAGCCGTAATGAAACATGCAATCCGGTAGGACGCTATGCAGCAGCTTGCGGAATTGCTTGTCGCGGAAGAGGTCGCCTGATTTTGCTCCGGCGAAACGGTTCAGGAACGCAAGTTGATCGTTCGGAATTGGGGTGCGAAAGATGGCTCTGTCGTAATTCGATGCCGGGGCTGGCGATTCTTGCGATTGGTGCTGTGGAGGCTGCGCTTGCGGATCTGGAGATTTTGGAGCGCCTGCTGGGGCTCCGTTTTCTTGCGCGATTGCAATTCTAACGGCCGCGAGATTAAACAGCAGAATGCAAGCTAGAGCAAATGAGAAGTGGGCATGAACGCTGATCTTGCACAGAAACGAGCGGAAAGGTCCCATGACGGAATCTCCTCTCAGTACCCGACCTCTGGGATTGTATCGCGCTGGGAGGCGGTTGCAAACGAGATCTTGCGAAGCCGGTAGCTTCCGGAAAGTAAACGGGCAGTGATTCGTGATTCGCGATTGCTGACTAGTTTCGCTGATCACCAACCACTGCCCGCTGCTTTTCGGCTACCGGCAAATCGTCCTATTTCGAGCTGCTCTTGGCGGCCCTCTTTGAAGGCGGTCTTATGCCGTTCTCTGGCCTCTCCTGCTCAATTGGGTCAGAGAGGTGGTGCAGCGGTTTGTCGCCGGCGGAAGAAAACTGCGGGCCGCGTACATCGGTCGTTAAGTTCTGCGCGGTATACATGGGCTGCTTGAAGGTCGTCCCGGATTTCGCAGCCGCCACCGCAAAAACCCCATGTGGCACGCCACTGACAAAAGCGGTTGCGATGTAGTCGCCCACCATCAGTCCGTTCTGCGAATTGGGTAGCCAACCGAGCTCCATCGGCCCCGCCAGGATCTGCCGCTGGTTCCACGTAGTTCCGCCGTTACCGGAGGAGACGTAGCCCACATAGAGGGAACAGGTCGATTTGGTGCAACTCGTTTTCGGGTAGAAATAATAATGCACGGCCACGTGTGCCGTCGCGCCGGAAGTCGTGGGGTCGATGCCAATTCCCGGGATGAAGTGATCGACCGTGCTGGTCGTAGCATCGATAGGAATGCGCGTAACTGCAGACCAGGTGGAACCGTCGCTGGAAGTGCTGTAGACCAGATCGTTGCTGGCACATTTGGTGCGGAAGCGGCAATCTTCCCAGACCACCCAAACTGTACCCGCTCCGTCTACGGCGGCTGATGGCAGCGGCCCGCTGCGAATGCCACCTGCGTCGGTGTGGGTCTGAATGGCTGCGATGGTCGAAGGCGCGGACCAGCTTGTTCCGCCATTCGTGGAGGTGAAAGCGGAGATGTCGCCTTCGGTACCGCCGAAGGTTTCAATCGGCACCACCACGGTGCCATTTGGCTGCACCAGCGGTTGTCCGCCGATGCCGGTGGAACCATTTGCCGTCTTGACGGCCGCGCTCCAGGTCAAGCCCCCATCGCTTGAGGTGCTCATCAGAATCTGATCGCCGGCATCGGGATTGTCCCACTCCTGGTAGCAGTTACCGTAATACGGGCTGCTGGGATAGCTATCGCACACCAGCCAGTTCTTGTCGGAGCTGGGCACATTGGGTCCAACGCTCACGGGATTGTTCCACGTGAATCCACCGTCGGTCGAACGGCTGATTACTACGGCCGGCGTCTGGGTCGTGTTCACCGGCAAGGTTGAGATCATCCACACGCCGTGTTTGGCGTCATAGGCCACCGCGGGATCGCTGGCTGCCGCATACGGACCGCCTCCATTTCCGTTGGTAAGGTCCGGCAGAAATCCGTTGGTCCAGGTGCTACCTCCGTCGGTGGAAGTGGCCCAGCCAATGGCATTGGAGCCGCCACCTACGCTTTGCGTCGCAGAGAGGCGTCCCACTTGAAATGCAGCCACGAACGTGCTTCCGTTAGAAAGAATGTGCGGCTCCACTTCGGTGGCGTGCTGTCCTATGGGATTGGTGAAGGTATCAGTACTGATCTTGGTCAAGGTCACCGCAGGGGTATCCTGCGCGGGCGCGGCCACCGCGGCGAAAAAAGTAAGGGTTAGAAAGCAAGCGAGCAAACGTCCAGCACCACACGCACAGAGAATGCGATTCATCGGGATTTATCCTTCGACGCGGAAAGTGAATTTCACAGAATAAGTTCGCAGAATGTCAGGGGCACTCGCGGACTGAACGGCCATCAACGACCCACAATAGTATTGGCCGTGAAGGCGAACATATCGCGAGTGCGAAGCCGTGTCAATGTGAAGGATTTTGCAACATTGGTTCAGAGCGGGGTTGGGGAGCGGAGTCATTTGGCACGAATACGATCGTAGTGTCATCCCCGTAAATAGCCCGCCAGCCGCGCGTTTCATCCAACATGTTTGCCAGGGCGGAGTTCTTCGGGACGATTACTGAGTGGGCATGATATTGCTGAAGAAAATCCTGCCAGCCGGGCTCGACGCGCACCATTTTCAGGTAAGACTCGAAGAATTTTTCGCCGTAGAAATCATGCCGGTCATCGAGTACTGTGCGCAGGCGCGGATAGAACCGGTAGATCAGATATCCGCCCCAACTGTCGGTGCTCATGATTGGGCCGGGAAGGTTGTGCGCCTCGAGATAATCCACCGCCTTCACGGGAAAACGCCTGGGGTTAAAGTGGGCGTCCATCAGAGTCGTGCCCCCGATCTTGCCGTTGTGCGCTGCAATCCAAACGATCAGCAACATGGCCACGATCGGCCATGGATGGCCGCGCAGGCTCAGTTCGATTGCCGCCATGCGCTCCAGAAAGCTGGGGAGCGGCGGTTGCTGTGGAGCCGGAATCTTCCTATCAGTGCGGCTCGCAGCATACTTCTCGATTGCATCCGATAGCCATGGCCCAATTACCAGAACTATCAGAAGCGATGCGACCGGAATATTGCGCGATGCATAGAGTCCGGAATAAACCGCGAACAGCAATACTAACCCGTGAGTGACGCTCACCTCTCGTCTTCTTATCGCCAATGCCAGCAAGCTCAGCAGTAACAATCCTGCGAAACACTTCTGCGCTACGTAATGAAAGTTGGGAGACTGAAATTCGTCGATGTGATCCATCAGAAAGCGATTGGAAAGATAGCGGTAGATGTGGATGTGCAACTGAAGGCCGTAAGGATTCACCAAGGTCGCGGCGGCGCTCAGGACGCCGATCCCGGTCAAGCTTCGGATGCTACCGGCGGCACGGATCTTTGCCAACGCATCGTCGAATCGATCTTCATTCATTGTGAAGAACTGCCATGCCGCGCCGATCCAGTAAATCGCTAACAGAACAAAGCCAACCAGGAAACCACCGTGCAGGTTGACCCACAGCAGCATAGTCGAGGGCAAGAGCCAAAGCTTCCAGTTTTCTGACGATCCGTGTTCTCTCGATTCGAGAGCCCAGAACCAGGCTACGGTGAACAGCCAGGTCAGGACATGCGGTCGTGCCAAGAAATGAATCATCGACGCCGATGCAGCCAGCAAGACGAGTACGAGGGACAAAAACAGATTCACCTCGCGCCGCAGCAGCAACCGAAAAGTCCAGGCGAAAGTTAACGCGATGATGAATGCGGTGAACGCGATTACGCCATTCAGTCCCGCCGCATTTTCCAACCCGCCAACGACCAGGTCGTATAGCCATTCCCAGGCAAACCATGGGCGGCCGCTCATGCTCGAGGAAAACGGATCGACGCGTGGAATTGCGTACGCCGACACAATGAGTTGTCCGGTGCGAATATGCCAGCCGATTCCTGCATCGCCCAGCAACCGAACGGATACTGCGCTCATCATTAATACAGCCAGGAGAGCTATAAAAAACGCGTCGCTGGTGGAGGGCATCAGCCAGCGCGCCCATGGCGGACGCATCTCAATCACCGAACTTCTGGAGCCGATTGCCATCGCGCTGAATCTTATAGAGGGACGCTATGAACAGCAAGACGAGAACTCGTGTGGTCATCATCGGCGCCGGCTTTGGCGGCCTGAATGCCGCGCAATCTCTGGCCAGCGCACCTGTCAGTATCACAGTGATCGACCGCAGCAATCATCATACTTTTCAGCCGTTGCTCTATCAGGTGGCCACCGCCGGCCTTTCCCCCGGCGAAATCGCCGCGCCGATCCGTTCGATTCTAAGCCGGCACCATAATGTTGAAGTGCTGATGGCAGAGGTCACCGGCTTCGACCTCGAACGTCACATCGTGCAAACGGTGGTGCGGAACGGATCGGAAGACCAATATCAGGAAGTTCCCTACGATTTTCTGATTGTCGCCGCCGGAGCCAGCCATGCCTACTTCGGCCATGATGAATGGGAGGCGCTGGCGCCCGGCCTAAAGAGCGTTGAGGATGCGATTGAAATCCGCCGCCGCATTTTGCTGGCGTTCGAACTGGCCGAACGCGAGGCTGCTGGCGGGGCGCCGTCCGCTCCACTCAATTTCGTAGTGGTTGGCGGAGGTCCCACCGGAGTCGAACTCGCCGGCACACTGGCCGAAATCTGCCGCCACGCGCTGGCCCATGACTTCCGCTCCATCGATCCCAGCCTCTCCCGGATTCGCCTCGTCGAGGGCGGTGCCAAGGTGCTGCCCTCTTATCCAGACGATCTTTCGCGCAGCGCCGTCGAACAACTGCAGCGCCTGGGCGTAGAAGTGCACACTTCGACCATGGTAACCAAGATTGAGCCCGGCGCAGTTTACGTGGGCGACCAGCGCATGGAGGCGGCAGTGATCCTCTGGGCGGCAGGCGTCGCGGCTTCGCCCCTGGGAAAAATACTGGGCGTACCGGTTGATCGTGCGGGAAGAGTTTTGGTCGAGCCTGATCTGAGTCTTCCTAGCCATCGTGAAGTTTTTGTGATAGGAGATCTTGCCGCGCTGAAGGACGCATCCGGAAACCTTCTGCCTGGAGTTGCGCCAGTGGCGATTCTTGAAGGACGATACGTTGCCAAGCTGATTCGCCATGAGATTGCCCAGCCGGAACCAGCGGCGCGCAAGCCTTTTCACTACTACGACAAAGGAAGCCTGGCTACCATTGGCCGGGCCGCAGCGGTGGCCGAATTCGGCAAGATTCACATCTCTGGATTCCTCGCCTGGCTGGCATGGCTGTTCATCCATATTTTTTTCCTGATCGGTTTCCAGAACCGGGTACTGGTGTTCATTCAGTGGGCATGGTCGTACTTTACGTATGAGCGAGGCGCACGGCTGATTACCGGCAGCACGACCCTTCCGGGCTGGAAGGCAGCTGGCTGGAAGGAAGCGCAGCCGGCGCGCAGTGCGGGTAAGAGTGCCGCCTAATAAATGTCCGCAAAAACGGCCAAAGAAGAGTAAGAATAGGGCTAGGGGCGGCATTCGAATGATGAAGCGCATTTCAACTTCGCGGATTCTTCTCGCACTGATCACCGCTATTTTTCTCGCTTCGGTCTCTTCCGCCGATGTTCTGAAGGTCGTAGTCAACGACACCATTCAGCCGATTACCGAGGAATACATCGCTCGCGCCATCAACGAGGCGCAGCGCCGCCATGCGCAAGCTGTATTGATCGAGATCAATACCCCCGGAGGGCTCGTCGAATCGACGCGCCACATTATCGAGAAGGTCACCACGTCGGAGGTTCCTGTCATTATTTACGTTTCTCCCAGCGGCAGCCGCGCCGGGTCAGCGGGAATTTTCATTCTGGAGGCGGCCGACGTCGCCGCCATGGCTCCTGGAACCAACGCCGGAGCGGCCCATCCCGTGCTGCTTTTCGGTCCGACCAGCGTGAAGCCGGATGACGAGATGAAGCAGAAGATCGAAAACGATTCCGCCGCCTTGATGCGTTCCGTGGTTTCGCGGCGCGGGCGCAACGTGGCCGCCGCGGAGAGCGCGGTACGCGAATCGAAATCGTTCACTGATCAGGAGGCACTCGCGCAGCACCTCATCGATTACATTGCGCCCAGCGAGCCAGATCTTTTCCGTCAGATGGAGGGCAAACCCTTCAAGCGTTTTAATGGCCAGGAGGTCACTCTGAATCTGGTGGGCCAGCCCATGGAGCCTTTCGGGATGACGCTGAAGGAGGAAATCCTCAACCATCTGATGGACCCGAACATCTCGTTCATTTTTCTCGCCATCGGCGCGCTGGCGCTCTATGCCGAATTTAACCATCCCGGCGCAATCATTCCCGGCACCGTGGGCGTGGTGTTCATTCTGATCGCGCTCTTCGCACTGAACCTCCTGCCTACGCGCTTTGCCGCGCTCAGCCTGATTCTGGGCGCTTTCGCGCTCTTCGCCGCGGAGGCGAAGTTCGTCACTCATGGCGTGCTCACCATCGGCGGTATCGCTCTCCTCACTCTCGGAGGCTTGTTGCTGGTCGATTCACCCATCCCGGAAATGCGGGTTCATCTGTTGACCGCGCTTGCCGTCAGCATCCCGCTGGGAATTATCACCGCGTTCTTGATGACGATCGCATTGCGAGCCCGGCGAAATAAACTTGTATCCGGTGCGCAAGGGATGGTGGGCGAATCTGGCATCGCACAAACCGCGCTTTGTCCGCGGGGAAAGGTTTTCGTCCATGGTGAACTTTGGGATGCGGTCTCTTCCTCGGATGTTTCGGCCGGACAGTTGGTCATCGTAAGGCGAGTCGCCGGCCTTCAGTTGGAGGTTGACCCTGGACAGGTGCCTGCGCCTGCCGGCTCGCTGACGGCTCACTAACTTGCGTCCGCACCAGAGCAAGCAACGGCCTGAATCCGAATTGTCCCTTTATCGTTCATCCCTGCGATACAATCCGCGATAGGAGTGTTTGGACTCCGTTGTGACGTGTGACAGAAGAGGCGCAGCATGGAATTTTTCGGCGGATTCGTCGGCATTGCCATCATCATCGTTGTCCTGTATGTTCTCAGCTCCATCAAGATTCTCGCCGAGTATGAACGCGGTGTGATCTTCCGCCTTGGCCGCATTCTGACCACGCCCAAGGGTCCGGGCATAGCCCTGGTGTTTGTCCCCCTCGACCGCATCGTCCGGGTGTCGCTGCGCCAGGAAGCTCTCGAAGTTCCCCCGCAGGACATCATCACCCGCGACAACGTGACCCTCAAAGTGAATGCGGTGATTTTTCTGCGCGTGATCGATCCCAACAAGGCGGTTAATGAAGTTTCCAACTACGTGTACCAGACCTCGCAGTTCGCCCAGACTACGCTGCGCTCCGTGCTCGGCGAGCAGGAACTCGACGAACTTCTCGCCCACCGCGAAAAGATCAACCTGCGCCTGCAGAGCATTCTCGATCAGCACACTTCCCCGTGGGGCGTGAAAGTCACGAACGTTGAGGTCAAGCAGGTCGATATGCCGGAATCGATGCTACGCGCTATGGCCAAACAGGCCGAGGCCGAACGCGAAAAGCGATCGAAGATTATTCACGCGGAGGGCGAGTTCTCAGCCGCGCAGCGCCTGGTGGATGCCGCTCATTTGCTGGCCACCGAACCGGTCAGCGTACAACTTCGCTATTTGCAGACTTTGACCGAAATTGGAGTCGAGAAGAATACGACCGTCATCTTCCCAGTGCCGGTCGACTTTTTCTCCGGCCTGCAGAAGATGCTGGCTAAGGTGGACGACAAACCCGCGCCATAAACGCGGGCTTCAGCGCGGCGTAAGGCTTCACGATGAAATATGGGCTATTTAGCCCTTGAGGCAAATCCGGGGAATGGACTCTTCACCAGACACTGAAATCACATTAGGCACAGCCAAGCTACTCGGTCTCTTTTTCGGGCTGGTAATAATCTGCGCCGTATTCTTTGCGCTCGGCTACACCCTCGGGCGCAAGGCTGACGTGGGCGTAGCGGCGGCCAGCGCGACTGGTGCCCAGCCCGCTACGGCCAACGGCGTGAAGCCCGCCAGCGCTACATCGCCGGAATCCGCGCCAGCCATGAGCTTCTACAAGGCGGTCGAACAGAAGGATGCCAACCCGCAATTGACCCCGGCCGCGGATAATGCCGCCTCCCCGGCTCCCGCTGAGGTGACTCCATCTGCGCCTACGCCTGCGCCGGCTCCGGCCGCCGCGCCAACCGGCAGTTCCCCCGACGCTATCGCTGGGGCCACTTCCGGTTACTTCGTGCAGGTCGCCGCAGTCAGCAAGGAGGATGACGCACAAGCCCTGGTCGACGCGCTCAAGAAAAAAGCTTATCCTGCCTTCGTTGCGGCCAGCTCTCCCAGTGACAAGCTATTTCACGTGCAGGTCGGCCCGTTCAACGACGTCAAAGATGCGGAAGCCATGCGCGCCCGCCTAATTAATGACGGATACAGTCCGATCCTCAAGAAGTAAAACCGAAAGCCGAAACGAAATTTCCCTATGAAGAGCGACCCACTGTTGAACCGCCGTGTCATCTTTAAGCTACGCGGTATGGACCCTCTCGACTCTACGGTTCTGAAGCGAGACGAGACCGGCTATTGGATACGCGGCGGAACGCTCGCCCCTCAACTCGACCAATCGAATTGTGCCCTGCCCGACAACGACGTTCGTTACCTGGAATTCACGCGCATCGAATGGTTGCGCGCTTCGCGTAAGCGCGCCTAGCAGATTCTTCACGGCAGATTGACAACGGTCGATTTAGCATTTATCAAAGAATTTATGGTCACGCCGTCTTCCTCTCTCGACCAACGGCTGCATGCCATTGCGGATCCCACGCGGCGGCGCATCCTGCAGGCGCTTAAGACCCAAACCGCCTCCTCTACTACTGCGGGACCTGCAAAAAAAGCCGCGGACAAAAATGGACTGTGCGCCGGAGACATCGAAGAGCGAGTGCAGCTATCGCAGCCGACGATCTCGCATCATATGGCGATTCTTACCAAGTCCGGACTGGTGGACGCGGTCAAACACAGCCAGTGGCGCTGGTATCGCCGGAATGAAAAGGCTCTTCGCCAATTGGTGAAGAGCCTGCGCAGGGAACTTTAGGTTTTTGCAAACCCTTCGAGGTTGCTGACAACACAAACCAAGATCCCTCGCGGCGCTTCAGGATGACAGCGTATGGAGCGACACTGGTTATATGGAGCGACACTGGTTAAGTGCTGGAGCAATTACCCGATCGCTCCGGCGGAAGCGGCCGCCGCTTGCGCTTTTTGGAGCAAGCGTCTCGCCTGCGAAATCAACTCCGCCACTTCGAAAGGTTTCACCAGGTAGGGCAAATTGTTTTCCTGCAGGAAGGCCCGCTCGTCGCCATCGGCGGCATTGGAGAAGGTAAACAGAAGGTGCCGCTCCATCTCCGGACAATGCTGCCGGAACCACAGGAAGGCGTCTTTGGCGTTCCAATCGGCCTGCATTTTTCCGCTCATGATCACCGCATCGAAGGGCTCGGAGAGCAGACGCGTCTTCAAATCCTGGCTGCAAACAGCCGTTACCACATTCGCGCCGGCGCCCGCGAGCACATCGCGCTCGAACTCGAGCACCGCGTCTTCCTCTTCCACCAGCAGGATTCGCCCTTGAATCGCTCCTTCACGTTTCGGTGCTGTCGCCGGCGCCGATTCCACAGCCTTAGCCGAAGCCGCCATCGGTAAACGTACTTCGACCACCGCACCACCCTCGGCGGCATTATGTGCCGTGATATCCCCACCGTGCTCTTTCACAATGCCGTAGCAAATGCTCAGGCCCAAACCCGTTCCCTTGCCTACGCCTTTTGTGGTGTAGAAGGGATCGAAAATTCTCTTCGCATCCTTGATGCCGGGCCCGTCATCGGCAAACTGCGTGACCACATCGCGCTTATCGCAATAAATTTTGATCTTCAATTTTCCGGACGCTCGGGCCTCGAGGATTGCATCCACCGCGTTATTGATGATGTTCAGAAATACCTGTTCAATCTGGTGGGGATCGGCCACCACGCACGCGACGGACTCGGTCAGGTCCTTTTCTACGACGATATGATTCACTTTCAGGTCGTAATCGCGCAGGGTCAAGGTCTCTTCCAGAACTTTCTGCACGTCTACTTCTGACCGTTCCGGCTTGCGCTGCCGCGCGAAGGATAATAAATTCTGCACGACGCGATGGGTGCGCTGCGCCTGCTTGAACATTTTGGCCAGATAGTCCTGCGCGCGTTCGTTCAAATTCTCGCTTTCCAGCAACTGCACATATCCCAGGATCGCGGTCAGTGGATTGTTCAACTCGTGCGCCACGCCTGCGATTAACTGTCCCACCGCCGACATCTTCTCGCTCTGCAAAAGTTGTTCCTGGGTGCGCCGCAGATCTTCGTAGGCTTTGCAAGTCTCTTCGTAGAGACGGACTTTTTCGATTGTGGTCGCCAACTGACGGCTGATGGCCACCAGCAGGCTTTCTTCGCCGCTGGAATACTCGTGATCGGCATGGCTGCGCAATCCCATGATGCCGATCGGGCTATCCTTGCCCCAAAACAGGACCCATATCCAGGAGCCATCGCTATCGGATTGGAAAAATTTCGCCACGGACTCGGTCAGATGCGGAAGATATTCCGCCGTGATCACTTCGGCGCGCGAGCGCTGCACCAAATCTCCAAAGCCTTCGGCGAAGGTGATCTGTGCCGATAGCAACTCGCTGCGGCTGCGCGGACCCCACGCCGCGCGCCGCCGGTAGGTCGGGCCGTCCGAATCCGACAGGTAGACGGCTCCGCTCTCTGCCCCAAATAACGACACCACCTGCCGCAAGGTCAGATTGACGATTTCGTCCAGATCGAAAGATTGGGTTGCCACGACCGCCATGGCGTTGAGTGCGTTCAGTTCGCGGTTGCGCCGCCGCATTTCGTCTTCGGCACGCCGCTTCTCCGTCACATCCAAAACAAATCCCTGGAAACGTTCGATCTGGCCGGCCGCGTCGCGCGTGGCAAAACTGCTTTCGACAGCCATCAACAGGCTTCCGTTTTTTCGCCGCAAGGTGGTTTCAAAGTTGCGGACATAATTCTGCTCGTCGATCTTCTGGCGGAAGGTTTCCCGCTGGAGTGGGTCGATGCGGACATCCTCATCCAGATTGACCGCCAGCATCTCATCGCGGCTGTCGTATCCCAACATGCGAACAAAGGCATGGTTGCAATCGAGCAAGCGTCCGCGCGGCGTCGCCATGTACACGCCTTCCTGCACCTGCTCGAACAACAAGCGATACTTTTCTTCCGCCGAGCGACCCTCCGTAATATCGCGGACGACGTGAATCGTGCCTTTACTCGCAATTCCCTGCTCGCTGAAAGAAGAGGTTGAGACCGAGGAGAATCCGCCGAAGCAGGGATCGGGGCCTTCGCTGATTTCTTCGCCTCCGCGGGCGCAATAGGGGCAACCCACCCACTCGCCCAGGCGGCGCGGCAGTACGGATTCGCAGCTTCTCCCGATCACGTCGGCCGACGCTAACTGAACCTGCTCCAACAAGGTTTGGTTGGCCTTAAGGATGCGGAAATCCGAATCGTGCGCCAGAATAATGTCGTGCACGGAGTCGAAGGTGTTACGCCATTGCCGTTGCGAACGCAACGCCTGCTCCAGCAGGCGGAAGTTTTCGATGGCGATTCCCAACTGCCGGCCAAATGTTTTCAGGAACTCGCGTTCTTCGACCGTCAGTTTTCTTGCATCGGAGCTTCCCAGAACCAGCAATCCGACGGCAGATTTCTTGCCGACCACCGGTGTCATCACGACGAATCGCAGGTGGATCGCCTCCAGCAGCGCGGCGTCTTCGGGAGTGGCTCCGTTGCGGTGCCCGGCCAAGGCCTCGCCGCGCGTCAGGATCTGCGAGATTTCTGCAGTCAGCTCGGCGGTGCCAGCGTCTCGCAGAAAGTCCGGCGACACGCCAACGGCATGGGTGGCCACCAGGCTGCCGCTCTCAATCAAGCGGAACCACGCTGCCTTGCTACCCGTCAGACTTTGCAATTCGGCGAGCGCGATTTCGATCATTCCGCCCTGGTGTTGTGCCGCCACAATGCTATCGGTCAGCGTTTGCATGACTTTCAGCCGGCGTCCCCGAGCCGCCGCCTCGCCGAAAGCAATCATCAGCATGCTGATGCCGAGCAACACGTCAACAGCGACGAAGCTGGCTGCCGGAATGTGGTTCGTGTAAGGAGGCCAACTCAAGTGCAGGGCGAGCAACGAGAGCGCCATCAACCAGGGGCCGGCTTCCCAACGTCCACGGCGGGCGCGCACCAACGCGGTCGCGGCTGTTAACGAAATGATCAGGTAGGAAAATTCCAGAGCGACGCGCAGCGTGGGCGAATCCGGCCACAGCAGCGCCTGCGCTGCGGCAAAAGCTGCCACGCTGGCCGTGATGGCAGCCAGCGGCGCCATCAGATTTCGTTCCCGGATATAAACAAAGGCTCCGCCCGCAAACAGCCCCACTGCCAGCACAAAGGCCGCGTGCTCGGCTGCGAGGGCATAGCGCTCCGGAATCCAAAACGCGGACTGGTGCAGGCTTGCCAATCTCGAAGTGGAGAGCAACACCCACCCCGCCGTCCACACCAGCAGGCAGCGCTCGCGCAACGTATGCCACACCAGCAGCAACGCCACGCCCATAGCGATGAGCGCCCATTCTTCGGCCTTCAGCGCTGCCAGTGCGGGCAGCGCCGTGGTGCTCCAAAACGTCCAAATGGAAGCGGTCATCTTGATCCGAGCTGGTTCGGGGGTACCCGCTTGCGGCGTACAGAATCTGTACGGCAGGCGCAATAGCCCCTGCTCTTCAATACCATGATTTAGTATGCTGGGAGTGGGGTTTCTGGACCACCGTGATTACTTTCGGCACTTCATGTCAGGAGTAGAATCGCCGATAGTATTTGAGACACAAATGCGCGATCGAATCCTGGTTGTCGACGACGAGGAAGCTATCCGAGAAATTGTCTGCGCCATTCTCGCGGCCGCCGGTTACTCGTTTCAGCAGGCCAGCTCCGGCATGGAAGCGCTGGCCCTGCTCAACTCCGGCGAACAATTCGAACTCATGCTGTCGGACCTGATGATGGCAGACCTCGACGGCATCGGTCTGCTGGAGCGCACCAAGGAAAAATTTCCCGACATGCCGGTGGTCATGGTCACCGCCGTCCATGACATTTCCGTGGCTCTGGCCGCCATTCGCAACGGAGCCTACGATTATCTGCTCAAACCCTTCGAGCGCGAACAGCTTCTGAATGCAGTGCGCCGCGCGCTGGAAAATCGCCGTCTCAAAGTGGAGAACCGGACCTATCAATCGAATTTGGAAGGATTGGTGAAGGAGCGCACCAAGGAACTGAATACCGCCAATTACGATCTTGAGCGCTCTTACGACATCACGTTGCAAGCCCTGGGAGACGCGCTTGACCTGAAAGACGCCGAGACCGAAGGCCACTCCCGGCGGGTCACCGCTTTTACCATCGCGATTGCCCGCGCCATGGGAGTGCCCCGGGAACAGATTTTGGTCATTGCTCGCGGCGCTTTCTTGCACGACATCGGCAAGATGGCCATTCCCGATAACATTCTGCGCAAACCGGGTAAGCTGGACAACGACGAGCGCGCCATCATGAAAGAGCACTGTTATCACGGCTATCAGATGCTCAAGAAAATTCCCTTCCTCGCCGAGGCCTGCGACATCGTTTACTCCCACCAGGAGCACTTTGATGGCAGCGGCTACCCGCGCGGACTGCGGGGGGTGGAGATTCCACTCGGGGCGCGCATATTCTCGGTGGCCGATACGCTGGACGCCATCATCTCGGATCGGCCGTACCGGCCGGCGCGCAGCCTTACGGAAGCCCGCAAGGAAATTCAGGAGTGGGCGGGACGTCAATTTGATCCGGAAGTGGTTCAGGTTTTTCTGAAAATGCCCGACGAGATCTTCGAAGACTTGCGGCGCGAGATCAACGGGCAAACCTACCCCTTTAGCTACTCAGCCAGCGCCAAAGGCAGCTAAAATCCTAACGTCAACGGTCGTAGCCAGATATCCAGCCCTGATTTGGGCGGCAAGCCCATCCCTGCATGCAAAATCGATTGTCCCGCGCGTTCTGACTCGTGGCCTCCCGTACCGTGACCTACAATGAATCGGATAAGGCTACTCGGAGGCATGCGTATGAAATTCGTTCTTACTCTCTGCACCCTTTGCTTGCTCGCAAGCTCATCCTTCGCGCAGGATCATCCCACCGTCACCGCGCAACCGAACTCCGTTTATGTCGGGGCCGATGGCAAATTCGAATCCGCGCCTGACACCGCGGTGATTCAGTTCAACGTCTCCGCGCAGGAAGCAACGTCGCAAGCCGCTTACCAGCACGCGTCCAAAGATGTCGAGCAGGTCCGTCAGGTGCTGCGCAACAACGCAATTGAACCCAAAGCGGCGACGATCGGATTCTTTTCCGTGAATCCGGTTTACGAATATAAAACCGGAAAGCAACATCTGGTCGGATATCGGGTGACCACCAACGTCACACTCAAGCTCAAGGATTTTTCCCGGATCGGCCCCATCACAGAGCAACTCGCCGACGCCAATGTGAGCGAGAGCCAGACCCTGAATTACACTCTGGAAAATATCGACGAGGCCAAGAATAAAGCCGTCGAAGACGCCTACCACCGCGCCCGCAACTCGGCTGAGGCTGTGGCGCGCGCCAGTTCACGCACGCTGGGCGAACTCTCTTACGCTTCGGTCGATACCTTCGACAACCTGCGGCTTCCAGTGCCCCGCATGCACGCCATGGTAGCCGAGGCTAAGGCGAACGCAGCCCCTGCACCCACGGAGGAATTCACGCCCCAGAACGTGACCGTGACCGCGCACGTAAACGCGGTGTTTGCACTCAAGTAGGATTGGGCGCAGGCTCAACGGCTGTGCCCACGTGGCCGGTTAAACTTGTATCGCTGTGAACCAGAGCACGCTACGGCGCTGCCTTCGCGACCGCAATCCGCCCCGCATCCACAGTAACCGGCCGCTGGATCTCCATCTCAATGGACGTCCCCACTGGCAGGTTGACATCGCTGCCGCGCTTTAGCAACGCATAGGCGATACCCGCAGCCGCGCCGGCACCGGCGCCGATGCGCGCCCCATTCAGCGAGCCAGTCGCCAAACCGCCGCCAATTCCGCCAATCGCGCCTCCGTACGCCCCGGTCTGCGCCGCGTCTTCAATCTTCTTCCCTGTATCCTTGTCCTGCTGAATCGTGCCTTCCTGATCTTTCACCGACTTATTATCCGCCCCCGGCGTGTTTTCGATGGATCCCGGCAGCATCACGGTGTATCCGCTGGGAAAAATGATGGACGTAAAATGCATCAGGATTTCGGCGCGGCCGTGCCCATGCCCGGCGCGCTCGACGTGCGAAATACTGCCCTGAATGTAGGACCCCGCTGGAATGATCACGCGACTGTTCATCACAAAGGGAAACGCCGTAGTCGCATAAACCGCATCGCCTTCGCGCGCATTCTTAGTGGAGATGGCCTGGGCCAGCGATAGAGGAATCTTGGTTCCTTCAGGAATCGTGATGGCAGCCGGATTGGACTTGGCCGGTGAGGCGCTCGGCCCCCCGGCAGCCGATTTTTCCGGGTGATATTGAAAACGGAAGCGCAGGTCAAAGAACTCGGCTTGGAATTCATCGGGCAGAGGCGGCAACGGGTTGGATGAAGTAATCGCAGCCTCGGCTGCGCCGTCCAATTCAGCGTCGCCTGAACCAGCGGCCAGGCGCAGGCCAGAAATTGTTCCGTCCCTGGCGATGGAGAATTGGATGGTAACTTCTCCTGTTTTGTCCTTCGCTGATTCGGGAATCACCTTGTACCAGTTTCGGAGCACATCGCTGCGCACGGACTTGATGTAGTTGGCAAACTCTACGCCGCCCGTATCGCTCAATATCTCAATCCCTGCCTGTGTCGTGGCTATCTGAGAGTTAGCTTCGCCAGGGATTGCCTGCGCCGGGGAGGATATACCCGCCGCCGGTGAACCCTGAGCCGCATCCGGCTTGGGCGCATCCGCGGCTTGCCCGAAAGCCACACCAGAGATCAGAAGAACAGTGAAAAGCCCGCGCATAGCGTCCTCCCGAGGCAGCGTCGCCTCGCCATATGAGCATGAGATTACCACGGCTTAAGGGCTAGGATGCGGTCTTGGCCGTCGAGAGTTATCCGCTCGCCGACGCGGCGGCCCCTATCGTGATGCCCAGGCTCGGCTGAGGCGCGAAGACCCGGTCTACGCATCAGTAGATCAAATACTTCTTCCGCACGATCTCAAACTTTTCCAAACCGTCCTGCCAATCCTGCGCCATGCGCCGTGGATCTCTTCCTGCCACCAGCGCTTCGTAAGCCGCCTGATTGACCAGCAACTCTGCCATGCGTTCCATCTTGTAGTCAGACGGATACAGCTTTCGCAAAGCGGAGGCCAACTCAATTCCCAGCTCCGGCGCGTCGAGCGCATTCCGGTCAGTCAGGATTAAGTTCACGCCTTCGCACCTCTGCCCGTTGTAGTTCGAAGCCGCAGGCGTGAACGTGACCGGCACGAACCGTACGCCGGAAATCCCACGCGCATTCAAATACGCCGCCAGTTCCCTGCTTTTAACCCACGGTGCGCCGACCACTTCAAAGGGAGAATCCGTCCCGCGCCCCACCGAAACATTCGTCCCCTCAACCAACGCGACCCCTGGATACAGCGCCGCCTCAGTCACGTTGCGCAGATTCGGCGACGGATTCACCCATTCCAGCCCCGTGGAATCGAACCAATCGCCGCGCTGCCATCCTTCCATCGGGACGACGGTCAGCTTGGCATTGATCTTCTTCTCGGCATTAAACATCTTTGCCAACTCGCCAATCGTCATGCCGTGGCGCACCGGCAGCGTCCAATAGTCTGTAAAACTCTCGTGGCCTGCATCCGCCACCGGACCCTGCACAAAGGATCCGGTGATCGGATTGGGACGATCCAGAACCATTACCTCGACGTTCGCCGCCGCCGCCGCTTCCAGAAAATAACCCAGCGTAGTCTCGTATGTATAAAAACGTACGCCCGCATCCTGGATGTCGATCACCACGGCGTTGAGCGACTTAAGCACATCGATCGAAGGACGCCGAGCTGCATCGCTCCCTCCATACACGCTGTAAACCGTGACTCCGGTAGCTGAGTCTTTGGCATCGCCGATGTGAGTCGTGTCCAGCGTCCCAGTAACTCCATGCTCCGGACTGAAAATCGCCTGCAGCGAAACGCCTGGAGCCTGCGCCAAGAGGTCGATGGTCCGCCGCCCCTCGGCATCTACACCTGTCTGATTAGTCAAGATGCCTACCCTGATTGGGTGGAGCGGGCACTCCTGCCCGCTGCCTTTGACTTTGTCTTTGACCTGCAAGTTATTCCCGCACCTCTGAAGCACATCGAATCCACGCTCTTCGAGCACATCAATCCCCGTCTTCACGTTGCCATTGCGCGCGCTCACGCGCCGCGCCGCGCTCTGCGCCTCGTTGTAACCGGTAATGCTCGTCCAGCGCAGCGCTTCTTTCTCCTTCCCCGTCAGAGGCAACGCCGCGGCAACCGCCGTCGCCACCTTGGATCGCAGTGCAATCGCATTTCCCTTGCCCCGGGGATGCACGGCATTGGTCAAAAGAATAATGTAGCTCTGCGTCGTTGGATCGATCCACATCGATGTTCCGGTGAATCCAGTGTGGCCGTAGCCGCCCACCGGCAACAAATCTCCTCGATTCGACGAGAAGGGAGAATCAATATCCCACCCAAAGCCGCGCAACACGGGCGCGGACGGCGGCTGCTGTGGAGTCGTCATTTTCTCCACCATCAGGGCGGATAAAATTCCATCGCCGCCATTCAGCAAGGCCTGCGCAAATTTCGCCAGATCGTCTGCGGTGGAGAATAGCCCCGCATGCCCCGCTACGCCGCCCATCCGCCGCGCCGTCGGATCATGCACCACTCCCCGCAGCATGCGCTCATTTTCGTCATATTGCGTGGGCGCAATCTTTTCCATCCAACCGGCGCGTACAACCGTCGGCGGATTAAACCGCGTGTGCGTCATCTTCAGCGGCGCAAAGATATGCTGCTCCGCATATCGATCTAACGATTCGTCGGAGACTCGCTCCACGAGCGCACCCAGCACAATAAAATTGACGTTGCTGTAGGAAAACTTCGAGCCCGGCGGATCCTGCGGCGTTTCCGCAAATGCCATCCGGTAGGCCGTTTCTTTCCCTTCCCACGCGGTCTTGCGATCCAGATCGGGCTCGAGCCCGGAGTAGTGGGTTAACAACTGGCGCACGGTGATATCTTCTTTTCCGTTCTGGGCAAACTCGGGCAAATACTTCGCTACCGGATCATTCAGCCGCAGCTCGCCGCGCTCCACCAACTGCATAACCGCGGTTGTGGTCACAATTACCTTGGTCAGGGACGCAACGTCGAAAATCGTATCCACGGTCATCGCTTCGCGCCGAGGCTCCAAAGCGCGCTCGCCATAAGCCTTGCGGTAGATTACTTGACCGTCGTGCCCTACGACCAACACGGCACCTGGAATTGTGCCCTCGCGAATCGCCGACTCGATGATCTTATCGACCACCGTCAGGGCTACGGCGTCTGCGGGGATGGCAAGCTTCGCCAGACCTTCTTCGGAGCTCGCGTTGGGCGGATCTAAAAGGAGGAGACTCGCTGCCATGGCGACATTAAGGCAGAGATAAAGCAGGCAAAGTGCCAGCGATTTGGCTTTGAAATGTAGGATGCATTGACTCTACACAACCGCACCCGCAGGACTCAAGAAACTCAAGTAAGCATGTGCCCGATATGCCATATCATGATTCTTCGGAACATTCTTCGGACGACGACTTTGCCGATGGCCTCTGACTCTACGCCGCCGCTGCTCGATGCCTGCAACCAGCAAGACGAAATCTTCGCGCCCGCCTTCGCCATTCTGGAAGAGGCCATCGCCAGCCGCGCCTTTCCGGGGGCGTCAGTCGCCGTGACGCAGGCAGGAAGATTAGTTGCAGAAAAGGCTTTGGGCAGGCTTACCTACGCCCCGGATGCCCCGGCCGCGTCGAGTTCTTCGCCAAAGAGCGGGAACTTTGGCCTTGAGGTGACTACCTCGACCCTCTTCGACATAGCCTCGCTGACCAAAGTGGTGGCTACCACTGCCATGGCGATGGTGCTCTACGAACGCGGCCTGCTCGATCTCGATGCCGCGGTCGCCGCCATCGTCCCAGAATTTATTTCCGGCCAGGAAAGAGATCCTCGCCGCCACCAAGTGACTCTGCGCATGTTGCTGTCGCACTCCTCGGGCTTGCCCGCATACAAAAAGCTATTTCTAGAAGCCCGCACGCGCGACCAACTTCTTCATGCCGCGTTCACCACGCCTCTCGCCGCAGATCCCGCGACCCGCGCCGAATACAGCGACCTAGGATTCATCATTCTCGGCATCGCCCTCGAACGCCTGGCGGACGAATCTCTCGCGCCTTTCTGCCAGCGCGAAATATTCGCGCCCCTGGCCATGACCGGCACAACATTTAATCCCCCGGCAGAAATGAGAGCGGCGATTCCACCAACCGCCGACGATCAGACTTTCCGCGATCGCATCATCCAGGGCGAGGTCTACGACGAAAACGCATACGTGCTGGGCGGCATCGCGGCTCATGCCGGACTCTTCTCCACCTCGCGCGATCTCGCGAGGTTTGCTCACACCATGCTCAACCCTGGGCAGATCCTGCGCCCTGAAACTGTCGCCCTCTTCACCCGCCGCAAATCCGCGCCCCTCGGCACATCCCGCGCACTCGGGTGGGACACTCCCGGGTCTCCATCGCAATCCGGAAAATATTTTTCATCGAGTTCCTACGGGCATCTCGGTTACACTGGCACCTCGCTGTGGATCGATCCCACCCGCCAGATATCGGTCACACTCCTGACCAACCGCACCTGGCCGGACTCTAAGAATCAAGCCATTAAACAGCTTCGCCCCAAATTTCATGACGCTGTGATCGAATGCTTGCAGTGCTGCCTGAGCGGAAAATCCGAATGAAAGCCACTCCGAGTTCGAAAGGTCAAACTTGAAACGCAAAGCAGCCCCACTCAACCGTCTACGCACGGAGCAATCGAGCCCTGCCGCGCCCGACCTCGACGAAAAATCTTCGCTGGAACTGGCTCGGCTGATGAACGCGGAAGACGCCACCGTTCCGGCCGCCGTAGCCCGCGTCCTTTCTCAAATCGCACGCGCGATCGATCAAGTGGTCGCCGCCGTACGACGCGGTGGACGCCTCATTTATGTAGGCGCCGGCACCAGCGGACGCATCGCCGCCTTGGACGCCTCCGAATGCCCACCCACTTTTAATACCCATCGCGTTCAGTTCATCATTGCCGGAGGCACGAGGGCGCTGGCTACCGATTCCGAAGTCAGCGAAGACGACATGAAAGCCGCGCGCGAAGAAATTGCCCGCCGCAAGCCCACGATGAGAGATGTGGTGCTCGGCATCGCTTCCAGCGGAAGCACTCCCTTTACCGTGGCGGCGATAAGGGAAGCAAGGCGACGCGGCGCTCAGACTATTGCGCTCACCTGCAATCCGAATTCGCCGTTGGAGCGCGCAGCCCACTTCGCCATCGTTACGCAAGTGGGAGCTGAAGTGCTCGCGGGATCGACCCGCATGAAGGCGGGCACTGCTCACAAGATGGTTTTGAATATGATCTCGACCGCAGCCATGGCGCGGCTGGGCTATGTTTACGGCAATCTGATGGTGAACGTAGTTCCGAAAAATGAAAAGCTCAAGCGGCGTGCCATCGCAATCCTCGAGGAAGCCAGCGGAAGCACTCACGCATCCGCAACCGCCGCTCTGAGAACCTCGGGCTATCGCACGCCGGTAGCGCTGGTGATGCTAGCGGCGGGAGTGACGCGCCCAAAAGCCGCCGCCGCGTTAGAGAAAGCTGGGGGAAACGTTCGCAAGGCGATAAGGATGGCTAGGTAAGAACAGCTGCATGCTGCAATTTTCTGCATATTGCGCACTAACACTGATTTAGATAGTATTTCGCTCTGCCTCCCCGCAGTGCCTCCGCAAATCTCTCTCCGGAGCACGCCTCCAATGCCCTTAAATCGATTCCAGCTCGCAAGCAGTTCACTCGGGATGGCGCTGATATTGACCATCGTTGTGATGTTCGCCATGGCGGCTTCCGCGCAGACGGAATCGGTGATTTACAGCTTCAAGGGCGGCGGAACCGACGGCGCCGCCCCTTACGGCAGCCTTATCGCCGATAACGACGGAAATCTTTATGGCACGACCTCGGAGGGCGGAGGCGGCGGTCCCGAGTACGGTTACGGCACAGTCTTCGAGCTCTCTCCAAGCGCCGACGGATGGGCTGAGACTGTGCTCCACTCCTTTCACTTCAACGACGGCTCCGACCCGCAGAAGGGCCTCGTGATGGATGCAAAGGGCAACCTCTACGGCACTGCCTATTCCGGCGGAAGCCACTATTCCGGCGTCGTCTTCGAGCTGCAGCGCCTCGCGGACGGTCGATGGAACGAAATCACGCTCTACGACTTCTACTTCGATGGACTCTCTCACTTCGACGGGTCCAATCCTTCTTCAACGCTGATTTTTGACAGTGCTGGGAACCTCTACGGCACCACCGAATTCGGTGGCATTGGACGATGCACCAATACAGAAGACATTCAGGCACGTCCTCCTAAGTTCATTTCGCCCGCGGGCTGCGGAACCGTTTTCGAGCTCTCTCCAAATTCTGACGGCACTTGGAGCGAGACCATTCTCTATACTTTCAAGGGCGATACCGATGGCGGGCTTCCTCTGTCCGGCCTCACCTTCGATTCTGCAGGAAATCTTTATGGCACAGCCACGAACGGCGGTGCATACGAGTCTGGGTTGTGCGGCAGCTTCTATGACTTGGGAGCCGGGGTTGTATTCTCGCTCTCGCAAGGCGCGGATGGCGCATGGTCTGAAAATGTGCTCTATACCTTTAATGGTTCGGATGGCGGCGAGCCGAGCGGCACACTCATTTTCGGCCAGGCCGGAAACCTCTACGGCACGACCGCCGGGTGCGGAGGATGGTATTTCCACAACTCCACAGCTTTCGAACTATCGCCAGCTTCCGGTGGAAGCTGGACCCTGAACACAATCCATGCTTTCGATGCCGGCTCCGGCGGCGCAACTGCGAACGGTTATTCTCCTTGGGGAGCAATGACATTCGACTCTACCGGCAACCTTTATGGAACCACTTATTACAGCCCCGATTCACGTGGTTTTGGTCCCGGCGGCGTGGTCTTCCAGCTTACGGAAGCTAGCGGAACCTGGAGCGAGAGCGTACTCCATTCCTTCGGCAGCGCGCCGGATGGCGCCTATCCGGGCTACGACGGCCTGCTTCTGCTGAATGGCGTGCTGTACGGAACCACCAGCAAGGGTGGTTCCAACAACTTCGGGACTGTGTTTGCGATAACCCCGTAGTTCGAGAGCGAGCTACTTGCCTTTCACGCCTTCATGGCCGGAGGTGGGGATTCTCTTGTCCCGGTGGGCCGTGCCCTCTCGATTACCCACCCCCAGTTCATTTCCCCGCTAAAATAAATCGTTACCCAGAACTCGCAATCCATATGGATAAATTTGTAATCCGCGGCGGCTCGCCGCTGCTTGGCACTGTGCGCGTTAGCGGAGCAAAAAATGCTGCGCTGCCTTGCATGGCCGCCGCTCTTCTAACCGACGAGCCGGTAATCCTCGAAAACATTCCGCAAGTCCGCGATATTCAAACCACGCGCAACCTGCTTGCCGCCATGGGCGCCGAAGTCGAACTTGGCTACGGACGCGCCCACCACCGCACCACCATCCACTGCCAGAATCTAGCCACGCCCGAAGCTTCCTACGAATTGGTCAAGACTATGCGAGCCTCCACGCTGGTGCTGGGTCCGCTGGTCGCGCGCTGCGGGCGGGCGCGCGTGTCGCTGCCCGGTGGCTGCGCCATAGGTCAGCGCCCCATCGACCTCCACATCAAAGGCCTCGAACTGCTCGGCGCTAAAATCAAGCAAGACCATGGTTACGTTGAAGCCATCGCCGAGCGCCTCCGCGGCGCGGAAATTGTTTTCGACAAAATCACCGTAACCGGTACGGAAGACTTACTCATGGCCGCGACACTCGCCGAGGGCGAGACCATTCTTCAAAACGCCGCTCGCGAGCCGGAAGTTGCCGACCTCGCCGCGCTGCTAAATAAAATGGGAGCGAAAATCCAAGGTGCAGGTACCTCGACCATCCGGGTGAAGGGCGTAGCCAAGCTGAAAGGCGCTAAGCACCGCATCATTCCCGACCGCATCGAAGCGGGAACCTTCCTGATTGCGGGGGCCCTCACCGGTGGCGACCTCATCATCGCCGGGTGCGATCCCACTCACCTCGACGCGATTCTCGCCAAACTGAAAGACGCCGGAGTAAAGACCAAACTCACATCCGACTCCGTCCGGGTCATGGGAGACAATCCCTTCACCGCCGCCGATCTTAGTACCGAAGAATATCCCGGCTTCCCCACAGACATGCAAGCGCAATTTATGGCGCTGGCCACACAAGCCGAAGGCACGTCGATCATCACCGAGAATATTTTCGAGAACCGCTTTATGCACGCGCAGGAACTGGTTCGCATGGGCGCGAATATCAAAATCGAAGCCCGCCGCGCCGTGGTGCGTGGGAAGACGGCGCTGAGCGCCGCCGCCGTACTGGCCTCTGACCTGCGCGCCAGCGCGAGTCTGGTGCTGGCCGCGCTGGTGGCCGATGGCGAAACCATCATCGACCGCGTCTACCACATCGACCGCGGCTACGAAAAAATCGAAGAAAAACTAAAAGCCGTCGGCGCACAAATCCGAAGAATCGGCAACATACTCCCCTAGTCAAATCGGGTAGCTGGGCAGGCCTTCGCCTCCTGAGTTAGTCCTGATTTAGCTCAGTCCTGATTTTGCTCGGCTCGACCTTGTTCGGATTTCGTAACGAACTCCTGGAAATGCTTGCTTTGTGAACCTCCGCGGTCGTATATTTTCCGGCTGGCCGATTCCCAGATTGATACCCCACCCCGATTGCCAGCAGGAGTTCAGTATGAGTACCATCCGCTTCATTGCCGTCATTACCCTACTTACCTCTTCGTTAAGTGCTCTCGCACTCGCGCAAGGCACAACCGATAAGCCGTGTCCTAAGATAGAGCAAACAGAAAAACAAGATATTCGGACGCCGGATCATTTCGTTCTCAGTGTGAAGTTCGATTGCGACCAGCCGCCGTTTTGGTTTAGAGTAGGCGACCAATCGTGGCATAAGGGACCTGATTCTGGCGCACTTTCTATAGACTACACATCCTTCGACCACTTCATTCTTCTCGCCAGGGGCGACTGCGAATTGTCAGACCCGTCCAAATGCTTCCCTCTGTCGCTGATCGTCCAGACTGCGGAACGGGAAACCGATAAAACGGACCCCAGCAAGAAAATCTTAACGCCTTACTGGAAGCCGCTTCTCAAATGGGACAGAACGAAGCCCGAATTCACCAAACCCGAATTAACCAAGGACTTCGACGCGTTCTTCCAGCAAGAACCCCACCTTCGCGTCGTCATTAACGGTAATGTTCCCATCGTTGGAGAACTTAGGCCGCCGACGCCTGGCCAAGAAATAGCGCCGGCCCTAGCACTCGATAGAAAAGCGGCAGAGCAAGACCGCGCCTGGGCGGGCAAATTTCTCGATCCGGAAAACGACATCAATATACGTATCTATTCCGTCCCCGATGGCTGCCGAAACTTTATTCCTGTCGACCAGAGCCCCAAGCAGCCCATCGATGAGATTAATATTCCGGCCAATCGCGTGCTCGACCAAAGCGCCGAGAACGGCATCGCCCTCGGCGGCCCAAAAATCTTCGACACTTTCGTCTTGAAGCAAAAACTTGCCAGCACGGTGAGCCAGCTAGCCGCCATCAACCCCTTCAGTCAGGCCCAACTCACAGCCCAAGTCGGCACCCTGCAAGGCATCACGCGCGACACTTCGTATTTCGCCGCTCAGTTAACCACATCCCCCACTCCCAGCGTCGTCGACACGGTGAACACCCTCACGGGCAACACAGTAAATACTGCCGGGGTGGCTAATACCGGCACCTCCACAGCTTCATCCGTCTGCCCTGCCGGATACACCCCCACACTCCCCAGCGGTGCCACCGCTGTCGTCTGCACACCCACGGCTAGCCTGGGCAGTACTCCCGTTGCGCCCGCCCAAACCACTGTCACCAGCAACCCCGCCACCAACTCGACCGTCACCACCGTCACTCTACCCACGCAGCAGATTGCCACCACCACTCCAAGCCTCAGCGGGACCGTCCCCTCCGCTCCGACCCTTAACCCGCTCTCTTCGCCAACCAACACCGGCCTCTCAGCTTCCGACACGCTCGACGAGCAAACCCGTCTGAACGCTCAGTTAGTCACTCTACAAATGTTGCTACAGGGCGCGTCTTCCGACCAGCTTCTCTTAACCCACGGCCGCGCCATCGGTGAGCGCGCCCAGACCACTCTCGGATTTCCTATCTCTGTCCACACTCCACCCGAGTATCAGGGTGCCGTCGCTGAGGTTCGCATCCTGATTCTGCCCCGGCGCGGTCAAGCGGTCACCTCCCAGCCCGTGAGCATCGTCAACCTGCTTCCGTCGGAAAAGGTCTACAACGTTGCCAAAGTTACCTCGAATGCCAAACAGTTTGGTGCCGGTGTCGCCTTGCAACTTCTCAGCTTCGGATTTACCACAGGGAAATCCAAAGACCGCATGTACCTCGCGAAAGACACCGATACCGTGGCCCTGCAATATCCAGTCGCCGCCGGACTCAACGGGCTCACCTCAACGGATCTTCCCGGGGACGAGTGCGGCAACCTCCCGCCCGCAGGCAAATTCGATCCCGCCCGCGGCTACTATTTCTCCTCTGCCGTCATGTTCGGCTGGCAGTATCGCCCTGTTCTCGGCGCATCTGCCGTGGCTCCGGGCGTCCGCACCGCGTTCGCCCAACTCGCCCTTCCTCAGTCCGATGCCCTGGCCTTCGAGCCAGAGGTTTGGGTCCAGACCCGCTGGCGTAGGTTTGACCAGAAAAAAGAGATTACCGGCTCGTGGTATGACGAAAGTTGCCAGTGGCGAAAGATGCCCGATCCCGTCTCCGTGATCAACCCCGTCGTGGTCAAGGACGTCCGGGTCACTGACGAAGGCGGAGGCAACCTGATGTTCCACGCCACCGGTGACTTCTTCTCTTCCACCGGCCAAGTGCGCTCCGGAACCGTCAGTGCTTCCCCGACATATTTCGACGGCTATTCTCTCGACTTCTTCAAACCGGCCGCCGACGTACTGGCTAACGGCGATCTCCAACTCCTGGACGAAGCGATGCACGGGGTGTCGCTGGTCACTCCCGTGAAAAACCCGGCGGCCTGCCGTATTACCAACCCATCGCTCTCCGCATTGCCCTTCGCCGATGGGACGTCTTCGATGGAGTTGAAATACGACCGTCCTAACTACAAGCCGGATCGCGATAAAGACGGCCCGCAACACCCCTTGCTGCTGATCGGAACAACTGTCTACGGGCTGCGGGACAAGCCCTTGCACCCCCCCACAAAGGGAGCACTTCTCGACTCTGCCTGCCAGTACTCAGAGGCCGACAAGACAGCTCACTGCAAATTCAAATTTGTCGCCAAGACGGACGACATAGCCTCCGCTGAAAATTTTCTCGTACGCGATCCCGCTTGGGATAGTCAAGGCGTCACCGGCTCTATCAAGATCGACCCTACATTCACCAAGATCGAAGCCGTGGCCAAACCCGCCACGAAAGACGACGCATCCAGTGATGACGATCCCGCTTGCAAGGAAAAACTCACCTGCAAACAGAAAAAGGACAAACAGAAAGGAGATCAGGCGAACGAGGATAAGAAGACGAAGGCAGGCGCCTGGTTCCGCCTGTCGGGAAGCAACCTCTCCGCGCTGGAGTGGGCCCTAAAAGTCGTGGATGACTCGCCGGGAACGTATTGCGGTGCGGCCATTGGATGTATTCAGATCCTGGAGGACGGAAGCGACGGCCAATCGACCCCGCTTTCTCCCGCCGACATCCGCATCGGTAGCGACAGCACTGCATGGCTTCGACTTCATAAGCCGACCGGTGTCCATATCTTCTGGGCTCGAGGCGGCTGGCCGGCGTCGGAATGGGACCTCTCGCTCAAAGAAGACAAAACCACAGTCACCGCCGATCCCGCCGTGCTCTACGAAACCGACAGCCGCGCCGTCACCTTTACCGGTGCCGACTTCAGCAAAGTCACCGCAGTGACTTTCGAGGGCAATCCGCTCGCCGTCCCGGTTCCGGTTACCAAGGCGAAACTCGTCGTCCAGGTCACCAGCGCAGTTACCGCGAAATACGGGCACAAAGAGCTTCTAGCGCAAGCTGGCCTGGATGACAAAGGAAAACCCAAAATCATCGTCCTGCCGCTCGACGTAGTGAAGCACTGAAGGCTGAGCGCATAAAATAGCTTGGGCCGCCCAAAGGCGGCCCAAGTTTGTTTAGCTGCAGCCCGAAAGCCGAGGCTCGAATTAATCTCCAGCCACCGGCTCGGCCACTTCCGGCTTCGGCGCATGACTTCCGTTGCCATTCCCGTTTGACTTATTCAGCGCGCCCAATGGAATGAATCCATCCTGCGACTGTGCCGACTTTTCCTTCAACACGACTTCGCGATACAGCGATGCCATGCGCGCGTTGTATGCCTCATCGTTCTTCTGCGGCCCGCGATGTCCGGGCAGCGGCGCAGGTTCAATTGCCGTAGCTCCGATGGCTGCGGCAGCCGCCTTCGCGTCGCGCGCGCGAGTTTTTTCTTCACGCGCGTTCTTGGCGATGCCCAGATTGTCCAGATCGTGCTGCAACTCGTTGGTGACCAGATCATCGCGCAGCAGCATGGTATGCGTAGTGTCATCCATCTTCACTTTCTTGCCGCCCGCGAAAATTTCATGACGCCCGTGTTCCTCGTACCACTTGGTGAGCGTGGCCGTCATGTGCATCTTCTCAATGATGTTTCGCCAACCCACGCCGGTGTTGTAAGCGCAGAACGAAATCTCGCCTTCCTGTGTGGCATAAGGGATAATGCACTGCTCGGTCCGGCGGAAGTCGTAATTGAAGAGATCCTGAAACCACATTCCGGCGATGAACAGGAAGTTCCAACGGTCCTGATTGCGCCGCTTCATCACGTCATCAATCGTGCGGTCGGGACCAACCTTGCCGTAATCCTTACCGGTAATGTGATAGTTCTTGTCGAACTTCTTAAGCAGGTCCATGAGCTTGAAATGAGTCGGCGACTGGAACGGATCGTAGTTCTTCATCAAACAAAGCGCCATTCCAACCCCAGTCAGAAACTTTCCACGAGCCGCGTCGTTGACCTTGGCAATATCTTTTGCCAGCTGGTCGCCGGCCAGGAACGCCGTCACAGGAACGGCTTCCTTGGTCTCTTTGTCGATCATCACCGCCATGCCAGTTCCGCAATTCGGGTGGCAGCCGCACGATAGTTGACCCCAGTCGTTTTTGGGATCGTTGGCGTGCATCAGATCGGCCCAATCGCTGAAGGTTCCCATGAAGCTGATGGGGAACCAGTCGCGGCTCGGTTCGCCCAGGCCAGTCTGATTTTTTACGTCGTGTGCCAGGTGCGAGAGCGTGTAGCGCTGGGCCTGGCGGCGGTCGTCGGTGACGGCTTCGTCGCGTCCCGTAAAGCTTACAGGCTGGAAGCTCAGGAAGCTGATCGTCTTTGGATTATCCAACGCGAACTTGATGATGCGTCCGACTTGTTCGTTATTGATGCCATTGACAATGGTGATGACCGGGACAATCTCCACTCCGGCGTTGTGCAGATTTTCGATCGCCTTCAACTTGACATCAAACAGGTTGCCCACCATGCGATGCGCATTGGCGGCATTGCCGATGCCGTCGAATTGCAGATAGGCGTAGCGCATGCCGGCCTCGACGGCCTGCTGGCAGAACTCAAAGCTCTTGGCGAATTCGATGCCGTTGGTCGCGGCCTGCACGGAGTTGTATCCGACCTTGCGGGCGTAGCGAACGGCGTCGAGGAAATATGGGCTCAGCGTGGGCTCGCCGCCCGAAAACTGCACGCTCATCTGACGACGCGGCTTGATGGTGATCGCGTTGTCGAGCATGGTCTTGATCTCTTCCCACTGCAGTTCGTGGACGAAGCCGACCTGGTTTGCGTCCATGAAGCAGGGATCGCACATCATGTTGCAGCGATTCGTCAGATCGATAGTGAGCACGGAGCCGCGTCCATACTTCACGGTGGAAGAACCGTGATGATGCAGCTTCTCGTCGTTGTGAGCCGTGATGTCGCGGCCGGGAAAGACGTCTTCGAGATGCTTGGAGAATTCGGTGTCGATGGACATCACGTCCTCGAAGTGTCCGTGTTTGGGACAGTCCTTCACCATCAGAATCTTGCCATCGCGTTCGACGATGGTGGCCTTGATCTCTCCGACTTTCTCGTTCATCAGAACTTCGTGCGGCAGTTTGCCGTCGAGAATTTGCTGGCGAATTTCAGGCACGCACTTCGGACAGAGCGAATCGGTGGAGCGGGGCCAGCCGAGCGGGGGCTTGGACTTTTCGTAGGACTTGAGCAGAGGCTTGTCCGACCATTTCGGGGTGGGCGAAGGGTTGGGATTAATCCGGTTCATGCGGTCGAAGACCACCCAAGCTCCCTTGGCTGCAACGGTGACTGCCTTCTCTACGTACTTGATCGGCTTGCGCATTTTAGCTTTTAGCTCCTGGCTTCTAGCTTTTTGGTTATAGGTTTGGATGTTCAATCTTCGCAAACAGTCACGCAATAGGCGTCATGTTTTCGCTTTGATCTTAACTTGCAAAACCCTATAACTGAGGCTCTCCCCGGGAGCTGGAACCTGGTTTTACACTTCTCCCTGGGTGTTGAGCTTGATGCCATCCTATTGGAAGCCAAGGGGGTGGCGCACCTTTAAGACAACGAACGGGAGAAAAACAGGGTTTAGTGGGGGAATCAGGGATTAGGCGGGGTAAGTTATTGAAAGGAAAAGCTGAGGGCGCATCCGTCGGTGCAACATTAAGTCTTATTAAGACGGATCTTGCCAGGCATGATTCGTTCAGCTCGATACCCACTAACGCTAACGTTACTCAGTGGCCCGACCGGGGCGTCGGTAAATAGTACCCCGTTCTTCTTCCCGACGGACTTTGGGAGCGGGGCTGAGTCGGCGAACCCCTCAATCTCCTCAATAATCCATCGTGCATTTTTCGAAACGTCGAATCTTTCGTAGTCCTCCCTGTCTGAGTTAAAGCGGCAGTACTCTCCCAGGGTTCTCGATTTACTGTCCTTGATCTGTCCCAGTGCGGTTTTGAGAGTCCCTTTGCTTATGATCTTCGTGTTCTTGAGTATTTTTTGCACCTGCAGGGCTAGTTCGTTCAATTCATCGTACCGAAGCAACGCAAATTTCGATAGAAGATACTTACGCTCAAGGCGCTCGGCACCGACGGCGTCTTTTGTCTTCTTGTCGGTTGCGTTCGCAAGCACTTCACAGCGCGGGGGAATCGCTCGCTCAATGGTGGCCTGGGTTATATCCGGGGCCAAAGTCACCTCTAGACCATAGGTCTCGTTCACGATGCTAATTAATCTGTTGCACTTTGCGACGAAGGAAGGTGGGCTGATGAAGATAATTGCATCGAACCTCTCGCTTCTGGTAACCGCGCGATCAAAATATTCAATATGGTTCGTCGCAACGAAATACATGACTCTCCGTCCCTTCCAGAGTTCGGCGAGCCTCGGCAGCATGCTCGTCGTGAGGAAGCGACCGAACTGATCTGGCTCTATATCGCGCTCGCGCACGAGTTCGTCAATTTCATCGAACAAAATGACAGCGCGATCGCATTCCATTAATTTCTTGAAAATTACGTCGGCGGTTTGTTGGACGCTCGGCAGGCCCTCAGCTACGAAGTGGCTCGGGTGAAGCTCGATATATTTCCACCCGATTGCACCCGCGAGTGCCTGCACAAGCGACGTCTTGCTTGTGCCTGGGGGGCCGAAGAGGATGGCCGAGCGGGGGAACTGCTCGTCGATCAGGGGTTCGTCCGGGTCAGATTGTTCCTCGCGGAACGACGCCGGATTGATGAACATGCTCCAAAGTCGATCAGCCAGGTCAGGGCACGTCCATATGTCTGAACGACTCACGACGTCGTCCTCTGCGTCTTTCTTTAATTTCGTCCTCTTGTAATTCAGGGCGTTGAGCGCTTCCTCTTGAGTCCATCGCCCAACGAGCTTTCGCAGGTTTTGGGCATAAGCAAAAACACTCGCTGTGGCCCAGCTTTCTAGCACCGGCTTGTTCCGGTGGCCAGAGGACCATGCCAGGAGCCCGTTGTTGCGCTTGGTCTGCGTCTGCACCGCGTAGCGCCAGAGCTTAACGAGGGCGCCGAAATACCGCCTCAGGGCGTCCCGGACGAAATCAGCCTCTGGACGCAACGACTCCTTTAAAATTGTTGCGAATGTTTCGAAGACGTAGCAGTAGGCATTTCCAGCGTTGGGATAGTGAAACAAGGGGGCGTAGTGTCGCCAGGTGCCGACCTGCTCCTGAGTGCTAAACAGGCATCTTAGCGCCTGTCGGATAAGATCCTGCTCTCCGAGTCTCGACTGGTACTCCTCAGGCCGGCTAATAAGGATTGCCAATGACCACGCGAGCTGGTCCGAATCGAGCACCGAGGAGTTCGCGGAGTGCAGTGCGGCCTGCACACCAAGCTGCTGCCTCGCCCACAGATACATCTGGGGTCGGTAGCCCAGGGCCGTTTCAAGCTCCTTACTGCCATTTTTAAACTTAGGCACTTCGAGGGCTCGTAGCAGTTCGAGCGTCCAGTAAGTGTGATACGCGTTCGGTCTGTACCAGCTCTTTTTATCCTTTCCCTTGTCTGCCTCCCCTATAGCCATTCGCAGTGGGTCTTCTCCCAGCTGGTACAAAATTCTAGCCAAGTGCAAATCGATTTCGGGCTGCCAACCTTCGAGCTGGGACACGACATAAGGGAGACCCCGGCTGCTGCAGTAAACCCCAGCCGCCCCATCAGATACCCATTTTTCAGGGCCGAGTTTAATTGCACGCTGCGCAAAATCGCGGCCTAGGGCTGCGAAGTCCGACGTATTCTCTTTCTTAGATGGCCGAAATTTATCCGGGCACGTGGCGATCGACTCGTAGCAAGTGGCAGTGCTTGTTATATGCCTGAGCTCGGTTGGCTCGGGCCCTTCATCGTCAAGCCGGAAAATTGGGAAAGACTTCGAAACGTATGGCTCCAGACTCGGGAGGTGGGCCGGACAGAACTCCTGCAGCAGCTTCCGCTGTATAGCAAAATCCTCGAACCGAGGCTTCGGCAAGTCCTCTCCCGCCTCCTGTTTTTCATCGGGTAGCGCGCTGTTATCTGCCAAGGAATTTCTCGACGTTCTTGAATTCTTTGTCGCGCACAACGTCTGCTAGATCGAAGCCGAGAACATTCGCCATATGGATAACGTACAGGAACACATCCGCCAGTTCGTGGGCCTCGTTTGAGTCACGATAGGAGCCATGTCTGACGAGCTTCTCACGTTTGCGTATCGCCCTCGCCAGCTCGCCGACTTCCTCCACCATCAGCAGCAGGCACTCCTTCGGACCTTCCTTACTGTAGCCTCGCTGTACTGCCGCACGCTTGTAATACTCTTGAAACGCCTTGATCGCGGGCGCAGGCGGGTCGGGGTGCCGCGGCCAGTTCTTCACGACGGAAGACGGAGAGTCCGCAAGGCGCACCATTGATTGGAGGGCTCCATCTACAGGTACCTGCTGTGCGAAGACAGGCACGCCCGCGGCATGTGCGAAGCCCACTTCAAGGGCCGCCGTTGGGCCCACGTAGCCCCCGGGAGTGTGCAGCCAAACGAAGTTCGCTTTCTCGATGGCCTTGAGATGCCTCGCCTCGATATTTTGAGGAGTTTCGGTTTCCTCGCCCTTCATATAAACGAAACCGTCGACCTCGCTAGATATAGACATGTTGGTCGGCGAGAGAATAGTGCACCCAAGGTCCTTGAACTCTTCATACGTGCGCTTCAGAGTATCAACGTCTTTCCGGTACGTCCCAGAAAGGACGATTTCGCATGGCTGTAAGGTTCTACGTTCAGTGGCTGGTATCGCCGCAGTCATGACAGGTGCCGCAAGTGCGCGATCCCGGTCCGCCCTGAGTCCGCTAAGGCTCTCAAAGTCTGGAAACGGTATGACGTTTTGTTCCGGCGAAACTTTATTCTTCGGCATGTGGGGATGGCGTCTCGTGATCGTAGAAAGTGGCTTCGAAAGCGTCAAGCGCGAACTCGGGTTTCTCGCCGCGTTATTCACAGAGAGGCGCGGAATATCAAAGCAAAAGCTGTTAAAGGAAACTTGGAAAACTGGATTTGCAACCATTTCCGTGCAACTTTCGTTAGTCACGACGTTCAGGAAGCGATCCACTCTACGATCTCCGAAACTGTGTCCTGCAAGAGTCCGTCGTTATCGAATGTCCGGTCGGCGATTCCAGCAAGGAGTGACGTCACTTGAGCCTCGGAGGAATGCCGTTCGACCTGAGTACGGCGCTCGTCACTCCCTTCCCGGCTTAAGAGTCTCTGCAGTCGTACCTCTTCGCTAATTTTAACGAAGACGATGCTGAAAGTGGCCGCCTGAGTTATCTCTCGAATTACCTCGACTGTTTCCAGGTGCCGGAGTCCGTCAATCAAAAGGTTTTGCCCAGGCCGCCATCCGGAATGCGCCAGTACTGAGCGACAGAACCCCCGAATATCTGCACGCAGCAATTCAGTGCCGACGACCTGAAGTACTTCCCTCGTATCGTCCAACCCACGTTGCCGGGCGACTTCACGAACGTAATCTCCGAAGCTCGCCCGACGCCATGCCAGAATGTCGGCAAGAGACTTTGTGATGGTCGTTTTGCCGCTTCCGATTTTCCCCGCAAATGCGACGATTTGTGGCATCAGCTGAGCAGATGAGAATACACCACCAGCCCTGCGATGCGTTAGGTTACTAGCGAAAGTGGAACGTCAGGCCGGGTGAAAACGTTTGCACAACGGCCAAAAGCTGACACATCTGGTCCAGTCCTCATTATAGGCGGAGTCGCCTGGAAGGATCGCCGTCGCAGGGGCGGTCCCTGCCTCGCCGACTTTCGGTATACTAGAAAAGCATGCCGGTCCTGAAAAACATTGCTGCCATCGCCAAAGGCATGAGCATCACCTTCATGGAGATGTTCCAGCCCACCACCGTCGAAAATTATCCCGACGGCGACGGCCCGCTGCGCGGCGCGCGCATCGAACCGCGCTTTCGCGGCGCCCACGTACTCCAGCGTGATGAAAACGGATTGGAGAAGTGCGTGGCATGCTTTCTCTGCGCCGCCAACTGTCCTTCCAACTGCATCTATATCGAAGCTGCGGACAATACCGCCGAACACCGCGTCAGTGGCGCCGAGCGCTACGCCAAGGTTTACAACATCGACTACAATCGATGTATCTTTTGCGGCTATTGTGTCGAGGCCTGTCCCACGGACGCCATCACCCATGGCCACGGATTCGAGCTGGCCACGTTCAATGCCAGCAATCTTATTTATCGCAAGGAGCAAATGCTGGCCCCCCGGCCAGCACACATGGGAGCCAACGTGATATTCAATCAAGCCGACGTGGATGGTGGCGCTCCCAAGGAGATGGTTGCGGGGAGTTAAGTTCGTAGCCCATTTCGAGTCCAGTACACGCCGGTCCTCGGGGGCCGGCGTTTGCGTATGAAATACCGGCCACGGATTTTCACGGAATTCCACGGATAGGGCTGAAGATCTACAGGTTAAGAGCTGTCATGAGTGATTTTCTAAAAACCGTAAAGGATCGCGTAGTCGTTTACGACGGCGCAATGGGCACCAACATTCAGTCGCGCAATCCTACGCTCGACGATTACTGGGGCAAAGAAAATTGCAGCGAAGTATTGGTGCTGAGCCGTCCCGACATTATTCGCGATATTCATGCCGATTTCTTTGGCGTGGGCTGCGACGTGGTCGAGACCAACACCTTTGGCGGATCGCGCCTGGTGCTGGCCGAATTCGATTTAGCCGATCGGGTGCGCGAGATCAATGTAAAAGCGGCGCAACTGGCCCGGGAAGTGGCGCAACAGTTTTCCACGCACGATCGGCCGCGTTTTGTCGCGGGCTCGATGGGGCCGACCACCAAGCTGCCATCGCTGGGACATATTGGATTTGAAGCGATGGCGGCGGCATTTGAAGAACAAGCCGCGTCCTTGATCGAGGGCGGCGTGGACGTGTTACTGATCGAAACCTGCCAGGATTTATTGCAGGCCAAGATTGCAACCATCGGCGTGCTCGAAGCCATGCGCAAAGCGGGCAAGCGGCTGCCCCTAACCGTGCAAGTAACGCTGCAGGAAACCGGCACGATGTTGCTGGGTACTGAAATCGGCGCAGCGCTCACCGCGCTCGAACCCTTCGACGTTGACATCCTCGGACTCAATTGCGCGACCGGGCCGAAGGAGATGAATGACGCGGTCCGTTATCTCGCGTTGAATTCGACCAAGGAAATTTCCGTGCTGCCCAATGCGGGACTTCCTCAGAATGAAGGCGGCCACGCGGTCTATAAACTCACCCCAACCGAGTTGGCCGAGTATCACAAACACTTCGTGCAAGACTACGGTGTGCGCATCGTCGGAGGATGCTGCGGCACTGTCCCCGCCCACTTGAAAGCCGTGGTGGACGCGGTTTCTGGCGTGGAACCGGCGAAGCGCGAGGTGAAGCGCGTGGGCGCGGCTTCGAGCGCCTACACTTCGGTCCCTCTCGATCTGGAGCCCAAGCCTTTGATCGTCGCCGAGGAGATGAATACGACAACGCGCGTCGAACATTTCCGCAATCTGGTGCGCGGGAAAAAGTACGACGACATCCTGGCGCTGGCCAAGAAGCTGGTGAACGACGGCTCGCACATGCTCGACTTGTGCTGCGCCATCGTCGGCGAGGACGAGAAGGGATACATCACTTCGATTCTGGAGAGGATTGCGACCCGCGTTCCCGCGCCGATTCTGGTCGATTCCACCGAGGCGGATGTGGTGGAAGAGGCGCTCAAGCGAATTCCGGGGCGGTCGATTATCAACTCGATCAATCTGGAAGATGGCGAAAAGCGAACCTCGCTGGTGCTGCCGATGGCGAAGCGTTACGGCGCTGCGGTCATTGCACTCACCATTGACGAAGACGGAATGGCGCTGACGGCGGAAAAGAAAACGGCGATCGCGCACCGGATTTACGATCTGGCCACCAAGAAGTATGGGCTGGACGGAACCGACCTGATTTTTGATGCGCTCACTCTGCCCATTTCTACCGGTCAGGAAGAGTATCGCAGCGCCGGCATCGAAACGCTGAAAGCAGTCGAGCGGATCAAAAAAGAATTGCCCAACGTGAAGACAATTCTGGGCGTGAGCAATATTTCATTCGGCTTGGATGCGTATCCGCGGCGCGTTTTGAATTCAGTCTTTATGCACGAAGCCGTCGACCACGGTCTCGATATGGCCATCGTGAATTACACGAAGATTTATCCGCTATACAAGATTCCGCAGGAAGAAGTCGATCTGGCACGCAAATTGATCTTCCGGGATGAGTCGAACGGCGACCCGCTGCAAAAATACATGCAGCACTTCTCCGGCATGAAGGGCAGGCCGGCGGCATCGACCACCGCGCACGTGGATACGCTGTCAGTCGAAGACAAGCTGAAGTTTGCCATCATCAACGGCGAGAAGTCTGTGGGCGAGGGTGGGCACAAGAAATCGTTGGAAGAACTGCTCGAAGAGGCGCTCGCTTCCTACTCGGCGCTGGAGCTGATTAATACGGTGTTGCTCGACGGAATGAAGACCGTGGGCGATTTATTTGGCGCGCGCAAGATGCAACTGCCTTCGGTGCTCGATTCGGCGGGAGTGATGAAACAAGCGGTCGCGTACCTGGAGCCGAAGATGGAGAAGAAGGCGGGCGGATCGCAAAAAGGCACGATCGTTCTCGCGACCGTAAAGGGCGATGTCCACGACATTGGAAAGAATCTGGTCGACATTATTTTGTCGAACAACGGCTTCAAGGTGGTAAATCTCGGCATCAAGCAGCCCGGCGACCTGATCATCAAGGCGGCGCAGGAGAACACGGCCGATGCCATCGGACTCAGCGGCCTGCTGGTGAAGTCTACGCTGGAGATGAAATATGTGATCCAGGATTTGCAGCGGCAAAAGCTCGCGTTCCCCGTGATTTGCGGCGGGGCGGCTTTGACCCGCAAGTATGTCGAAGATGACTTGCGAAAGGAATATTCGAACGCCGTGTTCTACGCGGAAGATGCTTTTGCCGGGCTGCACGTAATGGAAGATCTGGTCACCGTAAACGGCGCGCGCGAGGCACGCCTGCGCGATGGACGTACGGTGAAGGAATATGCCAAGGCAGCGGCGGTCGATGAAGAGACCGGTCCTGTGTTTGCCGAGCGGAGCGCCGCTGTGGGCGAGGCGCCGTACCTGCCCCAGCCCCCGTTTTGGGGAGTGCGGGTTAAGCGCTACGACGTGCGCGAAGTGTTTCCTTATATTAATGAAACTGCGCTGTTCAAGAATCAGTGGCAGCTGAAGACGGCTTCGCAGGCGGATTATGTGCGCCTGGTAGAGGAGAAGTTCCGCCCCATCAAGAAAAAGTTAGAAGAGGAAGTCGCGGAGTCGGACCTGTTTGAGCCGAAGGTGGTTTACGGATATTTTCCTTGCCAGAGCGAGGGGAATGATGTCGTCGTTTACCAGCCCGATGCTCCGGCGCGTGCCGAAGCGCTGCGCTTTACTTTTCCCCGGCAGCGCGAGGGACGGCGGCTTTGCATCTCTGACTTCTTTGCCAGCAAGGCATCGGGCAAGATGGACGTGATCGGCCTTTCGCTCGTAACCATTGGGCCTAAGGCTTCGGTCGAGACCCAAAGGCTGTTTGAGGCCGGGGAGTATACGAAATATTTGTATCTGCACGGACTGAGTGTAGAAACCGCGGAAGCATTGGCCGAACTGCATCACAAAAAGATGCGCGAGGAGCTGGGGATTGCCGGCGAGGACGCTCCGGCTATTCGCGATCTGTTTCATCAGAAGTATCGTGGATCGAGATATTCGTTCGGCTATCCAGCGTGCCCCAATCTGGAAGACCAGACGAAATTGTTTGTACTGCTGGAGCCGGAGAAAAATGTGGGCGTGCGGCTAACATCTGGTTTTTTGCTGGAGCCGGAGCAGAGCACCTCGGCACTGGTAGTACATCATCCGGGGGCAAAGTATTTCGTGGTTTAGTTTGCCACGGATCTTCCAAGATTCAAGCGGACAGCCTTAAGAGGCTGTGGAAAGCTCCGATTGGTTCAGGTTTTGGGAAGGGCACGACTTCAGTCGTGCCGTTAAGCTCTTCAAAGACCAACCGCGCTTTTGCGCCTGCAGCCTACCTTCTTCCTCAGCAGTGAGTTTTTCAGCAGTCGGTTAGGTGCCTTAACTTTTCTCTACTTTTTTGCGCCAACTCGCCTTCGCGGGCCAGCATCTCCTCTTTTATGATTCGCAAATTACAATCCGGGGAATATCGTTTGTATTCGCACAAGAAGGATGCGAAGACGGGCAAGCGGAAAAATTTGGGAACGTTCTCGTCGCTCGCCGCAGCCAAGAAACATGAGCGCGCAGTGCAGTATTTTAAGAGAGCATGAGTGACTGCGAAGCCACCTTAGGGTTCTACGAAGAGTGTTCGGCGAAGAAACTGACCCCTGGCCATATTCAGATACGCCTCATGAATCAATGTCGTTGCGCTCAGGCTGCCGACCCTGGCGAACTAATTGATGCTGGGCAAGACGATGGAGTTCCGCGTACAGAAGGGAATTTCCGAATCTGGACAGTGGCCGGCTGCCAAAGGACAACTACGGGCGCAGTGTGATGGCTCCGCTTCGGGCTGCTCCCGGTCTGAGAAGATGGAGCGGGAGACCGGGATCGAACCGGCGACATCCAGCTTGGGAAGCTGTACTCAGGGCACCGGTCAACGTAAAATCAAGCATTTAGCGCGGGTGCTGAGTGGCATAAATGGGCACTAGCGGCGTCAATTGAACACTATTCTGAACACAAGTTTCTTGGCTGGTGTTTCGGGCGGATTGTTCGCTGATTCCTAACTCGCTGAATCGTGCGGCCCGAGCCGAAACTACACGCCGTTTTTTTCAATGGAGTTTGCTCAAGAGATTATGCTGGGAGTAGTATCTCAGTCTGTTTTGCCTTTCTAATCGAGCAGGAAATGGCTCTTAACGAACAGGACAGATCGTGGGTACGTGAACAGATTAGTACCGCTATTGCAGCACGCCGCTCGGGATGGCAGATAGTTCTCCAATATCTCCCGATTGCGGTAATGGTGGCGATTGCCATTTTCGTAGTTACCCAGTGGACGGCTTACGTAGAGTTCCGTACTCACACGAATGATCGCTTGGATGTAGTAGAGAGTAAAGTCAACAAAATTCTGGATCGCCTAGATTCCATAGACGGCAAGGTCAATCAAATAACGAGCGATTTTACGAAACAGAGCCTGATAAATCACGCTGTGTTGCCAAGTTCTGGATTCAAACAATCTCTGCCCGAGCTTGGAAATGATCTTGCGGCTGCAAGGAAGGAGAAAATTAAAATTCCATCTGCGGCGATCAATGAAATCGGAGACAAGCTGCTCACAGCAAAAGATGCTCCCAGTTTCTGGCCTACTGCTGGCGAATTTATTACCTATCGTTCGCAGATCAGCCTCCAAGATTACGAACAGTTGTTACGTCCTGATCTCCCAAACTGCGTCGATAAACCGCCTATTCCAATGAAAATTACTATGGATGCAGCGGCGGAGATGGCCCATAAGGAGGATGTGGAAAGAAATAGAGGGACGCGTTTTACACCAGCATTATATGAAAACTGTCGTTTTACGCTGGATTCGCCACAAGAAGTTGCCAGCATCCCGGAATTAGGGCAAGGGCGATCCTACATTCTTACCTTTCGTCGGTGCCAAATCGTTTATCGGGGAGGTCCGATCAGGATATTCGTGCCGCGTCCGCATCCGACTGCTATTACAGGATATGGTCCCACGCGTTCAGACGTTTTCTTGATTCAAGGGCAGACGATTACTTTCGAACGCTGCCTGTTCCTATTCGACATCAAGTCGCGACCTGGCCCAGAAGGTCAAAGCCTAACGCAACAGTTGCTTGCACAATCCGGCCAAACTCTTACCGTAAAATTCTCAGCGGCGCAATCTTAAAGAAAGAAAACTGGCCCGATCAACTATGGACCGGCGGATGGTCGCATAATCGGCGGCGCGAATTCCCTATGCTGAAAGCACCCGCAACGCTTTGATCTGCGGCGCGTACTCCGCATACCCTTTGTCTGTGAACTGGCAGAGTAGAGACTTCTCTGTGCCGGGGCGTACATTCAACAGGCCATCCGCTCGCAGCGTGGCATAACGCTCGCGGAAATCCTCGTATTCTTGCACAGATTCCGGCGCGATCCTTAGCCAGTTCACATTGTGGTGCTCGTACTGATCCGCGAGAGCAAGCATGGTGCGTTGGTCGATTTGAATTTTCTCCACAAAATTCCTCCACTTATCGGTTGGATGCCAACTCGTGCAGGGCCGATATTCACTCTCTTGATTCTCCCAGTGGAACCGCTGTGAATTACCTGTTGAAAACTCTGTAAGTCATTGACAAATAAGTAATGTATGGTTTTTGGGTATATATGGGCAGGCGAACCCGCATTTAGGGGCGATCCGGAGGAGATTCCGCATGACAAGAAAAGAAGCAATAGAAGCAGTGAACCAGACGGTTGACTCAGTTTGCGCAGGTCTCGAAAGGTTCGGAAACCCCGGCGAAGGCGAAAAGACAAAGGAAATTCTCAAACGAGAAATGGCCGGGGTGGTGAACCGTGTGTTTGACGGGTTCGAGGAAGCGTAAACCGCGTTGGCGAGAAATACGGAAAAGGCGGTGCCGCCTGACCGAAAAATCCAGTTGAAATAACGCCTTGGGAGAAAAACAAACTTGAATCCGAGGGCGGCGAGCGAACCGGCGGCTGCCGCGAGAGACCCACGCCCCCGAACTTTGCAGCGCGAGGTTAACAAACCGTGACCAAGAAAAAACGGCTGCCGCGTTATCAGTGGGTCCGCGCGGACGTTGACGGAGTGCAGGGATACGGTCTGGTCCGCCGTGGCAAAAAACGGAGTAAGAATCGCGAACGGGACTTGTTTTCAAAACATTCTGAACACTTTTGTACACACAAGCAAATCGGGCGACTCGCTAAGTGATTGAAAACATGGAGCGGGAGACCGGGATCGAACCGGCGACATCCAGCTTGGGAAGCTGGCGTTCTACCGCTGAACTACTCCCGCTCGTTCAGGCCGTAAATCGAATATTATCACAGCAGTTTCCTCCCATCCTGACCTTAAATCCCTCGCTCTGGTCCTGAACTGTGCGCTTTCCGGCAAGACCGAATCCCGCCACAGCGGTCTGCCAAAGCTGAAATCGTTTAGAATCGCTTCCGCTTCTCCATGCGTAGAATTGCGGCGGAGAACTGCGGCGGAGAATTGCGCATGACAAAACGGCTGGCGATTGTGGAACGCCTTCCAGGTCATTCCGAAGTCATGGGCGGCTTCGCGGCGATGGCACTGGAACTCGGCTACGACACCCACCTCCTGTTTAACAGCCGCGATCGATACCACTTGATGGAATATTTCCAAAGCCGCATCCCCATTCCGCCAGAGAAAATTCACGATTGGAACTACGTCACCGACGCAAGCGCAAACTTCGATGTAATCGTTCTAACTACTGCGAATGTATGGCTGGATTATGGTTATTGGTTAAAGCAGTGGAATGCCAACAAGCGCCTGATCGTTGTGCATCACAATCCTGAAGATCTGGAAATGAACCCGTATGGTGCGTCCCTGTACCTGACCCCGTGGGCGGGAATAGAAAAGTGGATCTTCCCTTTATATTCCAAACCTTTATATTTCAATCCGCCCAACCTTGTGGAATTTGATCCAGAAGCCGCTTCCCTGTTAAACGTCGCTGGAAACTTTGCCGGGGCTGAGCTCCCAACTCTGATTACGGTGGGCACATTCGAGGGCAAAGACATTGCCGGTGCCTTCGCCTACATGAAAGCCGGTGGCAAGCTGGTGCATTATGACCGCCATCCCTGTCATCACTTTCCCGGGGAAATCCAGTACACGCAGCATGTTGGTCTGGACGGCACACAATTCATAACTTCTCTTGCCCAGCAGAAGCAGCCATTCTTCTTGTGGCTACCCATCGTGCAGGAGTCGGACTACATGGTGTGCCGGTTCACCGCCGCTCTCATCCTTGGCATCGATATGAACTGCATTATGGTGATGCCGGAGAAGTTGCGCGCGCGCTATGGATTTCCGAAGCATGGAGTGATTACTTACGAAACATCTGTAACTGAAGCAGAATGTCTAAACGGCCTTTGCGGTTCCGGGTCAACGCAGCAGGAACGACGAAAGCAGTCGCTGGCATGGGCTTCCGAGCAGTGGAACAAAAATATGGCTGTGTTTCGGGAAGTGTTGGGGTTAGGCGCCAGCCCCACTTGATAGTAGTTTATTGACCATAGGCACAGGCGGCGCCCGGATGCAGGCGTCCCAGAACTACCTCGGCTGTTAGACTGGCGTAAGGACGCAAAATGTCATCCTCATCTTCATCTTCATCTTCCCGAAAACACGCCGGTACTGGCTCTGCCGGCGATCAAGCCACCGTGCCTGAGCCTTCATTTTCCGAGCGCGCCCGCACGCTTGTTTACATCGGACGCATGGGCAGCCTGTCGACGGTTTCGCGCAAGCAGCCTGGTTTCCCTTTCGGGTCGGTGATGCCGTACGGCCTCGATCCACGCGGACGCCCCATCTTTCTGATCAGCACCATGGCGATGCATACGCAAAATCTGCAAGCCGATCCGCGGGCCAGTCTCTTGGTCACCCAGCCTGATGCAAGTGGCGATCCGTTGGGCGCGTCGCGGGTTACGCTGGTGGGGAATGTTGCGAAAGTTCCGCCCGCTGATGTCCCAGAGGCTCGCCAGCTTTATCTGGAGCGATATGCCAATAGCAAGTATTGGGTCGACTTCGAGGATTTTTCTTTTTACCGCATGGATGTGATTGACGTTTACTTCGTCGGTGGTTTCGGAGTGATGGGCTGGGTGCAGGCGTCTGATTACGATCAGGCGAAACCTGATCCACTGGCTGACTCGGCAGCCGGAATCATCGAGCATATGAATGCGGACCATAAAGATGCATTGATCTTGCTGGCCCGGACTTGCGCTGGCATCGAATCCCTGGAAGCGGCGATGACTTCCGTCGACCGCCTGGGATTTCACCTGCGCTTGAAAACTCAGGAAGGAATGAAAGGCACGCGCATTGCATTCCCGCGCGAAGTGAACAATCCCGGAGAAGCCCGCAAAGTTCTGGTGGAGATGGTGCAGCTGGCGCGGCAAGCTTGACCTTCCTGAATGTCGACCTTCCGTAGGAAGGCGTCCGGAGCCAGTAAGAGCCAAAAGAAAATGCCCGGAATCCTCGGATTCCGGGCATTGCTTTTGCTTCGAAGTGGTCAGCTAGACAGCCTGAACGTTCTCAGCTTGCCAGCCCTTGGGGCCCTTGGTCACGTCGAACTGCACGGTTTGGCCTTCTTGCAGGCTGCGGAAGCCACCAGCTTGAATCGCCGAGAAATGCACGAAAACGTCTTCGCCATTTTGACGGCTGATAAAGCCATAGCCCTTGGCGTCGTTAAACCACTTCACTGTTCCTTGTTCTGCCATTGATAGTCCTATTCTTGTTTCTTGAAATGTGCTGAGGAAGAATCTCTGCTAGTGGAGGGGTGACGCTGGTTGGCGATACCGACCTTCAATTGCTTGTGAATCAAACTTAGCTGGACTTAAGTATACACAAAGCGCCAAATAATTGCACCAAAGTTGTTACAGGCGATACAGTTTGGCTTGCGCTCCGAGCTGGCTGAGCGGGGAATCCCTTCGAATCTTCCCAGAACAGCCTCTTGATCGCTCTTTTCCCCACGACCGGGTGAGCGTACTATCTCTAGCTGTTATTCGCATCGCGAACTGCGCTAAAGGACTACTCCATGCCCCGAAAGCTCGAAAAAGCTACTTCCAATCGACGGTCTTTCCTAAAGACCACACTCAGCACTACACTCGTCGGCGGAGCGGCTGCGGCTCTGGCCCCGGTTTATCCTGCTCTTGGCGCGGCGCGCGAGATCGCCTCGACACCTGAACCGCCCACTTCCGACGTCAAGCCTTTCGAACTGGACGAAATTACCATCTCGGAGCTGCAGGATGGAATGCACTCTGGAAAGTTCACGGCCCGTTCCTTGGTAGAAAAATATGCCGCCCGCATCGAAGAAATAGATAAGAGCGGCCCCGTCGTCAACAGCGTGATCCAACTGAATCCCGACGCACTCTCAATTGCTGACGCGCTCGATCGGGAGCGCAAGGCCAAAGGCCCACGCGGCCCGCTGCACGGGATTCCGGTGTTGATCAAAGATAATATCGACACTGCCGACCGAATGATGACGACGGCTGGCTCGCTCGCCCTGGTCGGTTCGAAGCCTGCCCAGGACTCCGCCGTCGCTCAAAAGCTACGCGCCGCGGGCGCGGTGATTCTCGGCAAGACGAATCTGAGCGAGTGGGCGAACATTCGCTCCAGCCATTCCACCAGCGGATGGAGCGGCCGCGGCGGCTTGACGAAAAATCCCTATGCCCTGGACCGCAATCCCTGCGGATCAAGCTCGGGTACGGGCGCGGGGATCTCGGCAAACTTGTGCGCCGTCGGGATTGGCACGGAAACTGACGGTTCGATTGTCTGCCCCTCGTCCTCCAACGGGCTCGCCGGCATTAAGCCGACGGTCGGCCTGGTGAGCCGCAGCGGCATCATTCCAATCTCGCACAGCCAGGATAGCGCTGGCCCCATGTGCCGGAGCGTCCGCGACGCTGCCATTCTGCTGGGCGCGCTCACCGGCGTCGATGCAGCCGACTCGGCGACCGCCGCCAGCGCGGGTAAGTCGTTCATCGCCTACTCCCAGTTCTGCGATCCCAATGGCCTCAGGGGTGCACGCATCGGTGTCGCTCGAAAATATTTTGGCTTCAACGATGCCGTCGACGCCTTAATGGCTGAATCCCTCGATGCCATGAAGAAACAAGGGGCCACGCTCATCGATCCCGCGGACGTGGAAACCTTGGGTAAGTTCGACGATAGTGAGCTATTGGTCTTCATGTACGAACTGAAGGCTGATCTTAATGCGTATCTCGCTCGCCTTGGGCCTAATGCTCCAGTTCACACGCTGCAAGAGATCATCGATTTTAACCAGCGTAACCCCTCGAAAGAAATGCCTTACTTCGGCCAAGACCTATTCCTGAAGGCCCAAGCAAAGGGTCCACTTACCGAGAAGGAATATATCGACGCGCTTTCCCGGAACCATCAACTGGCCCGAACCGAGGGGATCGACGCCACTATGGATAAGCACCATCTGGACGCGATGGTGGCGCCCACCGGCGGCCCCGCATGGCTCACCGATTTGATCAACGGCGACCATGTGGCGGGAGGAAGCTCCAATGCCGCCGCCGTCGCTGGTTATCCGAATATTAACGTAACGGCTGGATTTGTCTCGGGCCTGCCGGTCGGGATTTCATTCTTCGGCCGGGCTTGGAGCGAACCTACTCTGATCCGCTTGGCATTCGCATTTGAGCAGGCTACGAAAGCTCGGCAGCTTCCACGGTTTCTAGCCTCCATCGGAACCGGCCAGTAAAGAGTAAGGATCGACGCCCGCTCTCGTCTCCAGCTATTTTATGAGAACTTTCTAATAATTCTCCGATTCTACTCTATCCTCCAAAACGGGCTGTGGGCGCGCTCCGGCGGATGTCGAACCACTACAATAAGTCCCAATAAGAACCGACTCCGTGTTAGCCTTACTGACCAAGGGGGTACTAATGATGATGAACGATGTCGTATCTTCCCTGCGGAAAGAGTATTCCCGGCTGCAAAAAGAGCTGGAGCAAGTGGGGAAGGCACTCGACGCTCTCGGTCAAAGCGGCGGGAACAAGCTCAAGAAAACAGGCCGTACCTTGAGCAAAGATGCCCGTCGGCGAATCGCCGAAGCGCAAAAACTACGCTGGGCGAGAGTCCGAAAGGAAGCCGCCAAGCTAGCAAAGTCGTAACGCAGTAATGCTTTCGCAAGCACCGCAGCCGGCCTCGTTCGCATAACTTCTCACCGAAATGCGGACGAGGCCCAAGCTTCGGAACCTACCTCTGAAACAAGCCGCCTCAGAAACAAACCAATGTCCAGTTCAATTTTCCGGCGAGCTTTTTGAGCAGACTCCTAAGTCTTGGTCCTGTAAATCCGCGGCATAAGTCTTAAGCTTTGAAAAGGCGCCCCTTCAGGCGCGCCGCAAGCACGACCCTCAATGAACAGGGTTTTTAAGCCCTTGAGGTAGACCGCTCCATTCGCGTGACTCGATCGCCTAAAAGGACCGTTGTTTTTATTCCACGAATTTCCGGGATACAAACTTAGGTCCACCGGAACCACTTCAGCGCCAGCACGAAAGAAATTCCGCCCCAGAGCGCCATCACCAGCAATCGCGGCCACTGACGGAACAGCGGAGTGCCTTCCAAAATACTCGCCCGCAATGCATCGTTCAAGGCGGTCAGCGGGAGAGCTTTGATGAGCGGCTGAAGTGCCGCCGGAAAACGCTCGTAAGAAAAGAAGACGCCGGAGAAAATCCACATGGGCATCATCACTAAATTCATGAGCCCGCTAACGCTTTCAATTTTTTGCGCCCGGCTGGCGGTCACCAGTCCGACTCCGCCGAAACACAAAGCGCCGATCGTTCCAATAGCCGCGATGGAGAGCAGCGATCCTAAGACTCGCATGTGGAAGACCAGCACGCCCAGAGTCAGCAGCAACCCGATCTCGATAATCATCAGCACCAGGCGGCTGGACATCAGCGCCAGCAGAAAATCGCCGCGACGCATGGGCGTGCCCACAAAGCGCTTGAGCAACTTGCGTTGCCGCATATCGACTAAGGCGAAGCCCACGCCCCACATGCCGGAGTTCATCAGGTTCATCCCCAGCAAGCCGGGAATGAGAAAATCGATATAACGCGAACCCGGTTCGGAAGAAGTCACCAGGCTAGTCGCGACCGGATTCTTGCGGCCGGCGGCGGTTTGCAGGGCGTCGTTCACTTCCGCGCGAGCCAGCACGCTCTCCGGGCGCGCGGGATCGTAGCGATAGCGAAGTCCGCCGCTACCGTCGGCTTCAATCACCAGATCATATTTACCCAGACGGAAGCCCTTACGCGCCGCCGCCTCATCCTGCACCTCGAGCTTGAACGATGCGTGCTGCGCAGAAGATTGCAGCAGCGCGTGCGTTTTCTCCGCCTCGGCGCCAGCGACGATCGCTACCGAAGATGCCTCCGCCGGCTTGTTGCGAAAAGCGATGCCTAGGCCTGATGCCAGCAATAACGGAAAGACAAACACCCAGAATACGACCTCAGGCTCACGCTTCAATTCCAGCATGCGCGCCATCAGGAGATGGAGATATCCCGCCCAGCGCCCATTTCGCCGCGCCGGACGCATGGGCGAGGGCACTCTTTCAAGCACCGGGGTTGGCTCTGCAATGCTCATGATTCGTCTTGACTCTGTCACCCCGAGGACTCCGTCATCCCTAGAATTTTGTCATCCCGAGCGCAGCGAGGGATCCTGGTTCTTAGCGACGCGGCTGCATCATTCCCCGCCAACGACACGTGGCAGGGGTAGCCTATCGCGCCTCCGGCTTCCACTTATTCAGGAATTCCAGCAGGGCTTCGGGCGTCATGGCGCGCGCGTCTTCGAATTCGCCATTCTTCTGGCTCACGATCACCTTGCCATCGCTTCCCACCACGGCCAGCGCGGGAACACCTTTGTTGAGTGGCGTATCGAACTGTTGCGCGACATCGCCATTCTTCTTCCCGTCGGCTCCAATATCGATATGCACCACCACATATCCCGACATGACCGAGGCGAAATCGGTCCGGTGAAACGCCAGGTCGAGCACGTGGCAGTCGTAACACCAGTTCGCGCCAAACACCAGCAGCACGCGCTTGTGCTCGCTGGCAGCTTTTTCTTCTGCTGCTTTGATCTCGGCATGCGCATCCGCATCATCAGGATAGAGATTCTTCTTCATATCCGAAGGCTGCGCCAGTTGCGGCGCATCGGTGCGTTCAGCGCCGACCATCCGCCATTGGTCACCCTGCTGCCGCCAGCCCTGAGAGTCAGTAACGTTCACTTTTCCCCCACTCGCCATCCGCACTTCGGCCTTGAAAATCACGCTAGCCGCCCCAGGTCTTTGCTTCAGTCGCACGATTTCGAGCTTCATGTCGCGCGCCTTCAGCCCGAGCCAGAAATTCACGTCGGCCTCGGCGCCTTCCGTCACGCGATTGGTCTCGATCTCGGCTGGAGGATCGCTGCTGTAAAACGCCTTTAGGGCCGCCGCATCTCCGGCGATCACCGCGGCTTTCCACTGGTCCAGCGGCGGAAAGTTGGCGGAGGGATCAACGGTGGACTGGGAGAAGATTGCCTTGCTGTTCAATATTGCGATTGCAACTGCCGCTGCTAGAAATATTTCCCGGAATCGTGCTCTCAAGATCCCATCCCTTTCACCCGTAGATAGATTTCGCGGGCAAAGATTGTCAAACCAAGTGCCCGCGCCACACCAACACAGATCCACATGAGCCAAGTCATTCTTCCCGCAAATGCCGTCCAGTCAGCCTGACGAAAACATCTTCCAGGCTGGCCTGACGAGTAGTGAGATGCTGCAACGTGCTTCCCTGCCTCCCGAGCACATCCAGCAGCGCAGGGATCGTCAAGTGTGGCTCCTTCACACTCAGCGCGAACATCCCGCCTTCCTCGCGCGCCGACTCCACCCCCGGCAATCCGCCCCAGGCCTGCAATGCCGCGCCATCGGAATTTCCGTTGGTCTTTCCATCCATCCCGCCCACGGCAAACTCCACCACATGATGGCCGCCCAGCCGCTCGATTAAATCCTCGGGCGAGCCCTCGGCGATGATCTGCCCATGATCCACAATCGCCAGCCGGTTGCACAAACGTTCCGCCTCATCCATATAATGCGTGGTGAGTAGCACCGTGCCGCCGCCGCGCTGAAACTCGCGAACAATATCCCACAACTGGCGGCGGCTCTGCGGATCGAGGCCGGTCGTCGGCTCATCCAGAAACAGAATCTTCGGATTGCACACCAGGGCCGTAGCCACCGCCAGCCGCTGCCGCTGCCCGCCGGAAAGCTTGCCCACCCACGCGTCGGCCTTTTCGGTGAGTTGCAACTGCTCGAGCACTTCGTCGGTGGAGCGCGGCTCGCGATAAAAGCTGGCAAATAGTTCCACCGTTTCTCGCACCGTGAGTTTTTCCGAAAGGCGCGTCTCCTGCAAAGAAATCCCCAGCCACTCCCGCATCTCGCGCGCATTCTCGCGCCAGGAATGGCCGAGAATCGTAACCTCGCCGGAGGTCGGCTCCAGCAGGCCCTCCAGGATTTCGATCGTCGTGGTCTTCCCTGCCCCGTTCGGCCCCAGCAGCCCAAAACATTCGCCGGTTGGAATCTCGAGATTCAGCCCGCGCACGGCTTCGACCTTGCCATCGTAAGTCTTGCGCAGATCGCGGCACTGGATGGCGATGGGCATTGGGAAATTCTACCGGATGTAGGCTCATCCTGCCTGAGCATCAAGTTGCTCGGAGGACTCAGGAGAAGATGAAGGCAACAACAACTCCTCGATGTCGGCCCCTCCGGCGTACAGCCATCTGGCAAGCAGCGAAAAACCGACGATCCTGGTAACAACAAAACCCAGCGATATGAGGTAGTAGTGTCGCCAATATTCAATCGAGGCCGATACCCCGGGCTCTCGGTTGCTATAGCGAAGGAAGGAATGCACTACTCCTGGCAAATAAGACACCTCAGTGAGAGCCCAAACAACCAAAAGCAAGGCCAGCGTGCGGCTGGCCAGCATGACCGCATCTCTTCGCGACATAACTTTCTCCGGAGGGAACGATGTCCTGATTAAAATACCGCATCGCCATTCAATTCATGGCATCATTTATTGTCATGCGCATCCCGCAGCGCGGCTTCACTTGACGGCGTTCCCTCTTAAGACGCCCGTGTGTCGTTTGAAGCCAGATCTCAGTAGTCAGTTCTCAAGCCAAGACTGAAAGGAAGCCGGCTATGCTGCGCAAGCTCTGCGTGTTATCGTTTCTTTTTCTCGCGATGATTTTGTCTGCCATCGCCCAGGATTCCCGCCACTTCACATTTCACTATGCGTTCACGGTAAGAAACATTCCTGCCGGCAAGAGAATTCGTATTTGGATTCCGGCCGCGCATTCGGATGCTTATCAAGAGGTGAAAATCATCTCCGCGAAGAGCGATCTGCCACTGAAAAAAAATACGGAATCGAAATTCAGCAATCAAATGTATTACGCCGAGACCAACGCGGCGCTGCCTGAACTGCATTTCGATATCGAATACGACGTCGTGCGTCACGAGCGAGTGGCCCTCGGAAGCGCAGGCCCGAAGCTGACTACCGCTTCACTTCCGTCCGCCGAAAAGCAGCAGGACCTTCAGCCCGACGCGTTAGTGCCCATCACAGGCCTGCCTGCGGATCTCGCCATCAAAGTCACGCAAGGAAAACCCGATTCGCTCGCGAAGGCCCGCGCCATCTACGATTACGTCTTCACTACCATGCGTTACGACAAAACCGGAACCGGTTGGGGACACGGCGATGTCCTGTACGCCTGCGATGCCAAGAAAGGAAATTGCACAGACTTTCATTCCCTGTTTATTGCCATGGCTCGATCCCAGGCTATACCGGCGCGCTTCGAGATTGGATTTCCCCTGCCTGCGGATAAACACTCAGGAGAGATTCCCGGATACCATTGCTGGTCCGATTTTTATGTCGACGGCGAGGGCTGGATTCCGGTGGACATCTCCGAAGCGTGGAAGCATCCGGATAAGCGCGATTACTTCTTCGGCTCGCATGATGTCAACCGTGTGCAGTTCACCATGGGACGCGATTTGCGCTTAAATCCCCCGCAGTCCGGCAAACCGCTGAACTATTTTGTTTATCCGTATGTCGAAGTTGACGAGCAGGAATTTCCCAATGTCGAAACGAACTTCTCGTTCGCTGACGCTGGATCATCCGTGGCTCAGCGTTAGCGGCCAAGCTTCCTAGCGGCGAGACTGGCGCGCTATCGGCTCGCCACCATCTGTCCCGGGCCGGAGCCGCCCGGCGGCTGGGGCACATCTGGTGGCAACATGGGCGGAAGCGGATTCTGCCCGTTTGAAGGCTTGGGGACGTCTTGCTGATCTTCTCCCGGGCGCCGCAGGCTGGGCGGATTCGCCTGCCGCTCACCCGGCTCTTTCTTGGCCTCTTTATCTTTGTCAGGCTTTGGCAATTCGATTTCTTTTTCCGTGCGCACAATCTTTGCGCCGTCCACCTTCATGGTTTCCACACGCACGACTTCGTCCCCCACCAGCCGCACAAAATCCACGTCGTCCGGAGGCTCGCCGTAGATCCATTCTTCGTATAGCGTCTCACCGTCGCGCTCTCGCACTTTTTTGGGTGGCTTGCCCTTGGCGTGAATCACCATCTCCTGGTTCATCCCGACCAGGACGTGATGCGCCAGAATGGCTTCTTTCACCTTTGGCGGAACGGTATCTAAATACGCTTGCTCCGGATTCCTCGCGTTGAAATCCAGCACCGGGAAAAGCAAATTGCGCAATTGCTGCGCCGTCATCTCGGGAACGTATTTGTCGAAATAAAGATCTACAAATGAGCCGTGCGGATTGGTTATCGGCTGGTCGGCCCCGGGGGGTGTCACGGGGGTTCCACCCGTGCCCGAGACCTCAACCCGCTGATACCACTTTCTATGCCGAATCGGGCCGCCGTTGATTTCGAAATGAATGTGATCTGCCTTGATCTGGACCAGAGAAATCTGCGCCGGATCTCCCGGCTTGATTGCCGGACCCCACAGATTGAGCTGCTGGCTCAATTCTTCGCCATTGGGCGTGATTATGCCCTGCCTTAATAGCAGCCCTTTTTTTCCCATGGGGAATGCGGTGCGAGCGTACACAACCTGGGTTTCGAAATCGCGGATGATTTCGTAGCGCGTCTGCTTGGCCATGTGCTGCAGCACGCCCGATGCCGGAGGAGCCGGGAGCGAAGTCGCCTGTCCCGATTCGTTTGTCTGAGCCAAACAGGGGACCAGCCATAGCAAAGCTGAGCTGAAAGACAAAGCTAAGAAAAGGGTCGGAGTTTGAAGCCGCGGCATACCACACCCCAAAACTTGGCGTCCATTATATGCGATGTGGGCGCGCGTCCGAAGGGTTGGCTAAAGAATAAGCGGGGATCTCGCTGAACCCGCAACCACCAAGCATCGGCCTACGCGCGCTCGGGGCCGCGATGCTTATGCTGCTGGCACTTGGTCATGATGGCCGAACGCAGGCGGGTGCGCAGGTCTTCGGGTAATTCGTAGAGCTGCGAGTCGCGATAAATCTCAATGGTCTTTTTGGTGGTGTCGCAGACCACGTAACAATTGTGGCACCAGGAAAGATGGTTTTCCAATTCGACTTTCGTTTTGTCGTCGAGGACGCCGTCCAAATAATTGGTCAGCTCGTGCAGAAATTCAGAGCATTTCACTGGTTGCCATCTCCGCTGTCATGCTTACTGTCTCCGTTCTCGCGTTTCTGGAAGAATCTTCCGAGGCGGTCGCGCAGTTGCAGCCGGGCTCGCAACAACCGCGATTTCACTGCGGGAACGCTCAACTCGAGCGCGGCCGCAGTTTCCTCGGTCGATAATCCTTCCACGTCTCGCAGTACGAACACCGTCCGGAAGCCGGGGGGAAGGCCCTGGATGGTTTTACTCAAAATCTCGCGCAGCTCCGCCTGGTTATATTGCTGCTCGGGATTGGGACTCCAATCCGCAATCTCACGCGGAAGCGAATCATCTTCCGTCTTGATGTCTTCATCGAGTGAGACCGTTCGTTCGGGCTTGCGGCGCCGCAACTTCATCAACGCTTCGTTGACGGCGATGCGCACCAGCCAGGTGTAAAACTTGGACTGCTCCTGAAACTTCGCCAGGTTGCCGTACGCCTTCAGGAACGCTTCCTGCACCACATCTTCCGCATCCTCGCGGTTTTGCGTGATGTGTTGCGCGATCCGAAAAACGTTGCGGTCGTAGCGGCGGACCAGCTCTTCAAAGGCTGAGTCGTCGCCCTGTTTGGCCGCACGAACCAGGCTCAGTTCGTCAGTAACTGGCCCCTCTAGTTTGTTTTGGATGGCTCCCATTCTCTCGGCGATGCAGTATTTTGATGGCTGATCACTATTCGTTCAACACGAAGGTAATGGCTATTCTACTTGGAAAGGACACGTTTCCCCAAATCGTGGGCGCAAGAAGGTAGTGTCCTAATTTGTATACAACGGGCCAGAAAAGCAGGTTCCTCCACTCCGCCATCCCCTTCGGCATAACTCAGGGTTCGGCTCCGGTCGGAATGACAGGGCAGCTTAATTAGGATACTACCCGCAAGAACTCTGGATCGCTTTCAGCTTCCGGTATCGTTCTGTGCTCTCAACCTGGCCTCGCTCTCTCGCCAGTCTATGCCCATGTGTTCCAGGAGAACTTTGGCCAGCGAATCGGGCGGGCCGAAGTCCTGAAAGCGCTGAGGGGCTTTGCGCTTTAGTTCGCGTCGGCGCGCGCGATCGGCGGCCAGGTCGTCTGAAGTTGGAAGGGAAACGTTGTCGGTGGCGGGGATTGCGTCGGTTGCGGCGAGGGCCGACGCGGCTTCTCCGCGGGCGGCAAGGGGATCTGCGCCGATTGCAAGCGCTGGAGCGGTCTCGGGTTGGGGCGCTGCCAGCGTTTCGCCGGCAGTGAGGTCGCTTTCGGTGAAATCGTGCGCGTTCCACTGTCGTCCCTCAAGGCGAGTCAGGTCGATGGTGTCTTCGTCGACAACCACATCGGTGGGCTTTTCGGGCTCGAATTTCGCGTAACGCAGGTTGGAGCTGGCGATCTGCAGGCCGTAGAGCATGAGGCCAGCGGCCCTGGTATCGAGCTGGCCGGAGGCGAGCATCTGGATGGTTTTCATGATCGCGACCTGGATCGAGTTGGCGTCTTCGAGCAGGGGAAAACCGAAGCCAAGTTGGGAGTTGCCATTACCAGTAAGTTGGCTAGCGGCGAACTTGCGCTCGAAGTGGGCATGCTCGTGAAAAAAGCAGCGAGCCTTGCGGCGGAGCGCGGGCGAAGCGCATTGCACTCCGTTAACCTTTATGTGCTGACATCTGGGAACGTCCTGTAGAGCCATCTTTTTCTTCCGCCTTTTCCGCCTTTTGCCAGATCGGAGATTTTGGTACCCCCCATCCCCCCTACCCGAATCTTGAAAACATTGGGGTTAGGGGGTGGTCGGTCTGCAAAATCCGTCTTTTAAAGGAGTTAGATACTAAAATCCGTGAAACAAAGGAGTTAGATTGGACGGCTGGGTCGGATTGACTGTCGTCCTTTGCAATCATCGGAGGGGAGGGCTGTGGAAGACAAGGTCAGATGTCACAAAGGGTGAAAATTTCGTAGTGTTGGATTCAGATCAAAGTCCCCCGGTTCTTCAGCAGGCTCGGGGCAGGCTTTGTCCGGCCCACTGAAGGTACTTCCCGCAGCAGTTAGGCTTTCTCGTCAGAGTTCCCAATTAGCTGATCCAAAACCAAGCAATCGAACTCCGGCCTCCCGAGTGAGCGCGTCAGGGCGCGTTGGACTTCAGAGCGATACCCTCCTTTCTAGTGGGTGCTCGGGTCGATGTGCGCTCCGATCGATGCCGGGACACAGGCTTTTTATCAATTCGCGAAGCCAAGAACACCCTAGGTCAGCGTGGGTGCGCGCCGAATGAAGGAGATACTCATCGAAGGTACCCACATCCAATGGGACCGATTTCGTGATTAAGCTAAGACTTGAAGCGTACGCCTGAACCAAGCGCTCTGGAATCACCGCAATCAACTCTGTCTCCGCGACCAAATGGAGCGCCTCAATATAGTGCGGAACGGTAACAACAACGCATCGCGGATGACCCACTTCTTGCAGCCAGGTGTCAACGGGATCCGCGGAGAATTCCACTGCTGCGACGGCAACATGCGGAGCTTCGAGAAATGTCTTGAGATTAAAACTCTTGCGACATAAACCGTGGCCTGCTCGCATTACGCATATATCGCGGTCCGTGAATAGGCGCTGCCGGTAAAAACCTGGTACGTCCCGCGTCTGGCACGCGACCACGACATCCGGAATTCGTCCGCTCTCCTGTGAATCTGCAGGGATTCCTCTCCACGGATGAACTTCGATGCGGACGCTAGGCGCACTTCGCTGGACCGCTTTCGATATTGATGAAAGAAGCAGATTACTGGCATAGTCCGACATGGATATGCGGAACGTGCGAGTGCTGGAAGCAGGCACGAAAGAATCGCTGACAAACACCTCGCGCACGCGATCGAGTGCATCCCGCACTGGGTGCCTCATCGACTGAGCGCGCAGGGTCAGCTGCATACGCCCACCTGTCCTCACGAGTAACGGATCTGCGAGCAAGTCGCGCAGTTTACCGAGGGCATGGCTCATCGCCGGTTGCGAGAGTCCGATTCTTTGCCCACCGCGGCTGACGCTTTCTTCCTGGAGAAGGGCATCCAGCGCCACCAGCAGGTTCAAATCCAACGAGGCTACATTCATCCTGAGAATATATTATATCTGCACAATCGATTGGAAGAATACATGAGTAAGGAGCTAGGATCGTCCTGTTTCGATATTCGCAGCATTTTAGAGGAGACGACGCTCATGGCTGGTTCGCAGCACGTAGTCCTATTCAATCCCGAAACGATGTTTGTTCCGACAGCGGGATACTCACAGGTGGCAGAGGTCAAAAGTGGGAAGCTGGTTTATATCGCAGGACAGGTTCCCTTCGACAAATCCGGGAACTTAGTGGGCAAGGAGGACTTTCTCGCGCAAGCTGAGCAGGTTTTCCGCAATATAAAGGCTGCTGTCGAAGCGGCTGGAGGCAGCTTTAGCGACGTTGTGAAGTTGAACTACTTCTGTGTGGAGACCGTCGATCCTTCCCTTGTCCCTCAAATTCTGAAGGTGAGGGACCAATTTGTAGATACTAAGAAACCACCGGTAAGTACGTTTGTGGTCGTCAAAAGACTGGTCCGTCCCGAATGGCTCATTGAGATAGAGGCCGTTGCCGTCGTGAATCGCTAAAGCCTAGCCCACCAATGTTCTGAAGCGCTGAAGGGGGAAAGATGAGGGTAGGCGTGATTGGCATCGGGGCTATGGGCAGGCCTATTGCGGTCAATTGTTTGGCGTCCGGGCATTCGGGCGACTTCCGTCTCCCATGCCGTTCTCCGCCAGCAGCGACTCCTCGACGTGGAGCCGGGCGATGTGGACTTCGAATGCGTTTGCCACGACATTTTTTCCGAAGGGCCGGACTTCGTGAACAAAGCCTTCCATCTGCACGGGACATTCCGCGACGCGCGGTGGACGCACTTCCAGCGCCGGCATGGACGTCAGGCCCGCGATTTCGAACTTGTGGGGCTTGTAGCGGTATCCCCAACTCATTTTCTTCGGGGGAACCGGGTTTTTTCCAGTGGTGAGCGCCAGTTGGTCGACGTAACCGACCTCGTTCTGGCTGGGCAAATTGATGACGCATTCGCGAGTGCGGATCAGGTTGTCGGATGTCTTACTCATAGAACCGAGTCCCAACATGCAGCTCCACCCCAGCCACCACACGGAGGACATTGGCACGAGGTTGGGAGTGCCATCTTCGTTCAGGGTTGAGATCAGCGCGACGGGCGTGCCGAAGTAGAGGATCGTGGGTTCGATGGTTTTGTGCATGCGCAAATATGATGGACGCTGAGGATCGGGCGCTATCCGGTTCTTGCCGTTAAAGCGGAATCGAGGACAGTCTATCTTGCCGAGGGAGGGGTGCGCATAGAACTCTCCTTGGGAGGCATGATAGGGAATGGCCGGGGAAGCCAGCGAGCAGCAAAGATTCCACGAAGGAAGATGGGTGTCAAGATGAACAATCTTGCAAACTGATCTGGCTTTCTTCACATCCCCATTTGGGATAGAGTCGAGAGCGGAGGGATACGCGGACGAACACGTCCCGACGTACTCTGGGACACTCCCTCAAGTGCCATATAATCAGCACTTAAAGCCCGGTCTCCGGCTCGTGGTTACCGGGTAGTTACGATGGGAGAGGATGAACGGTTCCGCAGACATGGCTGAACTCACCGAGAAACTTCACGAGATACCGCAGAGCGATGCAGTGCCGCAAGAGACGCGGCGACTGGTGGATCAGGCCGTGGCGACGGCGCTCCGTTCGTTGTTTCCTCAATTGCAGGCGCAGATTGTGGAGCAGGTGCTGGAGGCGTTGCCAACGGCGGCAGGCGCATCGGAGCAACCTAGTTCGGCTGCGATCGACTCCAATAGCTTAGTGCAGGGGGTAGCGAGCATTCAGGCGGGTTCGACGCAGAAAGAAATTCTGCGCGCGCTGCTGGATGCGGGCAGCGCCTACGGTTCGCGCATTGCTTTATTCGTGGTGAAGGCGGGAGCGGCGTCAGGATGGCAATCGCGGGGATTCGGCGACGATCAGGCGATCAAAGATTTTGCTCTCGATCTTACGGCCCAGCCGGTTTCAGACGCCTACCACAACCGAGTCGCCACGCTGGGCAGCTTCGCGGCCATGGGCGAATCGTTCGCCAATCATTTTGGCAAGCCGGCGAACGAGCCGGTGCTGATGTTGCCACTGGCTCTGAAGGACAAAGTTGCGGCCCTGGTTTACGCGGACGGAGGGGAAAGCGGCCAACTGCATTCGGCCGCGCTGGAGCTTCTGGTAATGTCGACCAGCGCATGGCTGGAAGTGGTGTCACTGCGGAAGCAGGCGGCGAAGGAAGACGGAAGCGCGGCAGGCCGGTTTGAAAGCGCTGCGCCGGTGCACACGGTTTCCTCTTATTCCGATCCGTTTGCGGCGCACGCTCCCATGCACGTACCGGCCAGTATGCCGGCGCAGGCGGAGGTGGGTGCCGAAGTGGTGGCGGCATCGGCGCAATCCGGCACGGCAGCGGCGGCTGGAGTAGCCGCCGATCCTTTAGCGGGACTTTCGCCGGAAGATGCCGAACTGCATCGCAAGGCGCAAAGATTTGCCCGGCTGCTGGTGGATGAAATCAAACTTTATAATCAGGCAAAGGTGGCCGAGGGGCGGCGCAACAGGGATCTGTACGATCGGCTAAAGGAAGACATCGACAAAAGCCGGGGCACATTTCAGAAACGTTACGGCAACACGGCAGCGGCAAGCGTCGATTATTTCGAACGCGAGTTGCTGCGCAGTTTGGCCGAGGACGATGTTTCCATTATGGGATCGAACTTCCGCCGCTAGGGCGATGTGGAGCTTGGCGGTTCCTTTGTTATGAGGCGGCTGGGACCGGAATGGCGGTAGGGATGCTTCAACGTCGCAGTGAGGACTACATCCTCACTGCTCCGCTCAGCATGACAGGGCTTTGGACAAAGCTGCTGCGCTCAGCATGACAAGTTTGGGTAGTTTGCTTTTAGAATAAGCTTTGGCAAGGAAGCTTTGGCAGTATTTTGTCTCCGCGAAAAAACGTAGTGCGATCAGGTTCGGTGCAGTTGTGGGTATCGGCCGCAGCTCTTTTCTGCGGATTATTTGGCGTTCTGCCAACCACGGCAGAGGCCTTGCCGCCAGCTGCTTCCAATCCTCTGTTTGCCCAGGCAGATACCTCTGCCGCGAAAACGCCTACACAAACTGCATCGAGCGCCCCTAAGAAGGCTGAGAGGCAGAGTCCGGCAAAGAAATCTTCCGGCCAAAAACCAGGTACTGCGAAGAAATCTACCACTGGTAGCGCGAAGCGTCACTCCGTCACCACGAAGAAGCGTCCGCCTTCGCCGCGGGTACGCCGCATGCGGTCAGCGTTCGTGGCCTCGGCCAGCTTGCGTCCCATGGCGCAACAACTGCTTCAGGATCGCACTCCGACGGCTTACAGCGGAGTGGAAGCCTACGCGCGGGTGCACAGCAAGGAAGACGCCGGTGCACTGGCCTGGCTGGTGCTGGGGTACGCTCACGTTCTGGATCGCGATTATGCCAAAGCGATCCCGCCGCTGAGCCATGCGAAACTTCATGCCGGGGATCTGGGCGATTATGTCGACTATTATCTCGGCGTGTCTTATCTCCAGACCGGCCACACGGCGGAAGCACTCGCGGCTCTGTCAGATTTTGCAAAAAACCATCCGGATTCCCTGCTGGTGCGGGATTCGCGTCTGAGTTATGCGCAGGCTCTGATGGCGGAGGGTCAGGCGCCAGAAGCTGCGAGTTTGCTGGAGCGCAACCGCATGCCGGTTCGTGCGGACCTCGAGCTAACCCTGGGCCGCGCCTATGCGGCCGCGGGCCAGAATGCGAAGGCCGCGGAAATATTTGAAAACATTTATTACACGATGCCTGCCGCTTACGAAGCGGATGAGGCGCATGCGGAATTGCAGAAGCTGGCTAATGCGCCGGCGCCGACTTTCACTCAGATTAAAACTCGCGCTGACGGGTTGATGAACCACCACCGCTATGGTGATGCAGCCGACGCCTATCGCACGCTGCTCAACGAAATCACGCGCGATCCCGGCAATCACGAGCGTCCGGCAATGCTGCTGGCGCTGGCCGACGCATTGCACCGCGCCGGCCGGAACCATGAAGTCAAACCGGTCTTAGCATCGCTTGCAAGTGAGGGTGGCGAGGGCGGGACCGATGCGGCTGAGATCAATGCGCATCGCCTTTATCTGCTTGGTCAAGTTGCGTTCGCGAACAATGACAATGGTGAGTTCTACCGTACGGTCGAAGAGCTACGCCAGAGCGCGCCCACCAGTCCGTGGCTGGAGCAGGCGTTGCTCTCCGCGGCTAATTTGCATTTGGTTCATCACGAATATGATCAGGCGCTCGATGCCTACCGCGAGGCGCAGCAGCGCTTCCCTGGAGGGGCGCGCGCGTCGTATGTTCACTGGAAGGCGGCTTGGCTGACCTTCCGCCAGGGACGCAACGAGGAAGCCAAGAAAGCGTTTGAAGAACAGATCACGCTGTATCCGAATGGATCGGAAACTCCGGCAGCGCTTTATTGGCGGGCGCGGCTGGCGGAAGAAGACAATCAGCCGCACATGGCGCGGGCTTTTTACGAAAAGCTTTCGGATCGCTACCGGAACTTCTATTACGCGGAACTGGCGCGGCAGCGGGTCAAACATCTTCCCGCGGATGCGCCGGAGGCGATTGAGCGCTATGCTTTGCTGGACCGCGTGCCGGCCCTTGACCGCAGCGCAAAAATTGCAGAGACGGAGCCGCCCACCGACGAATTGCATGTGCAGAAGGCGCAACTTCTGGGCAACGGCGGGCTGATCGATTTTGCCGTGCGGGAGTTGCGGGCCGCCGCCAATGCCGACGGAGCGACGTGGGTGCCTGCGGAAACCGCGCAACTTTACGAGGAGACCGGGCACTACGACCAGGCCATCGAAGTGATGAAGCGTTCGGCGCCGAACTATTTTGCGGTCGACATCCCTGACCTTCCGCGCAAATACTGGGAAGCGCTTTTTCCCAAACCTTTTTGGGGCGATCTCAAGCGTTCGTCGGAAGAAAACGGGCTCGACCCGTATCTGGTGGCATCGTTGATACGGCAGGAATCGGAGTTCAATCCCAACGCGGTCTCGCGTGCAAATGCGGTCGGGTTGATGCAGTTGCTGCCGAAAACCGGCAAACTTGTCGCCAAAGAAGTAAAGATGAAGCGCTACTCGGCCAGCCAGTTGTACACGCCTGCGGTAAATCTGCAATTGGGGACGCGTTATTTTCGCGGCATGGTCGACAAGTTCGGAGGTTCGTTCGAATATGCCCTCGCCGCTTACAACGCCGGTTCGGATCGAGTGGAGGAGTGGTTAGGCGAGGGCAAATACCGCGATCCGCAGGAATTCGTCGAATCGATTCCCTTCACCGAGACCCGCGAGTACGTCCAAGCTATCCTGCGTAACGCCAACGTTTACAAGCAGATCTACGGAACGCCGTAGGCAAACCGCTTGTCTGGCTATGATGGCCCCGGGGATGGGACCGGAATGGCGGCAGGGATGCTTCGACTTCGCTCAGCATGACAGGGATCTGGGGCGAAAGCGGGGCGCTATCCCATCCGAAGAGATAGGCATCTATCTAAAAGGTGGGACAACGGAAGCGGTCTGCGTTCGGCCTGGTACGCGGTAATCGGCAGAAGCACAGTCAAAGTAACAATCTCGGCGAGCCGACAATGGCGGAGTTTTGCACAGTCGGCATGGCGCTTGGTTTGCAATCAGTAATTTTATCTCGCCCCGAAGTAACGATTCTGCACTTCACATCACCATTCAGTAGTCCGAAGGAGGACGATCATGGCAAAAACTCCGACAAAGACTCCGGCAAAGACCCCGGCAAAGACTCCGAAAGGCCTAACGTTACTGAAGAAAAGCGTTCGACACCCTCGGCATGGGGCGCATAAAGTCGGGCCCTCCGACCCGAAAGAAACTCTTACGGTAACGGTGCGGGTGCGCCGCCGACCGGATGCGCCCGCGCTGCCTGATCCGAGTGCGGCGGGCCCGCGCAAGATTATCTCGCATGCGGACTTCGCAGCCAATTACGGTGCTGCGCAAGCGGACTTCGACAAGGTGACGGCGTTCGCGAAGGAACACGGCCTGAAAGTCGTCCAGGCCGACCTGACTCGCCGCACTGTGATTCTTTCCGGGACGGTGGCGCAAATGAACCAGGCGTTTGGAGTGGAGTTGGCGCGATACAAGACGCCCACCGAGGCTTATCGCGGACGCGAGGGTGCCGTGCAATTGCCGGCCAGCTTGGCGAACATTGTGGAAGGCGTGTTCGGCCTGGACAATCGCCGAATGGCCAAACGGGCGGCCGTCCGGCCCATGGCCAAGCCGCAGCAGAGCGCGCAACCGCTGACTCCGCCGCAGGTGGCGGAGCTGTACAACTTTCCTAATCCGCCAGCAACGAATCAAACCATTGGGCTGCTGGAATTCGGCGGCGGCTATACGACTTCGGATATCCAGGCGTTTTTTCAGGGACTGAACCTCGCCACTCCCACGCTCACCGCCGTGGGTGTCGATGGGGTGAGCAATTCGCCCGGCGATGCGGATATTGACACCGAGGTCGCGCTCGATATCGATGTCTCTGGATCGGTAGCGCAAGGAGCGAATATCGCGGTTTACTTTGCTCCGTGGACAGAACAGGGTTGGGTCGATATCGTGACCACGGCGATTCATCCCACAGCGGGCCAGCCCGCACCTTCGGTCTTGTCGATAAGCTGGGGATGGCCGGAATTGGAAGAAGCTGACAACCTCAGCTGGACTCAGGCGGCGATCGATGCGGTGAGCGCCACATTCCAGGAGGCTGGGGCGATGGGAATCACTATTTTTGTAGCATCGGGCGACCACGGATCCAACTGCGGGATCAGCGACAAGAAGGCACACGTCTCTTATCCCGGCTCAGATCCATGGATCACTTCCTGCGGAGGAACGGTTCTGACGAATGTGTCGGGCTCCTCCTTCGACCAGGGGACGTGGCAAGACAATGACAACTGGGCGACGGGCGGCGGCATCAGCGACGTTTTCACGACGGTTCCAACCTGGCAGGCTAATGCGAATCTGCCGGGCTCGGTGAATGATAAGCACACAGGGCGCGGCATTCCGGATGTGGCGGGCAATGCCGATAGTGCCAGCGGCTACAACTTGACTGTGGACGGTCAAGCCACGGGCCCAGTCGGCGGAACCAGCGCGGTGGCTCCGTTGTACGCGGGATTGGTCGCTCTGCTGAATTCGAATCTTCCGGCTCCGGTCGGATTTTTGAATACCACGCTCTACAGCAATACTTCGGTATGCGAAGACATTGCCGACGGCGTGAGCAACGCGACTTACGGTGCGCCGGGATATACGTCGGGGCCGGGCTGGGATGGATGCACTGGCTTGGGCAGCATCAACGGAGCGCAACTGTTGGCGGTGCTCAAGGGAGCCGGCGGACAGTAAGGACGAACAGAAGAACCAAACATTCCGATAGGGATTCGAAGTGCTTGCAGAATTGAAGAGCCGCGATCGTGAGGATCGCGGCTCTTGCTTTAGGGTTAATGGGTGCAGTGGGGATTTTGCGACAATTATCGGCGGTTGCCCCCGGCGCTTGTTAGGCCGACTCGAATGTCATCTGACAAAAAGTAAGTTAAATCGTTCTGAAAAAGAGAGAGGTGTCTTTTTACCAGCCGAGAAGTCGATCAACGCTGAAACCGCCGCCTGCGAATTGGGCCATCGGCGCAGACGTGCCAACTCGTATGCCCGCTTGCTGATGCGACCGACAACTCGGTGTGACTGTTTGGCTACCGTCAACGGTTGTGATGGTGGGTTGCTGCATTTGTAATCCGCGTGATACTTGGTGCCGTCTATGCTGCGAAGTAGCCCGTAGGCGAAAAAACTCTGGCCGTCAAAGTCGAACTCATGAATGAAGTAGTCGCCGGGGAAAAGCCCCGTCATGGCATGAACTTCATTTTGCGGGGTGGTGTCCATATCGGCTTCGGTTTTCATCGCTCCGCCTGAACCATTATGCTCTGCAAAATCAACTGTCGTAGTCAACTCTCGAGAACGCCTTTTCACGCATCGACCTCGATGAGTTGCTATGGCGATTTCTGAACAGCTCTGAGATTCGACAAGGGGGAGGGTTCAGCGTAGTGTCAAAGATGAGTGAGCAGTTTTTCTCCTCTTTCAGGTCCTCTGAACTAAGTCAGTCCATCTGAAGTACCCCCCTCTTAGCGCAGCATTCGGAGGACCCTAATGTTTGATCATAAAGCGAACAAGCACCCGAAGATAGTGATCGCCCTAACCCCGAAAGCGTCGATTGACGAATTGGCAGTGACGCCAGTGGTTTCTCCGCAACAGAGCCAGATCAGAGATCGCGCTTATGAACTGTACGAAAGCGGCGGTCGTGAACCGGGTCAGGATGAAAGGGATTGGCTGCGTGCCGAGCAGGAGATCCTCAAGTCGAAGTGCGCTTGAAGAGAATCGCAGCGGAAAATTAACCGAGTTTCATTTCAGCACATCCGGGCATCCTGATGTTCGAGGGATGCCCGTTGCCCCATGCGGTGGCGACCTTTGCGATCGCCACTGCGGTGCCATCCAGCCGAAACAACAGGAAACTGGTGAGCGCGGAAGGGCTCGAACCTTCGACCCATGCCTTAAAAGGGCATTGCTCTACCAACTGAGCTACGCGCCCACTTTCCTTCCAATCTAACATATTCCCAAGGGTTGAACCGCGGGCGCGGATCGCGAACTTTCGCGGCAAAACGAGTCTGGCAATGTACTTTCGAGAGCCGCTGGGGCTGCGGCTGGAATAGAATGGCGGATTGGTTATAGTGGGCGTATGAGTGCTTCGAGCAAAATGTGGAAACAGTGGGAAGGCCGGGTGGTGGATAAGCGGTTCCCGCTGCGGCAGTGGCTTGGCGGTTCGGATCATAGCGATGTTTTTCTTACGGAGTACGGCGAAAGCGGAGCGCAAAAAGCGGTTATCAAGTTAATTCCGGCGGACGGTGGGAGTCAGAAAAATCGCAGTGAGGAAGCTACGCTTGCTGGTTGGAGCGAAGCCAAGAAACTATCCAATCCTCATCTGCTGCGGCTGCTGGCGTGGGGACGCTGCCGGATCGATGACAGGCCGCTGCTTTATGTGGTGATGGAATATGCGGAGGAGAATCTTGGGGAGATTCTTCCGCTGCGGGCGCTTACGGGAGAAGAGGCGCAAGAGGTGTTGCTGCCTGCCGCCAAAGCACTGGCAACGCTGCATCGCGCCGGCTTGGTGCATGGACGCATCCAGCCCTCGAATGTAATGGCGGTGGGCGAGAAGTTGAAGATCTCGACCGATGGACTGGGTAAGGCCGGGGAGCGCGTCAAGCTGAGCCGTGCGTATGACGCGCCGGAAGTGGCTGCAGCGGGGCTGTCGCCGGCAGCGGATGTCTGGTCTTTGGGCGCAACTTTGCTGGCCGTGTTGACGCAGAAGGAACCCACGACGAGGAAGGGGCCAATGGTCGTGCCGGAGACGATTCCACAGCCCTTGCGCGAGACGGTGCGGCGCTGCTTGCAAAGCGATCCGCGGCAGCGCTGCACGCTCGACGAAATTCTTCGCGAACTGGAACCCTCGGCGGTTCCGACATGGGTTGCTGTTAAAGAGGTGCCGGTGATTGGGCGTCGAGCGGAAGCGGTTCGCGCAGAGCTTCCGCCGGAGCAGCCGAGGCGGTGGATGGTCGCACCCATCGTGGTTGCCGTTCTTTTCGTCGTGGCTTTGATTGCCGGCAGGATCATCCGGCATCAGCGGGCGACTCCGGTGACGGAAAGTCAGGCCGCAAATATTCCTCCCGCCGCTTCTCCGGCGCCGGCTGCTCCATTGCCTGCCGCGCCAGTGGCAACGAAAGAAACTGCTGCGCCAAAAACAAACTCGCGGGGCAGCGTGCAACAACAAGTGATGCCAGGAGTGTCGCAGAGCGCGTTGCGCACGATTCAGGGTGTGGTGAAGGTGAATGTCCGGCTGGATGTTGATGCTTCCGGTCGGGTTTCGCAAGTGAAGCTTACGTCACCGGGATCGAGCAAGTACTTTGCGAATCTGGCGCTGGCGGCAGCGCGGCGATGGAAATTCAATCCTCCGCAGGTGGACGGCCGGCCGCGGGCAAGTATGTGGAGTCTCCGTTTCCGCTTTCGGCGAGCCGGGATGGATGCGTCTTCGGAAGAAGAGAAGCCGTGATTGGGCTGTCATTCTTCCGAACCGCTGAAAAGCTCGCTGCTGCCACAGGCGCTGAAGCGCAGTTGGGTTGAGGGCTGAGCGGCGCGACTTAGAGACGACAGCAGGTCCCTGCACTGCGCTTCCCTCCCTGTGGTCAGGAAGTTTCGGTCGGGATGACAGAGGGTCCGGGCCACCACCGTTGCCGCGCCCCTGCAAGGCGATGTACTCGGCGACGACTGCTTCGGTGGCGCTGATAGGGGATCCTTCGATTGCGGTGGAACTCTGCGCTCAGGCGCAGAGTTCCACCTTCACTCAGGATGACAAATCATCAGGATGACAAATCATCGGGCTTTTTCATCTTCCAGATCATCTGCCGTAACATGCCGAGGAAAAATTCGGCATCGCCGGAGGGAAAGCGCATGAGGCGGACGAGGCGGCGGACGGCATTTTGGAAAGCATCCGAAGTTGTGACTTTGGGATAATCGCTGGCGCGCAGCGCGATGAGAAGAGTCTCTGAGATTCGTTCCATCTCGGCCGCGGATGCGGGAGTTCCCTTCTCTGGCTTTGGCTGTGCATTCGAGTCGCGAATCAATTCGTAGAGACAAACCGCGACGGCCTGACCGAGATTCATGGAAAAATGTTCGTCGCGCGTGGGGATATTCATGAGCCAATGGCAGTGGCTCAGATCGCGATTGGAGAGGCCGAACTTTTCCGAGCCGAACAAAAGAGCGCAGGGAGCCGTGTTGATATGCGCGCGAATGAGAGGCGCGCCGGCTTCGAGGCGCTGCAACGTGTGTTGAAGGTCGCGATGTCCCACGGCGGTGGTTCCGACCACGAGCGAGCAATCGGCCACAGCCTCGGCTACGGTTGCAAATTTTTCGGCATGGGTGAGAACCTCGGCGGCGCCTACGGCCGAGCGCGCGCCTTCAAAGGCTACGTCGTAAGGATTCACTACGCGCAGGTGGAGAAATCCGAAGTTACTCATGGCGCGGGCTGCGGCGCCGATGTTGAGGGGATTGCGGGCGTCGACTAAAACGACGCGAAGATTGGCGAATTCAGGGGGAACGGGCACGCCGTATTATTCTACGGCTTGTTCCCGGAAAGCTGCTTTCCAGCGCAACGGCGCAGGCTGAACAGGCTGCGGAAAAAGTGGTTGCGCGCCTAGCGGTCTCACCTCGGCGGCTAAAGCCGAAGTCAAAGCAAGGCGGTTACCGCAGCGCTGAAGCGCTGCGCCACCCATGCAAGCAACGTCAGCAAACGCCTTGCCGTAGAGCCTTCCGACTGGATCGTGAAAATGTAAAAAATTTGTCAAACCTTAGCAAATAGGCGGAAAATCAGGGGAAACGTTGTAAGCTTCAGTTGTTGCCGGGCGCGTTGGGGTTTGCATCGATCACGCTTCCGGTTTCCAGCCCAGGGCTGATTTAAGTGAGGATGTTTTTATGGGGCAGATCGCTACACCAATGACTACCGCAAGAACGGCAGATCCGATGAACGCCACGCGACCTACGGGGAGGATTCTGGTGGTCGAGGACGACCCCGCGGTGCAGAAGGCGCTCAAGCGAATGTTTGAGGCTGAAGGATATGCCGTGGAAGTGCAAGGAAATGGCAAGTCGGCGCTGGAGAGCTTTCAGGCCGATCCGCCGGCGGTCATCATTCTCGACCTGCGCCTGCCTAAGCTTTCCGGAGGCGATGTGTGCAAGGAGATTAAGGCGGTAGCGCCGACGCAACCGATCATCGTGCTGAGCGCGACCAGCGATGTCTCGGATAAAGTTCTGCTGCTGGAGTTAGGGGCGGATGATTATGTAACCAAGCCTTTCAGTCCGCGGGAGCTGCTGGCGCGGGTGCGCGCAGCTCTGCGACACACGGCCGCCAGGCCGGCCAGCGCCAAGCTGATCTCCTTTGACGGCATCTCGGTCGACTTCAAAAAAATGGAAGTGCAGCGCGATGGCAACGTTGTGATTCTAACCGCGCAGGAGTTCAAGACGCTGCAATTTCTGGTGCAAAATGCAGACCGCGTAATCAGCCGAGACGAACTGCTGAACGAAGTTTGGGGATACCAGAACTACCCTTCCACGCGCACTGTCGATAATCACATCCTGAAGCTGCGCCAGAAACTGGAACGCGACCCGGCAAGCCCGGTACACTTCCGGACGGTACACGGCATGGGCTACAAGTTCATCCGCTAAACTCTCTTTCATCGACGAAACCCTTGGCCTCTTCAACCGAACCCGTCCGGCAAACTTTCACAGAGCATTCTGGAAAAACATTGGTTCCGCGCGCGCGCCTGCGCACGCGCTTTCTGCTCTCGATGGTGCTGATCACCGCCGGCCTGACGGGGTTGAGCCTGCTGGTGGTGAGCTACAGCGTGCGCGGCCACGTGCGCGAGGGAATTGTGCAGGAGCTGGGAAACTCGGTCACCACATTCCAGAATTTTCAGCACGATCGAGAGACGATGCTGACACACTCCGCGGAACTGGTGGCTTATCTGCCGATCACGCGCGCGATCATGACGGCGCGCGACCCGGCCACCATCCAGGATGCTTCGCAAGATGTGTGGCCGTTGATTGGCAGCGATCTGCTGGCGCTGGCCGACCGCAATGGCAAGGTGGTGGCGCTGCACACGAAATCGGCAGGCTTCACGCGCGAGGCGGCGCAGCAATACTTTCAGCAGTCATTAAAAGAAGAGGATTCCAGTCACTGGTGGTTCGGCGGGCGCCGTCTCTACCAGACTTTTGTGCAGCCGGTTTACTTCGGCAAGACGGAAGGTCCGCTGCTGGGATTTCTGATCATCGGATATGAAATCGACGACCGGCTGGCGCATGAGGTCAGCAAGGTTTCGGCCAGCCAGGTGGCATTTTCCTACGGCAATGAATTGGTGGCAACAACCTTGACGCCCGAGCAGGCGCAGACTCCAGGCGTGCGGGAATTAGCCGCAGGATCATCTCCGGCGGCAGCGCCAGCGGGTGGGCCGCGGGACGTAGAAGTTGGCAAAGAGACTTTTGTTGCGACCTCGCTGGATTTATCGGGGCAACAAACACCTGCGGTGCGCTTGACGGTGCTCGGATCCTACGATCAGGCGGCAAAATTTCTCACCAACCTGAACCGGCTGTTGCTTCTGCTCGGACTCACCGCGGTTCTGATTGGCAGCGGCCTGGTGTTTGTAATCTCGCACACCTTTACCCGCCCCCTGGCAAATCTGGTGGAAGGCGTGCGAGCGCTGGAGCACGGTGATTTTCATCATCCTCTCGATGCGAGAGGAAGCGACGAAGTGGCGGAACTCACTTCGGCCTTCGATCGGATGCGCTCGAGCTTGCTCAAGACGCAGCAGGCGTTGCTGGAGTCGGAACAGTTGGCCACGATTGGAAGAATGGCAAGTTCGATTTCGCACGACCTCAGGCATGCATTGGCGGCAGTGGTCGCCAATTCTGAATTTCTTTGCGATGGGCACTTAACTTCGGTGCAGCGCGAGGAGCTTTATCAGGAAGTGCGCACGGGTGTGAATCAGATGACGGACCTGATCGACTCCCTGCTGGAGTTTGCCCGCACGCGGGAGTCGCTGAATCCGACCTACTCGAGCGTCGTCGAATCGGTGAATCGAGCCATGCAAGCGGTGCGCCTGCATCCGCGCCATCAGGGGACGCAGATCGAAGTGCATAGCAAGGGACAGAGCTTAGCCTGGTTCGATACCCGCAAGCTGGAGCGCGCCTTATACAATCTACTGCTGAATGCCTGCGAAGCCGCGCCCGGCAGCGAGGGCCTAGTGCAGGTTACGGTGGAGCGCATTGGATTCGCGGTGACGATCGCAGTCGCCGATAATGGTCCGGGCATTGCCGAGCCAATTCGTGACAAACTGTTTCATCCTTTTGTAAGTTTTGGAAAAGAGAACGGCACCGGACTTGGGCTCACCGTGGTGCAGAAGATTGTGCACGATCACGGCGGAGAAGTTTTGCAGGAACGCAGTGGGGATGGGCGAACAATTTTTCGGATCACGCTTCCGGGCCGGGCTCCCCAGGGTTCGGCTGAAAGCGGCGATCCGGAGAGCGCGCATCCCTTGGAGCGCGAAACGTCAAGTTTAAGCAGCGTTCCCGGAAGCAACGATAGGACGACGAAAAATTCAATTCGACATTTGGACACCTAGACCCAGCTCCCCGAACCCGATTGCAAGGAGTCCGCATGTCGCGCAGGAGGAAGTGTGAAGACCCCTGAAACCCTTGCGCTTCGTACCACTGCCATGGTCCTAGCCGCAATGATTTGTCTGTGCGGCTGCGGAATGGCCCAGGAAGGCGCGCCGGCGACAACTCAATCCGGCGACGTTTCGGTGCGTGAACTCGATTCTCAGGTGCGCGAATTACGCGCGGTCATCGAGCAGATGCGCGCTGAAAATGCGGAGTCACGCGCGGAAATGCGAGAATTGCGTCAGGAATTGCAAGACACGCGCAAGCTGCTCGCTCCTCTCGTGGCTTCGACCAATCCGGCCGCGCCATCCACGGCGGAAGCTACGTCTTCAGGAAATACGGAGCAGGCCGCTGCCGCGGCAACCAACGTCGCCAGCCGAGTGCAGCGACTGGAGGAATCCACCCAACTGCTGGGATCGAAGATTGAGGAGCAATATCAAACCAAAGTGGAAACGGCCGGCAAGTATCGCGCCCGGCTTTCCGGAATCGTGCTCATGAACGCGTTTCGCAACGTAGGAGGCTCCGATAATCTGGACGTGCCAGACTACGCGGAGCCAGCAGTTCCCGGCACCTCGCAGACGAGTTTTGGCGCGACCTTGCGGCAAACGGAAATCGGCCTGGAGATTTTTGGTCCGAATGTGGCGGGCGCGAGAACTTCGGCGAATGTGCAGTTCGATTTTTTCGGCGGATTTCCGGCAACCGACAATGGAGTCGATTTTGGCATCGCGCGCATGCAAACCGCGAGCCTGCGACTGGACTGGAAAGACACGTCTGTAGTAGCCGGCCAAGATTCGTTGTTCATCTCGCCGCTCTCTCCGACATCATTCGCATCGCTGGCGATTCCGACTTTCGCATATGCGGGAAACCTCTGGGGTTGGACTCCGCAGATTCGTGTCGAGCATAGCTTCGCTTTGACCGATCAGCAGAGACTGACGGTACAGGGCGGAATTCTGGATAACCTCGACTGGGAAACTCCGAGCAATTCATTCACGCGCTCGGCCACGGCAGGCGAGAGTACTGGCCAGCCGGCGTACGCGGTGCGCACAGCGTGGTCGAAGCCAGTGTTCGACCATCCTTTGAGCTTGGGCGTGGCCGGCTACTATGGCCGCCAGCAATGGTCGTGGGATCACAACGTGGACGCCTGGGCCGGCATGGCGGACTGGCAGATTCCAATTGTTCGACGCGTGAATCTGTCCGGAGAATTTTACCGCGGGCGCGCGGTGGGAGGATTAGGCGCAGCCGTGGGCCAAACCATTGTGTACGGAGGCAATCCTTATTATGCGACGAGCCCGATCCGGGGCCTGAACTCGGCCGGAGGATGGAGTCAACTGAAATTCCAGCTGACGCCGAAGCTGGAGCTCAATGGAGTTTTTGCCGAGGATGACGCGTTCGCCGGCGACATCCGGGGCTTCGCGACAGACGCCAATAATTTTGGTCCGATCCAAGGGCGCAATCGGGGTGCGCTGGGCAATCTGATTTATCGTCCACGATCGGATCTGCTGTTGGCGGCGGAGTTCAGGCGCTTGCATACGTTCCCGATTTACGATAGCGCCAGTGTGACCAACCAGATCAATCTGTCGATGGGGATACTATTTTGAAAAGACCGAGCCCGACAGGTTCTTCCGGGAAACCTCTGCGAATTGTGGCGTGCGTTCTCACGCTTACTTGTTTCCTGGCAGCACAGAAAGTGGACCTCAAAGGCAAGGTCCAGCTCACCAGAAACGGACGCAGCGCGCACGATGCTTCGAAGGTTGTGGTGTGGCTGACGCCGCTGGGCAATACACCCATGCCTGCTCCGCCGCCGCAGGTAGGACCGATCCCGCAGTTGGTGCAGAAGGATAAAAGTTTTCAGCCGTCACTGGTAGTGATTCCGGCGGGAGGAAAGGTTGAGTTTCCGAATCACGATCCTTTTTTTCACAATGTATTTTCTTTGTTCGACGGCAAGCGCTTCGACTTGGGACTTTACGAGAGCGGGACGACGCAGTTTGTGCAATTCGACAAGCCGGGAATTTCGTTCATCTTCTGCAACATACACGCGCAGATGAGCGCGGTGGTGATCGCGCTGAATACGCCGTACTATGCGATCTCGAATGCCCGGGGTGAGATTGCCATGAGCGGCGTGGTGCCGGGCCGGTACCAGATGCATGTCTTTCATAATTCGGTTTCACCAGAGGCGCTGCGCGCCGCGGAACGCGAGATTACGGTTACGCCGGGAGATTCGTTCCTGGGAGCTTTTACGCTGGCCGAATCTGATTTGGAGATGGCGCACAAGAACAAGTATGGGCGAGACTATGATCGGCCGGATCCGGATAGTCCGGCGTACGCGCGACCGTAGCAGCAGACTTGTTGAGGCTAGGAAAAGTCCGTGAATCAGAATGAGCTTATAGAGCGTTTTGTAGCGAGTTTCGAAAAGCTTGATGGGCCACTTACAACTTCGAAGGAAGTAGATCCGGTTGCATGGGAACTCAGAGTCGTCGAGCCCGACGAGTGGGGAGATTTTGACTGGAAACCTCTGAAAAAGACCGCTGATCGGGCGATGTTGGATCCCATCTATGCAAAGCTTCCGGCGAAGTTCCCGCCACTTTTTGAGCTTCTGGTTCTTTCTTATCGGTGGCCGCGAGTTTACTTGCCATCGTTCAGCCTGTTGCCCAATCCTCCCGGGCCCGACCTGAGCGGATTACTCTCGGAAATTTCGCGAGACCCGGCGATCTGGGAAGCTCTGATTCCGGCAGGCTATATTCAGTTTGGAAGAGGCCCTGATATGGACTACGATCCTGTCTGCTTCAGCGTCCGATCCCGCACGAAGAAAAAAGACTACGCAATTGTCAAAATTGATCACGAGGAGATTCTCTGCAACAACAGGGTGAAGGTGGTCGCAGAATTGGCCCCTAGCTTCGAACAACTTGTACTCGATACCGTCGAGGACACCGGTCGAATTTAAGATCGTTGGTGGTGACTTCCGCCACGTCTCCGCTCCCGCCACCGAATGGGCCGAACTTGCGCCAGTGGAATGTCCACTACCGAAGAAATGCTGGCCCGGAAGGCTTTTGAATTACGGTTTAATCTCGAACACTACTCCCCCACCGAAACCACCGAAAGTTGCCATGCCATACAGGTTACCCCCGCTGCCGAAGGTCAGCGGTCCGGTGGGCGACGAGCCATCGCCTCCATCGAACGTGTGCAACAGGATTTCCTTCCAGTTGCCCCCGGAGGCCGGCGCCAGCTTGAAAACAACGCCGCATCCGAACGAACTGCAATCAGAGTTGCCGCCGCCGTATTCGGTCGTGCCGTATAGACTGCCGGCGCTGTCTACAATCAGGCCCGCGGCTGGAGTCGCGCCGTCCGTTCCGCCGCTAAAGCTGTAAAGCACGCTCTCCGTCCAGGGACCGGAAGCCGTGGGCGACAACTTGAAGACCACTCCGCAGAGGCCATAGAAGTCGCAATTGGAATTGCTCTTCCCACCACCCAAGGTCGTTCCGTAAAGATTTCCTGCGCTGTCAAAGGCGAGGTCGCTGTTGGGATAGCCGCCGTCCGAGAGGCCAGTGAAAGTATAAAGAACGGTTTCATCCCAGGGTCCGGACTCAGTCGGCGAAAGCTTGAAAACGACGCCGCACCCTGGACCGGAGGAGGTGTTGCAGCCCGTCGCCAGGTTGCCTCCGGCGTAGGTCGCACCGTACAAATTTCCGGCCGCGTCGAACCTCAGGCCACCCCATGGTCCTCCGCCATCGCTGCCTCCCGTAAAGGTGTAGAGCACGGTCATTTCCCATCCTCCGGAGGAACCCGGCGACAGGCGATAGATGGTTCCACAGCCGCCCCCGGCACAGGTGCCACTGCCATCGACCGCATTCACTCCATAGAGGTTCCCGCTGCCATCGGCGATCAGCCCATCGGGGATGCCGCCGTTGGCGTAGGTGCTCATGTATTGGAGTACGGTCTCAGACCAGATGCCGGTCGCCGGGGTCAGTTGGTAGGCCAGCCCGCATCCGGTTACGGCGCCGCCGCAAGGCCCGCTGCCGCCATTCACAGTGGTGCCGATTACGTCGCCTGCGGCGGTCACTACGACTCCGCCTTCAGGAAGAGCGCCGGTGGTCGAGGTCGAAAAGCGAAATAGGGAGGTTTCGCGCCAGCCGCCATTACTGTTGGGTGAAAGCTTGAACACTACTCCGCAGCCTTCGTACTCCGTGCAGCCCAGCTTGGTGTCACCTCCGTCCTCGGTCACGCCGTACAGGTTGCCCGCAGAATCGAAGGTCAGCTTCGAACTAGGATAGCTTCCGTTGTTGCCGCCCGGGGTGAAGGAAAGCAAAATCTTGTACTGGGCTTGTGCCTGCGCGTGCACCACAAGGCTGAACGTGACGGCAATGGCCGCCGCGAGGGTGAATAATAATACGCGGGTCTTCATCTGGTTTCTCCTTTTGGAAAAGTCTCTCGTGGTTCGGGCCGGGAGCGCGGTCGCGGGCGGAAGTTTTCGATTGGAGGAGCTCGATTGTGCGGCATGCTGCAACAGTTCTAGACTTCCCTGCTCGACAGGCATGGATCACTTCCTGTGCGTACTAGAATGTGCAGCAGACTGGATCGAGATTATAGTCCCCGGAGTTGCCGCCTGATGTGAATTTTTGGGTTGGAGATGGGTTAGGGCCGCGATAAATTCTTCTTGGCTGTTGTGCTATCGCCAGACCAGCGGGTCAAAACGTGTAATGGCCTGTTTTCAATAGTTACGTTGAATGTCAATGCAGCATAGGCCAGAATAGTGAGACCTGATGAACGAAAACTCGTGGACGAAAGAACGAAAACTCGGCGTCGCAGGGGTTACCGGTGTTGCCACGGGCTGGGTGATGCTTCTGTACGTCCAGACTTTTTCATCCGTCTGTGGCTTGTCCGCGAGACCGCTTGCGCGGGCTGTCCTTGCAACCAGTCTAGCCTCTCCAATCGCGATTCTCTGGGCGGCAGTTAGGGACAAGTGGTGGTGGGCGATTGGACTGCTCCCCGCCGCCTGGCTCTTATTGAGCGCCATGGGAACCTTTGAGGGCTGCTGACGCAAAGCCATAAGTGTGGAAGCATCCCCATTTCACTCATCTGGTCAAAACTAAGGCCTGACTATCCCAACTGAGTGCGTTTGGAACAAACCCAAAGGTAATATCGACACTGCGAAGTCGGCGGACTAGCCTTCAATTGGATGATGGCGCTCACAAATCCGAAGCATCGGCGGCTTGCTTATACTTTTTCGTCGTTGCGTCGTTGCATCTTGCACTCTGCCTCACCGCCTTTCTGGGACGCCTGAAATGGACGCAATTGGATGTGGTGGGACAGGCTCTGGCAGTTGTCGACTTCCCAGCTTCAATGGTAGTCATAGCATTGGCATGGGTTCTGCCTGAGTTCATCGAAGTTACGACGTTTATTGTGTTGGGAAGCCTGTGGTGGTTCTATCTTGGCAGCAAGGCAGATGCATGGCGCGAGAGGAAGGGCACATCGTAGGTAGTAGTTGGCGAAAAATCGCCATAGCGCTCATAGACCCGGCCTGTCGGGGTTCTGAGTGAAATGTGATTTCGCCAGCAACGAGGTATCTGGGGCAAGCGCAGGTTTTTAACAGCTGCTGAAAGCTCGCTGCTGATGCCGAAGGCAGCCCGCAGGCGCTGAAGCGCGGTTAGTGTTGAGGGACTTAACGGCACGACTGAAGTCGTGCCCTTCCCAAAACCTGACGCAATCGGAGTTTTTCCGCAGCCTTCTAGGGCACGCGCCGGGTTTCTAGTGATGACTTCCTCCGCCGCCACCGCCGCCACTGGAATGTCCTCCGCTGGTGGCACCGGAGTGGCCTGCGCCGGAGGAATGACCGGCGCTGCTCGGAGCGCTGTGGGAAGCGCCACCGTAGGCTCCAGAGGAGCGGGGTTGCACGATTGGCTGCCGCATATTGAGCTGCGGACGGGAAGCGGAAGCGCGGCTCGAAGCGGACCCGCGTGAATAGGAAGTGGGCGCGGTGCGATTCCAGTAGCTTGCGCTGCGTGACGTGGAGTCGGTAGCGCTCTGGCTTCGCCCGGTCGTCCCGCTTTCTTTGGCCGGAGTGAAAGACTTCCAGTCGTCGCCATTGCTATTGCTATTGGCTTCGGTCCGGTTCTGTGGGGTCGAGTCAGTACGATTCTCGGCCGACGCGGGAGCCGCGGTTGGCTTGGCTGGCGCTGCCGACGCTCCAGACGCAGCCCATTTTCCGGACGAAGTTGCGCGCGAGTCTCCACTCCGCGAGTCTGGGCCGCGAGATTCCGCATAAACGGCGCTGCTGCCTCTGCTGCCGGCCGATACGGGTGAGAAGCGGCTCTGCTGCATCGACTGTTGCAAGTGCGCCGTCTGCTGCTGGAAGGATTGCGGATGCGATGCAGTTGCCGTGCCGAAGAAATGTTGTGCCGCGCCGCTGTGCATGGTGGAAGGAGAAGCGGGGCGTCCGCTGGCCGATAAGCTGGCGCGGGTGGGAACCACGGGCATGTTGCCGGTCATCATGCGGGCGCTGCTCAACTGTTCGTGAGTGGCGGCCAGAGCGGTGACGCGGCCCGCGCCGAATTTGCCGGCTGCAACGGTAGAAACTGCTCCACCGATGTGCGCGTCGTTGAGGTGGGCGAGGTTGGAAAATTCTGTGCCGCCATGCAGCGGTGCGATGCCGGCATGGTTGAGCGCATTAAAGCGTTCCACGCCGACCACGCCGAAGTGACCCCGATAGCCGCCCCACCACGGGTAAAAGCGGTCACAAGGCCCGATGGGGAGCCAGCCGAAGCCTCCCCAACCGCCCCAGCCAAAACCAAATCCCCAACCACCGCCGAAGCCAAAGAACGAGACGTAGGCGGGTGCCCAGAAGGGACGATAAAACCCCGGCCCCCATACCGGACCCGGCCACCACGCCCACGCGCCGCCGTACCACATCCAGCGGCCGTAGTGATAAGGCGCCCATCCCCAAGGCTCGAAGCCAACCCAGGTCCAGCCGTAGTCAGGCTCCCAGGTCCAGTCGCCGTCGCGATACGGAGCCCAACCGTCGGGCTCATCCGGAACCCAGACCTGACCGTAGTCGGGAGCGTCTTCCCAGTGTCCATTGGCGTCGAGATCTTCCGACCCGACGTAATACTTGTCGGTGTGACGCCAGGCGTCTGCCTGGTGAATCATGTGATCGCGCTCGCTGTTCCAGCGGTCCCAATCGTCGCGCTCGGGAGCGGGGCTGATCTTATATTTAGCGTCGGCGCCGGAGCCGCGCACGGTCGCCATTTCTCCCTGCTTCAGCTCGGCGATGCCATGCGGCGTAGAAATCTGCGCATTGCCTTTGCGCGCGATGACGATTGAATCGCCATCGGGGCGGACTTCAATACGGAAAACGCCATCCACGTGGGCGGGGTGCACGGCAACGTTCGGGGTGTCGATCTCAGGCTCGGCTTCACTTTCGCCGAAGACGGAGTAATTCGCCAATCCCTGGCCGAGCTGAATTTGGATGTAGCTTTTGGTGAAGCTGGCAACGGTAGCTTGCGCGTTTGCTCCGAGGCGCAGAATGTTGGCGTAGTCGAGTTGCACTTCCGCGCGGGCGTCTGCCGCGGTGGAAACCTTGTCTCCATTCGCTACTGGCTGATTCAAGATGCCGGCCGACCACGTGCCCGAGTCTCCGCGCTGGGTGGAGACATCGCCATGAATCATGCTGATGCGGCCGACACCCTTGTCAGTGTTGGCCGGTCCTTCGCCGGAAGGGGCGGATTCGTCGTCTGGGCCCATCGGGGGTTGGCCAGCTTGGGGCTGGCCGGGCCGGCTGGGGGATTGAGGTGGTCGAGCGGATGGCGGCTGAGCGGGCTGCTGTTGGCCGATTTCCATGGGTGCGCTGGGCTGCTCCGAGGGGCCGGGACCCTCCTCGGTGGTTTGTGCCGCGGAGATCGAAAGGCCGCCGGCCAAAGCGAAGATGAAAACCGCGAAATTTGCAAACAGCCTGTTCTTCATAAACCGCCTCATCTCAAAACTGTGAACGATGCAAAGCCGAAGTTTGCAGCTAGCAGGCTGCTGAAAAACTCGCTGCTGATGCCGAAAGCAGCCCGCAGGCGCTGAAGCGCGCTTGGTGTGGGAGGACCTAACGGCACGACTAAAGTCGTGCCCTTCCCAAAACCTGACGCACTTCCCAAAATCCGATCCAATCGGAGTTTTTCAGCAGCCTGCTAATTACAAGGCACTCGCGGTGCCAAACATGAGCAGAAGGCGCTTCCTTATATTCATTGTTTTCAATAGGAAGAGCCGAAGAACTCAATCCCCGTCTTATTACAAGGAGCACACCGGTGGCCAACCTCAGCCGATCTGGTGGATTTCAGCCACCAGGTCGAAATAAAACATTCTTAACGCAGCAAAGACAAAAGCCCGGACCGATTAAAGGTCCGGGCTTTTGTCTGACTCTCAGGATGACAGGCCAACTCGCTTTCCGATTTTTACTCGGCATCACCAATCCGATGTATAGGCTCCTAGTTGATGACGTCGAGAGTGACGGTTGTAGTCAGCGAAAGTCCTCCACCCGTTGCGGTAATGGTGATCTTCTTATTGCCAGTGGTGGCCGTGCTGCCTACTTTAATCGTCATGGTTGAGGTTCCCGAACCCGGTGCTGGTATGGGATTGGGGTTGAAGGTTACGGTTTGTTTAGAGCCCTGTCCGGTGGCAGTCAGGGTAATGGCTGAATCGAAGCCACCCGAGACGGTCGTGGTGATCGTAACCGTGCCGGAAGCTCCCTTGGCAATGGTGATCTTGGTCGGAGAAACGCTGATGGTGAAGCTGGGATTTGAGTTCACGACAGCGAGTGCGTTGATTAGGTTGTCACCGTTCGGGCTGCCCCAGCCGCCGCACAAATTGTAACCGGCGACACAGGTAAAGCCGTTGCTGCCGTTGGAGCTGCTGGTGATGTCGTGGAAGTCAGTGGTATAGGTCGAGCTCGCGCCGATAGCATAGAGCGCCGGGTTGATGAAACCGAGAGTCGTCTTGGATCCGTTCTCGAGATACTGCTCGTTAGTAAGAGCCAGATAGCCGGCCCACATGGGAGCGGCGAAGCTGGTTCCACCGTATTCGTTGGCGCTGCAGGCCTCTTGATCGGCACAGACGTAGAAGGTGAAGTTCGCATTGGCCGCCACGTCTGGTACGTCGCGATAGGTTTTGGAACAGTCGCCACCGAGGGAGTTGCAGGTGTCGGCCGCGGTCACCTGCCATGATGGGATATCAATGTTAGTCCCCCAACCGCCGCCACCGTCGGACCAAACCGTTTCCGACGCCCAGGGACCGCCTGCGCTTGAGGTGGTCAAGTCCGTACCACCGACGGCAGTGATGTACACAGAATTTGTCGGCCAGGGAGACGAGCCCTTATAGCCACCGCTGTCTCCCGAGGCTTGAAACAGGTTTTGGCCTTGCGCCGCGAACTCCTCGAAATAAGGGTCATCGGTTTTGGGGTCGGCAGGGGTCCAGGTCCACGAAGAACTCAACTGAGCGTTCAATGGGTTGGCCGTAGCCATGGAGTTGAAGATCGCGGAATCAGAAGAGCCCACGTACATCACCAGACTCGACATGCCCGGAGCCATGCCCAGCGCCTGCGTCATGTCGATGGTTTGTTCGGTATCGTCGCAACTGGGATAGACGCATTTGGTGCTGGTGCCGTCGGTCGACAGCAGGGTAACGGGAACATTGTTGGTTTGACCCGCGTTCGCGTAATAGGTGTCGAGGTCGGTCAAATCGGTTCCGTAGTATTCCAACAATCCGAGTGACTGTCCGCTGCCGGTGAGAGCTGTGCCCTCGTAATAAGCAGCTCGCATATCGCTACCGCAAAACGACTTCGAAGGACACGAACCGGTAGTAGCGTTCGAGATCGCGCCTGGCGTGTTTGCATCCCGGCGAGTGAGCGCGGGCTTCGGTATCGAATAATTATCCAAACCAGAAATGTGCCAGAGCTGAACCGCCATGTCGGTGGTGGGCTCACGATCCGGAGCGTAGAACGTGCGTGCTTCTGTAGGATGTTGATAAACACCCATCGTCACGTGGAAGGCGTTTTCAATGGTGGAAACTGAGCCGACAACGTTCAGGTTTAAACGGTTGCGCGATGTGCCAACAATCCGGAAGCCGTTATCCCTGGCGAACTGCTTCACCGTCTCATAATCCCGTGGCGTAGGGCCGAACTTCTCGGTGAACTGCTCTACCGTGAGGAAGTTGTGGAAGGAAGCACTGGAAGGGTTGTAAAGATCCTTCAAAAAGTTATCGAGAGCGGCCTGGTTGCGAAGCGGCAGAGCCAGAACAATTCGCATGGACTGGGACGCGGGAAGATGCCCAACCATTGGCGCTTGCCCATTGCGGGTGACTTCACGCGTATGACGCGTCAAAAGACTTTGCGATTCGGCTCGGCAAACGACATTCATGGCTGCCACGAGCACAAACATTACCAGCAAATGGCTACTTCGTCTTCGGATCATAGTTTCTCCCTGGTGTAGTTTGATCTGGATTGGTGTTATTTGGCGTTCTGCGGTAGTCGACCTGGGGTGGCCAGAATCCCTGGTGCAAGAGCGGTTAAGATTGTAACCCGGTTTTGCGGGATTACGACAGGAGAATTGTAAGGCGGAGGGCGTTGTGGAGTGTGCAGAAATTTGCAGTCTGGCTGACGCGCTATAGCGGGTGAGTGGGAGATTCCTCGCTGCGGCTGAAAAGCGGCTTCGCTCGGAATGACGCCATTGAGGGGCTAGGCTTCTTTCTCGCCTTCGTCGGTGATGCCGATTTTCGAAAGCCGGTAGCGCAGGGCGTTGCGAGATAAGCCCAGAAGGCGGGCGGCCTGGCTTTTGTTGCCGTGAGCGCGCCGCAAGGCCTCGCGAATCATCTCGTCCTCCCAGTGCTCCAGCGTCATTCCTTCGGGGAGAAATCCAGTGGCACCGTTGGCCGCCTTCGTGGGGCGCAGGTCGAGATGAATATCCGCAGCTTCGAGCACAGTTCCCCGGGCCAAGGTGCAGGCGCGTTCGATGATATTTTGCAGCTCGCGCACATTTCCCGGCCAATAATAATTGACCAGGATCTGCATCGCCTCCGGGGTTATGGCTTCCAAGGGCTTGCCCGAGTCCTCGGCGAAACGCGACATAAAGAGCTTCACCAGATCTGGGATGTCTTCTTTGCGCTGGCGCAGGGGCGCGATGTCGATGGGGACGACGTTCAGGCGATAGTAAAGATCCTCGCGAAAGGTACCCTGCTCCAGGGCTTCGCGCAGATCGCGATTGGTGGCGGCAATGAGCCGGACATCGACCTTGATGGTTCGCGTGCCACCCAGCCGTTCGAATTCTCGCTCCTGGAGCACGCGCAGGAGTTTTACCTGAATGACTGGGGGAACGTCGCCGATTTCGTCTAGGAATAGTGTTCCTTTATCGGCCAGCTCAAATTTGCCCGGCTTGCTGGCGTTGGCGCCGGTGAAGGCGCCTCGCTCATAACCAAACAGTTCGCTTTCCAAGAGGTTTTCCGGAATCGCGGTGCTGTTGATTTTGATAAACGGTCCGGAGGCCCGCTTGGATTTTTCATGAATGGCGCGGGCGATCAGGTCTTTTCCTACGCCGCTCTCTCCGCCGAGAAGGACGGTGGAATTTGTGGGCGCGACGCGGTCGACGGTGGCCAGGACCTCCTGCATTTTCGGGCTGCGTGCGACCACATTGGGATGCTCGTAGCGCTTGCCCAACGCTTCGCGCAGGGAGCGGTTCTCTTCGCGCAGGGCGTGGACATCGAGCTCCTTGCGAATCACCATGCGCATTTCGCTCAGCGAAAACGGCTTGAGCACGTAGTCGCTGGCGCCGGATTTCATGGCCTCCACTGCAGTTTCAACGGTGCCAAACGCGGTCATGACCACTACCGGTAAAGCCGCATTCTGGCGCTTGATGGTTTGCAGAAATTCGAGGCCGTCCATGCCCGGCAACTTCAAATCGGTGACTACGAGATCGACGGTGTTCTCGCGCAGCAGTTTCAGGCCGGTCTCGGCGTCCTCTGCGGAGAGAGTGATGAATCCGTCGTCCGCGAGATTCAACTCGAGGAGGCGCCGCATTTTGGCTTCATCTTCGACAATCAGGATGGTTGGCATGTTTTATTGGCCCGGAACTTCGCCAGTCATTGTCGCTTTGACCTCTCGTTTTTCACTCCTTCCCCATCAGCAGGATGATGGTTCCCGCGATCGCTAACACAATGCCGGCGTAACCGCTGGGCCAGAACGCTCCCAGAACAGCCTGCCCGTCGCCCGGCCACTGATGCCTGGCCCACGGGACGGTCACAAATAACGAGAGGAAAAATCCCAGGAAGAAGCAGGCAACTCCTCCGGCGAGAGCCTTCAGGAGATTTGACAGGAGGATTGTTTTGCGGCCTCGGTTCGCGTCGTGCATAGTCGATGTCACTAAGATGCATCCTCTTCCGATGTAGCAGCCTCTTCGGCTGCGGGGAAAAATATAACGAAGCGGGCTCCCGCGTGATCGCCGGGTGCGGCATTTTCCACGCGAATGGTTCCGTGGTGCCCATCAATGATTCTGGAAACAATCGATAGCCCCAGGCCTACTCCGGTTTTCTTCGTGGTGACAAAAGGATTGAAGATCTGCTCGCGCAGTTGTGGAGGAATTCCAGACCCTGTGTCTTCGATGCGCACTTCTACTCCTTCGCGGTTCGCCGAGTGCGCTTTCGCCGCCGAAAGCCGAAGTGTTCCGCCCGCGCCCATGGCGTCATAAGCGTTCTGAATCAAATTCACGAAGGCCTGTTCGCACAGACTATCGTCGAGCGGAAGCAGCGGCAAGTTGGGCTCATACTGGCGTTCTATGCGTACCGGCGAGTCTTTCATCGATAAAGATACCGAATGCAGGGCGCGCTCCAACACCTCTGTGACATCGTGAGGATCCAACTCGACGTGCAAGGGACGGGCGAAATCGAGAAAGCGCGTGACCAGCGCGCTTAGACGATTGGTCTCACTTGAGATGTAGCCCGCCAATTCGGTTGCCAGGGGATTCGAGTCTCCCAGCTTCTGATGCAGCATTTCAGCCGAACCCTTGATCACTCCCAGGGGATTGCGAATTTCGTGGGCCAGACCAGCCGACATTTGTCCGAGGGCGGCCAGTCGCTCGGAGCGCCGCGCTTCTTCTTGCGCCTGCCGCAATCTGCGATTGGTTTCGGCCAGCGTCTCGGCGAGATCCTGATAGCGTTTGGTTTGCCGGCGATTTTCTACCACGAAACGGTTCACCACCATGGCGGCCAGAAAGAAAAACAGAATGCGAAGGGCGAGGAACTCCTTGCCCTCGGTCGTGATCTCATATTCCTGAAGGGCGGGATAAAGATAAGAGCAATACGCGGCCGAGGCCAAGGCCGTCCATAGCAGGGTGCCCCACGGTCCGAAATATTCGGCGGCGGTGACGATCGGCACATAGTAAATGGGATAGTAGCTGCTGTTGATTCCGATCTCGCCGGTGTGATCGATCAGCAGCGTCGCCAAGCCAATCTTCAGGAGGACGATATAGGCGCCGCCACGCCGTGGAAAGCGCGCCAGGAGCCACGATTCGCTGACTTGCACGAGACCGATGGCAAGCAAGATAAGTTGCTTGTGGATCTCGGCTCGGGGCGGCAGGGCTGCCAGTCCGGCCAGAAACAGCAGCCAGAGAACGTCCATCCAGTTGAGCGCCGGACGCTTAGGCTCGGTTTTGGCAAGCTCAGTCATGAGGCCGTTAGCAAAAAAGCCGGGCAAAACAATTGCGCCGAGAGCGGATGGTCTTCCCTAGCTCCCGGCGCAATATTTCTGTTTCGACTTCGGTTTCGGTTGGCTCGCGAAGCGCAGGGCATGCGGTCTTATCAGAGCGCAGGCGGCGGACTCGCGTCAATGTTATTTCGGTAGTGGTGCAGTTTGAAAATTGAAATCCCGCAGCGGCTAAAGCCGCAATGAAAATATGACGCTTACGGCACGGCTGAAGCCGTGCCCTTTCAAAGCCGATTTAAATTAGACCACTACCGTTATTTCTTGGCAGCGCCTGCTTCGTGCGGCGGCGGTGAACTCTGCTTCCGTTGCGGCTGGGGCTGCGCGGCTTTCTGCTGCTGCGAGTGGTTGGTCTTCTGATCATTATCATTATCCTTATGCGACTGTTCATCCCGATGCGGCTGTTCATCGCGCCGCACAGGGGAGACTGGCTTAGCCGCAGATTGAGGCTGCTGCTGCTGCGTGGAACGTGAGTTCCGCGCAGGTTGCGCGGTTCGTCCTTGAGACTGAGGATGCGCGCTCTTTTCGGGCTCTGGAGTGCCTTCCGCCTCCCACACGATGCGTGGCTTCAGTTTCGCCTCGCCGGTGCTGGCTTCTCCGAGAGTACGCGAACTATCCGGCGACGGCGCAGGAGACGTAGCTGCTACCGGACGTCCCGGCAGGGCTTGCCGAATAAGCGGTTGGGGAGTCGAATGCGTTCCAGCCTGTTGATCGAAAGGGCGCAGCATCGCAGGCGGAGTTCTGAGCGCCACCACAGGGCGGCTGATAACCGCCGCGGGCGGATGGTTCGTGGCCGGTGAGCCGGGACCGACGACACTGCTTCTGACCGGTTCGACCGCGGCCAGGTGTGACACCGGCGCGGCTGCCAGTTCTTTCGCGGGAACCGATACCAGGTTGCCTGCCACTAGCCGCGCATTTACAAACGTGTCATGCGAGACCACCGTTACCCCACCGTTGACGCCACGGTTCGCATAGGCAATATCGCTAACGGGCGCGCCGTGGCTGAGAATCGCGGTGTTGTAGAAGTTCGTCACCGTCGTTCTCTCCACTCGCGTATTGCTGAGATTAACGTTATTCACGTAAGTGCGACTCACGCGGTAGCCGGGGACAAACACCTCGCCTGGAGCTAACGGGAACCATCCCACTCCGGCTCCGAAGGAAAACGCGAAGTTGGAGCCTGGACCGCCGCCTACCCACGCCACCAGAGCAGGAGCGTAAACCGGCCGCACGCCGCTCGGTCCCGGAACCCATACCCAGCGGCTTCCGGCGTAGGCCCAACGTCCATAATGAAAGGGGGCAAAACCCCAAGGTTCGTTTTCCACCCAGGTCCAGCCCCACGGACCCACCCAGGCCCAGTAGCCGAAGCGGTAAGGGGCCCATCCGACTGCCAGATCGGTCGGCTGCCAGGACATGCCGTAGCCGTCAACATAGCTCCAGGAGCCGTAGGCGTCGAGGTCTTCGTATCCCGTCATGTCGCGGGAAACGTAGTTTGCGGAAGCGGATTGATCGTTGGCCTGTTCTTCGGCCTGGTCGCGATTACGCGCCCACTTGTCAAATCCGTCGTTCTCGGGAGTCTGGCCGTGATCGTAGTTCAACTGATCGGAGCCGGTGAAGGTCGCATGCTGACCGGCAACCACCGTGTACGCGGAACCACTGCCGATGGCCTGGCCGCGCCCGCGCCAGGCGATTACCTCGCTGCGACTGCCGTCGAGGTCAACATCGATGCGGTACTCCCCCGGCTGCATGACGGTGAACGCCACGTTGGGGGTGTCAACTTCAAACGAATCCTCATCGTCGACGTGGCGCACACGGACGAATAACGAGCCTTGCGCCAGACGAATCTGGGTTGCCCGGTCGCTCACTTCGAGCAGAGTAATCGAAGTGTTTGCGCCGAGGCGGAGCGCGGTCGATCCGAGGTGAATCTCGGCGCGCGAATCTTCATCGGCCCAGAGACTGTCACCGGTCACCAGGGGACGGTTGCGGGCTGCGGTAACCCAGTCGTCCTCGCCGGCGGGCTGGAAGGAAACGGAACCCTCGATGAAACTTAACCGGGCAACTCGGCTCGGAGGATCTTGAAAGCTCGCGGTCTGCGGTTGCGCGGCCGGTGCAACGGACGCATCCTGTGCGTCTGTCGCCAGCGGCGCCTGGAGTGCGAATGCTGCGGCCACGACGATCACTGCCAAGATCCACCACTGCTGTGCTCGCATGCGGTCTTCCTCGATGGATAAGATCGGTGTTGCTCAAGCGATCTTATCCACGCCGGGGTGGCCCCGATAGATGACCTTGGTGACTACGACTTTCAGCGCTTTGCCCACTGACAAACACCAGGGTCCCCATGAGTTCACGAATCAAGTGCAACACCGTACAAAGGTGTTGCGATGGAAAAAAGAAAGTATGAGCAGTTGGGCCTCAGGGAGCGGATTGAGATTTACCGTCTGCATGCAGACGGTAAATCTCTGCGCTGCATCGCTGCCGCTCTGGGACGGAGCCCGGCGACGATCAGCCGGGAACTGAAGCGCAACAGCAAGGCGTCCAAGCAGTGGACCGGAGGCTACGATCCGCAGCGCGCGCAGCAGTTGACCTTGCGTCGTCATGCCCGCGGTCGAGCCCACAAGCTGGAACGGCTGCCGGAACTTCGGGAGAGAGTTTTGCAACATCTCGCCGCAGGATGGTCGCCGGAGCAGATTGCCGGCCGCATGGCCCAGTCGCCGGACAGCGAACGCATCAGCTACGAATCGATCTACCGTTACATTTATTGGCGCAGTTGGTCCTTCAATGAAACCCTGCATCGCTGGCTGCCTCGCCAGAAGTACCGTCGCGGACGGCGTCTGCCCAATGGCCGATGGTCGACCGCGTCCATATTGGAGAGGGTTTCCATCCACGATCGTCCGGCGGTGGTGGAGACCAGAACGCGCTGGGGCGATTGGGAAGCCGATCTCATGAGCTTCAGCAAAGCGGGACAGTTCTTGCTGGTGGCGCAGGAACGGCGATCGCGGCGCGCCCTGCTGCTTCGGCAGCAGACGAGAACGGCGCAGGCGGTCGCCGACAATCTCAGCGCCATGGTCGAAGCCATGCCGGCGCGCGCGTGCCAATCGATGACCTTCGATAACGGAGCGGAGTTCAGCAAACACTACCTCCTGAGCCGGCGCTTTGGCATCCAGACCTGGTTCTGCGACACGCACTCGCCGTGGCAGAAGGGCGGCATCGAAAACGCAATCGGCCGCTTGCGCCGCCTTTTGCCCAGAAACACCGACCTCAACACCCTGTCCGCCCATCGCCTCGCCCTCTGCCTCGAACGCTACAACAACACACCTAGAAAATGCCTCGGCTTCAAAACTCCCAACGAGGTATTCTTAGAACACACTGTTGCACTTCAAACGTGAATTCATCCCCTCGCTGCGCTCGGGATGACAAACAGGTGAAAAACGATCGCCTGCGCCATATTTTCAGTGAGCGGCGGGCTTGGCCGAAATCTCATCCAACCTAAGATTTAACTCCAACACATTGACGCGGGGTTCGCCAAGAAATCCGAACTGACGCGCTTCCGTGTGCTGACGAATGGCTTCGCGCACCCGATCCGGGCTGATACGGCGCTGTTGGGCAATCCGCGGGACTTGAAATTCCGCCGCAGCGGGAGTGATGTCGGGGTCGAGGCCGGAGGCCGACGACGTCACCAGATCGATGGGGACCGGCATGCCGGGATTTTCCGATTGCAGGGAGGCCACATCTGCTTTTACACGGTCGATGAGCAGGTGATTGGTGGGTCCCAGAAACGATGCATTGGAGTTGCTGGCATCGTAGCCATTGCCTGCGAGTGAGAGTCGCGAGTGGAAATAGGCGGGGCTGGAAAACGCCTGCCCGATCAAGCGCGAGCCAACCAGCTTGCCGTTCGCCTCAATCAGTTCTCCATTGGCTTTCTTGGGGAAGATGAGTTGAGCAAGTCCGGTTACGACCAGGGGATAGATAATCCCCAGCAGGATGGTGGTCGCAATGGTCATCAATATGGCAGTGATCAGATTTTTCTTCATAGCAAAACTCCTTACGCCTTACGCCAATCCGGCGCGGGTAATCAACATGTCGATCAGCTTGATCCCGAGGAATGGGATGATGATGCCGCCGGCGCCATAAATCCAAAGATTGTTGCGCAAGAGCGCAGCCGCTCCCATGGGTTTGTATTTGACGCCGCGCAGCGCCAGGGGAATCAGCGCGATGATAATCACGGCGTTGAAAATTACGGCCGAAAGCACGGCTGACTGTGGCGTTCGCAAGTGCATGACGTTCAGCGCATTGAGCACCGGGAAGGTGCCTGCGAACATCGCCGGAATGATGGCGAAATATTTGGCCACATCGTTGGCAATGGAAAACGTGGTCAGGGAGCCGCGCGTCATCAGCAACTGCTTGCCGATTTCGACGATCTCGATGAGCTTGGTGGGATTGGAATCGAGGTCGACCATGTTGCCGGCTTCCTTGGCAGCTTGCGTGCCGGTATTCATGGCGACGCCAACATCGGCCTGGGCGAGCGCAGGCGCGTCGTTGGTGCCATCGCCGGTCATGGCAACGAGTTTGCCTTCGGCTTGCTCTTTGCGAATCAAATCCATCTTTTCCTTGGGCGTAGCCTGGGCCAGGAAATCATCGACCCCGGCTTCGCGCGCGATGGCCGCCGCGGTCAATGGATTATCGCCGGTGATCATGACGGTCTTGATGCCCATGGCGCGGAGTTGATCGAAGCGCTGCCGCATGCCTCCCTTGACGATATCCTTGAGCTGAATCACCCCCAGGGCGCGGCCGTTTTCCGCGACCACCAAAGGGGTTCCGCCGGAGCGCGAAACGGCGTCCACAGTTTCGCGCACTTCTTTGGGCAGAGAGCTTCCCAGCTGTTCAAGATATCCAGCAATGGCATCGGCGGCGCCTTTGCGAATGGCCCGCCCATCCAGGTTGACGCCCGACATGCGGGTGGTGGCGCTGAAGGGAATGAACTCGGCATCGTGGGTTTCGCGACCGCGCAGTCCATATTTTTCTTTGGCCAGCACAACGATGGAGCGGCCTTCGGGAGTTTCGTCGGCCAGAGAGGAAAGCTGGGCGGCGTCGGCGAGCGTGGATTCGCTGATGCCGGGCGCGGTTAAAAATTCGGTGGCCTGGCGATTGCCGAGAGTGATGGTTCCGGTTTTGTCGAGCAGAAGCGTATTCACGTCGCCAGCAGCTTCGACGGCGCGACCCGACATGGCGAGCACGTTGTGCTGAACCAGGCGATCCATGCCGGCAATGCCGATGGCCGACAGAAGGCCGCCAATCGTGGTCGGAATCAGGCAGACCAATAGTGAAACCAGCACGAACACAGTCTGCGGCGCGCCGGAATAGATTGCGAAGGGTTGCAGCGTGACCACGGCGAGCAGGAAGATGATGGTCAACCCTGACAAAAGAATATTCAGTGCAATCTCGTTGGGGGTTTTCTGACGCTCGGCGCCTTCCACGAGTGCAATCATGCGATCGAGAAAAGTTTCTCCAGGATTGGAGGTGATCTTGACTTTCACCCAATCGGAAAGCACCCGCGTGCCGCCGGTCACCGCGGAGCGGTCGCCGCCGGACTCACGAATCACGGGCGCAGACTCGCCGGTAATCGCCGACTCATCCACCGAGGCCACGCCCTCTACAATCTCGCCATCGCCGGGGACAAACTCCCCGGCCTCGACCAGACACATGTCTCCGGCGCGCAGCTTGGAACCGGGAACGGTTTCGGTTTTTCCATCGGGCAGCAACCGGTTGGCCATGGTTTCGGCTTTGGCGCGGCGGAGGGCGTCGGCCTGGGCTTTGCCGCGTCCCTCGGCCATGGCCTCGGCGAAGTTGGCAAACAAGACCGTGAACCACAGCCACAGCGTGATCTGCAAATTGAATTTGAATTGCGCACTGGCGCGGAAGAGCAGCACGGTGGTGATTACGCTGCCGATCTCCACCACAAACATGACAGGATTGCCCATCATCTTGCGCGGGTTCAGCTTCAATATCGCGTCCCAAGCGGCGCGGCGGACAATCTTCCATTCCCAAATGGCTCTCTTCCTGGGCTTCATTGGCGAGTGGCCGAGGCGAACCGTTTCGACATTGGAGAGTGGCGGAGTTTGAGTCGTCATTGCCATAAGAAATCCTTTAAAAAGTCTTGCCCGCACCCAGGAGCAAATGCTCCAGGACGGGGCCCAGGCTCAAGGCCGGGAAAAAAGTGAGCGCGCCAACGATGATGATTACGCCGATCAAGAGAACGGTAAAGAGCGGCGTGGTCACGGGAAATGTGCCCGAGGAAGGTGGAACATATTTCTTTTGCGCGAGATTTCCGGCAATGGCCAGCATGGGAATGATCATGAAGAACCGGCCCAGCAGCATGTCGAAGCCGATCGCGGTGTCGTACCAGAGCGTGTTGGCGGTGATGCCGCCGAAGGCCGAGCCGTTATTGCCGGCGCCCGACACGAAGGCGTAGAGAATCTGGCTGAAGCCGTGGGGGCCGGGATTGGAGATGCCGGCCGTGCCAAAGGGCTTGACCGAGGAAATCGCGGTGAAGGTCAAAATCACCAGCGGGAAGACGAGGACGAACAGCATCGCCATCTTCACGTCATAGGCTTCGATCTTCTTGCCCAGATATTCCGGGGTCCGGCCTACCATGAGCCCGGCGATGAATACGGCCAGGATCACGTCGACCAGCATGCCGTACAACCCGGAACCGACGCCACCGAAGATGACTTCGCTCATCATGATGTTGGCGAGCGGAACCAGGCCGCCAAGCGGAGTCATGGAATCGTGCTGGCTGGTGATTGCGCCGCAGCTGGCATCGGTGGTGATGGTGGTGAAGAGCGCGCTGTTGGCGATGCCGAAGCGGACTTCTTTACCTTCCATGTTTCCGCCGGGTTGCAAGGCGGTCGCGTGTTGATCGGCCCCGACGGCGGATAAAAGAGGGTTGCCGCGGGCCTCGGCCCAATAAGCAACGACGCAGCCAGACATAAATAAAATGGCCATCGCGGCCCAGACGGCCCAGCCGTGGCGTGGAGAACCGGTCATGCGTCCGAGGGTGTAAGTCAATCCTGCGCCAATGGCGAAGATGGCAAGCATCTCGATGAGATTGGTGAGGGGTGTGGGATTCTCAAAAGGGTGGGCGCTGTTGGCATTGAAGAATCCGCCACCGTTGGTGCCGAATTCTTTAATGATTTCCTGCGACGCAACCGGGCCTTGGGCGATGGTCTGCTGGGTGACAGTATCCATTACCGGCTTGCCATCGGGAGCGACCATGGGTTTTCCGTCAGGGCCGGTCTTCTGCACCTGCATGGGTTCGAGCAGCGTGGCTTTGTCGTAGGGATGAAGATTCTGTACCACGCCTTGCGAAACCAGAACCAATGCGCCCACGATGCAAAAGGGCAGCAAAACCCAGAGGCAACTGCGCACCATGTCGACCCAGAAATTGCCGATCGTCTGCATCTGGCGGCGGGCAATGCCGCGAATAAAAGCGATGGCCAGAGCGATGCCGGTGGCGGCAGAAATGAAGTTGTGATACGCCAGACCGGCCATCTGGGTGAAGTAGCTCATGGTCGCTTCGCCGGCGTACACCTGCCAATTGGTATTGGTGGTAAATGAGGCAGCCGTGTTGAAGGCGAGATGCGTCGGCGTGACCCCGGCAAACTTCTGCGGATTGAACGGCAGGTAGGCCTGCAGGCGCTGAATCAGATACAACACGATCATCGACACGGTGCTGAACAGCAGCATCGAGATGCAATATTCGGTCCAGCGCATCTCGTGATTCTCGTCGACAGCCGTCACGCGGTAGAGCGCGCGTTCGATCGGGCGCAGGACGAAATCCAGCCATGTCTTTTCACGGCTGAATACGCGCGCCATGTAGATTCCCAGCGGCTTGGTGATCAGAAACACCAGCGCGAGAAAAAACAGAATTTGTAACCACCCATTGACTGTCATATCAGAACTTCTCCGGGCGCAGCAGAGCGTAGATCAGGTAGACCATAGTGGCTGCGCAGATGATCAACATGATGATGGATTCGAGAGTCATAGTTTTCTCCAAACGTCTGCGATTCTCATTTCACGCGCTCGCAGAAGCGAACATACGCGATCGATATCGCGAAAAAAGCAATCGTAACGACGATCCAAATGACATCTTCCATAAGGTCTCCTAACTAGAGCGGTCTCGATCTGCCCTCAGGGGGCTAAAGCCCATCTTTATTTGTGCTGGACGGCACGACTAAAGTCGTGCCCTTCCGGACTCTGCCGGCGCTTGAGTTTTTTGGCAGCTTTGGAAGTCGTGCCTTCCAAAACAATTTATTAGACGGTTCATGTTTCCCCGAATCTCACCAGGCGCCCTCTTTGCGGCCCCACCACCAAACCAGGCCGACACCGGCCGTGGTCTGACTTTTCTTGAAAACTCCCTGCGCGTCAGAAAAAAAGGTTGCATCGTTCGAATAGTCGCGCCGCCATTCGTAGCGCATAAGAAATCCGTTATTGAGCTTGTAATCGAAGGTGACGGTATTTTCTTTCAGGTCCTGTGAGATGCCGCTGAACAGGCCCTGAGGATCGGCCATATACTCCGCCCGGGTAGCGATGGCGAATCTGGGGGAGAGTTGATATTGAATGTAAGCCGCTCCGCCGTCGACGTGGGAAGGCGCCGACGATTCGCCCGGCGCAGCCTGAGCCCACAAGCGTTGAATGAAGTAGTCGCCTTCGAGCGCGAGGGTCAGCTTGGACGTGGCATTCCAGGTCGCATAGCTGTCGAAAATATCCGTCTTGCCGCTCGGCGCGGGGGTGATGGCGACGAAACACAATCCGGGCTGGACCGGTACGGGACCGCAACTGCTGACGGGGGTGCGATCGGGATGATCTTGTCCCAGATAGTAGTTGAACGTCCAGGTCAGACTCTTAATTGGTTTGGCGGTGAAGCCGAAGAGTTCGTCCTTGAAGCCGTTGGTCGCCTCGACCTGGTTAGTGCCGTTAACCACCCAATAATTCAGGCTGAATCGGTCGTTGACCGGATAACTGACGAGCGCGCCCATGTGATAGAAGGGCAGAAAATTGAACCAGAACGAGCGCGAATAATTGATCTGATCTTTAGTGTAGTTGCCTTCGATGCCCAGCGAACTGCTCCACTTGCCGAAGTTAACAGTCAAACCTTTTCCGAGGGGCACGACGTAGGTGCCGTAGGCCTGAAAAATGTTTCGATAAATCTCGGGGCGGGGCTCGTTGGAAGGATTGCCCTGGGAGGTGTCGGTGGCCTGACCGAATTGCAGATCGAGGCGTCCACCCCAGCGGCTGCCTTCCGCGACATTGGGAGCGTGCTCGAGAATGAGACTGGCCTGGTTCAAGCTGAATTCGTTGCTCAACACATCATAGGCGCGCAGCAGGTTTACACGTCCGACAGGGTTGTCGAAGTTGTATTCGTAATAAGTATCCAGGCCGAGATTGATCGTAGTACCTCGAAGGAAATTCAGGGTGCTGCGATCTTCGGCGCTGAGCGGTGCCTCAGCTTGCACGGCCGGGAGCGCAGGCGAGACCGAGGGCGCAGTGGGGGTGGAAAACTCGGTGACAACCGCGGGACGAATCACCGGCGCGACAATCCCCGCGCGGGCCTGCAATTGAACCACGATTTGTTTGAGTGCGTTCACTTCGGTTTCGAGCTTTTCAATTCTCTGGTTCAAGTCTTCCCGCGACGGTTCAGCCGATTGTTGAGCGCTAACGACGCTGGATAAAAGCACCGTTGAAGTTATGAAAGCCAGTAAACACCTCATAGGCCAAGCCCTTCTTCGACGTGATCGCCCCGATCACCGCCATGAAGTCTTCTTCAGCACGGATGCGCTTCTCTTCTCCGCATGAAAACAAAACAGCCCGCAGGCGCTGAAGCGCAGTTGGTGCTGGAGGACTTAACGGCACGACTGAAGTCGGCCCTTCCCGAAAGCTGACCCAATCGGAGCATTCCAGCATTCTAGAACTTCACCATGATGTCGAGGTCGATGAACTGCTCGTCTCTACGTAGGTCCGGGAACCATACGCTGCTGCCCTGTGCTCCGCAGGCTGCCTGGGCCGCGCCCAGGCTTGCTTGCATCGACGAATTTCCGTCATTACAGGCGAAAAACTGGGGGAAGCCATTATTCGTATAGGGCACACCGCCCGAACCCGGCGGCGTGATTCCTCCCGCGCCGGACCAGTAGGGCACGCTGGCGTGGCGGTAATCGTATTCCCAGCGGAAGGTAATGTACTGACTGGGCATGTAGTCGAAAGTGATCGAGCTATCCCAGGCTTTGAACGGGTCGCTGGGATTGCCAGTGAAGTAAGGCGCGTTGATCCCCGCCGACTCTGCCGTCTCTCCATTGATGGGGGGGGCCAGGACGAGGTAACGCCCGGGGTTATTGATCTTTCCGCCTCCGATGGTCAGCCCGTAGCGGTCTCTGTGGAACCACATGCGGTTGTACAACATGAAGCCGATGAAACTCTGCTTGGGATTGATTCCCGGACCAAAATAATCGCCGCCGACCGACTTCGCGTCTCGCGTGTTACCGTGGCAGCCCACGCCCTGCAGATATACTCCCGCCGATGTGACCCTACTGGAGCCGAATTCGCAACCCAGATCACCGGTGAACGAGAAGGCCATCTTATCGAGGGACTTTTCAGGCCTATCGTAATATTTGATCTCAACGCTATCGTCGGTGTGAATGCGCCCACGATTGGGTATGTACAGATCGTCATGGCCGAGGCCGTAATTATTCGAAATCACATTTACCCACGGTCTTGGAGTCCACTTGATTTGTCCGCCTACACCTTTTCTTGCGTTGGCTGAACCATACGACTGCCATCCATTGATGAGCCACGGCTCGATCTTCAAGTGGGGATTGGGAAAAATCTGCACCCGCAAACCCTCGAAAAACCAGGGCGTGTTGGAGGAAACATAGGAAGGTTGGTAGGCCCAATTATCGAAGTTGTAATAGCTGAACAAGCCTATGTAAGAGAGAAAGATGCCGGCGTCGATATTGATTCCGTTCAGGGCGTTAATGTGGTAGCCGCCATAGGCCTCCGCCAGGTATCGGTAGGCGGTGTCGAGATCCCACTGACCTTTGGCCGGACTGGGATCGTTGCGTGGGGTGGTGGCGGAATACATACCGTACTGCGTCATGAATCGCGCGCGCACGTTGTCATAGTGGAAGTCGCCGCCAATGCCGAGTTGCTCCAACTGAACTTCATTGGAACGAAATATCTCACTCGATCCGCTAATCGTGTTGTCCACTGGTTTATTAAAATCGTAAGTATAGGTAACGTCCGCACGGATCTCCGGGGTAAAGAACTTGGAGTCGAAAGCGGCGTCTTTGGTGCGCGGGTTGCCGTTGAGCCAGGTCCAGTCCCAGTCAGAGAAAGGCACGATCTTGGCTTTCTTGGCCGATGCAGTATCGATAATTTGGGAGCTTAAATGCTCGAGAGAGCCCGGTGCCGGAGTCAGCACATTCGCCGGAGCCGCGGTCGCGACCGGGCGGGCAAAGTTTGCGGCCGTAACAGCCTTCACGTCTGGGCCGGGACCGCCAGCCGCCGGCATAACCGCCGCGTCGGTGGGTTCGGTTGCGGGCGCTTTGGGCTTTTGGCCTTCAACTTCGGCGCGGAGTCTTTCCACTTCGGCCCGCAATGCTCGCAATTCGTCTCGTAACTCTTGTTTTTCTGATTGTTCGTCCGAGGTTGGCTGCGGGGATGAGGCTTCAGCGGAAGCCAGGCCAGCCTTCACGGGAGATGACGCCGCGCCGGGCTGCGATTGAGCGCCAGCCCACACTGCGATCCATAGGACGAAACTCAAGGGCAATAAGACCTGACGCGTGTACTTTGGTATGAATCGGTTTTTCATGAATTTGATTCTCCAATAACTCAACGTAATAATCCCTGGCTTCGAACTGCCTATCATGCTCATCTTCACAATCGTTGCGGTTCAATTCTTCCCAAGTTCTTGTTTTTGGTTGGCAGGTGGAAACGAGCCAATAGCATCTGGAGGGACCGCGCTCCGACAGTAATCCCAACAGGAACCAGAGCATGAACGCTATTCCTGTCGCCACGATGGCGACTAAACTAACTGCCAGCCACATTGCCTCCGCTCCAGTCTCGCGCGCAGGGGTAAACAATCCAGTGAACGCCTGCGCGCGTAAGGGATGTTTAAAGAATTCCTAAGGATTTCGTAAAGACGCAAGTCCGGTGGATCTTCGCTGGCGGATTGTCACAACTCCCTGGGTACGCAGCTAGCAGCCCCACTCGGCTTCGCCGGGCTGGGCAAAATACTGGCGGGACTTGGAATGGTTACGGTTCGTCGACTCTAGATCCATGGCTGCCAACTCAAGCAGCGCCAGACGGGCGGCCGCCACCATGCGATTTTTCTCGGGTTGCGGTACTTCCTTCCAGGCTCCACGTCCCTCACTGCCTTTTCCTGAGTTCTCTGGGGTAAGCGCCCGATGATAATGATGGAAAATCTCTGCCAACCGTTCCGGTGCCACTTCATTGACCCACATACTCGTGCTCTCCCTGATTCGTGCGTTGGTGGAGGTTTGTTCAGCTCCACGACTATTGGACACGGAAAGACAAAAAGCTCGAATAAAGGGTCCATAAAATGTTTGTAAAGACTGACCCGAAAAGGATATGGAGGCGACGAAGGCCGAAGAGGCGCGAGCGCGAGGGGAACGCAGTTACGAACCACCTTCGAAGCGATATCCCACCCAAGGCTCGGTGAGCAGGTACTTGGGCAGGGAAGGATCGGACTCAATTTTCTTGCGCAACTGGCCGACGAAGACGCGCAGGTATTCGGGCTGCTCGATGCTATTCGGACCCCAGACGGCGGCAAGGAGAGCGCGGTGGGTCACCACCTTGCCCGGACGCTGGGCCAGAAAAACCAGCAAGTCAAACTCCTTTGGGGTGAGGTGGACTTCGCGTCCCGCAACCTTGACCGAGCGCGCATCGAGATCGATGCAAAAGTCACCGGCGGTGATGGCACAGATCTGCTGCTCAGGTTCCGGGGCGCGGCGCAGTTGCGCCCGAATTCGCGCCAGCAGTTCGTTCATGCTGAAAGGCTTGGTGACATAATCGTCGGCCCCGGCGTCGAGTGCTTCCACTTTGGAGCGATCCTGACCGCGCACAGACAGGACGATGATGGGAAGCTGAGAGACTTTTCGCAGTTGTCGGCAGAGCTCCACGCCATCCATGTTCGGCATGGCGAGGTCGGTGATCACGACGTGCGGGGTCCAGTTCTTCATCAACTCCAGGGCCATCTCGCCGTCGTTGGCGACGCGGATGTCATAGCCCTGCGCGGAAAGCGTGGTACGCAGCACGCGCGTAATCTGGGGCTCGTCATCCACGACAAGGATTCGGCGATGGTCGCTGGTCATTTTTGTTGCACCATTTTTCCGTTTTTCCTGTGCCCGCGCTCCGGCTCAGCGCAATTCCTGGGTCACGATGTGCACATCGACGGCGGGGGCTTCGCGCAAAAATTTGTGGATCGCCGAAAGATAAAAATATCTCTTCCACCCTTTGGTCGCAGAGCGGCCAAACACCACTTGCGTGATATGGTTTTCGCGTACGAACTCGGCAACTTTCTCCGCGACCACCTTGCCCTCGGTCTTCACCACTTTCGCGCCCACGCTCTCGGCGAAGCGCACATTGTCGGCGAGGGTGTGCTGGTTCTCGTCGCTTTCATCGGCACCGGTGTCGACGTACAGCACATAGAAATCGCCGTCCAACGCCTGGGCCATGCGCGCGCCGCGTGCGATCAGGTATTGGGCAGCGGGATTTGAGCTGATGCAAACACAAATTGCCTCCCGCACTTGCAGGAGCTGGCCGTCTTCGGTTTTCAATTCCGATAGCGTACGGTCGACAGCTTGGGTAACCTGGCGCAGAGCCAATTCGCGCAACGCGACCAGATTGGTATTGCGGAAAAAATTTGCCAGCGCACGCTCCACGCGTTCCAGCGGATAAATGTCTCCGCGCTTCATGCGGGTTTGCAGCGCCTGCGGAGTGAGGTCGGCCATCACAATCTCGCCGGCGCGCCGGATCACCCAGTCCGGAACCGTCTCCCGTACCTGCACTCCGGTCAAGCTTCGGATGGTCGGCGCCAGACTTTCGATGTGTTGGACATTCAGCGTCGAAAGAACATCGATGCCCGCATCCAGCAACTCGAACACGTCTTCATAACGTTTGGCGTGTTTGCTGCCTTCTATGTTGGTGTGGGCCAGTTCATCGACCAGCACGACATGCGGATTGCGTGCCAGAATGGCGTCCACATCCATCTCTTCAAAGATGGTCGATTTGTATTGCAACTTCTTGCGCGGGACGGTCTCCAGGCGGGAGGAGAGGTCGACAATCGGCCGACGGCCATGACTCTCCACCACGCCGATGACGACTTCTTCGCCGCGGCTGGCGCGGCGCACGCCTTCGCTCAGCATGGCGTAGGTCTTGCCCACGCCGGGAGCGTAGCCCAGAAACAGCTTGAACACCGCGGGCTTCTTTTCGGCGTCTACTTCTTTCAGCCATTCATCGGGACTCTTGGGCATCGTGGTTATTGTCCACACTGGAACAGGAATTGTCGAATTTCAATTGCGGAGGCATGGAGCAATCCCTTTGTGTCTCCGAGTCTCCGTGGTGAAAAAAGCGCTGTCACGTTACAATCGTGCCGGTGAAGGCGCATTGGCCGCAACACGGGTTCCGCTACGCCGCTTGCGTGGTTGCCGCTGAAGTCGTGGCGCAGGCGTATCGCCGGGTCGTCCACGTAAATCCCACCACCGTGGCGTTGACCTTCCTGCTGATGGTGTTGTGGGTCGCCGCCTATTGGGGATTCCGCTTCTCCGTGTTCCTGGCGGTGTTGGCCACGTTGGCATTCAATTATTATTTCTTGCCACCGCTCGGAACCTTCACCGTTGCCGATCCGCAGAACTGGGTCGCATTGTTTGCTTTTCTGGTGACCGCCGGAATCGCCAGCGAACTCGCCGACCGCGCCCGCCGCCAGACCGCCGACGCGAACCAGCGCCGCCGTGACGTCGAACGCCTCTACGCTTTCAGCCAGCGCCTGCTCGCCACCGACAATGTGAGTGAATTGTTGAATGCGATTCCGCTTTACGTCACGGAAGGATTCGGCGCTAAAGCTGCCGCCATCTACCTGCTGAGCTCGCAGCAGGTGTACCGCACCGACCCCAAAGCTACTTTCTTTCCGGTGCACGATCTGCAGATGGTAAGTTCGCGGGGCGAGCCGGTGATCGACTCCCAGCGCGGAATTTCGTTGACCCCATTACATCTGGGTACACGCAGCACGGGTGCAGTCGGAATCGCCGGCGTCGTCCTGTCGCGCGGCACGCTCGAAGCTCTGGGCAGTATGATTGGCATCGCCATCGAACGCGCGGGAGCCATGGAAAAACTCTCCCAAACCGAGGCCGCGCATCAAAATGAGAATCTGCGCGCCGTGCTGCTCGATTCTGTAACCCACGAGCTGCGCACTCCGCTCACCGGGATCAAGGCCGCAGTCACCGGGTTGCTCTCCGACTACCACCTTGACGAGGCGCAGCGCCGGGAGTTACTCACGGTGATCAACGAAGAAACCGATCGCCTCGACCGGCTCGTGGGTGAGGCCACCGAGATGGCTCAACTCGATGCCCATAAGGTCGAACTCCACATCGCTCCCGTGGAGATCGCGACCGTGATCGAATCGGCGGTCGAAGAATCCAGAAGCATTGTCGCGCAGCATCCGCTGGAAGTGCACGTGCCTCCGGCTCTGCCCAGGGTGCGCGCGGATTCCGAGCGGATCGCCGAAGTGCTCAAGCATCTGCTGGAGAATGCGGCTAAATATTCTCCACCGGCGTCGCCGATCGCGATTACGGCGGAACTCAAGGGAGATCGCATAATCACGAGCGTCACCGATCATGGTTTCGGAATCGATGACTTTGAGCAGTCGCTGGTCTTCGACAAGTTCTACCGCGGGCGCGACCAGCGTTACAGTGTGCAAGGCACCGGCATGGGGCTCGCTATTGTGAAGGCCATCGTCGAGGCCCACAACGGCGTGGTCGGCGTGACCAGCCAATTGGGACGCGGGTCGGTATTCTCGTTCGAACTGCCGGTAGCGTGAGAGATAGTGTGGTGACGAAACCTCGCTTCGCTCGGTGGACGGGCGAAGGCGCCCGTCCCCACACGATTTTTCGGGCACCCGTCCCCGACACGCTTTGTTTTAGTGATTCAGCTTGGGGCGCTCGCAGGTGTCCACAATCTTGGTCGGATCGATGGCGTCTTTATCGACCTGCTCTTCCAGTATTTTTCCGTCTTTTCCGATCAGGAAATTAACTCGCCGGGGGGCTTGGTATTTATCGACGTAGATTCCGTACTTGCGCGTAATCTCTCCGCCCCAATCGCTCAGCAAGGGAAAAGTCACGCCAATCTGGTCGGCAAAGGCTTTGTCGGCGAAGGCACTATCCATGCTCACACCCAGAACCTGGGTGCCGGTCGCATCCAGCCGCTTCAAATCGTGCTGGAGCGCCTGCATCTGCTTGGTTCAACCCCCGGTAAAAGCGAAGATGAAAAATGCCAGGACGACATTTTTCTTGCCGCGGTACTGATCCAGCGAAACGCTTTTCAAGTCGTTGCCGTCGAAATAGTGCAGCGTGAAATCCGGCGCCATATCGCCCACCTTGGGCATGGACACCGATTCCGCCGGCTTGCTCTGGGCCGCAGCCGGAGCACTCATCGAAAGCGCCATTACCAGTGAAAGCAAGGACGCTCCCCACAACATCGATAGTCTTTTAGCCATCGCTACCCCTCCTGGGCAGAATCATATCGCACAAGGTAATGGGTATTTGTCATGTCGTTGGAATAGCGGCGATCGATGCGGTATGCGAATCAGTACCCTCGGCTCACGCTTTCACGTTGCGAGAGTGCGCACAAAGCAGTAAATTCATTCCAGATCAGCATCGATGCTCTGACGACTAATGAGCCTCACCACCCTGAACGATGTGTTTTTCGCCGCCACCGAGCGCAATCTCGACCGAGTGATGCTCTACCGGGAAGCGGGAAAGTGGCACTCGATCTCGTCTTCCGACCTGCGCAGCATGGTCGCCGGCACGGCCCAGGCATTGCAGCAATGGGGCATTCGTAAAGGGGATCGCATCGCCATCCTCAGCGAGAATCGGCCGGAGTGGCCGATTGCGGACTTCGCGAATCTCTTGCTCGGCGCCGTAACCGTACCGGTTTACGCCACGCTCACGCCGGAACAAACCGCCTTCACCTTGAGCGATTCCGGGGCCAGCGTCGTGTTTGTCTCGACCGAGCACCAACTGCGCAAGATACAAGCGATTCTGTCGCAGACGCAAATCAAGCGAATTGTTGTGATGGATCCAATCCACATTCCAAACGATCTCGAGGCAACCTGCACCCTGATGGATCCATTCATGACTCAGGCTCCGGCCACGCTGGATGCGAAGATCGAAGGACTGGCCCGCTCCATTCAGCCGGACGATCTGGCGACGATCATCTACACCTCGGGGACGACGGGCACCTCCAAAGGCGCGATGCTGACGCACGGCAACATGGCGTCGAATATTAATTATTCGCTGCTGGGCTTCGAAATGCATCCCGGGTTGAGCAGCATTTCGTTTCTGCCGCTCTCGCACGTGACTGCCCGGCATGTGGATTTCAGCATGCTCTACCATGGTGTGACTCTCGCCTACTGCCCGTTCATCGAGAATCTTCCGGAGACGATGCTGGAAATTCGCCCCAGCGTGTGTGTATCCGTACCGAGAGTGTACGAAAAAATACATGCCAAGACCGAGGCTTCGACCCGTGGATTTCCTAAGCAGGCCATTTACCGCTGGGCGCTTTCAGTAGGGCGCGCCAAAAGAGCAACCATTCTGGCGGGAAAAACTCCGGCATCGGCCAGTTGGAAGTTGGCCAACAAATTAGTTTTCTCGAAAATTCGCCAGGGCTTGGGCGGCTGCGTCGAAACTTTCATCTCCGGAGGCGCACCACTGGGCCGCGAACTCGCCGAATGGTTTGCCACGGTCGGCATCCGCATTCACGAAGGTTACGGCCTCACCGAGACTTCTCCGGTCATCGCGGTCAACACACCGGTCAATCATCGTATCGGCACGGTGGGCAAGGTTCTACCGAACCTCGAAGTTCGCATTGCTGAAGATGGAGAGATACTGGTGCGCGGGCCCTCTGTATTCAAGGGATATTGGAATCGTCCGGAGGAAACGCAAAACGCTTTTCAGGACGGCTGGTTCAAGACCGGAGATATCGGCAACGTCGACGCCGATGGGTATCTTTCCGTCACCGACCGCAAAAAGGAACTGATCAAGACTTCGGGCGGAAAATTCATCGCTCCGCAGCCGATCGAGAATTCGCTGAAGCTGAATCCGCTGGTGGGAATTCCGGTGGTCATTGGAGACAAGCGGAAGTTCGCCAGCGCGCTGATCTCTCCTAACTTTGCCCTGCTCGAAGGTTGGGCCCACGCCAACCACATTTCCTTCGCATCCCGCAGCGAGTTGGTCGCCAATGCAAACGTGCAAGCACTTTACGAGGGAATCGTGGAAGAGGTGAACCGGAATCTCGCGCGTTTTGAAAAACTGAAACGCGTCGTGATCGTGCCGGAGGAGTTCACGGCGGAGAACGGCGCTCTTACTCCTACCCTCAAGTTGCGGCGACGTGTAGTCGAAGGACGATATCGCCGGCAGATTGATGAACTTTACGCACAAGCGGAAGCGCCCGTTGCTCCCTAAGCAAGCGATTCCTCGCTTCCATTGATACCCACTGTGCTTTGGAGCACAGCATTTTCTCGATCCTATTTGCGTTGCGGAGTTCAGCAACGAATTCAACGCGCGCAGCGAACCGCTGGAGAGGCGGGTACCGAAATTCTCCTCAACGGCCTTCTGTTTCTTTACAATAACCACATGAAAGATGCACTCATAATTGCCGGACGCTCCTTCCGCTCGCGCCTGATCGTGGGCACGGGAAAATACAAATCCTTTCAGGAAACTGCACGCGCCCTCGAGGCCAGCGGCGCTGACATGGTCACGGTGGCGGTCCGCCGCGTCAACCTCGATCGCAGCAAGGAATCACTGCTCGACTATATCGATCCGAAAAAATATTTCCTGCTGCCCAATACCGCCGGCTGTTACACCGCCGATGAAGCCGTGCGTGCCGCGCGACTGGGCCGCGAAGTTGGATTATCCGACTGGGTAAAGCTGGAAGTAATCGGCGATCAGGCCACGCTCTATCCCGATGTGCAGGCCACGCTCGAGGCTACGCGCATACTGGTCAGTGAAGGGTTTACGGTGCTGCCTTATACCTCCGACGACATTGTCTTCGCCAAACGCCTGGTCGACGCCGGGGCCGCAGCCGTGATGCCGCTGGGCGCGCCGATTGGCAGCGGCATGGGCATTCAGAACCGGCCGCATATCCAGATTTTGCGGGAGATGATTACGGGCGTGCCGGTGATCGTCGACGCGGGCGTGGGCACTGCCTCCGACGCCGCGATTGCGATGGAACTCGGGGCTGACGCCGTGCTCATGAATACCGGCATCGCCAACGCGCAGGATCCGGTGCTGATGGCGGAAGCCATGCAGCACGGCGTGCTGGCTGGACGCCAAGCCTATCTGGCGGGCCGCATGGCGAAGAAGCTGTACGCCACGGCCAGTTCCCCGCTGGAAGGAGTAGTGCGGTAGCGCGGAGTGCTCAGCCGCGGTGACCACGAAACAGAGGTTTCGGGAACGGAAAAAGGGCGGCAGCAGCCGCCCTTAATAATTATCTCAACTGGCTTACCTCATCAACCCTATCCTCATACCCTGTCCTCATCAACCCTGTTACATCATCTTCACGCTTTTAACGTGAATCGATCCGCTGGCGATGGTTCCGCTCACGGTTACGTGATGGCCCTCGTGTCCCTTCAGCGCATCGGGGTTGTCCACGATCAGAACCTGCTGGTCGTTATCGGTCACGACCACCACCTTGGCGCCTTTGCCGATGCATTTTTGGGCGCATGCTTCGTGGCTGGCATTGGCACCCTTGACGCCGCACTGGCTATCGCTGACCCACCCATTCACGGTTGTGGTCTTGCCCATATCGTCCAGCGCGAATGCAGTCAGGGCAAATACAAAACAAATCGCAAGACATAGCACGAGCAGTTTTCTCATGGCCGTTTTCTCCTCTTCTAAATTTTGATCGCGACCCCACGCCGCGAGTTATGGAAGAATTCGAATCGCCCCGCTGAAGCCCCGGTCGGTCCGCATAACTTTCGAAATATAGCACACGTCAAGCATGCGGGTGTCACGGGGACTCGCATCCGCACGCGCTGGAAGCAGCTTCGCTTTATTTTTTCGCAGAGTTGTTGGTGGGAGGCGGTGGCGGATTGGCGGGCACTGACGGCACGTATTCGTACTCACCCGGACGCAAATAATGCAATTGCTCGCGCGCTTCTTTCTCGATGGCTTTCTGGTCGGTCTTCATGCCATGAATGCGCTGGGTATAAAGATCGTTCTCCTGCTGTTCTTTCATTACTTTGGCGTGCAGCGATTGGTACTCGGCCTTCTTGTTTTTGTAAACGATCATGCCGTTGGCGCCAAACATTACGTGAACCAGCAGCAAGCCGGCGAGCAGGGCAACTGCAACTGTGGCAAGGCGGCGACGCAAGGCATAGACTCGACTCCCCAAGGGCTGCAGGCGCTCAATCCACGAGGCAGCCAGAGCTTCAGCCTGGGGAGCCCTTTCCGCCATGGTGCGCAGCCCCGCTTGCGGGCTGGGAAATCTCCGGATTGTGGGCAAATCCCTCACGATAGCAAACCCAGGAACCATCCTCGAGAACCAGCTTCAGCCCTTCGGTGCGAACCCTCGCGCCGATACTACGACCGATAAACTCCTTCGGATCGGAGTGCAACCTTTCAGTGGACTTCTCTTTCACCTCCGGCGTCAATGGGAAATTCTCGCGGCGCGGAGAGTGGGAACCAACTTGGTTACGCAGCGCCGCCAGTTGCTCGCCCCATGACTGGCCGCGCCGCGCCGGAGGTGCCAACGTTGATTTGCGTTAGCATGGAGAAGCCTCTTAGGAAGAAATTGCTGGGGTGCTCGCCATCGCCGGCCGGGTGGCTGCTGGCTGGGCGCCGAAAGCTGACAGGCGATTTTATATGACCGACAAACGAATCATCCTCACCACCGCTGGGTCGGAAGAAGAAGCCAGGAAAATCGCCCGCCATCTGATCGAATGTCGGCTGGCGGCATGTGTCAACATCATTCCGCAAATCCATTCGATCTACCGCTGGCGAGAGGAAATCGAAGAAGCACAGGAGTGGTTGCTGATGGTGAAGAGTACGGCCGCCGCTTTCGACCGGGTGCGCGCGGCGATTGCGGAAGTGCATTCCTACGATCTGCCGGAATGCGTGTGTCTGGCGGTAGAGGATGGATCGGCGGAGTATTTGCAGTGGATCGGCGAATCAGTTTCAGATGGAAGATCGGACAATTGAGTTCTTGATTACGAGCGCACATCCGCAGCCCACAGTTTCTAAATTGCACCCAGCCCGGACTCCAGGTCGTCCAGGATATCCGCAACATCTTCAATGCCGACGGAGATACGAACCATGCCGTCGGTGATGCCGATGGCTTTGCGGCCTTTTTCTCCCAGGCCGGCATGAGTCATGGTTGCGGGATGAGAGATCAGGGTTTCCACACCTCCGAGCGATTCGCCCAGGGAACACACCCGTAATTTCTTCAACATCCGGTTGGCATTTTTCAGCGAACCGGTCTCGAAGGTAATCATGGATCCGAAGCCGGTCATCTGCCGCTTGGCCAGTTCATGCTGAGGATGATCGGCTAATCCTGGATAAAACACTTGCTTGATCTTGCGATGGTGGGCAAGAAAATCAGCCACGATGCGCCCATGGCGATCGTGAATTTGCATGCGCGCGGCCAGTGTCTTCACGCCGCGCAGCAGAAGCCAGCACTCGAATGGAGACAAGATCGCTCCCGCGGCTTTCTGCAAAAACGCCAGCTTCTCGGCTTGTTCCGGCTGGCTGCAAACTACTACGCCGCCCAAGCCATCACTGTGGCCGTTCAGGAATTTTGTAGTCGAGTGCACGACCATATCCGCACCCAGCGCCAGCGGTTGCTGAAAGTAGGGGGACATAAACGTATTGTCGACCACCAGTTGTAATTTCTTGCTGCGGCAAATCCTGCTGATTGCCGTCAGATCGCTGAGGCGCATGAGCGGATTCGTCGGCGTCTCCACATAGACCATCCGCGTGTTTTTGCGGATCGCGCGATCGACGTTTTCAGCGTCGGTGGTATCGACGTAGGAAAACTCCAAGCCCCACCCGGTCAGCACCTGGTTAAATAAGCGCGGGGTGCCGCCATACAAATCGTTGCCGCAGACCACATGATCGCCCGACTTCAAAAGGCTCGCGACCCCGTTGATCGCCGCCATGCCGCTGGCGAACACAGGCGCGGCGACTCCACCTTCGAGCGACGCGAGGTTCTGCTCGAGCCGAGCCCGCGTGGGATTCGATACGCGCGAATATTCGTAACCTTTGTTCTCGCCGATTCCCTGTTGCACATAAGTCGAGCTGAGATAAATGGGGACATTGACCGCACCGGTTAAGGGATCGGGCTCCTGCCCATCATGAATGGCGCGCGTAGCAAAACCGAGTTGTTGCTTTTTGGTGGGAGTCTTCATATTTAGCGAACCAACTTCATCCTTTACGAAAAGGCGAGACGCGGGTCGGACGCTCACAGTTTACAACGGGCCTGAAAAGCAGGTTCCTCCACTCCGCCGTCCCCTTCGACTTCGCTCAGGGTCCGGTTCCGATCGGGAAGACAGGTTTGCGCGGCTGAAATCGCCTCCCCTTCAGCAGCAACGGGAGTGCAAATTAAACTCCGCCCTCAAAAATCTTTTTCGACAAATAGCGCTCGGCGGAGTCGGGAATGATCGTTGCCACGCGCTTGCCCGCGCCCAGGCGTCGCGCCACTTCCAGTGCAGCGAATACCACTGCGCCGCCGCTCGATCCGGCCAGCACGCCTTCGCGCGCGGCAAGTTGCTTGACGGTGGCAAACGCATCTTCGTCCATTACCGCGATGACTTCGTCACAGACTGCCGGATCGAATGTCTCCGGGATAAAATTGTTTCCGATTCCTTCCACCTTGTGAGGCCCGGCTTCGCCGCCGCCCAGCACCGATCCTTGGGTGGTGACCGCAATCGCCAGCACGCCCGGCAGATGCTCCTTCATATAACGCGCCACGCCGGTGAAGGTTCCGGCCGTACCGCAGCCTAGAACCACGGCGTCGATCTTGCCGCCCAATTGCTCAAATATTTCCACAGCTGTGGTCTCGTAGTGATAATCGGGATTCGCCGGATTTTCGAACTGCGCCGCCATGAACGCCTTGGGATCGTTGGCAACTAATTCTTTGGCGCGCCGGATCGCTCCCTGCATGCCTTCGCTCTCGGGAGTGCGCTCGACTTCAGCTCCCAAGGCGCGCATGATGAGCACTTTTTCCTGCGAGAAAATCTCCGGGACGAAGAGCTTCACCTTATATCCACGATTCACGCCGATCAGCGCCAGCCCGATTCCAGTATTTCCGGCGGTGGCTTCTACAATCGTGCCACCGGGCGCGAGTTTCCCTTCGAACTCCGCTTTGCGAATGATTCCAATGGCGGCGCGATCTTTCACGCTGCCGCCGGGATTCAAGTATTCCAGTTTGGCAAAGACATCAGCCGAGCCGGGAGGAACCAGCCGTGTCAGGCGAAGCATGGGAGTACCGCCAACCAGCTCCGTGATATCGTCGGCGACTCCCAGATGAGAGACTTCAGAGGTTTTTGTGTGCACGTTACAGGGTAAGGGGAGGGGTCAAGAATCGTCAATGGACCCAGCCTCCTGGGTGAGGCTTAAACTGGTTACCATCGTCCTCTTTCTGCGACCTTCTCATCTCTAGTGCTTGTCTAGTGCTTGCTCATCGGGTCTGATACTCAAGTTTTCCCTCGATTTCGCCGATCTAATAATTCTCGGACCACTGCTTCCGGAGGTCGCATGCATCGACGAATGGTGGTACTGGTTTTTGTCTGGGCATGCTGCGCGGGCCAAATCGCCCTCCAGGCACAGGACTTCAGACTCTTTGACCGGACGGTTTCGGTTCACGGCTTCGTGTCTCAGGGATTCGTGTATACCGATGACAACAATTGGCTGACCATGAATACCAGCCAAGGCAGTGCCGCCTTCACGGATTTCGGGCTCAACCTGTCCAGCCAGCTAACCGACAAGCTCCGTGTCGGTGCGCAAGGCTACGACCGCAACCTCGGCCAACTCGGCGAGTACCATCCTTCCCTGGACTGGGCCATGGCGGATTACCGCTTCAAGAGCTGGTTCGGAGTGCGCGGCGGCAAAGTTAAAACTGCACTCGGCCTCTTTACCGATACTCAGGACCTGGATTTCCTGCGCGTCTTTGCCCTGCTACCGCAAAGCGTTTATCCCACGGATCTTCGAGACGCTACTATCGCTCACCTCGGCGGCGACCTTTACGGCAATGTCTCCCTTAAGCACCATCTCGGCGATCTTTCCTATACGGCCTACGCCGGGCATCGCAGCGACAGCCTGCATGGCGGCTACGCATACGTGGCGGCTCAGTATATGGTCCATTACTCGCGGTATGGTGGGCTGCAGTATGGTGGCGATCTGCGCTGGAATACTCCAGTGAAGGGCCTGTTACTTGGAGCATCGCGAATGAACGAAGACCTTACTGGCCAGGCTGAAGCCCAGAACGTGATTGGTGCAGGACCCGCATGGTATCCGGAAACCGACCGTACGACGGCGGACTGGACAAACCAATTTTATGGCACTTACACCACGGGGAAACTGCGGATAGATTCGGAATATCGCCGCTTTGTCAACAATGCGGTCTATTCGGTTCTCATCGATCCGGTTGTCGAAACGCTTGCGGCCACAAACCTAACCGACGTGCGCGGCTGGTACGTCTCGGGAAGCTACCGGGTGGTGAAACACCTTGCGCTTGGCTCCTATTACTCCCGCTACTCGGTAACCAGCGTATCGGGCGGCCCGGCAGCTTTTCTTTTTCCCAGCCAGACCGATACCAGCCTGCCCGCGAATCACATCTACGACAAAGTCATCACGGCGCGGGTCGATCTGAACAAGTACTGGAACGTGAAACTGGAAGGCCACTTCATGAACGGTTATGGGGTGAGCACATACCCGGACGGGTTCTATCCCCAGGTGAACCCCCAGGGTTTCCAGCCCAATACCGATGCACTGGTCATCAAGACCAGCGTTAATTTTTAGACCGGGAGGCGAAGGAGGCAGCAAATGAAAAGTCGGATAGCACTCCTCGTTGCTGCCGGATTCGTGATCCTCGCTTCAGCCAATGCTCTCGCGGGCGATGTCAAGGTAATTGCCAACCCAAGCATTAAGGCGGACAAGATCTCCGGCGCCGAACTCAAAAGCGTCTTCCTGGAGGAAGAACTTTCGCTCGCAGACGGTACGCACGTCGAGCCGGTACACGAAAAGGACGGAGCAGTACGGAAAGCCTTCCTGCGCGAGTACCTCAACCGGCCCGATGACGACTTGCAGATGTACTACCGCGCGCTGGTGTTTACCGGCAGAGGCTCCATGCCAAAAGAACTAAGCTCCGACGCCGAAGTCGTGGCCTACGTAGCCAGGACAAGGGGTGCCATTGGATATGTGAGTATGGAGAGCGCTACGGACGGCGTGAAGACGCTGGCCATCGTTTCCAACCGCGATGGCCCACAAAGAAGACTGATTACCCGCGTAGAGTCGAAATATCCCGACACGCTGAAGCGGCTGAACATTGGCGGAACTGTACGCTTGCAACTCACCATCGCGCCCAAGGGCAACGTAGAAATCATCCAGGTGCTAGGAGGTAACCCAATTCTGGGCGAGTCCGCTGTGGCGGCCGTAAAACAATGGGTTTATGCCGCTGGCCGTTCGCGCACCGTTACCGAGGTTAGCATTCCATTCGATCCTCGCCGTTAACTCTTAGCCTGTACCGCCGCCTACCTCGAATCCCCCTTTTTTACTTCGTCTCCGCCGGCTGCGCTCCCGCGTAGTATCCGCTCTTGGTGCGGACCACCATTTTGCCGTGACCCTTCTCTTTCTCTTTGGCTTCGACCCGGATCGTCCGGAAGCCGCCATTCGACCGAGGATTCGTGGATTTATAGCCGATGGTGTACTGGTTGCGGATATCATGCGCTACTTGCCGGCTGATCTCATCGACTTCATCGAGAGTTTTTGGAAAAAACGCCAGGCCGCCGGTGCGCTGAGTAATGATTTCCAATGCGCGCTTGGCGCGCTTTGGGTGCTCTTCATCGCCTAATATTCCGATGGAATACACTGACGGACCGTTTTCCTCCTGCAACTGTTTTACCGCTTGCTCCAGGCTTTCGCGGCTGGCGTTGTCTTCACCATCGGTCACCACGAATATAATTTTGCGCTCGCGCCGGGCATTTCTCTTCAAGTGTTCGGCCGACGCCACCAGGGCTTCATATAAAGCTGTGCCACCCCTGGCGTCAATTTTTTCCAGCGCATCTTTCAGCTTCAGCAAGTCATTGGTGAAATCCTGGTCGAGATAATATTCGTCGTTGAAGTTCACGACGAAGATTTCGTCGTCGGGATTGCTCGAGCGCACCAGATTCAACGCCGCCTGGTTCACCTTGGCGCGCTTCTCGCGCATCGATCCGGAGTTGTCGATCACGATTCCCATGGCCACTGGAATATCTTCGTGATGAAACGAAACGATGGTCTGTGGTTTGCCGTCTTCGAATACGGTGAAGGCGCTCCGGTCGAGGTCGGTGACAATGTGGCCCTTGTCGTCGACCACGGTGGCGTGCAACAGAACTTCATCGACATCCTTGCGGATGACCAGTGTCCCGTTCTGAGTAGAAGTTTGGGGCTGGCTCGAACTCGGAGGCGGGTTCGAAGGCGATTGATTTTGCGAGGCTTGGGGTAAGGCGCGAGTTAGGGCTGCGGATTGAAGCCGCGCAGCGGTACCCGCACAAAACAGGCACACCAAAGTAAGAAAAAATCCTATGACCCGTTTAGTCGCCGGGCGCGTAGTAGCCGGTCCTGGCATAGACTCGGAGTGGTGGCAGTCCTTTCGGCGGAAGTAGTTTCACTTTGATCTTACGCCATTTGCCGTCCCGCACCGCCTTGCTGGGACGATAACCCAGCACGTACTGGTTGCGCAGTTCGACTCCGATCTTGGTAGCCACGTCGGCGAGGTCGTTGGGATTCTCCACGGTAAAAGCCCGTCCCCCCGACAACTCTGCGATCTCGCCCAACAACTCAGGCCCCAAGCGTTCTTCTTCGCTGGCAAAGTACCGATCGTAAATCCCAATGGCATAGACCATTACGTCGGCTTCTTTCACCAAAGCCTTGATCTCATTCTCGGTGTAGCGGCTGTGATTGTCGCCGCCGTCGGAGATGATCAGCAGCGCCTTCTTGGCAAACTTGGCCTGCCTCATTTTGCTGACGCCCATATAAATCGCATCCAGCAGCGCGGTTTGCCTTCGCGGCACCGTGTACAGCAGCTTGCCCTGGATGTCTTCGACGGAGCTGGTGAAATCGTTCACCATCTCGGGTTCGTCGGAGAAGGTGATCATGAAGAATTCGTCCTGCGGATTCGCCGTTTTGAAAAATTCCATGACCGCGTCTTTCGCCCGGTCCATCTTGCTGCTCATGCTGCCGCTGGAATCGAAAATCACTCCCAGCGAAACCGGAGCGTCCTCCGACGAGAACGACTTAATCTCTTCCTTAGAATTGCCCTCGAAAAGCTCGAAATTTTCTTTTTCCAGCCCCGTCACCAGGCGGTTCATGGGGTCAGTGATGGTGACCGGCACAAGCACGAGATCCACCGACACTTTCATCGGACGCACGTGCGCGCTCAACGCTGTGGTGTCTATATTGCCCTTCGCAACTTCATCATTTTTGTCTTTGTCATTGTCATTGTCCACGGTGCGGGGCAGGACGTGTACATCATTTACCGTGGTTTGTGCCCACAGAGGGGCAGCGAGAGCGCAAGCGAGCCAGAGCGCAAGGATTGCTTGGCCACCGAATGCCAATTTTTTTCGCAATTCAGCGCAGGTGGGAGTCCAGAAATGAAACGGGGAGGAATTCCGAGCTAGGGCCCTGGGACCGGATGGCCGGCTCCCGTACAGGAGGTCCATAAGCACCTCAATTGGCCGCGATGTTATCACAGCTTTCCTCAAAAGGCTGCTGCTTTTTTGTCAAATCTCGATGACAAACCCGAATCCGCGGCCCGTTTCGGGCTGATCAGCGGCAGTAACGGCCGCATGCTCCCCGCGCGACCTTGGGGACGCAGCTCGCCGGGCAGCTTACGTTCCTACGCACGAATTGGTAAGGTCATCTTGCTACAATCAAAGGTCCCCATGGCCGACATCCATCCCTTCCGCGCGTTTCGCTACGATCCCAGCCGGGTGAACCCTGCCCAGGTGGTGACCCAACCGTATGACAAGATCACTTCGGCGCTCCAGGAGCGCTACTACGCGGCCAGCCCACATAATCTTGTCCGAATCATCCTTGGGCGCAGCGAAGAAAATGACAATCCGGCAAATAATGTATACACGCGCGCCGCCGGCTATTTCCGCGACTGGCGCGCCGAAGGCGTCCTCCGGCAGGATTCCGCCCCCTCCATTTATTGCTATTCTCAGCGCTTCACGAACCCGGCGAGCAAGGATGGGGCGAAGCAGGAGATGGAGCGGCGCGGTTTCATTGCGCTGGGCCGCCTGGAAGACTATTCCTCCGGCGTGGTCTACCGTCACGAACAAACCCTCTCCAAGCCGAAGGCTGACCGCCTGGACCTGCTGCGCGCCACCCGCGCCCATTTTGGCCAGATTTTCATGCTGTATGAGGATTCGGGCGTGATCGAATCCGCGCTCGACACCACGGCAGATCCGCATGTCTCGGCCGTGGACGACTACGGTGTCATTCATCGCCTCTGGCAGGTTTCCGATCCGCAAATAATCGCCGCCGTCCAGGCAGCGATGCGCGACAAGAAAATCATCATTGCCGACGGCCACCACCGTTACGAGACCGCGCTCAACTACCGCAACGAATGCCGCGCCGCCGGTTCGCGGGCACAGTCGCCGGATGCTCCGCATGAATTTGTCATGATGACTTTCATCAACATGAACAGCCCGGGCCTTCTCATTCTGCCCACGCACCGGGTCGTCCATAGCTTGCCTGCGTTCGACGAAGAGGACTTTCGCAAATCCGCCCGCAGCTTTTTCGATGTCGACGAGATCGATCCTAACCTTGACTCCCGGCGCGCCACTGCTATGCTCCGCGAGTGTGGACGCGCCGGAACCACGATACTGGCCGTAAGCCGGACGCGCGCCTTCTTTTTGCACCACCCCAATCCCAACGCTGCCAGTGTGTTTGCCGGTCAGTCGCTGCGCCAGCAGGCCCTCGATGTAGTTCAATTGCACAGAGGTTTATTGGAAAATGTACTGAAGCTCTCGGAAGAATCGATCCGCAACCAGCAGAACATCTCCTATGTGCGCGACGCGGCGGAAGCGTTGGCGCAAGTGCGCAGCGAGAGCTCCAATCGCGCCAACCTGGCTTTTCTGATGAACCCCTGCCGCATGTCCCAAGTCCGCGACATCGCCTTCGGGGGCGAAGTGATGCCCCAGAAGTCCACCGACTTTTATCCCAAACTGCTCAGCGGACTAACGATTTATGCGCTGGATTAGACAGTGCAACACTGCCGTCCCGGCGGCAGTCGCAACTCTCGTACTGGCAGGCGTTCTGCTGCTCGCGGGGTCCGCTTCCGAAAAGCATCTCTCGGTATACTCCACCGCTGCGACCTATTCCCTGCCCGTCGTGCAACGCGCGGGACGTGACTACGTCGGTTTGCTGGAATTGCTGGACCCTCTGGGCACAGTCAGCGCCAAGTCCGATGCGAAGAACTGGCACTTGCGCTACAACAATATCCTGGCGGACTTCACGCTGGGCAAAAGCCACGCTCGGGTGCAGGGACGCGATGCCGATCTCACCGGAAAATTCCTTATAGAAGATGGACGCGGTCTGGTCCCGCTTTCGTCTCTCAGTTCCCTGCTTCCGCGCTTTCTGGGAGGGCCCGCAACTTTGCATGCGGAGTCCGGCCGTCTGTTTATCGGCAGCGTGGGCACACATTTCACCGCCTCGGTTGCCGCGGACGATCCAACTCGGCTGGTTTTTCACTTCACTGCGCCGGTGAATCCTTCAGTCGCAACCGAAGCCGGCAAATTGCGAATGACCTTCAATCGCGATCCGCTGACTGCACCCGCATCCCCCACGCTGACTTTCAGCAGCAAGACGATTCCCGAAGCCACGTACACAGAAGGCAACGGCGCGGCTGAAATCACGGTGAGCACAACGGTTCCACTGCTCGCCAGCTTCAGCCCGGATGGCCGAACGATCACGCTGGCACCGGCGAAGGCGCAGCCGGTAGCAACGATTGCAACCGGCCCATCGGCGCCGACGTTGCCTCAGACCTTGCCGGCAGCGGCGCCGGTGATGCCCCGCCGCTACTTTGCGGTAGTCGACGCCAGCCATGGCGGGAGCGATCGCGGCGAAGCTCTGAGCGCCACGCTGGCGGAGAAGGACGTGACCCTCGCCTTCGCCCGCCGGCTGCGGCAGGAGCTGGAGAATCGTGGAATCCCAACCTTGCTTCTGCGCGACTCCGACGCCACCATTTCGCTCGATGAACGCGCCTCGTCCGCCAATAGCACCCACGCCGCGGTGTATGTAGCTCTGCATGCTGCCTCCAACGGCCACGGCGTGCGCCTGTATACGGCGCTGCTTCCCGTCAGCCTCGAAGAAGATCGCGGCCCGTTCCGCTCCTGGAGCACGGCCCAACAATCCTCGATGCCGATGAGCCAGGCTGCGGCCGCGAGCGTATCCGCGGAATTGAAAAAACATGCGGTCGAAGTCCGCACTCTTACCGCGCCGCTTCGCCCACTGAACAACCTGGTCACCGCCGCCGTCGCGGTAGAAGTGGCCCCACCCGCCGCGGACCTTTCCGAACTGGCTTCGCCCGAGTATCAGCAGCAAATCGCAGGCTCGATTGCCACGGGGATCGCCAATATTCGCGCTCAACTGGGAGCCGCGCCATGATTCCCCGCTACTTCTACATCGCGGTCTCGATTCTGCTGATAGCGGTTCTCGGCATGAGCCTTTACGCCTGGCACATGCGTGGACGCGCCGCTGCTGTCCCGGTTGCCGCAACCGACAGTCGTCCCGTGGTAGCGCCGGTCGCGGGCCCGACCGAAGGGGTTACGTTATTCGTCGCCTACGACGACCTTGGCATACTTCGAGCTCAGGCTGCGCAGATTCCCCTGCCGTCGGTTCGGCAGCAGCGCGCCGAAGAGCTGCTGCGCGCCTTGCTCGCGCTCTATCTGGATAAATCCTCGCCGCATGCGATTCCGCAAGGCTCGGATGTACGCAGCGTTTACCTTGTCGATCCCGGTCTCGCCGTCATCGATCTGAACGCCGCCTTCGCCGATGGTCATCGTTCCGGCGTGCTCGAAGAGGAGTTGACGGTGGCATCTCTGATTCAAACCCTGTCGGCGAATCTGCCGGGTATTCTGAGAGTGAAAATTCTGGTGGAGGGAAAAGAACGCGAAACCTTGGCGGGCCACGCCGATCTTAGCGGATTCTTCGATGTCGGGGCGGTGAAACAGCTAAGCGCGCAGCTGCAATCGAGCCAGTAGCAACCGGGTGCAAATTAAAAAAGACTAGACTGTATTCCACGTAAACTCATTCCACGATGCCCAACGCCCTTCCGAGACTCGCTCCCGCCCAGATTGCCGAAGTAGCCGCACTCGTAGCCCAATACATCGCCGCCCAGCGCGATAAATACTCACCCCGCGCAGTTCCCTTATCGGCTCAACAAAGAACTGCCCTGAAGGACTTCTTTTCCGCGAGACTGCTGGAGAGCGCACGCGTCCTCGTGCTGCGGAGCGAACGCGTTGGCAATCCGGATTTCTATCCCGCGCTGAGGGATCTGGGCTTTAAAAACCTGCCCGATCAATCGAAAATGGCTGCCATCACGTTTTCCGACGTTGTGGTCTCGCACGAGCCGTTTTCCAGCGGCCTGTTATTCCACGAACTGGTCCACGTAGAACAGTACCGCCAACTTGGCGTCCAGAGGTTTGCGGAGCTCTACGTTAGAGGATTTCTGAACGGCGGAAGTTACGAAGCGATTCCTCTCGAGATCAATGCCTACAGCCTTGAAGGCTCCTTCGAAGGCAATCCGTCTAAGAAGTTTCTGGTTGAAAACGAAGTGAGAAAATGGATTGATGAAGGCCGATTATAAAAGCACCATCAATTCTTAGTCTTCGAAGCTCCGTGCCCCGCCCTTCAGCTTGTTCTTCACCAAGTTCAGGTCAGGTTCCTGGTAGGCTTTCGACCCGCCCGGTTAGGAAATATCTGCGCGGCTAAGAACATTGCAAAAAAACAAAGCGCGAGCAGATTCGCCCGCGCTCTGGAGCGCTGAAGTTAAATCGAAGTCTAAGCACCGGCCAGTACTGGCTCAACGCCATAAATCGAGTACCAACTGGTCGCAGCCTTTAACTTGTCGTTCACATTGTTGATGTTCTTCACGCCTTCGGTTTCGAGCCATTTGCGGAAGGCTGCCGCTCCCTGCTTGGCGTAGATCGGGATGCCGTCTTTCCAGGTGGCGCGTCCGCAGAGAACACCGTTAAACTTGACACCCGACTCGCCGGCCAGTTCCAGGGTCTCGCTGAATTCCGCATTGCTCACGCCAGCGGAAAGATAAATGAATGGCTTAGTTGCAACGCTGGCGGCTTTGTGGAAGAAGTCGATTGCTTCTTTCTTGCTGTAAGCCTTTTGGCCGGCGAAGCACTTCACGCCTTCTACGAACTTCATGTTCACAGGCACTTCGACTTTGAGCACATCCACACCGTAGCGATCTTTGCTGAATTCGCGCATGCTTTCGGTGACGATGTGCGGCTTCTTCTTGGCATACTCCAAACCTTTTTCGTCGGCGCCTTCTTCATAGCCAACGAACTCGAGGAAATATGGGATGTCATTGGCGCGGCATTCATCGCCAATGCGCTCCACCCAGGCATGTTTCTGATCGTTGACTTCCTTGGGATCGAATGGGGTGTAGTACAGGAGAATCTTCACGCAGTCCGCGCCAGCTTCTTTCAAGCGCCGCGCCGACCAATGATTCAGCAGATCGCCCAACCGCCCCGGGCCGGTCTTGTCGTACCCCGTCTTCTCATAAGCCAATAGCAGACCGGCATTCTTCGCCCGCTTTTTGGAAGCCGGCAACCCCCACTCGGGATCGAGCAGAATGGCGCTGGCATGCGGAGTTAACACTTCCGTCACCAGTATCTTGAACTCCTCCATCATCGCATCGCTGACTTCTCCGCCCTTTTCTTTAGCCAGCGATTTTTGCAGCGATCCACGCTGATCCATAGCAGCGGCTGCAATTACGCCATGTTCATTCGAGACTTTCCTGAGACCTGCAAGTTTGCCGGGGGTAAGCTTCATAAGTTTCTCCAGTACTGCGTATTTAGATGAGTGCCTTGAACAAGCAATTGTAAACCACCGGGTTCAAAAATGAACTCTGGGGCGAATGCCAATCGCGATGGAGGTTTGGGAATTCACACTTCGATCTTCCCGAATTGGGACAGCAACTCGCGACCAGCGGTATGATGGTATGGACGATTTCAAGGAACGACCCTTATGCCTATTGCTACCATTAATCCTGCGACCAACGAACTGGTCAAGACTTTCGAAGTATTCTCGCCCGCCCAGATTGAGCAAAGACTTCAGCTCGCGGTCCATACTTTCCATGCCGAGCGCAAGACGTCTTTTGCCGAGCGCGCGCGCCGCATGAACAAAGCTGCCGAGATTCTCGAACGCGACAAAGAAAAGTTTGCCCACTTGATGACTCTCGAGATGGGCAAGCCTTACAAGGCTGCCGTGGCCGAAGCGATGAAGTCGGCCTCGGGCTGCCGCTACTACGCGGAGAACACGGAGAAATTCCTGGCCGACGAAATCATCGACACGGGAACACAGAAAAGTTTCGTCCGCTATCTTCCGATCGGGCCCATTCTCGCGGTGATGCCGTGGAACTTTCCTTTCTGGCAGGTATTTCGCTTTGCCGCACCCGCGCTCATGGCGGGCAATGTTGGATTGCTCAAGCATGCCTCCAACGTGCCGCAGTGCGCTCTGGCGATCGAAGACATTTTCCTGGAAGCCGGATTTCCGGCTGGCGCCTTTCAGACTCTGCTGATTGGATCGCAGCAAGTCGATGCCATTCTCAACGATCCGCGGGTTGTGGCTGCCACGCTGACCGGAAGCGAGCAGGCCGGCATTCAGGTGGGAGTGGCCGCGGCGAAGCGCATCAAAAAAGTCGTGCTCGAACTGGGCGGCAGCGATCCGTTCCTCGTGATGCCAAGCGCGAATCTCGAGGCGGCCGTGGCCACGGCCGTGGAAGCGCGAGTGCTCAATAACGGACAATCCTGCATCGCCGCCAAACGTTTCATCGTTCACGAATCCATCGCCGCCGAGTTTGAGAAGAAGTTTGTCGAGCGCATGAAGGGTTTGCGCATCGGCGATCCCTTCGACGAGCAGACTCAACTGGGCCCGCTGGCCACGGCAGAGGCCGTGAAATCGCTGGATGCCGATGTGCAAAAAACCATTCAGGCGGGAGCGAAACTCTTAACCGGTGGCCATGCGCTCAAGCAACCCGGCAACTACTACGCGCCCACGGTGCTCACCAATATCCCGAAAGAATCCCCGGCCTATCGCGAAGAATTCTTCGGCCCAGTGGCTTCTTTGTTCCGGGTGAAAGATATTGAGGAAGCCATCCGCCTGGCCAACGACAGCCGCTTCGGCCTGGGCGCCAGCGCCTGGACCGCCGACGCTGGGGAGCGCGAGCGTTTCATCAACGAACTCGAAGCCGGCATGGTCTTCATCAATAAGATGGTGGCATCGGATCCTCGCATTCCATTCGGCGGGGTGAAGAGTTCCGGGCATGGACGGGAATTGGCCGCCAACGGGATGCGGGAGTTTATGAATGTCAAGACGGTGTCGATCGGGTAGGAGATATGGAGAAGGGCGTGGATTTGCATCGAGCCATGCGTTCTTGCCTCTCAATTCACGTATTGACCGAGCAGACCTAAAGTAGGTAATATAACTACTTAGGAATTATTTTATGGAAAGAGCCATTTCCGCCGCCGATGCCAACCGTAATTTTTCGCGGGTACTGCGGGAGGTCGGGGAAGGCCGGAGCTTTGTGGTAACCAGCCACGGGCGGCCAGTGGCGCGGATCGCCCCGGTGGGACAAGAAGAAGGCCGCATCGGAGATTCGCCCGCATGGAAAGCTCTAATGAAGCGATTGCGAAATCAACCGGCGATTGACGTTGGCCGCTGGACGCGGGAAGAACTGTACGATCGAGACTAATCAGGTACGGCTCGCGCTTGACAGCAACATCCTGGCATACGTCGAGGGAGTAAACGGAATTGCCCGCCAGCAGAGCGCTGCCGAATTCGTAGCGCGGTTACCAGCAGCGAGGACATTCGTTCCGGTTCAGGCATTGGGCGAACTGTTTAACGTTCTGGTCCGCAAAGCAAAGCGTACTCCGCAGCGCTCGCGGTCGGAAGTACTCAAGTTTGCTGAAATTTTCCAGTTAATCGAAACTTCTCCAGCGATTTTGAAGGCGGCGATTGATCTGTCTGCGAAACATGGTTTAGTGGTCTGGGACGCCATGATCCTGGCCGCAGCGGCTAGCGTTGGATGCCGCTTGCTACTATCCGAAGACCTGCAAGAGGGATTCACCTGGAGTGGCGTGACCGTGACCAATCCGTTCTCGCCTAAGAAACACGAACTGCTGGCAGCGCTGCTGGAATCCAAGTAATTAACGTCGATTGAAGCCCTGTGAGCGGAGCTTCTCGTAACAAAAATGGCAAAGCAGCTTTATCTTGAGGTGAGGCTCGTTCTTGTCGTTCCATTCTCCCTGCTCGGCAAAGAAAACGTTGCATGCGGCGCACCAGGCATCCGGCCACCGATTTGACGGGCTGGGAATATCGGAAAACCATTCCTGCTCTGGTGAAGCAACCAAATGTTCACAAACAAAGGTTTGATAAGCCTCCCCATGCGTTTCGCATTGAACACGATTCCCTGAGCTCACGTTGATCTCGTCACTGCCGCAACGTCATCCCACTCAAAATCGCTTGCTGCTTGGCGATCAGCGCCTGCACTCCCTGGCGCGCGAAGGCCATCATCTTCGCAAACTGGGCTTCGTCGAATACCTGATGTTCCGCTGTGGCTTGCACTTCCACCATCTTGTTTCCGGCGGTCATGACGAAATTCATGTCGACGTCGGCTCGCGAGTCTTCCTCATAACAAAGATCGAGCAGAACTTCTCCATCGACCATGCCCACGCTGACCGCGGCCACAAAATCGTCGAGCGGGATCGAAGGCAGCGTTCCCGCCTCCACCAATTTTTCCAGCGCCAGCCCCAGCGCCACAAAAGCGCCTGTAATTGAGGCTGTGCGCGTCCCCCCATCGGCCTGAATCACGTCGCAATCGATCCAGATAGTACGCTCGCCCAGGCGCGTCAAGTCTGTGACGGCGCGCAGCGATCGCCCAATCAGACGCTGGATCTCATGGGTTCGACCACTCGGCCTTCCTTTTGCCACCTCGCGCGGCGTGCGGGTCAGCGTGGCCCGCGGGATCATGGCGTACTCACTTGAAATCCATCCCTTGCCGGAGTTTCGCATAAATGCCGGCACGTTCTCTTCGATGGAGGCAGTGCAGATGACGCGCGTGTTGCCCACCTCAATGAGGGCTGACCCCTCCGCCGTCGTAATAAAATCGGGATGAATCGAAACCGGCCGCAATTGATCGATAGCACGATTATCAGAACGAAAATACATCCGAGGATTGTAAACGATACTCCGGCGGCTCACACCATAGCCCCGGAAGCTCGCAACTGCTCCACGATCCCGCGCCGTTCGACACCAACTGCTGAATTCTGCAACATCTTTCGGCCCACTTTACAAACTTTATGCAATTCTTCACCAATCTCTATGCAACTTCCCCATGCCCCTCAGGTTTACTAAAGCGGAGAGCGGATTTCAGCTCTCACGCGCCGTTCAAGAAGGCCCTCAGCCTTCAGGAGGTATCACCGATGTCTCCGAAGATTCGTCGCAGCCCGTCGCTCACTTTTCTGACTCTTGCCCAAACGAAATTCCTCCCGGTCCTGGCCCTGTCGGTAACGTTAGTCGCGGCAATCAGCATTGCGGCTCAAAATCCGCCGTCGCAAACAAATCCTAAGACTGACTCGCCGAGCACAGCTTTGGCGGCGCCGGTGACCACGGTCACCATACCTGCCGGAGCTCGAATAGCTCTGGTGCTGACGCAGCCCGTGCAGACGCGTTATCTGCATCGTGGCGACGACATTTACGCGCAAACTGTGGCCCCCGTCACGAATGGCAGCGATGTCGTAATTCCTGCCGGAACATTTGTGCAAGGGAAAATCGAGAAGATCGAGCGGCTAGGCGGACGCGGGGAACTGCGTTTGCAATCAATGTCGCTTACGTTCCCTGACGGATACACGGCCCCGGTCACCGGCCCGCTCACGCTGGAGAGCGATGACGGCTATGCTCTTAAAGATCCCGGGAAAGGCCGTATCACCGGCGCATTCGCCATGCCCGCGGCAGGCCTTGGAATCGGTGCGTTGATCGGGCACGCCGCAGCCAACTCTCAGCCTCAGACCATCACCAATACTCTGCCGCCAGGTTGTACCGGACCACCTCCCGGCTGCCTTTCGTCAAGTGTGACCGCACCAGGCAGCAGCGCAAAAGGAACAGTGATTGGGGCCATGGTCGGCGGCGCCATCGGCGGCATAGGCGCTCTGGTGCTTTTTGCCAGCTCACACGATTTGTTTCTGGATGTAGGCACGCCGGTGCAGATGGTTCTGCAACAGCCTCTCACGCTACAAGAGGACGAAGTCGAAGCTGCCATCCGCGACGCGGAAAAAGAGCAGCCTGCACAACAACCAGTCGCGCCGCGACCGCAATATACGCTGCCGACAAACGCCAATCCCGGTATCTGCTACACCCCAGGTACTCCCGGCACACCGGATGTCGATATTCCTGGAACCCCCGCCATTGGCGATTCACCGGGCACTCCGGCCATCCATATCCCCGGAACCCCGGCTACGCCGCCGATTGGGCACGCGTGCCCGTAAGGCAGAACGACGCCGAGCTGGCTGCCGCCGGAATGGCGGCCACGCTCTGGCGAATTGTCTGACCAGTTGCAGTTCGCGAAAATTGAATAATTTCTGCGGCCAATCGGATGCGTGATTTAATAGGATCGAATTGCGATGCCGACTTTAATTACTAAACCCACGCGCATTCAATCCGCCGGCAATAAGCCGAAGATCATCGACGAGTACATCGGACGCGTTAATTCTCAAACGATTTCCACCAGCGTTGCCCACATGCGCAGTCCGGGGGGATGGATCGAACCCGGTCAGACTCCGAGCTTCGACGAATTCACCGTCGTGCTCAAAGGCACGCTCCGGGTCGAACACAAAGATGCAAACGGCCACACGGTGGTGCTCGATGTGGGGGCCGGACAAGCCGTGATCGCCCATGCCGGCGAATGGATTCGCTACTCCACTCCTCACGACGGCGGCGCCGACTACATCGCCGTCTGTGTTCCTGCGTTCTCGATGGAGACGGTTCACCGGGACGAATAGGCTTTTTCTCTGCGAAAGGCATTGTGGAGACAGCCAAGCTGTCGTCTCGCCAGAACCGGCAGAAACTTCTGCTTGGCTTCGAAGCCGGCCCAATTCACTTCCTTTTTGTCGCCTTCGCCTTCAGACCCTTGGCATACTCATAGCTTATTGCCAGATATTTTTTCATCACTTTCGTATTGGCCAACAACTCCGGCGGCACCGCCACATACTCCTTCATGACCGCCCCGTATGCTTCGAACAGGGTCGTTCCGTATTTTTGCAGGAACTTTTGCCGCTCCTCGCTGGGCAGCCGCAGGGCCATCCCACCTGATGGACTCAGTAGCGTGAACATATTTCCATTCACTGAGGTGTAAGGATTGGCCGCACCCTTGCGCTCGATCGCGGGCAGCGAAGCGAGCAACTTGTCATACAACGCAATCGTTTCCGCGGACTGCAAATTCTTTGCGACCATCGAAGCGGCTCCTCGTTTACAGGAATAGAAAGCGAATCAGGCTCGGCCCGAAAAGTCGTCCCCAGTCTGCCTCAGGCAGCCGAAAACAATGCTGGGAATTGTAAATCAGCGCGCTCGGAAACCGCAGCCGGAATCGGAGTGGTCAATCCGATAAAATATCTGCATGCCCAACCGCTCCATTGCAGTCTTCGATCTCGGCGGAGTCCTGATCGATTGGAACCCACGCTACCTCTATCGCAAACTTTTCGCCGAAGACGAAGCCGCCATGGAGCATTTCCTCACGACGGTTTGCACAACCGCGTGGAACTCACAGCAAGATGCCGGACGCACCTTCGCCGAAGCCTGCGCCATTCTGAAGCAGGAGCATCCCAGTCAAGCGGAATACATTGACGCCTGGTTCGCGCGCCACGAAGAAATGCTAGGCGGCGCAATCGAGGGCACGGTGGAAATCCTCGCCGAATTGCGTGCTCGCGGAGTGCCCATCTACGCTCTCAGCAACTGGTCGGCGGAAACTTTTCCAACGGCACAGAGGAAATTTGAATTTCTGCAATGGTTCGAGGGGACTTTGCTCTCTGGAAAAGTTGGTCTCATCAAGCCCGATCCCCGTATCTTCGGACTTTTCTCGAAGACCTTCTCCGTCGATCCTGCCCACGTCATCTACATCGATGACCTGCCGCACAATGTGGCCGCAGCGGCGGCGCACGGGATGCACGGAATCCTCTTCACCGATCCGCCGGCTTTGCGGAACGAATTGGTAAAGCTGGGGTTGCTGGATGCGACGCCACGGATCGAGCACGCCGCAGCATGGGTTTCGGACCTGGAGCGCGCCCGCGCCTTTTACGAACGCTGGTTCGGCGCGAAGCCTGGACCGATGTACTCCAGTTCCAGCCGTGAGTTCAAATCTTATTTCCTCTCGCTAGACTCGGGCGCGCGCCTTGAACTGATGAAATCCCCAGCCGAATCCGCGCGACCCGCGCATCTTGCCATCTCCGTAGGCTCGCGCGAAGCGGTCGACGGGCTGATCCAGGCCATGGCAGCTGCCGGAGTCCGCATCGTGAGCCAACCTCGACTAACCGGGGACGGCTACTATGAAGCGGTAATCGCAGACTCCGAAGGCAACCTGCTGGAAATCACCGCCTGAACATTTTTCGATTTTGAGGGAGCGCGGATTTATGGCTCGCGGTGCTTGGCAATCGCCATTCTGATGAGATGGCCGCCGAGCTCTGCTTTCGCATAGCAGTGATTTTAGCGGAAGCCATGCTAGACTTGCGTCTTGGCGACCGTTCTCCAGGATGTAAAGCGCCGCGTCTTCTGGGTGATTGCACGAACTTGTTTCGCAGCTTACCGGCGTTTTCCCCTCTTCGGCACACTCCGTGCATCGATTGGAATCATCGAGCGGGAGGGAAAATTTCTCATCATCCATCGTAATGACGGACGCGGGCTTTGCCTGCCCGGAGGAATCTCCAATCGAAACGAAGCCGAAATCGAGACTCTGCGCCGGGAGATCCTGGAGGAGACTGGACTCAGCGTGACGGGGCAGGAACTGAAGCTGAAGTATTTCAGCGATGCTGACGTGCCCTGCAACATTTCAGTTTTCGAAGTGCAGGCGAGCGGGGAGATGAGGAACTCCTGGGAGGGTTCGCCGCAGTGGAATACGGTGGCGGAAGTGGAGACCAGGCTGATGCCCAGCCAGAGACCGGTTCTGGAATTGCTGAAGGCGATGGAAGCGGGAGAGCAAACGCGGCCCAGAAAAGAGTAAGGGCAAAAGAAAAAAGGTCCGCCAGCAGCCTAGCGGACCTTCAAATAGCTAGCCGAATTTTAGGATTAAACGGTCATAATCAAACGATCGTAATTAAGCGATCAGTCTTCCGGTAAGCCTTCCAGCAGGCTGCTGAAAAACTCGCTGCTGACGCCGAAAGCGGCGCAGGCGCTAAAGCGCGGTTGGTTTTGAATGGACTTAACCGCACGACTGAACGTCGTGCCCTTCCCGATTCTGCCTGGATTTGAGTTTTTCCGTAGCCTGTAAAGTCGTGCCCCTCCAAAAACCTGAACCCAATCGGAGTTTTTCGGCAGCCTGCTAGGGTTTAACTCGAACTTCATTTGCGGTGGACTTGCCGGCCGCGCTCTTATTCTTTGCGGCAGCGGCGCCCGTTCCAGACAAACTCACGGTTTGCGGCGACGATCCGGCGCCGTAGTTCACTGTCAGCGCACCGGTGATCGATCCAGCGTAGCCGGGAGTGAACTCGACTCCCAGAGTGCAGCTGCTATTGGCGAGCACGCTCGCTCCACACTGCGGGCTGCCGCCCGGAACGGAAACAAAGTCACCGCTGGCTACCACGCTGTTGATCGGCACCGCCGTGCTCATGTTGTTGACTACCGTGACCACGCTGACGGCGCTGGTGGAACCGACCGTCACCGTGCCAAAGCTGATGCTGCTGGGCGAAAGCGTGACGTCGAGCACGCCGGTTCCGGTGGCATCCTGAATTTGGGGGCTCACGGATGAGTTATCGACGACGGTCACGCCGCCGAGCGTCGAACCCGCCACCAGCGGAGTAAACGTCGCTGTGACTGTGCATGACTTACCCGCGGCCAGCGTCGTTCCACAGGGGGTTGTTCCGCTGGGCACGACCGTGAAATAACCGCTGCCCGTGATGCTGGTCAGGGTGAGCGAAGTCGATCCACTATTCTTGATGGTCACGGTTTTGGAGACCGAAGTACCAAGGGGAACATTACCGAAGCTAAGGCTCACAGGAGTGAAGGTCAAGGGTCCGGTAGCGCCATTCTCGCCGCTTCCCGTCATACCTGCGGCGACGATATTGCCGCTGGTCGGAGTGACGGTCAGATTTCCCTTGATGGTGCCATCCATCGTGGGTGTGAAAGTAACCGCGAAGGTGCACTTGGAACTCGCCGCTAACGTGCCATTACAAGGAGACGATCCATTGCCCACAGCCGAGTAATCTCCGCTGGTGGAATAGGTGAAGGTTACGGCCGTCTTCTGGTTGTTGGTGAGCGTCATGTTCTGAGGAGGATCGCTGGAGCCCACGTTCACCGCAGGAAAAGTAAGATTCGCCGAGAAGGTAAGCGGGAGCAGCCCGGTGCCGGTTAAGGTGACGATTTGGGGCGTGCCCCCGGCGGTGTCATTCACCGTAATCGCGCCGGGGATGGAGCCGTTAACCGTGGGGTCGAAGGTGACGCTGATGCTGCAAGTCTTTCCCGCAGCCAGGACCACACCGGTACAGTTATCGGTCTCGGTGTAACTGCCGCTGGCGGCGACAGAGTTGATGGTGATACTCACGGAGCCGGGGTTATCCACGGTAATGTTCTGCGCCGAGCTGGCTGTGTTGATGACCTGGCTGCCGAAGGCCAACGTTGCAGGTGTCAGAGTAATGCTTCCCGCCGCCCCGGTGCCGGTAAGAGAGACGGTTTGCGGACTGTTGCTGGCATTGTCGGTGATGGTGAGTGTCCCGGTAAACGTTGTGGCCGAGGTGGGAGTGAAATAAACGCTGATGGTGCAAGTGCCACCGTTCGCGCCCAGGGGCTGTTGGCAGGTGTTAGTTTGCGTGAACACGCCGCCGCTGGTGCTGATGTTGGTGATGTTCAAGGCAACCGTCTGGTTATTGGTCACGGTGACAGGCAGCGGCGAACTCTGCACTCCCACAGCAACGTTGCCAAAGTTCAGGCTGTTGGTGGAAAGCGTAACCGGAGCGCCGGAGCATGTGGGCATGGGCGGAAGCTTGGCGATTTCGGTATACCAGTAAGGTTCGGTGGTGCGGTTGACTGGAAGATATTCTCCCGCGACCCAGACGGTGCAGGAATCGCTGGGGTCGAGCACTGCGGAATACCAATCGCCCCAGCGATAATTCAGGTTATCAGTATCTTCGGCATCGCCGTCGGTATTGGGATTGGCGACGTATCCCCAGGTGCCCTCGGTGAGGCTACCGGGAACGAATGTCAGACTGTCGAGTCCGGGATGCTCATTCGAACCGGTGCCGGAGATCCCGAGAATGCCTTGCAGATTGCCAACTTTATCGCGCGCGATGCTGGGCAAGACCACCCAGGCGTTGGGGTCTACGGGATCGAGCGTGGGATAATCCCCGGCGACGTACACGGCATTGGGGTAAGCGTTATTTCGTTGCAGGATTCGGATATCGGCTTCGGTCTGGGTATTTTCGGTGCCGCTGGGAACAATCTGGATGGCATGGGCGGAGGTCCAGGTACTTGCCGTTCCGCCGTTCGAAGTGTAGTGGAAAAATTGCTGCATCCGGTCGGCGACGGAATCAATGTAGATGCCCGTGCTTGCCGTCGAAGGCTGGGGAACGCAAATTGTGTTGTAGTAATTGCCGGGATTGAAACAACCTAGTTGATCTCCGTTGGGCTGGGTCGAAGGCTGGTCCCAGCTATTCAGGAAAGTCGGAGTAGGAGTGGTTGCCGTCCAATTGATGGTCCACTGTTCGACGCCCTGCGTGGAACTGGGACTGGTCAGCCATCCCTCGCCTTTGGCAGGCTCGATCATGTAGGTGAACATTTCACCATCGGCATCGATTGGCGGAGTGGTATCGGAGTTGTTCGCCGGCACCCAGCTGCGGCGCTGGTTGTAAGTAACCAGCGGATGCGCTACGGCACACGCAGGCGTATGCGAATTATTCTGGTAAGGACTAGAGGTACTGGCACGAAGGCCAGCGAGATCGACGGCGCATAGCAGCACTCCATTGATATTGTCGGCATTGTTTGTATCCTGCAGATCGTAAGTGATCCACATGGCCTGATCGGTGGCGGCGGTATAGGGGGGAGTTGTGCTGGTGGAGCTTTGCCACAGGCCGGATTGAGGATAATCCGGATAGTAATAGTTTCCGTGAGAATTCTTGGGAATGACCTGATCGAGATCGTATTCAAAGGCAAACCAACTGAACGAGGAATTGGAAACATCCTCAATGTTGCTGATGGCAACGCACATGAAATTGTGGCCATTGGTGGCGCCGGCCAGCTTTGAGGTGATTCTCTTCTCCATGATCCACAGGTTGTAGACGTTATCGTGGAGCATCTGGGAGTTGGGAGAAAACGCGGTGGGGCAATTCGGCGTGGCGCCGCCGTTATTGTTGTTCTGGCTCCAGGGCCCGGAGTCGGTTTTGGGGCTGGTGCTGCCTAGAAAACTTATTGGCTGGTTCGTGCTCTTGTACCAGCATTGATAGGCGCTGTTGACGTGCTCGCAATAATCCAGTGTTCCGACAGCGATGGTGGGATCGGGCGCCGCCGTGGCGTTCTCCATTTTCACCGTTGTATTCAGGCCCGCGTAGGTACTGATGGTGCTTTGGGCGAAGCCATGGCCGCAGAAGAATGCCGCGAGGCAAGCCAGCGCCGCCACCAGTTGGGTGGGTCGAATCAAGCGCCGAGCCTTCCGATTGAAAATCATATGGTGATGGCCCTTACCGTGCTCCATTTTCCTTTTCCCATCCGCCGGCTTTCCACGCCTCTGCCGGCTGCCCTTAAAGTGGTTTATCTTTCGGATTGCCGCAACCATCCAAATTGAATGGCTGCACTCCACAACTCTTACGCGGCTTGCCGGTAGCGCGATTTCACTTGCCGATACCTTTGCCAAAGCGCAGTAGGAATGAGGGAGTACAAGGGGGGGATGAGCAAATCGAAACTTCGAAGCAATCGATGTCGAACAGCATCACGGCTGCGCTCGCTCCAGCCGGCAGCCTGGCTTCCGTCGCTAACGGCTGCATTGACGGGCCAAGCGCCATTATACCGCATACGCCAGAACGCAACATAGCGTTCTACTTTTTCCTTAAACTCAGGTGAAAGCACTTCCGGGCGCTCCCGCTTGGAGACGATCGCCGAGCTTTTCACTCCGGCATGATGCTCCGCGTCGTAGATGGCGGAGCGATCCGCGCCTTCGAGAGAAGTCATGCCAGGATCGAACTCGATACCGATGAAATCGCAAATCGCGGCGAGAGCGACAGCAGGTTCGTTCACCAGTTGGTCATACTGCAACTGGTGAATGGCCGCACCGCGGCGCACCAGTTGATCGGCTTCCCGCTTCATGAGCTGGCATCCGAGGAGCGCGCGCAGATCCATTCCCGGGCGGGCGAACCACGGAGATTTCTTCGCCGCGCGCACGATGCTGCGGACCACGTCTGCCGGGTCGCGCCAGATTACGATGAACTTCGCATTGGGAAACCAGTCGGCAAGCTGATTCATGCAATCGTAATAGTTCGGCGACTTGCATCCCCAAATGGTGGCGCCTTTTTGTTTGGCGTACTGCTGAGCCACGGCGCGAAACGCATCCGGCAAACCGTTTACCTTTGGCGGCAGGCTCGTCATATCTATCTTGTGGCGAGTTAGAGCGCCGTTCCAGGAATCGACTTTTGCGATCCAGGTGGAATTCCGCCGCGGCAACACAAAAAGCGACGACAGCAACGCCAGATCGGATTCGTACATCAATCCGATCTGCGGGTGCTGGTTCAGCAATGCGTATAAGAGCGAAGTTCCCGAGCGCCACATGCCAACAACAAAAAGCGGGCCGGGGCTCATCGGCAAGCTTCTCACAGCGGAGCTGGCCAGAGTGTTCTGGCTTTCAACTTTCAGTTCGACGGCCGTGCTCATGTGGTTGCCTGCACCTGGGAAAAGATGTTCATCAGATTGCTGTAGCTTTGTTCGGGACCATACTTGGTCTCGCTTAAAATTCGTCCGCGCGCGCCCATGCTGGCGGCGGCCACGGGATCGTCAGCCAGTTGCTGAATCTTCTGGGCCAAGTCGTTCACGTTCCCCGCTTCGAACAGAAGACCGGTCTTGCCCTCGTCGACGATGTAGGGCAACCCGCCCATGCGCGATGCCACCACCGGTTTGGCGGCCATATAGCCTTCCAGCACGGTGACGGGAAAATTTTCGTACCACTCCGAGGGCAGCACGAGGCAAAATGCATCTCGCAGCAACTGCCACTTCTCGTCGCCACTCTTGAAGCCGAGGAACTGAATGTTGTTCAGGCCCTTATTGCGAACGTAATCTTTCAATTCCTGCTCCTGCGGCCCAGTTCCAATGATCTTTAGCGTGAGCTGCGGCATTTGTTCGAAGGCATGGATCAAAGTCCAACAGCCCTTCTCGGGAGACAACCGTCCCAGGTAAAGAGCGTAGCTGCCCGCGCCGTTGGTCTTCGATTGCAAAGGCGGCGACGGCAAAGGCGGGGCATACACAAAGTTGGGACGAACAAACAACTTTGAATCCGGAACTCCCGCCTCCTGCATCTTGATCTTGAAAAATTCCGTGAGGCAGATGAATCCGGCGATGTTGTCAACCATTCCAGCAAGCCGGTTCGAGCCCAGCGCGAAGCCGTACAGACCGCTAAGCAAATAACTATCTCGAAAGCAGCGTTTGCGCACAGCGCTCAGGTAGTTGCCCCCCTTGCAGTCCTCGCAGATCTGGCCCTGGGTGTAATAAAAACCATTCGGACAAAATGGCCGAAAATTATGCAACACCTGCACTGCCGGCACGCCCAGCGAATTCAGCTTGTAATAAACCGACGGCGAGAGGAGCGGATAAACATTGTGAACAAAGGCCACGTCGGGCCTAAAGCCATGGACCACGTCCGCAATTTCAGCGCTGCTCTTCCACGAATAAACCGTCTGCGGAAAGAAGAACGCCTTGTCGGCAAGGCTGAAGTTTTTGGTCTCGTCGTTGTGGCGCGAGTACAGCAGCACCTCATCGCCGTGGCGCTCGAGCAGTTCCCTCTCCGCCCGCACCACGGAGTCCTCGCCGCCGAACTGCTGGTACGCGCCATGTACGATTAAAACTCGCATGCATTATTGCCGCGGAAGGGCGCGGACTATTACGGATTAACGTGGACCAGCAAAACCAGAACTAAGATTTATCGGTGAACGGCGGAGCGACTTAGGGACGACAGCAGGTCCCTCCACTCCGCTTCCCTCCCTTCGGTCAGGAAGCTTCGGTCGGGATGACAGTCTTTAGGCTGTCTCCTGCTTTCCAAAACCCAGCAGTTCTCGCGTGATCTGGTAAACGAATTTTGGATTATTCACCAGATACCGCTTCCACAGCCGCTTTGGGTCCTGATAAATGCGATGCATCCACTGCACACCGGTCAGCTTCATCCAGTACGGCGCATCTTTGATCCGCCCCGTGTGGATGTCAAAAGCAGCTCCGACGCCAAACATCAGTTTGGCGTCGAGCTTGGAGACGTACTGATCCATAAATCGCTCTTGCTTCGGCGTGCTCAACCCCACCCAGAAGAAATCCGGCTTGGTTTCGGCAACCATGCGGATGAGTTCGGCCTCCTCCTCCGCGTTTAGGGGACGAAAAGGAGGAGTGTAGGTGCCAACCACCTTCATGCCCGGAAAACGTTGGGTGAGCGATTGCTTAAGCTGTTCGGCAACACCGTCATTTCCTCCGAAGAAAAAATGGGTGTAGCCTTTCTCCGCCGAAAGGGCGCAGAGGCGAAGCATCATGGTTGGACCCGTCACCTGGCGCATCTTCAGGAAACCGCGAAGCCACCCTACCCAGACGGTCGGACGTCCGTCTGGAATAGTAAGCAGCGCGCCATTGATGATGCGCTTCAGGTTTAAGTCAGACTGCGCCTCCATGACGCCCTGCACACCGGTGACGCAGACGTAGCCCTTGTCACCGGTTGCCAGCGCCGATTCGACGCGCGCCAGCGCGCGGTCCATGTCGGTGGCATGAACCTTCACGCCCAGGATGCTGACGGAACCCTCGGGCGCAAGAGCGGATATCGCTTGCATCGTAGCCAAGTTAGTCTCCTGCCACCTCAGCCAGTTCGCCGACTTCTTTTTTCTTCTTGAGCTCGCTGGCGATCCAGTTGTAGGTGATGGCCAGACCCTTTTCCAGCGGCATGTTCGGCTCCCAGCCCAGGGTCTTGCGCAGCAGAGTGTTGTCGCTGTTGCGTCCGCGAACGCCTTGCGGCTTGGTCAGATCGTGAACTTTCTTCAGCTTCTTGCCCGCGATCTTGCACACCATGTCGACCAGATGATTGATGCTCACCATCTCGTCGGTACCCAGATTGAGCGCTTCGCGATGGTTCGACGCCATCAGCCGGATCAGGCCTTCGACGCAATCATCCACGAACATGTAAGAGCGCGTCTGGTCGCCATCGCCCCAGATATCGATCTCGCCGCCGTCTTGCGCCTTGGCTACTTTGCGCGAGATGGCTGCCGGAGACTTTTCTTTGCCGCCGTCGTAGGTGCCGAGCGGACCGTAGACATTGTGGAAGCGCACGATGCGGGTTTCGAACTTGTAGTCGTGATAGTAGTAGCGGCAGAGCTCTTCGGCGAAGAGCTTCTCCCATCCGTAGCCCGGCTCGGGATCGGCGGGATAAGCATCCTCTTCCTTCAGCGGCACAACTTCGGCGCTGGTCTGCTTGGACTGCGCGTAGACGCAAGCCGAGGACGAGAACAGGAAACGCTTCACGTCGTTAGCTTTGGCGGCTTCGAGCATGTGGGCATTGATCAGGATGTTGTTCTTGGAAATCTCGGCCAGGAATGCCGTGATGTAGCCGATTCCGCCCATGTCGGCAGCCAGGTTGTAGACCTGGTCAATGTCGCGTGTGGCTTCATGGCAGCTTTCCTTGAGCCGCAGGTCGAGAATTTTGAAGTCGTCGGCGGCCGAAGGTTCGTACTCCGGATGTTTCAAATCCACTCCCCGAACCCAGTTGCCATCCGCCTTCAACCGCTTGACGAGGTGATGGCCGATGAAGCCACCCGCGCCGGTTACGAGTATCCGAGTCTTGTTTGCCATTTCGATTCACTCCCCCTAAGAGTTTTGTTGTTTTGTTGTGGATTGTGAATAGCCCAAGTGCGCCATTCACTGGTTGCGGTAACAGTTACTGACTGGTGGTTACTAATTGGATCAAGAAACTGGATCGAGTTGCCAAGCGCGCGGCTCTACACGATTCAAAGGCGCAGAGACGGGCTGGGCTTTGCGGTGAACGCGTATCCATTCGGCATAGCCGAGAATCGCGAAATAGAGCAAGGGACAATGCCAGCTGAGCTCATCGTTAAAGAATGAATGAAGGGTAAGAATGCCGAGCAGCGCAAAACACTCGAGGGCGAGTTGGCGCTGCTCCGGAGAGAAGACATTGCTGCGGATACAGACAATCAACATGTACCAGGCGGCGAGCAGCGCGCCGGCAAAGGGAATGATGCCCCAGAAACTGGTGCCGATGAGAATCTCAATCCAATCGCTGTGCATCATGGCGGCCGATCCGACGCCTAATTTGCCGAGAACGGCAAAACGCCCGGCGGCGTAGGCGCCTAGTCCGGTGAAGGGATGATGGCTCAACTGCTCCATGCCATATTCCCACCAGGCAGTACGTCCGCTCAGAGAATCGATGGCGCCCGCGGACTGATCGCGGGTGGCAAAACTCATGAACAGATTCCCGGCCTTGACCCACATACTGTGGCTGAGCAGAACCGATGCGATTACGAACGGCGCCACAATGGCTGTGCCCGCCACCACGATCCTTCGCAACTGCCGCTGGAAAATTACGATCAACACCACCGCGGCCATGAATGCGCCTTCCGCAGCTCGGGTCTGGGACAGGACCATCGAGACCATGCCAAAGATAAACAGGAGGAGGTACCAGGCTTGGCTCTTGGCCTTTCCGTAGAGAGGGAAAAGACGGCAGATGGCGATGAGCGACAGCACTGCGCCCGACGTTCCCACGCTGTTGGAAGCTTCCACGGGAATCACACCGGTGAGTCGGCCTCCATCCATCGCCTCCGTGGGCCAGATGGGAAGGTTCAGCCATACGCCAACCAGGGAGAGTCCGTAGAAAGTAAGCGTCCAATCCAAAAGACTTTGATAAGTCAGAGAAGACTCGGCGGTGGCCACAATCGACGCAATCAACGAAACATCGGCCAGAAATTCGAGGGACTTGTATGCCGTCCACGATGCGTTGACCGACCACGCGGCCGTAGTCAGGCAGATCAGGCAATAGATTGCCATCAACCCAGGGATGCCGGTAAACAGCGCGCGCATCCAATTCGGCTTTTTCAGCAGCAGACGGATGATCAGGCTCAGAGAGACAAAAGCTTCCGGCAGGACGCGCGTCATGGCCCAGGCATCCAAAGGATTTGCCTTAGCCGCGCCTACGTCGCGGATGCGGAACACCAGCATGCTGAAGAAAATCAGAAACCAGAGTGGATGCCACCACGCCCAGTTCTGACGCAACACTTGCAGCTTGGCCCAGCCCTGGGGAAGCGCGCGAGTGGACAACAGAATTATGGGAATTGCAGCCAGGATGCAGCCGGCAACGATGATGACTCCATATTGCGAGGAGCCCGCCATCAACTCGACCCCGACCGTAATGGAGAAACCGACGAGGGCGAATAACAAAATCAACCAAATCGGGTTGCGGCGACGCAGATCGAGCCCGGTAGATTCTTCTGTCGTGTTAAAAACACCGAAACTCATCGTCCCTCTTTGAGTGCCTGCAACACGCCATAGTAGGCAGGCTTCTTCTTGAAATCGTCGTCAAATAAAACCGGCTTGGCGTTAGGAAAGTTCTTCCAATCGGAAGTACGCAGCCAGGTATAGCGATCCGCGATGCCCCACGTCATGAAACCCACGCAATTCGAATCTTGCAGGCAGGCGTGCACCACGTTGTAGAAAATTTCTTTCTGCTTGGCAAAGACTTCGGGAGAATCGGTATCACCCTGGTAGACGTCCATTTCTGTGACGTTCACTTTCACCCCGGCCTTGCGCGCGTTGTCGAGGAATTCCTTGAATTCGTCGAGATAGGTTGGCCGCAGTTGCGGCATCTCCCAGTGCATCTCGGTGCCAACCGCATCGATAGGAACGCCGGCGGCTTTCAGGCGTTTCACCAGCGCCCAGAAGGTTTCGGCACGCTCTTTATCGATTCCGCCTTGACCGAATGTGTCGTTCAAGATCAGCATGGCATTCGGATTGGCCTCGCGCGCGTATCGAAATGCCTTGGCGATGTATTCGTCATCGCCCAGAATGCGCGACCAGCAGCCGTTATGGTGAGGCTCGGTGGGTTCATTCACCACTTCCCATGCGTAATAGGAATCGCCGCCGTGATGCACGACGTTCGTAATCTGGTCTTTCAGAATCTCGTCCAGATCCTTCGCCGACCAGCCTCCGCAGGCTCCATTATTAAATCGCAACCAGGAAGCGGCGACGGCATTCTTATAGACCAGGCAGTGGCCCATAAGCTTGATGTTATTCTGCTTCGCGAACCTCATGGCTTCGTCCATCGGATCCCAATTGAAGCGGCCGCGCTCGGGCTGCGTAATGCCCTGAAACACGATGGAAACCGCAGCGTTGAACTCCCTCCCCAGCACCGGCTTGTACTCGGGGTCGCGGTTCCACATTCTGCCCTGGATGGTGGTTCCGACTTTGAAATCAGATTTCTGCGCCGCCTGGCGCAGAGTCTCGCTGTCATCTTTCGTCTGGGGAAAAGCGAAAGGAACGAATAGCGCCATGATCGCCAGAACCAGACCGATTTGCTTGAGTACGAAAGTCATGAAGTCAGGGGTACGTTTGATATCTACTACTGATGCTGAGCCGTTCGGTGATTTACGCCCGAACTCCTCCAACCATTTCTTCGCGCTGCGCAGGCTCGGGCAAGCCCGCGGGATATCCAACCCGCACCAACGCCTCGCCGGCATAGCGAGTCACCATTTCAATCTGCGCATCGGTTAACTTCTCCGTCCAGCCACCGACCGACCCGGTGCGAACAAAACGGGCATCCTCTTTATCGACGCGATGCTTACGCAGAAGAGTTCCCTTCCCCAGCGTAGCTCCGGAAGTCTTTGCTTTCTCTTCCTTCTCACGCATGTTGCGCAGCGAGTTATTTTCAATGGCTGCACGAACGCGTTCGGGATCGCCTTTGATACCCAGGAAATCGAGCATGGATAACAGTCCGGGCAAAGTGTCTTTGCGCAGGTCCTCATAGCGCACCACCAGCAGATTTCCGTTTTTCGCCAGCGGAGAATCGAGCCAGGAGGCCACATGCGCCTGCCATGATCCGAAGCGCGTTACCTTGCCTTTGAGAAAAGTTTCGATGTATCCATCCATTCCCCGGCCTTGATCGAAATACTGCGAGAAGCCCATTTCCTTGTCGCGCGCCCAGTTCGAGAGCATCACGTCGCGCAGATCGCGCATGAGATAAATCGCGCGCTGGTAGACGGGACGATACATGTAATGAGTCTTGATCAGCCGACCGCCGTTGGGCAGCGCAGGCTTCATGTCCATGTGCGTGCCCAGTTCCGGCAAAATCTGGTTCACGTTGAGAAATCCGGCGTCGCCTTTCGTCAGAATCTCCATGAGGACGAAGCGCAGCCAGGTATTGCCCGAGCGCTCGAACGAGGCCAGATACACATCTTTACTATTAAGACCGCGATGCTCCCACCAGCCTTTCGGAGCCCGGAGTTTGGTGCGTGACGCTTTGAAACGAAGTTCCTTCAGCTTATTCATTGGAATTAGCCTTCACCTTGCAAAACTGGATTCAAGATCGGAGCCGTCGTAGATTTGCGATGCAGAATGTACATCGAGATCAGGAATGCGGCGATATTGGCAACGATGAGGCTGGCCACTACGCCCCACAAGCCAAACCATTTGGTGGCCGGAACTCCGACCAGCAGGGAAAGTATGCTGGCCGCCAGGCGCGCCCAGAAAATGGAATCGGGCGACTCAATCGCACGTAATAAGATTGCCGGTCCGAAGGCTGCGCTCCATAGCGTGGTGCCCAGCGCCACGTAGGGAATGAAGTGCGCGACCTCCATATATTTTCCGCCGTACAGCAGATGAAATACCTGCACCTTGAAAGGAATCAGAATGGCCCAGTAGGCGATCGCGCCGCCCACAAAGAGCATGGTGATTCTGCGCACCAGAGGCCCGGACGCCGACAAGCCCTGTTGGCGGCAGATGCGCGCTGCGTACGGCAAGAAGAGGATCGAGAGCGCGGTGTAGCTTTGCTCCATTGGCAGCGACAGATTCATTAAGGCGCGCAACTGGCCGGCTTGCGCCATGCCGCCGAACATGCTCACCAGCGGGTAATACATGTAATAAGGAATCCAGGTAACGACGGAAACGGCCAGCGCCCAGCGTCCGTATTCCCAATGCTTGTGCCAGGCCTGCGCCCGGGTTGGCGGCGCTTCGGTGTCTGGCGACAAAACTTTGTTGATCTGCGAGAGCAGGAAGAAACCGGTTCCCAGCGCGCCCAGCGCCATTAACAGGTATGCCGAAAACGGAGACATCAACGCGCGCTTGTAGGCCACGAATAATCCGCCGGTAACGACTACGAAATAAATCAATGCGCCGACGGTAGCGCGGGCGGGCGCCAGGTTCATATAGAACGAGCGCCGCATCAGCCAGAAAAACAAAATGCAAGGCGAGGCGATGGCAACGCCAGCGAGCGCTCCCGGCAGCCCTCCGTCTTTGCCCATGGCGAAAGCGATCGCCGCCGCGCCCCCGAGCAGAACCACGCCGAACAGCGTGAGAATCAGATGGATGCCCAGCAGAGTCTTCAGATATCCGCGTAGAGACTTGCTGTAAGTCGATCCGCTGAAGACCGCCTGGGGTTCGGCCAGGAAAGATTGATAGACGTAGGAGAGCAGCAAAAACACGGAAAACGCCACCGAAAATGCGCCGTACTGATCTTGCGCCAGCCAGCGCGCCAGCAACAGGCTCACCAGGAAATTCGATCCGGAGATCAGGCCTTGATCGAGAATCGCCAGGCCGCCCTTGGTAATCCAGCGGCGGAATTTGCCGGAAGGCTCACCTTCCGCGTCGGCGCGCTCGTTCGCCGCGATGGCAGCGCCGTCGCTTAATTGTGGATCGAGCACTTCTTCAGTATTTGGAACGCTCATTATTTCGGTAGCCCGAATCTTAGAATTTATGAAGTCTTATTTATGATTCTTGTGGATGGCTAGTAACTTGCTGCGACGACAAGAGGCGCTTCGCTTGGAGAGGACGTTGATCCTTCCAGCGCACGATTTAATTCTTCGGCCAAAAACCTGACCTGCGGCTGCTTGAGCAAGCTAAGATGGTCGCCGCTGATTTCGCGCAGATCGACTCCGCCCGCGGCCACACGCCACCAGATAGCATACGGATCGTTCAGGCTGCCGACGGATTTTTCTTTAACGCGAAATAATGTGACCTGGCCGTCATAGGGCTGAACGTCGTATCCGGCGGCAGCTTTGGCGCACGCCTGTCTTACGTTTCGCAGCGGCTTGGGCAGCATTTGCAATTCGAGGCGCTTGCGCAGCGTCATCAGAACGAAGCTGCCCTTCTTCACGATGAAGCCGATTCGCTGTTTGAGCGGCAGCTTGGAAAGGTTCCGCAGCTGCGAAGCTCGCGATTCCATCTTGCCGGGATAGGTGTCAAAGAGCGCAAGCAAGCAGACTTCCTGTTCCTGGGCGCGAAGCTGCTGCGCCATTTCGTAAGCCACCAACCCGCCGAAAGAATAGCCTCCGATACGATAGGGCCCTTCCGGTTGCACCTGGCGAATTTCTTTGATGTAGCGGTCTGCCATCTCGCTCACGCTGGTCAGGCAGGGGCGTTTGCCATCGAGACCCTGGGGTTGCAATGCATAGAACGGCTGGTCAGGACCCAGATGGCGCGCCAGATCGCGAAAGCCAACCACGTTGCCGCCGACTCCGTGGACGCAGAAGAAAGGCGGGCGCGAGCCCTCGGCCTGAATCGCGACCAGTGAAGACCATGACGCCGACCATCCCTCTTGGCGCAGCAGGGCCGCAAACTGCTCGACCGTGGGCGCCTGCAATAAAGCCGCGAGCGGAAGACGCTTACCCAGAGTCTGCTCGATACGATGCATCAGCCGCGCGGCCAGCAAGGAATGTCCGCCAAGATCGAAGAAATTATCGCGAATGCCGATTTTATCTTTATCTTTGCCCAGCACGAGAGCCCAGATTTTCGCTAACTGATTTTCCAGATCGTCGGTGGGCGGAACATATTCATTGGCCTCGGCAAAATCGGCAGGCTGCGGAGCCGGCATGCCGCGCCGGTCAACCTTCCCGTTCGGAGTCTTGGGCATCGTTTCCAGCAGCACAAACGCGGAGGGCACCATGTAATGAGGAAGCTTTTGCTTCAAGAACGAGCGCAATTCGCTGCCGGTGGGCGCCTGCTCGCGCGAGGGCACAACATAAGCTGCCAGATGCTTATCGGTCCCATTCTCGCGGGCGATGACGACCACTTCGCGAACTCCTGGGAACGATCCTAATACGGCTTCAATTTCCTTCAACTCCACGCGATAGCCGCGAATTTTCACTTGATCATCGGTGCGTCCGGCAAATTCAATCTCTCCGTTAGCCAGATAGCGTGCTCGATCGCCAGTCTTGTACAAGCGCGCTCCCGGCTGACGGTTGAATGGATTCGGAATAAATTTTTCCGCCGTAATCTCAGGCCGGTTCAAATATCCCCGCGCCAAGCCTGGGCCGGCGACGAACAAGTCTCCCGGAATTCCCACCGGCAACTGCTGCAACTGTTCGTCAAGAATATGAATTTTCGTATTGGCGATGGGACGGCCAATCGGCAAAGTGGACGGCATCTTTTCCCAATTCGTGGGTTCGAAGGCAGTCACGATCACGCTGGTCTCGGTAGGGCCGTAGGTATTCACCCAGCGCACGCGGGAGCCCGCAAGGTTATGCCAGGTCGCCAAAGCGGATAAGGAAGCTTTTTCGCCGCCCACGATCACCATGCGCAGACTTTCCGGCAGGCCCATCGTGGATTCCGAAAGGACGCCGACAAGTTCATGCCAATACGCCGTCGGCAAATCCAGCGCGGTAACCTTGCGCTCACGCACCCACTCGAGAAAGTCGCCGACGGCCAGAGAAGCATTTTCCTCGCGAATGACCAGCGCCGCACCCGCCATCCACGTAGGGAAAATTTCTTCGATGGCGATATCGAAAGAGATGGAGGCAAACTGCGCCATGCGATCGGCCGATGTGATGCCAAATAACTTGATGGCTGCGACGTTGTGATTCACCAATCCCAGATGGCTGAGCAGAACGCCGCGCGGCTTGCCGGTCGAGCCTGAGGTGTAAATGACGTAGGCCAAATTTTCCGGCGTTGCTCCGCTCTGTACGCTCTCGCAACTCTCGCCGGAAAAAGCTTTCCACTCCGCGTCGAGGGCGACAACTTCCGCGTCGAAGTCCGTGACCTCAGCAAGCAACCCAGGCTGGGTCAACACCAGCGAGGTCTGCGAATCCTCGAGCATGTAAGTCAACCGCTCTTTGGGATATGCGGGATCGAGTGGCACACATGCTCCGCCCGCCTTGAGCACCGCCAGCAAAGCCACGGGTAATTCCAGCGATCGACGCAAGCAGATACCAACTCGCGACTCGGGTCCGACGCCGCGTCGCTTCAAGAAATGAGCCAACTGGTTGGCACGCTGTTCGAGTTCGCGATAGGTCAGTTTCTGGTCGGCGTGTTCAACCGCAATGGCGGCAGGCGTGCGCGCTGCCTGGGCGTCGACCAATTCGTGCATGCAAAGCGTACTGGGATAGTCAGTTTCGGTGGCATTCCATTCCGCGAGTTGCCGCTTCTCCGCCGCGGTCAACATTGGCAGGCGCGAAAGTTTCATCTCTGGATCCGCAACAATCGCTTCCAGCATGGTTTGGAAATGACCGGCCATGCGTGCCATGGTCGAAGCATCGAAGAGATCGGTGCTGTATACGAAGCGGCCCAGCAAACCCTCTGGCCGGTCGTCGAGTTCAAGATCGAGATCGAATTTCGCGGTGCCGATTTCAAGATCGAGCTGGTTCAAATCCCAGCCAGGCTCAAATGCCGCCGTGGGTGGAACCAGCGAGAACATCACGGGAAAAATCGGATTGCGGCTGGTATCGCGGCGCACCGAGAGCTCTTCGACCAACCGCTCGAAGGGAGCATCATCGTGCGAGAGCGCGCCCAGCGTGACTTCGCGCGCATGGGCTAGCAGTTCGCGAAAACTCGGATCGCCGGCCAGTTTCAGCCGCAATGCCAGCGGATTCTGAAAACAACCGAGCAGCATTTCCAACTCGGATCGCTTGCGTCCGGAAGTAACCGTGCCGATCACCAGATCCTGCTGCGAACTGTAACGGCGCAGCAGGGCTGCAAAGCCGGCCAGAATCGTGGTGAAGAAGCTGGTGTTCTCGCGCTTGGCTAATTCGTGCAGCCGGCCGGAAAGCTCACGCGAAAATACGAAGCGCTGCATGGCGCCGCGAAAACTCTGCACTGCCGGACGGGGGCGGTCCGTCGGCAACTCCAGCACCGGAAGTTCGCCATCCAATTGCGAAGACCAGTAAGCCCGCGAGTCCTTGAGCTGAGGGCTGTTCAGCGACTCCCGCTGCCAGTGGGCGAAGTCCGGATACTGCAATTGAAGCTCCGCCAGCGGCGAAGGCCTGCCTGCCAGAAACGCGTTGTAAACCGTGACGAGTTCCGGCAGGAAGACGCGATAGATGGAAAAACCGTCGAAGATAATGTGGTGCAGGAAAAGATAGAGCCGGTATTCTTCTTCATCCAACCGCGCCAGCATGGCTCGCAGCAGCGGTCCACGCTCCATGTCGAAGGGCGCTCGAGCTCGTTCGCGCGCCAGGCGCAAGGCTTCTGGTTCTCGCTGGTCTGAGGCAAGGTGGCGCAGGTCGACGGCTTCGATGATGGGCTCAAATGGGGGCTGCACGATTTGGACCGGCCGCCCGTCGACGGCCTTAAACGTCGTGCGCCACGCTTCGTGGCGGCGAATAATTTCCGCCAAACTTCGTTGCAGTGTCGGCAGGTCGAGCGGACCGCGGCGGTAAACCGTTACCGATTCATTGTAGAGATCCTTGGCGAACTGCCCGTGCAGCCAGATCTGCTCTTGCGCGAACGAAAGCGGCGCGGATCCGCGCTCGCTGCGCGCAATCGCCGGAACGTCTTCCGCCTGGTGGGTCTTGCGCGACTGCAAATATTTCCGGATTAATTCCTGTTTGTCGCTCGGCCTTGCGTCGCCCTTCCCGCTGGCTTCACGCTTTGCTGGTGGCTTCTGCTCTTCTTTCGTGCTCGGCGAATCGTGTTTTATGCTCGGCGAATCATGCGGAAATGGGCAGCGCGCCGTCGAGGCCGCGGGCGTGGACGCGATCGCTTGCGGTTGCGAATTCTCTCTCTGTTTCTGCGCGGTCGACGGTGTCGCGAACTTCGGTCCCGCGAACTTCACTTTGAGCGCTTTGAGTCCGCGCAATCCCAGGTTCGATCTCCACTCGATGGGCCCGGCGTCCAGAGTGATATCCGTAAGCCGTCGCAACAACGCTTCGAAGACCACTTGCCCTTCAACGCGAGCCAGCGGAGCCCCAAAACAGAAGTGGGCGGCGTAGCCGAACGCCAGATGACGATTGTCTTTGCGCGTGATGTCGAACTTGTCGGGATCGGGGAAACGCTCCGGGTCGCGGTTGGCAGCGGCCATGATCGCAATCACTGCCTGGCGCTTCTGAATCAACTTACCGCCCATAGTCCGATCGGATGGACACATGCGCGCCGTATGCTGGCTCGGACTTTCGTAGCGCAGCATCTCTTCCACCGCCGACGGGACCAGCGATGGATCGTTGCGCAGCTTCTCCATCTCCGCGGGATTGCGCAGCAATGTAAGCAAGCCGTTGCCGATCAGATTGGTGGTCGTCTCCTGCCCGCCGACCATGGTCACGATGCAGTTCGCAACAATCTCTTCTTCGGTCAGCCGGTCGCCGTCAATTTCAGCGGTCATCAATGAGTGAATTAATCCGGGACGCGGATGTTCGCGCTGCTCACGGATGGCATTCTGAAAGTATTCCGTCAGATTGGCTACGGCCTTCAATACGGTGGGGTAACGCTCGGGGTTATGCTGGAAATTTCCCAGCATCTCAGCGAAGTCCGCGGACCAAACCTTCAACTTGAGATGATCGCTGGTTGGCACGCCCAGCATTTCGGCGGTCACGATGGCGGGTAGAGGCTCGGCCAGGTCGGCAATCACATCCATCTCGCCTCTGGGCTCAATTCCGTCGAGCAGATGATTGACGATGTCGGTGATGTGTCCGCGTAGTTCCTCAACCCGTGCCGGAGTGAAGGCCTTGGCGGACAATCCGCGCAAGCGCGTGTGCGCCGGAGCGTCCATGAACAACATCTGCTTCACCATGACGCGCGCAATCGGGCTCAGCGACGACAGCCCCATCTCATCGAGTTGTGCGGGAGTGGGCGTGCGATCGGCGGAAAAGTTCAGCAGAACTTCGAGCACATCCGGATAACGCGTCACCACCCAGGCATGCAGAAACGGATCCCAGTGAACGGGATCTTCCGAGCGCAGGCGGCGGAAAAGCGGGTAAGGGTTGGCCAACACCTCCGGATCAAGAAGGTGGTAGAGGCTCAACACGGAATCCCGATTTTCCGAACGAAGTGGAGTTTTTGTGCTAGACGACACTGCGGTTGCGGTCTCCTGAGAGTTCTTCGTTTTCAACTTTGGCGAGGATGAGGTCCTCAATTTCCGAAGCCATCTCGGCGACGGTGGGATGATCGAACAATTTCAAAAGCGTGAGATCGACACCGAAGGTTTCGCCGACGCGGGCGATCAACTGAGTGCCGAGAAGAGAGTGTCCGCCGAGCAGGAAGAAATTGTCGTTGACCCCAACCCGCTTCAGCTTTAAAAGCGGTGCCAGAATCCCGACCAGCTCTTCTTCGACCGGAGTGCGGGGCTCGACGTATTCTTCGGCGTGTAATTGCTCGCCATTCGGAGCGGGCAAGGCCGCGCGGTCCACTTTGCCATTGGGCGTCACTGGAATGTTTTCGATGGCGACAAATTCCGCGGGCACCATGTAATCGGGCAAGCGCTTGCGCAGATGGTCGCGAAGATCGGCAAACTTCAATGCCGCTCCAGAAGCTGGCACCACGTACGCGGCTAATTGTTTTTCGCCCGGAACGTCCTCGCGGGCGATCACCACGCAGTTTTGCACCGAGGCATGCTGGCCAAGCACGGTTGCGATCTCGCTGGGCTCGACGCGATAGCCGCGAATCTTCAACTGCTCATCGACTCGTCCGAGGAATGCAATCTGGCCATCTGGCAGGCGACGCGCCAAATCTCCAGTGCGATAAAGTTTCACTCCTGCTTGGTTGCTAAACGGATTAGCAATGAAGCGCGCCGCGGTCAAGTCGGGACGATTTCTGTAGCCGCGCGCCAATCCCGCGCCGCCAATGTAAATTTCCCCAGCCGTTCCATCTGCCACGGGCTTCTGATTTTCATCCAGAAGATAAATTTCTACGCCGTCGATAGCCTGTCCAATGGAGGGCGGCTGGCTGGCCGAGATCGCCGGCGCGATTACACCGGAAGTGCTCACCACCGTGCCTTCCGTGGGGCCGTAGTTATTTACCAGAACGAAAGGCAACTTCGACGAAGGATATTTCTTCAGCGTGTCCGCGCCCGTAAGCAGGAAACGCAGCGATGTGGATTGCGGCCAATCCAGCTCCATCAGATTTTCAGCAATCGGCGTGGCGGCGAACGCGATCGTGATGCGCTGCGCCACCATCCAATCCCGCAAAGATTTCGTGTCGTTGCGGACTCGCTCCTCCGGCAAATGAAGGCTCGCGCCGGCCGCGAGATACGGCCACAACTCCCAGACCGAAGCGTCGAATCCCAAAGATGCCATGGCGCTAGCGCGATCCGCAGCCGTCACTTGAAAGGCGCGCCGATGCCAGCGGATCAGGTTCGACAGCCCAGAGTGCAGCAACTCCACTCCCTTGGGCTGGCCGGTCGAGCCGGAGGTATAAATAATGTAAGCTAGGTCTTCCGCCGAGGCGGTGCCTTCCGGCGAGCTCTCAGGCTGGGCTGCAATCTTCTGTGCGTCGCCATCGACCGTAACTACCTGCCAGGATCCGGCAGGAAGTTTCTCCGCCAAATTCTTAGTACTGACCACGACGCGCGCGCCGGAATCCCGCAGCATGAAAGCTAAACGCTCCGCCGGTTGCATCGGATCGAGAGGAATGTAGGCGCCTCCGGCTTTGAGGATGGCCAGAGCGGTGACCACCATCGCCGTCGAGCGCTCCAGATAAAGCCCCACCGCCACATCTCGACCTACGCCACGCGCGCGCAGGTAATTGGCCAGACGATTCGCGCAGCGGTCAAGATCGCCGTACGATAGCGATCCGCCGGATGCGGACAGGGCAATCGCGCCAGCGTTTTCCACCGCGCACTGCTTCACCAATTCCGCAACACAAGCGGTTGGTGAAGGTTCTAGCTGCGAGAGTTTGATTTTCGTATCCAAGTGTTTTACCGAAATATAATTGATTGATCGGCGATCGGCGAAATTTACGCCGCGCCCGATCCCCGCAGGACCGCCGGGACTGTCTTCGCGAGTATTTCCAAATCCAACCACAACGACCAGGTGCGAATATATTGCAGGTCCAACTCCATCCACTTTTCAAAGGTGGTCGAACTGCGTCCCTTGATTTGCCAGAGACAGGTAATTCCGGGACGGACGCTGAAACGGCGGCGCTGCCAGTCACCACAAAAAGTCTCGAATAGTTCGTAATCCCGCACTTGCAGCGGCCGCGGCCCCACCAGGCTCATATCGCCCTTGAGCACGTTGAACAACTGGGGAAGCTCGTCGATGCTGGTCTTGCGCAGAAATTTTCCAATCGGCGTGATGCGGGGGTCGTCTTTGATTTTGAACACCGCGCCGTTGGCTTCGTTCAAATGTTCAAGATCTTTCAGGCGCTTCTCGGCATCCACGACCATGGTGCGGAACTTGTAAATGTCGAACATCCTCTTGTTGCGGCCCATGCGCTTCTGGATGAAGAAGATGGGACCGGGCGCCGTCAACTTCACCAGAAGCGCGGTAAGCACGAGTACGGGCGAGAGAAAAATGATCGCCGCCCCGGAAATCACCACGTCGATGGCGCGCTTGATGGCCAGCCCCCGAACGTCCGAAATCGAACTGTCATGGCTGATCAGCGGCTCGTCTGCCCCCAACTCATCGGTGCGATGCTTGGCTTCCTTAAGATCGAAGATGTTCGGCATGAAGCGCACGATGATTCCTTGTTGTTCGCAAGCCTCGGCAATTCGTGAACCATAGGTGTGGAATGAGCGGATGGGAAGCGCCAACACAATCTCATCCACCACATTGCGCCGTACGTAGGAGGGTAACGTGTCGAGGTCGCTGACCAGCGGGTAGCCTAGGCTGTGAAATTCGCTCAGACCGGGCCACTCCTCGTCGGCGAAGCCGAGAATGCGGTAGCCGAGATGGGGCTTCGACTGGATTCCTTTCACCAGTGAGACCGCGCGCGGATTCGTACCGATGACCAACAGATTGCGCAGGTTTCGACCGTGACGCCGGGCGTAAGCCAGCGAGCCGCGAATCAAGAACCGGCTCAAGAGCACGCAACTCGTGCTCAATAACCAAAACAATACAAGGAAAATTCGGCCAACCACCCAGATGCGGAATGTCAGCGCCGCCGCGGCAATCATTGCGGTCCCCAGAGTGGTGACCGCCACAATGTCTCGCACTTCTTCCCAGCGACTCGACAGGCGCTTGGAACCGTAAAGGCCGAAGACACTGAACAGGATGTGCCAGATCAGCATGAAAGCCAGGAATAACAGGAGGTTGGCGAGTTTCACCCGCATCCCGAAGAATTCCGCCAGAGAGAGCCTGCCTACGCGGTGATACAGAGGCAGCGTGGACACCGCGAAGGTGACGGCCATCAACAGCAGATCAAATACCTTTAAACCGGTCGAGAATACTTTTCGATTGATGCCCATGATTCAGAAATCCTGAGGAATTGGTATCAACAATCTGTTACCGGAAAGGGGGGAGGAACGAACCTGAGATCGACTCAATCCAACTGCGACCGATTCAAGACGGGAACGGAAGAGAGCACGGGCAGCCCGGTGCTGCCCGTTGCCCTGAGCCGGGCTGCCGCTACTTTTTCGATTTTGCGATCACAAGCTTCTCGATCGCGTCGATGCTTTCCAAATTGTCGTGGGTAATTTCTTCATCCCCGATGCGCACGTTGAAGGTGTCCTCGAGAAACGAGACCAGCCGGAAAATTCCCATCGAATCGATGACGCCGTTCTTGGTCAAGGCTTCGTCATCGGCGACCTGCATGATGCTCTTGGGCTTGGCGAACTCCTCCACGATGTATTCGCGGATCTTGTCTTTCACTTCTGCTGCTTCAATCATTTTCCCTCTCCGGATTTAATTTGCTTACTGCGAAGAACCAAAACTATTCAGCGCACAGCCAGCGCTTCTTCCTTCAACTTTACCCGGTCGATCTTGCCCGTGGAAGTCTTGGGCAACTCAACATACAGATCGATGAATTCCGGAATCATATATTTCGGTACCCGCGTGGCGCAGTGCTGCTGCAACTCCACGGGTTTCAGCGAATCTGGAACATGAGGCGCCACCACCGCTCGCAGGCGGTTGCCCACCACCTCATCGGGAATCGCCAGCACAGCCGCTTCCCTGACTCCGGGGTGGCTGAGCAGAGCGCTCTCAATCTCACCGAGCTCAATGCGGTAACCGCGGCTCTTGATCATGCTGTCGCGCCGGCCCTGGAAGTAAAAGTTTCCATCGTCGCCCTCGGTAACAATGTCACCGGTACGATACATCTTCTCTTCAAAGTTGGGCTCGAAGTGGTTGGGCACGCACATCTTCTGCGTCTTCTCCACGTCGGCCCAATATCCGTAGGTCACCGCCGGACCGCGAACATACAACTCGCCAACCTCGCCTTTGGCCGCGATCCGTCCATCGTCGGTGACGGCAAACGCGTCGGTGTTGGCGCAGGCGATGCCGATGGGCAGCTTTTCCATAGCCGCCAGCCGCTCGCGTTCGACCTTGTAATAGGTGCAGACGTTGGTTTCTGTCGGACCGTAAAGATTGTAGAGATCCGCCGTGGGAGCCATCTCCGCCAGTTGCCGCAGATATTTCATGGGGAAGACTTCGCCGGCAAACAGGATGGTGCGCACGCTCTTCAGCTTATCCGGGGTCAGGCGGGCGTGCAGCAACAGAAGCATGAGCGCCGACGGCACCGAGTACCAGATGGTGATTTCTTTTTCTTGAATGAAGTTCCCGAGGCTGGTGGGGAATAACGCAAGTTCTTCCGTCACCAGGTAAACCGTCGCCCCGGCTTCGAGCGTGTTGTAGACATCGAAGACGGAAAGATCGAAGTGCAGGGGCGCGTGATTCGACAGCCGGTCGTGGCTGCGCACCTGAAATTCTTCCGCGCACCACTCCACAAACGTCAGTGCATTCTGATGCGACAGCATCACGCCCTTGGGCCGTCCAGTCGAGCCCGAGGTGTAAAGAATGTAGGCCAGATCGGTTTCGATGGAATTGATTTTCGGAGAATGGTCCGCCGGAAACTCGGCGAGCTGAGACCACGGAATCAGAGTGCCGCTGCTGCCATTCTCTGCCTGGTCTGTCGATATGCAGCACTCAAGGGTCGCCAAAGTCTCCGGTGAAAGCGCCTCGCGCTTTTCATGATTCGTGATCAGCAGGCGAATGCCGCAGTTGCCCATGATGTAGCCTACGCGGTCTGCCGGCGCCTGCGGATCGAGCGGCACATAAACGCCACCCGCCTTGAGAACGCCCAACATGCTTACCACGGACTCGATGCATTTAGGAAAAAACAATCCGACGCGATCGCCTTTTTTCACGCCCTGCTGGCGCAGCAGATGCGCCATCTGGTTCGAGCGCTCGTCCAGTTCGCGGTAAGTGATGCTGCGGCCGCGAGCCCACACCGCGGTCTTCTCCGGATACTTCTCCGCACTCTTGGTCAACAACTGCTGCAATACGTATGCCATGACTACCAGGCCCCATTGAATTTGAATTTGATCGTCATCGCTAACATCGTCATCGCGAACAAGGTGTGCAACCTGGGGGAAGACAGCTTGCAGACAAAGCCACTGAAGTTAGAATCAGAGTCCGAGCATGTTGGAAATAATCACCCGATGGATTTCGGAAGTTCCGGAGTAGATCGTCCCCGCGATCGCGTCGCGCAGTTCGCGCTCGAGCTGATATTCCGTGGTGTAACCGTATCCGCCGTGGATCTGGATCGCCTCCAGGCAGCTTTGGACACAAGCCTCGCTGACATACACCTTGGCAATCGAAGCCTCGCGCAAGGGATGGCGTCCCTGGCTCTTTAACCATGCCGCCTTGTACAGCGCCAGCCGCCCGGTTTCCAGCCGAATATCCATCTCGGCAATCTTGTTATTAATGGCGGGAAATTTTCCGATGGGTTCGCCAAACTGTTTGCGCGCCTTGGCATACTTCACGCAAATTTCCATGATGCGTTGCATGGCGCCGAGATGGCTGGCCAGGATGCAGATGCGCTCCCACTCCATCGAAGAAGTAAAGACTGCCTGCCCGCCGAATTCTTTGCCGAGCAGATTCGAGACCGGAATCTCGCAATCCTGCAGCGAAATCTCCGCCATAGGCGAGGTGCGCAATCCCATCTTGTGCAGTTTTTTGCCGACGGTAAATCCGGGAGTGCCTTTGTCGACCAGAAATGCGGTGACTCCGTTGGGTCCGCGCGAGGGATCGAGGTTCGCAAAAACGATGGTGACGTCTGCGTTGGGAGCATTGCTGCTGAAGGTCTTCGATCCATTCAGTACATATCGATCGCCCTTGCGCTCGGCCCGGGTTTTCAAACTGTAGGCGTCCGATCCGGATCCCGGCTCGGTCATCGCATGCAGCCCCAGGCCGCCACTTACCAGGCCGGGTAGGTATTTACGCTTCTGCTCCTCGGTGCCAAAGGACCAGATGGGAATTTCTGAGCTCCACATGTGCGCGTTGATGGAAAAAATCAGGCCGTTATCCGCGCATCCATAGCCCAGCATTTCCAGCGCGCCCACGGTCGTGAGCGTATCGGCGCCGCCGCCGCCGTATTCCGTGGGAATCGGCAAGCCCTGGATTCCGAACTTCGCGCATTTCTGCCATAGCTCTTGGGAAAACTCTTCGTCGTGGTCGCGCTTGATAATGTCGTCGTTCAGTTCCTCTTTTGCGAAGCGTAAAACTTCCTTACGAAAAGCCGCTTGCTCTTCACTCCATGCAAAGTCCAAGGCTGGTATGTCTCCTGTTCTTTCTGGCCCAAGGTTGCTTGAGCTTTGTAATAACGGCTTACTTATGAATGGATAACTGCTAAGAAATTATGCGGATACAGAAGCCGTCGCAGGAGCGGCTTCCGGCGCAGGCGCTGTTTTGCCGTTCGTCGCCGGAACCGTCACCGTCTCCGGCTTCTTCACAAACCGTTGCGGACGTCCGCCCGGCAACTTAATGCGCGCTGGAACCCCCATCACCATCATGTTGCTGCGCACGTCGGTGAGCACCAGGCTGTTGGCGGCGATGGTCACGTTGCTGCCAATCTTGGCATCGCCGACGAGCTTGGCTCCGGGGCCGAAATAAACATCGTCGCCGATGCCGCGGCAGGCGTGCGAAATCAGGCAACCGGTCGCGATGGTGAAATTCTTGCCGATCTTGGTCGCGCCCAGGTTGATCGCGTACACCGAGTGAATCACGAAGCCCGGCCCAATGTCCGCGCGAACGTCGATATGCACACTGGTGAAAACCTCAACCCATTTGCGGAAGAGGAGTCCGAAGATCTGCAGCAGTTGGCGGACAACCGGAACTTTTACGCTGCGCGCCCAGCGGGAGAAGCGGTAAGCAATGACGGGCCAGGTCGAGTGCCGGACCATGACTTCCATCCGCTTGCCCAGGCTCGGCTTCCAGTTGGGATCGGTGCGAGTTTCCCGCATCGCGCGGTTGATATCTTGACGAAGATTTTCGAACATATCGGATTAGAGCTTTTTGTAGATCTTTTCAGGAACGGGGAAAGTGCGGTGATTGAGAACTGCGCCCAGCAGCCGAACGTTCGCGTTTTCGAGAGCTTGCACGGCCTGGCGCGCGGTTTCGCGCCGCGACGCGTTGGCCTTGAGCACCAGCACCACGCCCTCGGCGTTGCGCCCCAGCACAATCGTGTCATCACCCGCCCGCAACGGCGGAGCGTCGATCAGAACGTAATCGAACTCGCGCTGCAACTCCGGCAACAACGAACGCATGCGCTCGGAACCCAGCAAGGTCTGCGATTTCTCGGTTTCATTGCCACAGCTCAGGAGCCACAGGTTGGAACGGGACAACTGGGTTACGAAGCCGCGCACGGGCTCACGCACCTGCAAAGCTTCCGCCAAACCGTAATGATTGGTCACTCCGAACTCTCGATGCAACCCGGGAGAACGCAAATTGGCGTCGACCACGCAGACCGTACCGGAAACCTGAGCGGCCAGAACTTCCGCCATGCGAGCACAAATCCAACTGCATCCATTGCCCGATTCTGTTCCTGAAACCACTACCAGACGCGAACCGTCGGTACCCGTGGTGAAGAAGACACGCTGCACCAGCTTGAACATTTCATCGCGCTGCCCTTGCTCCATCTTCAGTTCCAGTGGCTTTAAGTCAACCGGCGGCTTGGCTTCGAGCCGGGGTGCAACGGGCATCGGCTCGTCGGGCAGAGTTTCGGTTACGGTCTGGAACATATCTCGTTCCTTACCGAGGTTTTGCATCAGTTCGAAATTCTTGCTCATAAACTCCTTAGGTCAACCTTGCCCGGAAACTTCAACGTGGAAATCGTCCGCTAGTCTGCTTGTGGGTCGGTGGGGCGTGGCAAGTTACTGCGCCAGTTCTGGAGCAGCCGGGCTACGTCCCGCATATGCTGAGTCGCTTCCGCCGGACTCAGCGAGTCTTTGGCTTGCTTCCTTGGGCTTGCCGGTGGTTTGTAAGCCTCGGCTGGTTCCAACTCTTGCAGCCGCGGCAGAGGTTCGAGAGTGCGGATTTCCTGCGACTCTAATCTGGACATCGCGGTCGGCACTTCAATCTCAGACATGAACCGGCTGATATCGAGATCGTGTGCCACTTCGCGCACAATCCCGACGTTGACCGTTTTCTCTCGCGTGGCGCAGGCCAGCGAAAGCGAGTGGAAACAGTAATTGTTGATCTGGCGCGGAATACCTTCGCTGGCCTCCGCAATCAACTCCAGCGCGTCGGCCGTAAACAAGCCTTGACCCTTATATCCGGCCACCTTCAGGCGGTGGTCGATGAAGCGCGTGGTTTCCTGTGGCGTCAGAGGAGTCAACCCGCTCAGCGAAGTAATTCTCTGCCGCAACTGGGTGAGCGCTGGACTGGCCAGCTTATCCGCCAGCGAGGGCTGCCCGACGAGAATAATCTGCAACAGCTTGGCCTGCGGGGTTTCGAAGTCGGAGAGCAATCGAACCGTCTCCAATACCGATGCGTCGAGATTCTGCGCTTCGTCGATCACCACGATAAAGCGCCGGCCGGCTCGCGCCTCCTGCACCAGGCAGCGGTTGAACTGTTCGTGCATCTTGACGAAATCCTGCACATCGCTCTCAATGCCGATTTCCGCCAGCAGAAAGCGCATGAACTCGCGCGAGTTGCACTGGGTTTGAAAGATGAATGCGGTTCGCGCGGTGTGCGAAAACTTCGCCAGGAGGTGAAAGAGCAGCGTCGTCTTTCCCATCCCTGGACGTGCGACCAGGGATAGAAATCCGCGATTGGCTTCGATACCGTAATAAAGCGAAGCCAACGCTTCGCGGTGGGCCGGGCCGAGATAGAGATATCTCGGGTCCGGGGACACCCCGAAGGGCTGTTCGCGCAATCCAAAAAATTCCAGGAACATTTCCGTTGTCCTATATTCTGTATTGCCCGCCCGAAGTGCGGGTCGGGGCATTCATTTCGTAGTCGGCCTCTTCGGAGTCCGGTGGCTTTTTGCCGTTGCCGTTCCCGTTCCCATTGCCATTACCATTACCATTCCCATTTCCATTCTTGTACACCCCGTGGGACGGAACCGCTGCCAGAACTGGAATCCTTAACTCAGCCATTACTTCGGAAGGCGTACGGAACGACTGGTCCGCGTAGTCGATGGCAAACACGACTCCGATACTGATCGCTCCGCCCAGCAGTACCGCGACTAAACCGAAGATCGCAATCGACCGTGTGGGCAAGCTTGGAACCATGGGAGCCTGCGCGATCGATACATTCAGAATGCGTCGGCGATCGAGAGCATCAGAGATTTTTGCCTCTTCCCGTTTCTTGGTATAGAGCAGATAGTTGTCTTCGTCCGTCTTCTTGGTGCGCATCAGGTCGCCTTGCAGAATTCCCTGCTCTTCCAGTTTGCGGGCCTGCGCCATATAGACATTGACCACGGCTTGCAGCGCGGTCTCACGGGCTTCCAGTCCGCTCAGATCGGCCTTGGCCTTGGCCAATTCCGAATTCACCCAAGCGTAGGTCGGATTCTGCCCGGTAGTTTCTTCTTTCACCGGCGAGGTTTGTTCCAGAGTGAGCGCGGCGCGCGTATCGTTGATTTCTTTGTCCACCTCCACCACCAGCGGATAAGTCGGCTGGTACTTGGTGAGCAATTCGGTACGCTTCATCTCTAGAGTCAGCAAGGTCGCCTTCAGATTTTCCAGGACTTGCGCGTTGTCGCCCTTCTTGGTTGAAGTGGTGATGCTCGAAGGAGTGTTTTTGTCCTGAGCTTCCAGATCAGTTACGCGCTTTCGTGCTTCCGCGATGGAAGCCCGGGTGGTATCCAGAGAACTATTGAAGTCGGCCAACTTCTGCAGCACCATGTCGCGCTGCGTCGTGGGCGCCACGCCATCCTGTTGTGTCGAAAACTTGGCGAGTTCGGCCTCGGCGGCCATCATGTCTTTCTTGTACTGTTCCGCCTCTTTGTCGAAGAATTCAACTTGTCCGGGCGGGTGGTGCACTTCCAGATGTTTATCGAGATAAGCCTTGTCCAGCGTGGCCAGTACTTGCTGGGCCAGCACCGGCTTCTTGGACTCGTAGGCGACGCTGATGATGTTGGTCTTCTTGATCACTTCGATCTGCAGATCGGAGCGCAGCGCCAGAATCGCCCGGTCGGTCCGGTTCTGTTGGGTTTCGCCATAGTGCACGATCCCGCCAAGGAACGTCTTTTTGTCCAGGCCGCAGGTGGTGACCACCTGTTGCAGCACATCCTGGCTCGTCATCAACTCTACTTCCGAGTTGATCTCTTCCTCACCCACCGTATCGTGCAGCATCATGGGAGCGTTCTGCTCTGGACTGATGACGGGATCCACGCGTTCGCGCTTCACTAGAAGTTTGGTCTCGGCCCGGTACTTCGCCGGCAGCACGAGTGCGGAAAGCAGCACTCCAAGGACGACTCCGCAAAAACACAGCACCATCACGCGCTGATGGCGAAAACCGATGGCCACCACATCCCGCGCGGTAAATGAGAAAGCGCGCTGTCCGTTGCCGTTCCTGTAAGTTGGTTCATTCATTTTGTGTTGCCTCCGTACTACGTCGCTTCACTACGTCGCTTCTTCAAGCCGTCAATCTGTATTCGACATCCGGGAACTTCTCAATTCCTTACTTTTTAGGGGATGGTCAAAGGCAAATACGAACCCATGCTCAGATTGGGGATGATGCGATCAATCTTGGACAGCGTATTCTTTGGCACAAACAGCATGTCGCCGGAGTGCAAGAACGGATCTTCTTTCAGATCGCGATTCTTTTCCATTTTTTTCACGTCGATCAACTTGGCTTCGGTCCACTGATCGTCGACTCGGCGAAACAGAACTACTTGAGAGTGCTTGGCACTGGATTGAAATCCCCCCGCCACCGCGATAGCTTGGGTAAGCGTCATATTCCCGTGCATCTCGTACTTGCCCGGCTTAGCGACCTGGCCGTCGGCAATGAAGTACGGCTTTTCAAATTCCTTTAGTACAACCGAAATCATGGGATTGTTCAAGATCTTTCCGTAAGCTTCACGAAGAGTGGCGGTTAGCTCAGGAACAGTCTGACCAGCCACCTTGAGCTCGCCCACAGCCTTAAGGTTGACATAGCCATCGGGCTGCACTGCGACCGCAAGCTGGTTGAACTCCGGACTCAGATCGAAGATCAAATCGAAGGTGTCACCGGCTTCTATGTGATAGCGCGGGTTACGCGACTTGAACTCGGTGCTTCGGGTAGAGGCGGAAGTGTTGGTGGTGGCCGTGTCCGGCGAAACGGCGTTTGCAACCGGGATCGCACCTGGTCCCGCCGCGCTGCTCACTGCGGTTTGGGCAACGCAAATCGCACTTAGCGCCAAGGTACCGATAAGCATTGCCAACGCAGTGGCCAAGTCTCGCTTTTTGCACTCTAGATTGTGGATCGCCATTTCGTGAACTCCCATTCTTGTAACCACTTGCCCGTCACACCCTATTGTTTTGCTGGAATCAGGTCGTGCCGCCATTTGTTTCGCCGCAATTGTAGACGCGAGAGGCCCGTTCGGGGGACACACTGCCGCCCGGCGCGCCAACCGACCTACTATTACTCGACCTTGACGGCTTCCATGGGCTGCGCCTCCGCCCGGGAGCGAGGCGTCAGATTATGCTGGCGGATCTTATACAGAATCCCGCGATAGCTGATGGAGAGCAGTTGCGCCGCCCGCCGTCGGTTCCAGCCCGTGTATTCGAGAGTGCGGCTGATGGCATAAATTTCCGCCTCGGCTCGCAGGCTGCGCAGAGAAAACTGCTGATCGCTGAGAGTTTGATCCCCTGCAACCGCCGTTTCTGCAAACGTCTCGCTTTGGGTCATCAGGTTAACGTTCTTGTTCGCTTTGGCTTTGCTTTCCAATTGATTCATTGAACTAGACCTCGCAACAAGCTCATCGTGTATTGGCTGCCATGCAGGGGAAGAGAATTTTAAAGTGCTTCTACGTCGTACCCGGCCACGCGGACGTACAAAGATCGTTGAATGGGTTCCACTGAGATCACCAGACTGCGGTCGCCGTTCTCCGTTACCAAAACGCCTTGTACACCGTCCAGCGCTCCGCCCTTGACCCGGACACGCTGGCCGGGGCGCAGATAGGGACGCTCTTCGTAAGGAATTTTGCTGGCAACGAGGGTCTTGATGTCATCAATTTGATGATCGGGGATGGGGATTCCGGTGCCCTGGACTCCGACAAAACTGACCACGCCTTGAGTCTTAAGCACCCGGACGCGGTCTTCGGAGGAAGGAATAATGCGCAGGAATGTATACCCGGAAAAAAGTGGACTTTCGACCTGTTTGCGACGATCGCTCCAGGTGCGGGTTTGGGTGACCACAGGGAGAAAAGACTCGATGCCCTGGGTTTCCAGTTGTCGCGCCACGAGCTTCTCGTGACGAGATCGGGTGCGGACGGCGTACCAATGCGGGGGTTCGGACAACACAGCGGCTCCAATCTCAGGCCGGTACCGTTCTGTCAATCCCGCATCGCCGTTCATAGCTCCGCCCTCTCAGTCACATTCGCGCTTTTCTGAAGATGGACGCGGATGTGCCCTTGCTGTGCTGAAAGTAGTATCGACGACCTCTGGTCCTTCGCCGATTTCAAGTTAGGGGGGATGTGCTACCTGAACCACCCTCGTGGGTGGTACAACCAAAACATTGAACGGAGTCTAGACAACCGTGCAAGATTCTGCAAGAGGTAAATTCTCTTAGTGAGAAAAGGCCTCATTGGAAGCCGCTAATAAAATCAAATTACTGGAGAAGAAAGACTCTATCAAATCCTGTTCTCTTCTCAATCAAGTCTGATGCATCGTGCAAAATTCGGTAGTGGGTCAGTTTGAATCTGCCTTGTTTGGGGGGCGTCATCCCGAAACCCGGCGCAGTTCAGCCGGGTGAGGGATCTCCCGTAGACAAAGGCAGGTGCGGGGGGGAGATCTCTTCGACTTCGCTCAGGATGACGCCCGCAAAGAAATTTAACCTGAGCCACTACGCAAAATTCTTCATCCTTGACACCTTCTTGGAGGCGTAGCACAATGCCTACGCACAAAAAGTCACTTCATTATTATTACTGTCTACAAGTGTGGGGCGCGCATCTAAAGTTTCTTACTGATTGTGTTTTCGCACGGCGGCATGCAAATTACCTTTGTGTTGCATCGGCCCTCCCCCCAGGTGCTCACGCGATAGTCGCGGACAACGTGAAGACGCTTTCTTTTTCGCGTGACAGCGTCTGCACCTAACCAAGTTGGCAAAAATTTGAGGTGCTTGTATGAAAGCGCGCAGCTTCCGTTTTCTCGCATTGGTGTTGTTGGTGGTCGCAGGCGTTCTGGCGATTTCGTCGCGACTCGCTCATAAGGTTGACGCTGGCACCTGTACCACGAAGTGTGCTCCTCCTCCTCCTCCTCCTCCGACGGTGGGTCAGTTTGGCGGCCCTCTGGCAGGTTTGAGCCAGTCGATCACCGCGCTGTTCAACGGTGGTTACGGCACCTTCGCGACAAAATGGGATCCCATTCGCGGCTTGGGCCCGGTTTCCACAGAGACTGGATGCTTCGATTGCCATGGAGCCGGGGTCGACGTACTCACCGGCACTGCCGGGGATACCGGTCCGATTGTGGGGCAACGCTACGGCAAGTGGAATCCCGACGGAAGCTTCAACTATCTCGACGGAACCGGAACTTATCCCGAGAATGAAGGTGGCCCGGTTGTTCATGGCCTCTCCAATGCTGCGTTCGGCACGCTGCCGGCCTGCAACATCATGACGATTACCAGTGCGACCGAATCGGGCACGACCGTCACCCTCACCACCAGCGTGAATCATCAATTTACGGTGGGTCAAATGTTGCAGGTGCAGAACGTCCCGGTCTCGGGGTACAACGGAGTCTTCATCATCGCCAGCATTCCTTCGTCGGCAACCCTCACGTATACCAACACAGTTTCGGGCTTGGCCTCCAGCAGTGGCGGCACGACATCAAATTTGCCTCACGAGTCGGTGCCGGCCGACGCAACAGTAAACAGCAACGTGCGCTCGCCAAACCTGTTTGGAGCGGGTCTGATCGATAACATTCCCGACGCCGCCATTCTGGCCAATGTGGGAATCAGTAAACCCTACAACATCACTGGCATCGCCAACATGATTCCCGATGAGAACGGCATTGTTCGTCCCGGCAAGTTCGGGCAGAAACTCAACGTGGTCAGCTTGTTCCAATTCACTGCGAATGCCGAATTCAACGAACTGGGAATCACCAACGACAACAGCTTGTTCGGCGTCTCGAACCAGTTCTTCCCGACCGAACATAACCCTCAGGCGTACGCGGAAAACAACATGAGCTATCCCACCGCCTGCCAGCCCGACGGCAACACTCCGCAGGATGTGAATCAGGTCAACATCATCAAGATGACCCAGTTCCAGTCGCTGTTGGCGCCCATACCGCCTCAGCCGCCGACCACCAACACCGAAGCTGGCCTGGCCACCTTTAACAGCATCGGTTGCAGTGTTTGTCACATCATCAGTTTCACCACGCAAGCCAATGTGACCCTGCGAACCACCACGGGGGGAAAGACCGCCGTCATCCCGTCGCTCAGCAACGTCACTTTCAGCCCCTATTCGGATTTCCTGCTTCACGACATGGGATCGGGCGACTCTGGCGGAATTCCCCTCCAGCCGGGAGGGACGGGCCAGGCAACGCTCACCATGTGGAGAACCTCACCTCTCTGGGGACTTTCGAACACCCTGATGAAAGCCGGCGGCTTGATGCACGACAATCTCTCACCCGGCATCAACGCAGCCATTGTGCGCCACGGGGGCGAAGCCGCTACCGTCGAGGCGTCTTACGAAGCGCTCAGCCCCACCGATCAATCGAACCTGATCGCGTTCCTGAGTTCGCTGTAGATATGGGCTGACAAATCATTGGCCGGTATGGGCGCTTTTGAGAAGCTCCATACCGGCCTGGATTTTTCTCGCAACTCCTCGGCGATTGGGTCCGCGAAACTCTGTGCTGGAGATTTTGATCCGAGACCGAAGCTTAGATTGTGCTCGGGTTATCAATCAGGAAGCCGAAAGTTCAGCGTAACTCGAGTCTGCATTTCCACTGGCTTTCCCGATTGCACCCGCGGCCTGAATCGCCACTGCTTGACGGCCGCGGTCGCGGCATCGGCCAGCAGGCTCTGGCCAGTCACCACTTTCACGTCCTGAATCCCGCCGTCGCGACCGATGCGCACATCGAGGACCACCGCCCCCTGAATCCCCTGTTGCCGAGCCGCCTCGGGATATACCGGCTCCTCGCGATGCAGCAAACTGCCCGCTGCTGCCTCCGGCGACAATTCAATAATTCCCGCCGGCACCACTGCGGGAGCCGATTGCCCGTTTTTCTGCGCAGAAGTTACAGGCTGACCCACGCCGCGTCCGTTCGGCGGCATGCGAAAAATTTCTTTCCCATTTTCATAAACCGACAAACCGCCTTCCGGCGGAAGTGATTCATTCGATCGCGCCGCGGCTTTGCTGGCTAACGCATCTTTCTCACGCTCACGCGCATGACGCGGCACCGCGCCGATCGCCGCCGCGTTATTTCCGGATAGATTCGATGGTCCGGGGCTCCCTGCCCCGAAGGCGGGAACGTTCGCCGCTCCCGCGCTAGTCTCGCTCGACGCCGGCTTCGCCAGTTGCCCGGTCACCCCCGTATCTTTATCTTTTTCTGCAGCAATCCTTCGCCACCCCAGACGGTAACCGATCACAATTGCCAGCAATACCGAGCAAGCCAGGACCGCCACGCTAAGTGCCAAGGTCAGTGACCGGTTCGCGGTCTTGGGACTGGGCTCCTGTTTTTCCGAAATACTGTTTTCCAAAATACTGTTTTGCGAAAGGCCGTTTTGCGAAATAGCTTCCTCGTCAAGGACCGGCGGCTTCAGATCGCTCCGAAACTCCTCGACTTCATGTTCCGCCAAGGATTGCGTCGGCGTGTCCGGTGGCGCCAGCTGGGCGGCCAAGACGGGATGATTCGCCCGCTCCATATTTCTCAGGATCTGCTGCGCCAGCGCGTTCATGGTAATTTCGTCCCGCTCTCGAAATGCTCCCGGCCGCGAGGAAAACACCTCCAGCACCCCGGCCAACCCGCCGTTTCGCAGAAGCGGAAGAACCATCACGGAGCGTACTCCCAAAGTTCGCGAAGCTTCCACATCCGCGCGAGGATCGGACTGCGCATCGTCGCAACGCTGCACCTGGCGCGTCTTGATGCACTCCGCGGTCAGGCCGGTGCCGCCCACTCGCGCCCCCAACTCCGGAGCGTTGACTCCGCTGCTGGCGCGGCACATCATCTCACCATCGCGTTCCAGTAGCACTGCCGCGCCGCTTGCACCCGTAGCCAAACACGCCTGCTCCACAATTTCGTTCAGCACAATCTCCAAAGCCAGATCCGCCGAGACTTCCGTCGGCAACTTTCCCCCACTGTGCGCCGAAAACAGGGCCGTGAGCTCTCCAATATCAGTCTTGCTTTCCGAACCAATGCCCGGCGATATCGACGAGCCCGGCTTTGGCAGGGGATGATCAGGCATGTCAACCAACTGACGGATCGATTCAAGAATCAGGTTGCGGGTAGACTTACTCCGCCTGTAGCGGAGTTTCGCGCCAAATTCGCACCTTGTCAACCGGCATTAATTTTTCAAAAACGGGAGGCGGCTTTACGCCGTGCGTCTAATCCCAAAGTGGCAGGACGCCAAAAGAACATCGCTCCTCTGCAGTTCTCACAGCATGGATCGATGTTAGAATCGACAGTCCTGCTATATGCGCATCTCTGTCGTCGGTTCCGGATACGTAGGATTAGTGGCTGGCGCCTGCTTCGCCGACCTTGGCCATGACGTGATTGTCGTGGACAATGACGACCGCAAACTGAGCGCACTCAAGAACGGCGAAGTCCCCATCCACGAAAACTTTCTTCCTGAGTTGCTGGCTCGTCACCGCGGCCATCGTCTCGAATTCTCTGACGATTTGCAGGAAGCGGTTCGCGCCAGTTCTGCCATTTTCGTCGCCGTGGGCACGCCTCCCACCGATCGCGGCGACGCCGACCTCTCGTATGTCGAGATGGTCGCGCGCGAGATCACGGGCGCCATCGATGGTTACAAAGTCATCGTCGAAAAGAGCACGGTCCCGGTCTATACCAGCGAGTGGGTGCGGAAAATTATTCTGCGCAATGGCGCGGACCCCGATTCCTTTGATGTCGCTTCGAATCCTGAATTCCTGCGGGAAGGCACCGCCGTCACAGATTTTCTTTTTCCCGACCGCATTCTTGTCGGCTGTGATCACCCGCGCGCGGCCAAGCTGCTGCGCGAAATCTACGATCCGCTCACCAGCGGGGCCTATTATCAGTGCGCCCACGCCATTCCGCAACCCGACCGCGCCTCCATCCCTCCTCCTATCATCGTGACCAGCACCAAGAGCGCGGAGCTGACCAAACACGCCTGCAACGCTTTTCTCGCGATGAAGATTTCCTTTATCAACGCCGTCGCTTCCATCTGCGAAAGTGTCGGAGCCGACGTGCATCAAGTCTGCCACGGCGTCGGCACTGATACGCGCATTGGTCCGCGCTTTCTTAATCCCGGCATCGGTTACGGCGGCTCCTGCTTCCCCAAAGATGTGCTGGCCTTCCGCGCCGTCGCTCGCGAATGCGGATACGACTTCCGCCTGCTCGACGAAGTCATGCGCATCAACGAAGATCAGCGCGACCGCTTCCTGCGCAAAGTGCGCAGTGCGCTCTGGACATTGCGCGGCAAACATCTGGGCGTTCTCGGTCTGGCTTTCAAAGGCGGCACCGACGACATTCGCGAATCTCCCGCCATCCTGATTGTGCAAGCCCTGCTGCAGGAGGGCTGCAAGATCACCGCCTACGACCCTGCCGCCATGGAACGCGCTCAAGAAGTCATGGCTTCTGGCATCAAGTTCGCCAGTTCGGCCTATGAAGCCGCTCACGCCGCCGACGCACTACTGATCCTCACGGAGTGGGAGGAATTTGCCAACCTTGATCTTTCCCAACTTCGTCAGCAGCTCAAGTATCCTATCGTGATCGACGGACGTAACCTCTATGATCCGGAAGTGATGGCCGCGCGAGGTTTCACCTACTACAGCGTCGGCCGCGCCACCACTCATCCCGAGGCGGCGCCGGCCGGCTTGAAAAACGGCAGCGCCAAAGCATGAGCAAACTACGTGCGCTGGTCACCGGTGGCGCCGGTTTCCTGGGATCCCATCTTTGCGACGCCTTGCTCGCCGAAGGCTACAGCGTTGTAGTGGTCGATAATTTGCTTACCGGCCGTCTGTCGAACTTGGCTCACCTAAGCAAGGATCCTCGATTTGAATTTGTAAATAAAGACATCTGCGAAGCCTTCGACGTTGGCCATGTCGATTACGTTTTCCACTTCGCCAGTCCAGCCAGCCCGGTCGATTACACGATCCACGGCATCCCTACGCTGAAAGTGGGTTCTCTCGGAACCTTTAACGCGCTCGAAGTCGCGCGAAGATACAACGCGAAATATCTGGTGTCTTCTACCTCCGAGTGCTATGGCGATCCGCTCGAACACCCGCAAAAAGAAACCTATTGGGGGAATGTAAACTCAATCGGACCGCGTTCGGTCTACGACGAGGCCAAGCGCTTCACCGAAGCTGTGACCATGGCTTACCACCGTTACCACAAAGTGGACACGCGCATCGTGCGCATCTTCAATACCTATGGCCCACGTCTGCAATTAAATGACGGACGCGTAGTCTCGAATTTCATGAAGCAAGCGCTGCGCGGCGAAGACTTAACGGTCTACGGAGACGGTAGCCAGACGCGGAGCTTCTGCTACGTCAGCGACGAAATCGACGGTTTCCTGCGCCTGGCCAAGTCCGATGAACATTTGCCGGTTAACATCGGCAATCCCAACGAGTTCACCATTCTCGAATGCGCCAAGCAAGTGATCAAAGTGACCGGCTCAAAAAGTAAAATCGCGTATGAACCGCTGCCTCAAGATGACCCCAAGCAACGGCAACCAGATATCACCAAAGCCTGCCAACTTTTGGGGTGGGAGCCAAAGATTCAGTTAGAGGAAGGTCTGCGTCTTTCGCTGAATTATTTCAAGCAGGCCGTAGCGGAAGAAGTTACGGATCGAAAGTAAATCGACGGTCGCCTGCGCTTCTGCCACCGATGCCATCTGGGGACGGCGAAGGTTGAGCCGAAGTCGAGACTGAGAATTGAAAACTTCTTCTAACTACTGCTCTCGGCGGAGGCGGCCACAAAATCGATCAACTGCTGCACTCCGTGCTGTTCATCCCTGGTGTTCAGTTGAAAGGAAACGCCCATCCCGTAGCCGGGATGTGACGACTTCACCAGCCCGCTCAAGCGCAGCTTGATATCATAGGTGCGCACGGTAATTTCCACCGGAGTTCCCGTCGGAAACGCCAGCGGCATTTCCAGATAACATCCACCTGGACTGAGATCGCTCAAGTGGCAATAATTCCGCACCGAGCTTCCCTGCTTGTAAACTTCAGCCCCCAGACGGCAAGCATAGCGAGTTTGCCCGCGGCGGTTGGCAGGCTCGGCGCGCAGGCGAGCCAGGGCATTCCCATCGCGGCTCTGCGACGTAATCCCAGCCGGCTTCGAAGCCCGATACTTCTCCGTAGACGGCCCGTCACCCACCACCAGATCTTCACTGGGTTGCGCGGAGTGCTCTACTTCCACCGGTTGTGACGCCAGCGCCATCCGGGCTGCGTCCGCCAGGTTCGATTGCAGCCACTCGCTCAGAACGCGCCGTGACGATTTCGGCACATCGACAAACTGAATGCCGGCGCGACCGCTCCAATCCTGCCAAATCACCTGACCGGAGAGGCGCACGGTCGCAGTCTGTCCGGGCAATTGAAATTGAAAATAAACTTTGCAGGTGGGGGGAAGCGTCTTGCCGAAATTTACCCCCATGCCGTCTTCCGCGAGATCGACCAGGGTGGCTCGCGCCTGCTCCACGCCCGCGTAATCGATCATCGCCTGGGTATGTACTAAGGCTCGCGCATTGCGGCGTTTGTCACGGAACAACACGGCTTGCGCCGCCCGCAGCGTGCTCAACGCCCGCTCATATGAAACAGGTTTGTACAAAACAAAGTTCACTCCGAGCGCGAACATATCGCGGATGCTTTCCTGGCCCGCCGCCACCACCACCGCCAGCGACAGCTCGTTCGCCTTAGTGGACCGGCTCTCCTGCAACAAGTTCATCGCGTCCAATTGTTTTTCGCAGTCCAGGACCATCAGATCAAAGTGATCCTGCGCCAATCTCACGGCGGCGCGCACCGGGTCCGAACACAACTCCACCTCGATACCCAGTTCTTCCAGTACGCGTTTCAGCACAGAAAGCGCCGCGTCTTCCGTGCAGAGTAATAGGGACGTAAGCTTCATACCTGCAATCAATCCTAGGTTCACCACCGTTCCTCTCACAAGTTACCTTTGTCATTCTCGCGGCCCCTGTACCGGCTCGGCGCCGCGTAACTGCACTGCTGTCAACAGCGTGACCTCAGTCACCATTTGCATTACAAAAGACCAATACTTTGGCGCTGAACCGTCGTGCTTTGACGCTGCTTCAACCCCTCCCTACGATGAAGAATGCCCGCACTGCACCACGGGGATGCCGTTATTCCCCGCCCGCAGCCAGGGATTTAGCGGTTACGTTCCGGGGAAGTCCCATAAGGATCTATGGCATCGCGCAGACAAAACGGCTTCTCGTTGCTTGAGATGATGATCGTAATCAGCATTTCGCTGGTCCTGGCCGCGGTTACGACCATGAGTTTGCAACCAGTGTGGAAGCAGCAGCACGTCGATGACGCGTACAACACTACTTTGAATTCATTGCGCCGGGCCCGCGAACAGGCTGTCGCTGACATGCGCATTTACGCGGTCACTTTCACAGCCGCGACCCCCGGCTTGAACGGAGGCACCATCACGGTACAGCAAGACGCCGGCGGCGTTCTCAGTGCGACCCCCTTATTCACCGCCACTCTACCCCCCGACGTGACGTTTAACGTGACGCCCGGCGTGCCCGTTTCCAACACGGCAGCGCCTACCACGCCCGACAGTTTTGGAACCGCCAGCGCGGGGCCCTTCGATTTTGATCAGGTCACCGGCGGCGGCGGCAACATTGTTTACTTTTATCCCGATGGCTCGGCGCAGGACGCCGACCCCAATGGCGGCAACCCGAATAACGGAGTTGTCTACCTCAGCATTCCAGGCAACTTGAATACCTGTCGGGCCGTCACCCTTTGGGGATATACGGGGCGCATCCGGGGATGGCAGCTTGTCCAACTCTCTGGCACCTGGACCTGGGTACAAAAATGAAAAAACATTATTCAATATCGGCGCGGTCTTCCCGTGAGTCAGGCTTCTCGCTGATTGAAGTCATGATCTCGATGGTGGTTCTCGCCATCGGCTTACTTTCTGTGTTGGCCATGCTGGGTGTCACCATGGCGGCCACTCAGACCTCGCAGGAAGACATGATTGCCCGGCAAGTGGCGTCGGAGACGCTGGAGGGCATCTTCAACGCGCGCAATACTTCACAAATCGGTTTCACCGCGATCAACAGTACCGGAGCCACCCCGCCGGGCATCTTCATTCCTACCCAGAACATGCCACTCTTATGCGCGGGACCGGATGGCATTCTGGGAACCGCCGACGATGCCGGGTGCGCCATCACTTCCGGGCTCAACAACGGAAACGTTCCGTGCGCCGGTGGCGTCGAGTTCCTGACGAATCCCGGACCCGATGGCGTCGTGGGCACGGCGGATGACACGTATCAGTGTCTCAACAACTTTACCCGAACCATCCTGATCACCCCGCTGAACCAGACCCTGGTTCAGGTGACCATCACCATCACTTACACAGTGCCGAATATTGGCCATCTCAGAACCTATGTGCTGGAAGAATACATTTCGTCGTACAGCTAGAAAGGGAATCATGCGGCGCGCACACAACTCGAGTAGCGGCTTCACCTTCATCGAGCTCATGATCTCCGCGGCCATTGGAATGGTTCTCGTGGTGTCGGCTGCCAAGTTGTACACCCAGGGCCTGCACATCGCCTGGGAAACCTCGCAGAAGGCGGAGTTGCAGCAAGACTTTCGGGCTGCGGCCAATTTGCTGCAGCATGATATCAGCCTGGCTGGCGCCGGCGCCATGGGACAGCAAGGTTTGTCGAACAACGCCATTGCCATGCCGAACGGCGTCGGCAGCACGGTTGCCGTATACCCCTGCACCGGCCTGAGCACGTGCAACTACATCAACGGCGCTCCGGTTTCCTACCCCAGCTATCCGGCTGGAACTCCGCCCACGCTATATTCCATCATTCCCGGCCCCAACCTGGGAATCACGGTGACCGCGGCGCAGGGCCCGACCGACATTATCACCCTCAACTATGCCGACGCCAATTTGCCCTTGAACTGCTACGTCGGAACCATGAATGCGACCGGTACACAGGTGACCTTCCAGTTGCCCGCAGCCTGGGCAACAGGTTGCGTCCTGCCCTCAAACGAGGTTGCACCACCGTCTTTGATCTACAGCAACACGGCGAATGCCGCTGGCCTGCAAGTCGGTGACATGATTATGTTTGGCTTCAGCGCTGTCGGGGTGGTTAGCGGGGTGGCGGCCACTTGTCCGCTCACTGGCACGTACATATCATGTTTCACCGTGCCTTTCGCCAGCGGCGATCCCAGCCACGTGAATCAACCTGGGGTAGCCGCCGGAAGTCTTTTGCAACTGGCCAGCCAGACCAACTTGTCCGCGGTGCGCCTGATCTCGGTCACTTATTATCTGACCATTCCTCCCTCCAGCATCAGCGCAGTGAATCCCAATGGCATCCCGACGTTGATGCGCTTGCAAAGCGGACAGCAGCCGGCTCCCGTTGCGGAGAACGTGCTCTACCTCAAGTTCACATATGACATCATAAGCGGCGGAGTAGCCACCACCAATCAGCCGAGCCTCCCCGCAGGTACGACCCCCGCGATGATTACAAAGGTCAACATCGCTCATATGAGCATGCGCAGCCAGGGCAGAGACACCCAATCCCGGAGCGCTTTATCGCAATATGGCGGCTATGAAGGCCTGGACCTCCAGACCTCGATTGCTGTCCGCAACATGACGATGCTGCAGCAGTACCCGATTAATTGACGTGGATTTCATTACTGGAAAGAAAAACTCAAGACAGAAAAGGAAACTGGTCAGGGGAACCGAGGAGACAGATGATGACGGCCAAACTGAGATCACGAGGATTTACCTTAATAGCCTCCCTCTTGCTGGTATTGCTTTTGTCGGGGGTCGCGATCTCTCTGCTCATGATGGTCAACACTGAGCAACGGGTCGGCGGCGCCGATCTGAGCAATGCTTATGCCTACCGGGCGGCTGAAGGCGGCATGGAGAAGATGACTTCCGATTTGGCCGCCGTTTTCAAGAGCATTCAGTCGCCCAGCAATACCGAGATTTGCAACAGCATCCTTCCTCCCACTCTGGATCCCACTGTAACTTACCCGCTGTACACCGTGGCTCCGGTGCCTGGCATGCCCACACAAACCAGCGCATGCCCTCCGCTTCCCAACCCCGTCCCCTGGGGTCAAATTCAGACCGGGCCGGACGCAGGACTTTACGCCCAGATTCTGCCGATCGTGCTTAACGTGCAGGCGCAACGCGCAGGTGTGGGTAGCCTGGAAACCGTCAGCATGACCCGCACCGCCGAAGTTGTGCTAATCCCTGTGTTTCAGTTTGGCGTGTTCTCGGATTCCGATCTTTTCTTCGGTCAAAGTCCGAACCTCGCCTTTGCCGGCCGGGTGCACACCAATGGCGATCTCTACCTTGGCGTCGCCAACGGCGCTTTCCTGGTTTTTGGCGACAAGATGGCCGCCTTCGGTAACGTGATCCGCCAGCAGATGGATGACGGCAAGGCGGTAGGCGGTGGATTGGACGACGGCACGGTCCTCATCCCCAACTTCAAGAACGGCTGTTCCGCGCAACTGTTGGCCATTCAAGCCGGCACTGCGATTAACCCCAGCGGCACTTGTATCGACATCGCCGGCACGGCGCTCGGAGCGACCAATGGCAGCGTGACCGGTGGTCACGGATCGGCGCAAGTAGGGGTTAACTGGACTAACGTCTCGCAGGGTACTTACAACAGCTACCTCATTGACGGCAACGGCGTGGCCCCCAGCACCACCGATGGTCCTTACAACACCGGCGCGTCCGATCTGACATTGCCGTTTGTGCAGGGCACGAACTCCGCCGTCCAGATCATCCGCCAGCCCCCGCCAGGAGAAGCGGTCACCTCCTTGCTGGGCGCGTCCCGCTTGGCGAATGAAGCTCAAATTCGCATCATCCTCAGCGACACTGAGGATGGATTGCACCTACCCGGCTGGAATGGAAACTCCGCGCAGGACGTGCAACTGGTCAGCGAGCTTCCGACTTCGCTGGCTGCCATGAACCAGGGACAAGATATCGCCAGCCCCGGAGTGCAGGCGAATGCAATCAATGTCGGCGGCAGCGGGCGCTACTATTCTTTTGGTGAGAGTTATTGCACCGGCAGCGCGGTCGCGGCCGTCAGTACTGCCGCAGCCGTGCTACCGGCAACTGCCTACGGCACCCTGGGCACAAATACCACCCCGGCCAATTATTTAACAACCTTCAATTCGGGGGTTCCGGTTTACGGCACTACCGCCAGTGGCAACTACATCACCTCCAATTATCAGTCCGGCACGTACTTTTGCCCCACTCTTACCGGCCATGGCACGTATGCCAACTCGGCCTCCGCGGTTACCGATAACAACTTTGTCATCCCTTATTACTTCGGAGGACCGGGCTATAGCGGCGGCGCCAACAACTGGCCGCCCTCGGTTTTTCCGCAGATCCCGCAGGCCTTCCCGCCGCTGGTGAACGGTGGCACTCTGAACTTCACCACCCCGAACGGGGGCACCAACGGTCTGGAGTGGCCGCTGGTTGGCGGTTGGCTCCTGGTCGAGTACGCAGACAACAACGGAGTCTGGCACGGCGTTACCACCGAATGGTTAGGCCTGGGCTTTGCCCGCGGCCTGAACGTGCCCACCGAGGCCGGTTTCAATTGCGGGGCGCTCGGCGCCACGAATGGCACCAATACTCTGGTGGCTGGAACAACTGGCGTCAACCCCAACGGATGCAATTACCTCGGAGATCACGCCAACGCAATTCTGTACTTTGAAGTTACCAGGGATAACGCGCTCGCCGGCCAGCCAGCGCCGGGCCCAGGCTCGATCGATCAGCCTCTGACCGCCAATTACTACGACGGTGCAGCCTGCGTTCTCGGAACCTGCAAATCGCAGTACAACTGGTATCCCATTAACTTCTACGACGCCCGCGAGGGAGAAAACTACGATGCCAATCCAGGCACCTTCACTCAGGGCACGGGAACGCCCAACGGCGTCATGAACGCGGTCGAATTAGACGTGGGCAACCTGCGCCAGTGGCTCCTGGGACACACCGGCGTCTCGGGCACGCTGGTGAACTACACCACCCAGAACGGCTACGTCCTGTATTTCTCCGATCGCCGTGGTATGCAGTTCACCAATCCCACCGGCCCCAGCCAATCGCAGTCGCAGTGGGGCGAATACGGCTTTGAAGACACGGTGAATTTCGCCAACCTGGCCAACAGTCTTAAGCCCGATGGAGTCCTCGACCCCAACAACTACAACGGCGTCTCGCCGGAAGACGTCAACAGCAACAATAAGCTCGATAACTATGGCGTGTTCGGTGTAGGCGATGCCTTCGGACCAACCACTAGGGTTTCTACGGATTCGACGGTTCCTCCGACGCCTTACGCGCAAAGGGTAGCCGGTGAGCGCGTTTCAACTCGCGTGACGGCGTTGGCCAACCGCGTGACCGGAGCCCGCCATGTGCTCAAGCTGGTGGATGGATCGTTGGGCAATCTGCCCACGATGCCTCCGGCCAGCGGGTGTGTGCAAAGCGTGGCCAACCCCACAGCCTGCGGCGGATTCACCGTAGCCTCGGAGAATCCGGTTTATATTCAGGGAAACTACAATACCAATTGCCCCACCGCCGGCGGCGTAGGATGCACTCCATTCAATGGGACCTACGATACGACCTGGAATAATCCAGCCAACCCGGAAGTGAACCACTCGGCAGCCTCGGTGATCGCCGACGCGGTCACGCTGCTTTCGAATCACTGGCAGGACTGGGGTTGCCTCACGGGTGGAGCGGGCTGCAACAACGCCATCTACACCACCAGCGGCAGCCTGGTAAATCCGCTGCTTCCGAATGGCGAGAACGGTACTAACCTGGGCGCTGGTCAAACCAGCCGCGTGGCCTACACAACCTATTACCGCACGGCCATCGCCGGAGGTAAGACCATCGCCTTTAATAACGCGGCGGGAACGCCCGACGCCTACTTCGGTTCGGACGGCGGCGTGCACAACTTCCTGCGCCAATTGGAAGACTGGGAGAACGGCGGAGCTAATTCGAACACCCAGCAGGGTCTCTACTACAAGGGATCGATGGTGAGCCTCTACTGGAACCAATACGCCACGGGTACGTGGAAGTGCTGCAATCTGATTTACACTCCACCGGATCGGCAATACGTTTTCGATCCCCTGTTCACGTCGCCTCAGAACCTGCCGCCCGGAACTCCCATGTTCCGCAACGTGGATAACCTGAGCTATCGCCAGAACCAGGTCGCACGCACCAACTAGAAGTGATTGGTGATTAGTGGTTAGTGGTTGGCGATTGAGATTTGGTGAGAAGGGCACGACATGAATCGTGCCCTTCTGCTTTTTCGCCTTCCTCTTTTTGGGGTCGTAGCTCACTGCTCGATCTTGATAAATCGTCTGCTGACCTTTTTATACTATTCCGTTGCTCACCCGCTTCCCGTAACATCGCCGGATGCCAATTGGCCCCGCTCGCCGGAATCAATCCTTCCTATGGATTGCTTTCAGTCTCTGTGCCCTCGCCGCCATCGCACTATTCTTCATTCCCGCTTTCATCATTCGTCCCTTCACATACCAGAGCCCGCGCGGGCTAATACGAGCGATGGCTCTGCGCCAGCGCGCCCCACTGGGCACACTCATTGCAACTCTTTGCTGTTTTGCCTTGGCCATCGCGCTTTGGAACCTAGTCGGCCGCTGGCGCAAATCATTCCTGGTGCTGGCCCTTTTAATCGTTACCTTCTCCGCGATCATGTCGCGCCAGAATTATTTTGAATGGATGTTTCATCCGATTCGCGCTCGGCAATTTCTCGCTGCGTCCGATACTAAGCTGGATGCGGAAGAGATGATCATGGCCGTTCGCGTCGGCTCCGACGCTCGCGCCTATCCGATTCGCCAAATGGCCTACCACCACGTGCTCAACGATGTGGTCGGCGGAGTGCCCGTCGCGGTTACCTATTGAACCCTCTGTCACACCGGTCTGGTGTGGACGCGAAGTGTGAACGGCCGAGTGCTGCACTTTTATCTCGCGGGAATCAACAATCAGAATTTCCTGATGCGCGATAAAGAGACCGGGACCTGGTGGCAGCAGATCACCGGCAAGGCCATCTACGGCCAGCTACAAGGCGAAGCGCTCGATCTTGTCCTAAGCGATGAACTGACTTTCGGCGAATGGCGGGCCGAGTTCCCCGCCGGCCAGGTGCTCGCACCACTCGCGCAATACGCCAAGGAATACGACAGCAACTGGGAACTTCAGGTCGCCAAGCTTCCAGTGGTAATCAGTTTTCCCGGGACGGAATTGAAATCGCGCGACGTGGTTGTCGGACTCACCATCCACGGCGCGGCCCGCGCCTATCCCTGGGAAACGCTAAGCCGACAATCCCCCATCCTCGACCGCGTCAACGATACGCCGCTGCTGATGGTCGTTGGCCCGGATGGAAAATCCTTTCGCGCTTTCGTGAGCCGCATTGACGGCCGTGACGCCGAATTCTTTCTGCAAGCAAATGGTGGAGTTGATGGGCCAAAGGAGAAATCAGAATCGGATAAAAAAACAGAATCGAAGGCAAAAACATCTGCCAGCAAGAATGACTGGGTCCTTCTCGATACCACGACCGGCAGCCACTGGAACTTCCAGGGCTGCGCAACGTTGGGACCGGCGCAGGGCAAATGCCTGGACCGCGTCCCGGCTCTCAAAGACTATTGGTTCGATTGGCGAAATTATCATCGCGAAACCACGGTATACACCCACTAGCCATTTATTAATTGCGTTCGAGCTCGCGTGCGCCTTTTCCGTCCAGAAATTGATAGCTTTCAGACCCGGCGTCCGCCACGCATACTTACGGCTCGGCCAGCTCGGTTTCCTGAGCCAGCGTTGCGGTCTTCGTCTGCTTTGGCGTTGTCGTGATGACCACGACGCTTGCCAGCACGAGCAGCGTTCCCATCACGGTTCGCGCCCCAAGACCCTCCCCGCCCAGAAAATATCCCACCACAACGGCGACCACCGGATTCACATAGGCGTAGGTTCCGACTTTGGTAGGCGACTCGTGGTGAATCAGCCAGACGTATGCCGTGAATCCGACGATCGATCCAGCCACAATCAGATAGGCCAGCGCAAACCATGCCTTCGCCGAAACCGCATCCACGCGGAAGCCTCGCAACTCTCCTAAGAGAGCAGCCGTCACGATCAGGAGGATTCCTCCAGCGAGCATCTGTGCGCCCGAGTTCATGACCTTCGATTCAGGCAAGGTCAGCTTACGCGTGAGCACGGAGGCGAGTGACCAGCTGATCGCCCCGATAATCATGGCAATTGCCCCAGAAGCGCTGACCGGGCTCCCGCCGAAAGTAGTCGCACGACTGACCAGAACGGCAACTCCAGCCAGTCCCACGAGGAGCGCGAATCCTAATCGCGGGGTGAGCCGCTGCGTCCGCAGAATGAAAATCTCAGACAAAGCCATGAATGCTGGAATTGTTGCCATCATTACCGCCGCGATTCCCGAGGGCACACGCTGCTCGGCCCAGAAGAGCAAGCCGTAATCCAAGACAAAGATGAGGACCGCCAGAAACGACGCGGCGGCCCATTGCCGGCGAGTGGGTGCGGGCGTCCCGGTGACGCGCATCCAGGCATAGAGCACGGCTCCCGCAACGAAGAAGCGCATCCCCGCCATGAGGAACGGCGGGATCTCGCGCACGCCGACGCGAATGGCTAGGAAGGTCGAACCCCACACGAAGTAAATGATGGCGAAGGCCAGCAGGGTCTTCCAGCGCTGAGGGCGTGGTGTGGCTTCCATTCGGAGCATCCTGGCAAGCTGTGAAGGAACGAAGACTTGCTTCGTCTTAGATCAAAAGGGGAGGCGTCCGGGAGCAAATCTCGCTTATTGAATTTTTTTATGGACCTTAACACTTACGGAATTAGTCTTCGACAGCTGGATACCAGGGCACTGGCCCATCCTTTCCGAATGAAAATCTCAAATCCAGCGGCTGCCCCGTCCTTGTCCCTGCGCTCTTTGCGACAGGGCGGGGAACCTTACCTCGAATCACGGACATCAAAATCCCCGCCCTGTCGCAAAGAACGCGACAAGAGCGGGGCACCCTCGAGGGAAAGCCCGAGCGCCTCGCTCCGCTCGGCGGACAGCCGAGGCGGCTGTCTCGACATGAGCATGCCTAGTAGGCCCAGCGTAGCAGGGCGGCTCCCACCGTAAAGCCCGCTCCTACCGATGCCATCAGCACCAGGCTTCCCTTCTTTAGCTTGCCATCTTCGATGGCCGTGTTCATGGCTAACGGTATCGTGCCCGCGGTGGTGTTGCCGTAGCGCTCGATATTGACGATCACGCTCTGCGGCCGCAGACCGAGGCGATCGGCCGTGGCTTGGATGATGCGCAGATTGGCCTGGTGGGGAATGAAACAGTCAATGTCCGAGCCTTTCAGGCCGTTGCGTTCCAGCAGTTTCAGGCAAGCTTCCGTCTGCTTGCGCACGGCGAACTTGAAGACCTGCTGGCCATCCTGATGAACGAAGTGCATCTTCTGGTCGACGGTTTCACGCGTGGAGGGATTCAAGCTTCCGCCGCCGGGCATCTTCAGGAAAGCTCCGCCCGAGCCGTCGATCTCATGTACGAAATCGATCAGGCCCACAGAATCGTCTTCCGCGGCTTCGAGAATCACCGCGCCAGCGCCATCGCCAAATATCACGCAGGTGGCGCGATCGGTGTAGTCGATAATCGATGACATCACGTCGGCGCCGATCACGAGCACACGCTGATGCGTTCCCGCGGCGATGAACTGAGCCCCGGTTTGCACCGCGTAAATAAATGCCGAACAGGCGCCGGAAAGATCGAATCCCCAAACTCCCTGCGCGCCCAATTTATGTTGGACGAGACAGGCCGTCGAGGGAAAGAACATGTCGGGCGTGACCGTGCCCACGATAATGGCATCCACATCGTTGGGCGTAAGGCCGCGCTGCGCCAGCGCCCTTTTCGCGGCTTCGACCGCCAGATCGCTGGTGGCTACGCCTTTGTCGACGAGATGGCGTTCGCGAATGCCGACCCGGGCCATGATCCATTCATTGCTGGTATCGACCATCTTCTCGAGATCGGCGTTAGTAAGCAGGCGAGGCGGCACATAGGTGCCCAGAGCGCTGATTTTCACTCTGGTTCTGACGGGCTGAGGCGCGTTCGAATCGTTCAATGAGGGCTCCTGTGAAATGGAACCAGTTATTCTGAACGATTGCGGTGCGAATGTCTAACCGCTCGCATCCGACCGCAGCTTTCATGCAGCGAGGCGCTCTCTCTCGATCTGCATCCACTCGCGAACAAAATCCGTGCATCCCACGACGCCGAACTCGCGACCTTCCCCGCCTATCAGGTAGGCGAGCGCAACTCGATCAACCTCCTTGAGCCCAACCACGTCGAGCAGGGGCCACAGGCCGCACTCGATCGCCGAGGCGACCAACTGATCCAGATACGAGAGATGGTCCTTCGACAAACGGCCGGAGACGCGAATGGTTACGGTTGGGGAGACTGGCTTCTCAGGAATATTGCGCATGATGGACTCGACCTCTCTTATGATGGCTCGATTAAAAACCTTACTCCTAGGGACGAGTCAGCGAGGTATTTCTTGCGCAAAGAGTTGTAAAGCTTCGTAAAGCTTAGCGGGATAAGGATAAAAAATAAGCCAGGCACCGGGAACCCACTGCACACGCAAGAGCCCGTTACCGTTGCTTCCTTCCGGACCTGGCGGGGTTGGCGAGAGTACGTCGCGTGAGGCCGATGCCTGACTGCAAGTATTCTAGCAAACCCAATCGAACATTCCGCAGAGTCCCGGACGACAACCGACCGGCGTACAACGGACATGTGACTTTCGGTGCAAGAATTTTGCCGCCAACCCTTCCCTTCCTGATGGAACTGACGAACAATAGAATGACTCAAGGAAGTTAACCTTAAATAGCAAACCTGTGCCCCCATCGCGCCCACAATTCGACGTGATCCCGCTGCACCAGGCCATCAACAAATACTTTGAGCTTTCAATTTATTTGCTCGTGTTGATCGGCTTCGGAACGCTCGCCAGCACGGGCGGCCTCGATCTTCCGACGATTATTCTGGTCGGCGCGGCATTGGCCGTACGCGGCTATCTGCTCGCAGAACGGCGTCGCGTCGTGATCTCCGACCGCTGGACCGCTCCTCTGACGGTGATTTACTTCATTTTTTACGCCGCCGATTATTTTCTGCTCTCGCGCGGTTTTCTTAAAGCCACGGTGCACCTCGTCCTGTTCGCCGTGGTGGTACGCACCTTCTCCCTGCGGCGCGACCGCGATTACACTATGCTCGCGATCCTGGCATTCCTGATGGTGCTGGCCTCCGCAGTCCTCACGGTGGATAGTGTTTTTCTTATCCTGTTCTCCGGATTTGTCCTGCTCGCGGTAGCCACCTTCATCTTGATGGAGATGCGCCGCTCCGGCCGTGCCTCGAAGTTTCAGGCGCGCCACTCCCACGACCCGCAGGAGCATCGTCACCTCGCCTTTTCTCTGGCGCGAGTCACGCCCGTCTTGGTCTTAATGATCCTGCTGGGCGCGGCGGCAGTTTTCTTTCTTCTGCCCCGCATGTCGGCCGGATACCTCGGCGGCTACTCCTTCGGCACCGACCTTTCCACGGGTTTCAGCGATCACGTTCAGTTGGGCAGGATCGGACAGATTCAGCAATCCGACGCGGTCGTGATGCACATACAGATAGATGGCGACCCTCGCGGCTTGTACGCCTTGCATTGGCGCGGCGTCGCCCTGGCCAACTTCGATGGCAAGAGCTGGTCCAATCCCCGGGAGCAGATCGTGATCCCGCGCGAACCCGATGGAAGTTTCCTGGTCCCTTACTTCAGTCAGGGCATTCCTCCCGCGGTCGTGGCGAAGTACGAGACCGGACTGGGTAAACCGAATCATCTCATTCATTACCGCGTGCTGATGGAGCCCATTGGCACGAATGTATTTTTCCTCGCTCCCTGGGCGCGGCGCGTAACCGGAGCATACGGCACCTTGCAGATCGATGAAGGTGGCGGCGTTTCCGATCTCGATAGCCAGCGTTCGGTGAGCCTCTACGAAGCCGATTCAGATATTGCGCTGCCCTCGCCCGAGCAGTTAAGAGCGGCCAGCCCTTCTCTGCCGCCCTTGGCCTCGATCTATCTCCAACTGCCTCCAAAGCTCGATCCGCGGGTTCCGCAGCTGGCCGAGCAGATCGCCGGTTCGGCCCGCACCAACTACGACAAAGCGGCTGCTCTCGAACGATATTTGCGCACCCATTATGGCTATACCTTGCAGTTACCGCGCACTGCGGTCGACGACCCGCTGGCAAGTTTCCTCTTCGAACGCAAGGCGGGACATTGCGAATACTTCGCCTCGTCGATGGCGATCATGCTGCGTACTCTGGGCATTCCGTCGCGGGCGGTGACCGGATTCGTCAGCGAAGAATTCAACGACGTCACCGGCAACTATGTAGTGCGAGCTCGAAACGCGCATGCCTGGGTGGAAGCCTACTTTCCCGGCTACGGTTGGGTCACGTTCGATCCCACCCCTGGCGGAGGCACCAGTTCGCCACAAGGCTGGGGGCGGGCCATGCTTTACTTGGACGCGGCTGAATCCTTCTGGCGCGAATGGATCATCAGTTATGACACCTCGCATCAGAGCATTCTCGGCCATACGATGCTCAATGGCACGCGCAATTCTTTCGAGCGAGTTCGTTTGTGGGCGCGCATGCGCTATTCCCGGCTGCTGAACCTGGCACGCAAGGGCCAGCGCGGCGTCGAGCGCTCGCCGGAGCGTTGGTACGGCACGAGCATCGTCCTAGCCGTGGCCCTGCTCGCTCTCGCCAATGTCGGACGCATCGCGCGCATGATTCGTCTCCGGCGGCTGCGGGTTCATCCCGAGCGCACGCCGAATGAAGCCGCCGCCATGTGGTACGAGCGCATGTCCACCTTCCTGGCGCGGCGCGGCATGAAGAAATCCGCGGCACAGACGCCGCAAGAATTTGTGCGTGTGATCGGCGATCAGGAATTGCGCCAGCGCGTCCGCCGCTTCACCGAAGCCTACGAATCGGCGCGCTTCGGAAACTCGCCCGAAGATGCCCAGCAGTTGCCCGAGTTGTACGAGGACGTTGAAGCGGCGGGAAAGAAATAACGATCCCGATAATTTTCACCGATGTACACGGATTTTCACGGATTGAACTCGAGCTTTGTTTTATCCGTGAGAATCCGCGTAGATGTGGCCGATCCTCTAAACCAGATCTAAAAGTGCCAGATCACGCCGCCGCCGACAAAGAAGTTATGCTGCCGGGTCTTGCCGGTATCGGCCAAAGGAAAGCTCGGCTCGCCGGACCAGAAATCGCGAACATCCAGGCGAAAGCCGAAACGGCGAAACCGGTCTTCAAAGGGATTTACATCCAACCCAAATCCACCTTCCAGCACGCCCGAGGTGGTGTTGCTGCCCGGATTCGGGCCGGAGTAAATCAGGTTGCTATTCTCGCTGAAACGGGCGAATCCGCCGCCCACACTCACCCACGGCGAAACCCCAGTCCCGGGAAAGAAATTGACGCGAAAGCCCGGCGTCACGAAGATCTGGCTGTAACTCTTGGGCACCACATTGCCGCCGGAGTTCAGATTCTCATTCAGATTGAAGGCCGCCGGCACTTCCGCCGAGATTGCATAAACCGTATGGACGCGAAGAAAGCGCGAATAATTGACTTCAAAGGTCAGCCCGTTGCCGGAATGGATAAAAGGATTAATCGCGGGCGCGTTCGGACCCGAGAGTCCCTGGTCGCTGATGAACGTGCGGCCAATCAGGCCCGTCAGTTCGTTCCCACGATCCATTCCTCGATCCTGGGCCGCCACGCCGGCGCCCAGCACACACATCGTCACTGCCAGGATTGCGATAAGGGCCTGTTTCCCAGACATTTCCCCTCCAGGAGCGGGACTCGGATTGCTGCGATAATGTTCAGCCTAGCATGAAGATTGTGGTTTTTATCCCACAGGTACTGCCTTCCGTGGTGCCTAAGGTCACATGCGGGAGTCGCCATTTTCCATCGCGAAAGCCACAATGCACACCGGAAAGAACCTGGCTTGACCCTCTTCGTGTAACTTCGCATTCTTTGTGGTGAATCGATTCCATCGGCTTGGCAAGAGGCGGCACGCGCAGGAATGTTAAAATAACTAGATTCCATGCCCTCGGGGAACCTCACTATCTCGCATAAGAACGCAAAGCTCTCTGGCTCCGTCTTGGACGAGCCCGCTTCGCCCCCCTGCCCGCAGAAGGTAGGGTTCGTCAGCCTGGGATGTCCTAAGAACCTCGTCGACAGCGAAGTGATGATGGGCTTGTTGGCCCGAGCCGGGGCCGAGCTCTCGCCTCGCGCCGAGGACGCCGACGTGATCGTGGTCAACACTTGTTCGTTCATCGAGAGCGCCCAACAGGAGTCGGTCGATGCGATCCTGGAAATGGCTGCTCATAAGACCTCCGGCCGCGCGAAAAAGCTGATAGTCGCGGGTTGTCTGGTCGAGCGCTATCGCGATGAGATTCGCAGGCGCATCCCGGAAGTTGATGCCGTGGTGGGCACGGGAGAGTTGCAGAACATCCTGGCGGCGGCTGGTATCGCCCAGCCAGCAGCATCCAGCGATTCCCCGTTTGTGGTTTTGAATTCGCGAGCCGAAGGCGACGCTCGCGCCGCGCAAGGACGATTTTCTCGCGGCCAATGGGACGGCGCCATCGCCGACCTGCCCAACTATCTCTACGACGACGAGACCCCGCGTATTCTGGCCACGCCGAAGCATACCGCTTACATCAAAATCGCGGAGGGCTGCGATCATCCCTGCACGTTTTGCATTATTCCGCAGCTGCGCGGGAAGTTTCGCTCGCGCCGCTTCGAGTCGGTCGTCGCCGAAGCCGAGCGCTTGGCGCACGCCGGCGTGCGCGAGATTACTCTGATCGGACAAGACACAACCTGCTACGGCGAAGACTTTGGCCTGAAAGATGGCCTGGCGCTGCTGCTCGAAAAGCTTTCCAAAATCGAAGACCTGCGCTGGATTCGCTTTCTCTACGCCTATCCCAACAAGATTACGGGCAAACTCCTGGAGACGATCGCGTCTTCCGAAAAAATCTGTTCCTACATGGATGTGCCCTTGCAGCACGCCTCGGCAACCGTGCTGAAGCGCATGAAACGTGGAGGAGGAGCCGATGTATTTTTGCGCTCGATTGAGAAGATGCGCCGCGTAATTCCCAACCTTACCTTGCGCACGTCGTTTATTGTGGGGTTTCCCGGAGAGACCGCGCAGGAATTTGAAGAGCTCTGCGAATTTGTGCGCGAGGCCCAGTTCGATTGGATGGGAACTTTTTCCTATTCCGATCAAGAGGGCGCGGATGCCTTCGGTCTGGACAAGAAAATTTCTGGGCGCGAAATCGAACGCCGGCGCAAACATCTCATGGCCATCCAGCAGCGCATCAGCAAGAAGAAAAAGAAAGCACTGGTGAGGCAAGAATTCGCCCTGCTGCTGGAGGGCGTCTCAGAAGAGACCGATTTGCTGATGGAGGGCCGCACCGCAATGCACGCTCCCGAAATCGATGGCAAAGTGTTCGTAAACGATTTTCCGGAAGAGATTACTCTACAGCCGGGCAATTTTTATCGCTGCCAGATCACCGAAGCGCACGATTATGATCTGGTAGCAAGAATCTTATAGGACGAGTCGAGCCGTATCCTTGTAAGCATCACGAGAATCTCGAACCTTCACCATGCCTCGCAAGCAAACCTTGAAACTGCGCTGCCCCATCTGCAAGAAAGCAGTCAAGAGCAGCGACGCTGAGTTCCCCTTTTGCAGCGATCGCTGCCGCACCATCGATCTGGGCAAGTGGGCAAGCGGAACGTATGTGGTCAAGTCTCCAGTCACCGACGCCGAGGAACTGATTGCCGATAGTCCTCCCGAAGGTGTGGACGAAGAATCGTGAAAGACGAAATCGTCGCCAGAAAGAAGCCCAAGAGCACGCCAGGAGCTGTGGAGAACAGTATGGTTGGGGCGCGAACCCCGCGCTGGGCCGATCTGATCGCCACCTTCTTCGGCATCGGACGCATGAAGCCCGGGCCCGGAACCTGGGCCTCGGCGGTGACGATGCTGCTCTGGGCTGCGCTAGCGCATTCCATCGCGCCTTCACTGCGCATACCGGTTGGCATCGCCTTGGCGGCAATCGTCACCCTCGTCGGCATACCCGCCGCAACCCAGGTCGCCCGCGGCTCTGGAATCAAAGATCCCCAGTTCGTCGTGGTCGATGAGGTCGCCGGTCAACTCGTCGCCCTCCTCGCCGTTCCTCTCGCGTGGAAATCTTTTCTCGCCGGCTTTATACTTTTTCGTGCCTTCGATATCATCAAGCCTCCCCCAGTGCGGCAATTGGAGGCGATTCCGGAAGGCGCCGGAATCGTTCTGGATGACGTTGCCGCCGGTCTCTACGCCCTAATTTCAATGCATCTCTTGTTGCACTTTGGTCTTCTAAGATAGTGTTTTAAATGTTGCAGGTTTTTTCCTCATGAGTTTTTCCGATCGTATCCTGGGCAAGAAAAACGTGAATGGCGGGCCACACATCCAGTCGGTGTCGCCGGTATTGGCGCTGGCGGGGGGCGAGATTCGCATCGCGGGATCGGGGCTGCGGCCGCAGCAGTGGCAGCGTCCGCGCGTTCAGTTTGGCGATGTCGAAGGCGGTGTCGTCATCAGTTCCGATTCGTTCCTGGTCGCCCGCGTCCCCGAGGGCGCAACTTCCGGCCCTGTCGTGGTTGCCGCCGATGGTCACACCAGCAATGCGCACACGGTCAGCGTTGCCGTCCCGATCGCGGAGAATCTGCATCCCGTGACCAACCCCGCGCTCGATGCCCAGGGTAACATCTATGCGACCTTCTCAGGTTCCCGCGGACAGAAGGTCCCTGTAGCGATTTTCAAGATCGACACTAACTACGTCATCAAGCCCTTCGTGGCTGAGATGATGAATGCCACCGCCATCGCCTTCGATCGCCAGGGGCAGATGTATGTCTCCTCGCGCCATGACGGCGCGGTCTATCGTGTGGCGCAGAACGGAACCATGACAACCTACGCCGAGGGCATGGGCGTCGCGACCGGAATCGCTTTCGACCGCAACCAGAATTTATATGTCGGCGACCGCAGCGGCACTATTTTCAAGATTGGCCGCGACCAGCAGGTCTTCGTCTTTGCCACGCTGGAGCCCAGCGTCTCCGCCTACCACCTGGCTTTCGGCCCGCAAGGCGATTTGTTCGTGACCGGACCCACCACATCCAGCTTCGACTGCGTGCATCGAATCGATCCCCAAGGCACGGTGCATAAGTTTTACCGTGGCCTGGGACGCCCGCAGGGCCTGGCTTTCGATGCGGCCGGAAATTTGTATGTGGCGGCGTCGCTGGCTGGCAGGCGCGGCATCGTGAAGATCACCGAGGAAGGCAGCGCCAACCTGGAAGTCGCAGGCCATGGCTTGGTGGGCTTGGCTTTTGCCCCCGGACGCAGCGTAATCCTCGCCACCACCGACGCCGTGCATCATCTTGCCTGGAACATTCCTGGCCTGCCTCTGCTGCCCGAGTAACCCAGCAGCAGCATTCGGCCATCACGCTCCCGCCCCAGGGTAGGCCGAACGATGACCACTCTCACGGTCTTTTATCATTTACACTTCTACCCGTGAATGCCGAGATCATCGCAGTTGGCTCTGAACTGCTTACGCCTTTCCGCAGCGATACCAATTCCCTCTATCTCACCGAGCAAATCAATCAACTGGGCGTAGAAGTTATTTTCAAAAGCATCGTAGGTGACGATCTCAAGCGCCTGATAGCCGCCGCGCAACATGCGCTCTTTCGTTCGGAAATCGTAATCTTTACCGGTGGACTCGGCCCCACGGAAGACGACCTTACGCGCGAAGCCGTGGCCGAGGCGCTCGGCGTTTCGTTACGGCAAGATGAAGAGATTCTCGCCAGCATCGAACACCGTTTCGCGGCGAGGGGATGGAAAATGTCCCCCAACAATGCCAAGCAGGCCGATATCCTCGAAGGCGCGACCGTGCTTCCCAATCCCAATGGTACTGCGCCCGGACAATGGCTCAGCGGCAAATTCGATGGACGCGAGCGCATCGTCATTTTGCTTCCCGGCCCTCCCCACGAAATGAAGGCCTTGTTCGAAGCCGAATGCCGCGAACGGCTGCGGGCGAAGCTACCGGTGGCGCACCTGGCAACGCGCGTACTCAAAGTCGCCATGTTGGGCGAATCTCTGGTAGACGCCCGGGTTGCGCCCATCTACAAGCGATACACCGACGTGCAGACCACAATTCTGGCAGGCGCGGGAGAAATCCAATTGCACTTTACCTCGCGCGCCGCAACCCTGGAAGCGGCACAAGCGCGGGTCGATGAGGCCGCCGATGCCGTCGAAGAAGAACTCGATGACGCCGTGTATTCGCGCAACGGCGAGGCACTCGAGCAGATCGTCGGCTACTGGCTGCAAATGCGCAATGCAACGCTCGCGGTGGCAGAATCCTGCACTGGAGGCCTGCTCGGCGAGCGGATTACATCCATCAGCGGCAGCTCGCGTTATTTTGCCGGCGGCGCCATCGTCTATTCGAATGCGGCGAAGAGCGAACTGGCGGGTGTGCCCGCCGACATGATCGAACGCCACGGCGCCGTGAGCCGTGAAGTGGCGGCTGCGCTGGCCGAAGGCATTCGCTATCGTTGTGACGCTACGCTTGGAATCGGCATCACTGGCGTGGCCGGTCCCGCCGGAGGGAGCCCGGAGAAGCCGGTTGGACTTGTGTTTCATGCCCTGGCCAGCGCCGACGGCACGGAAGTGATCGAACGCAACTTCCCCGGAGACAGAAAACGTATCCGCTGGTTCGCCACCACCCTGGCACTGGATATGGTGCGAAAAAAATTGATGTAGAACAACCACGGCTGTCAGCTCTGAGCAAGACTTTAATCTCAGTTTCGACCGAGAACGGGCAAGGTGGGATGGAAGCTGATAGGGCAGGCTGATAGCTGACGGCTGAAAGCTGAGGTCCTATGCGCCTCTTCGTGGCCCTGGACATCGACGCCAATATTCGCGAACGTATCACTCGCTTCCTTGACGGCGTGCGCGGATTCGCCCCCGAGGCTCGCTGGGTGCGTCCCGAATCGCTGCACGTGACCTTAAAGTTCATCGGAGAAAAATCCGAAGAGGATGCCGATAAAATCAAGCAAGCGCTGGCGTCGATTTCAACCAGGGCATTCGATGTGAACTTTCGCGGATATGGATTCTTTCCCAACGACCGCGCCCCACGCGTATTCTGGGTGGGAATCGAAGGCGGCCCGGCGCTGACTTCGCTGGCGGCAGAGGTCGACGAGAGGCTGACGAAGCTGGGTATCCCGAAAGAAGAACACGCGTTCAGCCCGCATCTGACGCTGGCTCGAGGCGGCGGAGGGTCGGGTTCGCCGCGCTGGAAAAAGGGCGACCGTCCCAACCGCAGCTTTCAACCTTTGCAGGAAAAACTGGCTGCTCTTCCTGCACCGGAGCTTGGCACCATGACCGCCCGCGAGTTTTTCGTCTACCAGAGCCAGCTCTCGCCAGGCGGCTCCAGGTATACGAAGCTGGCAAGATTTCCTTTGCTCTAGTACGCCGCGCAGAACTTACACTTTGTCTACTCTTGCCATCATCGCCGCCACAAGCTATCTACTGGGCTCGGTCCCCTTCGGATATCTGCTGGTAAAAATCTTTCGCAGAGAAGACGTTCGCCAAAGCGGCAGTGGAAATATTGGCGCAACCAACGTTTCTCGCAAGTCGCCGCCGTTGGGAGCATTGACCCTGAGCCTCGATGCACTGAAAGGAACCGCTGCCGTCTGGTTGGCATTTTGCCTCTCCGGCGGAAACGTAATAGCCGTCAAGCCATACCAGGCGATGGCCGTAACCGCATTCTTCGCAGTCCTTGGCCACATGTCTCCTTTATGGCTAAAATTTCGTGGCGGCAAAGGAGTGGCTACGGGGCTGGGATCGTTTTTGATCCTCGCTCCCAAAGCCGTGCTGGTAGCGGTCGGGATCTTTGTTGCTATAGTGCTGATCTTCCGCTACGTTTCGCTGGCATCGATCATCGCGGTTGCGGCCTTCCCCTTGATCGCCTTCGAAATGCAAGTGTATGGCGGCCAGCCGATCGCCTTGGTGTTTATGTCCGCCACTTCCCTGCTCATCATCGCCAGGCATCACGAAAATATCCGCCGCATTCTGGCCGGCACTGAAAACCGGGTAGGAGCCAAACGCGCATGAGCCGGATCGCCATCATCGGCGCAGGCGCATGGGGCACCGCTCTGTCAATCATTCTTGGCCGCAAAGACGCGCACCAGATTCGTTTGTGGGCCCACGAAAAAGAAGTCATCGAATCCATCACGCTGCGCCGTGTTAACGAAAAATTTCTTCCCGGCCAGCCCATTCCTTCCTGCGTAGCGGCCTGCGGCGATTTCGCCGAGGTTCTCGCAGGCGCTGCGATGGTCGTGAGCGTGATGCCGTCGCAACATTGCCGCCGCGTCTTTGAGCAAATGCGTCCCCACATCGGCCCGCAAACCATTCTGATCAGCGCCACCAAGGGATTGGAAGAAAACTCGCTCCTGCGCATGACCGAAGTGATTACTCAGGTGATCCACCGCGACAACGAACCCATTCGTATCGGAGCCCTCAGTGGCCCATCGTTTGCTCTTGAAGCAGCGCGCGGAGATCCCACCGCCATCACTCTGGCTTCTCATGACTCCGCACTCGCCCGCACTGTGCAGCAAGAGTTCAGCCACGCCAGCTTTCGGGTTTACACCAACGACGATCCCGTCGGCGTGGAACTTGGCGGCGCGCTGAAAAATACCATCGCCATCGCCGCCGGCATTTGCGCTGGCCTCGAGCTTGGGCACAACTCCGTCGCCGCCCTCATCACCCGCGGTCTCGCCGAAATGACCCGTCTGGTGGTCGCTTGCGGCGGCAAGGCCGAAACTATGGCGGGACTCGCCGGACTCGGCGACCTGGTACTGACCTGCACGGGAGGCCTCTCCCGGAATCGCAGCGTGGGCGTGGAACTGGGCCGAGGACGAAGGCTGCCGGAGATTCTCTCCGGACTGCATGGCACAGTGGCAGAAGGAATCTTCACCACCACCGCGGCCGTCGGCTTGGCCCGGGCGCGCGGCGTTGAACTCCCCATCGCCGAGCAAATGCATGCCATCCTGCACTTCGGCAAATCTCCGCGCGAGGCTATCGCCGAACTCATGTCGCGGAGCAGCAAGAGCGAAACGCTCCGCCCATAGAGGCGGCTTGCGGCAACCGGCTTCCGGCCTCTGGTTTCCCGAGGCAGGAATGCTTTTTATCGCCAAACCCGCGCCAGACGGCCATTCTCACTGGTACTTTGGTAATGACCGCGCCGCCGGTTTTCGCCTCAATACTGTTCCTGTCCCTTTAGAATTCAAGATAAGAGCGAAAAGACAACCGTGAAAAGATAACCGTGAAAACCGCCGCTACTCCAATCGACGGCGCTTCTGAACCACCCTCACAGAGCGACTCGTCCTCCGTCGCGCTCACGCCGGCCCGCGTGCCCATTTTGTACGTGATTTTGGGCGTGCTCCTGCTCATCAGCATCGTTCCCATGTACTTCTATTCGGCGCAGGTGGAAGCCATTAACCGCGATCGCCTCAAGACCAACGAGATGCTGCTGCAGAACACCGTGACTCGGTCGCTGGCCGATGATCTCTCGCAGCACGAGCGTTCCTTGCGCATGATGCTGTCCAATCTTTCATCGGCGATCCAAGTCGCGTCCGGCGGCGATATCGACAGCAAGAATGTGGAAGCGCCGGAGCTGCGCGCTCTACTCGAAAATTTCGTTTCCTCTTCCGATGACGTAGCCTACGCGACTCTGCTGAACTCGGAGGCCAAAGGCATCAAGGCGGGTCGCATCGTTCCGGATGCATTTCTGCAGCGCGAACTCCAATACGCCTATGACGCTGCCCGCGACGGCCGAGCCTACAACGGTCAAGCGCTCCGCGTGGGAGATGGCACTTCCGCCCGCACCGTGGTTCTGGTGAGCAGCCCGGTCAGCTATGGCGGGCGCTTTCTGGGTATGCTGGGCGCGGTGGTTGACCTCCAGTTTCTGATCAATCGCCTGCAGGAAGTCAGCGGCGGAGGCCTCATCCCTTATGTCGTGGACGCGCAGGGGCGGCTCGTGGCATCAGGCCCGGCGCAATACATTACCGGCCAGGACATGAAGAATCTGGAAATCGTCCGCAATTTCGTGGACGAAGGCAATAAGGCGCAACTGGCCGCCACCAAAGAATTTGTGGTTCACGATGGCAATCGGAACATCGAGATGCTGGGCACCTACAGCCCCGTCACCCCACTCGATTGGGCCGTGGTAGTGCAGAAACCGCAGCTCGAAGCGTATCGCGGCGTCATCGAAATGCAGCGCAAAGCTCGCCTGCTGGCGCTGGCCGCCGTACTGCTTAGCATCCTGGTCAGCATTATTGCGGCGCGCAGAATCACCAATCCTCTGCAGATTCTTGCCGAGTCTGGCCGAGCTCTCGCGCGCGGAGACTTCTCGCAGCGCGTTCACGTGCGCAGCCGCACCGAAATCGGCGAACTGGCCGCAACTTTTAATACCATGTCGCAGGAGCTGGAACGGTTCGTCGAAGACCTCAAGATGGCCGCAGAAGAGAATCGCGCGCTCTTTCTGGGATCGATTCAGATGTTGGCTGGAGCCGTCGACGAAAAAGATCCTTACACGCGCGGCCACTCCGACCGCGTGACCCGCTACTCGCTCCTGATCGGCAAAGAATTGAACCTGCCTTCACCTTTTCTTGAGACCTTGCAAATCTCCGCCCAACTTCATGACGTTGGCAAGATCGGCATCGAAGACCATATCCTCAAAAAGCCCGGCGCGCTCACGGCCGAAGAATTTGAAGTCATGAAGACCCACACCACAAAAGGCGCAAATATTCTGCGCCCGGTCACGCAGTTGGCGGAAATGCTCCCCGGCATTGAACTTCACCACGAAGCTCTCGACGGACGCGGCTATCCCTACGGCCTCAAGGGAGATCAGATTCCGCTGCTCGCACGTGTGATCGCCGTCGCCGATACGTTCGACGCGTTGACCACGAATCGTCCCTACCAGCACGCCCACACTCCCGAAGAAGCGCTGAAGATCATCGAGAATCTGGCTGGCAAGCGGCTCGATCCCGAAGCTGTGGCCGCACTCATGGCGGTTTACGCCCGCGGCGAAATCCGCATCCAGCGCAGCATTGCACTCAAGCGGGCCGTAGCCGCCGCCGAGTCCGCCTCACCGGCAACCACCCCAGTACCGGTGGGTCACGCCCCCGAAGACACCAACCTGGAACGAAGTCGAATCTAGCCTCCCTCTTACAAACCGGCCGCGAAGGGCACGACGTTCAGTGCGCCTTCGATTTCTCCAAAAGACTTCTCTTCCCTGCTGAGGGCCGCTCCATTCGACTATCAATTCCCTTCAGACCGCTATAATCAACCTTCAGGATTTTTTCATGATTCAAACTTTATTTGGCAGCACCGAAGAAAAGAAGCCCGGCCTTTTCGAGCGCATGAAGCAGGCGGTCACGCGCACCCGCGAAAATCTCGCCGAGCGCATTGAAGAAGTCGTCTCCTTCGGCAAGGAAATCGATCGCAACACGCTCGCTGATCTCGAGGCCACGCTCATCGGCGCCGACCTCGGCTCAGCCACCACGCAGGAAATTCTCGGCAAGCTTCGCGATAAAGCGGACCGCAAACAAATCAAGGACGTGCAGGAGTTAAAACGTCTGCTGAAAGAAGAGCTGCTGACAATTCTGAATGCGGCCAATACCCTGCCCGTGCAAAGAGTCGACGGAACCCCCGAAGTGATTTTAGTCGTGGGCGTAAATGGAACCGGCAAAACGACAACCATCGGAAAGCTGGCGCAGGTTTTTCGTTCGAGCGGCAAAAGTGTTTTGCTGTGCGCGGCCGACACATTCCGCGCGGCGGCCATCGAACAGCTTGAAATCTGGGGCACCCGCACCGGCACCGAAGTAATCAAAACCAAGCCGGGCGGCGATCCTGCGGCAGTCTTGTTCGACGCATTGCAAGCTGCAACCGCGCGTAAGACAGATTACGTGATCGTCGACACCGCCGGCCGCCTGCATACGAAAACCAGCCTGATGGCCGAACTGGAGAAGATGCGCCGCACCGCGCATCGTATCATCCCCGGAGCGCCGCACGAGACCCTGCTGGTGATGGATGCGACCACGGGCCAGAACGGCTTGCAGCAGGCGCGCCTGTTCACGCAATCGGCGGGCGTCACGGGCATCGTCCTCACCAAACTCGACGGCACGGCAAAAGGCGGCGTAGTAGTGGCGATATCGCGCGAATTGGGCCTGCCCGTGCGCTTCGTTGGCGTCGGCGAGAAGGTTGGCGATCTTCTGCCTTTCGATCCAAAAGAATTTGTGGATTCGTTGTTCGAATAGATTGACTAGCCTTACCACGGAGACACAGAGACACAGAGAAAAACAGAGCTAAGCGTTTTTCTGGTAGTGGGTCAGTTTGAATCTGTCCCTGTTTGAGGGGCGTCATCCCGAAACCCGGCGCAGTTCAGCCGGGGGAGGGATCTCCCGTAGACAAAGGCAGGTGCGGTGGGGGAGATCCCTTCGACTGCGCTCAGGGCAGGCTCTTCGCTCCGCCTGAAAAGCGGCTGCGCTCAGGATGACGCCCGCAAAGAAATTCAAACTGAGCCACTACTGTTTTTTTCCGTGCCTCTGTGCCTCTGCGGTGGACTTGCTTCATCCTTCTCCAGCATGCCCAACCAGGCCATCGACGAACATTTCCTGCGCCAAGCCCTCGATCTGGCGCGTCAGGGCATAGGACTAGCCTCGCCCGGCCCTTACGTCGGGGCAATCATTGTGGACGCGCAAAATAATGTCGCGGGCACGGGTGTCTACACCTACGATGGCATAAAGCACGCTGAGATTCGTGCCCTCGAGCAGGCGGGAGACAAAGCTCGTGGCGGCACACTCTACATCAATCTTGAACCCCACGCCCACCAGGGCCGCACGGCCCCTTGCACCGATGCCTTGATCGCCGCCGCAGTCCGTCGCGTGGTCGCATCCATGGCCGATCCCAATCCTCAGGTCGGCGGACGAGGCTTCGAAAAGTTGCGAGCAGCGGGCATCGAAGTGGATGTCGGGCGACTCGAGGCAGATGCTCGCCATCTGAACGAAGCTTTCGCCCGATACATTCGTCACGGCATTCCGCTGGTCACATTGAAATCTGCGATGACTCTCGACGCCAAGATCGCTCCGGCCCCATCGCGCACGGCGAAGAACGAAGCCGGAATTCCCGCGGGTGGGTGGATTACCGGCGAGGCCGCTCGCGCTCACGTCCAGCGGCAGCGCCACGAAAGCGATGCCATTCTGGTCGGCATCGGCACCATACTGGCCGACGATCCCCTGCTCACCGATCGCAGCGGCAAACCTCGGCGTCGTCCGCTGCTGCGCATAGTTCTGGATTCGCATCTCCGCCTCCCGCTGGATTCACGAATTGTGCGGAAAGCCAAAGACAACGGGGCTGAAAGCGATGTGCTGGTCTTTTATTCCTCGCCTGCAGACGGCAAGAAAAGGGGCGAACTTGAGTCACGTGGCGTTCGAGTCGAAAACCTTCCAACCGCCTCCAACGGGCGTCTGGATTTTCCAGCAATCCTCCGTCGCCTGGGTGACCTTGAAATCATCAGCTTGATGATCGAAGGTGGATCAACCATCAACCGAGCCGCGCTCGCATCCGGCATTGCCGATAAAGTTTTTCTGTATTATGCCCCCACAATCCTTGGGGAAGGATCGGTTCCATTCGCCGCACCATCCGGGCCATCGGAGCCATTGCGACCGAATCACATCCAAGTGCATCGTTTTGCAGACGACATTGCCGTCGAAGCATATTTACGCGATCCGTACAGAAACGAATAGCTTCGATCAGGTGTGCGCAGAAAAATATTTTCCCCGGATCTCTACCTCTATGCCTCCATGGGGGATTTATGATGTTTCGTTGCGTCCAGGAGGTATTTCATGTTTACCGGAATTGTTGAAGAAGTAGGAACTGTTACCCGCATCGAACAGCGCGGCGAAAATCGCCGCATCACCATCACTGCCGAACACGCGCCCAAAGAGCTGAAGACCGGCAACAGCGTCGCGGTCAGCGGAGTCTGCCTCACCGCCCTCGATATCAAGCCGGATTCCTTCTGCGCCGATCTTGCCCCCGAGACCTGGGTTCGCACGTCCTTTTCGCGCATGCACGAAGGCGCGAAGGTGAATCTCGAACTCCCCATGAAAGCCGACGGCCGCTTCGGTGGACACATCGTGCAAGGCCACGTCGACGGCGTTGGCAAGCTCATCGCGCTGGAGCGCATCGCAGACTCCGAGAACTTCTGGCTCCATATCGAATTGCCCCGTGACGTGGAAAAGTACACGGTTTATAAAGGCTCCATCTGCATCGAAGGCATCAGCCTGACGGTCGCGACAATTGAGGATAAAACCTGCACCATCGCAATCATTCCCCACACCGTCGAGATGACCAACCTTAATTCGTTGAAGCCTGGCGACCCGGTAAATCTGGAAGCCGACCTCATCGCCAAATATGTCGAAAAGATGATGGCGGGCGAACCGGCACAGAGTTCTCTCACCGTAGAGGAGTTGGTGCGCCAGGGGTTTTAGGAACAGTGGCCAACGTCGAGAACTCGCCGCGTAGCGGCCACCAAGCCTAGCCGCAGCGATTCGGCATTGCGGGAAGTTTGGAAACGAAACCAAGTCCCAGCGAGACTACACCAGAGTGCGCATTCAACCCTCCGACCCTAACGCTCATCCCTCCGCGAGTTCGGGCCTATGCAGTGACTGCCGGTATAGCCAAATCATCCATTCGGATCGCGGCTCGACTTTCCTGCAGTGCAGGCTCGCCTTCACCGATCCGCGTTTTGCGAAATATCCGCGCCTCCCGGTCCTGCAGTGCAGTGGTTATGCAAAGCGCGAAACCCCAAATGATTGATTTAGCCGAACAGCTTCATCAATCCGCCGGCGGGCAGGTCTGGAGAAATAAAGCGCCCAGCTTTTATTCCCGCAGCGCGGGTTAAAGCTTCCGCAGCCATGTAGCCGCTGCGAACCGCGCCTTCCATCGTGGCGGGCCATCCCGTCGCCGTCCAATCTCCGGCGAGAAAAACGCGCGGCCACGCAGTCGTTTGCGGGGGGCGATAGGCGTCGATGCCGGGGCGCGGCGAAAACGTGGCACGCACTTCTTTAATCACCGTCGACTTCACCAGATTCGCGTCGCGCGCGGCCGGAAAGAACTCGCGCACTTCCTTCAGCGCGAGGTCGACGATTTCCGCGCGGGACTTATCGATCAGATCTTTCGAGGAACTGATCACCAGCTCCAGATAGCTGCCTGCGGGGTCGCCGTTCACGCGGGTTTCGTTTCTGCGCACATCATTGCTGCGGGTTTCGCTGCTGCGGGTTTGCAGCAGGCGCGATTTATGGAACATCCACTGAATCGTTCGATCGAGCAGGACGGCGTGGTCGAGATCGCTGACCTGGCGGTCGAACCAAAGGTGAACTCCGGTGATGGGAGAAGATTCGAAGTGGGTCAGTTGTTCGCGCAGAGGAGCGGATGTAGCGCCTTCCGGCAACACGCGCTCAACATTCTCAAACGGCAGCGCGAGGATCAAATCGTCGAACGTTTCCTCCCGCTCGCCGCTGTCGCTGGTTCGAATTCGCACGCGCTCAGCCTCGGGCGAGAAAGTCTCAATCGAGGTGCGAAAGCGAATCTCGCCGCCGCGGGCGCGAATATATTCTCCGGCGCGATTGTAGAGATCGGTGAGCGGCATCGTCGGAACTCCCATGTGCCGCGCCGGAGCGGACTTCATCGACTCGCGCACCACCTGGGCCGCATACGAAACTGAAATCAGATCAAGATCTTCGCTGAGCGCGCTGACCAGGATCGGCTTCCAGAAGCGCTGGATCGCATTCTCCGTTTGCCCATGCTGCTCGCACCAGTCTTGAAACGAGCGTCCGGTATCGCGCTGGGGGGTGAGCGTAAGCGCGGCGATGGCGCGCGAGATCGCCAACTTATCTTTCGCATCGAGAAACGGAAAGCGCAAAAAAGATGGCGCAGTGTGCAGGGGCGCGGGCAGCGCGGAGGCATGCATCACGCTCATGCGGCCGCCGGGCTCGATGAAAGTCATCTCGTCGTACCAGCGGATTTTGTCTTCAACGCCGATGCGCCGGTAGAACTCGACCAGGTTGGTGCACACGCGAAAGAGCACGTGCTGGCAGTTATCCACCACCTCGCCAGTGCCGGGATGTTCGTACGAAGAAGCGCGTCCGCCCAGGTAAGGACGCCGCTCCAGCACCGTGACGCGCAGGCCGCTCTCGGCGAGAGCGCATGCGGCAGCCAGGCCGGCCAGGCCTCCGCCTGCGACCACAACAGAAATTTGTTTACCAGGGGAACTCATTCCAGGCGATAGTACGAGTTTAGCAGGAACAATCGTCGCGCAAGGGTCCCTGGTTTTGACTTCACTCGAAGGGATTCGCGACGGTCACTCCGAAATATTTCTGGCCTGCATTCAAATCTTCTGACCAGATCTTCGCCGAGCCCTCACGCTCTGCGGCGGCGACGATCATTCCGTCGTAGAAGTGGATGCCGTAGGCAGCGTGCGCTTCGACGGCTCGGCGTACCATGTCGGCATCGGCCATGACTAACCCGATTGAAGCGAGGGTATCCAGAACTCGCTTAACTTCGTCGGAACGTCTTCGCTGGCGATATTTTGTGCAGCATCGCCGACGCGAACTCTCCGAGTACCTGAGCCGAAATTGCCGACTCACCCAACACCGCCCGCCTGACCAATTCTTGCGCAATCTTTTGCTTGCGCGGATCGAGCGGCGAATAGGCATAGAGCAGAATGTTGGTGTCCAGGAAATCGCGGCCCATCACTTGGAAGACCAGTCGCGACCCCGCCGGTCATGGAGATCCTCCCGCCGCCATGTCCTCTTGCCGTAATGGATCTGGACCTCTTGGAAGCTTTTCTCCAGAGCTTCAAGTTCGCGACGCTTGCGGCCGGACTTCGCATGCTGCGCGGCGATTTCTTCCAAGTACGCTCGGACCAGGCCGGTAAGGGTTGTGTCCCGCGCGGCGGCGATTTTGCGGACTTCTTTGACCAGTTTATCCTCGAGTGAGAGGGTGATGTTCATAGACCCATAATAAGGGAAACCGTAGACCTTGTGGAGCGAAATTGGCGCCTGGTGAAGACCCCGCCTCCTAGATGACTCCGGCCCCGGCCGGTTCCGCAACTGGGAAAGTTCGAGCGGCACTTTGCTCCGGATGACAATAACTATTTGGTTACTAATTTGCTACAATCTGATCATGACCACCCAAGCCTTTGTGGATGTTCCTACTGCGATTGAAGAGATTCGCGCGGGGCGGATGATTGTGGTTGTCGACGATGAGGACCGCGAGAATGAGGGCGACATCACGCTGGCCGCCGAGAAGGTTACGCCAGAGGCCATTAACTTTATGGCGAAGTATGGCCGCGGGCTGGTGTGCCTGGCGCTGACAGAGGAGCGGCTGGAACATTTGCGGCTGGGGCCGATGAGCGCGGAAAACACTTCGCAATATGGGACAGCTTTTTGCGAGGCGATTGACGCGCGCGTAGGGGTGACGACGGGGATCTCCGCCTATGACCGGGCGCGGACGATTCAGGTGGCGATCGATCCGGCAACGAAAGCGTCAGACCTGGCGCGGCCGGGACATGTGTTTCCGCTGCGCGCGCGCAAAGGCGGCGTGCTGGTGCGGGCGGGACAGACGGAGGCTGCGGTCGATCTGGCGCGGCTGGCGGGAATGATTCCCGCGGGCATCATTTGCGAAATCATGAAAGACGATGGCACCATGGCCCGCGTGCCCGACCTGATCGAGTTCTGCAACCAGCATGGCATGAAGATGTTGACGGTGGCGGAGCTGATCCGGTACCGGATGGCGCATGAACGCTATGTGCATCGCGTGGGCGAGGCGCTGGTCGACACGCGCTATGGCGAATTCCGGCTGATCGCGTATGAGAGCGAGGTGGATGGAGGAGAGTCCCACATCGCGCTGGTTCGCGGAGATATTGAGAAGAGTGACACGCCTGTGCTGGTGCGCATGCACGCGCATTGCCTGATGGGAGACGTTTTTGGGGCGACCGGGTGCGAGTGTCACGCCACGTTGCAAGGGGCTTTGCGGCGCATCGCCGAAGAAGGGCGCGGCGCGCTGATTTATCTGCATCAGACCTCGCAGGGATTTTCGATTGACAAAGTTGGCGAGCGCGGGGCGCTGACTTTTCATCGCGGGCGCAAGCTGCCATCATTGCTCGAAGGCGAAAAGCAGACGCAGCGCGAGATTGGAATCGGGGCGCAGATTCTTTCGGATTTAAATCTGAATCGAATCCGGCTGCTGACGAATAAGCCGAAGCGGGTGGCGGCGTTGGAAGGATTTGGCATTGAGATTGTCGACCAGGTTCCGGTGGAGTTGGGCGGAGTGAGAGCCTGAGATTGCGGGTTAGGTTGTGTCTTGTGTGGCGCGGGCACTCTTGCCCGCGCGCCGTAAGGAGCAAGCATAAAACCTCGCTTCCCTTGCCTGAACTGATTCGGTTGACATTTGCTTTTCGGGCTGCAGTATTGCTCGTGGTTAGATTTCGCGGGCAGGAGTGCCCGCGCCACATAGTCAACGTCAGGACCAAAACAAAATCTAAAACGGCTTGCGGACGACTACTTCGCTGTCGCGAATAAAGAACTGTGCGGAGCAATGCTCCGAACCGCAGATGACTGGGATCAGGCCGTTGATCTGGCGGCGCGTGATCAGGCCTAACATTCCGCACGAAGGACACGCTAGCACGGCCCAGTACGGATCTTCCTTTTCGCCGACTTCGCCGGCATTTTCGAGGACAAAGATGGTTCCGGGCTGCATTTGCTCGGGGATCCATTCATTCAACATATCCAATTCGCCGACCATGCCGTTCCTCCTGGGGCTGTGTTACTCGTCTTCCATCTGAAATCAGACGCTCACTTAAACCGTTGGCCTACGACACTTTTCTAGCACGCTTGCGTACTGTGGACGATGTTACGGAGGTACTCACCTTCCTGGCGATTACGTCGGCGCGCACCTGGCGCACCGTATCGCTGAGGCAGATGCCCAGGATCGGCTGCCGCGAATTCTTCAGAATGTCGACAATCTGCTTGGCCGAGGTTTCGAGATAAAGGCGATCTCCGTCGGTGAGCAGGTGAACGTCGGAGTTTCGGTCGACCATTTCGGCCAATCCTTTGCCCAGTTCGCCTTGCAAGAAGCGCATGACCTTTCGAACCCCTTGCAGCGTGAAACCTTTGCGCCGGAGTTCGCCGATGACGGCGATCTCGGTGAGACCCTGCATCGAATACTGGCGACGATGACCGGCTCGTTCGGGCTTGACCACGCCGCGCTCGTCCCACCATTGCAACTGGCGGGCGGTGATGCCGGTGAGGGCGATGACCTCTTGCGATGAAAACTGGTCAGACATAAATCCTTTTACATGTTTGAAACAATTCCCGTCTCGAATGTTTCCCACATTCTAGAGGTGAGTGGGCATTAGTCAACAAGAGATTCGGAGGAAAAGGGTTAACTAGAAGAGTGCCACGCGAATTACAATTTCGTAATTTGTAAATTGGGCAATTTAGGAGCCGCCGCCTACGAAGTGAACGATTTCGAGGCGGTCTCCGTCCTTTAGGGGCGTTTGGGGCCAACGGTCGCGGGGGACGATGTCGCGGTTGAGTTCTACGGCTACGCGGTCAGACTTCATGGCCAGAGCCTCGATCAGGTCTGCGAGGGTCGACGCAGCGGGGAAATCGCGTTCGTCTCCGTTGATTTGAAGCTTCATGGGAAACTAGATCGTATCATTTTCGATCGATTGAGGACTTCTTGTCGACTCGCCGCAGAAAATTCGCTACAGAAAAAAAAGGCCCCGCATTTCTGCGGGGCTGGTTGAGCACAGAAAGTGAATTCCTACTTCCCGGTTCCCGTCAGGCTGACGGTTTGCGGGCTGTTGTTGGCGCTGTCGTTAAGGTTCATCGTCGCCGTGCGCGTGCCGGTGGCCTGCGGAGTAAATGTCACCGAGATCGTACACTTGGCTTTGCTGGCAACCGTGCTGCCGCAGGTGTTGGTCTCGGCAAAATCGCCTGGATCAGCTCCCGTGAAGGTGACGTTTGTGAAACTGAGAGCGGAGGGCAGTTCGTTGGTTAAAGTTACCTTCTTGGCGGCACTCGTTGTGCCCACTTTCGTTGAGGCAAATGTAAGCGTGGTTGGGGTCCAGGTCACCTGAGCCTCACCCGTTCCGGTCAGCGAAACCGTCTGCGGGCTGCTCAGCGCGCTGTCAGTGAGGGTCAATATGCCGCTCTGCGCGCCTGTGCCCGACGGCGTAAAGGTAACGCTAATGGTGCACGATTTTCCCGGAGCGATCGATCCCGTGCAGGTATTGGTCTGCGCAAAATCGCCGCCGTTGGTCCCGGAGATCACGATGCTGGTGAAGATCAGCCCGTAGGTCGTCCCGGTGTTCTTCACGGTCACGTTCTTGGCCGCGCTGGTGGTGTCGATTGCCTGAGTGGCAAAGGTCAAGCTGACCGGCGTTACCGTTGCGGTGGTTGCTGGTACGGTTCCCGTTCCGCTGAGGTAAACCACTTGCGGACTGTTCGCCCCACTGTCGCTGATCAGGAGCGCCCCCTCGAGCAGGCCCGTTTCAGTCGGGGAAAAGTAAACGGTGATGGTGCAACTCGCTCCAGCAGCGACACCCGATCCGCAGTTGTTGCCCTGCGTGAAGTTGGTGGTCGCCTCGATCGTGCTAAAGCTGAGCGTCTGACCGGTATTGTTCGTGAGGAGCACGGCCTGGCCCGCGCTCGTTGTACCTACCAGCTGATTGCCAAAGCTCAGGCTGGTGGGCGACACGCTTACCGCGGCAACATACACCTGCTCGCTGAGCACCGAAGAGGTGCTGGCGAGGTTATTGATGTCTCCGCTGTAGCTGGCGGTGATGCTGTGCGTCCCGGCGGCAAGCGATTGCGTGAAAAAGACCGCCTGTCCGTTAGTTCCTACCGATACGCTGGCGAGACTTGTGGTCCCGTCAAAGAACGTCACGGTTCCCGTGGGTGTTGCGGTGCCCGGATAACTCTCAGTTGTGGTTGCGGTGAACTGAATCCACTGTCCCACGTCAGCCGGATTGGGATTCGAGCTCAGAGTTGTCGTCGTAGTGGCGGGAACCACCGCGAACATGTACCTGTTCTTGAAGCCGATCAATTGCTGCTCCATCCCGGTCGAGTTCGAATCCTGACCATCCGTAGCGAAGGCGTAGAGATAGTGAATGCCCAGCGGCACGCCGGTTAAGGTCGCGCTGAAATATGGCGCTACTCCCGAGGCGCGCAGCCACGGCCCTTCAAAGCCGTCCAGTTGATACCACACGGCCTGCGGAGGCGGAGCCGTCGGGCTGAACGAACTGCTGGCCGTGAAATCGAATGTAATCGGACCCTGCACCGTCTGATTGTTGGGAAGCGTCGAAATCGTCGTGGTGAGCGGGTTCGAATACACTTCCTGTTCCAGGATGATGCTGAGGCTGTTGCTCTCGACACTATAATTCACCACGTAAATGTGGTCGGGAAGCAGGGGATCGATCGCCATCAAGTAAGGATTCTGCCCCACGGTGACGGTTTCGGTTGCATTGCTCGCGCCGTCGATGACCGTGACGGTGCCGCTGAGTTCATTGGAGACATAAATCTTGTTGCTCAGCGGATTCACGAGCACCGCGCCTGGACTTCCACCCACGGCCATGGTCTGGGTCGCATTGGTAGTTCCGTTGATGATGGTGACGGTGTCGTCGAAGTTGTTAACGACGTAGATCATGTTGGTCAACTGGTTGACGGCCACGGCGCTGGGGTGATTCCCGGCGGTGACGGTCTGGGTGGCGTAGGTAGCCCCATTGATGATCGTGACCGTGCCGGCGAACGTGTTGGCAACGTAGATCATGTTGGTAACCGGGTTCACGGCTAAGGCGGTCGATCCGTATCCGGTCGATATCGTCTGGGTCGCATTCGTGATGCCATCAATCACGGTGACGTTAAAGCTGTTTCCGTTGGCGACAAAGATCTTGTTAGTCACCGGATTCACCGCCACGGCCATGGGATAAGTTCCAGTCGGAACGGTTTGCGTCGCATTCGTCGCGCCATTGATCACAGTGACGTTGTTGCTCTGGCAATTCGCCACATAGATCATGTTGGTTAATGGATTGAGATCGAGCGCGATTGGGCCGGAGCCTACGTTCACTTGCTGGGTCGCATTGGTTTCCCCATTGATCACGGTCACTGTACTCGGATTCCCTCCGTTGTAGTTGGGAACGTAAACGGTGTTGGTCAGCGGGTTCACGGCAACCGCGTAGGGAGTTGTTCCCGCGGGCACGGTCTGGGTGGTCAATGTGGTTGCGTTGACTACGGTGACGTTATTGCTCTCCCAGTTGGGCACGTAGATTGTCGAGGTCGCAGGGTTCACCGCAACCCCGTAAGGCACCGAACCAGTGGCAACCGTTTGGGTGGTATTCAGCGCTCCATCGATGACGGTTACCGTGTTGACGCCCCCCCAATTTGTAACATAGGCCCGGTTGGTCGTCGTGCTCACGGCCACGGCGGTAGGCTCTGCGCCGGCTACCGACGGGGTGGTAGTGGCGGCATTGGTCACTCCATCGATCACCGTCGCATTCCCGCTTCCATAGTTCGCCACGTATACCTTGTTCGTCAGGGTGTTGACCGCTACCGAGATGGGTAACGTACCGGTAGCTACCGATTGCGTTGTGTTGGTCGCGCCGTTAATTACGGTGACCGTGTTGCTTTCCATGTTGGCGACATAGATATTGTTCGTCACCGGGTTCACGGCGAGGGCGAAGGGGTTCGTCCCGGCGGTTATCGTGGTGGTTGTGTTGTTGGCACCATTAATCGCGGTGACGCTCCCGTTGCCGCTTCCTCCACAATAGACGTAATTATTACTGCCATCGCCGCAGTTGCTCACGTAAATCATATTCGTCACTGGATTCACGGCCACTTCAATCGGCACGCTCCCCACCGGTATCGTGGCCGTAACGGCGCCGGTCGCGCCGTTGATGACCGAGACGTTGTTGCTGCCCGGATTGGCTGCATAAATCGTATTGGTCACCGGGTTGACGGCCACATGCCAAGGATATGTTCCCACGGTGATGGTTTGGGTCGCATTGGTCGCGCCGTTGATCGCCGTGATGGTGTTGCTGTTAGAGTTCGCCACGTAGATCATGTTGGTCACGGGGTTTACGGCCACCCCGTAGGAAGTTGCCCCCAAGGAAATGGTTTCGGTCGCATTGGTCGCACCATTGATCGCCGTGAGGGTGTAGCTAGCGGTCGCTACGTAGATCGTGTTGGTAAGACTGTTAATCGCCATGCCATAAGGGCTCCCTCCGACCGGGACCGAGGTGGTTGCGTCGGTCAGCCCGTTAATCACGGTGACCGACGCGGAGTCCTGGTTCGCGACGTAGATCATGTTCGTCTCTTCGTTAACCACCACGGCATTGGGTTCACTACCTACAGGCACTGTGCCCAGCACCGTCTGGCCAGCGCTGACAGCGGAGATCACCATTACGATCAAGAACATGACAAAAAATTTCTGCGACTGCCTGAGAGGGCGCATAGAAGTCTCCTTTTCGCCTGTTCGATGGGTCGGGGGAGGAGCTTTCGGGAAGTAATGCGGGGCAGCTACGGGCGACAGCGAGTTTCCCTACAGCTCAATGAAACCCAGGGGTCAGAGCGTTCGCCTCGGGGCAGGGTCGCGTTCCATGGCAGGAAAGTGCTCTTACAGAGAGGCGCGCCGACTATAGCGCAATCGCGGGAAGAAGTCGGTGACCCGAGTCACCTAACGACGTGCAAGATCCGCTGCGGCTGAAGCCGAAATCTAAAGCAAAGCGATTAGCGCAGCGGTGAATCGCTGCGCCACCCACACGCGACCAGTCGTTCTATTGCTGATACTCCCAGAGATCGCTCAGGCTGCCTTCTGCGCCGCTTACGGCCAAGCCATAGCCGCCGAAGAGCCACAGGTTGCCGGATTTGTCAGTCCAGGTTTGCGGCAGTTGCCGCGAGCCGGGAAGGTTGGTGCTGGCAGCTTTGCCCAGAGTACCGTAGTCTCCGTAGATGTCGGTCGATTGCGACCCGTTGATCCAGGTCCATTCGCCGTTGCTGTATTTCCAAAGATCGGTGAGGAAACGATCGCCCTCCTGGACTCCGCCAAACATCCAGAAATTTCCGGCGAGATCGAGCCAGCCTGCGGAATACTCGCGTGAGCCCGGAACGTTCAACGAACTCGGCTCGCCTTCGACCCCGTACGATGCGGGCTGGTTGATCACATTGGCGCCGTTCAGCCAAGTCCATTGGCCGACGCTGTACTCCCACAGATCATTGAGGTAGCCGTAATTGCCCGCCGAATCGATGCCGTTCCCGGCGAACAGCCAGAAATTTCCTGAGGAATCGATCCAGCCATTCTGGCCCTCGCGGGCGCCGGGAACGCTGCCTGTGCCGCTGTAAATTCCTGTCTGCTGGATAATGTTCGAGCCGCTGACCCATGTCCACTGGCCGCCACTGTATTTCCACAGATCGTTGATCGGGCCCTGGCTGGCTTGCGAGTCGATGGCCACTCCACCGAAGAGCCAGAAGGTGCCCGAGGAATCGACCGCTCCGGAGGCGGAATAGCGCGCGCCCGGGATGTTGGTGGAGGAACCCTGGCCCAGTGTGCCGTAAGTTCCCGACTGGCCGTTCACATTGGAACCGCCGAGCCAGACCCATTCGCCACCGCTGATGCTGTATTCCCAAAGGTCGTTGAGGGCACCGTAGTTTCCAGCGGAGTCGGCGCCGTAACCGCCGAAGAGCCAGAAATTGCCGGACGAATCTTTCCAACTCACGGCATAGGATCGCGCGCCGGGTTGATTGGTTCCGGCGAAGACGCCCAGAGTGCCGTAAACTCCCGCCTGATCCTCGGCGTCCGAACCGTTCACCCAGGTCCATTCGCCGCCGCTGTACTTCCAGAGATCGTCAATGAAATTAACGTCGCCATTGATGTCGTAAGCAAAGCCGCCGAAGAGCCAGAGATTTCCCGACGAATCGGTCCAGGTTGTGGCTCCGTAGCGCGCTCCGGGAGCATTGCTTGCACTGGCTTTTCCCTTCGTGCCGTAGCTTCCCTGCTGATCGGTGGTATCCGCGCCGCTCTGCCAGGTGAACTGGTTGATGGAACAAACCACCGTCACGGTGACGTTGGAGTTTGCCGTCCCGCTGGGATTGGATACCGTGCAACTCTGGCCGGAAGGCTGCGTGAGAATGGTGACATCGTAGGAACCGCCAGGAGGAATCGTCGTGGAGAACGCGTAGGTTCCATTGCTCGGAATCGACAGATTGCTGCCGCCGTTATCTTGCAACACAAGGCCAGTTCCCGTCAGCCCAGATACCGATGCGCTGATCGTGTAAGTGATGGCGACGCACGTGACCGTCACGGTCACGTTCGAATTCGCGGTTCCAGTCGGATTCGTTACCGTGCAGGTTTGTCCCGTGGGCTGGGTGAGAACCGTGACGTCGTAGGTTCCACCGGCATTGATCTTGGTGGAAAAGCTGTAGGTTCCGTTGCTCGGAATCGACAGATTGCTGCCGCCGTTATCCTGCAACACGAGGCCTGTTCCCGTCAGGCCCGTCACCGATGCGCTGATCGTGTAGGTGATGGCCACGCATGTGACCGTCACAGTGACGTTCGAATTCGCGGTTCCCGTCGGATTCGTTACCGTGCAGGTTTGCCCCGTCGGCTGGGTGAGAACCGTGACATCGTAGGTTCCACCCGCGTTAATCTGCGTCGAGAAAGTGTAGGTGCCGTTGCTCGGAATCGACAGATTGCTGCCGCCATTGTCCTGAAGCACTAATCCTGTTCCTGTTAGGCCGGTCACTGACGCGCTGATCGTGTAAGTGATGGCCACGCACGTGACCGTCACGGTGACGTTCGAATTCGCAGTTCCCGTCGGATTCGTTACCGTGCAGGTTTGTCCCGTCGGCTGGGTAAGAACGGTCACATCGTAGGTTCCACCGGCATTGATCTTGGTGGAGAAGCTGTAGGTTCCGTTGCTGGGAATCGACAGATTGCTGCCGCCATTATCCTGCAACACGAGGCCAGTCCCTGTCAGGCCAGATACCGATGCGCTGATCGTGTAAGTGATGGCCACGCAGGTGACCGTCACGGTCACGTTCGAATTCGCAGTTCCAGTCGGATTCGTTACCGTGCAGGTTTGCCCCGTCGGCTGGGTGAGAACCGTGACATCGTAGGTTCCTCCGGCATTGATCTGCGTGGAGAAAGTGTAGGTTCCGTTGCTGGGAATCGACAGATTGCTGCCGCCATTATCCTGCAACACGAGGCCAGTCCCTGTCAGGCCAGATACCGATGCGCTGATCGTGTAAGTGATGGCCACGCAGGTGACGGTTACAGTGACGTTCGAATTCGCAGTTCCCGTCGGATTCGTTACTGTGCAGGTTTGCCCTGTGGGCTGGGTGAGAACCGTGACATCGTAGGTTCCTCCGGCATTGATCTGCGTGGAGAAAGTGTAGGTTCCGTTGCTGGGAATCGACAGATTGCTGCCGCCATTATCCTGCAACACGAGGCCAGTCCCTGTCAGGCCAGATACCGATGCGCTGATCGTGTAAGTGATGGCCACGCAGGTGACGGTTACAGTGACGTTCGAATTCGCAGTTCCCGTCGGATTCGTTACTGTGCAGGTTTGCCCTGTGGGCTGGGTGAGAACCGTGACATCGTAGGTTCCTCCGGCATTGATCTTGGTGGAGAAGCTGTAGGTTCCGTTGCTGGGAATCGACAGATTGCTGCCGCCGTTATCCTGCAACACGAGGCCAGTTCCCGTTAGGCCAGATACCGATGCGCTGATCGTGTAAGTGATGGCCACGCACGTGACGGTTACAGTGACGTTCGAATTCGCAGTTCCAGTCGGATTCGTTACCGTGCAGGTTTGCCCTGTGGGCTGGGTGAGAACCGTGACATCGTAGGTTCCACCAGCGTTGATCTGCGTGGAGAAAGTGTAGGTTCCGTTACTCGGAATTGACAGATTGCTGCCGCCATTGTCCTGCAACACGAGGCCAGTTCCCGTCAGCCCAGAAACCGACGCGCTGATTGTGTATGTGATGGCGACGCAGGTGACCGTCACCGTGACGTTCGAATTCGCGGTTCCCGTCGGATTCGTTACCGTGCAGGTTTGTCCCGTGGGCTGGGTGAGAACCGTGACGTCGTAGGTTCCACCGGCATTGATCTGCGTGGAAAAGGTGTAGGTGCCGTTACTCGGAATCGACAGATTGCTGCCGCCATTGTCTTGCAGCACCAGGCCTGTGCCCGTCAGCCCAGAAACCGCCGCGCTGATGGTATAGCCGGGGACACTACAAGTCACCGTCACGGTCACGTTAGATTCAATGGTTCCGGTAGGATTGGCTACGGTGCACGTTTCCCCGGTCGGCTGCGTAAACACGGTGACGTCGTAGGTTTTGCCCGCTTTATAGCGCGAAGAAAACGTAAAGGTTCCGTTGCCGGAAATCGTAAGTTTGTCTTCACCATTATTCTTTAACGCCAGTCCCTGCTTGGTGCCCGTCAGCCCTGACACCGCGGCGCTGATGGAATAGGTTGCCACGCACGTCACCGTCACTGTGACATTCGAATTCGCGGTTCCTTTATTTTTAGCTACAGTGCAGCTTTGATCACTCGGCTGCGTTTTCACCGTAACATCGTAGCTCCCACCGGCGGGAATCTCTGTGGAGAACGTATACGTACCATTGCTGGGTATGGACAAATTGCTGCCGCCATTATCCTGCAAGACCAACCCGCTTCCCGTCAGCCCTGACACCGCGGCGCTGATGGTGTAATCAACGGCTGGATCATTCGACTGGGCGCTGTTATCCGGGGAGGCTGATGCCGCCTCATCTTGTACAACATTCATTTGGCCGTAGGCAGAACAGCACAGTGACGCGCATAGCAGCAAGTAGAACATCCAAGACTTCATAACCCACCCCAGCCCCAAGGCGACAATTTTTGGGCCCACCCCTGAGGGGAGCTAGTCTATCGCTTGCTTAATTTTTAAACATCTGTAAGAAAGACTCCCCCACGAATGTGCCGGGAGCATGGCACGAAAGTGGTGCAAGAAACACTGGAGGCTATTCGGCTTTGCGAATGGCAAATTTGCGGGTCACGGTGCGGCCTTCGTGATTGGCCTGAACCATGATGAAGGAATCGGGCAACGCGAATTCTTCTACTTCGATGGAGATCTCGGCGTTGCCGGCGGAATCGGTAACTGCCTGAGTATAAAAAGGAGCAGCGTCGGCGCGACTCAAGCGCAACGTTAATCGCGCGGCAGCAACTGGCATCTCCGCCTCGGTCACTCGCAGTTGCATGAGCAACTTCTGGTTGGCGTGGACTGACGATGCGTTCTGCCATTGCAGGTCGAGTTGCTTGATGGCGGCCAGCGTGTCGGGCTCGGCTCCATCGAAGACACTCTCCAACCTGCCTTCGCGAATGGCGTCGAGCACGAGGCGATGCTGGTCGCGGAGGTGCTGTTCTTTTTGCGAATCGCCAAGTTCGGGCTGCGCCGCGGCGTAGGACACGGCGCGCTTCCCCATGCAGCGTCCGCGCACGAAGACCTGGGTCTGCAGCAGTTTTTCGCTCTCGCGGGCTTCGCTCTGCACATGGTAGATGGTGTCGCCGTGTTTTACGTCAGTATTAAAGCCGAAGATCATAAGGAATTATTTGATTGTATGATCGGGTCACCGGGCCATGGGAAAACCGATTTTGTTTTCAATCGCCAATCAACCTGATGGCTCAATTGCTAAATTGTTGTCGCTTCCCTTGACGCTGCCGCGTGGCAACACGTAATCTAAAATGTTTCATCGAGTGCTGGCGCGAATTATATACCTTCTCCTATGCCCGACAATTACTTTGAAAGCTACCTGCCGTTTCTGATTCACATTCTACTGGCGGGCGTAATTGCGACTGCAATTATCACGCTTTCATGGCTGCTCGGCCAGCGCAAACCGACACGGGCCAAGATGATGCCTTATGAGTCGGGCATGACTCCCGTGGGCGACGCGCGCGGCCGCTTCTCGGTGAAGTTCTACCTCGTGGCCATGCTGTTCATCCTGTTCGACGTGGAAGCCGTCTTCCTCTATCCCTGGGCGGTCATTCTGAAGCGGCTGAAGGCGCAGGGCGAAGGCGGATTCGGGCTGGCAGAGATGTTTGTTTACATCGCCATCGTTCTGATCGGCTTCTTTTATATATGGAAGAAGGGCGTTCTGGACTGGGGCCCTGAACCACGCGCGGCGCGGCGAGGAGAACCATAGTGGCCCTGGTTCCCGCCATCACTGAGGTTGAAAAACTCAAAGACCACCCCGCCGTCGCGCGTCTGCTGGCATGGAATCCAGCGTCCGTGGCAGGCGTGAAGTTTGACCGCGAAGAAATGACGATCTGGGTGGGGCGCGAGTATATCCGCGAGGCTTGTGCTTTGCTGCGCGATGGTGCAAACTGCACTTACAATTTCCTCTCCGATATTACCTGCGTGGATTGGTATCCCGCCGAGCCGCGATTTGAAGTCGTCTATCATCTGCTTTCAATTTCAAAAAAGGAGCGCGTGCGGCTGAAGGTTCGGCTTGACAGCGCTGCCCCGGTGGTGGACTCGCTTACGCCAGTCTGGCCGGGGGCGAATTATTTCGAGCGCGAAGTTTTTGATTTGTTCGGAATTCGCTTCAGCGGGCATCCTTACCTGGTGCGGCTCTTGATGCCCGAGGATTGGGAAGGCCATCCCCTGCGCAAAGATTATCCGGTGGAGGGTTACCGCTAGTGGCGCACCTTTCCCCGACGCCAGTGCTTGAGCCCGGCCAGGATCGCACCATGATCCTGAACATGGGTCCGCAGCATCCTTCGACCCATGGCGTGCTACGCGTGCTGCTCGAGATTGATGGCGAAACCGTGGTGCGCCTCATGCCGGATATCGGCTTCTTGCATACGGGCATCGAGAAAACTTGCGAGGCCAAGTTTTACCAGCAGGTCGTGCCCCTCACCGATCGCATCGATTACCTCTGCCCCATGACCAACAATCTGACCTATGTGCTGGCCGTGGAAAAGCTGCTGGGGCTGGAGATTCCTGCCAAGGCGCAGTGGATGCGCGTATTGATGAACGAACTGACGCGCATGAATTCCCACTTGGTGTGGCTGGGCACACATGCGCTCGACATCGGCGCCATGACGGTGTTTCTGTATTGCTTCCGCGAGCGCGAAGAGATTTTGAAGATGTTTGAGGCGATCAGCGGGCAGCGCATGATGACTTCTTACTTCCGCGTGGGCGGAGTCTCGCTGGAACCGCCATTGGGATTCTTTGATCGCGTGCGCGACTTCGCCAATCGATTCCCCGCGCGCGTGGATGAATACGAAAATCTGCTGACGGGAAATCCGATCTTCGGGATGCGCACCAAAGGCGTCGCGCGGATGACTGCGGAAGATGCGATTGCCCTGGGCGCGAGCGGGCCGACGCTGCGCGGCAGTGGCGTGGATATCGATTTGCGCCGCGATATGCCCTACTCCAGTTATGACAAGTTTCAGTTCAAGGTCCCGGTCCGGCAGGAAGGTGATGTGTTTTCTCGCTACCTGTGCCGCGTAGCCGAACTCCGCGAATCGAATGCCATTGTGAAGCAGGCGCTGGATGGAATGCCCGAGGGTCCAATCAAAGCGAACGCTCCGGGCATTGTGCTTCCCGATCGCGAAAAGATGAAGACCCAGATGGAAGCGCTCATCTATCACTTTAAGATCATTACGGAAGGCTTTGCCGTACCGGCAGGCGAGGTATATCAGGCAGTGGAGTCTCCGCGCGGCGAGATGGGCTATTACATTGTCAGCGATGGCACGGCGAAGCCCTATCGCGTGCACATGCGGGCGGCATGTCTGGCAAATTTGCAGACTTTGCCCAAAATGTGCGAAGGCGGCCTGATTGCGGATGTGGTGGCGGCCATCGGTAGCATCGACATTGTGCTCGGGGAAATTGACCGGTGAGGAATTGAGTAATTTGGTAATCGGTAATTTGTAAATTGAGAACCGGACGGTGAATATGTCCACCGGGCCACAGGAATTGCGTGATCGAACGAAGGCTTTCGCTGTGCGAATTGTGAGGCTGTATCGTTCACTGCCGCATACCGCCGATTCGCAGGTTGTCGGAAAGCAGTTGCTGCGTTGTGGCACTTCGGTTGCGGCAAATTATAGGGCGGCTTGCAGGGGGCGTTCGCGAGCCGAGTGGATCGCTAAGATCGGGTTGGTGGTTGAGGAGGCGGATGAAACCGTGTTTTGGCTGGAGATGCTTACGGATTGCGACATCGTCAGCGGGGAGAGGTGCAAGGATATTTTGAAAGAAGCGCATGAATTGAGCGCGATTTTCACCGCATCCCGGCACACGGCAAGGCGGGTAGGCTAAAAGTTACAGATTACCCGATTACAAAATTACAAATGAACTTCTCAGACGAATTCGAGGCGCGGTTTGCGGAGATGGTGCCGCACTATCCGACGAAACGATCAGCGCTGGTACCTACTCTGCTTTATGCGCAGGATGAAGTTGGGTTTCTTTCCGATGAAGTCATCGCGGAATTGGCTGGGCGGCTCGATTTGACGGAACTGGAAGTGCGGAACGTGATCAGCTATTACTCGATGCTGACCACGAAGCCGCGGGGCAAGTTCAATGTGCAGGTTTGCACCAACATCAGTTGCCTGGTTCGCGGCGGAGAAGAAATTCTTCATCACTGCGCCAAAAAATTAGGAGTAGGCCATAAAGGCACCACGGCGGATGGGATGTTTTCACTCGAAGAGGTCGAGTGCATTGGAGCCTGCAGCTGGGCTCCAGCCGCGCAGGTGAACTATGACTTTCATGAGAACCTGACGGCGGAAAAGATGGATCGAATTCTCGAAGAGTACAGCAAGAAGTAGAACGGATTTTGTAATTGGGTAATTTGAAGGCAAAACCGGGATCGTTCCGTTCTTAAATGGCGCAGCCGGTTCTTAAATTACTCGATTACAAAATTACCGAATTACAGATTACCCAATGGCGTATTTGGTCTCACATCCCGACGAGGTAAAGGTCGTCACCCGGCGCTTCGGCATGGGTGCGACCAACATCGACCGCTATCTCGAACTGGACGGCTACAAGGCCATACAGAAGGCGCTGGCCATGGAACCGGACGCCATTATTAATGAAGTCAAGAACTCCGGCTTGCGCGGCCGCGGCGGGGCTGGCTTCTCCACCGGCATGAAGTGGTCGTTCGTCCCCAAGCAATCGCCCAAGCCGAAATATGTTTTGTGCAACGGCGATGAGAGCGAACCAGGCACGTGCAAAGACCGGCTGATTTTCGAGCAGGACCCGCATTCGGTGATCGAAGGCGTGATGATCGCGGCGCTGGCGGTGGGCGCGGCCAGTGGGTACATCTATATTCGCGGCGAGTATCGCTATCTCTCGGTCATCATGCAGAAGGCGATTCGCGACGCGTACGCCAAGGGTTTCATCGGCAAGAATATTTTTGGTAGCGGGCGAACGCTCGACATTTACTGGCACGGCGGCGCAGGCGCGTATGAAGTGGGCGAAGAGTCGGCGCTGATGGAGTCGCTCGAAGGCAAGCGCGGCATTCCGCGCATTCGACCTCCCTTTCCCGCCGTCGTGGGTTTGTGGGGAGGGCCGACGGTCATCAACAATGCCGAGACTTTGGCCAGCGTCCCGCACATTATGCTGGGCGGCGCGGAATGGTACGCGAAGATTGGTCCGCCAAAAAATGGTGGCACGCGTTTGTTTTGCCTGAGCGGCAACCTGGCGAAGCCCGGCGTTTACGAGTTGCCTATGGGCTACAACCTCAAGAAGATGATTTACGACGTGGGCGGCGGCATTGCGAATGGCCGCAAGCTCAAAGCGGTTGTCCCGGGTGGATCTTCCACGCCGTGCCTGACCGCCGACGAGATTGACGTCAACATGGATTTCGATTCGGTGGCCAAGGCCGGGTCGATGCTGGGATCGGGCGGCGTAGTCGTGATCGACGACTCGCAATGCATCGTGAAATTCGCGCTGCGCACCATGAAATTTTATCAGCACGAAAGTTGTGGATGGTGCATTCCCTGCCGCGAAGGAACCGATTGGCTGAAGAAAACTTTGATCCGATTCCACGCCGGCGGCGGCATGGCCAAAGACATCGACAACATGCAGTATCTGTCGGAAAACATGCTGGGACGAACGTTCTGTCCGCTGGGCGATGCCGCGGCGATGCCGACCATTGCGTTCATCAAGAAGTTCAGAAAAGAATTCGAAGACCATTTGGAAGGCAAGCCTTGCCCGTTCGAGAAGGCAGGCGCCGCGGAAGAAATGGCGGCGCTGGCACACTGAGGAAATTGAGTAATTGGAAATTTAGTAATTGAGTAATTGGTTTTGCAGTATGCGTTCGCGACCTGAAGAGCTTCGTGATCGGACCAAAGTTTTTGCTCTTCGTGTCATCCGGCTCTTTCGGTCGTTGCCGTATAAGACGGACACGCAGGTTTTGGGCAAGCATCTTCTTCGGTGCGGAACCTCAGTGGCTGCAAATTATCGAGCCGTATGCAGGGCACGATCGCGGGCTGAGTTCGTCGCTCGATTGGGAATTGCGGCGGAAGAGGCGGACGAAGCGGTGCTCTGGCTCGAACTGTTGATTGAGTCGGGGATCTTAAAATCAGAGATGACGGAAAGCCTCTTGAATGAGGCCCGAGAGCTGGCGGCGATTCTGACGGCATCTCGGCAAACGGCGAAGAGGGCGGCGTAGGGTACAAGGTTTTAAATTACTGAATTGCTAAATTACACAATTACTAAATTCTTTATGGCTGACGTGACATTTACAGTTGACGGCAAGAAGGTGACGGCTCCCGCTGGGACGCTGCTCATTGAGGCCTGCAAGACCGTGGGCATCGAGATCCCTTCGTTCTGCTATTACCCCAACCTCTCGTTGCAGGGCGCTTGCCGCATGTGCCTGGTGAAGATCGAAAAAATGCCAAAGCTGCAGACCGCGTGCACTACCGTGGTCGGCGAAGGCATGGTCGTTACTTCCGATAGCGATGAGATCAAGCAGGCGCGGAAGTCGATGCTGGAACTTCTCTTGGGCAATCATCCGCTGGATTGTCCGGTGTGCGATGCGGGCGGCGAGTGCGAATTGCAGGACATGACTTTTACCTACGGCGCCGCCGAATCGAAGTTCATGGAGGCGAAGAACCACAAAGAAGAGCAGCAATGGTCTCCGGTGGTTTTCTTCGATCGTCCCCGCTGCATTCTCTGCTATCGCTGCGTGCGCGTGTGCGGCGAGGGCATGGACGTTTGGGCGCTTGGAGTGCAGAACCGCGGCGTCAGTTCGATTATCGCTCCCAATAAAGAAGATCACCTGGAGTGCGAAGAGTGCGGCATGTGCATCGACATTTGCCCTGTGGGTGCGCTCACCTCGGGAGCGTACCGCTACAAGACGCGTCCGTGGGAGATGAAGCACGTGGGCACCATTTGCACGCATTGCGGCGATGGCTGCAAAACGACGCTGGGCGTGCGGCGCTCCGACACTGGCATGGAGATTGTGCGCGGCGACAATCGCGACAAGAGCGGAACCAACGGCGACTTCCTCTGCATCAAGGGACGCTACGCGTTTGATTTTGCCAATCACGAGCAGCGGCTGAAACAGCCGCTGATTCGCAAGGAAGGCAAGCTGACACCTGCCACCTGGGAGGAAGCGTTTGCGCTGATCGGGAAAAAGTTTGCCGAGGTTCGCGACCGCGATGGCGGGTCCGCGATTGGCGTTGTGGGTTCGACTCGCACCACCAATGAAGAAGGTTATTTGCTGTCGAAATTTGCCCGCGTGGTGCTGAAAACAAATAACGTGGACCATCACCGCACCGCGGACTTCCCTGCCCTGGCGTCGGCTTTGCGCGGCCAGAACGATTTGACCGCCAGCATGGCTGAAGTGTTCACTGCGCCCGCGATTTTGCTGATTGGCAACGATCCTACAGAGCAGCATCCCTTGCTGGCTTGGCAGGTTCGAAATAATGTGCGGCTGCATCAAGCCAAGCTTTATGTGATCAACTCGGAGCCCATCAAGCTGCGGCGGCAGGCTGCCGGGTTTATGCAGATTCCGGCGGGGACGGAGGATAAGGTCGTGAGTTTCCTGGCTGGGGATGATTCGGCTGCGGACGGGATTCTGACCGTGTCTTCCAATAAGGACGGATGGACGGCCTTTCGCGATACGCTGCGTGGAACGCAGAATCTTGTCATCATCTTCGGATCGGAAATTCGCGGCGGCTCGCTGGCCGATCTGGTCAAGTTCAGCTCGGGAATCTCCGGAGCAAAATTTGTTTGCCTCGGCGCTTACGCCAATTCACGGGGGGCGGCGGATATGGGGCTGTATCCCGACCTGCTGCCGGGATATCACCCCATCGCCGGAAACAGCGCGTTCCATCGGGAGTGGGGGGGCGTTCCCGCTTCTGCCGGGCTTGATTTGGCGGGCATGGTTGAAGCCGGCAAGGCTGCCAAGTTGAAGGCGCTTTATGTTGTCGGATCGAATCCTGTTGGCAGATTAAATATCGATCCGTTCGCCTTCTCAAGAAGTTTCTTAGTCGTGCAGGATATGTTCCTGACCGAGACCGCGGTTATGTCTGACGTGGTGTTGCCGGCGTCGAATGCTTATGAAAAATCCGGAACCTTCACCAATACGTGCGGCGATTTGCAGTTGGTGAAAAAAGCCGGCGAGGTCACGGAGACCAAGAGTGATTTCGAGATGATCGTACGCATCGCCGATGCCATGGGATTTGATGTTCACAAGTTGGTGCCTTTTGGCGGCGGAACTTACGCCGACATGGGACAGTCGCGCGGGGCGGAATCGGGCGAGGCCGATCGTCATGCGGTTTGGCTTGAGGCGAATGGACTCGAGCCGAAGATGAGCCCCTTCGATCCCATGGCGATTCTGGATGAGATTCAGCGATTGGTTCCGGGTTACGATGTCTCGCGCATGAATCTGCTGGCGGGAAATAGCCAGCATACTTCGCTCGAAAAAGTGGGGCCGGGAGTGGCGCACCGGCCGGAGTCAATTGAGCCGGCGAACGATACGCTTTTTACATCCGGCACCTTGGGACATTATTCGCGCGCCTTGCAGTCAGTATTAGAGAGCCACGCAGTAAAGCCGGCTGAAGTGGCGGCAGACTGAAAACCATTTAGTAATTGGGAAATTTAGTAATTTGGCAATTGAAGCCCCTGTCCAATCGGTTTTCAAATTACCAAATTACTAAATTACTTAATTACCCAATTAGAAAGTGCCCTTGCCTCCTCTCATTTTCGTAGTGGTATCGGTGATCAAATCGCTGATCATCCTGATCGTCTTGCTGACCGCGGTCGCATACACGGTATGGCTGGAGCGCAAAGTCGTGGGCCGCATGCAGAACCGCTGGGGACCCACGCGGGTGGGTCCATTCGGCTTGCTGCAACCGGTAGCTGACGGTCTTAAGTTTTTATTCAAGGAAGATCTCACTCCGCCGCACGTCTACAAGCCGCTGTTCCTGGCTGCGCCCATGATGGCCGTCATCTTCGCTCTTACGTCGATTGCCGTGATTCCCTTTGGCAATAGCTTCACGTTCGGACCGATCACCCTACCCCAAGCTTGGCCACTGATCCACTGGGACCTGCCTTTCCATTGGGGCGGTGCGGTCATTGGGCCCTACCTAATCCCGCTTCAGGTTACCGACGTCAACATTGGGCTGCTGCTGATTCTGGGCGTCACCTCAATGGGCGTATATGGGGTGGCGCTGGCGGGGTGGTCCTCGAACAATAAGTATTCGCTGCTGGGCGGGTTGCGTGCCAGCGCGCAGATGGTGAGCTACGAAATCGCGCTGGGACTTTCCCTGGTGGGAGTGCTCATCCACACCGGCAGCTTCAGCCTGCGCGCCATTGTAGATGCGCAAGGCGGACATTTCTGGGGATTCATTCCGCGCTGGAATATTCTTCCCCAGTGCGTCGGCTTCTTTGTGTATCTGATGGCTGCGTACGCGGAGACCAACCGCATCCCCTTCGACCTGCCTGAAGCCGAAACTGAGCTGGTGGCGGGCTATCACACGGAATATAGTGCGATGAAATTCGCCATGTTTTTTATGGCGGAATACGCGAATATGATTACCGTGGCCTGTCTGGCGACGCTGCTTTTTTTCGGAGGATGGCATGGGCCGCTGGGTGGTCCTCCCATACTGCAGGCGGTGCTGCCGATCTTTTGGTTTGGGGCCAAAGTTTTTTGTTTTCTTTTTCTGTATATCTGGGTGCGCGGCACGTTGCCGCGCTTCCGTTACGACCAACTGATGGCCTTTGGCTGGAAATTTTTGCTGCCGCTGGCGATTGCGAATCTGGTGATTACTGCGATCTTGACAGTGGTGGCGTAGTCGTTGCAGTACCTAGTACCTAGTACGCGCGTTGTAAGCGATTGTTGCAGCTCGTGTAGTGCGTCGGGAATAATGAGCGTTAAGTATCGTGCTGGATCCGCGTGATCCGTGGCTCTCGTTGAGGAGTTCAAGGCTTTAACACAGAGGACACAGAGGGTCACGGGGTAAACCGGCGATTCATCAGTGTCGATCTGTTTGACGCACTACAACTAGGTACCAGGTACTGAGTACTTGGTACTAGATACCGAAAATTGAGTCATGAGTTTTCATCTAATCCTATTTCTCGCGTTCGGCGCGGTCTGCGTGGGCGGAGCGATCAATCTGCTGGCGCAGCGGCATCCCATTAACAGCGCGCTGTCGCTGATTGCGGTGATGGCGGCTCTAGCCGGCGAGTACCTGCTGCTGGGCGCGGAGTTCGTCGCCGCCGTGCAAGTGATCGTTTATGCGGGCGCGATCATGGTGCTGTTCGTGTTTGTCATCATGCTGCTGAACGCCGGCGAAGAAGAAGAGACCAAAGGGAGCCGCGTTGCGCTGCTGCTGGGCGTTCCCGGCATGCTGACTGCGGGCGTGCTCATGGCCTGGGTGTTCATCCGGCATTCTGGAACGGAAGCGGTGGCGCTTGGCTCTTTGCCCGGGCCTCCTGTCGATATCGCTCAGCTTCTGTTTCACCGGTTTCTGCTGCCCTTTGAGGTCACCTCGGTTTTGATTTTGATCGCGATTATGGGCGCCGTGGTCTTGGCCAGCAGGCCCCCATCGTCGCCGCCGGGGAGGTACGACTGATGGTCCCTCTCTCTTATTATTTGCTGCTCGGCGGATTTTTGTTTGCCTGCGGCGTGGTCGGATTTCTGATCAAGCGCAACATCATCACCATCTTCATGTCCATTGAGTTGATGCTGAACGGCGTGAATCTTTCGTTTGTGGCGTTCGCGGCACACTGGCACGCGCTTGCCGGACAAGTATTCGTTTTCTTTGTGATGGTCGTGGCCGCGGCGGAAGCGGCGGTAGGACTGGCGATCATCATCGCGGTCTACCGCACGCGCGAGACTTTGAATGTGGACCAGGTAAACCTGCTCAAATTATGAACGCAAGCCTCAATCTTTGGCTGATCCCGATTCTGCCCCTGGCAGGGGCTGCGATCAACGGCTTCTTGGGGAAGAAATCGTCGCGCCGGGCCGTAACCACGATTGCGCTGGTTTTCGCGGGCGCGGCTTTCGCCATGGCGTTGTGGGTGGCGATCCGGTTTTCGTCGCTGACACTTCCCTACCAGGAATATCTGGCGCACTGGATTCGCGCTGGAAGTTTTACCGCGGACTTCGCGTTCTATCTCGATCAGCTTTCCCTGGTCATGCTGCTGGTGGTGACCGGCGTGGGATTTCTCATCCACATTTATTCCGTCGGCTACATGTGGGACGATCCCAGCTACTACCGCTTCTTCAGCTACCTGAACCTGTTCATGTTCTTCATGCTGACGCTTGTGCTGGCCGGCAATTACCTGCTGATGTTTATCGGCTGGGAGGGCGTAGGGCTGGCTTCGTATCTGTTGATTGGCTTCTGGTTCAACAAAGATTCGGCGGCGTCGGCCGGCAAGAAAGCGTTTATCGTGAACCGGGTCGGCGACTTCGGCTTCATGATCGCGCTGTTTTTGCTGATCAAGCATTTTGGGACGCTGAATTTTGCGACGGCCTTTAATTCTATTTCGCACTTACCCCCCGAGACCGCCGGAGCCGGGCGGCTGACGGCGATTGGGATTTTGCTGATGGTGGGCGCTTGCGGAAAATCGGCGCAGATCCCTCTTTATATATGGCTGCCGGACGCGATGGAAGGTCCGACGCCGGTTTCGGCGTTGATTCACGCGGCAACCATGGTCACGGCAGGCGTGTACATGGTTTCGCGCTCGCATGTGATTTTTGAGCGTGCGCCGATTGCGCTGACGGTGGTTGCGATCATCGGCACTCTGACCGCGTTTTTCGCCGCGACCATTGGCATCGCACAAACTGACATCAAAAAAGTTCTTGCCTATTCAACCGTCTCCCAGCTTGGCTACATGTTCATGGCCTGCGGCGTGGGTGCATTTTCGGCAGGCATCTTCCACTTGATGACGCATGCGTTCTTCAAAGGACTGCTCTTTCTGGCGGCGGGCTCGGTGATTCACGCCGTTGGCGGCGAGCAGGACATGCGCAAGATGGGTGGACTACGCACGAAAATTCCGTGGACGTTTTGGACCATGACTGCCGGCACTTTGGCGATTGCTGGAATTCCGGGGCTGGCTGGATTCTTCAGCAAAGATGAAATTCTTTGGCGCGCGTATCAGGCGAGTTGGGTTTACTGGCTGGTGGGCGTGGTTACGGCGCTGCTCACTTCGTTCTATATGTTCCGGCTGTGGTTCATGACTTTCTTTGGCGTGTATCGCGGTCAGGCCGAGGCTGATCATGGCCACGCAAGTCACGACGCCCATAGCGGGCACGGTCATGGCGGCGTGCATGAGAGCCCGATGGTGATGGTGATCCCGCTCGTGATTCTGGCGGTTCTTTCCGTGATCGGGGGATATGTGGGCGTGCCCGGGTCGCTGGGTGGCAATGATCAATTCGACAAATTCCTGGGACCGGTATTCCATGCCAGCGCACCCGCGGGTACTCAGCCGAATGCTACCGACGCGAAGGGCGCTCCAGAACGGGAGACCGAAGGAGCTGAGCCGAAACAGGGCGTTTCTACCGAGTTTCTGTTTACCGGCATTTCCGTATGCGCAGCCGTGATCGGTTTCGGGTTGGCCTGGCTGCTGTATTACCGAAGTCCGGATTTGCCAAACCGGATCGCGGCTTCGCTATCGGGCACTTATCAGACTCTGGTGCATAAATATTATGTCGATGAATTTTATGCGGCGTTAATCGTGAAGCCTCTGATTAAGGGCTCAACCCAAATTCTGTGGCACGACGTGGACCAGAAAATCATCGATGCCGCGGTGAACGAATCCGGCACCGCGGCTCGGCATGCCTCCGACGAAGTGCGCGAGATGCAGTCGGGCAACATTCGCTCCTATGCCGGATGGATCGCCTCAGGGTCGGCGGTGGTGATCGCCTTCATGATCTGGATGTGGGTGAAAGCCCAATGAGAACGGACATTTTCAGTCCCTATATTCTTACGCTGGTGACTTTCCTGCCGCTCGCTGGCGCGCTGTTGCTGATGTTTTTCCCACGCCGCGACCGCGATATTCGCGGCTGGGCGCTCTTTATTTCTCTGCTCACGTTCGTGGTCTCGTTGCATCTGCCGGTACATTTTCGCCGGGGGATCGAGGGATTTCAGTTTCAGATCAACAAGCCCTGGGTCGCCACTCCGAACATTCACTACCACATGGGGGTGGACGGCATCTCGCTATGGCTGGTGGTGCTCACCACATTTCTTACGCCGCTGTGCGTGCTGATTTCGTGGAAGCCGGTGCATGGCCGGGTAAAGGAATTCTTCATCCTCCTGCTGATCATGGAGACGGCGCTGATCGGCGTCTTCACCTCGCTCGATCTTTTCCTCTTCTATTTCTTCTGGGAGGCTACGCTGATTCCGATGGCGCTGCTGATCGGCATGTTTGGCCACGAGCGCAAGGTGTACGCTGCGGTCAAATTTTTTATGTACACCATGATCGCGTCGGTGTTCATGCTGGCGGCGATTCTCTGGCTCTACGCGCATACCGGCAGCTTCGACTTCGTCGAGATTCGCGACCAGATCGCGGCGGGAGCGGTGCCCCATTTTTCCGCCGCCGCGCAGTGGCTGTTTCTGGGCTTCTTTTTGGCCTTCGCCGTGAAGGTCCCGCTATTTCCATTTCACACCTGGCTGCCGGACGCTCACGTCGAAGCTCCGACCGCTGGTTCGGTGCTCCTGGCAGGCGTTCTGCTGAAGATGGGCACCTACGGAATGCTGCGTTTCAATCTCGGACTGTTTCCTGAGCAATCGCGCCACAATGCCTGGTGGATTATGGTGCTGGCGTTGATCGGCATCATTTATGGCGCTCTGGTCGCGATGGTGCAGCCCAACATGAAGAAGCTGATCGCGTATTCGTCCGTCAGCCATTTGGGCTTTGTAGTACTGGGAATTTTCAGCTTCACGCAGCTGGGTCTGGATGGCGCGATGTTCGTCATGCTGGCTCACGGAATTTCTACCGGCGCCCTGTTCATGCTGGCGGGAGCGCTCCACGACCGGCGCCATACTTACGAGATCAGCGAATTCGGCGGCTTGGCTGCGATCACGCCGGTATATGCCGCAACCTATCTCGTGATCGTGCTCGCTTCCGTGGGGCTGCCTTTGCTCAACGGCTTCATCGGCGAATTTCTGGTGTTGAGCGGAGCCTTCCAGGACAAACCGATCTACGGAATCCTTGGCGCGACCGGAATTATCTGGAGCGCGGCTTATCTGCTCTGGATGTACCAGCGCGTCTTTTATGGCAAGGTCACGCACCCGATCAACGAGTCGATAGGCGATCTGACTGGGTTTGAGAAGACCGCGATTTGGCCGTGCGCCGCGGCAGCGCTGGTGATGGGCGTGGCTCCGATTTTGTGGCTGGCGGCGATCGATCCCGCGGTGCAGAATGCGCTCACTCCCTTGGTGCGGGTCGCGAGCCGGGTGGTGGGACAATGATGACCACCGCCGCACTGTTGCAGGCTCTACCGCTGAGTGCTGACTACGTGCGCGTGCTGCCGGAGATCGTTCTTTCCATCTTCGGTTGTGTGGTGATGTTGCTTGAACCAGTACTCGATGAAGAAACCGGGCAGAAGATTTTGGGCGTGATTGCGCTGGTGGGAGCGTTGGTTGCATTGGCCGCCACGTGGTTCATGGCGCAGTCTCCGGGGCTGGCGTTCTGGGCGACGATCCGGGTCGATGGCTTCAGTGTTTTTTTTCATGTGCTGGTGATTGCCATCGCCGCCATCGTGATTTTGAGCTCGTACGAATACATGGCCGTGCAGAAGATCCGCACCGGGGAATATTACGCTCTGATTCTTTTCGGCGCGGTCGGCATGGGGCTGATGTCTTCGGCGCTGGAACTGGTTCTGATCTTTATCGCACTGGAAATCTCTTCGATCGCTTCCTATGTGCTGGCCGGCTTCCGGCGGAATTCGGCAGCGAGCAGCGAATCCTCTTTGAAGTACTTCCTCTTGGGATCGTTCGCCACCGCCTTCTTTTTGTATGGCGTGGCGCTGATGTTCGGGGCGACCGGCTCAACCAACATCGACCGCATCAGTATTGTCCTGCGGTCGAACACCATGCCGTTGCTGGCGTATGTAGCCGTGGCCTTCATGTTTGTGGGGTTGGGATTCAAGGTAGCGGCCGCGCCGTTTCACATTTGGACTCCCGACGTGTATGAGGGCGCGCCCGCGCCGATCGTGGGGCTGATGTCGACCGGGCCGAAGGCGGCGGCCTTCGCGGTGTTGCTGCGCGTGGTTTTTGTGGTCGCTGTGCCGGGGATTTTTTGGATGGTTTGGGTGACCGCCGCGCTCTCCATGATTTTGGGAAACGTGGGCGCGCTGGTGCAAAACAATGTGAAGCGGCTGCTGGCCTATTCTTCGATCGCGCACGCCGGATATTTGCTGGTAGCGTTTGCCGCCGCGCCGGCCCTGGGAATTTCGGCGGCCATGTTCTACTCGGCCTCCTATGCCGCCATGAACCTTGGAGCATTCGCCGTGGTCAGTCATTTCGCCAACGCGGGCGAACGCTACGTGAAGCTCGAAGATTATGAAGGCCTGGGGCGCAGTTCTCCCTTTCTGGCCGCGATGCTTACCATTTTTCTGCTTTCGCTGATTGGCATCCCGATGACGGGCGGATTTTTCGCAAAGTTTTATGTGTTCAGCGCGGCCGTGAAGTCGAATTTAATTTGGCTCACCATCATCGGTGTGCTCAACAGCGGCGTGGGCGCTTACTACTACCTGCGAATCATTGTGATGATGTACATGCGGGAATCGCGAAAGGCGGTACCGGTCACGCATGTTCCCTTCGCGCTTCGGCTGGCCCTGGCCGCGTGCCTGTTCGCCACGCTTTACCTCGGCCTCTTCCCCGGCAGCGTGTTGCGTTTCACACAGCAGTCGGCGGGAGAGCTTGTGTCTGCGCCTGTAATTAAGCTTGCGGGCAGTCTTTGAAGCGTCCTCACCCAAGTTCGTTCTCACCCTTCCGAGGTTAACGGGACGATTAACGGGACAAAGAGAACGGGGTCGCGAATCGAGATTGCAGGCTCGCCGTTGATGATGCGGATAAATTGCAACTGCTGAGAATTGTCTTTCCCGACAGGAAGGATCATTCTTCCTCCTTCGCGAAGTTGCTCGACAAGAGGTGCCGGCAAAGTTGCGGCCGCAGCGGAGACCACGATAGCGTCGAAGGGAGCGGCCGCAGGCAGGCCCTGGGAGCCGTCTCCGGTGAAAACCTGGGCGTTGGCATAGCCTAAAGCGGCGAGAACCCGGCGCGCGTTCGCGGCCAGAGAGGCGTGGCGCTCGATGGAGAAAACCTGTGCCACCATTTCTGCCAGAAGCGCGGTCACGTATCCCGAGCCCGTGCCTACCTCCAGAACCTTGTCGGTTGATTTGAGTTCGAGCGCTTCGAGCATGAGCGCCACTACATACGGTTGGGAGATGGTTTGTCCCTCCCCGATCGGGAGCGGGTGATCTTCGTACGCTTGGGTGCGGTGGGCTTCGAAGACGAACCGCTCGCGGGGCACGCGCAGCATGGCTTCGAGCACACGGGAGTCGGAGATGCCGCGCGCGCGAAGCTGAGTGTCGACCATGCTGCGGGCATCAGACATTGATTACTCCGGATTCCGCTATCCGGCATCCCCAAGCCGCTTATTTTCTTCGCCGCCGGATTCTTAGGTCAAAGCTTACTACTCCGTTCTGATCGCGCGTGCCTACAGCGGAGACGTTGCGATTGAAATAGTACTCGCCCTGGATGATCTGCTGCGAACTTTGCGAAACGTTCGTGGAGTAGATCAGCGACACGTTGTTGGCGAATTGTTGCTCGATGGTGATCTGCGGGCCGTTGCTGATGGGATTGGTTTCCGTAGCCAGTCCCTGGGGATCGATCTTGATATTGCTGGCGCCGAAGAGCCTCTCGACCCGGCTACTCACCGTACTATTCAGCGCCTGGTTCAGGATGAGCGCACTGGCCTGATCGGAAAATGCGCTCTGCCCGGATTGCTCCTGCAGCTGCGCCGATTCTCCGCTGGTCCGGCCGAGCGCGAGCAGCGCGATGATATCCGACTTGGGCAACGGCGGTTCGGACCGGTAGTTCAGATTCAGGCCATGGTCCGGTGTGCCCGTGAGAGTGATGTTCAAATCGTAGCTGCGCACATGGGTAAAGGCCTGAAGGTTGAGTTGGGGCTCAATGGCTACCGGATTGGTGAACGCGATATCTCCGCGTTCCAGCGTGTAGCGCGTGCCATGGAATGTGGCCTGCCCTTCGAGAATGTCGACGCGGCCGAGTACTGCGGGGTGTCCGACGGATCCGCGCAGATGAAGATCGGCATCCCCGGAGAGGCGCGCGATCGCCGTGCGCATCTGAAGTTCGGGCGCGGTCACCACATGGATATCGAGTTTGATGTTGTTGAGCGGCGAGTTGGGGCCGGTGACAGTAGAATACTGGCGGCTGCGCTCGAGATAAGCTCCCCAGTCGAAGCCCGGAGTGACCGCCATTTTATTGACGCGGATGTCGCCGGAAACCGTGGAGGCGGAACGCGTGCCGACCCAGTGTAATTCGGCGTCGGCCGTGGAACTGACGCCGGCAGGATAGCGCAGGCGAACATCCTTGCTGGTCGCGGTGAGATTGAAATTCAGCTGCTGGTTGAAATACGTGGCATCGCCCTTGAGGTCGAGAACACCACCGCCGGTGCGGGCGCTGAGCGTTTCAATATGAACGTGATCGCGAGAAAACTGCAGCGAACCGCTAAGGTCGGTCAGACCGCTGGGCAGTCCCGCATAAGAGATGGCGCCGTTCGCGATCTGAAAATGGCCTTGGGGCAAAGGCTCGGCCAGAGTGCCGCCCACCGTCATGCTCATGGTGACCAGACCCGAAGATGTGAAATCGGGATCGAAGACGGAGAGCAGTTTCATATCGAAGCGTCCATCGGCTGCAAGATCGAGGCTGCGCGAGCCAGAGAGTTGCATGACGCCATGAAGCGCGAAATCCGTTCCCTCACCTACGAGATGAAGTTGCTGGATGTACATCGATTGGTTGGCCAGAGAAAAGTGAACTGGATCTTGGTTGTGAACGTTGGTTTTTTCGATGTCCAGAGAGAGGGCCGTCAAATTTCCGCCGACCGTCCAATTCTCTGGATGTTGCAGTGGACCGTGCAGATCGACCACGCCAGTGGCGGCGGAGTGTCCCGTGAGCTGGCCGTGCAGAAAAGAATGCAATAGGGCACCGAGATCGAGTTGATCCATCTGCAGGGTGAGGTTCGCCAGTCGATCGTCGCGCCAGCCAATATTGCCGTTCACGGTCAACGAACCTTGCTGAAAGTGCGAATTGCCCGTGAGATGCAACTCGTCGCCCTGGGTCACGGCCTGCAGATCCAGATCGCCCTCGATCTCGTGATTGAGCGCTAGCTGGCGCAGTTGGACGTTCGCATCGATGGATGGCGCATCGGGCGTTCCGGACGCTTTGAGAACGAAATCGGCCCGGCCCTCGGTGGAGAGACGCGGAAACTGAAGTTGCCGAAATTGCGCCAGATCGAAGTTCGATCCGGCCAGGTCGAGACGAAACCCGCGTGTCGACGGATTGTAGGACGCGCTCCCGGTCACCACGGAAGAATCATGAAAGAGATGCAAGTCGTGAAAAAAGATTTCACCTTGCCCGATCCGGAAGTTGGCATCGAATTGCCGAATGCTTTCCCCGAAGGCAGTGGCATTGCTCAGATGGACTTGCCCATCGCCGTGCAGGCTGGAAAGAGTGCCTGCCGCTTCCACGAAAAAGTCTGTGTCGCCGGCAACCGGATAGTTATATCCGAGCAGCGCTTGCAGTGCGGCCACATCGACATGGCTGGCGTTGGCGCGCAGAGTAACGGCGCTATCCGGAGTCAGGTGGCCATGATCGAGCGCGGCGGAGGCATCGAATTCGGTCGAGGTGTCGTCGCGGGCCAGCGTAGCGTTGTGCAGAACGATGGAGTCGAAAGAAAGCTGAACAAAGGATGAGAGAGCATCCCAGTGCATTTGCACCGGATGCGTGTTCGCCGTGGCGGGCACGTTGAAATCGAAATCCTCGACCTGCACGTTGCCCGAAAGCTCGGGCGCGGATATCGAGCCGCTCATGCCACCGTTGAAGGTAGCGCTCCCGTTCAGCGCAACCGGAATGCGCGCCGGACCGCGAACCGCTTCGACGATTGGCAGCCAATCGGCCAGGCTTGAAGTACGAACTGCCAGGTGCAGCGCCGAGTTCGCCGACAGCGTGCCGGAAGCCTGCACATGGCTGGTGGGTGAGGTCAAGGAAAACTGCGGCAGGTCGAGAGACTTGTTCGCAGCATGGTAGACGCCGTTGGCGTGGACGCCAATCGGTAGCTGACCGGCCGCATGCTGCGCCGGGGGAGTGACATCGATGGCGAATTGAATTTCGGCGTCGTGCGGAGTTCCCTTCCAGCGCGCCTCCACTGTGCCTGAAGACGCGCCGCTGGGGCGAATGCGGGGCATGCGGTGAGCCGGAGTATTCAGCGCCGCAGCCACTTCTTCCGCCGATAGATCGCGCAGATGCAGCGCCAGATAAGCGTTTTGAATTGCCGGCGGCTTGGGCCTGATCGATTTCTCACTGGGCTTTTTCAGCGGCGGAGCAGCCGAGATGGTTGCGGTTTCGAGCGCCTTCTTAGCGGTGTTCGATAGATGCTGTGCCGGCGCAAGCCACTGGTTCAGTTCGGCGTCGCCAGTGATGCTTCCGCCAAAAATACGGGCCTGCAGCTTCGAAAGTTTCAACTGCTGATCGGTGACAGAGTATCCCGTAGTCATCGAGGCGCGCGAAAAAACGATTTGATCGTCGCGCCATGCAAGATCGCGTGCGGTGAGCAGGCCGTTCGAGGAAAATTCATCCAGCGACCAGTCGCCCTCGCCCTTCAGTTCGAGGACGCCTCCTTGAAGATCATGGCGGCGCACGATGGACGCGACTTCGGAAAGATCCACCTGGGCCTCGTACTCGCCTTGCAGCTTCGGATGGCGCAAGTCTCTGATCTCGCCCTTGGCCGAAAAATGCGAGCGGCCAGAGTTCCACTTGAGCGACCGAATCACCGCGGAGTTCGAGTTGAGGCTGAACTCCATGGTGGTCATCCACGCGAAGGGACGGCAGTCGATGAGTTTCGTATCGACCACACCCACCAAAAGGCGGCCATCGTAGCGGCGATGGAGAAAGTAATAATCCACTTGGAGTGAGATGTCGCGAGCCGCAAGATCGAGCGGGACCTTCCGATCGTCCCACAAAAGTTGGCCGCCGCGGATTTCGATGTGGTCGACCGAGAGCGCAAACAGTCGCTCCACGGGGTTCTTGCCCATGGCGAGGTCGGCACGCGCCGGAATATTGGTCGTGCCGTTGGCATAGAATGCAACGTGAACCACCGGCTGTTCGAGAATCACTTCATGAAAAGAAAGTTCGGAGCCGAAAAGCGAACTGACCTTCAGGCGGCCGACGATACGATCAATATGAGCCAGCGGAATCTCGGTAGCGGATTCGGTGCCGTGGACGGTGATGCCGCGCACATCGGCCTGCAGCAAGAATGGAATGGTATGAATGGAGCCGATTTCTACGCGGCCTCCGGTTACCCGCTCAACCTCGGCGACCAGACGACGGCGCACCAGCGCCTGGAAAGAATTGGTGTTGACGTAAATCAGACAGCCGAGAATGAGGAGAAAGGCGCCAATCGACAGAATTCCCAGAATCTTCAGCCCACGGCGGCGGCGCGCAGGCTTTGCCGCAGCTTCGGTCACCGCGATTCCACTCCGCCATTACTGTCCGCGTCGTTGGCGGAAGGGATGGCTCCTCCGGGAATGTGAACCTGCCCCTCGGACCGCAAAGTGTGCAGCCACGACACCAGCAACTCGTCGACCTTCTGTTCGGTAAGCAATTCGCGGATCTTGGCGGAGACGTTGGCGAGCGGAACTTCCGAGGCTCCGGACTGCTTCAGCTTGGGAACAAACTGATCGCGATAGTAGGCTTCGACAGATTTTGAGTCGATCTCGACTGTAGGACGAAGGCGAGCGTCGACCAGGCGCATCAGGTCGATCTGCTGGCGGACGTGGCTGGAAAGGTCCTTTTCGGTGAGATGGTAGCTGGAAAGCAGCGCCTGCCAAGCTTCCGAGGATGCGGCGTCAGGATAGAATTTGCGAGTCTCGGCCACCCGAGCCGCCACTTCGGCATCGCTGGCATGGGTAAAATCGGCGGAATTCATTTGCTCGCGCAGAAGTTCCTGGTCGATCAGGCGATCGAGCACAGTACGTCGGTCTTGGTCAGTGAATTTCGACAGCGGCCGATTTCTAACCAGCGCCTCGAAACACAGGGCTTCATCCAAATCGCTTTGCAGAATGACGCGTCCGTTGACCGTGGCAATGATCCGATCGATTACTTCGCCCCGGCCACTCCCGGCGAAGGCTCGGACTGGCGCGATGACAGGCAGCGCTGCGGCGATCGCAAAAACAATAACCACAAATTGGCGGGCGCGAACTCTCATTAAAATGGCTGACCGATACTGAAAAATACGTTGAAATGGCGCAGGCGCTGGGTTTCGAAATCGCCTGTCAGCAGTCCGGTGTTGGCATTGACGATGCCCTGATAATAGGATGTCGGATTCAAATTGTACCCGAAATCGAAGCGCAACGGGCCTATGGGGGTCCTATAACGTAACCCTATGCCCATGGCGTGAGAAGTGTAGTCATATCCCTTATTGTCGAAATAGGTCAGGCACGAAGCGATAGGCACGCCCCCGGATTCGAGGCACTGCGAGGGATTCGGTTGGTGCCAGCGCAAAAGCCCAGTGACCATATCGTGACCGGCGGTAAAGACATTGCCCATATCGTGAAACAGGGCGAAGCCAAAACCTTGCCCCAGATAAGGCAGGCTGACCGAAGGGAAACGCAGTTCTTCGCTGTTGACGAAGAGCGCCGTGCCGCCGATGGGGAAGCCGGAATCGGGATCGCGTGGTCCTGCTTGATTTAACCCAAAACCGCGATGCGAGTTGCCCCCACCTGCGAAAAAAACTTCGGGCAGCGGAATGACGGAAATATCCGAGTTGCACGTTGTGGCCAAGCCGCTGACTTGGCAGGCTCCGGGCGGTAGCACGCGGGTGTTGGAGTAAACCTGCTCGAGGCCCAGGGTAGTCGAGCGGGCGAAGACAAACTTGTGATTCGCCCGGCCGAAGGCGTAGTAGGTGGAATCCTGCGTCAGGCCGCGGGCAAAATCGGCCTGCGATCCGAAGTAACTGGAGGCGGCGAATCCGTCGAAGGTGAAGTACTGGCCGCGGGTGCTCTCCAGAGGATTGTCGCGCCGATCGCGAATGAACGTGATGCCGGGGCCCCCAACGCGCGCCGGCAACGAGAACAAACTGAATTCCGCGGGAGAAAAGTTGGAGGCGAAATTGCTCGCTTTTACGCGGCGGTAATCCCAGCGATAGGTGATGGATGTGGCGTGATTCACCTCCAGCTTTCCGAGTTGCTGGCGCACATCGACCTTCCCTTCCCAGCGCTGCGAGGTGAAGGTGGAAACGTCGAGGCTGTTGTCGTAGAAGATGGTGTAGAAAATCTTGAAGTTGTCGTTGCTCAAAAATTTTGGGATTTCATAACTGATCAGGCCGCGCTGCTGCAGGCGCCCTACATGAGATTGGAAGGTTAGGGTCTGATCGCGGCCGGCTACGTTGAGCCGCGTGATGTCGAGACCGACTCGAGGACTCACTCCTGTCGAGCCTGCGGGGGCATTGGTTCCGGCGGGCAACCCGGTTTCAAATTCGAGTCCACCATCGTAGGTGAAGGTGTAGCGTTTGGCCTCCCGCACCTGGACCAGCACATTTTTTTGCGGATCGTTGCCTTCGGGATTTTGCACCGCGGTATCGACCTGGCTGAAGATGCCGAGGTCGTAGAGCTTGCTCTGGGTTTGCAGCAGGTCGCGCTGGCTGAGCGGCTGGCTGGCGGTCACCTGAATCTCGCGCTGCACCACGTAGTCGCGGGTGTGATCGAGTCCGCCCACCATGATCTTGTTCACGGAGAATTGTTCTCCCTCATGAATGACATAGGTGACATCCTCACGATTGGCCTCGCCGGCCGTGGGTTTGGTATTGATGTCGAGGGTCGCGTTCGAAAATCCATGATTGAAGTAGTAATTGAGAATGGATTCGCGATCATTGGCCAAATTCTGCTCGGAGTAGGGCTGGCCCGATACCGTGGTCAGCTCGGGAAACGATTTGCCATCGATCTTCTGGTTGCCCTCTAAGTGGAGCACCCCAACCAAAGTCTGCGGGCCTTCGTCGATCAGAATGTGAACCGCCAGGCGATTGTCGGAATGATGATAGTTGTCGTCCACTTTAGTTTGAATTTTGGCCGCGCGGAATCCGTTGGAGACGTATAGAGACTGAAGATTGTCGACGTCATTCTTGAGCAAAACTCCGCTGTAGCGCCCGTTGGAAAAAGTGCTGGCGGGTTGAATCTGAAGACGCTGGCGAAGCACTTTTCGCGAGAAATATTTATTGCCCGTGATCTCGATCAGTTCGAGCTTGTGTACCGGTCCAGGATCGATGTGGTAGACCACGCGCAAGGAGTCGGGTCCGCTTTGCCGCTGAAAATCGACGGCGGCGTCAAAGTGGCCGCGGCTCTGGAGATAGTCGAGAAGGTTGCGCTTGCCTTCGTTCAGCAGATCATCGTCAACCGCATTTTCTTCATAGACCGGAACTTCCTTTTTCAGCACGCCGCGGCTGATGTGAAAACCGGTGGTATAGATAATTACCACCGGGCCGGGCTCGATCTCATAGGTGTAATCCACGGCGTTCGATGCCGGGCGGTAGTTCTGTTCGGCGATCAATACTTGCGCCAGCACCCGCTGCTGTTTTTGCAATTTCTTGCGCAGGCGCTGCAGCGAATTGGTGATGCGGGCGGCGGTGACGCGATCGCCGGAGTGCATGGCGGCTGTCTCCTGAACCTCCGCCGCTGAAAAAGACGAATGGCCGGTGACTTTCACCGCACCCACATGGGCGGGTTCGCCGGCAACGATGTGGAAGACGATATTGACTTGCTGCGTAGCCGGATCGGTGATGCTTTCGGAGGCCAACTGCGCGCGGTAGTAGCCATTTTCCTGCATGAGTTGGCGAACGTTCGCCATAGCGCGGTCGAGTTTATCCCGAGCATAGAGTTCGCCAAGCTGGAACTTGGTCGCGTTTACGACCTGGTTGTTATTGGGATGGCTGGGAGCGCCTTCCACATCGACCGCTCCTACGAAGAAGTTTAACGAAGTAGTAAACGTGAGGCGCACGTCGGCGCCGGACGGAATGACCTCGGCCTGCACGTCGGCGAATCGGCCGGTGGCAAACAGAGCGCGGATGCTCTCGCGAACCTGGTCGCGGTCGAGCGGTTGGCCCACTTTTTGCGGAAGCACTTGCAACAGCGCCTCGGCCTGCGATACGCCGGGCAGTTCGATCGATTTCACTGTGCGCCCGGCATACGCGGACATGGTAGCCAGCGCGGAAGATGCTTCTGCGGTTTGCTGCGATCGAGTTGCCAAGGGCAATGCCGGCGCTCCGGCACGGGCGGCCGGGACGCACTCACCAATCATCAGGATCAGGAACACCAATGCTGCGTGATTTCTATGCAAATAAATCCCTTATGCCCGTTAAATATTTTCGATGAAGGGCTGCTGACTTTCGTTGTGCGTCTGCGGCAAAAGCAACCCGACACTTATAATAAAGGTTTCGCGGACGAGTGCTGATGACGTCCTTGAGTAGTGCCGGATTACAAAGCACACGCTCCAGCCAGGCTCAGGACAGGCTTCGTACCCAGAAGGAAGCCCTTTGGCAGAGGATAAGTTCGAGGAACGGTACTCGCGGCAGATTTTGTTTCGCGGCATCGGCCCGGAAGGCCAGCGGCGGCTGGCGGCGGGTCGAGTGGCCATTGTCGGCTGCGGGGCGACCGGGTCGTCGCTGGCCGGATTGCTGGCGCGGGCGGGAGTTGGAGTGCTCCGGATTATCGATCGCGATTACGTCGAGCCCAGCAACTTGCAGCGCCAGTCGCTGTTCGAGGAGTCGGATGCAGCGGAGAGTTTGCCGAAGGCGATCGCCGCTGCTCGCAGAATCGCGGCTTTTAATTCCGAGATTGTTGTGGAAGCAAAGGTTGAGGATCTGGTTCCCGGCAATATTGATCTTTTGCTTGATGAAATCGATGTAATTCTCGATGGAACCGATAACTTCGAGACTCGATACCTGGTCAATGATTATGCGGTGAAGAACTCCACGCCATGGATTTATGCAGCCGCGGTGGGCAGTTACGGCGTCACGTTAAATGTGCTGCCCGGAAAGACGGCGTGCCTGGCGTGCATCTTTCCCGATAGTCCAACCGGCTTGGTCGAGACTTGTGAAACCTCGGGAATTCTCAACACCACCGTGAACCTGGTGGCTTCGATTGCCGCCACGGAGACGGTCAAGTTGCTGGTGGGCGGATCCGCAGCCGAGAAGCTGCGCCAGACGCTTTGGTCCTATGATGTGTGGACGAACGAACAAGCCGAAATTGCGGCAGACAAACCACGAGCGGGCTGCCGGGCCTGCGGCCAGCGCGATTTCATCCACTTGGCGGGCAAGGGACGGCCCCATATTACGATGTGCGGGCGAAATTCAGTGCAGATTCACGAGCGCGCCCGGCCCATTGATTTTGCCGAGTTGCAGCGGCGGCTGGAAGCCCACGGCATTGTGCGGCACAACGAATTCGTGTTGAAGTTCTGGCGCGAACCCTACGAGATGACTCTGTTTCCCGATGGCCGTGCGATTATCAAGGGAACCACCGATGCCGCAGTGGCCCGGAGCTTGTATGCGCGCTTCGTGGGGAGCTGATCGGCACTCCGACCGGGACGGCGATGCCAAGACTAAGACAAATCCCTTGCCGGCTAGTCAATGCGCGGCAAGGGATCACCAAACAAAACTTAAAACAACCGAGGCGGATGCTACGCTCCGCCGCAGCTACGCGGTCCTTCGTCCCGTCACAAAATGCAGAATTAACGAGATGATCGCGAATATCAGCAGCAGGTGGATCAAGCCGCCGGCAACGTGGAAAACCGTGAAACCAGTGATCCATGCGATCAGCAAAATCACAAATAGAATCGTCCAAATGCTCATAAGCTTCTCCTTTTTGCGGAAGCCTCCCCATCCCGAGCAGGGCCTCCGAATTGCCCTCAACGCCGCTGAGCGCTGCGTTTGGTCACAGCTTCGAGCCTAGTCTTGGCCGCCACCCATGTCATTACCGCAGACGGGGTAGGAGGGCTGAAATATGGCTGTACGGAAAGATAGAACTATTCGTGCTTGGCGATTAGTTTCCGCAGGAAGGCCAGGTGCCGGCTCTCCCAGTGAACCAGCACCTGTTTGGGGGCGTGTACTGAAGAGGATTCAAACTTAAATCACCTATACATGCCTCACAATACCGTGAGCACTGTATTTGCTGGCCGCAAACGAGGGATTTCAGATCAGCGTTTTTCTGTAGTTCGTAGGTTCAACGGCGGGGAAAAATCTGGCTGCCCCCCAGGGATTCGAACCCCGATAACCTGCTCCAGAGGCAGGTGTCCTAGCCGTTGAACGAGGGGGCAACGAATTCATTATCCAACGAGCGCGAGAGGCAGTCAATGCGCAAAGCGATAGCCGGTGTCGATGGCCGCCGGCTCGCGGTAAACTCTATGTTTATCCCGCAAGGAGATCTCCATGGTTACCATCATCGAAACCGCTGAATCCTACTCCGAACTTGTTCGCAAGGCATTGGAGCCTGAGCAGTGTGCGCTCGTCGTAGTCGATATTCAGGAGAAGCTGTTGCCCCCGATTTTTCAAAAAGAACAGTTGGTGAGGAATTCGCAACTGTTGATCCGTGCGGCGGCGGTGCTGAAGATTCCTACGCTCGTGACCACGCAATATGCCAAGGGGCTGGGACCGACCGTGCCTGAGGTCGCTTCCCTTCTGCCCGAGACGCCAGCGATTGATAAAGATCGCTTCTCCTGTTTTGGCAGCGATGCTTTTTGCGGCGTTCTTAAGGGCTTGCCGGGAATCCGCAATACTCTTCTTTTGTGCGGCATGGAGAGCCACATCTGCGTGATGCAAACCGCCCTGGCGGCGCTGCGCGAAGGTTACATTGTGCACGTCGCTTCGGATGCGGTTAGCTCGCGAACGGAATGGAATTGGAAGATTGGGTTGGAGCGGATGCGCGACGCCGGGGCTGTAATTTCGTCCGCGGAGATGATGATTTACGAGCTGATGCGGTCTTCAGGATCGCCGGCGTTCAAGGAAATGCTGCCCTATTTCAAGGGATAAGAATTTCGCGCCCTTCGCGATAACCGAGAATTGTCATTCGCAATAACCCAAGATTGTCATCCCGAGCGAAAGCGAGGGATCTTGGTGTTCGCCTTGCGCCGACAGCTCTGATTGTGCTGGCAAGAACCAAGGTCCCTTGCTTCGCTCGGGATGACAAGGATGCTTAGGATGACAACGGTGTTCGGGATGACACTGGGGGTTATGTTTCCGGCGCTTCCTTCTTCTTCACCCGGACCACGGTAATCTTCGCGATGCCCTCGTCAAACGTGGGCGGCTTTAGTTTCGCGGCCATGCGCCGCATTACATCTTCGGGAACCACGCGGTCGCGGCGCTGATGGCGCTCAATACAGACCTCGAGCGGCACGTCGAAGAACACGGCATGCACCTCATAACCGTAGTCCTTGGCTAGCTTGATCCAATGCTGGCGCTCCTGCGGCGTGAGGTTGGTGGCATCCACATAATTCATCGGACGCTTGGCAATCAGCCGCGCCTTCAGCATGGAGCGCAAATTGGAAAAAACCAAATCCTGAAAACGCTGCTCGCGCACATCATCAAAAAGCAATTGGCGCACCACGTCACTGGAGAGCGGAGCCAGATTGTGGCGCTTGAACCATGAACTCTTGCCCGATCCCGGCAGACCGATCGCCAGAACGACCACGCCTTTGGGCGCGCGCGGCGTGGCCACGGGGGCTGCGACCACCGGCGCGGCTGGCGCTTTCGGCACGGCTGCTACTAGAATCTCGACCGGAGCGGCTTCTGGCTCGGCGGCCTCGGGAGCCTCTTCCTCCTCGCTTAACGGTTCATCGCTTACCGGCAATCCCGGGATTGATCCTTTCACCGCGGCCGGGGCAAATGCCTGGGCGACGGCTTGCTCGCGTCCGCGGCCTCCGCGTCCCCGCCCACCACGACGGCGCCGGCCGCGACCGGAGCTCTGGCCTCCAGAGCTTTGCCCTCCAGAGGACGGTTGTGAAGTGGAGGCGCTTGCTGGTCGCTCGTCAGCGGCGGGCTCCTCCGCTCCTTGCTCTTCAACTTCCACGCTCGCCGGAACGCTCGCCGGGACAGCGCGCTGGCTAGCCTCCTCAGACTCCAAACGAGCGCCTGATTTTTCTGCGGCATCCGCGCTTTCGGCCGAGATCTCGGCCTGCTGCTCGGCGTCAAAATAAGCGGGCTGCAAGGGTGGGGGGGCGGGTTGGTCGGTAGGCTCTTGCGGAGTTTTTTTGCGGCGCGCTAGGCGATCGCGCATCCATTTACGCATGTACGGCTTTTAACACAGAATCGAGGGTTGGAGCAATCCGTCGGCTCCCGAGGGAACCATCTGCGACAGCAACTCAGTGTCCCCTTCGGACTATCCTGAATAAACGCCGTATCGCGGAGTTGGATGAGAAACCCGCGCAGAAAGCCATTTCTATGTCTGCAAGCATCCCAGCTTCGATTGGCGGGCAGAAATACATCTCTCTCGCTACGTTCCGCAAAACCGGAGTAAAGGTGGCTACGCCAGTGTGGTTTGGCGAAGATAACGGCAAGCTCTATGTGATGACCCTCAGCAAGATGGGCAAGACGAAGCGGATTCGCAATAATCCGCAGGTTACAGTTGCGCCGTGCACAATACGCGGAAGAGTGACCGGACCAGAGATCGCGGCTGCGGCGCGAATTCTGCCGCCAGAGGAACATGCGCATGCGCGGCAGACCATCAACCGGAAGTATTGGCTGGCACGGCTTACGCAGCCGTGGAGCAAGTCCGATACCTATCTCGAAATCACCTTTGGCGAGGCGGCCGTCAAGGATCAAGCTCACACACTTTCGTGACCGGTCGTTCCTCTCTGGGAAACCGAGTTCGCCGAATCATGGCGCCCGTCATTTACGTCGCTTCTCTCACCTGCTAACATCATCTGTTCGTTATTCGATCCAGACAAATTCTGATTTTCGCTTTCGAAAATTGCACTTATAAATATGGAGGCTCCATGGCAGTTAAAGTTGGCATCAACGGCTTCGGACGTATCGGCCGCAATGTTTTGCGCACCTCACTCAAGGACCCCAACCTGGAATTTGTAGCCGTCAACGATCTCACCGATCCCAGGACGCTGGCGCATCTTCTTAAATACGATTCCATCCTCGGAAATCTGCCGAACGATATTACGGCGGGCCCCGACAGTATTTCGATCGACGGCAAGGTTATCAAGGTTTTCAAAGAGAAAGATCCAGCGGCCCTGCCTTGGGAATCCGTAGGCGCGCAGGTTGTGATCGAATCGACGGGACGCTTCACCGACGCGAATGAGGCCAAGAAGCACCTGCGCGGCTCGGTGAAGAAGGTGATCATTTCCGCTCCGGCGAAGAATGAGGACATCACCATAGTGCTGGGCGTGAACCAGGAAAAATACGATGCCGCGAAGCATCACATTATTTCGAACGCTTCCTGCACCACCAATTGCCTGGCGCCAGTCGCGAAAGTCATCAACGACGAATTCAAGATCGTTTGCGGGACGATGACCACAATTCACTCCTATACGAACGATCAGGTGATTCTCGACTTCCCGCACAAAGATCTGCGGCGGGCGCGGGCGGCGGCTATTAATATGATCCCGACTTCTACTGGCGCGGCCAAGGCGCTCAAGCTGGTCCTTCCCGAGCTGGCGGGCAAACTGGACGGCTTCTCCATGCGCGTGCCCACGCCCAACGTTTCCGTAGTCGACCTGGTGGTCTGGGTAGAAAAGAAAACCACGAAGGAAGAAGTCAATGCCGCGTTGAAAAAGGCATCCGAGAGCGGGCCGCTGAAAGGCTACCTGGGCTACGAAGCCGGAGAACTGGTGTCGTCGGATTTCAAAGGCGACTCCCGGTCATCGATTGTCGACGCGCCTTCGACCCTGGTGGTGGGCGGCAACTGCGTGAAGGTACTCTCCTGGTATGACAATGAGTGGGGATATTCCTGCCGCGTGCGGGACCTGATCCATTACATTGCGGGTAAAGGTTTGTAGAGGGTGCCCCATGTCGGTAGTGGTCTAGTTTGAATCGGCTTTGGAAGGGCACGGCTTCAGCCGTGCCGTAAGCGTTATATTTTCATTGCGGCTTTAGCCGCTGAGGGATGCCAATTTTCAAACTTCACCACTACCCTCGCTTCTTTTGCGGGACATGGGATTTGCGGCTATCCAGGGCGGCTGCAGCGCGACACCCCGCCCGCGCTTGGCCTGTCCCCTTCGATAAGCTCAGGGCAGGCTCTGAGCGAAATCGAAGGAACGGCGGCTCCGGCAACATATTTGTGACTATCTTTTTTGTGACAATCTTTTTTTGACAATCAAGGACACACACTAAGGACGACCAGCCAATGTCCAAGCTATCCATTCGTGATCTCCCACTCAACGGCAACCGTATTTTTATGCGCGTCGACTTCAACGTCCCCCTCGAAGACGGGCGCGTCATGGATGACACTCGCATTCGCGAAACTCTGCCCACCATTGAGTACGCGCTGCGCCACGGCGCAAGACTGATTCTGGCTTCGCATCTGGGGCGGCCCAAGGGCAAGCCGAATCCCAAGATGAGTTTGAAGCCGGTGGCCGAACGGCTGCGCATGGTGCTCGACAAAGAACTGGCGCGCGGCGAGAACGTAGGCTTCTGCCCGGATTGCGTGGGGCCAGAGGCCGAAGAAGTCGCCATGCAGTTGGAAAAGGGCCAGACGCTGCTGCTGGAAAACTTGCGCTTTCACCCCGAGGAGGAAGCGAACGATGAAAAGTTCGCCAAGCAACTCGGAGCCCTGGCCGATTTCTATGTGAATGATGCCTTCGGCACGGCACATCGCGCGCACGCTTCCACCGTCGGCGTTACGAAGTTCGTAAAACAATCGGCGGCCGGTCTGCTCATGGAAAAAGAACTCCAGTATCTGGGCCGCGCGCTCGAAGCGCCGGAAGAGCCCTTTGTCGCTATCCTGGGCGGTGCCAAAGTGAGCGACAAGATTGGTGTCATTCGCAATCTGCTGACCAAGGTGAATTCGCTCATCGTCGGCGGCGGCATGGCTTACACATTCCTGAAAGCCCAGGGAAAGGAAATTGGCAAGTCGCTCCTGGAGGCCGACAAGGTCGATCTGGCGCGGCAACTGTTGGAAGAAGCGAAGCAACGAAATGTGAGATTCCTTTTGCCCATCGATCACATCGTTGCCCTGAAACCCGAAACCAACGCCGTGCAGCAACTGATTGGCGAAGGCCAGCCCATTCCTGCCGATCGCATGGCGCTCGATATCGGACCCAAGACTATCGAGCTGTTCTCCGAAGAAATCTCGCGCGCCCGCACCATCGTTTGGAACGGGCCGATGGGAGTGTTCGAGGTTCCCGGATTTTCGCGGGGAACCTTCAAGATCGCTCATGCGGTCGCAGAAAATGTGGGCGCAACTTCGATTGTGGGCGGCGGCGACACGGTGTCCGCGGTGCACGCCGCCGAGGTCGCCGACAAAATGACCCACATCTCCACCGGCGGCGGCGCTTCACTGGAATTTCTCGAAGGCAAAAAACTGCCCGGAGTAGAAGCACTGACGGACAAAAAGTGACAACTCTCGAGACGGCCGTGCGTGATTTCACAACGCGAATTTTATTGGATGGCGGCCGCACCATCGAGTTCCACGGCCCGGCCGACATTACCCGTGAAACCACCGACGCCATTGTGAACGCCGCCAATTCTTCCCTTCTCGGCGGAGGCGGCGTCGATGGCGCGATTCATCGAGCCGGGGGCCCGGCGATCCTCGCCGAATGCAGGCAGATCGTCAGCAAAATCGGCACCCTGGCGGCGGGAAAAGCTGTAATCACGACCGGCGGCCGGCTTGCGGCAAAGCATGTGATCCACACGGTTGGGCCGATCTATCGCGACGGAGATCAAGGCGAAGCCGAAAAACTGGCCAATTGCCACCGCGAGTCAATTCGCCTGGCCGATGCGCACGGGCTGCAATCTCTATCTTTCCCTGCCATTTCCACTGGAGCTTACGGATATCCCGTTGCGGAAGCCGCGCCGGTTGCGATTTCATCGGTCATCGAGGAGCTGGCAGTAACCAAAAATGTCAGCAACATCCGATTTGTTCTGTTTGATGTTTCAACTTTAAAGGCATACGCGCGAGCCGCGGAAAAGCAGTTCAGTTCTAATTCTGTTCATCCCTGCAAAATTGAAAAGGCCAATTAATGAGAAAGAAACTGATCGCCGCCAATTGGAAGATGTACAAAACTCCCGAACAGACCGCAGAATTCTTTCGCGACTTCTTGCCCTTAGTCTCCGGCCATGATCGCGATGAGATCGTGGTTTGTCCTCCGGATATTGACTTGGCCACGGCACTGAAAGCGGCCAAGGGATCGAACGTCGCCATCGGCGCGCAAAACGTCCACTGGAAGGCCGAAGGCGCGTTCACCGGAGAAACTTCGACCGCCATGCTATTGGCCTTGGGCGTGACCCACGTCATCGTCGGCCACTCGGAGCGTCGGCAGTATTTCTGCGAGACCGATGACACCGTGAACCTGCGCTTGAAGACCGCGCTGGAAGCGGGCCTTACCGCCATCTGTTGCGTGGGTGAGGTGCTCCAAGAGCGCGAAGCTGGACTCACCGACGATGTGTTGCGGCGGCAGTGCGTGCGCGCCTTTCATGCCATCTCGGCAAAAAAGGCCGCCAACTTGGTCGTCGCGTATGAGCCGGTGTGGGCCATTGGCACGGGCAAGACGGCGACTCCAGAACTGGCCGCAGAGGCGCATGCAGTCATCCGCCGCGAGGCGACCGAAGTCTTCGGAGAAGAGTTTGCCTCGCAGCTTCGCATTCTATACGGAGGATCGGTGAAACCGGAGAATGCCTCTTCTCTCATGGCGCAGGAAGAAATCGACGGCGCGCTGGTCGGCGGCGCGTCTCTCGATCCGAAATCCTTTGCGGCAATTTTGAAGTACTGAGAGAGCCTGAGCTTAGAATGTCTGGCGAAGTCAAAATCCCCACCCTTGCCGCAAAACCTCCGCAGCTGAGCATCGGCTTTCGTTACGCGGCAAGGATGGGGCACCCGCTGTTGCCCCTCGCGGAGTACCGCTCTATCTGGTAATCTTCTCTGCTCGTGAATTCCCTCAGTTAAATTTCTAACCGAAGAGAGCGTGGATGACGGAAACTGTGCGTCCTGATCCGAGCCGTTTGTACCGCTGGCTGGTGCTGATCGTCGTCAGCCTGGCGATGTTTGGCAGCTATTACGCTTACGATGCACTGAGCCCGCTTGCCGACGTTCTCAAACAACAACTGCACTTCACCGATGAGAATATCGGGCTGCTGCAGGCGATTTACAGCTTCCCGAACATTTTCACCGTCTTGATTGGTGGATTCATCATTGACCGCATCGGCCTCCGGAAATCGTTGATGATCTTCGGCCTGCTTTCTTTTATTGGCCCCGCGATCACGGTGATGTCAGGGCACCTTACTACGATGGCTGCCGGGCGCCTCATCTTCGGCATGGGAGCGGAGTCGCTCAATGTGGCTGTCACCACCGCTCTCGCACGCTGGTTCCGCGGCAAGGAATTGAGCTTCGCCTTCGGCCTGAATCTGACGGCATCGCGGCTGGGAACCTTCGCCGCGCTGAATTCTCCGACCTGGGCCCGGTCGGCCTATGCCCACTGGCGTGATCCTTTCATGATTGCGCTCGCTTTCTCGGCGCTGTGTGTCGTGGGCGCGGCCATCTACTGGATCATGGAACTCTGGGCCGAAAAGAATTACACCCTGGGAGCCGTTTCCACCGACAAGGTAGTTTTCTCCGACCTGTGGAAATTCGGCGTCAGCTACTGGCTGATCGTGGCGCTGTGCATTGTCTTCTATTCCGCGATTTTTCCTTTTCAGACTTTCGCCGTGGAGTTTTTTCAATACGCGCATGGAACCTCCCGCGAGTTTGGCGGCTTCTTATCGAGCATGCTGACTCTGTTTGCTATGATCGCGACTCCGTTGTTCGGCCTCTGGGTAGATCGCATCGGCAAACGCGCTTTGTTGATGATGTTCGGCTCGGTTTTGCTCATTCCCGTGTATTTGATCATGGCCTACACGCACATCAACCTGTACATCCCCATGGCGATGATGGGCGTGGCGTTCTCGCTGATTCCGGCGGTGATGTGGCCGTCAGTCGCCTACATTGTGGATCAATCCAAGCTGGGAACGGCTTATGGCTTGATGACGATGATTCAGAACATTGGGCTGTTCGGACTCAATCTGCTCATCGGTTGGGCCAATACTTATAGCGGCGCCGATGCGTCGAATCCCGCTGGATACCGGCTCGGCATGTGGATTTTCTCCATCCTCGGAATATTAGGAGTTCTGCTTGCTTTCCTGTTGCGCCAACGTGAAATGGGCCCCCACGGGCATGGCTTAGAGACGATTACCACCAAGACGCCCAAAGGGGCATAGCGCATCCCTACCAATTTTCGTAGAGTGCGACTCTTGCGCCGCATTCGGGTTTGTAGTGTTTGGGGATCGATTCGGCCAAGCATCGGGATGCAAAGGTTTTGCGGCCAGTCGTTGGCACCCGGAATCGAAGAAAGAGCGCATCCGCGGATCGGTAGAAATACTCTGATATTCTGGAAGTGCAAGGGCCGCCCGGTCCTTACCAAAGTCACGCAAACGATACAACAGAAACTACTTATGCCGCATCCCAGAGAGTGCGGCCGGAAAAGGCAGCTTGACGGAGCCACGAGAGCGACTAGCTACAGATCTTAGCGAAGCCGAGGCCATCGAACGGGCAAAGCAAGGCGACGCGGGAGCGTTCCAGGCGCTCTATGAAAAGCATAAGCGCCGGGTGTACTCGTTGTGTCTCCGCATGACGGCCAATACGGCTGAAGCAGAGGATCTGGCCCAGGAAGCGTTTCTTCAGCTGTACCGCAAGATCGGGACGTTTCGCGGAGAGTCGGCATTTTCGACCTGGTTGCACCGGCTTTCGGTGAACGTGGTCTTGATGCATCTGAGGAAGAAGAGCCTTCCGGTGGTTTCATTGGAAGAGTCAACACAGGGAACGGAAGACGATTCCCAGAAGAAGGATTTCGGGGCGGATGATGTGGCGCTCGCCGGATCCATCGATCGCATGCAGTTGCAGCGGGCAGTCGACAGTCTTCCCCCGGGTTACCGCACGATTTTTGTCCTTCACGATATTGAAGGTTACGAGCATAATGAGATCGCTAAAATTGCGGGATGCTCGATTGGCAACAGCAAGTCTCAGTTGCATAAAGCACGCATGAAATTGCGCGACCTGCTGCGAATAAATAGAGCCGAAAAGGCCGGAAAATCGAAAGCAGGGTAGGAAAGCGCCGGTGTGGCGCGGGCACTTTGCCCGCGAACTTCATCGCCGCCGCAGGCAGCGCGGGCAGAGTGCCCGCGCACACAAAGTATCACTTTAGTAGTGCAAGGCTTGGGGAGAGGTCATGAATTGCGTTGAGCTGGAACAGAGCTTGGCGGAAGTGGACGACAGCAGTAGCGCAGAGCAGAGAGCCCATCTGCGGGCGTGTCCGGCGTGCTCGGCGCTGGTGAAAGAATTGAATTCGATTATCGAGGCGGCAGCCAACCTGCAAGCTGCCGACGAACCCAGTCCCAGAGTCTGGAATTCCATTGAAATCGCGCTGCGGAAGGAGGGATTGATCCGTCCGCAGCGCCCGCCAATCTCCTCCTTTGGAGCGCGCTGGGGAGCGGTGCGCTGGCTGTTGCCCGCCGCAGCCATGCTGTTGCTCAGCCTCGGCCTCTACTTGCGCCAGCAGCAAACTTCCAACCAACTCGCCGTGCATCAAGTGACGCCGGAGGCGGTGGGGCACACTCCGGACTTAAATGACGAAGAGTTGATGCAAGCCGTCGCGGAAAACGCTCCGGCGATGAAGACCCAGTACGCCGAGAACCTGCGGCAGGTAAACGAATCCATTCGCGATGCGCAGGGCCTGGTGCAGGAAAGTCCGAACGACGAGGACGCTCGCCATCTGCTGATGGTCGCCTACCAGCAGAAAGCAATGCTTTTTCAACTGGCCATGGACCGGTCTCTGCAATAATGCTGACACGTTGCGATAAGGCTCGGGGGAGTCGTATATGTTGAGCAGTCGGGCGGCAAAGTTCGTGGCCGTGGGCGTGGTGGTGGCGGGCACCTTGGTGGCCGAGACCAAGAAAGAGTTCCACTTCACCGTCGGGCCCAGGTCCGGCGTGTCCGTAATGAATCCCTATGGCTCGATTTCGGTCAAGCCCTCGACCAACCGGGCCGTTGTGGTCAACGCGATTTTGCACTCCGACAAGGTTGAGGTGGATAACAACCAGAGTGGAAACCGCGTGGATATCCAATCGCACCTGCTGCCCGGCGCCGATGCCGATTCTGGCCGCGTCGATTATGAAATCCTGGTGCCGCCGGATGCGAATGTGACGCTGCATTGCAGCACCGGCAGCATGCGCGCCGAAAGGCTGCATGGCGACGTTAACCTCGAGGGCGCCGACGCGACCGTGGATGTGCGCGACGTTTCCAACGCACACGTACACGTGAAGACGATGAACGGCAATGTGAACCTGGACAACATCCAGAACGGCCACGTCGAAGTCGATTCGTTGAGCGGAGACGTGACCATGAAAAGCGTGAATGGCCCCCTGGTGCAGGTGGTTTCCACCAGCGGCAAGATTTTCTACATCGGCGATTTTGGCAACAGCGGCGAATACCGCTTGACCAGCCACAGCGGCGACATTGAAGCCACCATCCCGGAATGGACCGCCGCCGACGTGAGCGCCCGCTCCGTCAAAGGCGAAGTTCACGACGACATCCCTTTGCTCCCGAAAAACCATGTCTGGTTCCCCGTCGATAAGGGGCGTGCCTTTGCGGGTACCATGGGACGAATGGCGGTCTCCTCAACCGTGGTCCTGCGCAGCTTCAGTGGTAAAATTCACCTCAGAAAACGCTCCGAAAAACAATAGCGAAAACCAAGCGCAAACCGGATCGGCGTACGCGGCATTCCAGGCAGCCGGGCAAAGCGGCGGGTAGCAGTGTCGCCGAACCCGCCTCTCCGGCTCAAACTCGGGAGCCGCAAGCCGTAGTTTTGGTTGGCTTCATGGGGGCCGGCAAGAGCACTGTGGGTCGCATCCTCGGCGAAAGGCTGGGCTGGACCTTCGAGGATCTCGACGATCGCATTGCACGGCGGGAGCGGCGCACGGTAGCTGAGATTTTCCGCGATTCGGGTGAATCGGAATTTCGCTGCGCCGAACATGCGGCTCTGCGGGATTTGTTCAGCGAGCTGCGAACCGGCGAAAAAAAGATAGTGGCCCTTGGCGGCGGGGCGTTCGCGCAGGAAAACAATGTGCAACTGCTCGCGGCCGAGGGCGCCCGCACCATATTTCTGGACGCCGGGGTTGACGAATTGTGGCGCCGCTGCCGCCAGCAAACCGAACAACCAGGAATTGAGCGTCCCTTATTGGGTGGCGTGGAAACCTTCAGAGATCTTTACCACCAACGCCGGCCACACTACTTAAGAGCATTATTGCGGCAAGACACCGACGGTAAGAGCATAGATCAGATCGCGGCCGAGGTGCTTCGAGCTTTGGGCTTAAATCCAAAACCAACAGATGCACAATCAGGACGATCAGGAGAATAGTCGTGACTTTAAGGGCTCGGTTGCTATGGGGAATGGTGCTGTTTTTGGCGTCGGCCACAATGTTGTCGGCTCGCGAGAAGGACAAGAAAGACAAACCGAAAGCAAGCCCGAGCGTCGATTCCGGCGTCTTCGGAGTTTACGTCCGAGGCCAACGCGTGGTGAACGAGACTTTCAGCGTGCAGCAGGAGGATGGCGTCAGCATCATCAAGTCCCACCTGCAGGAAGTTGGCACCAGCGGCGAAGGGCAAAAATCTGAGATGCGCCTGAGCAGCTCCGGCGAACTGCTGCGCTATGAGTGGACGAATGGAACCGGCTCCCTTTCCGTAATGCCCAACAACGAATTCCTGCTGGAAAAAATTACCACCGGACCATCCGCCAAACCGGCGGAACAGCCTTTTCTTATGCCGAATACTTCGGTGATCCTCGACAACAACTTTTTCATCCACCGCGAAGTCCTGGCCTGGCGCTATCTGGGGGCGGATTGCCATCCCGATCCCGGCGGCATGAAATGCTCGCAGAGTGATGAGTACGGGGTGTTAGTTCCGCAGGACCGAATCTCCATTCGTGTGCGCATGGAGCTGGTGGGTCGCGAAAAAGTAACCATCCGCGGGGTGGAACGCGAACTGCTCCGCCTGAATCTCAAGGGCGATGAGTTTTCCTGGGCGCTTTGGGTCGATGACAAGGATAATTACAAATTGATTCGCGTGTCCATTCCGGACGCGAATACCGAAGTCATCCGGGATTAAAACCGGCAGTGCTGGGCGAGATTTGATACCGTGTTAACAGGGTAAAGGTTTTGCCACTGGCGGATGCACGAACGGCGCGGGTCCTGATCACAGTGCTGCTGTTTGCGCTCGGGCTGGGCTTTCTCTACGCCGCGCGGCAAACCCTGATTGCCTTCCTGTTTGCCATCTTTTTCGCTTATCTGATGAGCCCGCTGGTTTCTTCTTTAGAGAAACCGTTGCGCGGACGAACCCGCGCCATCGCTGTTATTTACCTCTTATTGCTTGGCCTGCTGGTGCTCTTGTTTGTGGCCATCGGCCCGCGCATTGGCCGCGAAGGCGCTCGCCTGGTGAAAGCCCTGCCCGCCATGTCCCAGCTCAGTTCGGGAGAGATTGCCGAACAACTGGGACAGCAACACGGTTGGAACCTTCACGTGGTCAACATGATTCGCGATTATCTCGCCAGCCACAGCGACCAGATCGCTAGTATGGCGCAGACCGTGGGCCTGCGTGTGGCCGATGTGGCGAAAGAAGCGTGGTTGCTGGTAGTCGTTCCGCTGTTGTCGATTTTCTTTCTCAAAGATGGGCGCTCTTTCAGCGATGTCCTACTCGGCTCGGTGCAGTCGCGGCCGCAACGGGAATTCTTGCAGGGCGTGCTCAGCGATATGAACGAGATGCTGGCCCACTTCATTCGCGCACAACTCACGCTCGTGGCGCTGACTTTCATCGCCTATGCGGCGGTTCTGGGCGTGATGCGCATGCCCTACACTCTCGTGCTGGCCGCAGTGGGTGGCTTGCTTGAATTCATTCCCGCCCTGGGGCCGCTGGTCGCCGCAATTACGATTATCGGAGTAGCCCTGCTGACGGGATATCAGCATTGGCTGGCGCTGCTTATTTTTCTCGCCATCTGGCGCGTGATTCAGGATTACGTTTCCTCGCCTCGCATCCTGGGACACAGTCTGGAACTGCATCCCTTGGCCGCCATTTTCGGGGTGATGGCAGGCGCCGAAGTGGCTGGGCTTCTCGGCATTTTCCTTTCCATTCCCGTCATGGCTAGCCTGCGAATTGTCTTCCGCCGCTGGCGCCTCTACGGCGAGAAAAGAAAAGCCGCGGCGGCCAAAGAACACGAGATCGAACACCTCCGCGAAGTGGCGTTAAAGAAGTAGAAGTAAACGATCTCTAGATAGCAGGCTGCGGAAAAACTCAGCGACACTCCCGATTTTGCGTGGCGTAGCGCTTCAGCGCTGCGATGCTTTCGACAGCGGCTTTACACTTTGCGGAAAAGCCCTGATTTTGAGGTGGCGCAGCGTTTTAACGCTGCGATAAGACCTTTCTTTTCTGTCAGGGCTTTAGCCCCCGAGGTGCCAAATTTGAGTTTTTCCGCAGCCTGTTTAGCCGCCGAGGCACGTTCTGCCTCTTGAAAAGGGTTTTTCAGCAGCTTGCTACACTTCTACCGCCGTTGCTACCGCCGCTACTTCTTCCGTTTTCTCCACACTTACATTGCGCAGGAATTCCGCCGCCGCTTCCGGCAGCACGGTATTAATGAACATTCCGGAGCCCAATTCGAAGCCGGCCACGCGCGTCAGTCGCGGGATCACACTCACGTACCAGTGAAAGTGCCGTGCTCCCACGTAATCGGACGGTCCGCTGCGGATGGTGAAATTAAGATCTGGATTCTCCAGGCCGACGTGAATCTTGGCCAGCAAGGTGCGCAGCACATGAGCCAGGTCGGCAATCTCCTCGCTTGAAATCTCCCCAAAAGTAGCGGTGTGACGCAGCGGGAAGATGTAAGTGGCAAATGGCGTGGCCGAAGCAAACACTTCCATGGCGACGAAAAAATCGCTTTTGATGACCACCCTGGTTTGCTCCGCCATTTCTTTTTGTACCATGTGGCAGAACATGCACTCGCCGGCGTCATCATAGTGGCGCAAAGCTTCGTAGAGGCGGTGCCGCACCTGGCTGGGGATCACCGGTGTCGCGATTAACTGCGAGTGCGGATGCTGCAAGCTCGCGCCGGCGTCGGCTCCGTGGTTCTTGAATAAGAGCAATGCGTAGTGCCCTTCCAGTGCTAACTCATT
>CAVQCP010000045.1:0-33324 GCA_963710965.1 uncultured Acidobacteriaceae bacterium | reverse complement strand
CGTTGCCTGCCTTCATCATCTAAAGGATGGGGTCGTCCCGCTTGAGGCGGAGATCGTGTGTTCTCCGCTCGAGTTCATGGAGCGATTAGACACTTGCACCTACGACATCGTACTTGTCGAACGGCAGTTGTCTGACTGGAGCGCGTTGCAGGCCCTGCGCTGGATGAACTCGAAAGAGTACTGGACTCCTTTGATTCTGATCGCCGATGCATTCGGCGATGAACAAGTCGCCGAGTGCATCAAGGCGGGTGCGCACGACTATGTCTTGCGACGAGAGTTGGAACGATTGCCGGTCGTGGTTCGGCGCATTCTGGCCGAGCGTAAGCTCCGTATCGATCGCGACCGAGCCGAAAGAGAGCTTCGCGAGTCCGAGGAGCAGTACCGCCTGCTATTTGATTCCAATCCAAATCCCATGTGGGTTTGTGACATCGAAAATTTCCACTTCCTGGCCGTAAATGATGCTGCCATCCAGCATTACGGATATTCGCGCAACGAATTCCTTTCCATGACGGTTGCTGATGTCCATCCGGAAGAGGTTCCGTTCCTTGATCGGCAGAGCACGCTGGGAAAATTTCCCCATGACTCTTGGTCCAGTGAAGTCTGGAAACATGTCAAAAAGGATGGCGTGACCATCGACGTTGAAATCAGTTCGCAGCCCATCGTCTTTCGCGGGTGCAGAGCAATCCTGGTTCTAGCCCATGATGTGACCGCAATTCTTTACGCGGAGGCTGCGCTACGAGAGAGCCGGGAGCAATTGCAGTCCCTGCTCAATTCGAGTGCGGAAGGGATAATTGGTGTGAATGTGCAAGGGATTTGCACGTTTTGTAATGCAGCAGGCGCCAGGATGCTGGGATATGATTCTCCGGCCTTGCTGCAAGGCGAAGACGTGCATTCCATCATTCACTCCGTCCCCCCAGGCAACATTGGGTGTCCGGTCCCAGGGGATTGTTCCATCTCCAAGGCGCTTCGGGCTGGAGTTCCGGCTCACTCCATCGACGACGCGTTTCGGCGTGCGGACGGCAGCAGTTTTTTGGTCGAATATTGGTGCCATCCCGTCATTCGGGAAGAGTCCGTGGTTGGATCAGTCCTTACGTTCTTTGACATTACGCAGAAGCGGAAGGCAGAAGAAATTCTGCACCGGACGGAGACGCGGTACACCTCCATCATCCAGGGTGCTCCGTACGGCATCTATCGCACGGACCTGGCTGGTCGTTTACTGATGGCTAATCCCGCGTTGGTAACCATGCTGGGATATGGCTCCGAAGCCGAGTTGCTGCAACTGGATTCAAGCGTCGCCTTCTACTGCAATCCGCAAGACAGCGTTTGCCAGAGGCAGAAATATTCCGACGGGCGCGATACGGTGGACAGCGAGACCAATCTACGCCGAAAAGATGGAAGGCAAGTCACAGTCAAATTACGAGGCAGGTGGATTCATTCCCACCAGGAGGAACTCGGATACGAAGTGTTCCTCGAAGACATCACGGAAAAACGACATCTGGAACGTCGACTCAACCACTCGCAGAAGATGGAGATGATCGGCCAACTTGCCGGGGGCGTGGCTCATGATTTCAACAACCTATTAATGGTTGTAAACAGCTTTTCGGAAATGATCCTTAGATCCTCAAACGATCGGAACAAAGTGGAAAGCTACGCCACACAGATTTGCGAGGCAGGTGCCAGGGCGGCAGCCGTAACCAAACAACTCTTGGCCTTCAGCCGGAGTCAGGTCCAGGATCTAAAGGTCTTAGACCTCAACCAATTGGTTGCCGACTGGTGCAATGTACTGCCTCGTTTCCTGGGCGGAGATGTTGAATTGATGGTTTCTCCTCACACCCAGCCGACCCTGGTTTCCGCCGACCAGGGGCAAATCGAACAAGTGATCATGAATCTTGTACTGAATGCCCGCGACGCTATGCCCCAGGGCGGACGAGTAACGGTTACCACCGAGCGGGTGGATCTCGACCAAAACTATTTCGATTCGCATGACGTTCAGATTGCCTCAGGTCGTTATGTGATGCTTTCGGTCGCAGACACGGGATGCGGGATGGACGCAAGCACACGAGCGCGTATCTTTGAGCCGTTTTTCACGACCAAGGAACGCGGCAAGGGAACCGGCTTGGGACTGGCGACGGTCTATGGAATCGTCAAGCAAAGTGGCGGTTTTGTGTGGGTCTACAGCGAGTTGAACCGGGGCTCAGTTTTCAAAGTCTATCTTCCTGAAGCCGAGGGAAGGGTACAGAGTGTTGGCGAATTGGCGGCAACCGAGGAAGAACCCGCCGGTTCCGAAACCATCCTGGTGGTGGAAGACGAGCCGGGCATTCGCAAAGTCATCGACAGCTATCTGCGCACGATGGGATATGGCGTGCTGCAGGCGTCGAATCCAGCCGAGGCACTGCGCATTCTCGCGGCGAATGAGAACCGAATCGACCTTGTACTCACGGATATGATCATGCCCGGTGGGACTGGATCAGATCTGGCTGCGGCGATTCAGAAGAAGGGACGGCAGCTGCCCATCATCTTTATGTCCGGGTATGCACAGCGCTCCGGGCAAGTCGAGGGGCTCCCAGGAGAACCGGTCTACCTTCAGAAACCATTTAGCTTGGCGAAGTTAGCTCAGGCCGTCCGAGCCTCCTTGGAAAGCACAACGCGGGTGATGGGATGATCGATCTTGCTGAATTCTAGAGAAAAAACACGAGGTAAATGATGAAACTTTCTGAAAATATCGGACCACGCATGCGCGTCGGAGTCGTCCATGTAGACCCGATACGATTCGTGGGCCTCAGCTCTTTCTTGGCTTCGGAAGCGGAGCTCCAACTTATTTCTATCTCCCTGTCAGACACATCGACTCCTCCGGATACCGATGTGATGCTGGTTTGGAATCATTGGAGCGATACGCTTTTCGAAGCGATAGCCTGGTTGAAGGCGCAGAATCTCAATATACCGTTCGTCCTGATCGGAAGCCGCACGAATGATGAATTCATGCTCAAAGCCCTGGCCTATGGAGCCAAAGGCTGCATCGACGAGAGCGCATCGCCCGCGGAGTTCGCCGGGGCCCTTCGCACCGCGCAGCAGGGGTCGATTTGGGTTCCGCGACGCGTTCTTTCAGAGTTTGTTGAGAGAAACCAACCCACCGGACAACGTAGGACCGCGTTACTCAACCAACCCTTTACCAAACGCGAAAGAGAAGTTCTTCAGATGCTGGTAACGGGCCACACGAACAAGGAAATCGGTGGTCCCTTGGGCATTGAGGAGCGGACGGTCAAAGCTCACGTTTCAAAGCTGATGGAAAAAGTCGGGGTGCGCAACCGGATTGAGCTCTCCATACGTGCCATCACTCAGTCCCTGGTTTCCCCGACGTAGTCACGGAGCGGCTCAGGCTGTCGCCGCGGCCGCTTTCGCTGAGTGGACTTTGGCATCTTCGTCTTCGCTCAGCAGTTGATCGAGGTCGAGCAGGAGCAGAAGCCGCTCATCCAGTTTGCCCACTCCCGCAATATACTTCTGCGTCACATTGCTGAGCCGCGGAGCTGGCTCTACCGTGTCCTGTCTGATGCGCAGTACTTCCGACACCGAATCCACCATGAAGCCCAGCACCTGATCCTTCACGGTCGCCACCACTATTTTTGTAATGGCGGTCGGCTCCAGTCGTTCCAAGCCAATTCTTTGCCGCAGCCCGATCACCGGGATGACCTTCCCGCGCAAATTCAGCACCCCTTCGATATAGGACGGAAGGTTGGGCACACGCGTTAATTTCTGGAACCGGATGATCTCGTGCACCTTGAGAATATCCAGCCCGAAGGCCTCAGCTCCTACATGGAAGGTGACGATCTGAAGCCATTCGTCGGTTGAGTTCGGCGAGCGAACCGTGGCGGTGTCTGTCATTTTCTTTTCGCTACTCATAGGGATTCTCTTTTCTATTCTTCTCTGGCTCTACCGGCTCACGCCGGCAGCAGCCGCGGCTGCCTTGGTTTTTGGCTGTCCTTCAACCGGCTGCGAATGCTGCTCCGATGCCGGTTCTAGCTTGAACTGGTTCACTAATTTCTGCAGATCGAAGGCCAGGCCGGAAAGATCGGTGCACGCCTTCGCGGTTTGTTCTGCGGCTGCCGTGGATTCCTCCGTCGCACTGGAGATCTGGGTTACATTCGAGTTGATTTCCACAGTGGTGGCAGACTGTTCGGTCGCTGCCGTCGCGATCTGGGAAATCATGTCACCCACCAGCTCCGACATCTTGATGATTTCTTCCAGCGCGGCACCCGATGCGGTGGTCTTCTCCACGCCCCCCTGAACTTCGCGTTGCCCCTGTTCCATGGCTTGCACAGCGCTGCGAGTTTCCGACTGGATCGACTCGATCATGGACGTGATTTCTTTGGTGGCCTTCGTCGTCCTCTCCGCCAGTTTGCGTACTTCATCGGCGACCACGGCGAATCCCCGGCCCTGTTCTCCGGCGCGCGCCGCCTCGATGGCCGCGTTCAACGCCAACAGGTTAGTTTGGTCGGCAATATCATCGATCACCGCGATGATCTTGCCGATTTGCTCGGAACGCTTGCCCAGTTCGGTTATCTGAGATGCAGTCTTCGAGGTCGACTCTGCGATGTGCCGCATCGTGGAGAGAGTTGCCTCCACCACCTCTCCACCCTGGCGGGCCGCGTCGACCGCCTGGCGGGAGGTATCGGCCGCTTTCTGAGAACTCTCCGAAATCTGTTGTACCGTGGACGACATCTCTTGCATCGCGGCGGCAACCTGCTGGGTCTGGTCCGCTTGGCTGCGGGAGCTCCCCGCGGTCTGCGTAGCACCGGCAGAGATTTCTTCACTCGCGCTGGCCACCTGTTCGGCGGTAGTGGTGATCGTTCGCACCACTGCGCTCACCTGTTCCTTCATTCCGTTGAGGGCAATTCCGGCTTGGCCTAGCTCATCCTGGGAAAGGATCTTCATGTCCGGAATCGCAAGGTTGTTCTTGGCGATCTCCTGGATCATGGCCACCATCCTCGAGATGCCGGTGGAAATCGCTCGAGCTATGAGGGTCGCCACGATGAAGCCAATCGCTATTCCAACTATCGCCAAACTCACGGTCCACACCACTGCCCGGGACTCGGCTGCGGATTGCTCCGCCCGAGCGTTCGTCTTGAGTTTGTCCTCTAAATTAACGAAGTTGGCGATGGTGTTGTCCATCGCTGCGCGCAGGGCTACGTGGTCCGGATTTAATAGTAAAGTGGCAGCCGCCTTCGTCTTCCCGGCTCGCCGCAAGCGCGCAACATCTATTACCATTCCGTAGTATGCGTCGGTTTCCTGGTGGAGTTCGGCGGATAGTCGTTTCTCCTCTTGACTAAGAGCGATCTCTCCAATCTTCGCAAAGTCTTCTCCAATCCTGTTCTTGGCCTCTGCGGCCAGAGCTAACTGCGCTTCGTCACCGCTAAGGATATAAGTCCGGACTTCAGTCTTCTGGTTATTGACGTTGACATGGATCGATGCGGCGAGAAATCGGGCGCTGTCCTGTTTTTCCGCCAGCGCGGAGAGATTACTCAGCTTCTTGATTGAGTAGTAGCCGACTGCGCCCAGGGCAGCCAGAATTACGAGCAACGCGCCGAAGCCTGCAGTCAACTTTCCTTTAATACTCATGAGTTGCCAACCCTTGCTTATTCGAATTTGAAAGACCGGTGCGGGAGATGTATGTATCCGGAGCGGCGATCTTCTTCCGCCGTGCGGCTACTCATCGGCACTCTCGATGATGATCTTTAATTCACTGTGCGGCGTGGAGTGAGGCCAGTGTAAAACTTAGGTAACGAAGCAGCCCGAGTCTGCGCTAAACAGATTGCCGCAATCCGCCGATCATAACCGCTGACCCGAGGTGATCTGAGTCCATGGAAATGCCCGACAACAATCAAAAAAGGACGCAAAAAAGGCTCCAAGACATCACTGCCGAGCTGCAGGAGCTGGAAAAGTCCGTTCGCTTGAGCAGCTGCGCTCCCCGTGTCTTGAGCGAATTTCGCATTGCCATCGACAACATCCGTCAAACCGCTTGGGCGGTTCAGCAATGGTCGGATTTACAGCTGCTCCATCGCGATCCCTACACCGTTCTCGACGTGCTTTCCAAGGAACGTGTCCGACGGGCCACCCAGATTGCGCAGGATTTAACGTTGGATTTGGAATCACTCGAACTGAGCTACGATACCGAAGGGTTGGCCGAACTTTTTCGAGCCGTCGAAGACCTCCAAGAGCGCTTGGCGCCACTATTCAAGAGAAATCTCGTCTAGCCGACAGCTTCTACCAACCGCCCTTCACGCTTTGATTCGACCGTCCTTGCGGACGAATGATAAGTTGTGCTCCGCAACAAAACGGTCCTCGCCGGTCTGGCGACTGGGGCGCTCACAAACATCGCCAATTCACTCTCTTAGGGGGGTGGCCCACTGACCCGCCGGCAATGGCCGTCCGTAACGGTGATGGCCTTCAGGTTTCAGCTTCCAAAGACCGATTTGGTTGCCGACAGGCAGGAACTATGACAGCGGTTTTAGTCAAATCACCAAATTTCTAAGGAGATTCTCATGTCGATCGCAGCCGCATCGGGCGCTTCAACGAGTACTGCTTCGCCCATACTTTCGGTGTCGCCGCAAGACTTCTACAAAACGCGGCGAGCCGATCTACAACAACTCGGTAAGGACCTGGGAACCGGCGACGTGTCCGGAGCTCAGGCTGAGTATCAGGACATCGTCAGTCTGGGTAAAGAGGGCCCATTTGCCAGTGGAAAGCCCTTCGGCATGGCGAACCGCGAGCAGGATTTCACTGCCATCGGTCAAGCTCTGCAATCCGGAAACTTGACGGGAGCGCAACAGGCGTTTGCCAGCCTGAAGGCCACATTTGCCAACCCGGTTCAGGATCCCGTCTCGCCGTCCATGCCGATCCAAAAGCCAGTTGCAAACCCCTTGGTCGCCGGGTCTTCCGGCTCTAGCGCCAACACTCCCTCCCTCAATATTGCTTCTCTCGAAGGCGTCTACTCGAACGCCGCTGCTAGCTCCATACCGTACGAATCTTTGAGCGTGACAGCTTAGGCTGGCCGTGGCGGTGCAGTGAGCGGATGAATGTTCATCCGCCGCTTACTGCACCGGCGTATTCAGTTCGCACAATGGTGCAGGCTGAATTTAGTTCGGCTTAGGTTCAAGCATGGCGCTGACTGTGGCTGCATCACCCCGCAGTTTTCCCTAGCCTTCGACGGGACGGTTTAAGGTCAGCACTCCCGCGCGCGTACCCGCCCTGCGCACTTGTTCACTTTGGCTGCAGCGAGGCAACGTAGCGTGCAAGGTTGCCGATGCGCTGATGGATGCTGGCTTCGGTTTCATTGGGAAGCGTTGCGAACAAGGGTTCCCAGACCGGCATGCATTCGGGACACTTGGCAGAACTGTGGAAGCCGTGGTCTACGGTTTCTTTTCCGAAGCGCATGATCAGATCAAAATCGTCGTAAGGAAACTTTCCGCCATTACGCTTTGCCAGCGTCGTCAAATCTGCGACTGGAAGTTTGAACGCAGGGGCCGCCGGGCCATGCCCATCGCCATTTATTCCGTGGCATGTCGAACACAGCTTCACATACATTTCTTCGCCGGACGCCCAGGATGTTTTCGGAATGGGAGTTTGGTGGATGACCACTTGTTGGGCGTGAATCGCAGCCACGGATAGAAGCAGAATTCCAAGTACAGTAAATCGTGTGCGCATGGGGGGCTCCAATCTGCACCTGCAATGATTGGATTCCTCCAGTAGGGTGGGCACAATGACCTTCATCACAGCCTGGCGTGCAGTTGCGGGCGTCCCCGGACGCGTGGGCCAGATGCGCGCAAGTCCCGCTGTAGCTCTTAAATCTGAAGAGTGAGGGGAGAGATTTTCCGCGGCGGATTGTTCTCTCCTCCTTTTGTTCGCCTGCTACAATCCGCACATGGCCGTCACAAATCAGTTGCCGGCTCTTGCCCGAACCATCTTCCACGTCGATATGGATGCGTTCTTCGTGTCGGTGGAGGAGTTGTTCGATCCTTCGCTGAAAGGCAAAGCTGTCGTGGTTGGAGGCCAACGGGACGAGAGGGGGGTGGTTTCGGCGGCTTCGTACGAGGCGCGAAAGTTTGGCGTGCATTCTGCTTTGCCGTTGCGCACGGCGGCGAAGCTTTGTCCGCATGCCATTTTTGTCGATGGGCATCCGGAGCGGTATCGCGAATGCTCGGAGAAAGTTTACCAAGTGCTGACGGCGTTTTCGCCGAAAGTTGAAATGGCTTCCATTGACGAAGCCTACCTCGATATGACGGGAACGGCGCGGCTGCACGGGCCTCCGCTGAAGGCGGCGCACAAGTTGCACCAGCGGATGAAAGAAGAGACGCGGCTGAATTGTTCAATTGGCATTGGGGCGTCGCGGCTGATTGCGAAGGTTTCATCCGCGCAGGCCAAGCCCAACGGCGTGCTGTGGATTATCCCGGGCCAGGAAGCAAAATTTCTGGCGCCGCTGGATGTGCGCGAGATTCCCGGCGTGGGCAAGGTGATGGAGCAGCATCTTCACCAGTTGGGTATCAAAAAGGTTGGAGACCTGGCGAAGTTGGAAGACGCGGAATTGGAAGAGCGATTTGGCAAATGGGGATTGGCGCTCGCGGGCAAAGCCCGCGGCGAAGATGCCGGTGGATGGTTCGACTCCGAGGTAGGCGCGGAGAGCGAGGCGAAATCGATCAGCCATGAGCATACGTTCAACGAAGATACTGCGGATGAAAGTCAACTCAGCGCAACTTTGATGCGCTTGTCCGAGATGGTGGGACGGCGCTTGCGCGAGGCAAATCTGCATGCCCGTACGATTCAACTCAAGCTGCGCTACCAGGATTTCACCACGATTACGCGGGCGCATACGTTGCCGGCTCCAACGCAGCTGGATGGGGAATTGTTTGAACAGGTTCGAACTCTTTTTCGTAAGCACTGGAAGCCGGGCCGGCAGGTGCGGCTGCTCGGCGTCCAGGCCTCGCATTTCGAGGCGCAAGTCGAGCAGATGAACCTGCTCGAGGGCGGGCGGCAGCAGCGGTGGAAGGATGCGCTGACCGTGGCTGACCGGTTGCGGGATCGCTTTGGCGAAGCTAGCGTCACCCTGGCGGCGGGAATGCGCGGGCAGTTTCGCGAGCGGACCCACGAGAATCCGGCGGGCCTGCCGGGGAAAACCAGAAAAGACTGATACCTTGTCGTCACCGATACGTTCTTCATCCTATCCGCTTGTCATCACCTATCCGCTTGTCATCATCTAAACTCTTGTCATCCCGAGCGCAGCGAGGGGATGAATTCACGTTTGAAGTGCAACAGTGTGTTCTAAGAATACCTCGTTGGGAGTTTTGAAGCCGAGGCATTTTCTAGGTGTGTTGTTGTAGCGTTCGAGGCAGAGGGCGAGGCGATGGGCGGACAGGGTGTTGAGGTCGGTGTTTCTGGGCAAAAGGCGGCGCAAGCGGCCGATTGCGTTTTCGATGCCGCCCTTCTGCCACGGCGAGTGCGTGTCGCAGAACCAGGTCTGGATGCCAAAGCGCCGGCTCAGGAGGTAGTGTTTGCTGAACTCCGCTCCGTTATCGAAGGTCATCGATTGGCACGCGCGCGCCGGCATGGCTTCGACCATGGCGCTGAGATTGTCGGCGACCGCCTGCGCCGTTCTCGTCTGCTGCCGAAGCAGCAGGGCGCGCCGCGATCGCCGTTCCTGCGCCACCAGCAAGAACTGTCCCGCTTTGCTGAAGCTCATGAGATCGGCTTCCCAATCGCCCCAGCGCGTTCTGGTCTCCACCACCGCCGGACGATCGTGGATGGAAACCCTCTCCAATATGGACGCGGTCGACCATCGGCCATTGGGCAGACGCCGTCCGCGACGGTACTTCTGGCGAGGCAGCCAGCGATGCAGGGTTTCATTGAAGGACCAACTGCGCCAATAAATGTAACGGTAGATCGATTCGTAGCTGATGCGTTCGCTGTCCGGCGACTGGGCCATGCGGCCGGCAATCTGCTCCGGCGACCATCCTGCGGCGAGATGTTGCAAAACTCTCTCCCGAAGTTCCGGCAGCCGTTCCAGCTTGTGGGCTCGACCGCGGGCATGACGACGCAAGGTCAACTGCTGCGCGCGCTGCGGATCGTAGCCTCCGGTCCACTGCTTGGACGCCTTGCTGTTGCGCTTCAGTTCCCGGCTGATCGTCGCCGGGCTCCGTCCCAGAGCGGCAGCGATGCAGCGCAGAGATTTACCGTCTGCATGCAGACGGTAAATCTCAATCCGCTCCCTGAGGCCCAACTGCTCATACTTTCTTTTTTCCATCGCAACACCTTTGTACGGTGTTGCACTTGATTCGTGAACTCATGGGGACCTTGGTTTCTGCCGAGCAGGCTGCTGAAAAACTCCGATTTGGGTAAGGTTTTGGGAAGGGCACGACTTCAGTCGTGCCGTTAAGTCCTTCAACACCAACCGCGCTTTAGCGCCTGCGGGCTGCTTTCGGCATCAGCAGCGAGTTTTTCAGCAGCCTGCTGGACCATCGCTGTGGCCGCTATGGGCAAACCCAGTGTGCTTGCTTTGCTCGGGATGGCAAGTTATGACCGCGGCTCTCGCTTCGGGTTGACCCGCTCGCCACTGCCGCACTAAGATTTGCCGTCACCTTCGACATGTTTTTCAGGAGCTCACTATGCGCAACACCTTTCGGAGTGGGTTTGCTCGCTTTATCGTTTCTGCCTCGCTGCTTTCTTTATTCGTGACTGCCGCTTCGGCGCAAAATGATCCACCTTTGCTGCTGCGCTTTCCCACGATCAGTAAGACTCAGATTGTCTTTAATTACGGCGGCAATTTGTGGATCGTGAGCCGCGAGGGAGGCGATGCGCACCGGCTTACTTCTGGCGTAGGCGCCGAGACTGATCCTAGCTTCTCTCCTGATGGAACGATGGTCGCGTTTACCGGCGAGTATGACGGAAATAAAGATGTGTATGTCGTGCCTGCGAGTGGAGGCGTGCCGCGGCGACTGACGTTCCATCCGGCGGACGATCTTGTGACCGGCTGGACTCCCGACGGCAAGAAGATTCTGTTTGGCTCGTGGGGCAACAGCTTCAGGCATTTCGAGTTCCAGCTTTATACCGTGCCCGTGGATGGCGGATTTCCCACGCAGCTTCCCATTCCGATCGCCGCCGAAGCCAGCTATTCGCCCGACGGCACGCATCTGGCGTATGTGCCTCACATTCAATGGGAGGCGGCATGGAAGCGCTATCACGGCGGACAGACGACGCCGATCTGGATTGCGGATCTGAAGGATTCGAGCGTGGTGAAAATCCCGCGGGAAAATTCCAATGACCATCATCCGGTGTGGGTGGGGGACACGATTTATTTTCTTTCCGACCGCAATGGGCCGGTGAGCCTGTTCGCTTACGACACCAAGAGCAAGCAGGTTTCGGAAGTGCTGCACAGCGATGGCTTTGATTTCAAGAGCGCGTCAGCCGGACCGGATGCAATCGTCATCGAGCAGTTTGGCGCGATCAAGATTTTTGACCTGAATACGCACCAGGCGAAGAACGTATCGATTCGAGTGAAAGGCGATCTGCTGGCCGTGCGTCCGCACTTCGCCAAAGTTGAGCCCAAACGCATTCAGAATTTTGGCTTCTCGCCTACTGGCGCGCGCGCAGTTTTTGAGGCGTGGGGCGAAATTTTTACGGTGCCCACCGACAAAGGCGATATCCGCAATCTGACGCGTTCGCCCGCGGTAGCCGATCGCGATCCGTCATGGTCGCCGGATGGAAAATCAATCGCCTATTTCTCCGATGAGAGTGGCGAATATGAGCTGTGCATACGGGCGCAGAACGGATTGGGCGACGTGCGCCATATCAATCTGGGCAATCCGCCATCGTTCTTTTACACGCCGGTTTGGTCTCCTGATAGCAAGAAGATTGCGTATTCCGATAAGCGGATGAACCTGTGGTATCTCGATCTGGATAGTCCGAAGCCGAGGTTGATCGACCAGGATCTTTACGGAGGCTTCAGCCAGTCGCAATTTAGTGCGGACTGGTCTCCGGATAACAAGTGGGTCGCATATACGCGGCAGTTGACCAGCGGTCTGCACGCGGTCTTTGTTTATTCGCTCGATCAAAGCAAGGCCTTTCAAATCACGGATGGAATGAGTGACGCGCTGTTTCCGGTGTTCGACAAGAATGGAAAATATCTTTATTTCACGGCGTCGACCGATACGGCGCTCACGACGGCGGGGCTTGATATGTCCAGTGACGAGCACCGGGTGTCGCGCAGCGTTTACGTTGCGGTGCTGAGCAAAGATTTGCCTTCACCCTTGGCTCCGGAAAGCGATGAAGAAAAAGTAGGCGCCGCGGATAAAGATAAGAGTGCAGACAACGCCAGAGAAAATGAAAAGGATAAGGCCAAGGACAAAGCCAGCAGCAAAGCCAAAGATAAAACTAAAGACGAAGACAAGAGCAAAGATAAAGATAAAGATAAAGACAAAGACGATAAAGATAAGGACAAGAAAGAGCCAGTCGTCGTCAAAATTGACCTCGAAGGAATCGACCAGCGCATCCTTTCGCTGCCCATCGCGGGGAAAAATTATGTGAACCTGCTGGCGGGGAAGTCCGGAGTGCTGTTCCTGCTCGAGGCGCCCATGGTGATTCTGGAGGGAGACAATCCGCAGAGTATCCAGAAATTCGACTTGAGCAAGCGCAAGGTGGATAAGTGGATTGAAGAAGTCAATGACTTCAGCGTCTCGTTCGATGGAGAAAAAATTCTTTATCGCAAGGGCGATACATGGTTGACTGCGTCGGCCGAAGAGGCGCCCAGCGCCGGAGGTCCGCCGAAGCCGGGAATTGGTCCGCTGAAGTTGGACGGCTGGGAAGTTTACGTCGAGCCCCGTGCGATGTGGAAGCAGATCTACAACGAGACCTGGCGAATCGAGCGCGACTTTTTCTACGATCCGCACTACCACGGTTTGAATCTGGAAAAAGCACAAAAGAAATATGAGCCGTATCTGGATGGAATCGCCTCGCGCGCCGAACTGACTTATTTGTTTGAAGAGTGTCTCGGCGAAATTACGGTCGGGCATATGTTCGTTGGCGGTGGCGAGGCGCCCGAGCCGAAGAAGCTCAAAGGCGGGCTGCTTGGGGCCGATTACACACTGGAAAACGGGCGCTACCGCCTGGCGAAGGTGTATGACGGAGAGAACTGGAATCCGGGATTGCAGGCTCCGCTAACCCAGCCCGGAGTGAACGCGAAGGCGGGCGAATATATTCTGGCAGTCAACGGACGCGAGTTGCATGCACTGGACAATATCTACAGTTTCTTCGAAGAGACTGCGGGGAAACAGGTTGTGCTGAAGATTGGGCCGAATCCTGATGGCAAGGATGCGCGCGAGGTCACGGTGGTGCCGGTGGAAAGCGAAGAGAATCTGCGCCATCTGGCGTGGATTGAGGCCAACCGCCGCAAGGTCGATGAAGCGACCGGCGGAAAAGTGGCTTACGTTTACGTGCCCAATACCGGGAGCGCCGGCTATACCAGCTTCAACCGCTACTTCTTTTCGCAGGTGGGCAAGCAGGCGGTGATCGTTGACGAACGGTTCAACGAAGGGGGACAGCTGGCCGATTACATCATCGATTATTTGCGCCGTCCAATGATGAGCAAGGTGGTCACGCGGGAGGGCGCCGATTGGTCGAGCCCGTCGGAGGCGATCTTCGGGCCCAAGGTAATGATCATCAATGAAATGTCCGGCTCGGGCGGAGATGCGCTGCCGTGGTATTTCCGCAAGGCGGGATTAGGTCCACTGATCGGCAAGCGGACTTGGGGCGGATTGGTGGGAATTGGCGGCTATCCTGAGCTGATTGATGGCGGGAATGTCACGGCGCCGCGAGCGGCCATCTACGGACTTAAAGGCGAGTGGGAGGTCGAGAATGTGGGAGTCCCTCCTGATATCGAAGTTGATCTTGATCCGGCCGCTTACCGCCAGGGACACGATGCCCAGCTCGACAAAGCGATCGAGGTAGTCTTACAGCAGTTAAAAGAGCATCCGGTGCCGGAATACAAGAAGCCAGCCTATCCCAATTACCACGAGAAGGATGAGCTGGGCGGCGGCAAGTGAACGCAGGGGGCTGTCACCCATCATTGGGTGATTTATACAAAGTCACCCAAAAATGGGTGACTCGTTGACAATCACCCATATTTGGGTGACAATGGTTGCGACTGCAGGATCGGAGAAGAGGAGGCAAATGGTCCGCGCATCGCAACGCTACATTGCGTTCATTGCGGATATGGTTGGCTCGCGCAAAGTGCCGCGTTCACGGCGTGGCGTCCTGCAAAAGAGATTTGCCGAACTGATGGGCGGCCTCAACCGCGATTACAGGAAGATGATTGCGTCCGGGTTCGTCATTACGCTGGGCGACGAATTTCAGGGCCTATTAAACTCGGCGAGCTTAATTCCTGACTTAATTTGGCGAGTGGAGGGGGATTTCCTACAATGTGAATTCCGGGTCGGCATCGGACTGGGGAGACTTGATACTCCGATTCAGAAATATGCCCTCAACATCGATGGGCCGGCGCTGCATACCGCCCGTGCCGCAATCGAGGATGCCAAGAAACGCAAGGTTCTCGGAGGAGTATTTCGCGGCTTCGGAGGTGGCCTCGATGAGATTCTGAACGGGATCGCAAGACTTCTTTGGTTTCAGCGCTCGCGCTGGACCGATTCGCAGCGCACCATCGTCAATCTGCTCCGGCAGGGGATGTCGCAGACGGAAGTCGCGAAGGATCTGAGAATCACGAAACAGGTCGTATCCAGACAGGTTCTTGCCTCTGGTTTTTACGATTACATCGCTGCGGAGAAAGCCTGGCGTATGATCCTGGAGAAGCAGGTCAACCCGTTGCTGGGCTTGAAATATGTCCCCTACCAAAATCATTAGTCCGCAGTTCTTGCTCTGGTCTCAAACCTTGCTCGTGTGGACTATCGCAGCATATGGAGTGGCGGCAGATCCTTTGCGGGAGAGGGGTAAGCGAGTGCGATGGAACCGCTGGATACTGGCTCTCTTTTTCCGCTCGCTGTTCGCCACGATCCTGACTTACACTTTCTCCCACTCCTTCTTTCTCTCTGGGTGGCTGTTCTTCGCGGTATGGCTTCAGTCGCTACTGCGTTATCGTTTATCAGTCCAAATCGCCGAATTTGAAAGCCTCTGGATTGTGGTTTCGATGGTGGTCAGCCTGTTGGTCATTGGTCACTTTCAGCTTGCCGCTTTGTGGACCCCAAAATCGATTGCTTCCTCGCAACTCGCGGCGCTTTGCATCATGGCCAGCACGCTTCTGGTGGTGGTGCGAGGCGGGACTTATATCGTTCGTGGAATCCTCACAAAATCGAATACTCTGCCTTCCGAGTCTTCCATTGGTTCCAAGGAATCGCGAATTTCAACCGGTTCGAAGTCAGAACCACCGGGGTCGATCGCCGCGGCTGAGGAACACATCACCGACACGGAGGAATATAACCGTGGGCGGCTCATCGGAAATCTGGAAAGGATCATACTGACGATTGTGGTTGCCGCGGGAAGCTACTCTGCTCTGGCATTCCTGGTCGCCGCCAAGGGCATTGTGCGATCTGAGGAATTCCAGAGCAACCGGGATTTCGCGGAGTACTTCTTGGTGGGATCGTTTTCCAGCGCCTTGGTCGCGGTCTGCGGTGGCATTGCGCTACGTTTCGCGTTGCTTCGACTCTGGCCAGACTTGTTGAACTTGCAAATCCAGTAAAGAAACGAAGGCCGGGTATTCCGGAAGGTGATTCCGGAGTCCCGGCCAGCGCTTTGTTGCACCTTGGTGTAGATGTTTTTAGTTGCCCGCCGGCGAGTTCGCCGCCGTGGTCGGCGCGGCGGCCGGCGTGGTCGCCGCTCCATAGCGCGTCAGCCGTGGATAGAACGGAGTCACTTCGAACGGCATTTTGTCGCGCGCCGAAGTGATGGCGACTGGAGCCGTCTTCACCATTTCCGCCTTATCATCCCAGGGATTGATCTTGACGCGTCCGCCCAGGGGCAGAGCGGCGACTTGATCCAGTTTGTTGTTGTCGAGAGCCGGGCCATTCTTGGCCAGCGCTGCTAGCCGGTTGATCGTACCGTTTTCGGCCAGAGGATTTCCCAGGTGTGTGGTCAACAGCGCATCGAGCTGCGGAGCGCGGGCTTGCAGCGCCTTAAAGAACAATCCAACGCCGTCGAGTTTCTGCGCATAGGGCGAGTTGTTCAGCAATTCGATGGCTTTCTTGTCCGCCGCGGTTTCTTCTTCGGGAATGTGCTTGAAGCCGAGATTGCTATAAGTGGAATCATCCGAGAACAGCATGCGGTCGTTGAACGCGTACTTGCTGCCCAGGTTGTGGCCGAGCACAATGTGCGCCAGTTCGTGAGAGAGCACAGCGGCCAGGCTGGCCTCGTCGGGAAGAACGTCGATCAAGCCACGGCTGATCACGATCGTGTTTCCCACGCTGAAAGTTTCGAGCGGCGCGGTGAGCAACACGCGAGTGCGAACCGGACGCGGCAGATCGATGTTGTTGGTGACTTCCAGATTGTTGACCACCGTCTGCAGAATGCGGTCGACATCGCCTTCGGGCGCGAGCAGACCGGCGCGGGTGAGGCGCTCGATTACGTTATCTTCCGCCTGCTGCTGCCATTCCCGCTCGGCTTGCAGCGGCGATGCATCCTGCGTGGTTGGGCTTTCGTCTTTCACGCTGTCCACGCGGATGTTAGTGAGTTCGTCGTCCTTGTCATCCTTCTTCAGGTCGTAGCCCCAGATGCGGGTCTGAGCCTTGAATGCGATTTTGTTCTTTACTCCAGCGCTGAAGTCGCCTTCTTCACTGTAGATGTAAGCGGGCACCCAGTAGCCCGGAATCAGGTTCAGCCGCCAGCTATCCATGTGGAAAAAGAAAGTGTTGCGCGCGCCTGCCGAGTACGTCCCGTTGAGCCGGACGATGTTGAAATCCTGGTCTTCGACCCAGATGCGGCCGAGGAATCGTCCCCTGCCCGATTTCGGTTTCGGAGTCACATCGAAAACCAGGCAGCGAATGTCGCCGATAAATTCGCGGCGGATGTAATGGAAATCGTAGTGCGAGCGGTCAAAGTCAGTGCGGTCGGCATAGACCATCCACGAGAAGCCGGTGGGCTGGTACTCGACCTTGTAGAGCTTTTTAAATCCGCCGAGCAGGCGGGATTGCATGCTCTGGTCTTGTTCCTTCAGATAGTCTTTGCGGTCGACGGTCTCGCCCATATCCATGCGGCCGAGGAAGTAGTGATCTTCGCTGGGCACAGGGCCAAGTTGCGGGTCGGCGGTCAGATTCTGCAGATAAGTTTCGACCACTGGAGTGCGGGTGGAGAGCGCCTTCATGAGCCCATGTTCACGCTCGATAAAGTGATCGACAACCTGATCCATCGTGGTGGGTGCGGCCATTGGCGGCGGTAAAGGGATCGCGCTGCTTGGCTGTGCCTTGGTCTCGGCTTGAGCGGTTGGAGCGGACACGGCAGCTTGCGGCTGTGACGACGCGGGCGCGGGCTGTGCGGCTTGCGCCGGGGCAACTTGCGCGGCATCGGAAGGCGTCGCCGGTGTCGCCATTGGCGCGGCGGCAGTTTCGGGCTGAGCCGAAGGTTGGGAATCCGCGGGTTGTTGCGCGGCGGCGCTCAGCGAGGCCAGCAGTGCGGCGGTCAACATCCATTTCCAAGTGCGCATGACTTTCTCTCCCGGTGAAACGATCTTTCTTAAGACGATCTTTCTCAAAATCTCAATCTTGTTCAATTCGCGTTTCCCTTAAACGGATACGCGTTTAGTAAGCCATTTGAAACGTGACGTGCACCACTGCGGTTGAATCCGTTGGCTGCCCCATGCGCAGCGCAGGTTTGAAGCGCATCTTGTTGGCGGCGGCAATCGCGGCTTCATCCAGGCCGTGTCCGAGTCCGCGGACGACGCGATTCACATGCAGGCTTCCGTTCGCACCGAACATCACCTCCAGCAGGACTTCGCCTTCCAGCTTCAGGTTGCGCGCTTCTTCGGTGTAAACCGGTTGCGGCTTGAAAGTGATTTCTACTGGAATGGTTGCCGGGCCCGAGTCGGCTTGCGCGATCTTGGGGCCGTTATGAACCACCTGTTCGGAGCCGAATCCGCCGGTTGCGACGGCACCCCCGCCACTGGCTTTCGCTGTCGTGGCCACGCCGTTGCCGAAATCCGCGCTCGCCACTGTGCCTTTGATTCCTTTGGCGCCGCCTGTGCCGTTGCCATAACCCGGACCCACCGGCATGTCAAAGCCTCCGGCCTGCGCGGCGTGCAGCTTCGCGCCTTCTTTGCCGGTGCCTTTTAAACCATTGGGATCGCCGAAGCCCCCGGTCTGAACTTTATCCACGGCGGCCTTGACGGTGGGAGCTACGGAACTGCCGAAGTCTCCGGTATGGAGAAGTTTCGGAGTTGCCGTATTCGCCGCCATCGTGATTTCCGGAGCGGGGAATTGATTCACCACCACCTTAGGAGCTTCCACCGGCTCCGGCGCGGGCCTGCGATGAACTTCCTGCGGCACGACCAGCTTCGGAGCGCTGAAAACCGGCTCCGGCGGGAGCAGCTTCGCCTTGATCGGTTTGGTTTTATTCACCGGGATGTGCTCCGGCTTCATGGCAGGAAGCGGAATCAACGAGGTGATGCGGTACTGCTTCAGCGGAAGTCGATCCGGAAAGAACGCTCCCAGATTGATCAGCAAAAGCGTCGCCAGCACCATGAGTGCGTAGCTGGTGCCCAGGGCGCGCTTATCGATCTTGCGCTCCGGGAGAATTCCGAGCTGAAAGCCGGGTTGTTCCGTCGTCATGAAATAAACTCCAAGGGGACCCAAGCCAGGGGAGCGACCGGGACTGGAGGTTCCACGATAGGAGAAAAGGGTCAGGGGGTAAACGTGTCCACAGCTCTTGACCAAAAGTAACCGCGGCAGGACACTTTCGGAAGTAGAACCCAAATCGGGCGCGAATCATGTGGGAACAGCCGCCCGTCGGCTGTTCAGCGGAGCGCAGCGACGCCCGTGTGGAGCGGACACTCCTGTCCGCTGCTTTTGACCTTGATTTTGCAGGCCACACGCACGAACCCTGGCAAGGCCATGGAAGCAGGCCGCTTCAAACCGCCGCGTAAGCCCGCTTCCACCACTTTGTCATTCCCACCGGAGCGGAGGAACCTGCTTCTAACTGAGGATGCGCCGCCCGCCATTTGCGCGACATCGGACTCCGCAGCCACAAACCCCTGTCATGCAGAGCGAAGGAGTAAGGCGAGCCCAGCGAGCCTCACTCCGAAGTCGAAGCATCCCTATGAGCAAGCAAATCCCGAGGGGTCGAGCTCGGCCGTGAAACCATGCGACCCTTCAACCGGACCCTCACGGGGCTGCCCCAGCTTTGCCTCTTTCGCAAAGCTGGGCACCACGAACCTAACCCTTTGTGTTCATAAATCACATACGAGCCCCTACCTACCATGCTAAGTCTCGCTCGTGCCCAACAAACTTCAGCGCTACTACGGCGCGGGATACTGCGCTTCATCACCACCGCGCTATATATGCATCGCAATCCGGTGAAGCGCGGGTTGGTGCTGGAGCCTCAGCCGTGGGCCTGGAGCAGTTACCGGCACTACGCCCATGGAGAGCGCGGCGTCGTGCTGGTAAACGAACAGCAGAAGGCGGAGATGAAAACCGGAAGATGGTGTGAAGTGCAGTTGGGGTCCGTGGTGCCCGGCTTTCCCACCGAAGGAAAGCTGGGGCAGCCCCAGTTAGAATGGTGCCAACAAAGGTGGGCCAGCCCCCTGAAGGATTCCGATCTGCAAAATTACCAATCGATACTTAGTTCCTGCGAGAGATATCTGCCTTCCTTGATAAAGACTGTCTTATTATGAAAATTCAATTGCGTTACTCCGAGATCCTCGCCATTTAGCATTACACCGTGCAGTGGTTGAGGAAGACCTTCGGGTTCGAGGCCCAAAACAAAGCCGTAACCCCGAAATGAGAACAGTCCGCTTTCAACGCGGAGTCCATCCTTCTGAATTAAAGGCGAGAAGCTAACTGTATCGGTAGACTCAATTTTCATTCCCACTTGCGCCATGAAATAGAGGCCAGCACGGCCCTTAAACGAATCGAGGCTATACGCAATTCGAACCAGTTCCTCCGAGGGCTTGCCAGCGATCTGCGAATTTCTTCCGATCGGATACTCCGTGTTATAGCAAAGATTGATAAGGGATTTTAGAAACCAGCGCTCTAGCCCAAGACCATCTATTCGATATCTCTTAACCGTCCAGTAGCCGGGTTTTAGCTCTTGCCGAACGTTCGCAAGCCGTCTAATTTCGCGAAGCGTGGCAAATGCCTGCGATCCAGCGGTGTCGATAGGAGAAGATCATTGTTATGTTTCACACAGAGGATCTTAGCCGTAAGTCCAGAAATTCCTATTTCTTTTGGTTCGCTCTTGCACCAAGGGAGTCCCTGGACTTTTACCTTTTCACCGATAAAAAGCGACTCGCTTACCAGATGCTCCCGCGACATTTTATCGCTACAGCCTCCTAAGCATGCCGCCCAGCAGTCCATGACCCTAGTCTACCGCCCTCCAACTAATCCACTCAGAGGTTGGGGGCTGGCCCAGCTGTGAATTTTTGTCGGCACCGTCACAATCACGGCGGGGCGCCGGCCCATCCTTGCCTTTTGCGTGCACCACCATGAGTAAGGCTGCCCCAGCTTTGCCTCCCTTGCAAAGCTGGGTACTGCGAACCTCACCCTACATGTTCATAAATCACATACGATGGGGCCGGCTAGCCTTTTCTTACAAGGCTTACTTGATGCTACCCCGTCCTTGTCGCATATCTGGCGACAGAGCCTGCCCTGAGCTTGCCGAAGGGGTGGGGAATCTGACTTCGCCGCAATCTCACCCTTGCATTCCTGGGTTTTCCACTCCCACCCTGTGACATCTGACCTTGCGCTTCACCCACGGCCTCGGCCAGGATGAACCGGGGAAGGTTGACAGTTTTGTTGACGACGTTCAGCAGCGCCCCGAAGTCCTTTGTTTCACGGATTTTAACGTCAACGAATGAAAAAGGCAGCAACTAGGCCTATAAGTCTTTGAACTGGAACAGCTTAGCAATTTGGCATCTAAGTCCTTTGTTTCACGGATTTTACCGTCAAGAGACGACAATTTACGTCTAAGTCATTACGCTGGAATAACTTAGCATGCTCGCAGTTAAGTCCTTTAAATCACGGATTTTAGCTGTAAGTTGTTGAGTTTAAAGATTCGGCATCAGGGGGGGGTAGGGGGTATCTCAATCCGCTCGGCGCACGATCCCGTCAAGAGATGGTCGTCAAACGCCCCGTCAAGCTAGTGTCGTGTCCTGTAAATTCGCGGCATAAGTCCGAGGCTTTGAAAGGGTGCGCCTTCAGGCGCACCGCAAGCCTAACTCTTAGGTCAACAGGGCTTTAGCCCCTGAGTTAGGCGGCTCGATTCGCGTGAGAGGATCGGTGGTTTATTCCACGAATTCCCGGGGCACAACGCTATTTAATTGAAGCAGAACTCTTTCTTCGCCGAAACCACGCGAACACGGGCACACCCGCCAGAATGACCAGAACTCCATAAAACGAGTTGGGCCAGTCGCTGCGGAAGGTGTAATACAGAAGGACGGCGGCGGCTGCAATGAACAATGCGGGGACAAACGGGTAGCCGAACATGCGATAGGGACGCGTCGCGTCAGGATCGCGGCGGCGAAAAATAAAGATCGTGCTGCCGGAGATCATGTAGAACAGCCATTCCGCGAAGATGGCCAGCGAAAAAAGTTGCCGGAAGCTCCCGCCCAGCAGCAGAAGTACGATCGACATCGCGGCCTGCACGACGATGGCGACCGATGGCGTCCGGTAGCGCGGATGCACTTCGGCCAGCGCCGAGAAAAAATATCCATCACGGGCCACGGCGTAAGGCACGCGCGCGCCGCTCATGATGGTGCCATTCAGCGTCACCAGCATGGAGACCGCCATGCCGGCGGAAACGATGCTGGCGCCCATGCGTCCCATGACCAGAGCGACGGCGTCGGACGCGGGGCGCGGCGAAGCTGCGATCGCACTCGCAGGCAAGACGTATTGCACTCCGGCATTTACGAGCACATAAAGAATTCCGACAGTGGCTACCCCGGCAATCAAGGCGAAAGGAATGTTTCGCCCCGGATTCTTTATCTCGCCCGCAACCATATTCAAGTCGTTCCATCCGTCGTAGGCCCAGAGCGCGGCGACCAGAGCGGCCATGAAGCCGGCGATGCCTCCGGTGGCGCCGGTGAAGGTGGTAGCGAAGTTGGCCCAGCCTCGTCCGGCGGCGCTTCCGGCGCCGCTGAAGCAGACCAGCACAATGCCGACGATGATGACCACTTTCAGCAGGGTGAAGACGAGTTGGAATTCGCCGGCTTTTTTGACTCCGAGATAGTTCAAGAGAGAGATGAGGATGGCTGCGGCAATTGCGGCGAGCTGTCCCCAGGTGATGGGGAATGGAACGGAGATCGCATGGGTAGGGAAAAAAGAAAAGATGGGGAAGGTGCCGAGAATCCGCACCAGGCCGGTTGCGATGGTGGCGACCGATGCGGGTTTGGCGATGACGAACCACGTCCAGGCATAGAGAAATCCTGCCAGCGGGCCGTAGGCGTCGCGGACGTAGACGTATTCTCCCCCGGCCTGGGGCTTCATGGCCCCGAGTTCGGCGTAAGTGAGGGCGCCGAAAAAAGACAGCAGTCCGCCGACCAGCCATGCCAGATAAACCAGTTTGGCGGAGCCCACTGCCTGCATCATTTCGGCGGGGACGAGAAAAATTCCGCTGCCGATGATGGTGCCCACCACGACCGCGGAAGCAGCGCCGATGCCCAGGTCGCGGGCCAGTTCGGGGCGAGTGATGGTTGGTGGGATGACCTCTGGCATGGTGGTGTGCCAGTATACTTCAGCCGCGGAGGAGCATAGCTGAAGAGGTAAGCTTTGGCCGAGTGGTTTTAGCTGTACGTACAATGTTCCAGTCGGAACATTGTACGTACAAATAAGTAAGACACTACCGAAGCCTTCATTGCGGAGTCCGCGGAGAAGGTCGAGAAGTAAGAAGGCTTACAGCAGGCTCTTTGCGCGGTAATGTTCCAATCCCGCTTTCGTCAGTTCGCTCAGTTCGGCGGCCAGGGCTTGGTCGTGATTGCGGAAGTTGAAGCAAGTTTTGCCTTGCATGCGGCGTTTGAGTTCGGGGGAGATGGAGTTGCCCAGCTCGGGAAAAACATACAGCGGCATGAGGTGATAGCTGACGTAGGCTTTGCCCAGCATGACAGCGCCGAAAAACATGGGGCCATCTTTCCAGCTCAGCGACTTGGTGACCAGATAATATTTTTGCGGTTCGTCGTGGACTACCCGCAGCTCTCTTTCGTGCGCAGCCATTACGGCTTTGAGGGCGGAAAAGACTGGAGCGAAATCGGGGCAGGCTGATTTGGGGCGGGCTAAGGACAATGACGATTGCGATTTCCTGGCCGTGGGCCTGGATGCCGGCTTGGTTTTAGCGGGCTGCGATTTTTTCTGGTTTGCGGTCTTCTTTGCCGTAGTCGGGCGGGGTTTGGTAGTCTTTTTCGTCGTTTTTTTGCCGGGCATGGAATGCCTCCAAAGGTCCTACGCGGCTTCGCCTTTTACCTGCACTCCGGCCCATTTTTCGAGCAATGTCAGCGTTGCGGCGTAATCGAGGTCCTGGTGGCCATCTTCGGTGGCCATTTCGTAAATTTCTTCCACTGTCTCGAGCGCGGGCAATTTTACGCGAGCTTCTTTGGCCGCGTCCAGCGCGAGGCGAAGGTCTTTGTGCATCAGGCGCAGCGGGAAGTTGGGGGTGAAGTCACGCTGCAAAACGAAGGGCGCTTTGTACTCGACGACTCCGGACTTCACCATGGTGGATCCGATCAACTGGACGAGTTGTTTCGGGTCGACGCCGAGCTTGGTGGCAAGAGTCAGTCCCTCGGCGAAGCCTTCGAAGATGAGAGCGATCTGGAGATTCATCGCGAGCTTGGTGGCCTGGCCCTTGCCGGTTTCGCCCATGCGAAAAATCTTTTTGCCCATGGCGGCGAAGAGCGGGCTAAGACGATCGATGGTAGCCGCGTCGCCGCCGACCATGAAAATCAGGGTTCCATCAGCCGCTCCGATTTTCGATCCGGTCATGGGAGCGTCGACATAGGCGGCGCCTTTGGCGCGTACGCGTTCGGCAAATTTCACCGTGGCGGAAGGAGAAATCGTGCTCGAATCGGCGACGATCATGCCCTCAGTCAGCGATGGCTCGATGCCTTCGGGGCCGAACAACACTTTTTCCACGGCGGCGGTGTCGGAGACGCACAGCCAGACTACTTCAGCGCCTTGCGCGGCCGCGGCGGGCGTGGGAGCGATGCCCGCGCCTTCCACCAATTTGCCGGGAGTGCGATTCCAGACGGTGACTTCGTGTCCGGCTTTGACCAGATTCGTGGCCATCGAGTGGCCCATGATTCCCAGACCTAAGAACGCGACGTGCATAAAAACTCCTCGTAAGGACGAACATTTCGGATTAGATATGAGTGACTAGAGGGAGTCAAGCGAAGTTGTGGATCGACAAGTAGGCAGGCCAAACGGCGGGTTCGCTGCGTTGCTTCGCTGCGCAAAAAGCGATGGCTGAGGAAAAGGCTGGGGGCGAGAAAAAGCAGGTTCCTCCACTCCGCCGTCTCCTTCGACCTCGCTCAGGGTCCGGCTCCGGTCGGAATGACAAACGCGACATTGCAACCCTTGCGAGCCCGCCCTTGCGAGGATGACAAGAACCGATCAACGTCCTTCCTGTATGCAGAAAACTGCACATCGACATTCGATCAACTATCGAGGTATAGTTTGGGCTCGTCTCCCTGCTGACGTTTTGAATCCACGCAATGAAGATCAAAGGACAACTAAAAATGAAGAGGATATTCTCGGGTTCTGGATCCACTAACAGATCGCTTTCTTTTCTCACGGTGCTGCTGGCATTAACAATCTCTTTCGCGTTGGTCTTGCCCGCGCGAGCGCAGACGGGCTTGGCAAAGATCAGCACTGACAATTTCACGAACAGCGACAGTGACCATAAAACCGAAGTTGAGCCGGACACGTTCGCGTGGGGAGACACGATTGTGAGCGCGTTTCACGTGGCGCGGCGGCCGGGATCGATCGGCTGGGGCAGCGCCGATGTGGGCTTCTCCACTTCGACCAACGGCGGCGCGACATGGAAGTACGGCAACTTGCCGGGGCTGACCGTGAATTACAAAAACGGGACCTACGGCGCGGCGGCCGACCCTTCGGTGGCTTATGACGCCAAGCACGGAGAGTGGCTGATTTCGACGCTGCCGCTCTATGGTTTGAGCAGTTCGTCGCGGTACATCGGCGATGTCGCGGTGAGCCGTTCGACGGATGGATTGAACTGGGGAAATCCCATCAGCATCGACACCACCCATCTTGACGACAAGAACTGGACCACGTGCGATAACACGACGACGAGTCCTTATTATGGCAACTGCTATACGGAATGGGATCAGGCCTACGGCACAGGCGATGTTTTGATGAGCGTGTCGAGCGATGGTGGACAGACCTGGAGCGCGGGTCTGGCTTCTTCCGATCACGCGGGTGGTTTGGGTGGCGAGCCTGTAGTGCAGCCGAATGGCACGGTGATTGTGCCTTTTCAGGGCGGCGGCATCGACGTATTCAGTTCGAGCAATGGCGGCGTGAGCTGGGGCAAGAGCCAGTCGATTGCCAGCATTCAATACCACACTGTGGCGGGAGGGTTGCGCAATCCTGATTTGCCGTCGGTGGGCATTGACGCCGCGGGCACGGTGTATGTGGTGTGGTCCGATTGCCGCTTCCGCACCAGTTGCAAGGAGAACGACATCGTGATGAGCACGTCGACCAACGGCACGACGTGGAGTACGGTGGCGCGCATCCCGATTGATGCGACCACCAGCACGGTCGATCATTTTCTGCCGGGGATCGGCGTGAATCCAGCGACCTCAGGTAGCACTGCCCAGCTCACCATCGTCTACTATTACTATCCGACGGCGAGTTGCAAACTCGCTACCTGTCAACTGGAGGTGGGGTATACCACTTCTAGCAATGGCGGCGCGACCTGGACGGCGGGGAAAAAACTGGCTGGCCCGATGCAGCTCTCGTGGCTGCCGGTTTCCGACGATGGGCCGATGGTGGCGGATTACATTGGCGTGTCGTATGTGAATGGAAGTCCTTTCGGCGTGTTCGCCAACGCGCAGGCGCCGAGTGGAACGACGCTGGAGGAGGCGATGTACACGACTAAGCAAGCGCTGCCGTTGGCGGGGGCGAGCGAGCCTCGCTTTAGCAGTGCGAACGACAAAGCGGTCTCGACTTCGGACCACGAGATGCGCTTCTACTACGACGACGCGCGCAAGCGGGAGATGCCGCGTTCGCGTTGGATTCCGAATCATTCGGGACAGTAGGCAGTGTCGAATAGCCGGTAGCTCCGGGGGTTAGCAGGCTTCTGAAACTCTCTGCTCAAGCCTCAGCATTCAATGGGCGTGGGAAGGGCACGACTTGAACGTCGCACCCTTCCCAAAACCCACGTATCCAAGATCCTCTTCACCGGGAACCGTAGGAAGCACGCCCGTTCTCGTCTGGCGTGAACTAAAATGGAGCGGTTGGTCGTCGGCCTTCATCCAACCAAGCAGGCCGGCTTAGGGATGATCAAGGCAACGCTTCAGAATCGGGCCCTGCGTAAGCGTGCATCTCAGTTTGGGCGGCTGGTGCGGCGTTCGGCCGTGACCCCTCTTTCCGGAAATACCCATAAGCCGCGGCTGGCCTCAAATGGTGAGCTGGGAGTTACTTTCATCGGCCACTCCAGTTTCTTTTTGCAGATGGGCGGGCTGAGCGTGACCATTGATCCGAACTTTGCACGCTGGTTGTTTGTTTTGAAGCGGCTGCGGCGTCCGGGACTTCGAATACGCGATTTACCGGCCATCGATCTGGTGCTGGTGACGCACGCGCATTTCGATCACCTGCACCGGCCTTCGCTGCGGCGCATCGTACAGAATAATTTGCGGGTGTGCGGGACGGCTCCGGTGATTATCATCCCGAGCCATGTGTCCGATCTGGTTTCGGATCTCGGCTTCTCCGAAATTATCGAGCTCGACTGGTGGAAGCATTCGCGGCATGGCAGCGTGACCGTGACGCACGTGCCTTCGCGACATTGGGGAGCACGCATTATAAAAGATTCGCATCGCGGCTACGGTGGCTATGTGCTGAAGGCAGGAAAGCATTCGGTCTATCACGCCGGGGACACGGCTTATTTTGAAGGCTTCCGCGAGATTGGGCGGAGGTTATCACCGGAGGTCGCGCTTCTTCCCATTGGCGCTTACAATCCAGCGAGCTACCGCCATGTGCATGCCGATCCGGCGGATGCCACGCGCGGTTTTCTCGACCTGAAGGCTCGCTGGATGGTGCCGATGCACTACGGGACATTTCGGCTCTCGCACGAGCCCGTCGACGAGCCGCTGCAACTGCTCGAGCAGGAGGCGCGGGCGGCGGGCATTGAAGATCGAGTGGTGGTGCTGGAAGAGGGCGTCACGAGATTCTTTTGAATTCCTTCCGAAGCAGGCTGAGGGAATCAGCCTTTTCAGTCGTCGGCGTTTCGAGATATTACTGGGGAGTACATTGGCACACGAAGAAGCCGCCCAGACATCAGGCGGCTTAAGCATTTTGCCTTTCCTTCCCGCAAGCGTGGGCTTGCAAGAGTGAAGGAGCGGAAAGTGAACTTCAGAATGCGAGGTATCTGAGATTCACAGTGGCGGTCTTATTCTTCGCTATCTCGAGGTAGTAAAGCATCTCAACCGAGATATCGGTGCTGGCTTGATACCCGTCGTAATACGAGGTGGGAGAGCAAGGACTGGGTGTCCCACTTGTGTACAGGTCAAACGCTCCCCAACTGTAGCCCAATACGCCTGTTGGGATGCCAATATTCTGGATCATCAAACCATAGCCCGCATAGTTAGTGCCTGTGTAGTTATAAGCGGTGTATCCCCAAGCGCTGTTAAGGGTTGAGTCAGCGCTCTCGGAGTAGTTGCTAGTGGCGGGATAGGGATCGAACGTCAGCCCAACGAAGCAGATAGAACGTCGCGGGTGGCGGCAGAATTATTCTTGAGCGCCATGGTGACCTTGGCGGATGGGAGCACCGAGGTTTCCTTGGCAATGGTCTGGGTAAGGGTCCAAATCCCGTCACTGGTGGTGCGTTGAAGTTTTACTTGGGTTGGGGACGAGGACATTACAACCGGGACATCCCAATTGCTGCTGATTCCGTCTTCCGCCCAATCGTAGTAGCTGTCACCGGAGGTAAAGTCACAAACACCATAACCCTCACCAATGCCTCCCAGATAAATGTATTCCACGCCGTCGGGACTCTGAAAGGACACGATGTTGCCGTTGGCCGTCACGCAGAACTCTATGTAACTATTGTTCGAGCCTGTGTTAGTGAAGGTGTAGACACAACTGTCGGCATCGGAACGGACGCCTGGGTTTTTCTGCTGAGGTTGCGCGGGTACGGCGTCAGTTGGGACGGGCGCGTGGGCCGTGGGAATGGGCAGCCGGTTGGCTAGGGTCTGAGCTGAGGTGGATGCAGCAAACAATGCAAATGCTGCGACGAGGCATGCGAGGAAAAGGACCCTGCGATTGAGTTTCATGGTATTTCTCCTTTCTGTCGTGAGAAACTCCGATCCAATTTCTCAACATTTAGGGTGCTGCGTTTGGGAATAGCGTCTCTGGGGGTGTTGCGTCCCGCGGTGGGAGTTGCTCTTCGGGGAGACGCCAGGATTTACGAGCCGATTGTACTCTTGTTCGACTACGGCGCCGAAGAATATTTAAGGAGGGAATCGTGCGATGGCACGTTGGGAGAGACACGGGCGATCAGATTCCGCAGGCGTCCTGGAGATAGTTGGCGACGAGTCGCTAACGGATTCATTCATCGAGAGGCACACCGGATTTGCTCGCGTGCCTCATGATTCTCCCGGTAACACTCTTTTGACATATATGCGCCCTGGTTGTTGTAAACTTCTGTCCGCGAATTCCCGCCGAGGAGACGAATATGAGTGTTAAGCCTATACCCGATGGTTACCACAATCTAACCCCTTACATGACGGTCCGCGATGCTGCGCGAGCCATTGAATTCTACAAACAGGCCTTTGGCGCGGTGGAGAAGGGCGTGATGCATGGGCCGGATGGCAAGATCATGCATGCTGAACTGCGGATTGGCGATTCCATTTTTATGCTGGCCGATGAATTTCCTCAATATGGAGCGTTGTCGCCGCAGTCGACCGGCGGATCGGGCATGGGGTTGCACATCTATACCGAAGATGTGGACGGTGCGTTTGACCGCGCCGTAAAAGCCGGGGCCACCGTGGAGATGCCAGTCAGTGATATGTTCTGGGGCGACCGCTATGGCAAACTGGGCGATCCGTTCGGGCACAAGTGGTCGATCGCTACCCACAAGCGGGACATGTCCGGGGATGAAATGGCGCAGGAGATGAAGAAGATGGAGATGCCAAAGAGCGCGTGATGCTTGGGACCGGCGAGCTCGGCTGACCTGCGTTTGGCTGGGGCACGCCGGAGTTTTCCATAGTTTCTGGTTTTGGACCTGGTTTTGCGCACTGCAATATGGTTCGATCGCTGACTGGCCGCTGGCGCGGTATTTACTGGGCCTGATAACCTTGGGCGGTTCATCCTTTGCGATATGGGAGATCGTAGTGATGGACTCACCGCTCTGCGGTGGAGCGACGGCGCGCCAGCGCATGGCGTTTTCATGGCCGGCTTCTTCCTTTTTTCTTGTGTCGGAGCGACAAAAGCGCTGCTCCACCCAAAGCCCAAGTTTTCTGCAAGGGCGTAAAAGCCGGTTGCCTTCGAAACTTGCGCCACGCCGCTATTTACGCCGCTTCTGGCGAACGTTACACTTACTAGATTGAGGTGGAAACATGTTAGTTGTCATGAAGGCCCACGCCACGGAAGAAGAAGTACGTGCCGTATGCCAAAAAATCGAATCGCTCGGCTATCGCGCGCATTCCATGCCGGGTGCACAACGGACCGCCATCGGCGTCACTGGAAACAAGGGCGAAGTCGAGCAGGGGACGCTCGACGAAATGCCGGGCGTGCAGGAAGTCATCAAGGTTTCGAAGCCTTACAAACTGGTCAGCCGCGATATTAAAGAAGAGAACACCGTCATTCGTTTTGAGGGGACGGACGCGACTATTGGCGGCCGCGGCCTCGCAGTAGTTGCCGGCCCGTGCGCTATCGAGAGCCGCGAGCAGGCGTTTGCCGTGGCCGAGCGCGTGCACCGGGCGGGAGCGCAGTTTTTTCGAGGCGGAGCCTACAAGCCGCGGACCTCGCCGTATTCTTTTCAAGGGCTGGGCGAGGAGGGGCTGCGCATTATGGCGGAGATCCGCCAGCAGTTCGGGATAAAGATTATAACCGAGGCCATCGACAATGAATCGCTCGATCTGGTGGAAGAGTATGCGGATGTGATCCAGATTGGGGCTCGCAACATGCAGAATTTCTCGTTGCTGAAGCGCGCGGGACGGGCCCGGAAGCCGGTGCTGCTCAAGCGTGGCATGTCGGCTACGCTGGAAGAATTTCTGATGGCGGCGGAATACATTTTGAGCGAGGGGAATTACAACGTCGCGTTATGCGAGCGCGGAGTGCGCACCTTCGCGGATCATACGCGCAACACACTCGATCTGAGCGTGGTGCCGGCGGTACAGCGACTCAGCCATTTGCCGATTTTTGTCGATCCCAGCCACGGCACTGGCAAGCGAAATAAAGTTACGCCGCTGTCCCGTGCCGCGGTCGCCGTGGGCGCTGACGGGTTGATGGTCGAGGTGCACAACAATCCCGATCAGGCGATGTCGGATGGTCCGCAGTCGTTGTTCCCCGATCAGTTCGATGAGTTGATGACGCAGGTGAGGCAGATCGCGGCCGTGGTGGGACGGACGGTGCCGGGGATTGGGGTAAGGGAAACTGTAGGGGCATCGAGTGAGCTTCGAAGATAGATCAGCTTCAGAGATGTGATCGTACTACCTGTATAATCTGATAATCTGATTTTATGAAAACGACCCCCATCTCGGTCACCGACGCCGCGCGCAACTTCGCCGATTGCGTCAACCGCGTGCGGTATCAGAATGTGACCTTCGTGCTGCTCAAGAATGGCACGCCGGTGGCGCGGCTGATTCCGGAGAGGCTAGTTCCGGAAGAGAAGAAGGGTAGCTCGGCGCGGAAGCTGGCCGCGGCCCTGCGCGAGTTCCAACTGTCTCCCGAGGAGGCAAAGGCGTGGAACCGCGACCTGCGTGCGGCTCGCCGAATCCTCAAACCACCGGTTGACAAGTGGCGATGAAGACCATCAGAGAATGGCACTGATCATCGATGCCGATGTGATCATCCGCGGCGAACGGGGGCTCTTTGATCTTCCCGCATGGCTTGAGAAACAGGCTGATAACGAACCTCGAATAGCCGCCATTACCGTCGCAGAGTTGTGGCATGGCGTGGAGCGCGCCACCGGCCTGCATAAGCCCAGGCGTGAGAGCTATCTCCAGACGATTCTGGAGGCTTTGCCGATTGTTTCTTATACTGAGGCGACAGCGCTTGAACACGCCCGCATCTGGGCCGCCTTGGAGTCCTCCGGCGAAATGATCGGCTCTTATGATCTGATTGTGGCAGCTACCGCTTTAGAAGGTGGGAGCGCCGTAGCGACCTTCAACCGGCGTCATTTTGCCCGCGTACGAGGGCTGAAGGTTATCGAACCAAGGTTATGAGACACACATTTCTCAGGCGTTGCGGCTAGACATGAGTTCATTCCAGCCGACCGTGCCGCGAGATCCATCCGCCTTCTGCAAAGAACTGTAAAACCCATGGCCTTTTCCTCCCATCTGAGCCAAGCTAAAGCTTCCCGCCGTGACGCGGTATGATCAAGCATGCGGTTGGAGGTTCTGGTTTTATGCTTCGCAAGGGAAGTCGTTTCGTCCTCGCAATTGCCGTTCTGATTGCCGCGGTGCTGGTTTGTCCATACGGCGTGTCGGCGCAGCGCGGGGCTGGCGGCGGACACACTGGTGGCGGGGTTGCGACTGGTGGAGGATTGGCGAGCGTCGGTAGATCGACCGGCGTCGATGAGAAGGATGACTTACGGGATTACCACGAAGCTCTGGCCGTGCAAGCCAGCAGTGAGCAGATCGTGGCCTACACTGCGATGTTGAAGTCGACGGATGCTGCGAGCGCCGAACTGCAAGGCTTTCAGGAACAACTGAGCAAGCCACAGAGCGCCACGGAGTTTGCCAGTGGTCTCACCGCGATCGAAAAGGCCGTCGAAGAGGCGCGCAGCGAAAATAAGAAATTCCTGGATGGCTTCTCTGATCCGCAGAAATCCGGGTTGAAAGAAATCAGCAAGCGGCTGATCAAGGACGATTTAGACCTGGGGCAAGCAGCCCGGTCTTTTGTCGTTGAGGTCAGCAATGCGCGGGGAGTCGCGCAACCGGTCGCGCCAGCGGCGCAGAATATCGAGCACGCCCTAACAACTTTCCGCGGTCATCAAGTCGATCTTGGGCAGGAGATGAGTATTGGAAGCGGCCTCGGGTCAGACTCCGCGTTCAATCTTGCGCCCTTGAAGAACTCTCTCAAGTTTGCCAATCAAACGATCGCCCTCACCACCTGGGGTGTAATTTCCCAGGGCAAGGCTGAGGGAGGCCAGAACGTGTTTGCGCTGAAGGTGACCGAAGATTTATCGGACTGGCAACAGAACGCGACCGGAGTGTTACGCGCGCAGCTTGATCAATATGACCGCTGTGGCGAGCGCATCGAAATTCATGACGCCACGCTGACGCCGCAGGCACCTGCGAGCCTGGTGAGGGTGCAACTCCATTATGAGCGCTGGTCTTGCATGCGCGGCAGCTTCAACGAGATGGCGGAAGGCAATGGCACGGTCGAGGTGAAGGTGCGTGCTTCGGTGGCTGACGATGGCAGCGTGCGGCTGGTGGCAGAAATGGGTCGCATCGACGTCCCGGGAATGGTGGGCGAGTTCTTACGTTCAGGTTTTCTGGGCGATTCGTTGCGGGACAAAGTCGCGGAGGCGTTGCTTACCGCCATCAATCGCGGAGCGGATTTCAAAACTTTGTTGCCGCCCTCGGCGCAAGGATTTACCACGCTGCATCGTGCGCGATTTGAAGGCACAGGGATGGGACGGTTGGATGTCGTGCTCGAGGGAGAGATTCGCGTATCCGACGAGAAAGCCGCGCTATTGACCGGCGAGTTGAAGCGGGCATCTGGGCAAACATCGACCGGGCAATCGGCG